>NZ_CP036278.1:5287033-6608792 GCF_007748035.1 Aeoliella mucimassa
AGCAGCGGGCGATCGCTCGTATCGTTCACCGCGTCCCGGCCAACGATCTCGGCAGCACCGAGTTCTTTGAGCAGCGCTGCTTGCTCCGACTTTCCCGTAACTGCGGTTACCTGGTAACCGAGTTTGGCCAGAATCGCAACGCTCCAGATGCCAACCCCACCAGTTGCACCGGTTACGACCACCGGGCCGTCGTCGGGCGTGATGTCGCGATATACGATTTGAGCGACCGACTGCGCGGCGGTGAACCCCGCGGTTCCGATGGCCATGGCCCGACGGGGATCGAGCGACTCGGGCATCGGCACGACCCAATCAGCTGGTACCCGCACCAACTGCGACCAGCCGCCCCAGGCCTCGGCTCCCAGGCTGTAGCCGGTGACTAGAACAATATCGCCGACTGCGTAGCGATCGTCGCTCGACTCAACCACTTTGCCGGCGCAATCGATGCCAGGCACGTGCGGCAGCGTACGGGCGACGCCGGGATGCCCGTTATAGGCCAAGGCGTCTTTGTAGTTCATCGACGAGTACTGCACCTCAATCACCACTTCCCCAGTGGGCAAGTCGTCGAGCGTGAGCGTTTTAATTTGTTGGGTTACGTCGTCGTTCACACGTTCGACCATAATGGCCTTAAACGGTTCGTTGATTGCAGTCATGTTGATCACTTATCTAGTTTAATAGGAATCTGGTCGATCTTGGCGGCCAGAATGAAGTCGTTTTCCGAAAGCCCCCCGATAGCGTGGGTCCACAATTCCACCGACAGGTTGCGATAGCCCTCGAGGTGCAGGTCGGGGTGATGCCCATCCTCCTCCGCGAGTTCAGCACAGCGGTTAAAAAACTGCATGCCGGCCATGAAGCTCTTCACGCACCAATCTTTGCGGATTCGCTGGCCATCGTGCGTCAGGTACCAGCCGGAGAGCTCCCCGAGCTGGGCTTCCGCTTCCCCTAGGGTACAGGGATCGACGCCACCTTCGCAGGGTAGGCACTTTTTGAGGGTTAATTCGTCGGCCGATTGCAATTTCATGAGGTAATCCACAGTTCGGGAATAGGAGAACCACCGATTTACGATCCCATCCATGTAGAGAAATGGGAAGGGGCCATTCCGACTGGGGAGCAACCCCTCTTCTGGCATGTTAACAAGCCTGGAGGAGATGACAAAGAAGAGCCCAGCGTCTGATTTCGAGATATTGGAGTGAACTTACAGTGACAACAGTCTGTCACTCCCGAGTTGCACCATCTTGCCCGGAGCTGGGTTTTAACTACTGAAAAACTACGGGTTCTTTCCAATTACAAGCTGGGACCCACGAATTGCTTGGGTCAAACACGCTAGTTTGATCGCTTGCCGAGAATTTGTAAGGATCTTCGTGTGCAACCTGATCGCTTGCCCACTAAGGCGTAACACCTAGAAGATTACTTACTTTTCCTACATACTTCACAACAAGGGGGCCACCACGTTTGGTGGAACTGATATGCCTGCCGTATTAAGACTGAATGCCCCCGCTGGCCTCGAACCAACGAATCGCGTTCATATGACAGACAGGAAGTTAAGAGTGGGGCTGTGCATGCCCCATGCGATAGATTTAGACGCGTACGGCTGCTTGGTGGAACTGGTAGCCCACGCCCAAGTGGTCAGCCAACTCCGATCGCCGGAACAGCTTGTGTCGAAGATGGTTGCCTGCAGCGTCGAGTTCCTGGTATTGGACGCGAACTGCCTATTCTCGCTCGACATGGAGCTGTTTGCCAAGCAAATCGCCAAACATCAGATTCAGGTGGTCTTGATTGCTGGGCCGAGCGAAGAGTCGATGCTGCCCGCTTCGCTTGCGCATTTGCCGATCGTGAATCAAACGAGCGAACTGCTCAGTGTGCTAACCGACGGTCGCACCTGGCGCGTCGATTCGAATAGCGACAGTCAGGTGACGATTCCTCCCAAGCTAACGCGTCGCGAGCGTCAGGTCTGGCGATTGATTGCAGTTGGGCAGTCGGTAGCCGAAGTCGCATCGACACTCGGTCTGGCCGAGAGCACGATCGATAGCCACAAGAGCAACCTGATGAAGAAGCTGAACGTGCGGAAGTCGGTCGACCTGGTGCGACTCGCCTTCCGCTTTGGGGTGGTCGAGTTATAAGCAACTCGCCGCTCTACGACTTCTTCATCTCGTTCTTGATCTCTACCAACTGAGAATGCTGCGGCATGTTCTTGTAGTAGGGATCGAGCGGATAGCAGCCGCTTACCAGTCCGTTGCGAGGGGCGGTGGTGCAGTCGCTGAACGTGCGGCAGATTTTTTTGTTGGCCAACGGTCGGCCAGCAAGCACGTCGGCAGGCATTTCGGGATACGACAGCACCATACGCCCCAAGCCGACGAAGTCGGCCTGGCCTTGGCGGACCACTGCCTGAGCGACGTTGGGCAACCACTGCTGCAGGTAGGTGTAAGCCGATCCCACCACGGCCAGGTTGGGGCAAGCTTGCTTGAGCTTTGCGGTAATGGCAATTTGACGCGCAACCCCGACCAGTGGATCTTCCGGGGGGGAGTATCCATCGGACGGGGGAAAGATCGCCGGCCGCTGGTAGTGGGGATTGTAATAAGGGCTGCCGACCGAGATGCAGACCAGCGGAATGTCGAGCTCTTCCAGCAACTTCAGGAAGGCAATCGGTTCCGTCAAATCGACATCGAGCCCGGTGCCATCGCCGCCGAAGGCGTGGGCGTATTTGCCGTTGGCCTCGAGCATCGGAACCCCACGACCATCTTCGCCCGGCTTGAAGGGTGGCCAATCCGTCGCGCTCAGTCGCACCCCGATCAGCAGTTCGGGACGAGCCTGACGCAGCCGAGCCACGATTTCGCGGAGGAATCGAGTGCGATTCTCTAAGCTACCACCGAACGGGCCGGGACGGTCGAATGCGCTGAGGAACTCGTGCCCCAGGTACCCGTGGCAGTGCTTGAGGTCGACAAAGTGGAATCCCATGTCGGCTGCGGCAATACCGGCTTGCACGAATTGCTCGATAAGCGTTTCGATCTCTTCGTCGGTCATCACATGCAGCGAGTCGGCGACGCCAAACTTCTCGTCGAGCACCGGATGGCGATAGAGCACCATCGGCTCGAGCTTACGCTTATCGTTCGGGCGGGCGAAACGCCCGGAGTGGGTGAGCTGTAGTCCTACCAGCAGGTCGTCGGCCGAGCCGCAATGCTCTTCGTGTTGCTCGACCAGAAAAGTTCGCAGTCCGTGGATGGCTTCGGCGGTCTCGTCGTTGAGCCACACCTGGTTGGGGTTCGCCCGGCCAGCGTGTGTAACGGCCACCGCTTCGCCGCCCCAGATGAGCTTGGCTCCGCTCAAACCAAAGTTGCCCCACCGACGACGAGTGAGTTCGGTTGGCATTCCGTTGACTTCGCCATCCCATCCTTCCATCGGAAGGATGCAGTAGCGATTACCAATTTTCCGCCCCCCCAGCTCGTACGGCTGGGCCATCGGCGACGTGTCGCCCGACTCCAACTCGGCTTCAAACGGCATCTCGATACCGAGAGACTTCAGATGGGCGGTAAAATCGTCCGCTGTTCGCAAGCGGGCAACGCGAGTGTAGTTAACGGCTGAAGCAGACATGGCAACCAGCGAGGGGAGATAAGTAATAAAACTTTAAGATAAGCGATCGCGCCATGCGAGTGTAGCAGGCCCTTGGTCACCTGCTCGCAGTTCGCGGCTAACGGTCGACTATCGCTGTTTCGGGGCTTCGACCACGCGGTCCTTGGCCTGCTTGTGATCGACGAAGTGAGGATGGGGAACCGAACTGCGGCGTCGCTGCTGCTTCATCTCAGCCAAGTTCTCGCGATCGCTAACCGGCTCTTCCTGCTCGATGCCGCGCCAAATGCCTTCGATGTAGCCCACTAGGTTATGGTCGGAGAAATGATCGATTCGCAGCCGCGTGAGGCCTTTTACAAAACCTCGCACCCGGTCGCGGAATCGCCACCACCCCTGCAGATTGCGGATCCGCCCGACGCTGTCGAGGTACATTTCTTGCCCCGCATGGCGATACCCCATCCAACGCGGCGGCACCCGGGGCACAATGTCGTTGTTATTAACCCAGCGGTAGTAATTCATCCGAACGTAGTTCACGTACCGGCGATCCCCTACTCGCGGCGAGCCATACGTGAACAGCCCTTCGGGATTCGAAGGAATGTGCGATAGCTTGCACCGCCCCGCGCAGATGGCTGCCATGGCTCCGCCGAGCGAATGTCCGGCAAACCACAAGGGTCGCTCATTACTCAACAAGGCCTGTTCCAGACGGGGCCAAAGGTCGTCGACCTCGCGTTTGAATCCCCGATGGACGTGCCCTACGGTCTCGGCCACGGCGGCTATCGCATCGAGGTCGGCTTGAATATCGTTCCACTCATTGGGCTCGGTGCCGCGGCAAACCACCACCGCATCGTGTTGATTTCCAAAAACGTAGGCCTGGGCCCCGTCGCGGTCGTAGTACCGCACATCGTCCAGCCCCATCTCGTTGGCAAACACGCCGGCTTCGCCCCGAGGCATGTACGAAATGTAGGACAATTCAGCAAAAAGCAGCGATTGCCGCAGCAGGCTCATTTCGCGGATCGGCCCAGTGACCACCGAACGCAGGGTAAAAGTACTGGCGTCATTCTGCTGCGAGTTCTGCTGTGTTTCTGCCATGCAATCACGTGCCAGTCGGGCACCTCCGGTAGCTGAGTAGTTAAAAACCAATCTAATCGCTGGCAGGCATCTCCTCAAGGCGAATCGGGGCGCAAACACTTGGAAACAAAGGGGTTAGAGCCACCATGAGCCATTTATGGACTGGCACTTTGTCCGGTTGCAGATTGCCGCGGTCGCCGACCACCACCTGCCCGCCAGAACGTCCTTATCGACTTTGTGAAGCACCATACCGCCGCAAGATTTCTTTCCTCGGAGAAGTTTGACCTTTGCTAAGTACCAATGTTAAGATTCACCTCAAGATTTTTCAGTATTCCCTCCCCCCTTTCCCCCTCTACGGAACACTTACGCTATGCGTACACCCACCTTCCTAACGCTGCTCGTTGCGGTTGCCCTGATGCAATCCGCCGCCTTCGGTCAAGAAGCCGCCGAAGAAACCACTCAAGAACCTGAAAAGATGACCGTTGGCTCGGTAGCTCCTCCGATTGATATCGAGCATTGGATTAGCACCGGCAATGGCAAGTTCGAACCGATCAACGAATTTGAACCTGGCAATGTTTACATTGTTGAGTTCTGGGCCACTTGGTGCGGTCCTTGCGTTGCTAGCATGCCTCACTTGGTGGAGACTCAAGAGAAGTACGCCGACAAAGGCGTGACCATCATCAGCGTCAGCGACGAACCACTCGACACGGTTACCACCTTCCTGGAACGCGAAGTTCGCTCGGCCGAACCCGAAGCTCAGGTGCAAACCTATGGTGAGCTGACCAGTGCTTACTGCCTGACGACTGACCCCGATAGCTCGGTGAAGAAAGACTACTTCCTGGCTGCCGGTCAACGCGGTATTCCTTGTGCGTTCATCGTTGGTAAAGATGGCCACATCGAATGGTTTGGTCACCCCATGGCCATGGACAAGACTCTGGAACTGGTTGTCACCGATCAATGGGATCGTGAAGCAGAACAAGCAGCCGGCGAGAAGATCGAAGCGATCACTCAAGCTGCTTCGCAAGCCGCTCAAACTGGTGACTACGCTAAGTTCGATGAGTTGCTGGCCGAACTCAAAGGCATGGATCTTCCTCCGGGAGCCGCTGAATCGGTACCTGGTCAGATCGAAATGCTCAGCCGCATCGAAATGATCTCGAAGTGCACCAATGCCCCTGCGGAAGTGGTTGCCATGCTGAAGGATAAGGGTGCCGACATGGAAACCCGCGACCTGGGCATCATGGCTTCGAGCATCGCCCGCAATAAGGACATCGATGCCGAACTGTTCACCACGCTCACTGGTTTGCTGGCCGATCGCCTGGAAGCTGGTCAAGACGCGTTGGCCCTGAGCAATCTGCTGGCCACGATGCATGCCGCTCAAGGCGACTGGGACAAGGCCATCGAGTTCCAAGAGAAGGCCGTCGAGGCCGCTGGCAGTGCTGGCCAAGCCAATTCGGCTCAGCTGAAGCGGATCATGGAGAGCACCCTCCAGCGGTACCAAGAAGAGAAAGCCAAAGAAGAAGCGACCACCGACGAAACCTAAGCCTTTCGTCGCAAACCGCTACTAAAACAAAAAACCACCGCCGGACCTTGGTATGGGCCGACGGTGGTTTTTTTATTCTCTTTGCCAGCTAGCAACTTACAGTTAGCTGGTTTTGCTTCACTTAGTTGCAGCCGCAGCTGGGGGCAACGCCACAGCTGGGTTCGCAACCGCAGGTCGGCTCGCAGCAGTCACAGCAGCTGTGACGGTGCAAGAGACCCTTAAGCTTGCCGAGGATGCGGCAGCGAGGAGCACATGGATCGCAGCAGGTGGGCTCCGGTGCGCAGCAGGTAGGCTCAGCGGCACAGCAGCTTGGCTCTGGAGCACAGCAAGTGGGCTCAGAAGCGCAGCAAGTGGGCTCGCAGCATACCGGTTCGCAGCAACGATTACGGTGGAACATACCCTTCAGCTTGCTGAGCAGACCGCAACGGGGTGCACAGCAGGGATCGCAGCAATCCATTTCGCAACCACAAGTGGGCTCAACTGCACAGCAGCTAGGCTCACAACCACAAGTAGGTTCAACACAACAGCTCGGCTCGCAGCCGCCACAACAGCCACCGAACAGCCCAAAGCAGGCGTCGGCGTTTTGGGCGCTGGAGAGCACGAGGGCGGCGCCTAGAAACAGCGACGCCAAAACGGCACGACTCTTCATTTGTAACGCTCCTCAAAACATACAGGGGGAGAGGGAAACACTCTTCAATTACGAAACTGGTGGCAGTTGCTATCGTCATGGCACGAGCGACGAATTGGACGCACCGCATTGCTGATGGTGCCGACCTGGGTCGTCGTAACTCTCGGCCTGACGTGGCACGATACCACTCAGTCCACCAGCGTTATCGACAACCTTACCTGCCACGTTTGGGCAAGCGTCATAGTTTTCTCATTTTGCCCGCTCTGGCTCGCCGGCTGTAACAACCCTGCAGGTTATGCAGCTGCCGTGGTCGGGTTGTAACGATTGGCGACGACCGGTGAACTGAAGCACCTGCCGACAGCATGGCCAGTGTCGAGCACAAAAGACTCCCCGACCATCTGTTCGCGTAGCAAGCATTAGAAGCACTACAGGTCCGAGGCCTGTTCCCCGTCACAACCATTGCAACCGGATCGTTGACCTCAATGACTTCATCGCTAGGGCGATCAAAATCCCGACCTTTGGATCTAGGTACCACATAGTTAACTCAAAGGCAGGGAAATTCTAAGACTTGATTGAACTTCCCTGGCTCGCACGAATGATCTACTCTCTGGCGAGACGGATCGAAGTCGCGGGGGCAATCAACACACACACACAGACTCGCTTGCTGTGCCCCTGCTGCACCACCCTTAAACCCTTAAGCGTTGATGCAAGCGAGGAGGATTCTTGCAATGTCTCCACAGTCGGTACCAGCTACACTACGGCGTTCAGAGCTCGGCAAACTCGTCGACTTGTTTGTCAGCGAATTACCACTTCGGTTGTCGGTAATCGAGCAGCTCGTCTCGGCCAACGATCGAGAGTCGCTCTGCCGAGCGGCCCACCAATTAAAGAGTTCAGCAGGCAGCTATGGTTTTGGCGACCTCTGCCTGTACGCTGGTCGCGTCGAGGCCTTGTGCCGCTCGTCGCAGACCTCGCAAGAACTGTTGCTCGAAGCGGTCGACGAGTTACTCGACCAAGCTCACCGAGTCGCTGCCTAATACCAGGCGGCGCTGGCAAAAAGCTAACGGGCGGATTATTCGTGGGGACGCCAGAGCTTGGCGTTGGGCATCTCGACCTCGGTCGGCCAGGTTCCGCGGCGAACGTCTAGCTTGAGCACAAACTTCGCGTGATCGTGCCGACTTGGGATCATTCCCCGGCTAAAACTACCTGCGCGCTCGTTCTCGAACTGCGGAAAGTAGTCGCCGACCGAGTCGTCGGAGCTGCGGGCGCGGATGGGAATCATGAGCGTTTTCCACTGCCCAGTAGCTTCGGGAAACTCGCACGTGATTGCTAGCACGTGATCCTGGGTGCCATCGATCTGGCGAAACAGGTACTCGTCGAAACGGAAGTTCACATCCTGTTCACCGCGGTGCACGTCTTGCTGCCCCGGCTTGCTCCACACAATCTCCGCCCCTTCCGCGGCGAGTTTCTCCGGCGCGACGCCTGTCACCGCTACCGCTTGCTTACCCGAGACCCCGAGCAAGTCGTTCCAACTAAGTGTCACCGTGCCCGATCTCGGCTTCTTCCGTTGGCCGACGTAGACCACCGTGTCGCTCTCGACCGAGATCTCCAGGTCGCCGATGAGCCCAAGCTCGTTCCGGTCGATCGGGGCTGACATGACGATCCACGTAACCATGGCGAAGCCCAGCCCGAGAGCAAGCAGCAATAGCCGCACCCCAAGTTTTCCTGAGAGCGAGGCCGAGGGTCCCGGAGGGTGTGGGGCGGAATCGCGGGAAGGCTCGGCCGCGTCGCTTTCGGGTGCTGTGGATGTTGTCGCCATGGTATTTGCTCCCTAGTAGATCGTGCGGCCGCCGTTCACGTCCAAAGTGGCCCCGGTCACAAAGTGGGCTTCCTCGCTTACCAGATAAAGCAGCGCGTTAGCGATGTCGGTTGGTTCGCCGAACTTGCCCATCGGAGCGGTGGCCAAGTAGTCGGCTCGCTCTTCGTCCGTTGCACCAGCGTGGCGTTCCACCGGAATCCAGCCCGGCGCGATGATGTTCACCGTGACTCCATAGGGAGCAAACTCGCGGGCGTTGCTCCGCGCCAGACCGGTTTGGCCTCCCTTGGCCGAAGCGTAAGGGCAGAAGTTCGCCCACGAGCCGGGGTAAACCTCGCTGGTGATATGCACAATGCGGCCCCAGCCTTGCTCGCGCATGTGCGGCAAGCAGGCCTTGGTGAGCAGAAAAGGGCTCTTCTGAAAGAAGTCGACCATCCGTTGGAAAAACGACCAGTCGTACTCCTCGATCGGCATCAATGGTTGTTCGCACGTGGCGTTCGGCACCAGGATATCGACCGGTCCGATCTTGTCGGCCACTTCGGCAACGAGTCGGTCGACGTCCTGCTCGTCGGTCACGTCGGCTCGCACCAGGCAATGTTCCCCGCCGATCGCTTGCAAGTCGGCGAACGACTCTTCGGCCAATGCTTGATTGCCATAGAAGTTCATCGCCACCCGGGCTCCACTACGAGCCAGCGCTAAGGCCATGACCTTGCCCAAGCCTCGCGTGCTGCCAGTGATGAGTGCAACGCGATTATCCAGAGTCAACGGCATCAGTACTTCTCCAAGAGGGCAAGAAGAGGATGGGGCAGTTTCGTTACCTACAGCTTAGTGACTTGAAGCGAATCAATTCAGGGCCCAATTCCGCGTAAGCTGCCCGCGCGGATCCGAAGGTTGGGGATATTGTGGAGAATCCTGACTTCAATGCCTTGCCATTCCCCCTATCAGGCGTGTATCATCCTTTATTAGGTTTGTTGAGATACCGTCTCATTTACGAGCAATCGTGTCCCTCCCTGAGTCCCCCTCCCCTGTTCCGCTACCGAACGCCCAAACTGGTGGTGTGTTTCGCGTGGTGCGCGTAGATGCCGATGGAGTCGACGCCGATCGACTGAAGGCGCTGGGAGTTTGCCTGGGACGACGACTTTCGCTGGTTCAAGCTGGCGACCCATTGATCGTATTCGTAGTCGGAACGCGAGTTGGTATTTCATCGCGTCTGGCGGAAACCGTGTTTGTAGAATTAGAGTGCCTTCCCCAACGGGCGAATCTCCAGTGAGCACTGCGAGCCCTTCCCAATCCAGCGATTCGCTTCCGATTATTGGCTCGCCTTCCTCGTCGGCTGCCAGGCCGTTGACCGTTGCGCTGGTGGGAAATCCCAATTCGGGCAAAACCTCACTATTTAACCGCCTTACAGGACTTCGTGCCCACACCGCCAACTTCTCCGGCACCACGGTGGAGCACCGCCGCGGCCGGGCGAACCTCGGCTCGCAAATGGCCGAGATCATCGACCTGCCTGGGCTCTACAGTCTGGATGCGACCACGCTCGACGAGCGCGTCGCCAGCGAAATCGCCCTGGGACGTGGTCCGGTGAAGCCGGATGCGTTGGTACTGGTGGTCGACGCCACCAACCTGGAACGCAACCTGTTCCTGGCCAGCCAACTGATTGAGTCGGCCGGCAAATCGAAGCTACCAGTGATGGTCGCCTTGAACATGACCGACCTGGCGGCCAAGCACGGGGTGAAAATCGATGCCCCGCAGCTCGCGGAGGACCTCGGCTGCCAGGTGGTGCCGGTCTCGGCACGCACCGGCTCTGGCCTCGAAGAACTCAAACAGCGGATGGGCACCTTGGTCGATGCCCCCAAAGTCCCCCAAGTCGACACGCTATGCCAGTGCAATAGTTGCCGCGGTTGCGCTTTTTCGCAACGCTTCGACTGGGCCGAGTCGATCGCCCGCCGGGCTTCCGGCGATCCTTCCGTTACCTTGGGACGCACGACCGAGAAAATCGACCGCGTGCTCACCCACAAAGTGGTAGGACTCCTTGCCTTTGCGGCAGTGATGTTTGTTACCTTCTGGCTGATTTACAGCCTGGCCACCTATCCCATGCACTGGATCGAGGCACTCACTGCTTGGGCTGGCGAAACGCTCTCGCACTGGCTGCCGGAAGGCGACTTGCAAAGCCTGCTGGTCGACGGAGTTGTCGGCGGTGTCGGAGGCATGCTGGTTTTCCTGCCGCAAATCTGCATTCTGTTTTTCATGCTGGCACTGCTCGAGGATAGCGGTTACCTGTCGCGAGCAGCGTTTGTGATGGACCGCCTAATGCGGCGGGTCGGCCTTCCGGGCAAGGCCTTCGTACCGATGCTGTCGGCCCATGCTTGTGCAATTCCCGCGATCATGGCGACTCGAGTAATTGAGGACCGCCGCGACCGTTTGGCGACAATCCTGGTGTTGCCGCTGCTCACTTGCTCGGCTCGACTGCCGGTGTACGCATTGGTTGTCGCTCTGGTGTTCAACGATCAACCGCTTATGGGAGCCACGTTGTTCACCGCGGCTTACTGCCTGGGCATCACTGCGGCATTAACCGTGGGTTGGGTATTCAAGAAGACGCTCCTCAAAGGCGATACCCGCCCGCTAGTGATCGAACTACCCAATTACCGCCGCCCTTCGCTGCGCAACGCCTTGCTGCAGACTTTTGATCGGGCGATGGTGTTCATCCAAAACGCTGGCACCACCATTCTGGTGATCATGGTCGTGCTCTGGGCCGCATCGACGTATCCCAAGACTTCCGTCGAGGATCTGCCCACCGAAGTGCAACAGCAGATCACTCAGCTCGAAAGTACCGGCAACTCCGTCGGCGCAGAACGCTTGCTAGCACAACATGCGAGCGAACGTTCAATCGCCGGTCGATTGGGCAAAGCGGTCGAGCCGGTGTTCGCCCCCTTGGGGTTCGACTGGAAAGTGAGTGTCGGGGTGATGACTTCGTTCGCTGCCCGCGAAGCGGTGGTCGGAACGCTTTCGGTGCTCTACGGCATGGGCGAAGATCTTGACGAAAAGGAAATGCCGCAGCTTACCGAGCGGCTGCAACAGGCGAGGCACAGCGATGGCTCGCCTGTGTTCACGACGGCCACCTGCTTGAGCCTGTTGGTTTTCTACGTGCTGGCCATGCAGTGCCTTCCTACGCAGGTGGTTACCCGCCGCGAGACTGGCAAGTGGAGTTGGGCCGTGCTGCAGTTTGGGTACATGACCGTGCTGGCGTACACGGGTGCGCTGATCACCTATCAAACAGCCGTGTTCTGCGGACTGGGTTAGCTATTCTTCTCGGCTTCCCTGGACTTCCAGGGAACAGCCAATGCCCACCCAGAAACCGGGCAAACCTCCGCAATCCAGCCGGTTGTCACCGAAAATCTCTCGCGGTGGTGGACGATAAAAGGGTGTTGTTTGTAGCGTGAATCCCGCGCAACAAACAACGCATTGCACCAAAGTGTCCTATTTTACCAACTCTACCAAAGCCTCTCGGTTTACTGGACCGATATTTTTGGATGCCAGCAATCAATAGTTGCAAAGCAGATTTTACGAAGCTATCGCACAGCCTTGGCGTGGAGAGTTTGGTAATCGGTTCACGTTGAACACGGATGACTACAACGAAGAGGATCGAAACCCACGATGCGGATGCAAGAAATTCGACTGGAAGATCAGCAAGCAGTCCACGACCACGTCAACGAAAACCTGTGCGAACTGGAGAACCTGGAGCTACACCATTTTCCGCTAAGCGAACGAGCACTTTGCCGCGATGGCGAAGCATGTGCAGTGATGTACGTGCTTCACGGCCCGCGGCAACTGCAAGTGACCGCTGTGTGGGAATTGGCCTCGGGTACCATTTGGTACTACAACTCCGTTGGTGAACGTTGTCGCAAGACCCAGCTTGTCGGCAGCGTACACTACCAGAGTCCGAAACTTGTAGCCGCTTAGCTGCAAGCAGTAGAGTCCAGGAGATAGGGTGCCTTATGGAGACACTCTATAAATAGCGGGAGAAATCTGCACGCGACCGTGTACTTTTGAGATCTGGCGAGAAAAGTATTGACCCCCCAACCACCGCTTGATATACATAGTTACAGTACATCGAGTTGGTGATCAAAACACACGGAGGTGCCCCCCTATGTTAGTGCTTTCCCGTAAGGAATCGCAGAGAATTCGCCTAGGCGATTCGATCGTGGTTACCATCGTTAAGATCGGCGGCGATAAGGTTCGCGTCGGAATCGAGGCCCCGGACAACGTGCTGGTGCTGCGTGACGAACTTGAAACCTGGGATACCGAGGAAACCCCTCAACCCGTAGTTGCTGAACCTTCTGCAGCTTAACAATCTATAAAAAAGTGAGTTTCGCGTGGCCTCTGTCATGCGGGATTCAGCAGCCCCGAACTGGTGTGGTGCCCAAAAACTCGGTTCTGCAAGTAGTACGTAAAGCTCAGTGAAACTCTCTTCTGCTGAAAACTCGGTTCTTCAAAAAAGCCGGCCCCTTTGAGGGGCCGGTTTTTTTGTGTCAATTTTTTGACATTCCTCTGTTTAGCCGATAGACTGGCCAACCATCAGCTTGGGGTACACTGCACGTGCCCTCTGAGTGTTCCCCCCGGCCCGCCTTATTTTCCTCCCTCCGGCATCGCTTGCCTTTCCATGCTTCCGAGTGTTTGGCGCGACCTTTTACGTGCGCTGCGTCGTTGTTTGCTCAACTCACTGCCCTAGGAGCTTCGGATGTCGCTACCCTTTCAACTCCCCCGTCGTCAATTTCTTGCCGTCGGTTCTCTCGCAGGCCTTGGGCTTTCGCTGGGAGATTTTCTGTTCCTCCGTTCGGCTCAGGCTTCCGAGGGACAAACCCAACTTCCTGAAAAAGCCAAGAGTGTGATCCACATATTCCTCGGCGGTGGTATGTCGTCGCAGGAGACCTGGGACCCCAAACCATACGCTCCCATCGAGTACCGGGGTGAACTCAAGGCGATCGACACCAAGATCACCGGCGAGAAGTTCAGCGAACTGATGCCGCAAACCGCCCAGGTTGCCGATAAGCTCACCGTGATTCGCTCGATGACCCACGGCGAAGCCGCCCACGAGCGTGGCGTGCACAACATGTTTACCGGCTACCGCCCGAGCCCTGCGTTGGTGTACCCCAGCATGGGCAGCGTGGTGAGTCACGAGCTTGGCCCTCGTAACAATCTGCCAGCTTATATCGCGATTCCCAACCAGGCCGATCCCTCGGCCGGCACCGGTTACCTGAGTTCGTCGCACGCCCCGTTTAGTTTGGGTGCCGCACCAGAAAGCAGCGGTTTTAAGGTTCGCGATCTGAGTATGCCAGGCAACGTAGACGACTCTCGCTACAGTCGCCGTCGTGAGTTGCTGAGCCTGGTGAATAGCGACTTCACGTCGCGAGTGAATGCCGACAACGTAACCGCCATGAATACGTTCTACGAACGAGCGTTCGACATGGTGAACTCGCCGCAAGCGCGCGAAGCCTTCAATCTGGAAGCCGAAGAAGGTAATGTTCGCGATCGCTACGGACGCAACCAGGCCGGTGCCCGCATGTTGCTGGCTCGTCGGCTGGTCGAAGCCGGCGCACGCTTCGTCACCCTCACCTACGGCGGCTGGGATCACCACGCTCAGATCACCGCGAACATGCGACGACTGGTTCCCGATTTCGATCGGGCGTACGCGACATTGATTTCCGATCTCGATGAGCGTGGTCTGCTCGATTCAACCCTGGTGCTGGTCTCCAGTGAGTTTGGTCGCACTCCGAAAATCAATCAGGACGGTGGTCGTGACCACTGGCCCAAGGTGTTCAGCGTCGCCCTGGCTGGCGGTGGTGTCCATCGCGGTGCGATCGTTGGCTCGAGCGGTGCGACAGCTAGCGAGCCGACCGACGTGCCGATTGGCCCCGAGGATCTGGCCACCACGATCTACCATCAGCTTGGCATCAACGCCGAGAAAGAACTGATTGCTCCCGGCGCCCGCCCCATCGAAATCGTCAAGGGCGGCCAGGTACGCCGCGAGATCGTCGGCTAAGTGCCGAGGTTCGATGTTCGCTACAGCAAGTTTCTCCTTCGAGGTAGCCATGCGACTCGTTCGTCTTTCCGTGGTCCTGCTAATCGCCCTGTTGGCGACCACCACTTATGCATCCGACCCGCTGTTGCAGCGTCTGAATCCGCAAGGAGGTCAGCGCGGCACCGAAGTGGTGGTGTCGCTATTGGGTCCCCGTTTGGGGCTCGATCCACAAGAGATTCTTTGGCACGATCCTGGCATCAACGTCGTGAACATCGAGCGGGTCGACGACAACCACACCAAAGCAACGCTGTCGATTCCGCCCGACGCCCACCCGGGCCGCTATGCCATGCGACTGCGAACCGCCACTGGCATCTCCAGCGTCATGACCTTTCATGTCGGTACGCTTCCTGAAATCGTGGAGGCCGAACCAAACTCCAACCCGCTCGAGCCGCAAGAGATTGCGTTCGGTTCCGTGGTGAATGGAGTCGTCCAACGGGAAGATGTCGACCACTTTCGCTTTGCGGCCAAAGCGGGTGAGCGGATCTCGGTAGAGGTCGAAGGCCTACGGCTTGGACGTACGTTCTTCGATCCGGTGATTGTGCTCTACGATGCCGCAGGGACCGAACTCGCCCGCTGCGACGATTGGCCCACCATGCGACAAGACGGGTGCCTGTCGATCATTGCTCCGGCCGACGGAAACTACTTGGTGGAGTTGCGAGAGAGCGCGTATCGCGGCGACGACAATTGCACCTATCGACTACACGTAGGCAACTTCCCTCGTCCGCTGGCGGTCTATCCGCCAGGGGGGAGAGTCGGTGAGACCATTCGAGTGGAATCGTTCGGCGACGCCAAAGGCCCTCACGCAGAGGAGCTTCAATTGCCGAGCGAACCAACAAGCGAGTTCAATTACTACGCCCGCGACGATCAGGGACAAGCTCCTTCGGAGTTTGCTTTGCACGTGGTCGACACCCCGGTGGTTGGCGAAGCAGAACCGAACGACGCTCGCGACCAGGCGACCGTGGGGGAAGCTCCGGGAGCCTTCTACGGAAGAATCGACAAGCCCGGCGATCGCGACCATTTCCGCTTCAAGGCAACCAAAGGTCAGGTTTATCACATCCGGCTGCACGCTCGCGCGATCGGCTCGCCGATGGATTCGGTGCTTCGCATTCGTAAACCCGATGGAGCCAATCTCGCGAGCAACGACGACGACCGCGGCTATCCCGACAGCTACGTTCGCTTTCAAGTCCCAGAGGATGGCGAGTACATTGCCGAAATCGAAGATCGCCTCGGGCGTGGCGGCGACACTTTCACCTACTGGCTCGAAGTACTCGCGGCCACTCCGATTGTCGACTTGGATTTCGACGAGCAAGAGCGCTACGTAGCAAAACTGCTCGACGTCCCTCAGGGCAACCGCAACGGAGGTGTGTTGCGAGTCGGTCGCCGCGACACCGGCGGCGATCTGTTGTTCGACTGGCGCGATTTGCCGCCTGGCGTCTCGGCCGAGTTCCCCAAGCTGGCTGGCAACTACGATCGGCTGCCGGTAATTTTCTCGGCCAGCCCCGACGCCCCGCTAGGGCAGTCGCTCGCTACCGTGCACGCCCGCCGAGCAGATAACGACGAAGCAGTGACGGCGAATTTCACCCAACGCAACTGGATGATTCGCGGCCAGAACAATGTCGATATGTGGGGTTACACCAGCGATACCGCGGTAGTGGCGGTTACTCAGAAAGCCCCTTACTCGATCCGCATCGAACAACCAAAGGCACCGCTGGTGCAACGCGGCAACAAAGGGCTGATGATCATCGCCGAACGCGAGGAAGGCTTTGACGAGGCGATTCTCGTCCGCTTGCTCTATAACCCGCCAGGCGTGTCGAGCAACAATTCGCTACGTATCAAGCAAGGCGAAAACGAAGCGACCATTCCGGTCACCGCTAACGAGCGGGCTAGCGTCGGCGAGTGGAGCATTGCCGTCCGTGGCGAAGCCAATTCGCAAGGCAAGCTTGTCACCGCTACTCCACTGGCGACGCTCACGATCAGCGAGCCTTACGTCGCGATGGAACTGCCTCGCCCGAATGTGGAGCAAGGTCAAAGCGTCGAGTTCCCGATCACCATCGAGCAACATAAACCGTTCGAAGGCGAAGCCAAGGTAGAGCTCATCGGCCTCCCGCCTGGAGTGACGACCGAGCCGGCAACCATCACGAGCGAAACAAGCGACTTGACGTTTGTGCTCAACGCAGCGGGCGACGCCCGAGTGGGACAACACCGCAGCCTGTTCTGCCGAGTAACGATTATCGAAAACGGCGAACCTGTTGAACACTCCGTCGGCTACGGCGAACTTCGCGTCGACAAGCCGTTGCCCCCCGAACAAACCCAGCAAGCGTCGCGCTAGCCGCTGACTTTTGCGTGTGTGCCCCTTCCATTCATTCGCTTGGACTTAACCAGGTTACATGATGACTCTCCAACGAATCGCAGCTTCACTCTTGGCGTTTGCTTCGCTCCTGGTAGCGGATCCCCTCCGCGCGGACGAAGCGAAGTTCGTCGAGCTAACGGTTTATCCGGCCAACGCCGCGCTGAATCATGCCGATGACTACCAGGCCGTGGTCGCGGTCGCCAAACGCGACGATGGCATCTCGATCGATGTCACCAACCAGGTCGAATGGCAACTCGACACCGCCGGCGACATTGCTGCTTTCGCCGAATCGACTCTCCACCCGCTAGCCAACGGAGCAGGACAACTGCGAGCCAAACTTGGCGACCTGCACGCCAGTTGCCAGGTGACGGTCAGCAACGTCGAGACCACCAACCCAGTCAGCTATCGTCACGACGTGATCCCCGTACTCGTGCGGGCGGGGTGCAACTCGGGTGCGTGCCATGGGTCGGCTCGCGGCAAAGATGGCTTCATGCTCTCGCTCTTCGGCTTTGATCCCAAGGCCGATTACGATCGCTTGACCCGCGAACTCTCGACTCGCCGGATCAATCGGGCACTGCCTGACGATAGCCTGCTGCTGGTCAAAGCGGTGGGAGGAGTCCCCCACACCGGCGGCAAGCTGTTTGACCACGACACGGTTTACTACGGGAAGCTCCGCTCGTGGATCGAGCAGGGCGTACCGAACGACTTGGAAGGTGCCCCAACCGTCGAGAGCGTGGAGTTCTATCCACCGCGGATCGTGCTCGAAGGCACCGGAACCACACAGCAATTCGTAGCGATCGCCAACTACAGCGACGGCTCCACCCGCGACGTTACCAATCTGGCCGTGTTCAGCTCCAACAACGACTCGGTCGCCAAGCTCGATGGGGCAGGCATTGCCACCTCCGGCGCCCGCGGCGAAGCCTTCGTCATGGCTCGCTTCGATACGCATACGGTCGGCAGCCAGGTGATCGTGCTCCCCGATGGACTCGACTACCAAGCACCCGAAACGCAACCTGCGAATTACATCGACGAGTTGGTCGATAGCAAGCTCACCGATCTACGCATATTGCCGAGCGAAACTTGTTCCGATGCCGAGTTTCTCCGTCGGTTGTCGATCGACACCATCGGCATGCTACCGACGCCTGAGGAGGTCGAACAGTTCGTCAACGACCGAACTCCCGACAAACGCGCGAAGAAGATCGAAGAACTGGTCGCCCGAGATGAGTTTTCTGAGATCTGGGCACTCAAGCTAGCCGAACTGTTAATGGTGCGATCGGAAGTGAATCGCGTGGATTACAAGGCCATGTTCTTGTACTCGCAATGGCTCAAGAAGCAGATCGACGACGGAGTGCCGCTGGATCAAATGGTCAAAGACCTGCTCTCGGCCAGCGGTTCGACGTTCGACACCCCTCAAACCAACTTCTACCAAATCGAGCCCGATACCAATAAGATCTCGGAGAACGTCGCCCAGTCGTTCCTCGGCATTCGCATGCAGTGCGCCCAGTGCCACAACCATCCGTTCGATCGTTGGACGATGGACGACTACTACGGATTCACCGCGTTCTTCTCGCAGATTAACCGCAAGCGTGGAAGCGACTATCGCGAATGGATGATCTACAACCGCGGTGCAGGCGAGGTGAATCACCCCGTTTCCGGGCAGCAGGTCGCTCCCAAGTTCCTCGGCGGCGAGGCCCCCGATACCAAGGGACGCGATCGCCGTGAAATCATGGCCGAATGGGTCACTAGCGAAGAGAATCCCTGGTTCGCTCCGAACATCGCTAACCGCGTGTGGGCCCACTTCATGGGGGTCGGCGTCGTGGAGCCGGTCGACGATTTCCGGGTGAGCAATCCCGCTTCGAACCCCGCGCTGCTCGCATCGCTGGGGGATCACCTGATTGATTATCGCTACGATCTGCGGCAACTCGTCCGCGATATCTGCAACTCCAACGCCTACCAGCGTTCCACGGTGACCAACGAGTCGAACGAAACCGATCTGCGAAACTTCGCTCACGCGGTGCCGAGAAGGCTCCCTGCCGAAACCTTGCTCGACTGCGTTTGCCAAGTGACCGAGAACCCCGAAAAGCTACCCGGCTTGCCCTTGGGATCGCGGGCGGTGGAAATCGCCGACGGCCGCTCCGGCACCTACTTCCTCACCACTTTCGGGCGGGCGAAGCGTGAGTCGGTCTGTGCGTGCGAAGTGCAAACCGATCCCACGTTGTCGCAGGCGTTGCACATGCTTAACGGCAACACCGTGCACGCAAAGGTGCAGCAAGGCAATCTTGTAGGCCGCATGCTCGACTCGGGCAGCACGGTCGACGAGGTGCTCGATGCCATCTACCTGCGATGCCTGGCTCGCAAACCAACCGAAGAGGAGCGACAACAAATCGCCCAAATCGTTGGTGACACGCAGAAACCAAAAGCAGAACTCGAGGACGTGTTCTGGGCGGTGCTCAACTCTCGCGAGTTCCTCTTCAACCATTAAACCATCAGCGGCACTGTGATTCGTCGCTTGAATAATAGCATTCATGGCCAACAACCTATGTGGATTCCGGAGTGCGGAATGTTGAACGACCAACTTTGCAGCGATAAGTTCCTTCGACTGAAACTCAGCGCGCGGCTGCTTGCCTTGCCTTTAGCATTGCTGGCCATGGCCTCGACTGCAGTCGCCGAAGTGCCAGAAAAGGTGACCTTCGTCGATCATGTGCTGCCGATCTTCCGCGAAAACTGCCTGGCTTGCCACGACCAAGGAGGACGGAGCGCCGACCTGTCGCTCGAAACGTACAACGACACCTTAACCGGCGGAGCGAGCGGCGAAGTGGTTGAAGCCGGCGCGGCCGACAGTTCGCGACTCTACCAATTGATGGCACACCTGGACGAGCCGATCATGCCGCCCGGTTCCGACAAACTGCCCGACGAGCAACTGGCCTTGGTCAAAGCCTGGATCGATGGAGGATTGCTAGAAAACGCCGGCTCGAAGGCCAAGAAATCGAAGAAGGCTGCCGTGGCCGCGTTTGTGCCTTCGGCCGATAACCGCCCTGAGGGCGAGCCCGCTATGCCGGGCGGATTCTTCCGCGAACCAGTGGTCCACTCCCCCGTACCCGGCGCCGTGGCCGACGTGGCCGCGAGCCCCTGGGCGCCAGTCGTCGCAGTTACCGGGCAGCGGCAAGTGTTGCTATACCACACCGACACTCGCGAACTGCTCGGCGTCGCCCCGTTCCTCGCCGGCTCGCCCGAAGTGGTTCGCTTCAGCCGCAACGGCGATCTGCTGCTCGTCGGGGGTGGTCAGGGAGCCAAGGTCGGCGTCGTACATCTCTGGAAGGTGAAAACAGGCAAGCGCATTGCCGAAATCGGCGACGAGCTCGATACCGTGCTGGCGGCCGATATCACCTCGGATCATACGCTCGTCGCGTTCGGCGGCCCGCGCCGGCGGGTGCAGGCGCATCGCACTGCCGATGGCGAGTTGGTTTACAGCATTACCAAACATACCGATTGGGTCACCGCGCTAGAGTTCAGCCCCGATGGCACGCTGCTGGTCACCGCCGATCGTGCAGGCAACGCCCATTTGTGGGAAGCCAAGACCGGACGACCGGTCGCGAATCTCACGGGCCATAAGGCGGCCATCACTGCGGTCACCTGGCGGGGCGACTCGCAATTGCTTGTAAGCGTCGACGATGGGGGCGAGATTCGCACCTGGCAAACCAATGGCAATCCCGTAAAGCAATGGCGAGGCGGCTCCAGCGTGCTTGACGCCCGCTTTACGAAAGATGGCCGCTTGCTGACCGTCGGACGCGACCGTGTTGCCAAACTCTGGAACACCGATGGCAAGGAACTGAAGCAACTCGGAAAATCCAACGACATCGCCCTGGCAATTGCTCCTACGTTCGACGAGAAACTGGCCGTATTCGCCGACTGGACCGGCAGCATCCAAGTTGCCGAACTGGAATCGGGCACTATCGTCGGCCAGCTTGCTGAGAATCCACCGACGCTTGCAATGCGTTTGGCCACGGCCGAAGCCCAACTAAATCAGGCGAGTACCACCATCGATCCTGCCCAGCAGTCGGTTGCCGCCGCCACCATGACGCTGGATGGGGCTAAGGCTACGGTCGATAAGCACCAAGAGCAAAAACAAGCCGCCCGCGAAGCGATGGCGAGCATCGAGCAGCAACTCGCCGCGGCCACGGCTAAGCTTGAGCAAGAAGCCCAGCAGCTAGCAACAGCCGACCAGCAAATTGCTGCTGCCGCCGAGTCGCAAAAGCAGGCCGAAGCCAGCCTGTTCGACTTGCAGGAGAAACTCGCCGCGCTCGGCAACCAGGAGGGCGAAGAATCCGACGGCGAGCAAGCTGCGAAGCTTGAAGCCGAGATCGCCGAAAGCAAATCGGCACTCGAAGCCATCCAGGAGCAGAAGAAACAAACGGAAGCCAATCGTCCGCAACTGGCCAAGTCGCATAGCGATAGCCAGCAGGCGGTCGCTTCGCTCAAGCAGCAGTTAGGCAAGCAGCAAGAAATGCTGGCTGCCTTGACCGAGGCCGAAAAAACGCTGCCGAACATCGAAGCAATTACCGCGGAGCGTGATCGACTGCAGCAGGAGCTTAGCAAACGCCAGGCCGAGATGGCCGAAGCCGAGAAGCTGGTTGCCAACCTCAAGGCCGAGATCAGCGAGTACGCCAGCGCCGGAGCGGCCTTCGAGCAGTCGCTGGCTGAAAAGCAGCAAGCAGTCGAGTCGACCACCACCCAGCTCGCCGAGGTCACGGAGAAACTCACTGCCGAAGCAAGCCGAGTGGAACAGGCGGATCGCGAGATCTCGGCCCTCGAAGAACAGTTG
The DNA here is from genome assembly GCF_007748035.1 of Aeoliella mucimassa. Lineage (NCBI taxonomy): Bacteria > Pseudomonadati > Planctomycetota > Planctomycetia > Pirellulales > Lacipirellulaceae > Aeoliella > Aeoliella mucimassa. The sequence goes on from NZ_CP036278.1 coordinate 5,308,895, forward strand.
AACGAGCTGAAGGCCCAGCGACGCGAACTGGCGGCCGCCAAGAAAGATGTCCAACAAACGGCCGAAACTCTAGAAACCCAGCTCGGAGAACTGGCTGCCGAGCAGGAAAAGCTGCAGAAGGCTGTTTCCGACTACAAACAGGCCGCGGAGCTACGCCAGCAGCTGGGAGCGGGCAATTGACGCTCGCTGCGCAGTCGTCATACTGGTAGCGGCGGCTTCGGGCGAGAGGCCCCTGCAATGCGGGCCTTGCGAACCTGGTCAGGGTGGAAACGCAGCAGCCATAAGCATGCGTTCGTTTGTGTGGGGGTCTCTCGCCCGTTGCCGCCCTCTTAGCCCCCTTCGGTGGGGCTGAACAGCACCCGTCGCATTCCGCGAACCATCCAGCCCGACTCTGTAGTGCGACATGGACGAAACTGCCGCCGCCACGCCGAAATCGAATGAGTCCTACACGGTAGTGGCTCGCCGGTACCGCCCGCAGACTTTCGACGAGCTGATTGGCCAGCAGCATGTAGCCAAGGCCCTGAAGCAGGCGATCTCGACCGGCCGCATCGGTCACGCCTACCTGTTTACCGGAGCTCGCGGAGTCGGCAAGACTTCGGCTGCCCGCGTGCTGGCCAAGGCCCTGAACTGCCAGCAAGGCCCCACCCCAACGCCGTGCAACGAATGCGATGTTTGCAAGAGCGTGACTTCGGGCGAAGATGTCGACGTGATCGAGATCGACGGTGCCAGCAACCGCCAGATCGACGACATCCGCCAGCTTCGGCAGAACGTCGCGATTCGGCCGAGCCGGGTGCCGTTCAAAGTCTATATCATCGACGAAGTCCACATGCTCACCAAAGAAGCGTTCAACGCGCTTCTGAAAACGCTGGAAGAGCCACCCGAGCATGTGAAGTTCATTTTCGCGACCACCGACCCTCAGAAGGTGCCGATCACCATTCTGTCGCGATGCCAACGGTTCGACTTTGCCGGCATCGAGTCGACCGCCATCGCTGGACGGCTGCAACAAATCGCGAGCGCCGAAGGGGTGGAAATCGACGACGAGGCGCTGGCCGTGCTTTCGATTCGCGCTGCGGGGTCGATGCGAGACAGCCAATCGCTGCTCGAGCAACTGCTCGCCGTGGCTGGCAGTCAAATCACAGCCAACGAAGTTTACACCTTGCTGGGCATCGCTCCCGGCGAACGAATCGGTCGGCTCGTCACTTCGATTGTCGATCGCAATCCAGCAGCCGCCCTCAGCAACCTGGACGAAGCGGTGGCCGGCGGAGCCGAAGTCGGCCAGCTGATCGATCAGCTGCTCGGCTACTTCCGCGACGTGATGGCCATGGTCGTGGGATGCGATACTTCGCAATTGCGTTTCGTGCTTCCTAGTCAATACGATTTGACTCGCGAACTCGGTCAGCGACTCGGCGTGCACACAGTACTCGCGATGATTCAGGTACTCGATCAAACCGCTTCGCGGATGCGAGGGAGCCTGCATACGCGGACGCTGGCCGAAACCGCCGTGGTGCGACTCGCACACCTTGATGATCTCGACAATCTGGCCGCTGCCATTGCCGAGCTTCGCACCGGTCAGCCAACCCCCACTCGGTCGGCTCCAGCCCCGCAGGCGGCAGTAAAAAAAAACGATGACGCGCCGGAGATGAGCTTCGCCGAAGCGGCGGCCCAATTGGGGAACGTGCCAGCAAAACCGTCCCCACCACCACGGCCTGCACCAACTGCGACTGCTCCCGAGCCAACGCCTTCCCCGCCTGCTGTCGCGGTCGCCGAGCGAACTCCTCCACCCGCGACAGCCGCCCCGCCGCAGGCAGCCGCGCCCGCCGAGGCTTCGCATCGCGTCGATCCCCCTACCCCGGCAACTGCCAAGGCTCCGGTTTCGCTGACCAACGAGTCGGTAAAACAAGCCTGGCGTACGATGGCCGACGACTTGGGCATGATTCTCACCACACACGCCGAAGCGGCCCACGACGTTCGCCTCAGCGACGATAATAACTCGGTGGTGGTCAGCTTTGCCCCCGGTGCTCGCCTGTCGAAGAGTCAGTGCGAAATCCCGGAGAATCGTTCCAGCCTTGAAAACTCGATGGCCCAGCAACTCGGTTGTTCGGTCGCGCTCAAGTTTGAAGTCGACGAGTCGGCGAAAACGCCCGATAATGGTAATGCAGCGGCACCACCGCCACGAGCGGTTTCCCGGCGTCAGCTGCAAACCGAAGTGGCCGAGCGGCCGTTCGTCGCCAAGGCGATCGAACTGTTTGCTGCCGACCCCACGAAACTGCGGGTGACACCACCTGGTAAATCGACCAAACGTTAACACTATGGAGCCAATCTATGTTTAAGGGACTCGGTGGGCTCGCCAACTTGGGCAACATCGTGAAACAAGCCCAGGAAATGAACACCAAAATGCAGGCGCTCGGCGAGCAGCTCAAAACGAAGCGAGCTACCGGCACCGCAGGAGGTGGATTGGTGGAAGTCGAAGTCGACGGTACCGGGCAGGTGCTGGCGGTGCGACTCGATCCCGACCTGGTCGCCAAAGGCGATCGCGAAATGCTCGAAGATCTGCTCCCTTCTGCGTTCAACGCGGCTAAGGAAAAGGCTCAGGCACTTCACCAGGAAGCCATGCAGGAGATGACCGGCGATCTCAACCTGCCGGGCATGGGCGACCTGCTCAACAACCTTGGCGGCAACCCAGCCGATCAGGCCTAAGGCTCGAGCCTGCGGAGCGGCGGCGGCCGAGATCAATCTGATTATTTTTGTAAAGTCAATTTTTTTGATCTCAATCTGTTACAAATCGGGTACAATGCGAATCCGGACAACACGTTTCCGCTTCTTCTAATTACGTGAACTGGTCGATTTATCCCGGTTTTCTGAAGTGCTGCGCTAGCAACGGGATGCTACGCTATCATTGCAGCACAATCCATGCCAATTAGACGTTAATGGTTTGACCTCCCTCGCCCGTGGGCGGTATGCTACATGCGGATGGCTCACACCATTCGCAAACGAATCACGAAACCTTCGCCCCTGCCAGCAGCGGCGAAGTCCATTACTAAGATCGGTAGTACGGCGATGCGTCTCTCCCTTGGACAACAGATGCAACTGGCTCAAAAGCAGGTGCTTGCACCGCGGATGATCCAGTCGATGGAAATCTTGCAGTTGCCAATCATGGCCTTGCAGGAACGCATCGAACAGGAGATGGAAGACAATCCAACCCTGGAGCAATCGGAGCTTAGTAACGAAACCGATAGCGACTCGGATTCCAACGAAGAGTACGACGTCGAGAATCCCGATGCCCCGGCTGAGTCGGAGCGTGAACTCGTTGTGGACGAAGAGCACAACAACGAGGACGACTTCGAACGGCTCATGAACATGGCCGACAACCTGCCGGACGACTACGAAGAACGCAGCCGCCCGTCGCGCGATCAAATCGAATCCGAAGGGGATCGCCAGCACGACGCGATGGCCAACATCTCGGCCCGTCCTGAGTCGCTGGCCGACTACCTGCACCATCAGCTGAGCTGGTTCGAAATTGAGTCCGAAGTCCGTTTGATGGCCGAACGGATCATCTACAGCCTCGACTCGAATGGCTATCTCAAGCTGCCGCTGGTCGAGGTGATTCCTCCGGCCGCGGTCGATTTGAACGGCAATGCCGAGCAGTACCACGCTCAGCAGATGGAAATCGCCGAAAAGGCGCTCAGCGTGGTCCAATCGCTCGACCCCCCCGGCGTCGGGGCTCGCAATTTGCGCGAGTGCTTGCTGCTCCAGCTGACTCCGTCGATGCCGCTGTACGAGGAACTGCGTACGCTCATCGATACCCATCTCGAGGATCTCGAAAACAATCGTCTGCCGCAGATCGCCAAGAAAACCGGCTTCAGCATCGAGATGATCAACGAGCTCTGGAACGAGCTGCGTACTCTCAAGCCCAAGCCGGGTGCCGATTACGGCGACGTGAGCGTACCGAGCGTCACGCCCGACGTGTTTGTTGAACGCAACGAACAAGGCGAGTACGAAGTTCGGCTGGAAGACAATCAAATTCCCTCGCTGTCGATCAGCCCTTACCATCGCAAGCTGCTGCAGCAAGCTGCTCAGCAGAAGGATGTCGAAACTCGAGAGTACATCAAGAAGAAGATCAACGCGGCGCAATGGCTGATCGATGCCATTGAGCAACGTCGTAGTACGATCTCGCGTGTTTCGCAGGCGATCGTCGATCATCAGACTCGCTTTCTTGATGAAGGTCCGGAGTTCATTGAACCACTAAAAATGCAGCAGATCGCTGATAAAGTGGGCGTGCATGTGACGACCGTAAGTCGGGCGGTTGACGATAAGTGGATTCAAACGCCACGCGGGATCTTTCCGCTCAAGCGATTCTTTGTCGGTGGCACGACGAGTGCCGATGGCGAAGAGGTTGCTTGGGATCGCGTTCGTTTGAAGCTGCAGGAAATCGTCGACAACGAAGACAAGTCGAAACCGCTGAGCGACGACGCCCTGGTGGCCGCGCTCGATGCCGAGGGCATTAAAGTCGCCCGTCGCACGGTTACCAAGTACCGCAAGTCGATGAGCATCCCCGACAGCCGTCGCCGTCGCGAGTGGTAAACCAACTTGCATTCAGATTGTTCGTAAGTTGCTAGCTACCTCCATAACGGGGCGTAACGGTCGATTTGTGCCGAGCGAGTTGGCTGCTCGGGGCCCAGCGCGATGCCCAACCAGCCGTCGTCGATCACCAACTGCGTGATCATCAGGCCGGCCAGACGAGGATCGTCGGCGAATTTGGTTCCCAGCAGCAGTTCGCTATCTTTGGGAAACATCTTGCCGAAGATCGTCTGCAGTCGCATCCGCTGCGAGTTCCGCAGGTTCCCTTCAAAGTAGGGACCACTCTTGTGATCGAACCGAGCGACCAGGCCATCAGCGGCCGGCGTGTAGTACACGTGCACTTTGAAGTTCCTCGTCGCAGTTCCACGCACCACCAACTCACGAACCTCCCAGGCGAGGTGCAACTGCCCTTCTTTCAGTTCGAAGATCACGGGGTCGCCATCGGCAAACTCGATAATTGCCTCCCGGGCGTCGTCGTCGACGTCTTTCTCCGATAGCTCCGGGGCAAACTTCTGCAGCCGCTCGACAAACTGCTCGGGCGTCAGCCGCTGGCCGGCCAGTTCTAGCCCGGCCACCAGGCTAGTGAGGGCCGATTCGTGCAACTGTGCGCTGGCCACGCTATCGCTCGGTGCCCGCGGCCGCGGAGTGTGTGCGGCCAAGTTGTCGCCATGCACCACCCGCAAGCGGGCGATCAGCCGCTCGTCGGTGGTCAGCATCTCGACCGGATCGATCTTCACCCCGCCGCCCGACAAGGGATCGATCACGCGGGCTTGCCACTCGCCTCCCGCGCGGGCCATCGCGTCGCGAACCGTCGAGTCCATCTCCTGACGGATCCGTGCTTCGGTTTTGGTCGACACCTCATTCTGCGCCCGGCTGCGACGTTGCGAAAACGCGCTGGAGGCTTTCGAGCGAACGATGCCGTGGACGAAGGGAAAGAAATCGTACTCGCTTCGCGCGTTCACAAAGCGGCTCGTGCTCGTCGCATCAGCGACCACCGGCCCGGTGAACAACCCGTCGGTGTTCACCAATACCTGCTGCCTGGCTGCGAACGACGTAACCCCTTGCGTCCTCACACGCACGGTTCGCTCAAACGCGACGGTCGACGAATTCGCGTGCCCGGTCAGCTCGATGCCCAACCGCCAGGCGTTGGGATCGGGCAACAGGTCTACACTGGCCGCGGTTTCGGTCGAAGCATGACCACTCACCGGAGTGCCAAGAATTCGATCGTGAATCGGCTCGACCTTCGTCATCCCTTTTGGCAGGAAGCGATTGAGGAACTCTTCGGAAATCGCCACTCGCAGATTGGCGTTGTTATAGTTATCCGACAACGTGGTTGCCAGTTCATTGCGTGCGATCGACGGGGCGTCGAACAGTTGGGCGATCCGCTGACTTAGTAGCTCGCCGCGGGGTTGGCTCGGGGCGTTCTCATACGCTTCGACCTCTCGCAGTAATTGATCGATCTCTACGCTTTCGTGCGTACCAATCGTCTTGGCACGCCCGCTCGCGTTGCTCGCCGAGGTGCTGGCCAGCGAGAACTGCTCGACCGGCGGAGCGACCACGCCGGCCACCGCTTGCCATACCGCTACCCGGCGCCAAATGGCATACCGAGCGCGTCGCAGCTTGGTCGCCAGTCCGGCGTTAGGGGCTAGATTCGCCAGCCGCTCGGCTTCGCCCGACAGCACCGCGAGTTGCTCCAACTGCTGACTGGTTGGCACCAACGTCCGGTTGGGGGACGATACCGACTCGTGCACCGCTACGAGAGAACGCAGCGCCCAATCACGAGCATAAGGCTCGCCAGCCAGTTCGCTCAGCAGTTTGATCAACGCACTCGGCTCGGCAATTACCCCCTGGCGAAGCGACCGATTCAGGCCGGCTCCCATCCAGGGACGAGTCGAATCGAGCAACTGCTCATCCCAACTTCTTGCGTCCCACTTCGGTGTGGGAGCCACTTCCGGAGTCATCCGCATCGCCAGGCGGTCGCCAGGGCTCATCAGCTGAGGTCCATACAGCAGCGACGGCGGCGAGGCGTATCGCTTCGTGTCGGCCAGGTGGGCTTTCATCTGCGTGCGACTCCGGTAATCCAACCAGGCTCCCGGCAGCCGTGACAAGCATCCCAATCCGTCGATCGGCGCAGCCTGCCAGGCTGGACTAGCCATGCGGTCGGCACTTAACTGTTCGCGAAGCCAAATCGCTTCCGGGGTATTGATATCGACCACTTTGCTCGTTTCGTCCGCTTGCTTGAACAGCATCGGCGGCAACACCAGCGATAGGTCGGGTAGCTCCATTGGAACCTCGGCGACAGGTTGCCATTCGGCCAATTCCGTCGACTCCGGAATCGCAAGCAGCGGTGCTTCGGTTGTTTCCTCTGCTGGTTTCGCTTCGTCAGCAGCAAGCGTCGGTGGTTCGTTGGGAACCTGTAACCAGATATAAGTAGGCACTGGTTCGTTCTCAAGCATCTGCGTGAGTTTTGCCAGTTGCGGCGAACGAGGAGTCGGCGCGATGAACTGCGGGGCCTCTGGCTGCCAAGCGTCTAGCGTTACCCACCCAACGACGAACACGAATGCAATCAGCATCCAACCATCGTGATTCCAGTGAGTACGTTTATGATTGCCTGCCATGGCCGGCACCTCCTGTGCCACGTTTTTTCTCTAGAACATCAATCGCCGTGCACGCTTTTCGGCGTACCGCTAGCACTGCCCTCATAGAGAGCGTCCGCGGGTTAAAATCGGCAAGCCAGTGAGAATATATGAGCGCCAGTTGATAAACTGCACGATTTACACAAAATAAGACATGTTGTTTTGAGCGACCACGCCGAGCTGCGAAATCGCCGCTCGCTGCGCAGAAAGAGAGTGCTGCCTTGGAACCTGTGATCTCCCGACTCGTTGCGATTGCCATCGGAGGGGCCGTGGGTGCGGTCTGCCGATATGGCGTGGTCATGGCGGCCGAACGCCTGTTCGGCGAGCGATTCCCCATCGGCGTATTGCTGGCGAACATCGCGGGCTGTTTCATCCTCGGGTTTCTGATGCACGAAGCGATTATCAGTGGGCGTTGGCTTACTGACTCGGGTCGCGCGGCCATCACCATTGGCTTCCTTGGCGCACTTACCACGTTCTCGACGTTTGGATTCGATACGGTGAAGCTCTACCTCGCTGCCAAGCCGATGCTGGCAGTGATGAACGTGATGCTGAACTGCGGCCTCGGCTTCTCCGCCTGCTTGCTCGGCAAGTACGCGGGCGACCTGTTCATTTCGCAGAGCACCTAATGAGTTCGGTCGTCGACAGGGCCATCGCGTTTTTGCCCCCACCACGATTGTGCCCCCAAAAACGGGAAATCGATTCGTGGGGGCTTTATTCTCACTCGCCGATGGCGGCGGGTGCTCGTTTGCCCCTTTGAAACCAGTTACTTTTGCGCGCGGATGGCATTCGGCCTCGCGCCATTTCGCCCCACCCCGCCGGCGAGTGGGGGCATAACGCCTCGCAGGCAAGCAGTTTGCCATGCTCAACGCGACATCGTTAGTCAGGCTGTTTCGCGGCATCATCCTCTCCCTTTCCAATCACTACACATATACATACGTACTCCACTCATTTATAACAGAACAGGTGGCCATTTCGAAGCGAAAAATGCAAAAGTCACCAAGCACGATTTCGCGAATCGCAATAAAAAAGCGGCCGCTCCTCGAAAGGAGCGACCGCTCGGTTGCGAATCGTTGCCAGCCGATGGCATTAGGCAATCTTCACTTCAATCTTCTTCGGTTGGAGTTCCGGCCGCTTGCCGATGGTTACCTGCAGCACACCATCGCGGAGCGACGCTTCGATCGTTTCGGGATCGACCGTCTCAGGCAGCGACAGGGTGCGAGTGACCTTGCCGAAGCCCCGCTCGGCATGCCAGAGCTTGCCCTCGTACTCGGGAGCCTTGCGCTCGAGCGAGAGGGTCAGTTGCCCCTTCTCAAAGGTGACCTCGACTCCTTCCTGGGTGACTCCAGGAGCGTCGATCTCCAGGTAGAGTTGGTTCTCTCCCTCCCAGATCGAAACGGGGGCACGCAGGGCCGAGCCGCGGGCTGCGGGACCGAAGAACTGGTCGACAAACGAATCGACCTCGGCTATGGCAGCAGGAAACAGGTTTTGCAGACGGTTGTTGGGATGGGTAGTTTTCATGGCTATTACCTCCTCACGAAAAACAATTCGGAATACACCGAGACCATTCGTTTTTAATCCCTGGCATGCGTGCCAGAGGAACGGAGGGGTAAAAAGCAACTCCGATGCCAAACCACACAAGATTCCGCAAGTCGTTACAGCATAACAGCTTACGGCAACAAAGAAATTCTCATGCGTCGGGAGCACTGCCACTTTGGCAACACACGAGCGGTTAAATACGCGACTGACCGGGGCTACGGCATGCCAAAACGGCATCCCGGCTGACGGGTAACCACGTACGAGCCCGAGAACACCACCGAAGGGCGTGGATCGCCGGCGATTTCGATCGAGAGGTCGAGCTTGGCCTGACCTTTCTCAAGGTACATCTCGGCAAAGTGCTGCTCGGCCGCAGGGGCCACCGGATGGCAGCGGGCGATCACCAGGCTGTCGGAAACCGGCAAATGGTACTTGATCGAGCTGCGTCGAATCACCGTGTTGCCTTCTTCTCCGAGCCGGCGGAGTAGCAAGTAAACCGTGCCCCAACCGGCGATGGTGCACAACGCATTGAGGCTACCCGCAAAGGCGGTGAGGTGATGATTGCGATTGAGTTCCAGCGGCATCGACATCGCCAGCCCCTCCGACGTATGGCCGGCGACCAGCATATTCATCTGCGCGCACATCGGGATCTCGTTATCCAGTACCTTCTGGAGATCCGAGAGATGATCGGCGGGAACTTCGTAAGGTGGGTGGGTGGTGCCTTGCACTGGGGAATCCCCTGTGGTGCGCAGAAACGGGTACGGGAATAGTGTAGCAATTCGTTGGCAAATGTGCGACGGATCGCCCCCTATAACGGAGGGTGGTCGGCTTTTAGAGCTTCCACAACAGCAGCACCGAATAGTTCAGATTGTTGGGGTCGACGCCGCCGGAATCGCTGTCGTAACGATTGGTGGCCGCCACCTTGAGGCTCACGTTCGAAGGCACCGCCAGCTCGACCTCCCAGCCCAAATTGGTGAGCATGCGGTACTTGCTGAAGTCTTCCCACTCGGGGTAGTAGTCCATCGAGGCGGTAACCTTCTGAGTATCCGAGAGCTTCTGCTCGTAGTCGAATCCGAACTGGGCTTCAGGCACCCACTCGTCGTCGACGCTGCCAAACTCGCGCGACGCACCCGCACCCACACGGCCGGTCAGTTCCAGGTGCTCTTCGTCGATGAAACGGTAGCCAAGACCACCATTCATATTCAGGTTGAGATCGAACGCCTGGAACTGGTCGTAGTACAACTGCGACTGCGCGTAGATAGTCCAGGGGGAGTTCGGCATCAGCCAATCATGGCGGAAGTTCGCCTGGGCGTTGTTTTGTGTTTCGATGCCGCCGGCTTTGGTGCGGTTGTGGTAGATGTTGAAGTCGATCTTCCGCAAATCGCTTTCGCGTTTGATGTACCCGCCGGTTCGCACGCTCAGGCTCTCGCTGGTACCACTCGAACCGTTGATGCCGAGTTCCAAAGCGGTGTCCCACCCGGGGAGTTGTACCCAATAGCTGGGGTAGTACCACTTGGGTCGCTCTTCGACCGTGACCATCACGTCGACGTCGGTCGCTGGGACGTTTAGCACCTGTTCGGGCGTGATGGGAGCCAAAGCGGGTTCGGTCAACTCCAGCGGCAACGGCTCGGGAGTCGCGGTCGAGAGATAGGGACCCGGTATGGTTTCCGCAGCGGTTGCAGAGGAAGCGACACCCACGCACGAAACGGTGATGCCGACCACGAACCAGGAGAACAAGGAAAAGCTTGTGACGCGCGCCAGATCCATCTGTTATGGCCAATTAAGAGGAGATCGGTAACAACCACCGTCGCTGGAGGTTGCCTGAGAATTTAACGAGGATTTGCTACCGGCTTCTAGCAAACCACCCGCGGCAAGACAAGAAAGAAAGCCCGCAGGGAGTGGGGGGATGCTAGCAGGGCGCGCAAAAAAAGCGGGCCAACCTCTCGAAAGAAGCTGGCCCGCTTTTAAACGTTAACTCTTCGCTCTTACGAGCGGAAGACTACTGGCAGCAGCAAGTGGTGCAACCACAGCCGTGGAACAGCTTGTGCAGGCGACCACCGAAACGCTTGCAGCAGTAGCTTTCGCAACCACAACTGCTAGCACATCCGCAATCGGCGGGCACGGTTACTTCTTGAGCAACCATCTTGCAAACCTTCACAGGAACTTCCTTGGTGACGGTCACAGGAACACAAACCGTGTAGGTCTGGGTCTTTTCTTCAGGAACGCAGTCGTAGGTGGTGACCGTGTAGGTCTTGGTCTTCTCCTGCGGAACCATCACGCAGTACTCAACTTCCTTCGTCTTGGTCTCGGGCACGCACTTGGTAACAGTGCACTCGCGAGTACGAACTTCGTCGCGGTACTTGCAGACCTTAACGGTCTTGGTCTTGGTCTCGGGCACGCACTTCGTCACGGTGTAGGTGCGAGTACGCTCCTCAGGACGGCACTTCGTGACCTTGCAGGTACGGGTGCGTTCTTCGGTGGTCATCTTGCAGACCTTGACGGTCTTGGTCTTGGTCTCGGGCACGCACTTCGTCACGGTGTAGGTGCGGGTACGCTCTTCAGGACGGCACTTCGTAACTGTGCAGGTACGGGTGCGTTCTTCGGTGCGGCACTTGGTGACGTTGTAGGTGTAAGGCACTTCCTCAGTCACGCACTCGTAAGTGGTGCAAGGAACTTCCTTGGTTTCGCAACCAGGGACCCACACGCGCTTGCAGCAGGTACGAACGCTTTCGACCTTTTCGCAGGTGCAAGGATCGTAGGTGCAGCAAGGCACTTCGACGGTTTGAGTTTCCCAGTGACCAGTGTTAACGGTCACGGTACGAGTGGTCTCGACAGGAACGCGCTTGGTGACAGTGCGAGTAGCCGAAACTTCTTCGGTGTAAGGAACCTGAACCGTATAGGTTTGCTCAACCTCTTCGGTGTAAGGAACCATGACCGTGTAGGTCTGGGTCTTTTCTTCCTGCACGGGAACCATCACCGTGTATTCAACTTCCTTTTCCTCGTAGGTAGGAACCTGAACGGTGTAGGTTTGCTCGACTTCCTCGGTGTAGGGAACCATGACCGTGTAGGTCTTGGTCTTTTCTTCCTTCACGGGAGTCATCACCGTGTACTCAACTTCCTTTTCTTCCGTGTAAGGAACCTTCACGGTGTACTCTTGGGTCTTGGTTTCCTGAACGGGAACCATCACGGTGTATTCAACCGTCTTGGTGCGCTTTTCAGGAACACACACGGTGTAAGTCTTCGTCTTCTCTTCCGTGCGAGGGACGCGCTTGTACACAGTGTAAGTGCGGGTACGCTCTTCCTTGGTGTACTCAGTGCAGTTCACTGTCTTCATGACAGTTTCGTAGGTCGGTACATAGACGGTCTTGGTGACCATCGTGGGCTCGCAACCACAATCTGTGGTCACTGCGGGTGTTCCGCAACCACAGTCGGCATTCGCCGACGAGGCGGCCAGCAGCATCACCGCCGCGGCAGCCGCCACAAAATAACGTTTCATAAAGTGTTCCTCCCATCCTCTCGGATGCACAAAAAGAAAAAAACGAATTCCCAACAGTTCCATTTACCCTCCAAGCGGCTGGGTCAGTCGTCGCCGAGGTTTCGCGGATGGAAAAAAGGGGAAACTGGGAAAGCTTCTGGATGCCCCGAATGACAACCGACAGAACCCCCAAAAATCCTGTTTCGCAGTTCACAATAACTGCAGAAACTACCCTAAATAAGCCGACTTCCTAACGCCGGCTCCCGGATAAGATAGTCCCTGAATTTGGGGTAGAAAAGCCTCTGCTTGAGAAAATCGGCAAAGTTTTAGGTCGGGGAAACTTATGAAGATTACGGCCAGATGGAGGACACCTAGTTGCGGACCTCCCTCTTTACTGCTAGCGAGACTCCGCATTCTCCAGCCGTAAACTGTTCATTCGCTTGAGTTTAGGTCCAATTGAACTCGAAAAAGCGGGTCTGGTTAGCTGAATAAAATGCAGGACCAAGATGGCAATGGACTGCAATGGACTTAAAGAAAAGCGAACAATACCTGCGCCTTTTACTCCCAACGCCGAAAAGTAACCTATGGTTGAAATAGGAACAGTAGACCTTCAACTCACCTCGCTCATCTCGCCTCGTCCCCAGCGTTCCTAATCCACACTCATCTTGCATTGGATCGACCACCCCGTTTGGGTGGCTGCGTCGATCCCCGAACTTGCCATGAACAGTTCATTACTCCATCGTGTGGCGCTGCGCGATCGACGAGGTACGACCATCGTCGAGACCGCTTTTGTCCTTCCGATCTTCCTAATGTTCATCCTATCGCTGGTCGAGTTTGGCCACGCACTGATGGTGAACAACGTGCTGCGAAGCGCGACGCGAGCAGGCGCTCGTTTAGGAGCCACCGAAGGTCAAACAACCGCCAAGATCACCCAGCATGTTCGCCAAGTGATTGGCGGAGCCATCGATGCCCAGGTGGCTGATATCTCAGTGAACAGTGCCGGAGTCTTCGACGAGGGAGGTTCGGTGCCCGAAACCTCCTCGGAATTTGACGCGCTGCCGAACATCGAAGTTGCCGACGCCGAGCCGCGAGAACTGTTCGTGGTGCGCGCCCGCGTGGACTACAACGACATCGCCTTGGTGCCTATGCCGTTTATGAGCGGCGTAGTGCTCGAAGGCCGAGCATTTATAAGGCACGAATAGCCCCCTCGCCCGCGCTGGGCTGTTTACACGTTCCCTTCCCCAAAAGGCCATCTCATGTTCCGCCGTATGCCCCTCCGCAGAACACCCCTCGGCCCGAAGGTCTCTGGAAAGCACGGAATCGCCGCAGTGGAGTTTGCGGTGGTTGCTCCAGTTCTGGTCGCCATTATGTTCGGCATGATGTCGGTAAACCGGGCTTTCGAAACGCAGAACCTGCTTAGCATCGCCGCCCGCGAAGGTGCCCGCTTCGCATCGATGGATCGTAATGGGATGCTCGCCGAAGGATCGACCGGCAATCAGAAGCTTGAGCAGGACATCAAGAGCTTCCTCGCTTCCAACGGCATCTCCGCCGATTCGATCACGGTGGAAGTCAAGGATTTCGAGAATCCGGAAACCGACTTCAACATCGATGATCCCAATAACGATCTCCGGCTGTTCGAAGTCCGGGTGTCGGTCAACTATTCGGCAGTTAGCTACACGTCTGTTCCCAATGGTAGTGACTACGCGCTGACCGCTTCGGTGGTATTCCGAAACGGCCGGGCGAACCTGTCCGACTAAATAGCCCCCTCGCCCCCCCCTCCTCCGCCTCGCTCCTCACGCCCCGAGTTTTAACATGCGCACTCAACTCAACTCCGCATCGAATCGCTCGCAACGCCGCGGTATCATTATCGTTCTCACCGGCTTCCTCTTGATTGGTATCTTTGCCTTCATGGCCTTGACGGTCGATACCGGCCGCATCGTGCTTACCGAAACCGAAATGCAAAATGCCGTGGATGCGGCCGCACTAGCAGCGTCGCAAGAAATTGCCGCGGCGGTGCATGAAGCGGGTCAGACAGGAATTGATCCCTCGCTCGATCCCAATAGTATTGCCGCCGAAGCGGCTCGCTTGATGGCCTCGAAGGTGGCCGAAGCCAATGGTGTGTTCATCGATCCCCAGCGTGACGTTCGCTTTGGGAAACGTCGCTACGACCCCAACACGAACACCTGGCCGATCGACTGGGGTGCAAACCCAGTAAACGTGGTGCAGGTGGTTGCGCGTAGGAACAATTCCGACTCCGCCGCGCCGGACGCTGCGCTGCCGCTGGCCTTTGGTTGGGCGGTCGGCCGCGATTCGGTGGACATCCTGGCTTCGGCCACCGCTTTTGTGGAAGCACGCGACATGGTTCTCGTGCTCGATTTCTCCGGCTCGATGAGCGACGACACCGAATTTAAGGCGTTCGACTCGCTTGGCCAGTCGCAGGTCGAAGCCTCGATCGACCGCATGTACCAGCAACTGCTCGATGCCGACGTCCGCTGGCCCGATCATCCCGAACGTGCTAAGTGGCTCACCGAGTATGGTGAGATCGACTCGGCCGAGGGTACCTACGTGTCGAGCAACGACACGAACTACATCTTCGAAGCCTTGGGGCTTGGAGATAAGTACCCGTCGGACGACCCCAACTTCCCGGGTCAACTCAAGTATCCCTACCCTCAGTCGGGACGTTACTCCGACGGCACTCCCAAAGGCATGCCGAGTGAGTACACCAGCCGCAACCTGTGGAAGAACTACATCAGTAGCGTGAAGTCGATGGGTGGTCCCTACCACAAGAAGTACGGGTATCGCTCACTGCTCAACTACATGCAAAAGAGCCGCATCCAATGGTATCAATCGGAGGACCTATGGCGCACCTCGCACTACCCGTTCCACGCAGTGAAGAATGGCACCTCGCTGTTCCTCGACTTCCTGGGCGAACTCGACTTCGGCGATGAAGTCGGCCTGGTGAGCTATGGTACCTATTCGGTGTGGGAAACCACCCACTACGACGGAGAAGTGACGCTCGATACTTCGAGCAACCCAATCACTTCCAACTATGGAGTGATCGATGCCATCCAACGCCGCCACCAGGCGGGTCATTACGACTCGTACACCGGTATGGGCGATGGCGTGCTCAAGGCTCGCGAGATGCTTGTCGGCAGTGCCGACGACCCGTCGGACGAAGGACACGTGCGGTACGGTGCCCGTCCCACCATCATCCTGATGACCGACGGTCAAGCCAATCGTTACCCATCAGGATGGAGCTTGCCGAGTAACTTCCATTGGAACGACTGGACCGACTTCGACGGCGACGGTGTTGCCGACTATTCAACGAGCAACACGAACAAGCAATACGCGTTCTACGAAGCCACCGAAGCGATTCGCCGAGGCATTACCATCCACACCATGGCCGTGGGTGCGAACGCCGATCGCGACATCATGCGGGCGATTGCCGCCGCTGGCGATGGTGTTTTCATCAGCGTGCCTGGTGGTTCGACGATTGCCGAAATGGAATCGCAAATGATCGAAGCGTTTAGCGAAATCGCCGCCAAGGTTCCGCCCGCGAAGCTGGTGTTCGAAGAAACGCCGGTCGACCAACTGTAATCACTGCTAGTGCTGGCTAGTCGTGCTTCCTAACACCCCCGCTGGCTCGCATGCCCCCACTGCGAGCCTCCGCCCGGCCGCCGATTGCCTCCCGCGCAATCGGCGGCCATCTTTTTTGCAATCGTCTAAATCAACCGGGCGCCCGAATTGCCCAGCTTACCATTTCGATTTTTTGCTTGGGAAATGAATAAAAACGTCGCGTAATCACGAAACCCTGAGTGCTCCCCACCACACTCTAAATTCCGTGAGGAAAACTATGCGACTGAATTGGTGTTTCGTGCTGACCTGCCTGCTGGTCGGTGCGGCGGGAACCGTGCGTGCCGACGATGCATCGGTAAAAACCGGTATCGCCGAACGCATGACACGCGAAGCAAAATCGGCAGGCGCGACGGGCGATCTCGCGCTTCGAGACGACCTGCTGCAGCAAGCCGCTCGGTTGGCCCCCGACTTCGGGCCGGCCCACTGGAACCAGGGCGAAATACTGGTCGACGGGCAATGGCAATCCATCCACGAAGTGCAATCGGCCGCCAATAGTAGCTCCGTAACGAAAGAGTACGCCGCGCTTCGCGAAGCAGCGGCCGACACCCCCAGCGATCATCTTCGCCTGGCGCGATGGTGCCGTAAGAACGATCTGAACGACGAAGCCCGATTTCACTGGCTGAAGCTGCTATCGATCGATCGCGAAAATCGCGAAGCCCTCCATGGGCTGAACCTCGTCGCGTTCGAAGGCGATCTGGTCGAAGCCGATCAACTCGAAGCACTTCGCAACGAGTCACGTGAGTTTCGCAAGCGTAGCGATCAATGGCGGGCGCGGATTGCGGGATGGCACCGCGCGTTAAAACTCGGTGGAGTCAAAGCCGAAATCGCCTTGGCCGAACTCGGAGCCGAAGTGGATGAATCGGCCATCCCCGAGTTCGAACGACTCATGGCCGGCCGGCGTGGTATCACCCCCGCCGAAGCTGATCGCGACAAAGAATTGAGCAAGGCGTTTCTGCTCGCCTTGGGCCAGCTACCGAGTTATCAAGCCTGCGAATCGCTAGTCCGCATCTCGGTGCTTGCCGAAGAGCAGGAGCTCCGCACCCTGGCAGGCGAACAACTCAAGGCGCGTCCTGAGCACGAGTACATTCCGCTGCTGGTTTCCGGATTGGCCGCGGAGCTCGAAACCCACTTCGAAGTCTCCATCTCTCCGACCGGCCGCGTGCAGTACGATCACGAAGTGTTCGCCGAAGGCCCCAACGGCGGCGAGCGGGCCGAGGTTTCGCGGACCGGCGGGGCCGTTGTCACCTACGGGGGCGATCCAACCAGTGGCGAAGCACAAGCAGTCCTCAACCGTGGTCGCCGAGCGTCGGCCGGTAAGTACCAGGATTACCAGCGCGAAGCCGCGCAGCGAGTCGAAATGGTAGCTGCCATCAACGAGCAACGCCTGCAAATCAACAACCGTATCATTGCTGTGCTCGCACAAACCACTGGCGAAGACCTCGGCGACTCGCCGCAAGCCTGGTGGGATTACTGGTACGAGAAGAACGGTTACGAATCGCGGAATGGACTTCCCGAGCAAACCTATCGCATCAGTACGTCGGAGATGATCAACGTTTACGTCGAGCCCCCATCGAGCGGCAGCCCTCCTTCTTCGTCGGGTCCCCCACCCCCATTGCGTCACGAGTGCTTTGCCGCTGGCACCGAGGTCTGGACCAAGACCGGCATGCAGGCCATCGAGACCCTCGCTGCAGGCGATCTGGTACTGACCATGAATGAGCGGAGCGGCGAACTCTGCTTCCGTCCGGTGCTCACCACCACGGTTCGGGCCCCTTCGCCGCTGACGCATGTCGACGCGGGTGGGTATCAGTTGCAATCGACCCCCGGGCACCCCTTCTGGGTCGAAGGCAAAGGCTGGCAAATGGCCAGCGAACTACAACCCGGCGACTACATTTTCTCCGCGCAGGGAAGTCCGGTGGAGGTAAGCTCGACTTCGCCCTCCAGCGAAGAACAAGAAGCCTACAATTTAATTGTCGAGGGGAACAACAACTACTTCGTCGGCCCGCAAGGTTTGCTGTCGCACGACAACAGCCCTCGCCGACCCGAGCTAGCACGTTTAGGTTCGGAGTAGCCATCCCCAAACGATAAAGAAACCCAATTTCTTTAGTGTGCCATCACGCACAGAGGCGTCGCCCACTGTATCGGTAGTGCGACGCCTCTGCCATTTATTCAGGCAGAATTAGCGCTTTGGCGTGGTCGCACAGGTGACACACAACAATCTGCAAGAGATCGCGAAACTACCCTCGGCGCAAAGTTGCTAAGAGTGCACAATAGGGCTTAAGGCGGTAACGATTCTTTACCATTATTGCCTACTTCAAGAAAGTCGCTCCTGGCCTGCAAACAGGCCATAATAGACTCAACCCAACGTACCCGCCTTGTTTCTCATGCGGTACTGTAACTGCGTGATTGGATCGCAGACAACAGTTTGCCCTAGAGAACATAGGCACAGGGTAGGAAGCAGAGGCCCCCGTGCAAATTACCACCGCAGACGAAGCCATCCAAGTCGTCCAATCGGGCCACCGTGTGTTCGTGCACACGGCGTCCGCAGCCCCTCAAGCGCTGGTCCAAGCGCTCGGTCGCCGCGCCCGCGACCTTCACGACCTCGAAGTTGTGCACCTGCACACCGAAGGTAGTGCCCCTTACACCGCGCCCGGTTTACGTGGCCGCGTTTACTCGAACTCGTTTTTCGTGGGTGCGAATGTTCGCCCGGCCGTGAACGATGGTTACGCCGACTACATTCCCATCTTCCTGAGCGAAGTCCCCGGCCTGCTCCGCAATCGCGTGCTGCCGCTCGACGTCGCGATGATTCAGGTGTCGCCCCCCGATCGCCATGGCTTCTGCTCGCTCGGCGTTTCGATCGACGCTTCGCGTGCGGCCACCGACTCGGCGAAGTTCGTCATCGCCCAGATCAACCGCCACATGCCCCGCACCCACGGGCACGGTTTGGTTCATATCTCGAAGATCGATCTGGCGGTAGAACACGACGAACCGCTACACGCCCACGTTACCGCCGAGCCGACTGCGGTCGAACGCTCGATCGGTCGCCACGTGGCCGAACTAGTGGAAGACGGAGCCACCCTGCAACTTGGCATCGGAGCGATTCCCGACGCAGTGCTCGCTGCGTTGAAGGATCACAAGGACCTTGGCATCCACTCCGAGATGTTCAGCGATGGCGTCGTGGAACTGGTGGAGAAGGGTGTGATCACCGGTGCCTGTAAGGCCCGCCAGGTCGGCAAGGTCGTGGGGTCGTTCTGCATCGGCAGCCAACGCGTGTACGACTTTATCAACGACAATCCTTCGGTCGAAATGCTCGAAGCGAGTTACGTGAACGACACCGCGGTGATTCGTCGCCACCCCAAGGTCACGGCCATCAACAGTGCGATTGAAGTCGACCTGACCGGTCAAGTCTGTGCCGACTCGATCGGCACCCGCATCTACTCGGGTGTGGGTGGTCAGATGGACTTCATCCGTGGTGCAGCCCTGTCGCCCGGCGGCAAGCCGATTATCGCGTTGCCGTCGACCACTCGCAAAGGCGAGACCCGCATCAGTGCGGTACTCAAGCTCGGTGCTGGTGTGGTTACCACACGGGCTCACGTACACTACATCGCCACCGAATACGGCGTGGCCGACCTGTACGGCAAGAACCTGCGTCAACGGGCACGGGCACTCATCGATATCGCCCATCCCGATCACCGCGAAACCCTCGAGCGCGAAGCCCACAAGCGGTTCTCGACCCTCGACTGGCGGTAACGCACGTTCGCGACCACAAGTAACAATCAAGAACAGGAGTTCGAGCCTATCGCTCGAACTCCTGTTTTTTTGCTCGCCTATTCTTTCAATTCGTAGGCTCCCAAATCAACCGCTTTGCCTTGCGGTCGTGGGGTGCCAGCGATGTCGATCTCCGGCGCCAAATCGGCCGCGCCGGCATCGATGGCTTTCGAGTCAGCCTTGAGCGAGAAATCAAAAGCACTCGGATCGGTGAACTCTTGCTCTAGCGACTCGATCACCAGATTGTGATCGACCTGGTTCGCTTGGCGGTCGGGCACGCGAAGACTGGTGACCAGGTTATTGCGAACCACATTGTTGGTGGCCGGAGTACCGTTTTTGTGCTTGTCGATGCAAATCCAAGCTGGGCCGGGGCGGCCTTCCGCAGCGTCGACCACCGTGTTGTTCACGATTCGACAGCCGGTCGCCCCCAGCAGCGTCAACCCATGCCATTGGTCGACCACGATCACGTTGTTCTCGACCACCCAATCTTCGAACATGCCATCAAAACAACCGATGCCCTGCAGCGGTCCACGGAAGGGCTGGTTGGGATCTTCGAAGTTGATGATCACGTTGCCCCGTAAAGTGATACCGACCACTTTGCCGCTGCCCGGTCGGCCAGAACCGGTGGACCAGCTTTGGAACCCATCGTCGTGATTGTCGTTCACGTCGTAGCAGTTCTTTACCGTGTTGTATTGAAACACGCTATAGTCGCCGAGCCCGCGTAGACCGTCGCCGGCAAAGTTCTCGACGAGGTTATGTTCCACCAATGAGTGACTCGCGTTTACCGAAATGCCGAAGTTGACATTCCGCACCTGATTGTTGCGAATGGTGATTTGGGTTCCGTCGGCCAAAATGCCGTTGGCGGGAAGCTTGTTCCAGTCTTCGATCGTCCATTTGGCGATGTCGCTATCGCTAGCGGAACTCAGCTGACAGCCTTCCACGGTGATGTCGTGAACTTTTCCGTGATGGCCATGGTTGCGGACCGAGATCAAATCTCCCCGTCGCTTGGTCTCCTTCGGATTGGGGGTGAGCGTCAGGTCCTTGAATACCCAATTCGACGCAGCGACGAGCGAGATTCGGTGGAGCACCGCCTGGTTGGCTGGCTCAGCGCACAACGTGATTGGCTGCTCGTTGTAATAGCCACGCAGGGTGAGTGTGCCATGGTCGCCAGGCAGCAAGTGGATGGTGTCGCCCGGGTTCACGACTCCCTGGGGATTCTTCGCCACCAGCTTGGTCGCGTCGGTCGGCGGCAGCGATTCCCACTGCTGCGACTGTACCAAACCGCGATCGAACACGCCCTGCAAACTCTGCCAAGGCGACCCTTTGGTCCCCTGCCCTTCGGGGGTGCCGTGCACCGGGTCGATGTAGAAGTCGGTCGCGTTGGCAAACGCTCCGCAGCAGAAACTCGCCAGTAAGGCAAAGCACAAAACTCTCATGACACGCCATCCTTTAATGTGGAAGAGCCTAAGAAATAGCTCTCCTATTCTAAGAACGTGTTTTAAAATTCACTTTTCCGCGCTGGCCAGTCTTTTCGACATGAGGCTGATCATGGCGACGTAGGTGATGGCTTCGCTGGAGGCGGTTGTTTTTTCGTAGTCCTTGCTGTTCCGTCGATGTCGGGCCAGCCAGGCGAAAGTTCGTTCCACGATCCATCGCTTCGGCAATACCACAAACCCTTTTAGGCCGACTGGCCTGAGCACCGTTTGTAGAATCCAACCAAACGTTTCCCAGGTCCAATCGGGCAACCCTGATCGACCGTACGCGAAGTCGCCAAACACAATCTTGATTCGCTTGAATTGCTCGCCCAGCTTGTCCATTACCCATTCGGCTCCGTCCTGGTCCTGCCAATCCGCGCTATGAACGACTATCGCGAGCAACAATCCGAGCGTATCGACCGCCACATGACGCTTGCGGCCCGTGATTTTCTTGGCCGAATCGTAGCCCCTTTCTTCACCTCCTTCGGCCGTGCGAACCGATTGGCTGTCGATGATCGCTACCGTGGGTGTCGACTTCTTGCCTGCCGCTTTGCGTGTTTTGGCTCGCAACGCATCATGAATCTTCTGCCACGTGCCATCATTTCTCCAACGCCAGAAGATGCCGTAAACCGTACTCCAATTCGGAAAGTCCTTAGGCAGCATCCGCCACTGGCAGCCCGTGCGGACGACGTACAAGATCGCGTTGATGATCCGCCGGCGGTCAATCGGACGACGTCCGAACTGCGAACGTGCTGGCAACAACTGACGAAGCAATTGCCATTGTCGATCGGTGACATCACTGCCATACTTCCTTTCCGTTTTCATGCTACGGCTCCTTCCTCAGGCTGCTAACCAAAAGAGGGAGCCGTAGCTGTTTTTCTTTAATCAGGCAATTTCAAAACACGTTCTAAGAGATGACGCGGGGGATTTCGAACTTGTTCTCGCGAAGTTACCGCGACTTCACTCCGCCTTTCCCCTCTTCTTCTCCAGTTTCGAGCACTGCGAGGAACGCCTTCTGCGGGATATCGACCTGACCGATCGACTTCATCCGCTTCTTACCCTCCTTCTGCTTCTCCCACAGTTTGCGCTTACGACTGATGTCGCCGCCGTAGCATTTTGCGGTGACATTCTTGCGCATCGCACTGATGGTTTCTCGAGCGATCACGCGGGTGCCGATGGCCGCCTGCAGCGCGACTTCGAACATATGCCGCGGAATTTCTTGCTTGAGCTTCTTGATTACCGCGCGGCCGCGAGTATCCGCGTCGCGGCGGTCGCACACGATCGACAACGCATCGACCCGTTCGCCTTTCACGAGAATATCGAGACGCACCAGGTCGCCGGCGCGGTAGCCGAGCACCTCGTAGTCCATCGTTCCGTAGCCGCGGGTGATGCTCTTCAAGCGATCGTGCATGTCGTATACCACGTCGGCCAAGGCCAAGTCGTACACCAGCATGGCCCGAGTAGCCGACAGGTATTCGGTCCGCACGTACTCACCACGGCGATCGGCGCACAGCTTCATGATGCCGCCGATGTACTCGGTAGGCAGCACGAAGTTCACCCGCACGATCGGCTGGCGAATCTCTTCCACTTCGCCATGGTCCGGCACTTCCTGCGGCGTGTGCACTTCAATCTCTTCGCCATCTTTGCTCGTCACCTGATAGGTGACGTTCGGGGCGGTCTGCACCAGGTCGATGTCGGCCTCGCCTTCCAGGCGCTGCTGCACAATTTCCATGTGCAACAATCCCAGGAAGCCGCAGCGGAAACCAAAGCCAAGCGCGTCGGACGTTTC
This sequence comes from Aeoliella mucimassa, assembly GCF_007748035.1. Taxonomy (NCBI): domain Bacteria; kingdom Pseudomonadati; phylum Planctomycetota; class Planctomycetia; order Pirellulales; family Lacipirellulaceae; genus Aeoliella; species Aeoliella mucimassa. The sequence continues at coordinate 5,331,782 of NZ_CP036278.1, forward strand.
GGGGGAGAACTCAAAGCTGGGATCGTTCACTTGCAGCTTGCCGAGTGCTTCGCGAAGTTGCTCGAAGTCCTGTCCGTCGGATGGATAGAGACCGCAGAACACCATGCGTTTCGGCTCTTGGTAACCCGCCAGCTTGGCCGCGGGCTCGCCGGTAGCGACCGACACGGTATCGCCGATGTGCACCTGGCCCAGCGATTTGATGTTGCAAATCAGGTAGCCCACCTGCCCCGCAGAGAGTTGCGGGCGAGCCACTCGTTTGGGGGAAAACTGGCCAAGCTCCACCACGTCGTGCACGGTTCCGGCCTGTAGGAACTTGATTTTCTGTCCCTTCTTCACGGTGCCGTTCATTACCCGCACGTAGGTTACCGCACCGCGGAACTCGTCGTACACGCTGTCGAACACCATCGCTTGCAGCGTGTCCTTGGGATCGCCGGTGGGAGCCGGTACCCGCTCAACCACCGCTCGAATTACCTCGTCGCAGCCGACGCCAGTCTTGGCACTACAACCGAGCACTTCGTCGGGATCAATGGCGAGCGTCTGCTCCATCTCCTGCTTCACTTCATCGGGACGAGCATGGTTCAGGTCCACCTTGTTCATCACCGGCACGATCGCCAGGTCCTGCTCCATCGCCGCGTAGGCGTTGGCCACCGTTTGGGCTTCGACCCCTTGGAACGCATCGACCAACAGCACCGCACCCTCGCAACAAGCAAGCGAACGCGAGACTTCGTACTGGAAGTCGACATGGCCCGGCGTGTCGATCAGGTTTAGCTCGTACTCTTTGCCATCCACTTTGGCTCGCATGGTCACCGCGCGGGCTTTGATGGTAATGCCCCGCTGGCGCTCGAGCTCCATGTCGTCGAGCACTTGCTCTTTCATATCCCGCTTGCTGATCGTCTCGGTGATCTCAAGCAGCCGGTCGGCAAGCGTGCTCTTCCCGTGATCGATGTGGGCAACGATGGAGAAATTGCGAATGTTCTTAGGATCCATAAGGGAGGGGCCAAAGGTGGGAGGTCGGGGCCAGCGTGCCGGCCAGCCAAATCGGGGGTTCGCTGCGAGTCGGTGTAGCCCCTCAATATATCATGGGTGAGCAGCCTAACTAAATGGGACTGCCCGGCGGCCGCCCGCTTTGCGGAGGACCGTTTTCGCCCCCAAAAAGGGGACAAATTGCGGGCGAGACCAAAATCGCAGCAGAAGAGCAAAAAAAGTTGCCTGCTGGATAGCCAAAATAGGGACCTGCCAACGCTGCTTATCGCGATCCGGCCATCGGTGGTTAGGCTTCGAGCTTGCGAAATCGCGCACTCATTCAGCAGCCGAAAAAGCTCCTCCTGAACTGCCCATCTCTCCTAATCTTCGATGTGTTTTCGTAATGATGCGCGTGGTCGAATTGATCCATTCGAAAGCGGACTTCCAGCTCGTTTATTTGCCATTTCGGCCCCTCATGTCGAACTCATCAAAACGTAACTCAATCTTCACACTGTCTTCATCCAAGCGGATTGGCAGAGGAATATACTACGCGTCTTAGTTTTGCTGCCACCGCTGGGTATCCCCATTACTGCTGTTTTATCCCAGCAGAGCTTATCGCCCCCTTAGATATACACCAGGAGTTGACACTAATGAGAGCTTATATCGCTTTGCTAGCCTGCGGGCTGGCAATCGCCGCGACGGAAAGCGCCGTGGCTGTCACCACGACCACGCTGACGTACCAGCAAGGTACCGATGGGTACAGCGGAACCGTCGAACGCCGCATTGGCCGTGCCGAAGCAGAACAGGGCGACGACCCTGTCGACACCGTCGACGCGAGCTTCTATCTCGACGGTGGCCCCACCGCCTCGGATCGCAAGGACCTGCTGATTCGCTTCGAAAACACCTCGATCCCCAGTGGTGCGGTGATCTTGAATGCTAGCCTCGGATTCACCACGAGCAGTGTCACCTCCAACAATGTCTCGGGTGGTGCATTCAACGTTTACTCGTTGAGCTCCCCTTTCGGTTCCGATGAGACCTTCGACAGCTACACCGGCGGCAACGGCCTCGATGGCGGTACTGCCATGATCCTGGGCAGCTTCGATGGCATGACCACCGTCGAAACCACCTCCTACGCCCGCATTGATCGCGAAATGCAACTTGTCGCCAACGGCGGCACCTCCTACGGCTTTGGTGTTCGCACCGACCGCAGCGGCGACGGCTGGAGCTACCACACCTCGGTGAGCAGCGCCTTCGAAAGTCGTCCCACGCTGAACGTGACTTACACCATGGACTCGGGCGTGGAACTGCAAACGCAGAATCCCACGGTCGATATCTTCCCGAACGGCGTGAATGCCGACACGGCTGGCACGCTGATCAATGGCAACAGTGCCGATCAATACTTCCTCGATGGCGAAGACCTGGATAACAACTCCTACGATCAACCTTACCTAGTTCAGTTCGGTGGTCTCGACTTGAGTGAGTACGACGAAATCGTTCAGGCCGAGCTGGTACTCGTTACCGGTTTTTCCAATGGTGCTTCGGATTCTCCCGGACCGTTCACGGTGCACCAAATCATGCAACCGTGGGACGAGAACACCACCTACGAAAGCCTCGACAGCGACTCGGACGCTAGCTCGAACGAAACTCAAGAGCTGATCGATGGTGGCTTCATTGCTGAAGAGGCCCAATCGATCATCGACATGAACGATACCGAAGTGCTGTACATCGACGTGCAATCGATCGTCGAAAACTGGCGAGCTGGCGATGCCAACTACGGCCTGTACATTGCTTCTGGTGGCACCGGCAACGGCTGGCAAATCTTCACCAGCGGTGCTACCGAAGCTGGCTTCCAGCCCGAGCTTCGTGTGGTTGGTCGCCAAGTTCCTGAGCCAGGCAGCATCGCCCTGGCGGTACTCGGCATAGTTGGCCTGCTGGCTGCTCGACGCCGCTAGTCGGCTCCACGAGCCATCACCTACTGCAACTCACAAAGGGCAAGCCGCTCATCGGCTTGCTCTTTTTTTATTTCTCCTCATTGATCGTTACTTCCGACGAAGCATAGGGATTGTTATTCATCACTCGTCACCAGGGCGGGTCTCTTCGTCTAGCCACAACAGGTACTCACGGCTACCGTCGACGATCGGCACCACGATGATCTCCGGCACGTCGTACGGGTGGAGTTCGGTAATCACGCGTTTGACCGACTCGATGTGCTCGCCAGTGGTCTTCATGTGCACCACGAACTCTTCCGCAAACTCGACTTTGCCTTGCCAGCGGTAGACGCTTCGCACAGGGCCGCTGATCTGAGCACAGGCGACGAGCCGGTGGTCGACCAGCTCGACCGCAATCTTTTCGGCCACCGCATGGTCGCCGGTGGTAGTGGTGATTTGCACGTACGGTTGCATCGGTGGATCCCCAGGATGGCGAACGGTTTCTATCGATTGTAGCGGAAGCCCCGCCTGTGCGCGGAGGTTCGTTTGCGATTGCACGTCGGGGCTCCGCTCGCGAGTTCGCGGCGAACTAAGTTTGGATATCCAGCACACGAATCTCCTCCTTGCGTCGCGTAGGTGCCCGATGTCGAGCCAACCTCCTACCTTACAGCTCTACCCTCCCCCGCCGAGCCCCCCCGCTGCGCCCGCGATTCCTGAAATCCGCGTTCCGGTTGTCGACGACCCGGTGCTGCTGCCGATCCATCCGCTTACCACCGTGCAGGTGCTGCACGTGATCAATGGCGAGCACTACTCGGGTGCTGAACGGGTGCAGGACCTGCTGGCAGTGCGACTGCCGGACGAAGGAGTAAAAGCCGATCTGGTTGCCATCAAGCCTGGCAAGTTTGGCGAGGTGCGTCGTTCGAGTTCGCGACTTACGCTGCTGCCGATGCGGGGCCGATTCGACCTGCGTGTGGTCGGCAAGCTTAAGCAACTGGTGCGCCGCCATCAGTACCAAGTGCTCCACGCCCATACGCCGCGGACCGCGCTGGTGACCGCCATGGTCGCTCGCAGCCTGGGCCTGCCTTGGGTGTATCACGTTCACAGTCCGGTGTCGCGCGATAGCGAACGTCGCTGGCAAAACTGGATCAATACCAAAGTCGAACGCTTCTGCTTGTCGAGTGCCTCGCGGGTGGTGGTGGTTTCGCCGTCGCTCGAGTCGTACATGCACGAGCAAGGGGTCAGCGAAGAGCGAATCGTCTGCATTCCTAACGGGGTGCCAGCGACCGACATCCAGCGGCCTGCGGTGCCGGTGGCATCGCCGATGGTGGTCGGCATGGTCGCCTTGTTCCGCCCCCGCAAAGGAACCGAGGTGCTGCTCGAGGGCATCCACCGCGCCCGTAACGAAGGCAAGGACCTGCGACTGCGGCTGATCGGTGGGTTCGAGACTCCCGAGTACGAACAGCAAATTCGTCAGCTGGTCGACAAGCTCGACCTTGGCCAGCACGTCGAGTTCACTGGATTCACCAGCGCGGTCGCCGAAGAGCTGGCGACGCTCGATATCATGGCGCTGCCGAGCTTGTATGGCGAAGGGCTGCCGATGGTTGTGCTCGAAGCCATGGCGGCCGGCGTGCCGGTGGTTGCCTCGCGGGTGGAAGGTGCCACCGCGGCGATTCAACACCTGAAGACCGGCATGCTCGTCGAACCAAACAACCCCGAGCAGTTGGCCCAGACGCTGGCCGCGTTCGCCAACAATCACATCGACCACTCGACGATGGCTGCCGCGGCGATGGCTCGCCATGCGGAGTACTACTCCGACGTCACCATGGCCCGCGGCATGGCTGCCCTCTATCGCGAAGTGCTCGCAGAAGCACGCGTGTAGCCGTCCGTAGGTGGTGTGCATCATTGCTGATTGCTTAGTCATCTTCCTGTGCCCGCATGAATACCACAACCAGTGCCGCGGCAATCAGAAACAAACTGAGCGATATGGCGAAGTGGGTAAATTCCATCATTAGCAGGAGACCGATCGAGCTGACCCCGGAGAGCAGACTCCACACACCAGCGGTTACGCCGCCGAGCATTAAGAAAATGTTACCAACATTTCGCGATGTATCGGCCAGCGATCGCTTGCTAGTGGGCTCCGAAAAGTCGTACCCGCATGCTTCACATTTCACTGCCGTCTGCCCCATACTGGCTTGGCACTTTGGACAAATAGCCATCTCTATTGCTCCTACCTTTTCACTCAAATCCGCCGCTTCCAGGTGAGTGCCCCAGTCGCAGCACCACGCCTCACTTCAAGACAAGCGTGCCGATCACTGCCAGCACCGAGCTCACGACGACCACTAGCACCAGAACCGCGAGGATGTTTTGGATGATGTTCTCGCGTTCCGATTGCTCGGGCGGAGCCAGACCCAAGAGCCGGCAGACGCCGAGGAACAATATCAAAAGCCAATCGAGTCCGCCCCACACGAGTAAGCCTCTTCGCTTGTTCTAGGATGCTGTTAGTTACGGTCACCGCTGGCGGGTGTCTAGTTGATTCTATCGATCGCAGGTGCGCGATGCCACACATCGCGGGGTTCCTCATCATGGTCGATCTCCTACTTACTGGGCGAAATGTCGTTGGTTCGGGTTATGCGGTTTGTGCTCTCGATGCCAGTCGCGGGTTCCGTGGCGAACTCCCGCCCGCAGGCTGGAGCCAAAACTATATTTTCGTGAGGCCCCCTGCGAGTGGGCCGCAGGCGGTTTCCCATTGAATCAGGATTCATCATCATGTCGAAGCGTATTGGCATTCTCACCAGCGGCGGCGATTGCCCCGGTCTCAACGCGGTGATTCGCGGCACTGCGAAAAGCTGCGACCAGCTGGGATACGACTGCATTGGATTCCTCAAGGGATACGAAGGTCTCTACGACCCGGTGCAATACGTGCCGATCACGCCGAAGAACACCAAAGGCATCCTGAGCCAAGGCGGCACGATTCTCGGCTCGACGAACAAAGGTCGCTTCGCAGCGGTCAAAGGGGTAAACAACCGAGTCGAAATCGAACAGCACCTGATCGAAGGGGTGAAGAAAACCATCGAACAGCTCGACATCGACGGACTCATTTGCGTCGGCGGCGATGGCTCGCTGGCCATTGCCCAACAGTTCCACGAAAATGGCATCCCCGTGGTCGGCGTGCCGAAGACCATCGACAACGACCTGTCGGCCACCGCGTTTACGTTCGGATTCGACAGCGCGATTGAGTGCGCAACCGACGCCCTCGACCGCCTGCACACCACGGCCGCCAGTCACGAGCGGATCATGGTGCTCGAAGTGATGGGTCGCCATGCGGGCTGGATTGCCTTGCACGCTGGCATCGCCGGCGGCGGCGACGTGATCCTCATTCCAGAGATCCCTTGGAAGTTCGAGCACATTTGCCACAAGATCCTGCACCGCGAGAGCCAAGGCAAGAAGTTCACCCTGGTCGTCGTGGCCGAAGGTGCACACATGCCCGACGGCAACATGGTCGGCCAGGAAGTCAGCGGCCAGCAGCTCAAACTCGGCGGCATCGGCCGCGCGGTGACCGACGAAATCGAACGCCGGCTCCATCGCGAAACCCGACTCTGCGTGCTCGGTCACCTGCAACGCGGCGGTGCGCCCACCACGTTCGATCGTGCACTGGCCACCCAGTTCGGCGCCCATGCGGTTCGCATGGTGGTCGAAGGTCGCTTCGGCGAGATGCTCTGCTATCGCCCACCAGAGATGACCAGCGTGCCGATTTCCGAAGCGGTCAGCCGGATCCGCCAGGTCGACCCCGACGGGCCGATGGTGCAAGCAGCCCGGGCGCTGGGACTGAGCTTCGGCGACCGCCCGGCCGACGAGCTTTCGATCGGCGTATTCGACAAAAACGTCTGTTATATCCATAGTCGCCCCGAGGGAGAGGAGCTGCTTGCGGATACCGAAGCTGCCGTGGAAGCGGCATTGTCGTAAGATTTTCCGGTATCGCAGACGTTGCGGGCCCCTTCCTCAAGCGGTAATTTGGAATCTATGAACATCACTACCCCTTTCCGATCGTCGGCGCTTGCGGCCTTGAGCCTCGCGCTGTTGGCAACACTAATCCCCACTGCTGCCCAGGCGGGCGACTCCGCTTACACTTGGGCCGATAACGAGGAGAAGCACGAGTGCGAACTCACGCTCAACGGCAGTCCGCTTGTGCGATACATGTACGCTCCCATCGACGAGTCGAACGGCGAGCGTCGCGCGGAAACCTATAAGCCTTACCTGCACGTGTTCAGCCCCGATGGATCGAAGATCATCACCAAGGGCCCTGGCGGATTATTCCCCCACCACCGCGGCATCTTCTACGGCTTCAATCGCATCACCTACGGCGACGGCAAGAAGTGCGACACCTGGCACTGCCATGGCAAGGCTTTCACTGAGCACGAACGATTCTCGATGATGGAATCGTATCCCACGAGCGGTGCAATTGAATCCGTCGTCTACTGGCACGGGCAAGAAGGCGAAGTCTTCGCTACCGAAGAACGGACCATGCAAGTCGGTCAGGTCGACGGCATGACTCAAATCGATTTTGTCTCCACGCTCACCCCAGCGAAGAACATCGACAAGATCCACCTCGATGGCGACCCGCAGCACGCCGGCGTGCAGTTCCGTGCTTCGCAAAAGGTGCCGGACGAAACCGCCAAGCAAACCTATTACCTGCGCCCCGATGGCAAAGGCAAAGAGGGCGAGACCCGCAACTGGGATCAGAACAAGCCCGACTCGGATGAGAGCAAACTGTGCATCGACCTGCCCTGGCACGCGGTCTGCTTCGTGCTCGATGGCGAGCGATACACCGTGGTTCGCTGCAACCACCCCGAGAATCCCAAGCCGGCCCGCTATAGCGAACGCGACTACGCCCGCTTCGGTTCGTACTTCGCGACCGACGTCACGCCCGAAAAGCCGCTGACCGTGAAGTACCGCTTCGTCGTCAAGCAAGGCGAGCTGACCGTCGACGAGTGCAAGGCGATCTGCGACGGATTTGTCGCTGCCGAGTAAGCCCTTGGTTTAGCCGCAACACCGTGCGACGACCACCTGCAAAGCAATCCACAAAACAGATTCCCAGCGATGGGAATCTGTTTTTATATGCGCTGATGTTGCGGCTGATTGGTTGGAACTTTCATTCTGCGGGAGCATCCAATGACGGAAGAATCTCGTAGGTCACAGGACCCCAACGAGCGTTCCGACGATACGTCGGTCCTCGGCCATATTCCTCAAATCTCCCCCCTCCCCTCGGGAGTCTTTTTGCCCCCAAAAGCGGGAAATCGATTCGTGGGGGCTTTATTCTCTCCGCACCGAGGGCGGCAACTTCACGTTTCGCCTGGGTTTACCGACATTTTTTGCATTGTCAAAAAACGCCCGCCGGGAGTTTCGCCCCACCCTGCTGTTGAGTGGGGGCAAAACGATTCTTCTCCCTCGCTGGGATCAACGACACGGACCGCGTGGCGGTCCGGCTAGGGAGGTACTAGGATCGTTGACCTTCGCGCGGCAGGAAGCCGAAAGCTTAACGCCGACAGCCGATAGCCAAATTGTCAAACAGCGTCGCACCCATCACGCGGTGGTGCACTGATCATTAGTGCACATCTGGTGGCCAATTTCTACTAGAAAATGGAAAGATTCTTCGGCCACGGATGAACACCGATGAAACACGGATAACGAATTACACCCTCCCTCGGGAGGGTCCGGCTATCAGGCCGGGGGAGGGGCGCTACGCAAAACCAAACCTGGGGCGACACTTCGGCTCGTGGAACTCGCCGGCGTTTGCCCCAGGCTAATCTGTTTCGCCACTCCGTGGCTTAAAAGGTAAAGGAGTTGTCACCACACTGTAACCCAGGCCCTTGTGGCCTGCTGGAGGTGCCACGCATTCCGCCACAAGGGCGGAGGCTACAACTGTTTCCATATTGCGAGAAGAGTCTACTCTTCCTCGCCGTAGTACTGCTGCAAAAGCTCTTCGTCCGACAGGTCGAACTCCACCTGCTGGCGGATTGGCGTCATCTTTGCGGGTGAGGCTTTGACCGTCGCTTGGGCTTCGACAATCTCGTTGTAGTGGGCTAGCGGGTCGCGACAATATCGCATTTTGTATTGGAACTCTGCATCGGCTAGCGCTGCGGCTTGGGAAAAGATCGCCGCATATACCAGCAACCAGACGATCGCCGCCCCCGCGGCGGAACGGCCGGCAAAGCGGAGTAGTTGAGACCAGCGTTGCCGATCGGCAGGCACAAAACCAAGTCGCCAGCCTTCGCGTTGCTGCCTGGCCGACCGCAGCACGTACCACCCGATCACCAGCAGCAGCGACAACGCGAGTCCCACGTAGTGCCCCAGGTGGGCGAACCACTGCAGCACCGCCCACATCCAAGAGCCGGTTTGCAGTTTGGTGCCGGCGCGAATCACCTCGGCATCGAGGCCGCCGAATCCGCGGGCGTGCACCCACAACTCGGGGGGATTCGCAGCGAGCGCTGCCAACGCCCAGGAGACCCAAGGCCATTGGGCCGCCAACACAGCGATCGCGGTGGTGATCGCCAGCAGCGTCCGTGTTTGATAGCGAACTTGCCGGCGACGTATCACACGCAGCAGTATCCATGCGGCCCCCGCAGCGATGGCAAACGCCGAGAGCCAGATGCCGCCGATGATCGCCCGCTGCTGCCAGGCGTGGCTAATTACCTCGGCCGGGGCCATGCCTAGCACCACGATCGTCAGTCCATAGCCTACTAGCCAGGCAACGCACTGCCGGACAAAGCCGAGATGCGAGGGCGTGTCGCCCCGGCGAGCCAATAGCCAGCCGACCAACAGCAGCGGTAACGCGAGGTACAACATCGCGCCGGCCGACAAACTGGCGACCGCCGAGTAGGTAGCCTCGCGGGTGGTGCTGAACGGTTCGGGGTAGACTTCGGCATGCAGCGTTTGCAACGCGGCGGTAAGTGTCGCCGCGTCGATGCGGAGTTGGCGCTCTCGCAATTTCAGCGCGTCGAGTTCCGCTTGCGAGATGGCGTCGGGGAAAGCCTCAGCTATCTTTAGCAGTCCTGCGTAATTAGCCTCGCGGATGACTGCGTATCGAAGTTGAAGATCAAGTGCAGAAGTCTCCTTGGGTAGGATCGCTTGCTCAAAGAGCCGTAGCGTTTGACGTTTGTGATCTATTGCCAGCTCGATGTTGCCGTCCAAAATCGCGTCGTCGGCTTGCACCATGCACCAGCGCGACAACATAGCATAGAGCCACGTTTGTCGGTAGGAAATCAATCGATTGGTCGCGACGATGGGCCAGTCCGATTGCTTGGCCCCAGATTGGCTAACTAACTCGGCAATGCAGGGCGTCCCTGCTTCGCCAAACGCTAAGTACGCTTTCTGCTGCCCCGCTTCGAACCGCTTGCAGCCTTGCAGGAACCCGGACTCGTCGTGAATTGCGAGCGTCCTACTTACAGTACTTGCAAGCCTTCTGGTTTGCTGATCGATTCGCTGAAAGTCTTCGTCTTGCGTAGCATCATCGGGGAAGAACGCATCGTAACTGGCCGACTGCTCCCACAAACTAAATGCCGCCAAGTAATCGTAGAGGGCGTTGTCGGGATCGTGCTGCTGACACTGTTCGAGCACTTGCAGCCAGTCCGCTTCGCGGGGTGAAAAGTCGAGGCCGCTCATGAACTGGTCTCCCTCGAACTCAAGCAGCGCCCGCATTCGCCACCAGTCGACGTTCTGCGGTTCGAGCTCAGTGGCTCGTCGTGCCAGCTCCAGACAGCGGGGCAGGCACCGCTCGCGAAACTCTGCCGTGGCCCGGGCAATGGCTTCATCGTCTAGCTCCATGCCCATGGACGGAAAAGCCTTGGGATATTCCTTCGACTTCATGTAGCCGGACATAAAATCGACGCCCGGGGAGTCGAGCACCCAAGCGGCTCCCATGGCAAGCGAGGCCGAATCGGGATGCTCGGCGACCACGCGATCGGTCTCCGCCAGCCAGAACTTGGCTTGGTCGACAGGAGGACACTGACCGATGGGCGTGTGCTGCAGCCCCACCGGGGTACCGAGGGCGAATTGCCACTGGTCCGACAGTAGCCCCCATCCGTACTCGGTATGCGATGCGACCGAAGCGATCCGCACGACCGCCAGCAGCACTGCCGCCGCGACTACCCATTTGGCATACCGATGTCCCATCGCCCGATCTCACTGTGGTGTTCGAACCGAGTCCCCGGGAGCCGAACCAGGGACTTGCTCCAGAGTATTCGCTGGACCGGCGGTTTTATAGGTCGGGAAAAAAGAAAGTAGCACGACTCTCCGAGTCGTAGGTAGTTGGCAACGATTTGCCTGGTAGATCACGCCTCGGCAGTTGGAAGTTCGCTACCATTGTTTACGACACGGAGTGTCGTGCTACGATCTGCCCTGCGGGGCGATCGCAATCAGAGGCTGCGGTTACAAATCCTTCTTCAGCGCGTCCATGGCTGCCAGGGCTTGCAATGGGGTCATATTGTTGAGATCGAGCTCGCGGATCTTTTCGACCACGGGGTGTTCGGCGGTCTCGAACAGCGTGAGCTGCATGCCGACCTTTTGGCTGGGGGCGGTCTGCGTGTGCGGGGGCGACACTTCGGCGTGTGGCGTGTCGAGGCGGTGGCCCGACTGTTCGAGTTCGGCGAGAATCTCCTCCGCCCGCTCGCTTACTGCCCGCGGAACGCCGGCCAGTTGGGCGACATGGATCCCGTAGCTGCGATCCGCGGAGCCTTCGACGATTTGGTGCAAAAACACGATCTTCCCGAAATGCTCGCGAACCATCACGTTGCGATTCGCAACGCCGGGCAGCTGGTCGGCAAGCTCCGTGAGCTCATGGTAGTGCGTCGCAAACAGCGTGCGGCAACCAATCTGGTGATGCAGGTACTCCACGATGCTCCAGGCGAGCGACAGCCCGTCGTAGGTGCTGGTGCCGCGGCCGATTTCGTCGAGCACCACCAGGCTGCGTTCGCTGGCGGTGTTGAGAATGCGGGCCGCTTCGGTCATCTCGACCATGAAGGTACTCTGCCCGCGGGCCAGCTCGTCGCTTGCACCGACGCGGGCGAACAACCGGTCGGCGACCCCGATCCGCGCCTTACGGGCGGGGACGAAGCTGCCGATCTGGGCCATCAGCACGATCAACGCGGTCTGGCGAATGTAAGTACTCTTACCCGCCATGTTGGGACCCGTGATGAGGAGGATCTGCGGACTCGCGGCGGTGGGTTGCGACTCGTCGGCGGCTCGCGTGGATGGGGCCACTCCCCCGCAGACGGTATCGTTCGGCACGAACGTGCCGGCTGCTTCGGTGGCTTCGACCACCGGATGCCGGCCTGCTTCGATCTCCAGCACCGGCGCGTCGGCAATCTCGGGACGCACGTAGTCGCGGGCGCGGGCCACCTCGGCCAGGCTCGCGAGGGCATCGAGATCAGCCAAGCACTCGGCCGTGGACAGCAGCCGCGGAACATGACGCAGCGTCAGCTCGCGGAGTTCGGTGAACAGCTGCATCTCAAGGTCCTGCACCCGCTCTTCGGCGCTCAGCACCTTTTCTTCGTACTCTTTCAGCTCGGGCGTGATGAACCGCTCGGCGTTTTTGAGCGTCTGCTTGCGGATGTACTCGGCCGGCACCTTGTCGCGATGGGCGTGGGTGACCTCCAAGTAGTAGCCGAACACCTTGTTGAAGCCGACCTTCATGCTGGGGATGCCGGTCCGCTCGATCTCGGCGGTCTGGTAGTTGGCCATCCATTGCTTGCCGCCGCTCATGAGTTCGCGGAGCTCGTCGAGCCGGCTGTCAGCCCCCGGGCGGATGAAGCCACCCTCGCGGGCCAGCAGCGGGCAGGCTTCCTCGAGCATCGCTTCGAGCTTGCTCCGCAGTTCGGGGCAGAGGTCGACCTGCTCCTCAATCGCGGCCAGCAGCTTGCTCGCCCGGCCGGTCAGCTTGGCTTTGAGCGCGGGAAGCGCGGCCAGCGTGCGACCGACGAACGACAGGTCGCGAGGGCCGGCGCGTCCGGTGGTTACCCGCGCGGCGAGTCGCTGAATGTCGTAGATGCCCTTGAGCACGTCCCGCACTGCCGAGGTGAGCTGCGGATGCTCTACCAACTCGGCTACTGCGTCGAGTCGCTCGTCGATCTTCTCGGCATCGACCAGCGGGTGGGCGAGCCAGCTACCGAGCCGGCGGGCCCCCATCGGGGTGACCGTGCGGTCGAGCACGCCGAGCAAGGTACCCTCGCGGCTGCCATCGCGGAGGGTGCGAGTGACTTCCAGGCTGCGCCAGGTGGCCGCGTCGATTTCCAGCGACTCGGCCTGACGCAGCGGCACCAGCGACGCGATGTGCGACAGGTCGGCCTTTTGGGTTTCGGTAAGGTACTCGAGCACCGCTCCCGCGGCGGCCAGCGACAGTCGATCGGTCGCCGACTCGTGATCGAAGCCAAACCCGTCGAGCCGCTGAGTGCCGAAGTGCTGAGCCAGTCGCTCGGCTGCTTGCTGTTGATTGAACGCCCACGCCGGGCGCGAGGTCGACTGTCGGCCGGTAAGCCATTCGGCGGGGAGCTCGGCCCGCTGTTCGTCGCTCACCACGATCTCGGTCGGCGCGATGCGGGCGAGCTGGTCGACCACATCCCGCACCGGCAGGGCGGCCGCCTGGAAGGCTCCCGTCGAAAGGTCGACCCACGCCAGGCCGACCTGTTGCGCGTCGCCATCGGTGATGAGGGCCGCCAGGTAGTTGCTGGCCGCGGGATCGAGCAGCGAGTCGTCGGTCACGGTGCCGCGGCTCACGATGCGGGTGATCTCGCGCTTCACGATGCCTTTAGCCTGCTTCGGATCCTCCATCTGATCGCAGATTGCGGCTCGGTGCCCCGAGGCAATGATTTTGGCCAGGTACTGATCGAGCTGATGATGAGGAAAACCGGCCATCGCGACCGGGTTTTCCCCTTTGTCGCGGCTCGTAAGCGATAGCCCCAGCACGCGGGCGGCTACCTTGGCATCGTCGTAAAACAACTCGTAAAAGTCGCCCATGCGAAACAGCAAAAGCGCATCGCCGGCCACTTCCTTGGCCTGGTGGTACTGCTGCATCATCGGACTGAGGGCCATCGCGTTTGCTCCTAGCTGGGAATCGAACTCCCTATGCTAATCGAGCGGGCGGTGTCAGTCAGGGGGCAGTTCGCAGAACACTCCAGTGACAGGCAAATTCCCTGTCTATTCCGGCTCGGCGTCGCTGGGGTCGCCGTCGACCAGGTCGCACCGGCAGTAGTAGCAATAGTACGGACTGTCGGTCTCGCGATCGCACTCACCGCATCGGTACACCGGCGATTCAAAGTTGCGGCTGATCCGCCCGCCGTACGGCAGGCCAGCAATCTTCTTCTGCAATCGCAGGTGCTCGGCCAAGGCCTGGAACAAGAGCCAGGCGATCAAGCCATTGAATAAGGTCATCAGTGCGACCAGCCACCCCTCGTAGGGGGTCATGAGGAAGAAGACCGTTGCCAAGAGTACCGAAAGCACAAAGAGCAGGATGCCTACCAGACTGAGTTTGCCTTCGAGCCCTCCGTGGTAGGTCGATCCCACACGGATACATTTTGCGGTTTTAGCCATGGGTGCTCCGGGGGGTTCGTGGTCGGGGGTAGCCGCCGGCGGGCGGTACCTCGATAACACTAGTTATGCACTCGATACCGGCGGTGATGCAACCACCGCTCCTCCAGGACCCTGACCGGGTGACGGATCTCTGTGCACGGAGTGCTTCGCGGAATGTCGGCTGGCTGGTGCTCCTGGTACGAATCGCCTGGCTACGTGATAATCGGCCAGAGAGAAGGCGGGTTGCCCCCTGCCCTCTGCAGATTTCGTTCACCGAGAAGCTCTTCGTCGAAGCGGCCCCATGATTGCCATTGGTTTGATGTTGTTTCTGATTATGGACCCCTTTGGCAACATGATTGTTGTCAATTCGCTGGTGTCCGATCTCCCTCGCTGGCAGCAGGCGCTAGTGATTCTGCGCGAGGGTGCCATCGCCATGGGCATTCTCATCCTGATTGCGATATTCGGCAGTGCGATGCTCGACACTCTGGGCCTCGAGGAGGCCTCGCTGCAACTCTCCGGCGGGATCGTACTGTTCCTGATCGCCTTGGGAATGCTGTTTCCCTCCCGGCGCGTGCTCGACGAAGAGACCACCGACACCCCGTTGGTGGTGCCGATTGCGATGCCGCTGATTGCGGGGCCAAGCGCGATTTCGATGGTGATTCTATTCAGCAAGCACCACGCGATGCCAACCGTAATCGGTGGCATCGCGCTGGCGACGATCTCGTCGACCTTGCTGCTGGCCGCCTGCTCGCTGGTGTATCACCTGCTCGGGCGGCGCGGTTCCATTGCTCTCGAACGGCTAATGGGCCTACTGCTCATCATGATTGCCGTTCAGATGCTGCTCGACGGAGTCGATGCGTTTATTAACGCACGACTCCAAGCAGCCGAGGCCGTCAACATCAGTTGGCGGCCGTTTGCGGCTTACGGCCCTTCGACTTGAACTTGCCTTTGTTGCCCCATGGCTTGCCGCCGGCTTTCGCGCCGGACTTGGCTCCAGGCTTACCACCAGGCTTGCCACCGGGACGACCACCAGCCTTGGCACCATTGCCGCCGCCGGAGCTGTTGCCACGCGACGTGGCACCCGGCTTACCACCGGAGCGTGCGCCCGACTTAAAGCCCGATTTGAAACCGGGCTTTCCGCCTGGCTTGCCGTTGCGAGGACCGCGTTCGGTGCGTTCGCCGTTTTCGCCGCGTGGACCACGGTCGTTGCGATCGGTACGCTCGCCACGTTGGCCGGTCCGTTCACCGTTTTCTCCGCGTTGACCACGATCACCACGTTCGCTGCGTTGACCACACTCACTACGTGAATCACGTTCGCCGGATCGTTCGCTGCGTTGACCGTACTCACTACGCGGACCGCGTTCGCCGGAACGTTCGCCGCGACGTCCTTCCGACTGACCGCCGGAACCGCCGAACTGC
Organism: Aeoliella mucimassa; assembly: GCF_007748035.1. NCBI lineage: Bacteria > Pseudomonadati > Planctomycetota > Planctomycetia > Pirellulales > Lacipirellulaceae > Aeoliella > Aeoliella mucimassa. Next base: position 5,347,651 of record NZ_CP036278.1, read on the forward strand.
CCGGACTTCCGGAACGGACGCTTCCGCTTCGGACGCGAGGAGTTGCCGCCGCGTTGTGGGCGTCCACCACCTTGGCCGCCGTTTTGCTGACGATTGGAGTGCGACTGCTCCTTCATCGGGCGGGCAGGTTCCAGCTCTTCGCCATTCTCGCCATGCACCGCGATGCGGGTCTTCATCAACCGTTCGATCGCGAACAAGTAACGTCGCTCGTCGCGAGCACAGTACGAAATCGCTACCCCTTCGGCACCCGCCCGGGCAGTCCGCCCAATGCGGTGCACGTAGGTCTCGGGGGCCTCTGGCAAATCGTAGTTCACAATGTGCGAAACATCGCGAATGTCCAAACCGCGGGCAGCAATGTCGGTCGCCACCAGAATCGGAGGATTCTTACCCTTAAACCTTTCGAGCGTACGGGTGCGGGCTCCTTGGCTCTTGTTGCCATGAATGGCGGCCGCGCGAAGTCCGTCGCGTTCCAAACGCTTGACGATCTTGTCGGCACCATGCTTCGTGCGACTGAACACCAACGTGCGACTCCGCGGGGTCTCTTTCAAGAACCGCGCTAGCTCGTCGGGCTTCTCTTTCTTCTCGACCATCCGCACGCTTTGAGCAATCCGCTCGGCGGGAGTCGCTACCGGAGCGACTTCCACGCTCTCGGGATCGGTCAGCCATTGCTCCGCCAGGCGGCGAATCTCCGTCGGCATCGTTGCCGAGAACATCAGCGTCTGACGCTCCTCAGGCACCATCGACACGATTCGCTTGAGGTCGGGCAGGAAGCCCATGTCGAGCATCTGATCGGCTTCGTCGAACACCAGGATTTCGATCTGCGACAGGTCGATGTGCCCTTGGCCAATCAGGTCGAGCAACCGCCCGGGAGTCGCAACCAACGAGTCGACCCCATGACGCAGCGCCCGCACCTGGTGGAGTTGCGACACGCCGCCAAACACCACGCAATGACGTAGCGGAGTGTGGCGACCATACTTCTTCAGGCTCTCGCTAATCTGGGCAGCTAGCTCGCGAGTAGGCGACAGCACCAGCGACTTGAGAACGCGTGGGCGTGGGTTCGCCCCTTTTGATCCCTTCGGACCTTTGTGCTTCGGCTTTTCGGGTTTGTGCCCCTCGGGCTTCGGTGGCAACGTCTGCAGCAAACGATCGAGCATCGGCAGCGTGAACGCAGCGGTCTTGCCGGTGCCGGTTTGGGCGCAACCAATCACGTCGCGCCCGGCCAGGATCATCGGAATTGCAGCCGCTTGAATCGGGGTGGCCTCTTCATAGCCCAATTTTTCGAGGGCACGGAGAAACGGTTCGGCCAAGCCAAGTTCGGTGAACTTCATCTTTTAACTAATCTACTTTCGTGTCTGCACCCTGGGCGCGGTCGGGGTCCGCAGACCTCTACCACTAGGGGGCTTCGTGGGGTCCCTCGCAAGCGAGGGTTTGCCGTTGGATTGCCTTGCTCCACCTGGTAGGTGGCCAACTTGTTACTCAAGAAGGGCGTTCCCCCAGCTCATTTACGTCTGGGGAGGCAAGGCCTAAGGGGCAAGAGAATCAATCGCAGTCGAGCGGCACCTGCCGAGGGGGCGTCGCGATTGAACTTCACGACCGCCTGGCAGGCGAAATATCGAGCTTGAGTGAACAGACCGGCACTCAAAGCTCGGTAAGTCTCACACCTCATGTAAGGAGTGGAAGTATAACCGCCCTGTCCAGATTTGCAAGGCGTGATTCGCCCGCTAGCACGGGATATTTCCCCGCCAACCATTGCAACCCTCACCAAGGCCGCGACTAGCATTATGATAGATTCCCAATTTACCCACCGATGGGAAAATTGAATCTCCGCCGACTCTATAAAACCAGTGGTTTCGTCCCTCGAATAGATTCCCATTTCCAAAAACGCATCGAGTGGGAATCTATTTTCGCGCTGGGTATCTATCGCAAATCGTTTACCAGCAATGAGTTGCATCAACACCTCCGCGATAGTTGCCCAAAATAGATTCCCATGGGTGGGAAACTATTTTGAGTTGGACGTTGGGAGTTGGAAGTTGGGGTTTGAAAGGGTAGTAGCGTGGGTCCAGGAGCTTCCAGCGTCGCAGCCCCACCACCGCATTACCCACACGCGCAGCAGCCAGCCCCCACGCCAGCAACCATTCGCCTGCGCGTCGCTAGTCGTTTGTTATTTAGAGAAACATCACATCTGATTCACCTCCTTTCATAAAAAGCCAACAGCCGATAGCTGAAAGCCGACAGCCTCAATCACCTGTCCATTAGAACACCACAGGTGGCCAATTCCCAGCGAAAAATGGAGAGAATCAAAACACCCAATTCCCCCTTCGCTGGCCCAATTCCAGGAACGCGGGTCGGCCTCTTAGGGCCGGGGAGGTGGGAAGCGGAGAAAGCTTCTCAATTCATCAGATCGGGCCCCGAGAGCATGCACGCTCCTACGTTATGCTCAAGCCAACGTCAAGGCCTCAGGCCCTCCCCGGGCCTGATAGCCCGACCCATCCCGAAGGGAGGGTGCAGACAGTATCACGCCCCGAAGGGGCAATCACATGCCAGCCCGGGGCATCGCCCCGGGAGGTCTTTGGAAAAGCACTACACCGATTGCTTCATATGGTGATACCCGGCTTCCGTCAGCGAGTATCCCCCTTTGAATTTTTCGCGAACCAGGAACTGTCTATCCACGAGGCTTTGTAAGGCCATGGTCTTGTCTTCCAGGTCTTGCCCATAGAAGCACAGCATCTTGTCGGGGGTCATATAGAACTGTCGGAACACCGTTAACACGCACTCTTCGGTCATCGATAAAATCACTTCTGCCTCTCGGATTTACAGGTTTCCACCTCCGTGCAAAAGTCTGATTCAACTCCCCTCAGTGTCGTCATCCACCACGGAACTCGAAGGTTCTTCGTCTATGGTTTCTTCCTTGCGGACCCGCTTCTTCTGGCGTTTCTCTTCCGCCTTGCGTTTCTTCTCTAGCTCGCGACGTCGTTTTTCGAAGGTGTTTTGATTTTTGGACACATAATCCCCAAGCACGGGTGCGATCGATCGTGGTTGGCGGGCGCAGCAAACAACGCTGGCCCGCTCTGTGCAACCACTAAAAGTCCGTAAGCTAGCTTTGGTTAATAGCGTCGCCCGCGACCGCCGCCGTATCCACCACCACCGCCGCCGCTTCGGCTTTCACGCGGTTTGGCTTCGTTCACCGTCAACGGACGGCCATTATGCAGCGTTTCGTTCAATCCATTGATGGCCGATTGCGCATCGCCATCCGACTCCATTTCGACGAAGCCAAATCCTTTGCTTCGGCCGGTTTCACGATCCGAAACCACTTGGGCGTCGCGTACGCCACCGAATTCGCTGAAGAGCTTTTCAAGATCTCCACTGGACATCTCATAACTAAGATTTCCACAATACAACTTCTTACCCAAAATAGTCTCCATCCAATACAGAACCGGGCAAACAATAGCGCCATGCCCAAAAGAAAACGGTCGGCAAAACGACCACATACTAGGCGGGACGGGCGAAAAAGCGTCGGGGACTAACCACCAGAGAGGGCTAGAAGCGTAGTCATCAATCGACTGACCTACCACCCTCATGGTATCGGCTGGCGAAACTTGTGGATAGACCTAATCGGAAGCCGCTGTCGAAATAGCAATCAGAGAACTCGCCCTACGATGCTGGCAAACCAGTAAATAAAGGGCAAAAGCTACTGCCAATCGAATCACAACCGAACACCGCCTGACCAACAGCGACTACGTTTCGCTATCAATCATTCCAAATCTGCAGCCAGGCCTCGCCGGTTTGCGGTTGAATGACTAGCAACGCTTGCTCCGACTCCAGATCGGCTTTGGCGCTGCGGAGCGTGGGGTCGTCGCCTACAGAGATGGGGAAGAGCTGCGACTCGATCGGAGTCACTGGGCCGGACTGCCAAGCAACTCTCCCGCCGAAGGGAGAGCTTTGAAGCCAGGCGTTGGCATCGGCCTGGCTCATCTCAAGGTGGATCGTTCGCACAAAGTCTGTGCCGAACGGGCCCGCTTCCTGGTAGTCGCTTCCAAGCACCTCTGCCGACTTTGGCCATGGCAAGCCCGTAGTTTCGACGATGATCCAACGTGTTGGATCCGCGAATCCCCAGAACAACACCACCATCGCAAGCAACACCGCCGCCAGTGCAAGCCAAAGCCAGAGTTTGCTAGCCGCACGCGAGTTCGTCATGAGGTGGCTCCTGCTGGATAGCGGACGCGACCTCAATAAAATGGCTTATAGGGCAGCAATCCGTGCCTACCACTTTAACACGACATTGCGCGGCTGGCGACCAAAACCGCCAGCCGGCGACGAGAACCCGACAGGCCACCTACTGCACCAGCTGCTCTTCTTCGCCATTGGCATTGATTTCGATTTCGCCGGCGTCTTCCAGGCTGCGGACGATATCGACGATGCGTTGCTGCTCGGCTTCGACCGCGGACACTTTGACCGCCCCGAGGAACTCCATTTCTTCGCGGAGCATATCGGCCGCCCGTTGCGACATGTTGCCGAGCACCTTGTCCTTGAGTTCCTCGCTGGCACCCTTGAGAGCCAGAGCCCACTGCGAAGTTTCGATGTGCTTAAGCATGACCTGGATGTCCTTGCCCGAGAACTTGGCGACATCCTCGAACACGAACATCAAGCGGCGGATCTCTTCGACCAGATCGGGATCTTCTTCGGCAATCTGATCGAGAATCATCCGTTCGATCGACCGCTCGGTCACGTTGAGCATTTCGGCCACCGGTTCCACGCCGCCGGCGCTTTGCAGGCTCTGGCTCACTACGTTCGACATCCGCCCTTCGAGGCCGCGTTCGACTTCGCGAATGATCTCGGGATTCGTCTGCCCCATCGTGGCCATCCGCCGCACGACGGCCAATTGCCGGTCGGGCGAGAGCCCCGCGAGCACCTCGGCTGCGTAGTTGGCTGGCAGATACGACATCACTAGCGCAATCGTCTGAGGATGCTCGTCGCTCAAGTAGGTCAACACGTTCTGACTATCGACCGTTCGCAAGAACCCGAACGGCAACGCTTCGATCTGCTGGCGAATATTGTCGAGCGCCTGCCCGGCATCGGAGCCGAGCGCTTTCTTCACCAGATTCTTCGCGAGGTCGAGACTTCCCCCTTCGGTCGAAGCCGCGGGGCTGGTATTGGCGAACTCGCGGATCGTGGTGTCCTGCTCCATCGGACTGATCCGCTTGGTGCGGGCGATCTCGATGGAAACCTGTTCGACCTCTTTAGCACTGAGCTTGCTCAGCACGAGCGCAGCCTCATCCTCGGGCAGGCTCATCAGTACGATTGCAGCGCGATGAATATCCGACATAGTGGCGACAAACAGCTGGGGGGAAAAGTAGTCGACCCCCCTCGCGCGCACTTACCGCGCAAGGGTATCTATTGAATCGTAGCTCGCGAGCGACGAGCTTGAGAGATTTTGCCGATTAGGCAAACTTTACCGCAGACAACGCTAGCCTTGGCAGTCGACAAGAAAGCCCGCGTGCTAAGCGTCCCACACGCAAACGCCCTGCTGGCCCTGGCATTCGTCGACCGCGACCTCGAGCCGGGCAGGCGCGAAGCCCTGCTCGGCCAGCGATGCTAGCAGTTGCTCGCCAATGTGGTGAGCTAGCAACTCGGCCGTGGTATTCGAAACCGGCAGCAGCACGCAGTCGCCCTTGGGAAACACCCAGCGGCGATCCTCGAATGTAACGGTCACCTCGCGATCGTCGGCCACGACTGCGATGGTGGGATGGCTGGTCGGCAGCAGCATGCGATGATCAAGCCCGCTAGTGATGGCCATCAGCGCATCGCGAGCGGCGATGAAGTCGACCACGTACTGGTTCTCATCGAGCGGCCCAGTGAACTCGGCCGACACCGTGTAGTTATGCCCGTGCAGCGGCTCACAAATGTTACCGGCGTAAGTGATAAAGTGCGCCGCGCAGAACGTGAATTGTTCCTTCGCAAGCCGAACGCGATAACTGTTTTGCATGGTTGGCCTCGTGAGCGCGGGGCGAGCAGGCGAAAGCTACTCGACCGGCGGAGCGTAAAACTGCACCGGCATCGACAGACGGTTCTGGACGAGCAGCACAAACAACGCCGCAGCGAGCAGGTCGGCCGTGGTTCCGGGATTGCGACGATGCCCATCGGCTCGTAGCCAGAAGTCGAGGTCGGCGACTCCGCGGTAGTAGGCTTCGATGTCTTGCGTGTACAAGGCCAGCGTCGTGGCGGCCTGCGTCGCCAGGTCGTCGGAGAGCTGCTGGCCGAGTTTGCGGGCCACCAGGCTATCGCCATGGCGCGAGAGCAGCAACAACTGACCGAGCACGATGGAGTCGTTCAGCTTCCGCCCGCCGGCCAGGTGCGACTCGATGTAGTCGGCCGCAGCAACCACGTCGGCAAAGTTCGTCGTGTACTGGCGTGCGATCAGGTCGCGATCGGCCGCCAGTTGCATGGCCGCCAGCAGCGAGTGCTCGGGCGGCTGGGCAACGTCGCCTTGCTCGACCTCCCCAAGCCCGCCAGGCTTGGCCAGGCGAATCGCCTGATAGATGTCGGCCACGTCGTCGGCGGTCGCCTGCTCGATGAGCTTGCCAGCGAGTTGGGTGTCGCCCTTGGCCATCGCGAGCGGTGCAAGCAGCAACAACGTGCCGAGGTTCGTGTTCACTCCGGCGACTCGCTGCGTCGCTTCGACGCCAGCCAGCACGGTGGCTCCCAGACCTTGCTCGCTGCAGCGTTCGATCACCGGACCGATGACCGCCGCGCTGGCGAGAAAGTCGGCGTAGCTCAGGTCTTCGAAATCGGCACCGCGATGCACGTTGCCCGGCTTCGCCGAGGTGGCCTCCCACAAGCAAGCCAGCGAGGCGCACGCCCCCAACGAAAAACGAGAAGGCTCAGCGGAACTCATGAAAGTGCCTCAGCATCAGTACGCGATAAGAACGACTCAATCAGCTCGAGCGATTGATCGGGAGCATCTTCAACCACCCAGTGACCGACATCGTCCAAGCGGTGCACTTCGGCGTTGGGCCAGTAGCCGATGAACTTCTCCAGACAGTCGGGACGGAAGCACCAGTCCTGCATGCCCCAGGCGAGCAGCGCAGGGCGATCGGCCAGCGACTCGAGCCCACGCTCGATGCCTTCGAGCGTATGCCAGGTGGGATGCTTGGCCGACATTGGAATGTCGGCAACGAACTCGTAGATCTGACGACGATTCGCCCAGCTATTGGTCGGCTCCAGGTAGGCGGCTGCGACTTCTGGGGCGAGCTGGCTGCTCCGCGACAAGGTCATGGTGAGCGCCGCCCGGGTAAACATGTTGAGCCCCTGCACGCCCAACCGCCCAACCACCGGCCAACGGCAGGCAGCGATTCGATAGGGAATGTACCAAGGGGGAAACGCGCCGGTATTGAACAGCACGATCCGCGACAACCGCTCGGGTGCTTGCAGCATCGCCCCCAGCCCAATGGCTCCTCCCCAGTCCTGGGCGACGAGCGTGATGTTCTTGAGGTCCAGCTCCTCAACTAGCGAAACCAAGTGAGCAATGTGATCGGCCAGGCGAAGCGTTTGCTGCGGCTTGTCGCTCAGCCCGCAACCAAGGTGGTCGATTGCCACGGTGCGAAATCGTGGGCTCAGCGCGGTGATCAGCCGGCGCCAGTGAAACGACCAGGTGGGATTGCCATGCACGAACAACATCGGCGGCGAGTCGGCCGCACCTTCGTCGATGTAGTGAATGCGCCCCTTGTCCGTACCGAGCCAGTGCGAGCCGAACGGATAGAGTTCGCGCCAGTGAGCTTGGGAGTGACTCATAGACCAACAGCAAGCGATTCTGGAGGGACCGACAAAGCGTGGGAAGGGAATACCGTAGGAGTGTATCGCTCAGGGCGATGCGCCTCCCACGACGACGTGAAAATCTGCGGGCAATTCCGCGGATTCGACGCTACACTAGGGCGACACTCGCTTTAGACTACCGGCAAGCGGGCGATCCTCACAGGGCGTCCCCTTTCGAAACACTGGGAAACGAGGATCGACTTCGTGGCAAGCCTGACCGTCGAAAACTACTTGAAGGCCATCTACCAGCTGGCCGACGGCGACCTGCACCGCACGGTTTCTACAGGGCAGATCGCCGAGGCCCTGTCGGTGTCGCCAGGCACGGTGACCAGCATGCTCAAAACGCTGGCCGAAAGCAGCCTGGCGAGCTACAAGCCGTACGAGGGGGTGCAGCTCACCCCGGTCGGCCGCGCGCTGGCGCTACGTGTGATCCGCCGCCATCGATTGATCGAGCTGTTTCTCGTCCAGACACTCGAACTCTCGTGGGACGAAGTGCACGAAGAAGCCGAGCACATGGAGCACGCGGTCAGTGACTGGCTGGTCGACCGCATCGAGCAACACCTGGGTCACCCGAAGTTCGATCCGCATGGCGATCCGATTCCGGCGGCCGATGGCGAGATGACCCACGCGGCGGCCATTCCGCTGGCCGAGCTATCCGCAGGACGACAGTTTCGCGTCGTGCGAGTGGTCGACCAATCGCCAGAGTTCTTGCGCGAGCTAAGCGAGTCGGGCATCGCGATCGGCGTGTCGGGCTCGGTGGCCGAAGTGCACGCTGATGGTGGACAGACGATCGAACTTGATGGCGATCAGCAACATCTCGATTCGCATGTCGCGAGTCATGTGTACGTCGACGAAACGCGCGACGCACCCTCACAGCCATAAAAAAACCGCTTGCGGTTTAGTCCAATGGGCTAAACCGCAAGCGGCGATAAAACAAACTAACCGGCCTATTGCGACGGAGTGGAGTCGCTCGAAGAATGACGCAAATCGGACGGTGCTGCGCACAGCCATGTGATCGATTCGGGCCAATCGAATTTTTAGGTCCTCCCGGCGGAATGTTGGCCGGCAAGTTTGATTCGCTACCTCGACGCTCGCGGTGGGTGATCCCACTGCAGCGAGCAGGTCGAGTCATTGTATGCAAGTAAGGTTATCGGACCAGGGCCTGCTGAACTTCAGCTTCGCGAGCAATCTTTTCGGACGCTCGCGGGCTCCCAATCGGGTTTGTGACTCTACAGCAAAATTGTAGTTCACGAAAGAACGGTCGCCACCTTTTTATCGCCTTTTTCGGTGATCGCACCGAGAGCAAACAGCGTGCCGGGATCTCTCGCGAATCGCTCTTGTGAGCGACTCCTATTTTTACTAAACGCAGCTAGGCGTGCCACGGTTCGGCGTGGTGCGGAGCTTTGTTTCGCTTTTCAGTTCACCACCAGCCTGGCGAGTTTTCATCATGCTTTCGCGACGCGATGCCCTGCTAAACACTTTTCGCTGGGTCGCCAGTTCCGTTGCTACCATGGCCTGCGCGCTGGTAGCAGATCGGGCGCAGGCCACGATTCCTCGCGGACCGGTTCTCGAGGAACGGCTGCTCGTCGGCCTGCGGGTGAAAACCCAATCCGACAAAGAATTCATTGCCAAAATCGTGGCCCTCGTCGAGCAAGGCGTGCTGCCGGTGTCGCTGGTCGACTCGACCTATTTTTGGGCGCGCGGCAAAGCATCCAAGAACCTGCGTCTGCAAAACAATCCGATGGTGTACTTTCGCCCTGGGTTGGTGGCCCGCGCGGCCCGACTCGGCATCAAGCTGTAGCGACTTGGCAAACAAAAACAGCGAATAATTTGTCGCCGGCACCCAACAGGGTCGGTAGGCATCTCGGCCGATGCTCGCTAAAATCGACAGATTGCAGCCCACCCCCCAACTACCGTGCATCGAAAGCAATTGCCATGGCGCGTAAAGTCATAAATCGCAAAGAACTGCGAGCCGAAGCCGAAGCCGCTGAGGCAGCCGAGGCAGCAGACGGCACCACAAAGAAGGTCAAGAAAAAGGCCAAGCGTAAGAGCCGCGCGAAGGCCGCCAAAGAAGTCCGCCTGAAGGCCTTCTGGGGCGTGTTCAACCAGTCGCTCCGCCGGGTCGCCCTGTACGACTTCAATCAGAAGAAAGAAGCCGAAAAGAAGGCCGAAGAACTCAGCGCCTCGGGCAAATCGCCCCACTTCGTGCAGCCCGTGAAGGAAGCCATCGAAGAGGCCTAAGCCTCCGATTCGCCCTGCTATCAGGCGTTGTAACGCTGTCAGCGGGCCAGCTTCCCACATTTCATTCTAGGCGGATTGCCCCGACCACCGGCTTGCATTCCCCGGTCGGGCAAACAAAAACATACAAGCGCGGCTCGCGTGTTAGCGCAAGCCGCGCTGTTATCTGTCGATCCGTTGCCAAGTGCCACCCGCCAGAGGAGCCACCCGCCATGGCCAAGAAAACCGCTGCCTCGAAGACCACCCCTGCCGCCAAACCAGCCCCCGCTGAAACGCCAGCCGCTGCTGCGAAGCCGACCCCAGCCCCCAAAAAGGCTGCCCCCAAGAAAAAGGCCGCCGCCAGCAAAGCCAAACCCGTGGTGCTGATGACCAGCGACCACATTGGGCACACCGCCGGCGATGTGTGGAAAGCCCTCGCCGAGCAAGGCCCACAGACGGCCACGTCGCTCAAAAAGCTGGTCGATGCTCCTGGCGACACGGTGATTGCCGCAGTCGGCTGGCTGGCTCGCGAAGGCAAGCTCGATTTCGTCGCCTCGGGTCGGGTGGTAAAAATCGCCCTCCGCTAATGTCTGTCTGACTCGATGGCCAGCCGCAGCTATCCACCAGCATGCGGCCCCAGCGAAGGAAACTAGCGATGAAAATTGCGATTGTCGGCGTTGGCCACGTGGGAGCGGCGCTCGCTTACTCGCTGCTGAATCTTGAAACAGCCAGCGAATTGATGCTGGTTGGCCGAAATCAAGGCCGACTGCAGGGCGAAACGCTCGATCTGCGCCACGCCAGCAGCTTTTTCGACGATCCCCCGCTTATTACCTACGGGCGGGTCGAGGATTGCCGCAACGCGGACATCATCGTTCTCACCCTGGCGGTCCCCCAGATCCAACTCGACCGTAACGCGATGGCCGCCGACAACGCGGCCCTGTTCCGCCAAGTCGTTCCGCTGCTTGCTGAGCAAAACCCCGCAGCTGTGCTGATTGTGGCCACCAACCCGGTGGAAGCCCTCACCCAATACACTATTGAGCTATCCGGTTTCCCACCCAGCCGAGTGATGGGGGCAGGCACGATTATCGACAGCTGCCGGTTCCGTCTGTCGCTATCCGAGCATCTATCGGTCCACCCCGACGACGTGCGGGCCTACGTACTCGGCGAACATGGTGATTCGCAGTTCCTATGGCAAAGCGGGGCCTCCGTAGGAGGCGTGACCCTCGATCCTGCGGATATCCCGCAAAGCATGATCGAGGCGGCTCGCTCGTCGGGCACCGACGTTTTTCGCCTTAAAGGGCATACCTGCTATGCGATTAGCGAGGCCCTGCAGCTTATCATCCGCAGTATCGCGGGCGACCGACTGCAAACGATGCCGGTTTCGACCCAGGTGAACCTAGGGGACGAATTCCCCCCACTTTGCCTGGCATTGCCGTGCATCGTCGGAAGAACTGGCGTCACCCGGCGTTTACAGCCGAAATTCTCGGAACAGGAATACCAGCAGTGGCTTACCTGCGGGCAAAGCGTCGCTCGCACCCTGGAAGCCATACGCGAGACATCGCCGGAACCAGTGGAAAACTAGAGTCTTTTCGAGCTTAACCCGCTCCACAGGCAACTAATTCCACAAACACTCCTGGCAAGTCACCTGGTCGGATCGCTCGACCTTACGGGGTACACCAATCGGGACGAGACGCACTTTTCGTAAGTGCACCCCCCGAACCACCCTTGCGGCTGTTGGTGTCGACTGTATATTAAGCGATTCGCACGATATCGCGGGTCGGTTGCGTCTGACTGGACGCGATCAGCGCGCTAGCGTAGCTCAATTGGCAGAGCAGCGGTTTTGTAAACCGCAGGTTGTGGGTTCAAGTCCCTCCGCTAGCTCTCTGGTGGGGCTTCGGCTAGTTGCCGCGGCAACGTGCGGCCGAAGCGATTGCAGACTTCCGGGAATGCAATCAGAAACCAAGTTCCAGCGACTCCAGCGTCCGCTTTTGCAAAAACGCCGGCAAAACCAGCACCAATACCGTGCGGGGGCTGCTAGCAAGCAGCATAAGCGACTAAGCGATGGGCTCGCAGAAGAACCGAAGTTTCCCATTCGGGAGGTTACCGAAGCGGTCAAACGGGACAGACTGTAAATCTGTTGGCTCATGCCTTCGTAGGTTCGAATCCTACACCTCCCACTAGCGAAAGCGACAAACTTCGAGAAACTAACAGTTGTGGAAAGTCAGTCGAATGACTCTCCACAAGTGATCTCGAATGTAGTCACCCCTGCTTGCGGGTGTAGCTCAATGGTAGAGCAATAGCCTTCCAAGCTAAAGACGAGGGTTCGATTCCCTTCACCCGCTTTGATGGGGGCTGTCGGCTATCGGCTCACGCCTTACAGCTTTATGATGTAAGCAGCGCCGAAAGCTAAGAGTCCACCACCGAAACAAATGCTGCTGTAGCTCAGTTGGTAGAGCACGTCCTTGGTAAGGACGAGGTCACGCGTTCGAGTCGCGTCAGCAGCTTTTCGAGTGGTGACTTACCGGTTACCTTAATTGTTTCACCTTCAGTGTTTCCCAGGTATTTGAGTTAGGGACAAAAATGGCCAAGGATACCTTTACTAGTACCAAGCCGCACGTGAACGTCGGCACCATCGGTCACATCGACCACGGCAAAACCACCACTACCGGCGCTATTGTCGCTGTGCAGGCCGCCAAGGGTCTGGCCAAGGCCAAGTCGTATGCCGATATCGCCAAGGGCGGTACCGTGCGTGACGAAACCAAGACGGTTACCATCGCCGCAGCTCACGTTGAATACGAGACTGCCAACCGTCACTACGCCCACATCGACTGCCCGGGCCACGCCGACTTTATCAAGAACATGATCACCGGTGCCGCCCAGATGGACGGTGCGATTCTGGTTGTATCGGCTCCGGATGGACCGATGCCCCAGACTCGTGAGCACATCCTGCTCGCCCGTCAAGTTGGTGTGCCCAAGGTGGTGGTGTACTTGAACAAGTGCGACCTCGTCGACGACGAAGAGCTGCTGGAACTGGTCGAAATCGAAGTCCGCGAACTGCTGGACAAGTACGACTTCCCCGGCGACGACGTGCCAGTGATCAAGGGCAACTCCAAGGCTGCCTACGAGAACCCTTCGGACCCCGAAGCCTCGAAGTGCATCAGCGAGCTGATGGATGCCATCGACACGTACATCGACGAGCCCACCCGCGAAGTCGACAAGCCATTCCTGATGGCCATCGAAGACGTCTTCTCGATCGAAGGTCGTGGTACCGTGGCCACCGGTCGTGTCGAAAAGGGCGTGATCAAGGTTGGCGACGAAGTCGAAATCATTGGTCTGCAAGAAGGCGCTACCAAGACCACCTGCACCGGTGTCGAAGCGTTCAACAAGACCATGGAATCCGCCGAAGCTGGCCACAACGTTGGTTGCCTTCTGCGTGGTGTAAAGCGTGAAGATATCCAACGCGGTCAGGTTCTGGCCAAGCCGGGTTCGATCACTCCGCACACCAAGTTCGAGGGTGAAGTTTACGTGCTGAGCAAGGAAGAAGGCGGACGTCACACTCCGTTCTTCAGCGGTTACCGTCCTCAGTTCTACTTCCGCACCACCGACGTGACCGGTACCGCCAACCTGGTTGGTGACGCCGAAATGTGCATGCCCGGCGACAACGCTCGCCTGAGCGTCGAGCTCTCCAAGCCAATCGCTATGGAAGACGGCGTTCGCTTCGCTATCCGCGAAGGTGGCAAGACCGTCGGTTCCGGCGTGGTCACCAAGATCCTCGAGTAGTTATAAAATCGGATACCGAATGGCGGGTGGCTCTACGGCCACCCGCCATTCACCCTATCCGTAGATGCGATTTCATTTAGGGGCGTAGCTCAATTGGCAGAGCACTGGTTTCCAAAACCAGGGGTTGTGAGTTCGAGTCCCACCGCCCCTGCCATTTATTTTTGTTAGCTGCCGGGAGCGGAATCTGGCCGATGGCCGGTCGGACCGCAAGCGGCATTGGTCACTTGGCGGGAGTCGTCGGTGGGTGCCTACCTGCAAGAACTGTTTAAGTTCAATCTCTATAAACGTACCCAAGGGCGCGTTGTCCGTCAGCTAACCTTTGCGGCCTGCGCTATCATTGTTGCTTTGGGTTGCTGGTCGCTTTCCGGCGAACTGCAATCGATCGACAGCCAGCCCGTTCGGTACCTACTACCCTTTGGGCTGCTTCTGGCAGGTGTCTGGGCATGCTTTCGCCTGATTCAGATGCCCCAGTTTGCCGACTTTCTCATTTCGGTCGAAGCCGAAATGAACAAAGTCGCCTGGCCCAAACGACGCGAGTTGATCAACGCCACGATTGTGGTGATAGCAGTGATCTTCCTGCTGGCGATCCTGCTCTTCAGCTTCGACTTCATCCTTCAAGCATTGAAGGCCGGAGCAGAAGGCCTGATCAAGAAAGACACGGTTGACGCCGCTACCGAGCTGGCCAAGTAGTCTAACGCAACTCGCATATCTATCTCTCTACACCTCCCGTTTGGGGTTTGACTGTGAACGACGACGTCGAAAAACAGGAAGAATTGACGTCCGGCGATTCGGCCGCGGAACCAGTGGCTGGAGATCCAGCTGAAGATGCAACCCCGCTCGCTTCCGGCGACGCCGAGGCCCTGGAGGCAAATGTCTCCGGGCAAATGAAGGAAGTCGCCGATACCTCGGCCGACGAAGGTGCTGCCACCGAAGCCCTGGAAGAAGCTGCCGAGGAACTGGCAACCGAAACCGGCAACCAACCGGCCGACGGCGAGCCGACCCTTGAAGAGCTGGAAGCACTAGTCGACGACTCCGAGCCCGAAGTCACTCCCTCCGGCCCCATCGAAATCGATGTTCCCGAGGAAGAAGACATCGACCTGAAGTGGTACATCCTAAAGGTTCAAAGCAACCGCGAACGCTCCATTGCCGACGCCCTTCGTCGCAAGATTGCCATCGAAGGACTGAACCGTTACTTCGGAGAGGTGAAAGTACCCACGGAGAATGTCACCGAATTCAAAGGTGGCAAGAAGAAAATCGTCGAACGCAAGCTTTGGCCTGGCTACATTGCCGTGGAAATGCACGTGAACGACGATACCTGGTTTGCGATTCGCGAGACTTCGGGAATCGGCGATTTCACCGGCGCCGGCGGCAAGCCTGCTCCGATGGATCCCCACGAAGTCGCTAAATTCCAGCAAACCGAAGTGGAAGAGGCCGAGGAAGCTCCCAAGCTGGATATCAAGTTCAGCCCTGGCGACAAGGTCAAGGTCATGGAAGGCAACTTCGAGAACTTCGAAGGCGAGGTGAGCAGCATCGACGAAACACACGGCCGTGTTACCGTGATGCTGAGCATTTTCGGTCGCCCCACCCCGGTGGAACTGGAGTACTGGCAGGTCGAAGGCCTGTAATCGCCGCACTCCCCCACTCGGCGGGCCCGCTGAATCCTCTCGCCATGCTAGCACTTTTTCCGATTTGGCAACCTGGGCACTACTTTCGTGCCATTTTCGCCAAAGCGGACAAAGAAATTACAAAAATCTATGCCCCCCTACTTTTCTTTTCCCAGCTAAGCGGGTAGAAAACAGGGCTCGGCAATGGTCGATATTCCTCACCTTTAAGCGCTCGAGCGACTAGGTCATGGCGAAGCAAGTTGTTGGCAAAGCAGCATTCCAAATTCCCGGTGGGCAGGCAACACCTGCTCCTCCTGTCGGTACTGCGCTCGGTAAGCACGGCATTAATCTAGGCCAGTTTGTCCAAGCGTTTAACGATGCCACCAAAGAAGCAAACGGAATGATGATTCCGGTGGTGGTCACGGTCTACAACGACCGCAGCTTCGACTTCATCACCAAAAGCCCCCCCGCGGCAGTTTTGCTCAAGAAAGCAGCCGGCCTAGCGAAGGGCTCGGGTGTGCCGAATAAGACCAAGGTTGGCAAAGTTTCGACCGCTCAGCTGGAAGAAATCGCCACCACCAAGATGCAAGACCTCAACGCCCGCGATCTGGAGCACGCCGTGCGAATGATTGCCGGCACCGCCCGCAGCATGGGCATCGTGGTCGAAGGCTAACATCGCCTGAAATCCACCAGTACACGCGTTTTTACCAAGCATAACCAAACGTGGGACGCCGGCTCACCATCGAGACGGCGGTTTGAACCACACTTCTTCCGCGAAAGGGGGAAGCATCATGCCAAAACTCACCAAGCGTCTCAAGGCATCGACTGCCAAGAAGCCGAAGAACCCGGTTCCTCTGGCCGAAGCCATCGAAACCCTCAAAGGTTACGACGCCACCAAGTTCGACCAATCGGTGGAAGTCGCCATGCGTCTGGGTGTCGATCACACTCAGGCCGATCAAATCGTCCGTGGCTCGATCGTACTGCCCAACGGCATTGGCAAAGACCAACGAGTGGTCGTGTTTGCCAAAGGCCCTCAAGCTGAAGCAGCTACCGCAGCCGGAGCCGATGAAGTAGGCGACGAAGAGCTGGCCAAGAAGATCCTCGGCGGCTGGACCGATTTCGACGTCTGTATCGCAGCTCCCGACATGATGAAAGTAGTTGGTCCTCTCGGCCGCGTGCTCGGCCCTCGCGGGTTGATGCCTTCGCCTCGTGCGGGCACCGTGACCCCCGATGTAGCCAAGACCGTCGAAGAATATAAGGCGGGTAAGGTTGAGTTCCGTAACGACAAGGGTGGCAACATCCACGCAATCGTTGGCAAGCTGAGCTTCGACTCGGACAAGCTTAACGAGAACATCCAGGCGTTCATCGATCGCATCATCAGCATGAAACCTTCTGCTGTGAAGGGTGTTTACGTGAAGAGCGTGCACCTGAGTGCGACCATGAGCCCGAGCGTTTGCGTAGCCATTTAATTCAACAGGGTGAGCAGCCTGGCTGATCACCAACCCCTGACCCCCCCGACTGTCATGAGTAAGCTTGTAAAAAACATGATTACCAACGAGCTAAAGTCTCGTTGGGATGGCGTGACCGACGCCCTGTTGGTGGATGTGGCCTCGCTCGAAGCCAACGACACCGTGGCGCTCCGCCGGCAACTGCGTGAAAAGAATATTCACCTGCTTGTGGTTAAGAACAGCCTGGCTCGCCGGGCTGCTGAGGGCACGACCCTAAGCCCTGCGTTCGATGGAACTGCTGGCACCACTGCTGTGGTGTGGGGTGCAGAAGACATCGTTTCGCTGGCCAAGGAAGTCACCAAGCTCTCGTCCAACAAAGAGTTCGAGAAGTTCACCGCCAAAGGCGGTGTAATGGACGGAACCAAGATCTCGCCCGAAGAGGTCAAGCAAGTCAGCAAGTGGCCAAGCCGCACAGAACAGCTCAGCATTCTGATGGGTCAAATTCTATCGCCGGGTGCGACGCTGTCTGGTCAAATGCTTGCTGGTGGTGCTAACCTTGCCAGCCAGATCAAGCAGATCAGCGAAAAAGAAGACGCCGCAGAATAGATTCGAATCAACACTAAAATCAACTCGCAAGGTCTTTGGTGCAGCCTGAGTAGCGATTGCCAAGCCCCGCGAATACCGACACCGTCAATTGACAAGGCCCGCCCGCGGCCGATCCAGCGAGAAAGGGAACCGTAACCATGAGCGACGAAGCAGTTGCCGAATACTCCGAAACCACCAAGGACCTCGGAGAGAAGATTATTGGCCTGACCCTCAAAGAGGCGAAGGAACTTAGCGATTACCTGAAGGACGTTCATGGTATTGAGCCCGCTTCGGGTGGTGGTGCCGTGATGATGGCTGCTCCCGCCGAAGGCGGTCCTGCCGCTGCGGAAGAGAAGACCGAATTCGACGTCGTGCTCGAAGGCTTCGGCGACAAGAAGATCGGCGTCATCAAGGAAGTCCGCACCGCGACTGGCCTGGGTCTGAAGGAAGCCAAAGAAATGGTCGAAGGCTGCCCCAGCAAGGTCAAGGAAGGTATCTCGAAAGAAGATGCCGAGAAGCTCAAGGAAGCTTTGGAAGCAGCTGGCGCTACGGTCTCCATCAAGTAGCACTCAATCGTGTTCCCTGCCCCTTCATGGTGCAGGTACGCGTGAGTGTCGCTGGATGCCGTTTCGCGTGGCAAGGTAAGGGGTGCGCGAATTTCGCCACCCCAACCTACCCACACCGCCTAGCCTGCGGGCTTTTTGTGCGTGGTGGAAGTTACGCGAGTGCCCATAGTGGTCGGTTTCTGGTATAACACCTTAACTGGCCACGCTTGCTTGCCTTCCCTTTCGGCCGATTGCATGAGCTTTCCGCTGCTGTCCATCCTCATCGCCCCTTCGGTGAAGTGCGAAGTAGGCCGCTGCGCGCCTTTGGTGCAGCCGGCCTTCCGTACGTTTATCGAAGTGACTGGCGTATCTGCCCGCGTGTCGCCTCGGGCCCTTCACGTTCGATCAACGGACCCTTACGTCCAACCAATGGAGTAGTTCCGCCATGGCTGTGCCTGCGCAACGACGTCTCGATACCAAGGAAATCCGTGTTTTTGGTGGCGGCCGCGATCCGCTGGAACTCCCAGACCTGACCGCGATCCAGACCGCCAGCTACGCCAACTTCCTTCAATACACTGGTAGCGGCAAACCCGCGCAGAAACGTAAGGACGAGGGCCTCGAATCGGTATTGCAGGAAATCTTCCCGATCGAGAGCTACGACAAGTCGATTAGCCTCGATTACCTGCATTACGAACTCGGCAAGCCCCGCTACGATCCCGACGAATGCCGTCAGCTTCGCCTGACCTACGGCCGCCCGTTCCGCATTTGGCTGCGTTTGAACAAAGGGGATGAGCCGGTAGAAGAAGAAGTGTACCTGGGCGACCTGCCAGTGATGCTCGGCGGTGGTGAATTCATCATCAACGGTGCCGAGCGGGTGGTTGTGAGTCAGCTGCACCGCAGCCCTGGTATTGACTTCGTAAGTGAAGTCGAAGTTGGTGAGCGCAAGGTCTATAGCTGCCGAGTGATCCCCGAACGTGGTAGCTGGATCGAAGTCAACACGACCAAGAAAGACAGCATCACGGTACGTATCGACCAGAGCGGTAAGTTCTCGGTGGTTACCCTACTGCGTGCGATGGATCCGAAGTTCTCGCTCGACTCGGACATCCTGCGGGCGTTCTTCGAGACGGCTAAGCAAAAGATCGTCGACGGTCGCAGCGCGACTAAGATCGAAAGCAAGATTGCAGTCGACGACATCGTCTACCCAGTCGGCAGCGATCGCGCTGGCGAGATCATCGTCGAATGCGGCAATCGCATCACGAAGAATACTGCTGAAATCATCTGCACATCGGGTGTGAAGAGCGTGGAGATCATGGATCCCCCGCCGACTCCTCACCTGCTGAACGCTCTGGCCGACGATGTTACCAGCAGCCACGAAGAAGCATTGCTTCGCATTTACCAGCGGCTTCGTCCGGGTAATCCTCCTCAACTCGAGAAGGCTCGCACGCTGTTCAGCGAGAAGTTCTACGATACCAACCGGTATCGTCTAGGCCGCGTCGGACGTTTCCGCATCAACCGTAAGCTCGACATCAACGTTCCCGAAACGGAGATGATCCTGCGGCCGGAAGACATCATCAATTCGGTGTCGTACATCCTCGGCCTGGCCGCCACCGACAGCGATTACCAGATCGACGATATCGATCACCTTGGTAATCGTCGTCTGCGTACCATCGACGAACTCGCTTGCGACGAACTTCGCAAGGGTTTCCTCAAGCTCCGCCGTACCGTGCAGGAACGGATGAGTTTGAAGGACCAGGAGGACATGACTCCTCGCAGCCTGATCAACCCCAAGAGTATTTCGGCTGCGATCGAGTACTTCTTCGGGCGTGGTGAACTGTCGCAGGTGGTTGACCAAACGAACCCGCTGTCGATGCTCACGCACGAACGCCGTCTTTCGGCATTAGGCCCTGGTGGTCTTAACCGTAAGCGTGCCGGCTTCGAAGTGCGTGACGTTCACATTTCGCACTACGGTCGTATCTGCCCGATTGAAACGCCGGAAGGTACGAACATCGGTCTGATCTCGAGCCTGGCGATGTACGCGTCGGTTGACGAGTACGGGTTCCTGGTTACTCCTTACCGAGTGATCAAGAATCGCAAGCTCACCGACGACGTGATCTGGCTGCGTGCCGACGAAGAGCACCGCGCATACGTGGCTTCGGCTGACTCTGCGGTGGAAAACGACGCCTTGGTTGGCGATACCATTGTCGCTCGCTTCAAGTCGGACTTCGTGCTGGTGCCGACCGACAAGATCGAGTTCATGGATGTCGCTCCGAGCCAGATGATTGGTGTCTCGGCCGGTTTGATTCCGTTCCTCGAGCACGACGACGCGAACCGCGCGTTGATGGGTTCGAATATGCAGCGACAAGCTGTTCCTCTGCTGGTGGCTGAACCTCCAGTGGTTGGTACCGGTCTGGAGCGCGACGTCGCCCGCCATAGCGGCATGCTCGTGCGTGCTGGCCACAAGGGCACGGTGACCTATGTGGATGCCGAGCGAATTGAAATTGGCCCCGAAGTGCACAAGCTTCGCAAGTTTGTCGGCCTAAACGAACGCACTTGCCAGAACCAGAAGCCAATCGTCAAGCCTGGCGACAAGGTCGAAAAGGGGCAGGTGATTGCCGATGGTGCTGCCACGTTCAAGGGCGACCTGGCTCTTGGTCGTAATGTGCTCGTCGCGTTCATGTCGTTCGAAGGCTACAACTTCGAGGATGCGATCATCCTGAGCGAAGAGCTGGTGCAACGCGACACCTACACTTCGATTCACATCGAAGAGTTCGACGTCGAAATCCGCGAAACCAAGCTGGGCCGCGAAGAGTTCACTCGCGACATTCCGAATGTCAGCGAAAAGATGCTTCGCAACCTCGACGAGAGCGGTATCGTGCAGATCGGCACGTACGTGAAGCCGGGTGACATTCTGGTCGGTAAGGTTTCGCCGAAGAGCAAGACCGAACTGACTCCGGAAGAAAAACTACTGCACGCTATTTTCGGTCGTGCTGGTGAAGATGTGAAGAACGATTCGCTCGAAGTACCGTCGGGCGTTGAAGGCATCGTGATCGACACGCAGAAGTTCTCGCGTCGCATGAGCCTGTCGGAAGACGAACGCAAGGAATTCGAGCACTCCCTCAAGGTGGCCGAGCAAGAAGGCAACGAGGCAATCGCCACGAGCTTCAATGCAATGGTCAGCGAGATGGAAGAAGTGCTCGGCCGCAAGTTGGTCGACGACGACGGCAACTCATTGGTTCACGACCAGGATCCCAAGTTCGTCGCCGAACAAGCCCAGTCGTTCCGCCTGGAAAGCATCGACGTACGCAGCCCTGATAAGCAGAAGAATCTCGAACGGATTCACAAGCAATCATGGCCAGCGGTGGAAGATGCCATCGATGCTCGCGATCGCAAGCTCAACAGCATGAAGCGTGGCGACGAACTCCGCAGCGGCGTTCTGCAGATGGTAAAGGTTTACATTGCCACCAAGCGAGTGATCTCGGTCGGTGACAAGATGGCCGGTCGCCACGGTAACAAGGGTGTGATCTCGAAGATCATGCCGATTGCCGACATGCCGTTCCTCGACGATGGAACGCCAGTGCAGATCATGCTGAACCCGCTTGGCGTGCCAAGCCGTATGAACGTGGGTCAGATTCTCGAGACCCACCTCGGCTGGGCCGGTGCCAAGCTCGGTTTCCGTGCGGTTACTCCGGTATTCAACGGGGCCAACGAAGACGAAATCAACCAGTGCCTGACCGACGCCGGCTTGCCGACCAACGGTAAAGTTCGGTTGAACGATGGCCGCACCGGCGAACCGATGGAGCAATGCACCACGGTTGGCTACATCTACATGCTCAAACTGCATCACTTGGTAGACGATAAGGTCCACGCCCGTAGCACGGGTCCTTACTCGCTGATTACGCAGCAACCTCTGGGTGGTAAAGCCCGCTTCGGTGGCCAGCGTTTCGGTGAAATGGAAGTGTGGGCCCTCGAAGCCTACGGTGCTGCTTACATCTTGCAAGAGTTGCTGACCGTTAAGAGCGACGACGTAGAAGGTCGGACCAAGATTTACGAATCGATGGTTAAGGGTGAAAACACCCTGGAAGCAGGTACCCCTGCCAGCTTCGACGTGTTGACCAACGAGATTCGCGGCTTGGGACTGAACATGCAGTTGGAGAAACGACAGATCTGAGCAGGGTCACGGAAGGCTCACGCACAGGCGCATTAGCGTCAGGGAACACGTGAGCAAAACTGTTCATTTCTTTGCGATCTCACGCCTTGTGCGTGAACCATACCCATCCAGGAGCTAAAACATGAGCCTGCTCGAAACTTCCAACTTCGATCGCATTAACGACTATGCTTCGGTCAAAATCAGCTTGGCCCGTCCGCATGACATTCGTAGTTGGTCGTTCGGCGAAGTGAAGAAGCCCGAGACCATCAACTACCGGACTTATCGTCCGGAGAAGGATGGTCTGTTCTGCGAGCGGATCTTCGGTCCCGAGAAAGACTGGGAATGTGCCTGCGGTAAGTACCGTGGCATGAAGTACAAGGGCATGATTTGCGATCGCTGTGGTGTGAAAGTCACCCACAGCCGCGTGCGTCGCAAGCGGATGGGCCACATCGAGCTGGCCGCACCGATCGTGCATATCTGGTTCTTCAAGGCCATGCCAAGCCGCCTGGGTTCGCTGCTGGCGATGAAGACCACCAGCTTGGAGAAGGTGATCTACTTCCAGGATTATGTGGTGACCAATCCTGGTGATACCACGCTGAAGCCGCAACAACTTCTCACGGAAGAAGAGTTCCGCGCTGCACGCGAAGAATACGGCGAAGGTGCCTTCGAAGCCGACATGGGCGCCGAAGCCATTCGCAAGCTGCTGGGTGCACTCGACCTGGTAAAGCTTTCGGAAGAGTTGCGTGTAGAGCTCAAGGAGACTGGTTCGAAGCAAAAGGCCAAGGACCTGATCAACCGTCTGAAAACGGTAGAAGCCATTCGCGACTCCGACAACAAGCCAGAGTGGATGGTGCTCGACGTGATCCCCGTGATCCCGCCCGACCTGCGTCCGCTCGTGCTGCTCGACAGTGGCAACTTCGCGACAAGCGACTTGAACGATCTATACCGCCGGATCATCAACCGCAACAACCGCTTGAAGAAGCTGGTCGACCTGAACGCTCCCGAAGTGATCATTCGCAACGAAAAGCGTATGCTCCAGCAGTCGGTCGATGCGTTGTTCGACAACAACCGCTGCAAGCGTCCAGTGCTCGGTAGCTCGAACCGCCCCCTCAAATCGCTTACCGACATGATTAAAGGTAAGCAGGGTCGTTTCCGTGAAAACCTGCTTGGTAAGCGTGTCGACTACTCGGCACGTAGCGTGATCGTGGTCGGTCCGACCCTGCGTCTGCACCAATGTGGTCTCCCCAAGAAGATCGCCCTGGAACTGTACCAGCCGTTCATTATTCGCCGGCTCAAGGAGCTAGGGCATGCCGACACGATCAAGTCGGCCAAGAAGATGCTCGAGCGCAAGGACGAAGAGGTTTGGGATATCCTCGAAGAGGTGATCACCAACCACCCCGTGCTGCTGAACCGTGCTCCCACGCTGCACCGCATGGGTATTCAGGCTTTCGAACCGACACTGGTCGAAGGTAACGCGATCAACCTGCATCCGCTCGTGTGTAAGGGCTTCAACGCCGACTTCGACGGCGACCAAATGGCGGTTCACTTGCCGCTGTCGATCGAGGCTCAGGTGGAAGCTCACACGCTGATGATGAGCACGCACAACATCTTTAGCCCGGCCAATGGTGCCCCGATTATTAGCCCGTCGCAAGACGTGGTGATGGGTTGCTACTACATCACGATGAACGTGCCCGACTCCAAAGGCGACGGCATGACGTTCAGCTCGATGGAAGAAGTCGAGATGGCCCATGCAGCCGGCAAGGTTAGCACCCATGCGAAGATCAAGGTGCGTTTGCCAAAAGATCGCTGCATGCGTGAAGAGATGGACAATCCAAACGCAAAGGGCAAGGTGATTGAAACCACGGTTGGCCGTGTGTTCTTCAACATGATCCTGCCTGAAGGCATGCCTTACTACGACACCGCTTTGGTATCTCGTCAGTTGTCGAAGGTAATTAGCGACTGCTACGAGTTCCTCGGACGTCGTCGCACGATCGATCTGCTCGACGACATGAATCGTCTCGGCTTCAAGCAGTCGACACTCAGTGGTTTGTCGTTCGCAACCGACGACTTGGTCACCCCCGACAGCAAGGGCAAGATTCTCGCCGCGGCTGAGAAGGAAGTGCTCAAGCGTAATAAGCTGTACCAACGCGGTATCATCACCGAAGGTGAGCGGTACAACGGCGTGCTCGACGCCTGGACTCACGCTCGTGAAGAAATCACCAGCGCGATGATGACCGCCCTGCAAAACGACTTCCGCGATGGCGGATACGTGAACCCAGTGTATTTGATGGCCCACTCCGGTGCTCGTGGTGGTGTCGAACAGATGCGTCAGCTGGGTGGTATGCGTGGTCTGATGGCCAAGCCAAGTGGTAAGATTATCGAGACCCCCATTAAAGCGAACTTCCGCGAAGGCCTGACGGTACTCGAGTACTTCAGCTCGACGCACGGTGCTCGTAAGGGTCTGGCCGATACTGCTTTGAAGACGGCCGACAGCGGTTACCTCACTCGTAAGCTAGCCGACGTCGCCCAAAACGTGGTCGTCACCATGCACGACTGCGGCACCACCAAGGGTATCACCAAGGGTATTATCTACCGTGGTGAAAAGGTCGAGGTGAGCCTCGCCGACTCGATCCGCGGTCGTGTTAGCCGTTCGAACATCGTGAACCCGATTACCGACGAAGTGATTGTTGGCGAAAGCGAACTCATCACCGGTCAAATCGCTGGCAAGATTGAGGAACTGGGTCTCGAGAAGATTCAGGTTCGCAGCGGCATGACCTGCGACGCCCCACTCGGTATCTGCCGCCTTTGCTACGGCATGGACATGTCGACCGGTAACCTGGTCGAAGAAGGCATGGCCGTCGGTATCATCGCTGCCCAGAGTATTGGTGAACCTGGTACTCAGCTTACGATGCGTACGTTCCACATCGGCGGCGTGGCCAGTGGTGACGTCGAGAAGAGCGATATCAAGGCTACCAAGGAAGGTATCGTCAAGTACGCCCGCCTGAAGGCTGTGGTTAACGCCGAAGGCGAACGCATCGTGCTCGCTCGCAACGGTGAGCTCTCCCTGGTCGACGAAAAAGGCCGCGAAATCGAGAAATACGACGTACCGACCGGTGCCCACGTGATGTTCGAAGAAGATTCGACCGTCAAGAAGGGCGACGTGCTCTGCGAATGGGATCCACACTCGATTCCAATTCTTGCCGAGACTGGTGGTAAGGTTCGCTTCGAAGACCTCATCGAAGGCGAAACGATTCGCGCCGAGAAAGAAGCCTCCGGCCATACTCGTTATCTGGTGATGGATCACAAGGGCGACCTGCATCCGCAGATCGTCGTAGAAGATCCCGCCGATGGCAAGATTCTTGACTTCTACTACATGCCCGAGAAGGCTTACCTGGAAGTTAAGGAAGGCGACGAGATTGCTCCCGGTGCGGTGCTGGCCAAAACCCCGCGTGAAGCGGGTGGTAACCAGGACATCACGGGTGGTCTGCCTCGCGTGACCGAGATTTTCGAAGCACGCAAGCCGAAAGATCCTGCGGTGATCGCCGAGATCGACGGTGTCGTCGAGATCATGCAAGAGAAGAAGCGTGGCAAGCGTTCGATTATCGTCCGCAGCGAAAGCGGCATCGAACGCGAGCATCTCGTGACGCAGAACAAGCACCCCCGCGTTCACACGGGCGACTTGGTCAAAGCGGGCGATTCGCTGGTCGATGGTCCTTTGGTACCGCACGACATCTTGCGTGTCTCTGGCGAAGAAGCGGTTCAGCAGTACCTGACTCGCGAGATTCAAAACGTGTACCGCAGTCAGCGTGTGGATATTAACGACAAGCACATCGAGATCATCGTTTCGCAGATGCTGCGTAAGGTGAAGATCGAATCGCCGGGCGATACGGATCTGCTGCCAGGCAGTGTGGTCGACAAGTACGACTTCCGTTTGGCTAACGAGAAAATCGCTCTCTGCTTGCGGATTTCGGACAAGGGCGACAGCGAGTTCGAAGAAGGAGCCATCGTTCCCAAGGACGTGCTCGAACAAGCCAACGCCCAGATCGAAGCCCTCGGCGGAACCCTGGCGAAGGGCGCCAAACCGAAGAAGGCCACGGCCGCTACCCAGTTGCTTGGTATTACCAAGGCCTCGGTGCAGAGCCAAAGCTTCATCTCGGCGGCGAGCTTCCAGGAAACCACCAAGGTGCTTACCGAAGCCGCCCTGGCTGGCCGAACCGACAACCTGGTCGGCCTGAAAGAAAACGTGATCCTGGGTCACTTGATTCCTGCAGGTACCGGTTTCCGGAGCATTCAGGAGTCGGAAGTCCGGATCAACCCCGAAGCCCTCGAAGCCCTCGCGGCCGAAAAGGCTTCGCTGCTGGAGAAGAGCTTCCCACTGCTGCAATCGGGCATGCCCGAGGCTGGCAACGGCGAACTCCCACCCGCAGTGGGTCAGATTCCCAGCACCCTGGATGCCTTGCTCGGCAACGACCCCGAGCCACCAGCGATGGACGATGGAGACCTGCCTCCTTCGCCACCGATGGAGTAATCCCTGCCGGGATTGCCGATATTGCGGTTCTTCCGAAATCCCTGGCCTCAAAATTGCAGGCCAGGGGCCGGTTGACCGCCGTAGATATTCCCTTATATTGAGTGGTTCCCCAAAGTCCCTTGGGGCTGACCTAGACCACGTACTAACGCGTTATTGCACTATGCCCACAATCAACCAACTAGTTCGCAAGAACCGCAAGGCGAAACGGAAGTTTTCCAAGTCGCCCGTGCTCGAGAAGTGCCCGCAAAAGCGTGGTGTCTGCCTGCAAGTGCGGACCATGACTCCTAAGAAGCCAAACTCCGCGTTGCGGAAAATTACCCGTGTTCGCTTGTCGAATGGCAAGGAAGTCACGGTATACATCCCCGGCGAAGGCCACACCCTGCAGGAACACAGCATCGTGCTGGTCCGCGGTGGTCGTGTTCGCGACTTGCCGGGTGTTCGCTACCAGGTCGTCCGTGGTGCCCTTGATACGTTGGGTGTAAACGGTCGCAAGCAAAGCCGCAGCCGTTACGGTGCGAAGAAGGGTTAACACACACTCTCAGGCGGTCGGCCGACCTTGAATCACGGTTGGTCACCCGAAAACTGCCTGAACAGACATTTTAGCTGATTGCTAAACGCCAGTACTTGAGAGCCAAATATGGGTCGTATTACCGCCAGCCGCAAACAACTGAAGCCCGATCCCGTTTACGGATCCGTGCTTGCATCCAAATTCACCAACTATCTGATGCTGGATGGCAAGAAGAGCACCGCACAGCGTGTGTTCTACGATGCATTGGACGAAATCAAAAAGCGTCTTCCCGACGAAGAGCCAATCGATGTATTCACCCAAGCGGTGGAGAACGTTAAGCCTTCGATCGAAGTTCGCAGTAAGCGTGTTGGTGGTGCTGCCTATCAGGTGCCGATGCAAGTGAATCGCACCCGTCAACAGTCGCTGGCGATTCGCTGGATTCTGATGGCCGTTCGCGAAAAGAAGGGTCGTCCCACCCACATGAAGCTGGCCGACGAACTGGTTCAAGCATTCAACCGCGAGGGTACTGCAATGACCCGACGCGAAAACGTCCATCGTATGGCCGACGCCAACCGGGCATTTGCTCACTTCGCCTGGTAACGAAAGAAGTCATCAAGGCCAGGGGTCAGGGATCAAGGTTCTTATGGTAGAATCTTGGTCTCTGGCCCCTGGCTTTTTCCATGCGCGGATCGTAACACCAAGCCGAACCAAGTATTTCCTGTTGCTGCGAGTCCTCCTGATGCTCAAGGCATTGCTACTTACTACTGGCAACGTTTGTAGCGGTTGCAGTTGGTCTGTACTACTGGATCCATGTGAAAGGCTGGCTGGGTCTGAATGACTGGCGGCTGGAAATGCTGCTGGCACTATTACTAATTGGCATCCCCGCAAGCATGGCCGCCCGAGCCATGTAAGCACAATTGGGAGTCGACTCGACGCTGCCCGTGCGAGCTCCGACTCCACCAAGAAATCATGGCTACCGACCTTACCAAAGTTCGCAACCTCGGCATCATTGCTCACATCGATGCCGGCAAGACCACCGTTACCGAGCAAATGCTGTGGGTCAGCGGCGCAAAGCATCGCGCCGGCGCCGTGGATCAAGGTACTACCACCACCGACGACGATCCCGAGGAAGGCGAGCGGGGCATCACCATCTATTCGGCGTGCGTGCAATTCCCTTGGAAAGAGGTGAACATCAACCTGATCGACACGCCCGGGCATGTCGACTTTACTGCTGAAGTAGAGCGAAGCCTGCGAGTGCTCGACGGAGCGGTGGTAGTGTTTAGCGCCCGAGAAGGTGTAGAGGCTCAAAGCGAAACCGTATGGCGTCAGGCTAACAAGTATGGCGTGCCACGGATTGCCTTCATTAACAAGCTCGATCGTGAAGGGGCCGACTTCCACGCGGTGCTGGAAGAAATCGAGAACCGGTTGCACGCGACGCCGGTTCCGCTACAGATTCCCGTTGGGCAAGGACCTCCCCACACCGACAATCCATTCCGTGGCGTGATCGATCTTATCCGCATGAAGCTGCTCACCTTCCCCGGCGGGAAGGAAGACATTCGCATCGACGAAGAAGACGTTCCCGAAGAACTGCTTACCGAGGCTCAACTCTATCGCGAGAAGCTGCTGGAATCGCTTTATGACTACAGCAACGAGTTGATGGAACTGGCACTTGCCGAAGAGCCGATTCCGGAGAAGCTGATCCATCGCGTGATTCGCGACGCCACGGTGCATCAGCAAATCCAACCCTTGCTCTGCGGTTCGGCCCTGCATGGCATGGGCGTGCAGCCACTGCTCGACGCGGTGGCCGCCTATCTGCCGAATCCGCTGGAGATGCCTCCCGTGGTTGGCACCGATCCGAGCAGCAAATCGGGAGGAAAGAAGGGGGAAGAAGGCGAGAGCAAGAAGATCTCGCGCAAGCCGGACACCACCGAACCGTTTTGTGCATTGGTGTTCAAGGTGCAACCATTCAAGACTGGCGACCTGCACTGGATTCGCATCTACTCCGGCGAGCTTAAACCGAACAGCCGTGTGCTGAACGCAGGCAAGAACAAGAAAGAAAACGTCGCGCAGCTCTGGCGGCTGCATGCGAGCAAGAAAGACGAGCAACTCACCGAAACCCAAGCGGGCGATATCTGTGCGGTGATTGGACTGCGCAACAGCATTACCGGCGACACGCTGTGCGATACTCGTGAGCCGATTCAACTCGAGTCGATTGAGTTCCCCGATACCGTGATCTCGATGGCTATCGAACCAGAGAGTACAACTGACAAGAAGAAGCTCTCCGACGTGCTCGATATGCTTCGCAAGCAAGACCCCACGTTTGCCGCGATTGAGAACGAAGAGACCGGCCAGACCATCATCAGCGGTATGGGCGAGTTGCATCTGGAAGTGATCCAGCACAAGCTTGAACGCGATTACAAACTGAACGTCAAGGTGCATCGCCCACGAGTGAGTTACCGCGAAACGGTCGACAAGGCGGTCGAAGTAGTCGGCGAGTGCAATCGCTTGATCAACGGCGTCCAACATACCGCAGCGGTAAAGCTACGCGTCGAACCGTTCGTAGCCACCGGGCCGCTGGCCGCCCATGCTCCACCGGTTACTGTTACGGTCGACCCCAATCACGGGCTTCCCAACGAATACTTGAATGTGGTGATGGAAGAGCTGGAAAACGCCGCCGCTGGTGGTGGTTCGCTAGGCTTCCCGCTAATGCGAATGAAGGTCACCGTGCTGGGCGGCGAAGTACACGAGACCGACGCGACGGAAATCGCCTTCCGCACGGCCGCCAATCACGCGTTTGACACAGGACTGCGTGAAGCAGGCATTGTGCTGCTTGAACCGATTATGAAGCTTGAGCTATCTACACCGGATGAGCACGTCGGCGACCTGGTAGGTGACCTCCAACAGCGACGAGCCATCATCCATCAAACCGAGACTCGCGGCAACGACACGGTACTGCATGCCGAGGCACCACTAGCCAACCTGTTTGGGTACTCCAGTGCCATGCGGAGTCTGAGCCAAGGTCGGGCAGGGTGTTCGATGACGCCGAGCGACTACGGGCCTGCTCCCGACGAAGTAGTGAAGAAGTTCCTCGGCGAATAACACCAACTTGCTTTCTGCCAACAGTATCCTGTTCCGCAAGCCAGCTTTGTCGGTTGTGCAGATGAAACGGCCTGAAAACGGGTGAGATTAAAGGCCATCCTCCCCGAACACTACCAAGCCAGCCTGCGTAGCATTAGAGAAGAGACATAGGCAACTCGAGGCTGAATGTTTGCGCATTACCAGAAGCCTGCAAACAGATGCTCGGTGGGGACGGTTTCTCGCCACTCTCACGGCGGTCCTGTCAGCGATCCATTGCTTGACACTCCCAGAACACAGGCCTATTCTTACAAAGTATTATTTACACTTGGCCTAGTGTGCGCAAAGTACTACCTGCAAAGCACTTAAGCACCTTTTCCCAGGCAGCTCCCCCATGACGAAATACCTACCTTTTATCGTACTTTTACCGGTCCTCGCGGTACTAACTGGCTACCAGTGGTACCTGATGAATTGGGTGTGGGGAGCCAATATGCCAGCCAAGCAATGTGCTTACTTGCTGCAAACCGGCATCCCTAAGGAATTTGGCGACTGGGTTGGTGAAGACAACGAGGTAGCCGAGGACGTTCGTAAACTGGCCGGTGCCGATGGCTACATCGATCGTATCTACCGCAACAAGAAAACCAATGAACAAGTATCCATTTGGTTTATCGTGGGGCACTTCCGCCAAGTTTCGCAACACACGCCTAACATCTGTTATGTGAATGCGGGTTACGAACAAGTTGGCAAGATCGGTGCTGTTGATATCGATGTGCCGCAACTCCCGACCGCAGAATTCTCGACGGCCAAGTTTCGCCTTGCCCGCAATGGTCAGGAAGCCTTTCAGCGAGTTTATTGGGCATGGTGGAAACCCGAACCACTTGCCGAAGGAACCTCGGCCGACAATGTATCGATCGTCTGGACAAGTCCAGAGGACGCACGTGTTGCATTTGGTTACTGCCGGGCACTTTACAAGCTCTATTTCACCTCGATATCTAGCCCCGACGAAAAGGCCACCGAGAGTGTTTGCTTAGAGTTCGCACGCGAGTTCTTGCCAATCGCCGATAAGGCAATCCGTGAAAGCGGACTTGTGATGGTGTTGGACGATTTGCCAGCCGACGCCAAGCAAGTATTTGAGGAAATGGAAGCCGCCAACTCTGGCCAAAACAAGCAACCAGCCAATAAAGAAGAGACGGAAGACATCGAGCAGACTGAGGCCGCCGACCAGGCTGCCTAATATCTGACTCCCTGCGATTGGTAGCTGTCTTCTACTGGTTTTCACCATTACTAACCAACGGCTGCCATGGATTCATTGCCGACACCTATCTACCTATCGCTTCTGCTGACTGTTGGCATTGCAGCGCAGTGGTTGGCATGGCGATTCAAGTTGCCGGCGATTGTGCTGCTACTATTCTTTGGCTTCGGACTTGGTTATCTAGTCGGCCCTCCCGAAGATTACCTGGAAGGCTCTTCGATACTGTTCCCCATGGTGTCGCTTGCCGTCGGGGTGATCCTATTCGAAGGAGGTCTGTCGCTAAGTTTCAAAGAGATTCGCGATCATAGCGGCGTCGTCATTCGGCTAGTCACCATTGGCCTACTAATCACTGCAGTGCTCACCGCGCTAGCGGCTCACTGGCTGGTCGGTTTCTCCTGGCCAATGGCAGCATTGGTCGGCGCGCTGCTCACCGTTAGCGGGCCTACGGTTATTCTTCCACTATTGCGCCAGGTACGCCCGGAGCGCAAGCTCGGTTCGGTCGTCAAATGGGAAGGCATTATCAACGACCCCATCGGAGCGGTGCTGGCTGCGTTGGTTTACGAAGCGGTCGCCCATCCCTCGGCCGACACCATGGCTCATGGCACGCTAGTAGCGCTCGGCAAAACAGTGGTTATCGGAATCGGTCTCGGTTACATCGGTGGCTGGGGAATCCGCGAACTAATGCGACGCTACCTGGTGCCCGACTACCTGCAGAATCCTGTGATTCTGGCGCTGGTCCTCATGGCATTTGCGGTTTCGAACCTGCTGCAACCCGAGTCGGGTCTGGTTACGGTCACCGCACTCGGCATGTACCTAGCCAATCAGCACAAGGTGACCATCAAGCACGTCATCGAGTTCAAAGAGAATCTGCGCGTGCTTTTGCTCTCGGTACTCTTCATTGCGCTAGCCTCGCGAATCCAACCGACCGCTGAGCAGCTTAAGGATGTTGGCTGGGGTGGTGCCGTCATGGTGTTGATGCTGATCCTGGTGGTCCGCCCACTAGCAGTTTTCATCTCGACCATCGGCAGCGAACTGACTCAAAAGCAACGCATGTTCCTGGCGTGGATTCACCCTCGCGGAATCGTTGCGGCTTCGGTGGCCACCCTGTTTGCGTTCGGCATCGCGAAGAACAACTCGGAATACGCCGCCGAAGGCGACAAGCTAGTACTCATTACCTTTCTCACCGTCGTGGGAACGGTCACTATCTACGGGCTGTCGCTCGGCCCCTTGGCACGCTGGTTGGGCCTCTCCCGCGAAGATCCCCAGGGCGTGATGTTCGTCGGTGCGACTCCTGTGAACCGCGAAATCGCGAAGGCGCTCAAGAACGAAGGATTCTCGACGTTGATGGTCGACACGAACCCCGAGAACATCTCCGCCGCCCGCATGGATGGGCTTTCGGTCTGCTACGCCAGCATCGGCAGCGAATTCGTGCACAGCGAGACCGACCTAGGCGACGTGGGGAAATTGCTGGCGATGACCCCCAACGACGAAGTAAATACGCTGGCTGTCAGTCAATTTGCCGAACAATTTGGCTCGGCGAATGTCTATCAGTTAGCCCTGCACGAGAAAACCAGCGAACGACATCAGCGGATTCCATCTCACTTGCGAGGTCGAATCCTGTTTACCCAGGATCTCACGGAAGATCGCCTACGAGAACTGTACGAAGATGGGTATCGCATCAAGAAAACCACTCTGAGCGACGATTTCACCCTCGACGATTTCCGCACAAAATATGGCGAGACCGCGGTGATAATGTTCCTGGTGCCCGAAAAAGGCCGCCTTCGTGTGCTGGCCACTAACAGCGAATTGACCCCGCAAGCGGGCAACAAAGTAATCGCTCTGGTAAGCGGCGAGCATAGCAACACCTCAGGCAGCGGCACTCGCCCAGCCATGGGCTAGGTGTGTATACTTGATAACTTACCAAGGGGCGGATCCTCGCGATCCAGGCCCACGTACAACTTGGTCCGGTAGCTCAGTCGGTTAGAGCAGGGGACTCATAATCCCTTGGTCGGGGGTTCGAGTCCCTCCCGGACTACTATACAACTGTCAACCAGTCGCAACAACTGTAATACCTCTGTATTTCCAGTGCCGTCGATTTTTGCCAATACCTCTTGCAACTCGTTGACAGCAGGTTGCGCAGCGCATGGCGCAGCGCGCCCGGTACCAGTGGCCGCCAGTTCGAAGTGGTCTTCGGTTACCTGTCGGTAATGCTTATTGGCGACCTCCTGGGAGTGCCCAAGCCAGGCCGATGCGACATGCCCAGGCCATTGGTCGGCCAACTCGGTAGCCCTGGAAGCCCGCAGGGCGTGGAACAGCTTGGGCCAGGGAGCCAGGCCCGCCCGCCTCACGATTTTCATCATCGTGGTACGGAAGTTCGCGGTGGCGTTGCGTTGCTTGTTCACTACGAACACCTCCGGGGTGTCGTCGCCGAAGTATGCTTCGTCGAGAACCGCCCGCAACTCGGGGAACAACGGCACTACCCGGTGTCCAGTCTTGGGGCTATCAACGATGAATCGATTCTGATCCCAAAGCACGTCCGACCACTTCAGCGTCAGCACCTCAGAGGGGCACCGCAGGCCACCCCAGCGGCAAAGGGCGAAGATGCTTCGCCAGTCCTGATCTGGGCAAGCCTGGAGCACGCGGGAAGCCTGCTCTGGCGTCACGAAATAGTCGCGTTCTCGATTCTCGGTTACCGTTGCAGGCAGCCCTGCGAACGGATTCACCTCCAGCAAACCATGGTCGATCGCTGCGTTGAATAGCGACTTCGCTATCTTCGTCCACTTCCGCAGCGTGTTCTCGGCCAACGGCTTCGCCGGAATCGTCCGGCCTTTCACTTTACGCTCGGGCGAGCCCTCGGCAGCGTGTCGACGCCAGGCCTTCGCATCCCCTTTGGTGATGGTTCGAAGCGAACGCCCCTCGCCGAAATACTCTTGTAGGCTCCTGTGCACGGGCTTCCAGTCGGCCTTGGTCGAGGCCTTCACGTCCGGACGTGTCGCCGTGTATTCTGCAATGAACACCCCAAGGGTGCCTTGGGTACGATCCTCACAGAGGCCGACCTTCGCCAGCTTCTCACGAATCTGGTCGCTGGCCTCTGCTAGCCATCGCGTAGTCTTCGGGGATGGGACACCACCGAGAATCATGGCCTGCGCCAATTCCGCGACGTGGTATCGTACCCCCTCCGCATCACGCTTTGAGACCTTCCCCAAGCGAATGGTTTTGGTCTGCTTGTCGCGGTTCTCGAATTGAATGTACCGATTTCCGCGTGAGTCTTTTCCAAGTTTGGCCACTGATTCCCCCCTCCTGGTAACACCTGTCGTGGGTTAGTTCAAAATTACGCTGCCGCGGTGATGGCCTCGGCCAGCGTAGGTATCAAAGGTCATGCCGACCGCTTCCGTGCGATTCTGACGCTTCCTGTGGCTGCCTTTCTGGCAGTTTTCACTTTCTCCGCCTCAACCTGGTAACACCTGTCGTGGGTTACACTCAAAATCACGCCGCCGCGACTCTCGCCGCGGCCGGCGTGGGTCTCTCTACTACTTCGATCGCAGCTCTTCTAGGTAATGCTCGATCGACTCGATCAAGCCTACCGCGAGTTGCAGGTTGATCGATTTGCCGTGAGCCACTCTATTGAGGCTCACCGCATATCGCTTCGCTTTGCTCGCTACAGGGCTTGGCAGCAAGTCGTGAAGCACCGCAGCGTCAACTAGTGCGACGATACCGCTAGGGTGCTTGGGCTCGCACCCCGCATCGGCGACGATCTCACGCAAAGCACTTTCAAGGGCTAGGCGTGCGGTGATGAGGGCGGGTGCGATCCATCCCAGCAAAGCAAGTGGCTTTGCTGCCTCCAATAGATCGTGCCCGACCACGTGCGCCCTAGGTACGACGGTTGCCATCATTCGCAGCCCCCTTCCGATTCGCCGGTCACGTCCGCCAGCACCTCGGCCAGTTCGGCCTTGCTGATCGGTTCCACGTCGACCCACTTGATCCCGGCGGGGAAAACCACTTCGTCGGTCGATAGCTGCTTGGCCGCGACGTTCGCGGCCCACTCGGCCCGCGCCTGCTCGGTGGCAGCATTTAGCTCTGCTCGCCTCGCTAATCGCCGCGCCGAGCGAGCTAACGCCCGATCGCGATTCGTGACTGCGCTGAGCTTCTTTTCCGAGGCCATGAACCTTGCGATTCGATCGGCCGCCGCATTCGCATAGCTGCAGCGGGGGCAGCGACAAGATTCCTTGTAGTGGTGCTCCCCTCGCTCGATGTCTACGTCCTTCAGCGCTCGCTTGCTAGCCGGGGAACGTGAAGAAAGGGGGGCGACTCGCTTGTTTTTCGCAACACTTATCATCCGCGTTGAACCTTCCATGGATCGCCAGAGTGGCGAGTCCATAAAGAAAGAGCATGCGCGTACTGGCGCTATGAGGCGGAGATGAACCCGCCCGGGGTCCTTGCGGATACCCCACACCAATACGCGCATGCTCTCTGATTTCATCGTTGGGTTTCATAGTCATCTATTCCCGTTAAGGGCGTTTCATGCTCACATTCTGCATTTCCGCCACTGAAAGGTCAAGCGCACTTTCTGGGTGTTCACTAGCGATCGGTTCAGGCAACGTTGCCTGAACCGATCGGCCACCGCCTGCAGCACCACCGCCAGCGACGTGGCGGGATCTCAATCGCGACCGCCCCCAACATTCAGCAAAAAGTTGCTGAAGGTTCGCTCGAAAGGTTCAGGCATTTTTGCCTGACGTTTCGCCGCTCGTAGACTCAGGAACTGTTTCCTGAGTTTACGAAGCACTCAGAACCGGTTGTGCAAAAAGTGGCACAACCGATCGGCCCACACTCACGCTTCGAAACCGGTGGAAAATATTCCACCGATTTCGCCACCCGACTCCGGAAATAATTCCGGAGTCTATCCACCATCGCTGCGGTCAGAAATCGGTGCAAAAAGTTGCACCGATTTCCAGTCGATCGACCACCGCCGCCAGCGACGTCGCTCGAGTACTCGTTGAACCTTCCGGTAAACTTACCGGGATGTTCGATCTGTTCAGGAAACGTTTCCTGGACAGAATCGCTCGGCCGAGCCCGCCGCCTACGACGGTGGCACCAGGCCGACCTCCTGTTTCAGCATCGCCAACTCCTCGCGCAGCACCTTATTCGCGTTTTCGACCGACTCACGAGCGACGGCCTGCACGTCGGCGGGCAACTGTGCGATTCGCTTCTCTGCAACCTCGCTGCCGAGCGTTAACAGCTCTTCGAACGTGCTGCACGCGCGGACCTCGTCGACGGTGACCAGGTCCGTGATTAGCCAGTCGACGAAAGCCGAGGTCATGTGCTCGGCCGCCTGGTGCATCTGAATATCGATGTGGGGCAGGCCGACGTAGCAATCTACGAAGAGCTTGCGAATGTGTTTGTCGATGGTCATGCGTTTCTCACTACTCCTGTTGGGTCGTGCCGTAGCGTTCGTAGAGGAGTTCGCCAGCAGATTTCTCAGGCGTGCCGTAGACTCGCACAGGCACGCGCTCGCTGCCCTTATCCAGCTCGTTTTGCTCTTGAATCCCAAGGCTTCGTTTTTGGACTTCCAATTGCTCTTCTAGTAGCGGAATGAGCCTCTGAAGCACGATCGCTTCGTTTGCGTTGCCGGGGGTCGACTGCAAATACTTCGCGTACCCAAGGCGGTTCTCGAGACCGATGTATTCGTTCCTCGCCGCGCCTAGCACGATACTGCGATCATCACCTAGCGCGTCTTGCGTATTCGTCAGGCCGCGACCAATGGCCGCCATGGTTGGATGGCCGCGACGGAGCCAGGCTGCTTCGATGTCGTTCGCGGCCGCCTCGCTCGCCGATTCAATATCGCCATACTTCAAGGCCGCATCTTTCAACCGACCAGCCGAGCCGGGCACCATATTCGCGGCGCTCACGGAAGGATCGACATCAATGAACCGGCGAGCATCCAGGTAGCCATCGGCCGCGGCGAGGTTGCTGCGAATCCGAGCGAAGCCTGCACGATCGTTCTGCAACGCCGAGAACGCCATCGCAGCGTTGCTCTCGCCCAACACGTTGATGGCCGTGCTTCCAGCATCTACTTGCGATTGGATGCTATCGAGCGTTTCTACCAGCGTCCCTTTCGCCAGGCCGCGACGTAGGAGCGAGTTATAGAACGCGCCGAGCTGCGTTCCCGCCTGGTCGATGTTGCCCGCCTGTTTTTCCAGCACGGCCAACGCCGCCATTGAAGAGTCGCCGGTGAACTTCAACTCGCGAGACTGCTGCCCAAACTTCGTGCTGGCCTGGGCGGTCTCAGCCGCCGACACCTGCGTTTCCTTCGAAGACACTGAGACACGGTCGGCGATTTCGCGCAGTGAATACCGCCCATCATACAGGTTGCCAACTTTGCTGGCGGACTTGCCGAACTCAATCAGCTTGTCGCCAGCGATTTGTCGGTTCTCTCCGATATCGAGGAGCGCCCTCACGTCCTCTTTCGAGTAGCCTGCATTCTTCACAGCGATCGCGAAATCACCGCCCTGCGAGTAATTCTCGAAGATGCCGCGTTTGACCGCCTCCCGAGCCACGCCGAGATTGGCCAAGTAATCTTCCGGCGAGTCGGAGACCTGCTGCAGCTCGCCGAGTGACCCGAGCGATTCAACCACCGCGCTGCTGGCCGACTGCGCGGTTTGTTCCATCTGACGGAGTGTCTGCATTGCCGTGCTGGCGGCCGACCCAACGCTCAGCAAGCCAGTCACGCCAGCGGCCAAACCGCTAAGCACCTGCTTGCTGAACATCCCCTTGGTGGCCGAGGTCGCCGCGTGCAGCTCGCCACGAAGCTGGGCGATCCTACGTCGCCGCGTCTCTACGCTGATCGCATCCGCCCGGTGCAGCTTAATCGTTTCACGTAGTTTTCGGTTGAACGACTCCTGCGGAGTTTCCAGCGACTGCTTGAGCGTTTCACCCTGCTGCCGCAGCGCCTGCTTGACTCGCTCCGACTCCGCTGCGAGCTTGCGTTCGCTCTCGGCCGCCTCCCGAAGCTTTGGGTCGAGGCGGTCAAGCTGTTGACGCCAACGATTCGCAGCGGCTTCGGCCTTGCCTTGCTCCAAGGCTCCCTTTTCGACGTACTGGGCGAGCCGCGCGAGCTTGTGGTTATACTGCTCGACCTTGTCGCCCGTGGCCGCGAATCGCTCCGCCTCGCTCTTCAGCTTCGCGAGGCCTTTCGCCGCGCCGGCCCCTTGCTGTTCCGATTTGTCGAGTTCGGCGTTTAGCTGACGGATCAGCTCCACCGCACCGCGACCGGAGCCTTGAAGTTCGAACTTTGTGCCCATGCTTAAATCCCTTCTGAGAGCCTCTGTAAGTAAGTGATTTGGCGGCGAGGAGCTTCTGGAATACCGGGGGGAACGCCATCTGGGGCCTTCTAGCCGCGCCCACTTACTTACTTACCCTCTGACCTTCGAGTAAATAAAAGTGCCGCGATTGCTGGCGGAGCCCACTGCGGGAGGGGGGGCCGGCAAAGGACCCTTGGCCCCCGGGGGGGGTGGGGGGTGCCCCAGGGCTCGCCACAGCTCGCCTGCCATCGCCTCGCGTTGGCTTTTGCTTTGGCTCATCACCTGAGCCCTTTTCGTCAACCCAACGCAATAGCAGCCCGCTGGTGAATTCAAGTGGCAGCGGGCCGCCAGCGGCCGACCGTCGCGAGCAAGCCCGCTGCCATCCGCAAGGTCTGCTACAGTGGTAGGCGGCCCATTTTCGAGGCTTCGCGTGCGTTGGGATTCCGACGCTTCAAAATTGCCCACGCTTGCCTGCGAGTCTTGCCGCTTTCTCGTTGGATCTCGCGCACCTTGACGCGTGCCTCCGCTAGCGACAGGCCTCCCACTTCTTCCTCACTGGCTTGACTGTTTGATTGTTCGCTCATCTCCATGACTCCTTTGCAAAACCTAAAACGGAAAAACCGCCACCACGACTGATTAGCTCAGTCGCTCGGCAGCAGCATCGAAACTTCTAGCTGTCGCGCATTGATCCACGCATGGATCGGCTCGCGTGATTCTTCCACCAATTGCTCGATCTCTTGGTGAAGCTCCGCAAGCTTCTTTTCTTTCGCTGGAATGGCTTCACGCATGCTCTCAAGAAACTCGCTCCACCTTTTACGATTCAGCGATTTCTTTCCTTCGCTGGAGACTTCCAAGGCCTCCGGGCAGAGGTTCTTCACCGCCTGCCATACGATGCGATATCGAGTGTGTGGCGAAAGCCAAGACCACAGCGATTGCGAATTGCTTTGATCGCTCATTCTCTTTTCGTCTGCGATCTCGCGAGCAAGATGCTCGGCCGCTCGCCGCGATGCATCCACCCCCAAATCCGTGGCTCGACGCTCGACGACTTCACGTAAGATGGGGGGAGCCGATTTGCACAAACAATCATACAAGCGTTTGATGCGAATCACGTCGCTGTTCGCTTTCGAGTGCCGTTCGCGGAGACCAGCCAGCCGTGAGGTAATTGCTCGCAACTGAGACTCCAACGCCGGTTCGTTTTCCGCCTCTACCGAAAGATCCTCGATAGTGGCCCGCGTTTCATTTAGCGTTTTTTCGGCTTCCTCCAGTTTCTGTTGGGCGGCCTGTAACGGTTCGGGCCAGCCCCCGATTTCCTCAAGCATTCGATTGCAATTGCGGCGAGCCTGTAAGAGTCTCGCAACGTCGTGCTTGCTCTCGATTCGAGGCTGGCCGCTCCGACCGCTCGCTACGCCCGTCTGGAGTATCGCCCACTCTTCTGGGCTCACATGAAATTCAGCGGGGGTGAGTAGGGCATGGCGAGATTCTAGGGCATCGACAACCGCCTCGAACGCAACCGCCATCCGCAGTTTGTTTTCTCGCTCGTTGTCTCAGAACGTGTTTTGAAATTGCCTGATTAAAGAAAAACAGCTACGGCTCCCTCTTTTGGTTAGCAGCCTGAGGAAGGAGCCGTAGCATGAAAACGGAAAGGAAGTATGGCAGTGATGTCACCGATCGACAATGGCAATTGCTTCGTCAGTTGTTGCCAGCACGTTCGCAGTTCGGACGTCGTCCGATTGACCGCCGGCGGATCATCAACGCGATCTTGTACGTCGTCCGCACGGGCTGCCAGTGGCGGATGCTGCCTAAGGACTTTCCGAATTGGAGTACGGTTTACGGCATCTTCTGGCGTTGGAGAAATGATGGCACGTGGCAGAAGATTCATGATGCGTTGCGAGCCAAAACACGCAAAGCGGCAGGCAAGAAGTCGACACCCACGGTAGCGATCATCGACAGCCAATCGGTTCGCACGGCCGAAGGAGGTGAAGAAAGGGGCTACGATTCGGCCAAGAAAATCACGGGCCGCAAGCGTCATGTGGCGGTCGATACGCTCGGATTGTTGCTCGCGATAGTCGTTCATAGCGCGGATTGGCAGGACCAGGACGGAGCCGAATGGGTAATGGACAAGCTGGGCGAGCAATTCAAGCGAATCAAGATTGTGTTTGGCGACTTCGCGTACGGTCGATCAGGGTTGCCCGATTGGACCTGGGAAACGTTTGGTTGGATTCTACAAACGGTGCTCAGGCCAGTCGGCCTAAAAGGGTTTGTGGTATTGCCGAAGCGATGGATCGTGGAACGAACTTTCGCCTGGCTGGCCCGACATCGACGGAACAGCAAGGACTACGAAAAAACAACCGCCTCCAGCGAAGCCATCACCTACGTCGCCATGATCAGCCTCATGTCGAAAAGACTGGCCAGCGCGGAAAAGTGAATTTTAAAACACGTTCTAAGATCGCGAGCACCTCATTTGTGACGGGCAGCAGGCGGGTTTCTTTCTTCTGAGTCGCGGTCGGCATCTTCAATCCTTTGTGGTGGTGGGGGGGGAGTGGTTTGTTGCTCTTCTAGTGGAGCCGCCGGTAGTCGTCGGCAGCTTCGGCAAGTGTTGGGTATTTGCGTCGCAAAGCAGCCTCCTGTGATTCACTGAGGTCTGCCAAATAGTCGATGCCAGGGTGCGCGGCGATAGCCAGCTCGGCGTATTTCTCGTAGGCATCCTTGCCGTGAAGATCGGCGTGCTTGTCGTTCGCCAGCACCTTCGCGATGGCATGCTCGGGTGCTGCCACCTCGTCGACGAAGCCCCGCTTCAACGCTTCCTCTGCGTAGTAGGTTTCGGCGGAAATCGCCTGCAGTATCTGGTCGGAAGTCATGCGTTTTCTTGAGCGCCGCGGCGGCACGCGATTTATATACGCGAGGAACCACCTGCTAACTTCCTCCACCTGTGCGCGAACCGCCTCAATATCGCCCTCAGTGACAGGCACGCCGGGCATTCCGCGATGCTTCGCATTTGCCGAGGCAACCGGAATCACTTTAATGCCAGCCGCTTCGTAAGCCGCGCTCGAATCAGTGAGCACCGAAACCACACCAACGGAGCCCACCACCGTTGAAGGCGAGGCGACGATTGTGGTTGCTTGCGAGGCGATCCAATAGGCGGCGCTCGCTAGGTATTCGCTCGCAACCACAGTTACCGCTTTCGCTTCGCTCAGCTCTCGCACAAGATCGGCTGTTTCAGGTGTGCCAGCGACCAGACCGCCCGGCGAACTCATGCGCAGGATTACGTGGCCGACTGAGTCGTTTCGCAGCAACGAGTAGAGCCGCTCACGAACCCGCTCCAGATACCAAGGCGTCAACACGCCGTCGATCCGGCTTGTCGCGACCATTTTTGATTCCTCGCGATAACGCGCAACCTGGTGCGTTGGCGAAATCGCCAACGCTTCGTGAAGTTCAGCAGTTGCCGCCGGCAGCAGTGCCGCTAATTCGTGCCTCATTTTGAGTGACCTCGTGTAACTTCGGTGAACGTTTCGAATGCAAACGCTTCGTCTCGGGAAAGCAGCAGCGAGAACAACGACTCGGCCAACTCCGCGCCGATGTGCTGATCCCGAAGCCACAGCAATCGTTCGCGGGAAACTTGCCAGCCAACGCCGGGACCGGGCACCTGGTCGGCGTGCCAGCGCCAGCCAGTTGCCAACTCGCCGTCGAGCGTGCGCGCCGCGGTAACACCAACGGTCGATTCGGGCGTGACGAAAGTCACATCGAAATAAGTGCTTAATCTCAGGCCGTAGCCGAGACCAGCGCGAAGCAGCAGGCCAACCGGCAGGCGTCTTTCCTGCCGAGCAAACCGCACCGCCTGCTCGACCAGAGCGAAGCCTTGAGTTGCTTGGCAGTTCGAATCAAAAACGATGAGCGTCGGCCGCGTGAAGCTCTCAATCAGGTCAGCCGCTTCCACCCATCTATCGAAATCAATCGTGCCATTCAAGCGAAGCACGTCGAGCGCCGAGTGCCATTCCTGGAAAACCTCGCCGGCAGCCTCGCCGCGGGCAACATCGCCAACGAAGGTTGCTTTTCTGGTTTGTGTATCGCTCATAATTCGCCATCCTCCACAATTCCAAGCAGTGCCGCTTCACAAGCCGGACCAATCGGCTCGCCTGCCGGCCAGGTCGCCAGCAACGCTTCCGCCATGTTTGGCAAGTGCTCGCGCAGCAGGCGTTCGGCCTCGTCGCGGCCGATTCGCTTCGCTCGCTCCCGGGTAGCACGTGTGAACGGCTCGCGCTGACACTGCTTTGGCGGTCGCGGGTAAAGCCTTTTCATGCTGACACCTCACTTCGCTGGTGCTTCTCCCGCCATAGCTTTGCCGCAAGCAGGTTAACTCTATTTCGCGGAAGCCCATGCGGTGCCTCTCTCGCTGCTTCTTGCTGCACCGCCTTCCACTCAGTTCGTGGGAAACTGTGCGAGCCCGCAACAATCCGCGAAAGCCCATCGTCGGCATCAAGCTCGGCCATGAGTGATTGAACCGCAGCCGATAGCGGTGGCTTCACGTCAGCAGCAGCGTAGCCACGTCGGAAGTCGAGCCACCCCTCGGAAACTTGCAGGTCGGGCTTCGCCGCGCAGACACGCCGATACAAAGCGAGCGCGGGTTGACTCCAACCATTTCGGTATCTACTCCAATACGCGACGACTTCGAGAACGTGCTCGGCAGCAACGCCGTTTTCGCGAGCGGAGGCGATCGCCTTGCCCGTCTGGCTCACCCCTGCTCCCTCCAATTTATCCACCACCTCCCCCCAATCACACGCGTGCGACGCTTCGTCGCACTCGCTGGGGTGGGGTGGGGTTTGGTTGGGTAGGGTTGTATGGGTACTACTGTTGGCTACGTGCGCAGACGACATACGTTCAGGACGTGCGTTATCAACATACGTAGCATTCGTGCGTTTTGAGCTTTCGCTGCTAGCAAGAGTCGAACCTACGTCATCAACGTATGTCGACGACGTAGGTTCAACTTCTAGCGACTTTACGATGAAGCCCCCCTGCCGCGATACCACGCCTTTCACATACCGTGGTGCGTGCTCGCACCAGTCGTGAACGAC
Organism: Aeoliella mucimassa; assembly: GCF_007748035.1. Classification (NCBI taxonomy): domain Bacteria; kingdom Pseudomonadati; phylum Planctomycetota; class Planctomycetia; order Pirellulales; family Lacipirellulaceae; genus Aeoliella; species Aeoliella mucimassa. The sequence goes on from NZ_CP036278.1 coordinate 5,391,516, forward strand.
AAGGCGATGTTCAGGGTGAGGGTCGAGCCAGCCAGTTTCGACGAGTGCGTCAACCAGCTCGTTTTCATCGCGTCCCCAGTCGATCGCAATCGCTATTTCCTCGTTGGAAAGCCTGCCGATATCGCCCCTTCGAGCTTCGTTTTGGGTGGCGATCCACAGTAGCTCTAGCACGCCAGCCGCCTCAAAGTCCCGCAAGCCAAGCCGGCGTGCAAGTCGTTTGAATTTCGTAAGCGTAGGAGTGATGTGCTTCATGCGAAGGGCTGCTTATGTTCTCGAGGAATGCAGGGAAAAACCGGCTACCGCGACGGGCACAGGATCGGAAGGCCTTCGTCAGCGACGCGTTGAAGCTCCTGCGGGTGGAGCTTGATAAGCCGCCCCATGGGAACGTGTGCGATATTGCCGAGCTTGATGTGAGCATCGAGCGTGCGGATACCAATACCAAGTTGTTTTGCAGCTTCTTCGCGAGAGAGAAGAAGGCGGCGCGAGACCGGAACTGTCATCGGAAAAACCCTTACACGTGTTGAGTAATCAAGAGAAGCAGGCGGCATTGCCTGCGACACTGCGCAAGAGAATAGCGAGAGAAGTTTCGCTTGAAAATTGAAGCGCATCGAAGCGCTTACATAACTTACCAAAGCGCTTCGATGCGCTTCGTTGAACCTTCTAAGAGAAGCTAGGCATCGGCGGCAGCCGATGCTTCTCAACGTAATTCTGGGCGGCTCGTCGCGCCCCTGGGTCGCTACCAAGGTGCGACCAACCGTCAACCTGCTTGATTCTTTTCCGAATTTCCGAGTAGGGAGTAGGAGGAACCTTCATCCTCTCCTCGTAGATAAAGCGGTCACGATCCTCGTTGTAGGAAGGTCTGGGCAATGAAGAACGCCCTGACGTTGCGCGTTTTAGTTCTTTGCTGAGTGAGAAACGGTTGAGGGGTGGAACGGGCTCCAACTCCCGCAGAGAATTGGCAAGGGTGTTGAAATGCTGGCGGCGCAACCAGAACAGATTCAACTTCGGTGGTGGCAACTCCCGGTCCCTGATCTGGTGAAACGACCAGTGAGGCGACTCGCCTTCATGCAACTCAGTAAGCCGATCAAGAATTTCGATCCCAGCCGAATAGGTCGCTTCCGTGAATGAGTTACCCGGGCAACCGGCAACCACTGCTGGGTAGTCGTTCGCTCGGTCGAGCGCCTCCCGGACACCGTCAATTTCAAGTGCTTCCCAAAGGGCATGCAGATCGTGATAGAGCATCGATCCGATCTGAACGATGAAGAGAATTGGGCGTTCATATTCCCATTGCATTTCCTGAAACTGAAAAACGGTTCTCAACTCCACGGTAGCGGTGTAATCGACTCTCCCAGCAGCCGCGACGGCAGCCTCAATATCAGCATCGGAAACGTTGGCCATGGCCTACCCTTCATCGTAGCCAACCCGGCTCGCCACCTGTTCGAAGGATAGAAGAACAGGGAGGCGAGCCGACGCCAGGGATCAGCTGGCTAGTTGGAAGTGTGTCTAGAACAGAAGTCATTCTAGCGTGATTTCTCTTGAGATCCTTCCCCCAGAATCTCGCGCAGCGCATTGCGCAGCGCTTTCGAGAGAAGTGCTGTAATTTGCGGGGAAAACGCGGGAGATTCGAGTCCCTCCCGGACTACTTCGGTGCTTCCCGCACTACTGGAAACATAGTGTTTCTCCGATTTCTCCGGCTCGCTCTGCAGAATGCGGTGCAGTTCCGCACCATTCCGACGGTTGCTGCACTGGATTTTGCAGCGATTTCGGATCTCGGCAGCAGCGTCGTTGTTCGCAAGCTGTGTTTCGCCAAACGCACGCTACTGCGCACCGGTGTTCGGTTGCCAAAACGCCTGCGTGGCACGGCTAGCCACCCCCTTTCGGGAGCGGTTGCCGGCTCGTCCGGCAATGGGGAGTAAACGCCCTGAATTGCAGAACTGGTTTCGCTTGGCGGTTGGTGACATCCAGAGCCGCTTAGTCCTTGGACCGTAACGTATCTTCTCTAAATCCCACCTCCCCGGCCCTGAGAGGCCGACCTGTGCTGCGGAATCGGGGCCAGCGGAGCGCGAAGAAGAGGGACTGCGGGCGGCTATCTTTTCTTGTCAGTTTTCGCTGGGAATTGGCCACCGGTGGTGTTCTAATGGATAGGTGGTGTTGTGGCTGTCGGCTTTCAGCTATTGGCTTTTTAGTGATTGGAGGTGAATCAAATGTAATGCTTGGGTTGTGTCCGACTTCTAGCGACGCGCAGGCGATGGTTTGCCGGCGTGGGCGTTCGCTGCTGCGCGTGTGTCAAAGCTGTAGGCTATAGGCTGTAAGCGGTAGGCTGAGATCCTTCGGGTCGCTGGAAGCTCCCGTCAGGATGACATTCCCCAATCCGCATTCCGCAATCCCAAATCTCCAATCGTCTCCCAACCAAAATAGTTTCCCACCCATGGGAATCTATTTTGGGCAACTATCGCGGAGGTGTTGATGCAACTTCTTACTGGCAAACGACTTGCGATAGATTCCCAGCGAGAAAATAGATTCCCACTCGATGCGTTTTGGGAAATGGGAATCTATTCGGGCGCGAAAACCACTGGTTTTGTAGCGTGCGTGCGGATTCAATTTTCCCATCCGTGGGTAAATTGGGAATCTATTTGCCCAGCGTTGGGAATCTATCGTTTGGCGAATTTTTTGGTGTTTTGTAGGTTGGAAATCGCTTGACTGGAAAGCCATGGCGCGGCGAGCAGGATTTCTGGTTGCTGGGTTCTTGTTGGCCCCATCCCTACTCCACATCAGGTACGAGTTTCTGATGCGATTGCTGTCTACCCAGCGAGTACGAACGATGGCATCGAGTACCGCCGCAGACCTCTACCTACACAGGAAGTCCATTGCCACGAGCGGGAATGTGTTAGGCGCGGCCTTTGAGCATGCCGTGCCAGTACAGGGCGGGCAGGGCGTATTCCTTGAGCATCAGCATGCTGAAGCGTTCTTCGGCCTGATTGAACGGGAACGTCTCCTCCGGCACTTTGTCGTAGTTGAACTCGGCCAGCACCAGGCTGTTGTATCCGGTGACGACCGGGCACGAGGTGTAGCCATCGTACTTGGCGGTTGGTTGGTTTCCCTCGATGGCAGCGAGCAGATTCTCAACGACCACTGGCGCTTGCTTGCGAATGGCCGCTGCGGTTTTCGAAGTGGGAAGGCTCGATGCATCGCCCAGCCCGAAGACGTTGTCGAATCGCAAATGGCGGAGCGTATGCGGATCGACATCGACCCAACCAGCTTCGCTTGCCAGGGGGCTATTGGCGACGAACTGTGGTGGTCCCATGGGAGGAGTCACGTGCAGCATGTCGTAGTCGATGGTTACCGTCTCGTCTCCATCGACCGTTTGAAAGACCGCTTGCTTCTGTTCGCCATGTACCTCCTTCAAATCGAGGGCGTAGCGAACGTCGATTCCCTTGCGAGCGACTGCTTTCTCCAACACATCGGCGTAAAGCTTCACGTCGAAGATGGCCTTCTTAGCAATCGCAAAGATCACCTCGCAATTGTCGCGCACGCCGTTTCGACGAAATGTCTCCTCAGCCAGGTAACAGATTTTCTGAGGAGCACCGCCACACTTCACCGCACCAACCGGATGCGTGAACAAGGCGGTTCCCCCTTGGAAGTTGCGAATGTTCTCCCATGTCGACGCCACCGAATCGTACGAATAGTTGCTGCACACTCCGTTGCGGCCCAGCGATTCGCGAAGCCCCGGGATTTGCTGCCAGCGAAGCTCAATGCCGGGCGCGACGACCAGGAAGTCGTAGGTGACCTCGGTTTTCTCGCTGGTTACCAAGCGATTCTCCGCGGGATCGAACTCGGCGACGGCTTCCTGCAACCACTCGACGCCTGGGGGAATCACCTTGGCCTCTGGCCTGCGAGAATCTTCCCGAGGAAAGATACCGCCTCCGACGAGCGTCCAGAGCGGTTGGTAGTAGTGGTACTCGGCCGGATCGATCACCAGCACATCCAGGCTGGGATGGGTACGAATCAATCGAGATGCAACCGTAATGCCAGCTGCTCCCCCGCCAACGATGACAACTTGATGATGGCTCATGACGTGGGTTCCTGTGGGGTGGGGCTTTCGATACACGATTTGCCAACGAGCTTGCCATGGACATCGGAAAATCGAATAGCAAACGCGAGTGACTGCTGGGTATGGGGATTCGAAAGACTTCGCAGAGCGGCAATGATCCCTGCACGTTTCGGCTGGTTTGCTTCGCACGATTCGCGTTGGCATTCCACCAGTGCGGTCGCGGCATTGCTTACGATCTGCAGTGCATTGGGATCGACCACTCCCGAGCGCAGGAACAAAGTAAGCCGCTCAAGCTCCACTTCGCCAAACTGCTGGGTAAGCCACATCGCAACATGCAAACTGCGGCGGAGCGATTCAGCGACGTTGATTCCCTGCTCCGATTGCTTGGCCACCCACTCGTCGGCAACATCCACCACCGCTGCGATGGCATCGGGGGCTTTGTCCGCAAGCTGGGCGAGTTGCTCGAGTTGCGGAGCCCGGTCCAGCAGTTTGGTGAGCGAGTCGATTGTCGACTTCCGAGTTAGATGCTCAATGAGTGCCGTCAATCCTTCGAACCGCTCGTTGGCGGGGGTCGATGTGCTACTCAACTGTTGGGCTTGCTCGTCGACAACGTCGATTGCGATAGCACCAAACGACTCGGCTGCTTGCTGCCAAGCGTCGAGACGATCCAGGCGTTCGTTCAAGCGAGCAACTTGCCCAACGAGTTCTCGAAGTAACTCAGCGGAGTCGCTTTCAAGATCGGCTAAAGCGGGAGAGGGTGTACTATTCATGATAAACACTCAAACGGGGCCGCCGCCATTTTGGCGACGGCCCCGTGTAGAAAGACAAAGTAGACTAACTGGCCGCACAGGCTTGCCCGTTCGAGCAGGCTTGCGGCTGAGTGACCGGCAATTCGGCTTTCTGCCAGGCGTCGAAGCCACCGCTCATGTTGATCACGTCGAACCCCGCCCCCAACAGCACACTGGTGGCAATGGCGGAACGCATACCGCTGCGACATTGGGCGACTACTTGTTTGTTCTTGGAGAGCTCCGCGAGCGTCTCAGGGAGCTTGCCCAAGAAGTGATGCTGTGCCTGCGGAATGTGACCTTCGTTCCATTCGCCGTTGGCCCGCACGTCGACCAGTTGCACCTCGTCGGCGGCAATGCGATCGGCCAGTTGTTCCGGAGTCGCACTGGTGTAGGTTTCGCCAGTCAGCCCGGCGTCGGCCAATTGGCTGGCCGAGAAGATACCTTGAATCGAATCGACTCCGATCTTCTGCAGCACTCGAATGGCTTCTTTCACCTCGCCAGGTTCTGCGACGAGCCAAACCGGCTTGTCGTAGTCGACGAGCCATCCGGCCCAGCCGGCCAGCATGCCGGCGGGAATGTTGAGCGTGCCATGTGCATGACCTCGAGAGTACTCGGCGGGCGCCCGAAGGTCGACGACCGTTCCTGTTTCGAGAGCACCGGTCAAGGCAGATGCCGGCAGGGTTTCGGGCTCGGCATAGGGACCCAACACAACTGGCCCCTGCTTGTTCACCCGCTTCATCACGGCGAAGTACTTTGGAGCTTCCGGCTGATCGGCCAGAATGTACTTCACAAACTCTTCTTCATCTTCGTACTGCAAAGCCGGATTGAAGAGTTTCTCGTAGCCAACCGTGGAGGAGGGAATCGCCCCGAGCCCCTTGCCGCATGCGCTTCCCGCCCCGTGGGCTGGCCAGACCTGCAGATGATCGGGCAGTTCGCGGAACCGAACCACCGAGTGATACAACTGGTGAGCCCCCTGCTCTGCAGTGCCTACCATGCCGGCGGCTTCTTCCAGCAGATCGGGGCGGCCGATCGAGCCCACGAATACGAAGTCGCCGGTGAAGATGCCCATCGGACGATCCGCCCCGCCGCCTCGATCGGTGAGCACGAACGAGATACTCTCGGGCGTATGGCCCGGTGTATGCAGCACTTCAAAGTCGATATTGCCGATACTGAAGTGATCGCCATCTTTGCAGGGATGATGGTCGTACTGCTCTGCGTAGGCGTACTTCCAATCCTCTGGCCCTTCGTCGGAGACATAGAGCTTCGCCCCCACGCGATCGGCGAGTTCCCGCGCGCCCGACACATAGTCGGCGTGAATGTGGGTTTCGGCCACAGCGACGAGCTTCACCCCTTCGCGTTTAGCCGCGTCGAGGTACTGCTCGATGTCGCGACCGGGGTCGACGATTACCGCTTCTTTTGTCTTCTGACAGCCCACCATGTAGGAGGCATGAGCAAGCGTGCGATCGTAAAAATAGCGGAGTAACATATCAACACTCCTTCTGGGTTTATTGGTTCAACAAGTGAATTGGTTGAGACGTTTATGCGATAGAACGGGCAACAACAAACATGGCTACCGCCACCATGGCGATGGCAAATACTCTTTGCAGCGTGGGCCCCGACAACTCGCGAGAGAGACGGGATCCTAGTTGCATGCCAACGGCTCCACCAAGTGCAAAGAGCCCCGTGAGCGCCCACGAGATATGACCACCTTGGTGAACATAGGAAGTAACTCCCGAAATGCTGATGAGGAATATCACCATCAAGGAAGTGGCAATCGCAGAGTGAATTTTCAAACCACCGAACAGCACGAGAGCAGGGACAATAATGAATCCACCGCCGACTCCGAACATGCCCGACAGAATACCGGTTAACAATCCCAGTAGGCTTAATAGACCAATGCATCGCGGGCCTAAGGTTGGTTGTCCGCATTCGTCGCGTTTGCACACGAAGTTCGACTGCTCTTCGTCGGTCGACTTAGCCAGCGACTTCAGCCACATCCGCACGGCCACCACCAGCATCAGCCCGCTAAATAGAATCAGCAGGGTAGTCTCCGGCAGCAATTTCGAAAGGTAACCGCCGAGAGGGGCTCCGATCATTCCCGCGAAGGCAAACAATAAACCGATGCGAAAGTTGGCTTCGCCTTGCCGCAAGCGAGTGATCGCCCCGATGGCTGCGGTGGTTCCAACTGCAGCGAGCGACACACCTACGGCTTCACGAGGCTCGAGATGCAACCCGTAAACCAACAGCGGCACAGCAAAGATTCCGCCTCCGCCGCCGGTCAGACCGAGGGCAAAGCCAATTGCGATTCCGCCAAAGATCGCCCAGCCTAGCACGGTTCACCTCCAACACACGGACATATAGCGATATTACGATATATCAAGCGAAAAAAAGGTGAGGCCATTTGCCCCACTTCGCAGTGAAAGGCATTCGTCGCTTTGCACGTCGTTGCCTCACTGGATTTATTATATCGTATACTCGCGATATATCCAGCAGTCTTTTATTGATTTTCGCCGATTTCACTTTCAAAAAACAACCTCGGGGTCAACACAACACTTAATTTTACGACTGAAACACCGGCTCTTGCATCCCATAAACAAGTGAAAGCCCGCCTCGCAGTCAACGCTAGCGAAGCGGGCTTTAGGGATTTGTTTCAGTTTCGATAACGAGGATCACCTTTCTGAGTTACGAGCGTAGAACTCGGGTTCTGTGCGCTTCGCGAGAACGTTCCGCTAGCGGCGGGCGACTTCCGGATAGGCCTGGTGCCCAATAAGGGCGGTGCTATGCGGCATGGAAAAACGATGCACGGCAAAGCGATTTAAAAGGGCCGGGAGCAACCGGTCGCAACGATAGCCGATCTCATCAACGCACCCTCAAGGACGTAATTAAGAGGGTAAAGAGTAGAATCACAACTGATCAGAAGCTCCTTTTTGTTAGGACAAAACAAGATCTGCTGAACGCCTGTGGCGATGAACTTCATTCATCACAGGTATTGGTTTATCAAAATTGCTGAGGGTGATGCAAAGCTATTTTGGGCTTTTTTTCCCTCGGGCGCAAAAATCAGGACCTCCAGGGTTGGATCGTAAGGGTTGTAATCAACATGGCGTCTGGATACTGCAAAACTACCTCGGATCTGCAGGCTCCTTCTCTAAATACGCAGGTCCAAGCCGGCGGTTCGCCAGCGGCTGGATCACGGTGTAAACTGGATTGTCTTTACCGGCACTAGTTTAGGGCCACTCTTTCCATCCCTCTGCTTCCAGGAGTCTTGCACCATGCCCGCATACGGACGCACCATGGCGACACTCGCGATGCTGATTTTGTTGTTACCAACATTCGCACATGCCGAAGAGGAGTCCCCCGCCAAGGAATTGGAAACCGTTGCCAAAGACGACTTTGAAACCAACAGCAAGCAATGGGAGTTCCTCGATTCCGATTCCTGGCAGTACACCGTGGTGAACGATCGCGGCATCCTCAGCCAATACGTTCGCGAAAGCGATTACAAGCCGCCGCACCGCAGCCCGCTTCATGTAGCGTTGCTCAAAGAACATGCGGTAAGTGATTTTGAATTAACCGTTTCGGTACGCAGTACCGTGGAGGAATATCCACACCGCGACGCCTGCTTGTTCTTCGGCTATGTCGACTCGGCTCACTTCTACTACGTGCATCTCGGCAAATTGGGCGACCCCCACTGCAATCAGATTTTCATCGTGAATGGAGCGGATCGCAAAGCGATTTCGGTGACCACTACCGAAGGAACTCCTTGGGACGACGAATGGCATCGCGTAAAGATCGTCCGCGACGTGGAGTCGGGGAAGATCGAGATCTACTTCGACGACTTCAAGACTCCCGCGATGACTGCTGAAGACACCACCTTCAAAGCTGGTCGGGTGGGAGTTGGTAGCTTCGACGACTGTGCGGACTGGGACGACTTCGAACTGCGCGGCGTGCCTGCCGAAGTGGCGGAATCTGCTGAAGCCGAAAAGTAGTAGCCCCTAACGAATTGAGATTCATGAAGCGACGTATAGCAAAGCAGGGCATCGCCCTCTGGTTGGTGATAACTGCCCTGGTTGCCGTGGTACTGGTGGGTGCTGTTGCATTCGATTACGTCGCGACCGAACCAGACGACGCGCTGGCCGTGGCCTCCTACGTGGGCCGCGGTCAGTGTATCGATTGCCATCAGGCTGAATACGACGATTTCCATGGATCGGATCACGATCGCGCGATGGAGCTTGCCACCGAAGACGCGGTGGTAGGCGACTTCAACAACACGGAGTTCGAACGTTTTGGCCAGGTCACCCGTTTCTTTCGCAAGGGTGATGAGTACTGGGTAAATGCCGAAGGCCCCGATGGGGAGAATCACGACTACCTTATCAAATACACGTTTGGCATTCGTCCTCTGCAGCAATACATGGTGGAGTTTCCTGATGGTCGAGTGCAGGTGCTCCGCGTCAGCTGGGACACCGTGAAGAACGAGTGGTTCTACGTTCCTCCTCCAGATGCCACCGATGAACGCTTGCTACCGGATGATCCCACTCACTGGACTGGCATCGCGCAAAACTGGAATACGACTTGTGCAATCTGCCACTCGACCAACTTGCAGAAGAACTACGATGTCGAGACCGATACCTATCACACCACGTTTTCCGAAATCGACGTGAGCTGCGAGGCCTGTCATGGTCCTGGTAGCCTGCATGTGAAACTGGCGAATAGCAACTCGCTGTTCTGGGATCGCAAACATGGCTACGGGCTGGCGAAGCTCAAGTCGCTCGATCCCACCCCGCAGCTCAACACCTGTGCTCCGTGCCATTCGCGTCGATCCGAGGTGCACCCCGACTTCCGCCCTCCTGAAGCGGTCGACAACTATTACGACGTCTCGCTGATTCACGAAGGGCTGTACCACGCGGACGGTCAGATCCTGGACGAAGTGTACGTATATGGCTCGTTCCTGCAGAGTCGTATGTACCGCGAGGGCATCCGCTGCAGCGACTGCCACAACCCTCACTCGCTGAAAACAAAGTTCGAAGGCAACGCGTTGTGCGCGCAGTGCCATGTACCAGCGAAGTACGACACACCAACGCACCACCATCACGAAGTCGGCACTTTAGGAGCCTCGTGCGTGGAATGCCATATGCCCGAGACCAAGTACATGGTGGTCGACCCGCGTCGCGACCATAGCATTCGTGTCCCGCGCCCCGATCTGACCGTGTCGCTGGGCACGCCGAACGCCTGCAACCGTTGCCATACCAAAGTAGAAGAATCCGCCCAATGGGCAGCCGACAAGGTGCTGGAGTGGTATGGCCCGAATCGCCCTGACGATCCACATTGGGCGGTCGCTCTGGCCGCGGCACGCCAGGGAGATCCCGAAAAGGAAGAAGAGATTCTCGCAGCACTCGATCGCAAGACGACTCCCGAGATCATCAAAGCGACCATCTACGAAATGCTGTCGCTTTACCATACTCCCGAGTCGAACGAAGCGGTCGACGAAGCCATCGACTCGCCGGTGCCCAAGATTCGTCAGGCAGCGATCGGTTCGGTGGAAATCAACTCGGTCGACGAAGCGGTGAAACGCATTGGCCCACGACTCTCCGATTCGTCCCGCATCGTGCGGATCGCAGCCGCTCGGCGCCTGTTGGAGATTCCGCCCGAGATGCTGGGCAACAAAGCTGCTGAGGAGTTCCCCGAAGCGGTCGAAGAGTATCGCCAACAGTTGCTACTCTCCAGCGAACGAGCCGGCGCCCATCAGCAGCTGGCCCAACTGGCTCGCCGCGAAGGCAAGCAGAAAAAGGCCGAACAGGAACTTCGCTTGGCGATTCGGCTAGAACCCTACCTGAGCAGCCTGCGAAGTGAGCTGGCGCTGTTGCTCTCCGACGCCGGAGGCGACCAGGCGGAGATCAATCGCTTGCGTCGCGAAGAGATCGAATTGCTGAAACGCGATGCCGAGATGCTGCCCGACAATGGTTCGATTTATTACCGTCAGGGCGTGCTGCTGTATCAGCTCGGCGACCTGGTGGAAGCCGAAGCCCCGTCGAACACCGCGGTGGAACTCGAGCCTCGCGTGTATCAGTACTCGCTCTGGTTGGCGACCCTGCAGTATGAGCTCTACCGGCGAGGCGATGAAAAGGCCTACGACCGGGCACTGAAGAGCGTCGAGCACCTAAACGAACTCGATCCGCGTCGCGGAGATGCGATGGGGTTGCTGCAAGCCCTTAAGCAACTACGAAAGCAGCGCATCCAAGCGACCGACAAGCCTGCCGAATAGCGAATGACGTTGAGCAGTAGCAGTGCTAGCGTCGCACCGGCAAATGCCGGCATAATCGTTAAAGTCGGTGTAATCCGACAGCCGAACTAGACGGAGGAGGACCATCCCCGGTTTGTGGTGGTCTACGTAAACACCTTCGTGCTAGCAGGCGTCGCATGCTTTCGCTTTTGCTTCATCCTGTTCGTCAACTGTTCAATGCACTGGCGGGCAACGAAACTCCTCGGCAGATGGCTCTCGGCTTCACGCTGGGCATGATCCTCGGCATGGTGCCTAAGGGCAACCTGATCGCTGTTGTGCTCTTGTTTGTGCTTTGCGCGTTGCGAGTGAATAAGGCAGCCGGCATGATGGCCGCGGCACTGTTCTCGGCGATCTCGCCGCTGTGCGATCCGCTCTCGCACAAAATTGGCCTCAAACTGCTCGGCCAGCCTGGCCTGCAAGAGTCGTTCGCTTGGCTCTACAACCAGCCGCTCGGCCCACTGCTTGGTTTCAACAACACCGTGACGATTGGTTCGCTGCTACTGGCGATCTACATCAGCTACCCCTGCTACTACGGCAGTCTTAAGTTCTTCGAACGCTTTGGGCCACCGATTGCTCGCTGGATTGCTCGCTACAAACTCGCGCGAGTGCTTACCGGTGCACAATTTGCCGCACGCTACCAGGGCTAAATGCCTCCCCGACCAAGAACGTTGTTCTTAAGGAACTTGTTCCATGCGATTCTTGCGATTCAGCTATATCATTCCACGCGTCATCTTCCTGATTGCCCTTCTGTTACTCACCGAAGTTGGCAGCGGGTACCTGTTGCGCTGGGGAATCGTTAGCACTGGCGAAAGCTCTATCGGCGCGAAAGTCGACGTCGAATCCGTCAAGGCGTCGCTGCTGGATACACGGGTGCTGATGCAGAACATAGCGATCGCGAATCCCAAATCGCCGATGCGAAATCTGGTGGAAGCCGACCGCGTGGAAATCGACCTGAACACCAACGCCTTGCTGCGGAAGAAGGTAATCGCCGACTACGCAGTGATTAGCGGGCTGGCGTTCGATACCGAGCGTACCACCTCGGGCGAGTTGCCCGCTACACCTGAGGAACTCGAACAGCAGGCAGCCGAATCGTGGCTGGCTCCGATGGCCAAAGAGGCTGGTGGGGCGTGGCTGACGCAGCTCGAATCGCGGCTCACAACCGACCTGGAACAGCAATTCGAATCGGTTCGCTTGGCCGAAGAACTCGGCCAGCGGTGGCCGCAGAAGTACAAGGACCTCGAAGCCAAGGCGAAGAGCATCAAGGCCGATGCCAAGCAGCTGGAGCAAGACGTCCGCACCGCCAAGCAAAATCCGCTCCGGCACGTGGATTTCTTGGCCCAGGTGCCGCAACGCTTGAAAGCGATGGAACAGTCGATTCGTCAACTGAAGAACGAAATTGCCTTGCTTCCCGACCAGTTGGCCAAAGACCGCGAAGCAGTAGCCGCTGCCCGCGAACACGATGAGCAGCTGATTCGCCAACAACTGAAGCTCGACGAGATTGACTCGCAGCAGCTTACCGAATACCTGCTCGGCAATAGCATTTCCGATCCGCTATACCAGACAATTGCCTGGGTGAAATGGGCTCGCACTATGGTGCCGCCACGGGGACACAAGACCGTGGAATCGACCGCCACGCGCGGCGAGGACGTGCTGTTCGCGGGAGTCGAACACTTGCCAAACGTGCTGTTGAAGGCAGCTCGCATCGACGGCACCGCTCGCATTTCGGGACAACCAGTCGAGCTGGTCGGTATGGTTCGCGACTGGACCAACCAACCGGAGTTGCACACCAAACCCACGACCGTGGAATTCAAGACCAAGGGTGGCTTGCCGCTTTCGGTGGTCGCCACGTTTGATCGCACCGACGAAGTACCTCGCGACGAAGTGGTCTGCTCCACCAGCGATCTGCTGCTCCCAGCCCAAGCGTTCGGCAAAACCGGCAAACTGCAGTTGGCCCTCGAACCCTCGCGGGCGAATATCTCCCTCGCGTTCCACTTGGAAGGCGACAACCTGGATGGCCAGGTCGAGATCGTGCAAACCGGCTTGCAGCTTACTCCCACCATTGCTGTGGGACGACTGAGCGACCAGTTGCAATCGTCGCTCGCAAGCAACCTGTCGGGCGTGAACTCGGCCACGACTACGGTCAGCCTTACCGGAACGCTCGACGATCCGAGTGCTAAGCTCGACTCGACTCTCGGCACCGCACTGGCTTCGGCTTTCAAGAAGAGTGCGACCGACCTGGTAGCAGGCGAACGCGATCGCCTGGTGGCTCAAGCCCGCCAGAAGACCGACGCCCAGATGGCCAAAATCAATGGCCAATTCGCTGAGTTTCAAGCAAAGGTCACTAGCGAGCTCGATGGTCCACGACAAATCGTGAACAATCTGCTCGGCACTGGCAGCGACACGCAAGTTGGCCGTTCGCCATTCGGGCAGCTGTTTAAGTAACAGTATCCTTGCTGCGAATGACCATTCGCACTGCACCTCGGAAGTGAACCAAGGCCATCGTTCCCTTTTTGGCAACAATCATTCGGTCCCGATGGTAGCATAGGGGAGAATTGCACTCCCCCTGCCCTGCTGCCTGGAGGCCGAATGATGGGTCGCATCATGACCTTACTTGCGTGTCTGGCATTGCTCACCTTGCCGGCCATCGGCGACGAGCCTGTACGCACCACCGCGCCGGAGATAGCGATCTCGCTTTCCATGGCACACCGTGGCTCTGCAGCCATCGACCAACAACTGCTCGAAAGTTACGGAGCACCTTCCGACGAGGTGCAGCAATTCTATCAGGCCGCCACCGAGGCATTTCGAGCGGACCCCACGAGCAACTTCGCCAACAACATTTCGGTGGCTCAATCCGCCGAGCATTTTGGTCGGCGACTAACTGGTGGCCCCATGCTTGGCGATGTACGAACTGACGGCGCCCAAGTGTGGCTGCGAACTACCAAGCCAGCGAGTGTGCGGGTGCGGGTAGTCGATCCCTCGGGAGAGGAAAAAGACCGGTGGTTCGGACCTTGTGCTAGCTCTGAGGAGTCCGGGCTTGCAGTTCGTGTAGTGCTCGATGGCCTCACGGCCGATACTTCGTACGCCTACGACATAGAAATCGACGGCGAGAACGTGACGCTGGAGACTCCAGCACACTTCACCACCTTGCGCGAGACATCAGGCATCACTCGAATCGCTTTCGGTTCGTGCTTTCACAAAGCGGGGCTTCATAACCCACACCTGCTGGGGCAAGTGGCTGCTCGCGAGAACCGGGCGATGATTCTGCTCGGTGACCTTGCGGTGGACGATCGCAACAATCAGATCGGCTTGCACTGCAGCGACTACTTGCTCCGCGACCTTTCGCCCGGCTGGCAACCTTTTGCCGCCTGCATGCCGCTGTACGCCAGCTGGGACGATCACGATTACTTCGACAACGACCGTTCAGGAATTCCTTCCGGTTACTCCGCTGCCGACGTGGCTGCCGTTCGTCGAGTGTGGACTGAAAACTGGAATAATCCCTCGTATGGCGAAGCCGACTCTGGCATCTACTTTCACACTCGCATCGGCCCGGTCGACTTAATCATGCTCGACACCCGATCGCTGCGCAAGGCGAAGCCGAAACTCGAGAATGCTTACCTCGGCGATCAGCAGACCGCCTGGCTAAAGAGCGAGCTAAAGCAGTGCCAAGGACCGTTTACCATCATTTCGAGTGGTACTATGTGGAGCAATCAGGTCTCCAACGGCAAAGATTCGTGGGGCGTGTGGGACCCCAACGGCCGCGAGGCCCTGTTTCAACTCATCGAGCAACTCCAGGTGCCCGGCGTGCTGCTGCTCTCTGGCGACCGACACGGCGCCCGCGGCATGCAGATCGCCCGCCCATCGGGTTATACTTTCTACGAGTTCGAACCGGCTTCGCTCGGCGGCATGACCGGCCCCGCGGCCTGGGGCAACGATCGTACTCAGCAATGGTTTGGGCACACCAACATCAAAGCGTTCGGCGAGTTCACCTTCGACACCCGCCCGGCCGATCCCACGGTCACCTTTCGCCTGGTCGACGAGCAAGGCGAAGTGCGGGAGGAACTCACGCTGACTCAAAGCCAGCTCACCGCTGGTCCCAAAGACCAAGCACCATGAGCCATGGTTGCACAAGCAAGTCCAATTCCAAGCAGGTGACACCTCGCCTGAACTCTCCAGTTTACCGCATTGCTATCGCAGGATAGTTGCCAGCGATCGACTTGATCTGCGATACTGAGCCGATGGCAAATCTGCAATTGAACCATCGTGCCTGGGTGTTGTGCGAGTCGCTGGTCGACCAAGCGGTCGACTTGCGCATTCATGTATGGCAGTCGGACGATCGGCGCATCTTCGACCTGGGCGTGCAAGCGCCCGGTGGGCTCGAGGCGGGGCGTCGGATGGCCGGGATCGCCATGTCGGGGCTTGGCGAAGTCTCTCTGGCGATCGACCCGCGAACCGGCGGGCCGGCTGTCGTTGTGCGAACCGATCAACCGGTAGCCGCCTGCATGGCTTCGCAGTACGCCGGATGGGCGATCGCCGGCGACGAGTTTTTCGCCATGGGCTCAGGTCCGATGCGGGCCTCGGCCGCGCGAGAGGATTTGTTCGATCAGATAGGCTATCACGAACAATCGGACGTCGCAGTCGGGTTGCTTGAGAGCGACACCTTGCCCCCCAGCGACGTGTGTCACGACATCGCCAGCAAATGCGGCGTCGATCCAAAACACCTGTCGCTGCTGGTCGCTCCCACGAATAGCCAAGCAGGCAACCTTCAAGTGGTTGCACGAAGCGTCGAAACAGCGTTGCATAAGTTGCACGAACTCAACTTCGACATCTCCCGCATCAAAAGCGGATGGGGCTCTGCCCCGTTGCCGCCGGTTGCCAAGAATTCGCTGGCCGGCATCGGACGCACGAACGACGCTATCCTGTACGGTGGCCACGTGGTGCTGTACGTGCGAGGCGACCAGGCGAGCATCGATAGCATCGGGCCGAAGACTCCCTCCAACAGCTCGAAAGATCATGGACGACCTTTCGCCGAGTTGTTTGCCGAGTACGACAACGACTTCTACAAGATCGATAGTCACCTCTTCAGCCCTGGGGTGGTGGAGTTCGTGAACCTCGACACCGGCGTCGCCCGTCGCTTTGGCGAGTACGCTCCCGACGTCTTGGACAAGTCGTTTACCCATTAGTCTTGGCTTTGCTGTGGTTCGCTTCGCGTGAGAATTGCTTTTCTTGGATCTGCTGAAAGTTGGTATCTGCGCGACTTGCAACGCGCAGCAAGGGGTCGTCATACGATCCAGCCCTTCGACTTCGGCACCATGGCAGCGACGCTGAGCGAAGCGGGCTCGATAGTCACCGCGACTCACGGTTCATCTCCAGAGACCATCACCTCGCTCGACCACGATTGTGTGCTGGTGCGAACGATGCCGCCTGGTTCGCTGGAGCAGGTCGTGTTTCGCATGGATGCCCTGGCCAGCCTCGAGACGTCGGGAACGCTGGTCGTGAATCCTCCCAAGGCCATCGAAGCCGCGGTGGACAAGTACCTGACCACAAGCCGACTGTCCCAAGCTGGGTTGCTCACTCCGCCGACGACCACGTGCCAGACCGTCGAAGCAGCGATGCAAGCGTTCTCCGATCTTGGAGGCGACGTGGTACTAAAGCCCCTGTTCGGCGGCGAAGGTCGCGGCATCGCACGACTCACCGATGAAGCCCTCGCTCTGCGGGCGTTCAAGCTCGTCGTGCAACTCGGTGGCATTCTCTACCTGCAGCAGTTCATTTCCCACGAGGGTTTCGACATCCGCGTGCTACTGGTCGGCGACACGGTGCTCGCCATGCGGCGGCGGAACGCACTCGACTGGCGAACCAATATTAGCCGCGGAGCCATTGCGGAACCTCACGAAGTGACCGACGAACAACTCGACATGGCTACCCGCGCCGCAGTAGCGGTCGGTGCCCCTTTGGCTGGTGTCGACTTACTGCCCGGGCGCGATGGCCGGCTGTATGCCATCGAAGTGAACGCGGTACCTGGTTGGCGGGCCATAGCCCAGGCGACCAATGTCGACGTCGCGGATGTGGTACTTCGCTGGATCGAACAACAGCGCTGAGCAGCCCACGCACGAGTGACTACAGTGCTCTCGCACCCCGGCTTGGCTTCGACCGCGCGACCATAGCCACGCGGGCGTCAGCCAACGAGCATACGGGGTTCCGCGAATGAAGGTCGACGCGACAGCGATTTCGTCCAAGATTCGAGAACTCTCGACGAACATCTTTCAACAGAACAGTTTCGCTTCTGTGTGGTGTTCTCTGTCGAAAGGGCTCGTAAGATGCTCGAAACGGTCTATTTCTATTGCGCAGCGTTGGGAAGTGCCTTTCTCATCCTGCAGTTACTCATGCTGTTTCTCGGTGGAGGAAACGACGGCGGCGATCTCGACGTGGGTGGGGATGTCGACATGGACGACACACCGGGACACGACCACGGACTTTGGCTACTCGAAGTGATCTCGATGCGCACTGTCGCGTCGGCGGCTTCGTTCTTCGGCCTGGCGGGGCTTTCCTGTTTGTCGGCCGGACTGGATTCCAAGGTTTCGCTAGTCGTCGCATCCGCCACCGGCATCGGAGCGATGTATGCCGTGTACTGGGCGTTCCGCCAGTTGTTTCGCGTGCTGCAATCCTCGGGCAACGAAAACATTCGCAACTCGCTCGGCCATCCTGGAACGGTTTACCTTTCCATTCCGGCCAACGATCAAGGCCTGGGAAAAGTGCATCTGGAAATGCAAGGCCGCACGGTGGAGTACCAGGCACTCACCAGCGACTCCGAACAGTTACCAACCGGAACCAGCATCGTGGTACTCGACATCGTCAACACCGATACGGTGCGAGTTACCAAGGACGTCGCGTAGAAGTTTGTCGCACACCAAATCATCGAATCGTAAGGGCCTTGTTGAACAATTAGTCACAAACCTCCGTAAAAACTAACGTGGAATGGAACCACGTACCTTTTTTACGGAGATCGAACATGGCTACGAAAGAAAAACGAACCTACAAAGTCACGAACTGGAAGGAGTATAACAAGTCGCTCATCGAGCGTGGAAACATCACTATTTGGTTTAGCGACGAGGCGTTGGAGAACTGGGAACATCCTAACGACCAGACAAAAGTCGGTCGCCCTTTTGTCTTCAGCGATACGGCGATCGAGTGCTTGCTGACGATTCGCGAACTGCTGAAACTTCCCTATCGGCAGACTGAGGGATTCGGCCGCTCGCTGGTGGCGATGTTGGGCGTCGAGGCAGCGATTCCCAATTATTCTTCGCTCGCCAAGCGAGCCAGCAAGCTGAATGTTTCGCTCGATATCGCTAACAAGAGGGGCGACATCGATATCGTGGTGGATAGCACCGGCATGAAAGTGTTTGGCGAGGGCGAATGGAAGATGCGGACGCATGGCAAGTCGAAGCGGCGGACATGGCGGAAGCTGCATTTGTCGGTGAATCCTGACACCCGCGAGATTGTGGCGGAGATTTTGACCGAGAACAGTTGCCACGATGCCGATGCGGTTCCCGAAATGCTGGAGCAGGTGGAGCAGCCCGTAAAAAAGTTTCACGGCGACGGTAGTTACGACAAGTGGAAGGTTTATGAAGGGCTGGAATCCGAAGGCATTGAGCCGGTGATTCCGCCGCAGCACAACGCCAAGATCAAACAACATGGCAACTCTGCGGAGGAGCCTTTGCCCCGGGACGAGGCAATTCGTCAGATTCGACGCAAGGGGCGTAGGAGTTGGAAAGAGGAAGTGGGCTATCATCGTAGAAGCTTGGCGGAAACGACCATGTACCGAGTGAAACAAAGCTTTGGGAGCCATCTCAAAAACCGAGTATTCGAAAACCAACAAACGGAAGCCCGCTTGCGCTGTAAAATCATCAATCAATTCACCCAACTCGGGCTTCCACAGTTCGAGTGGAGTTAGTCAACAAGGCCAATCGTAAGTAAGAACAAAAGGGGAGAACTGAACCATGACAAGTCATCTAAGTATTGTGCCAACGCTGGCCGCCTTCTCGTTAAACGATGTACCCACGTTTGCCTGGGTGTTTGCCGGATTCCTCCTGGTCATGGCGTTGATCGTGTTTCTCGCCAGCCTGACCAAGATGTTCTACAAACGCTGTAGCAGTAATCAGGTGCTGGTGGTCTACGGTGCCAGGACCGGCGGCGAAGGTCGCACCGCGAAAACCGTGCATGGTGGTGGTTCATTCGTGCTACCGGTGATCCAGTCGTACGAGTACTTGAGCCTGGAACCGATTCAGATCGAGATTCCCCTGCGTGGGGCTCTTTCGATCGAGAACATTCGCGTCAATGTGCCGAGCGTGTTTACCGTGGCAGTCGGCACCGAACAAACCGTGATGAACAACGCAGCGGTGCGTTTGCTGGGACTTTCGACCCAAGAGATTCGTCAGCAGGCCGAGGAAATCATCTTCGGGCAGCTCCGCCAAGTGATTGCTTCGATGAAAATCGAGGATATCAATCGCGACCGCGATACCTTCCTGCAGCATATCCAGGGATCGGTGGAACCGGAACTCAAGAAGATCGGCTTGGTGCTCATTAACGTGAATATCACCGACATCACCGACGAGTCGGGCTACATCGACGCGATCGGGCAGAAGGCCGCTAGCGAAGCCATTCAACAAGCACGTGGCGACGTGGCCGACGAGCAGCGCAAAGGTGAAATCCGTGTGGCTAACGCCGAACGCGAAAAGGACGTGGAAGTCGCCAACGCCCAAAAGTTCCGCGAGATCGGTACCCGCGAAGCGTTGCGTGAGCAATCGGTTCGCATCGCCGAACTCGAGAAGGAACAAACCGTCGGCGAACGCACCGCGGAGTTCCAGCGCGAAGTCCAAGTGAAACAGGCCGAGCAAGAAAAGCGTATTGCGGTAGCCGACGCGAATGCCACCGCAGTGGATGGCGAAAACATCGCCGAGGCCAAGGTCGCCCAATCGCAAGCCACCCTGCTGGTAGAAAGGGCCGAAGCCTACGAACGCGGCGAATCGAAAAAGCGACAAGCCGAAGCAGCGGTGATTGAAGTTCAGAACCGCGCAATGGCAAAGGCCGCCATGGCCGAGGCCGAACGTGTGGAAGCCGAGAAGCGGGCGGAGCTCGAAGCTCCTGCCAAGGCGGAGAAAGCTCGCAAGGTGGTAGAAGCCGAGAAACGACGACTCGAAGCCGAAGGTGAAGCGGCCGCGATCTACGCGAAGCTCGAAGCCGAAGCCCGAGGTCAGTACGAGATCCTGGCCAAGAAGGGCGAAGGCCTGAAGCAGATCGTCGCGGCTTGCGGCGGCGCCAAAGAGGCCTTCCAGTTGATGATGCTCGAACACCTCGACAACCTGGCCGAGGCCAGCGCCAAGGCAATTTCGAACATCAAGTTCGACAAGGTTGTGGTCTGGGAAAACGGTGGCGGCAAAGATGGCCGCAGCAGCACGGCCGACTTCCTGCACAGCATGGCTGGCACGTTACCACCAATGCTACAAGTGATGAAGGACATCGGGGGTGTCGAGATCCCCGATTCACTGGCCAAACTTGCGGGAGAATCGAGCGATACGTTCGACGAGCCCGTCATGAAAGTTTCGACCAATGGCAAAGCTCCAAAAGCGGAGACCACGAGTTCGACCGCGGTGCTGGAAGAGGACGAGGACGACGACCAGCAGTCAACGTCTCGCCTGTAGTTTACAACTGTCACCTTGTAACGCAACACGCCCTCGGTGGAAGCGATCCACCGAGGGCGTTTAGGTTATTAGAGAGTGAATATCAGCGATACTTGAGTTCGTACTGCCACCAGCCGACTTGATCGATCTGCCGGGTGAGTTGGAAGTCGATATCGAACACCGACGAGCGGTACCAGTTGTCGACTGACTCGACCATTGCGTACTCGTTCTCGGTCCAGGTGAGCAACAGGAAGCGAATTTCTTCATTGCGAGCGTCGAGTATCCAGTACTCAGGAATGCCCGCTGCGTGATAAGCCCTGCGTAGGATTTCCAGATCCTTCTCTTCCGACGAGTCGCTAACGATTTCGCAAACCCAGTCAGGCGCCCCCACCAGTGCGGTGTGCTTGCCTTGCTTCTCGGGAGGAGCGGCGAGCTTGCCCGACTTGATAGTAGCCCACTTGGCGAAAAAGGCGTCGGGCTCATTGGCCACAGCCGCTGCTTCGTTCTGAATGCCTGCACCGTCGGGATAATAGCGTCCCAGGTCACGCTGCTGCACCAATCCCCCGATGACCAAGTTTAATGTCTGTTTAAGCGCGGAGTGCGAATCGATGCGTTCTGGACTCATGTCAAAAAACAATTCCCCCCGGTAGTACACCACCTTTCCTTGCTTGGGATAGGCTTCCGACTCGGCCCAATTTCGAAATTGCGCAAGCGACATCCCCGTCACGGGAACGTGAAATGAGAGATCGGCGGAAGGTGTGTAACTGACAGTCGACATGCTTCTATTGTACCACATCTGTCAATTGCGGCACCGATCGCACGGCGGTCTGGTTGGAGGGAGGCAAAAAAACACGCCCTCGGTGGAAGCGATCCACCGGGGGCGTGTTTTACTTTACCTATATCTGAACTATTGGGCCTTGATCCAACGGCCTAATATTCGACGTCGACCCACTTGCGTTCTTTGCTGCTCTTGACCATCGCTTCGCAAATGGCCAGGGCGTTGTGCCCATCGACAAAGGTCGCATAGTCGCCGCCGGGACGTTTGCCGGCGATGTGTCCGTAGACGTTGCGGAACAGGTTCTTCGAACCGCCCGGCCAACCTTCGTTGTGACCACCCGGGTAATGCACGTAATCCTGGGCTTCGGGGTACATCAGGCTGGCGTCGCGGATCAACGTTTCGTTGGGTCCATCGCGGCGACCAATCCACATTTCGTTCGGGCGTTCCTGATCCCAAGCCAGCGAAGCTTCGGTGCCGTCGAGTTCGAAGGTCAGACCATTCTTCTTACCGGCCGAACATTGGCTAACGGTCATGACGCCGTGTGCACCGTTTTCGAACTCGAGCAGCGAACTGGCGTAGTCTTCGGTGTTGATCGGTACCGATTCGTAATCCTCAGGCTTCAGCTGCTTGCCAGCGAAGCTTTCGACTTCGACGCTTGGCTTCTTACGCTCGGGATAGATCGTGTGGAAATCGGCCATCACGCTCTTGATCTTCACGCCGGCCACGAATTGAACAATGTCGCACCAGTGGCTACCGATGTCGGCAACCGCTCGCGACGAGCCCGACATCTCTGGCACCAATCGCCAGTTCCAGTCGGTCTCTTTCAGCAGCCAGTCTTGCAGGTAGCTACCGTGCACGGAGTGAACCTTGCCGATGTCGCCTTTGGCAACCATTTGCTGGGCCTGGCGCACCAGCGGCATGAAGCGGTAATTGAAGTTAATCGCATTCACCACGCCCGACTCTTCGGCCAAACGCACCAGCTCGCGTGACTGCTCGGTATCCATGGCCAGCGGTTTTTCGCTGACTACGTGCTTGCCTGCTTCGATAATGGCCTTGTTCATCTCGAAGTGCAGATGGTTAGGCGTGCAGTTGTGCACGACCTGGATATCGGGGTCGGCCAGCATCTCACGAAAATCGCCGTAGGCCTTGGGAATCGAGAGTTCCGCGGCCTTGGCCTCGGCCAGATCCTGGCTCCGCTCGCAAAGGGCCACGACTTCGACAAACCCAAGCCGACGAATCGACTCGACATGCGTGGGACCGATAAATCCAGTACCAATAACGGCTGCTTTGATCATGAGAGGACCAGGGGGTTAGAAGTGCAATTTATTTAGAACCGCCAGGAGCATCAAGTGCTTTGAAGTACCGTATTGTTTACCACACTCGACTGGTCGAGCCCAGTGAGCGGCTGTTTGGAGGATAACCGCTGCCTAAGTTGACACGACGGTATTTCTTGGGCGAGCCGAGCGGTAAAAGGTCGCCTGCTACTCCACGCGTTCCACGTCGGCCCAGCTGCCGGAGTCGATCGAGCGATTCACCGCCTCGAGCACTGCGACCACTTGCGCGCCGTCGCGGAAATCGGGCCAGCAGGGGCGGTCGTGGGCGATGTCTTCCAGCAAGTCGTACACGGCGTGCACGAACGTGTGGTCGTACCCCAGCAGGTGTCCTGGAGGCCACCAATTGCCCGCGTAGGGATGGCACTCTTCGGTCGCGAGAATACGACGGAATCCCTGCTCGTGCGCGGGGCTCTCGGTGCTGTAGAACTCGAGCCAGTTCATGTCTTCAAAACACCAGACCAGCGAACCTTTGCTGCCGTTGATTTCGAAGCGATTGAAGTTTCGCCGCCCCGCTGCCAGTCGGGTTGCTTCGAACGACCCCAAGGCTCCGTTGGCGAACTTGGTAAGCCACATGCTGTGATCGTCGACTGTGACCTGCTCGGTCCCTTCGCCGGCGGTGGCGGTTAAGCCGCTGCTGGTGCCTTCGGCGGGGCGTTCGGTGATGTAG
Source organism: Aeoliella mucimassa (assembly GCF_007748035.1). Taxonomy (NCBI): domain Bacteria; kingdom Pseudomonadati; phylum Planctomycetota; class Planctomycetia; order Pirellulales; family Lacipirellulaceae; genus Aeoliella; species Aeoliella mucimassa. Next base: position 5,415,082 of record NZ_CP036278.1, read on the forward strand.
GTCTTCTTTTGCCCGACCACGCTATCCAAGTCGCCGACCAGGAAGTGGGCGAGGTCGATCATGTGCGAACCAAGATCTCCATGGGCGCCGCTGCCGGCCGATTCCTTGCGCAATCGCCAGTTCATGGGGAACTCAGGATTGGTCAGCCAGTCCTGCAGATAGGTAAACCGGGCGTGGCGAATCTCGCCGATTTCGTCGGCTTCGATCATCCGCTTCGCGAGCGACACGGCCGGCACCCGGCGGTAATTGTGGTTCACCATGTGCTTCACACCAGCGGCGCGGGCCGCCTCGAGCATCGCCCGACACTCAGCCAGGTTCATGGCCATCGGTTTTTCGCAAAATACATGCTTGCCAGCCTGAGCCGCGGCGATGGCCATTTCGGCATGCGTGCTGCCTGGCGTGCCGATATCGACCAGGTCGATGTCGTCGCGAGAAACCAAGGTTTGCCAGGAAGTTTCGTAGCTTTCCCAGCCCCACCGCTCGGCAAACTCGCTCACTGCCTGCTCGTCGCGACCGCAAATGGCTTTCATTACCGGTTTCGAAGTCGGGTCGAAAAACTTATCGACCGTGCGAAACGCGTGAGAATGGGCCTTGCCCATGAACTTGTAACCAATCAGTCCGACATTCGTCCCATCAGGCATATTTGCTGTGCTCCGAGCGTTCATCTGCCGGCACTGGCCAGCGACTAGGCGAGTTTCAAAATAGTAGCTAGAAAGTAACTAACATAATGTTTCCCGGTTGCGGGTCGCAACCACACCGCGTCCCCGAGCAAGAGCCTCGTCCATGGCCCGATTGAAGACTTTAGAATTTGAACCCTCGGCAATTGCCCTGCCGCAACAGATGGTGCGCTTGCTGAACGACGCGGACGACCGAATTGAGTCGTTCCAGTTTGAACATCGCGACAAGCCGGTCGCTGCGTTTGTGCCGAGCGACTTTGTGCTGGCCTACCAGGCGTTGGTCGCGATTGCGACTTCGAACATGGCGGCCGGCCGTCGGTTTGTGGAGTGGGGCTCCGGCGTCGGCGTCGTGACCTGTCTGGCTGCTTCCTTGGGATTCGACGCGGTCGGCATCGAAATCGAACCCGAGCTGGTCGATCTCTCCCGCGAACTGGCCGACGATCATGGGATCGACGCCGATTTCGCCGCGGGGAGCTTCGTGCCGAACGACGAGGTCGACCTGTTCGACATGTCGGGCGACTTCAACTGGGTGCGAACCGACGCTCCGAGCGCCTACGAGGAAATCGACCTGGAGATCGACGACTTCGATCTGGTGTATTGCTATCCCTGGCCAGGTGAAGAAGCCCTGAGCGAAGAGCTGTTCGCCGAGTGCGGATCGACCGGAGCCTTGCTGCTGAGTTTCCACGGCCGCGATGGCATGAAGCTCCGCCGGCGGGTGTAGCAATCACCGCCGCAATGTTGGTCGGTGGTCATCGATTGGTGGATCGTACTATCATCCATAAGAACTACCGCACGACTTTACACCACTTGGCATCCTCATGGCTTACGCCTCGCTAAAAAAATGTGTCGACGATCTTGAGCGCAACAAGCACTTGGTGCGCATCGACGTACCGATAGATCCGCATCTTGAGGCGGCCGCGATTCATCGGCGAGTGTTCGAAGCCGGCGGGCCGGCCATTCTGTTTACCAATGTCGTCGGCTGCAAGTTCCCGATGGTGAGCAATTTGTTCGGCACCATCGAACGGTCGCGGTATCTGTTTCGTCACGAGCTGGCCGTGTTCGAACAACTGGTTGACCTCAAGATCGACCCCATGGCTGCGTTGCGCCATCCGCTGAAGTACGCAAGCGTTCCGCTGGCAGCCCTGCGAATGCTCCCACGGCTGGTTTCCAATGGCCCCGTGATGGCGAACAAAACCACCGTGAGCCAGTTGCCACAGATGGTAAGCTGGCCCCGCGACGGAGGGCCTTTCGTCACGTTGCCTCAGGTTTATACGGAAGACGTTCGCGAGCCGGGACTCAAACGCTCGAACCTGGGGATGTATCGCATCCAACTCGGCGGCAACGAATATGTGCCGAACGATGAGATTGGTCTGCACTACCAAATCCACCGCTCGATCGGCGTGCATCAGCAAATGGCCGTCGAACGCGGCGAGCCGTTCCGCGTGAACATCTTTGTCGGCGGCCCCCCTGCGATGAGCCTGGCGGCGGTGATGCCGTTGCCGGAAGGAATGAGCGAACTCGGCTTTGCTGGCGTGCTGGGGGGCAGTCGCGTGCGGATGGTGCGTCGGTCGGATGGGTTGCCGGTGCATGCCGATACCGACTTTGCCATCTGCGGCACCGTGATCCCAGGCGAGCTGAAACCCGAAGGGCCCTTCGGCGACCACCTGGGCTACTACTCGCTGGCCCATCCGTTCCCCGTGCTCAAAGTGGAGCAGGTGTATCATCGCGATGGTGCCATCTGGCCCTTCACCGTGGTCGGTCGGCCGCCGCAGGAAGACACGATGTTCGGGCAATTGATCCACGAACTCACGTCGCGATTGATTCCTGCGGTGCTGCCTGGCGTGAAGCAGGTGCATGCGGTCGACGCTGCCGGCGTGCACCCCTTGTTGCTAGCCATCGGCAGCGAACGTTACACGCCCTATCGCAAGGTCGACCGCCCGCAAGAACTGCTCACCCAGGCGAGTGCCATCCTTGGTCAGGGGCAGTTGTCGCTGGCCAAGTTCCTGTGGATTGCTGCTTCGCAGGACGATCCCCAACTCGACCTGCACGACATCGAGCGATTCTTCGCCCACATGCTGTCGCGGGCCGATTGGAACCGCGACCTGCATTTCACCACCGAGACCACCATCGATACCCTCGACTACTCCGGCAGCAATTTGAACTCGGGATCGAAGCTGGTGGTCGCTGCGGTCGGCGAGAGACAATTCGATCTGGCTACCGAACTCCCCAGCGATCTGCGATTGCCCGATGGCTTCAGCCAGCCTGAGATCGTGATGCCTGGCGTGCTGGCGGTGAAGGCTCCCCCCTGCCCGGCGCCGAGCTTCCACCAGCCCCCTGCGGAGTTCGATAGCACGCAGGATCTGCGCAGGTTCTGCGAGAGCTACTCCCCCTACGAATCGATCCACCGCTTCCGACTGGTACTGCTGGTCGACGATTCGCAGTTTGTGGCCAAATCGCTCAGTAACTTCCTGTGGGTCACGTTTACGCGTACCAATCCCGCGTCCGACGTGGATGGCATCGGTGCATTCATCCAGCACAAACATTGGGGATGCCAGGGGCCGCTGGTCATGGACGCCCGCACCAAGCCCCATCACGTCCCGGCGCTGGCCGAGGACCCCGACATCACCCGAAAAGTCGATTCGCTAGCAGCAAAAGGGGGCCCTTTGGCAGGGCTTTACTAGGCTGGGACGCTCGCCTGGCTCGACTCTGCTGTCTACACTAGATCTCATGCTTGCCGACTCGATCAACCTGAACGACGCCCAGTGGTGGCTCGTGATTGTCTTCATCGCCTTCCTGGGGGGGTGTGTTGGTAGCTTCTTGAACGTGGTGATGTACCGGCTCCCTCGCAAGGAGAGCGTGGTCTGGCCAGGTTCTCATTGCCCGAAGTGTCAGCACGCGATCCGTCCCTGGCATAATTTGCCCGTACTCGGTTGGCTGATGCTCCGTGGCAAGTGCTACGACTGCAAAGCTCCTATCTCTCCCAAGTATCCATTCGTCGAAGCGGTGACCGCCGCTGTGTTTGTGCTGGCCGCGTTAGCGAGTGGAATCTTGTAATTCTCCGATTTCTATTCTCTCACTTTCGAGTGCTCTTCGATGACTCAACTTACGTTTCACGGTGCCGCCCGCACGGTTACTGGTTCCAAATATCTGCTCGAAGCCGATGGCGCACGGGTGCTCATCGACTGCGGTATGTTTCAAGGCCTCAAGAAGCTTCGCGAGCTGAACTGGCAGCCGACGCCGTTCGACATCAAGAACCTCGACGCGGTACTACTGACGCACGCCCACCTCGACCACTGTGGCTACTTGCCACGGATTGTTCGACAGGGCTATCACAACCGCATTTTCTGCACGCCGGCCACGGCCAAGCTGGCAGAGATCATCATGCTCGACTCGGCCAAGATTCAAGAGCACGACGCGGATTACGCCAACAAAAAGGGCTTCTCGAAACACAAACCCGCCTTGCCGCTGTACGAAGGCAAGGACGTGCTCACAACCGTCAAGCTATTGCGTGAAGTCGAACGCGAGAATTGGCACCAGGTCGCGGGTCCGATATGGGCTCGTTTTCACGACGCGGGGCACTTGCTTGGTTCGAACATGATTGAGGTCGAAGTTCGCAACCGCGAGAAGCCGCTGCGAATCCTCTTTTCGGGCGATGTTGGTCGCTACGACGGTCCGCTCTACTTCGATCCGACCCCCCCACCGGAATGCGATGTTCTGGTTTGTGAGAGCACCTATGGTAATCGCGACCATCCCGATAAAGACCTTTCGGAAGGACTGGCCGACGTGTTCAATCGCGCGGTCAAGCGAGGCGGCGTGATTCTCATGGCTTCGTTCGCAGTGGGACGCGCTCAGCAGTTGATTTACTTGATGCAGGTGCTCAAGAGCGAAGGCAAGATCCCCGACTTGCCGATCTATCTCGACAGCCCCATGTCGTGCAACGCGACCGACATCTATCGCGAGCACTCCGACGACCACGACCTGGCCGAAGGCGACTTGAACGGCGAACGCCCCGTGCTCGGCGGGCCGGCTGTGCACTTGTGCCGCAGCGTCGATGAATCGAAGGGGCTCAACAACGTGGATGGACCCGCGGTGATCATCTCGTCGAGCGGCATGATGACCGCCGGGCGGATCCTACATCACCTCAAGCGGCGGCTCCCCGACAAGCGAAACACCGTGGTACTCGGTGGCTACATGGCGGTCGGCACCCGTGGTCGGGCGCTCGAGCAAGGGGCCCCTACAATCCGCATGCACGGTATGGACGTTCCGGTAAACGCCGCCATCGAGAAAGTTCCCGGGCTCAGCGGCCACGCCGATCGTAGCGGGCTGCTACGCTGGCTCAGCGGTTTAAAGCAAGACCCTCGCCAGGTGTTCCTCACGCACGGCGAGCCCGACAGCGCCGAGGCATTTGCCGACACGCTAGCAGCCGAGCGGGGCTGGAAACCCATAGTGCCCGAAATGGGCGAATCGCATACGCTAGATTAGCGAGCGACGACACCGCCCTATTCGGTGACGGCCAAATAGGGCGGAGCTGCTTCCAGGAACACCCTCTTGCTCATCCACTAGCATGGATTCAGAAGAAATATGCCCAAACCAACACCCGACGAATTCACTTTAGACGCCCGACACCCTGGCCTTTCGGAGGCCGTGGAGCGCAATCGCAAAGCGATCTTGAATTCTCCCAGCTACAAGCTGGCCGAGTACGATGTCGACTTCATCAAGCGCGATGAGCAGCGCCCGGTGCGGATGCAGCTGGAGCTGCAAAAAACCGAGCAACTGCTCCGCGAACACCACATCGAGACGATGATCGTCGTGTTCGGCGGCACGCAGATCGTACCCCGCGATCAGGCCGAACAAAGGGTAGAGATCGCCAAGAAGGAACTGGCCGCCGCGCCGGACGACAAGCGATTGCAGCGGGCACTCGTGCGGAGCGAGGCCCAACTGGCCAAGAGCTACTATTACGACCACGCCCGCGAGTTTGCCAAACTGGTTTCGAGCACCTGCCAATCCGATGGCAAGTGCGAGTTTGTCGTTACCACCGGCGGCGGGCCCGGCATCATGGAAGCCGCCAACCGGGGTGCCTACGATGTCGGTGCAAAGAACGTCGGCCTGAACATCGAACTACCGCACGAGCAGGAACCCAATCCGTACATCACACCGGAACTCTGTTTCCAGTTCCACTATTTCGCGATGCGTAAATTCCACTTTATCCTTCGCGCGGCCGCGCTCGTGGTGTTCCCCGGTGGTTATGGCACACTCGACGAACTCTTCAATACGCTTTGCCTGCGGCAAACGGGTCGCATGCAAGCGATTCCGATCATTCTTTATGGCCGTAAGTACTGGGAGTCGATCATCAATTTCCAGCAACTGGCCGACGAAGGGGTGATTGCCGACGAGCATCTCGACCTCGTGCAATTCGCCGAAACGCCCGAGGAAGCCTGGATAATCATCAGCGATTTTCACTTGTAAGCACTCCAGGGTAGCACAAGGGGAATCTCGTAGCACTCGTGTGTTTACCCTCCTGCTTGCGGGAGGGTCGGGCTATCAGGACCGGGGAGGGCCTGGGGGTTTGCCATTGGCTTAAGCGTGGCGGTTCTGGTTTCCTTTCTGCTTATCGAGGCTGCACTCCAGGGTAGCGATTTGGCTCGCGGAACTCGCCGGCGCAAAACCCTTCGCTGGGCGTCGATTCCCTCTCAGGGAATAGGGGTGCAGAGGATGGATGTAGTGCATTGCCCCGGGTGCCACTGGCTCCGCCCATTACTGTCCGGAATTAATCTTAACCGATTCTGAACTTGCGCGGTGGGGAGTGGTGTGGTACGACATAGTCCATGCCTTCCCAGCGAGTTGCTAAAGACGAGCTACCAGTGTGGCCCGAGCAGGTCATTGGGGGGAAGTATGTCCGGCTTTTGGAGAAGTTTCTCAAACAACTCCGCTCGGAAGACGCCCACGGTAATCGCAAGTTATTTCTCGATGACGTGTTCGTAGCCTACCTGCTGGCGTTCTTCAATCCCACCATCCGCAGTTTGCGAACCATCGAAGATTTCAGCCAAACGGTACAGGCTCAGAAACACCTTTCGATTCGCAAGATCACTAGAAGTACGCTCTCAGACTTCAATCAACTGGCCGACCCCGAGCGATTGCAGCCGATTCTCGATGCCCTCCGCCGGCAACTTGCCCGCAAGTCAAAACGGCAATCGATAGGTGACGACGATCTCGACGAACTGCTCCAGCAGACCGTGGCCGTCGATGGCACGTTTCTCCCGGCCGTGGCCGAAGTCGCCTGGGCCATGTGCAATACGAACAATCATGGGGCGAAGAAGCATCGAGCGCGGGTGGATGTCCATTTGCCGGTGAGCACGTGGCTTCCCGAGGCAATCGTCATTCCATCCCCTGGCCAGAGCGAGGCCGATTCAGCCATCGAACGGTTGCAGCCCGGTCGTATCTATCTGTACGACCGCGGCTTCATGAGTTTCGCGCTCTTGGCAGCGCACTACGACGACACACACGCGTTGCAATCGCACTTCGTGGCTCGTTATCGCCCAGCGGGGGGCAATTCGCCCACGCTGCGGGAAGTGAAAAGTCGCGAACTCACCGAAAAAGACAAAGCGGCCGGCGTGCTCAGCGATGGAGTGGGACATTTCAAGTCTTCGAATCCGAGCCGACATCGAGTTCCCCGAGTGCAGCTTCGCGAAGTCATCGTCGCTTGCGAAGAAAAGGGAAAACCGTCGCAACTGCGGTTGATCACCAACCTGCTCGATGTACCGGCGCACGTGATTGCCATGCTGTATCGCTATCGTTGGCAAGTAGAACTGTTCTTTCGGTGGCTGAAGAGCTCTGCGAACTTCGGACACTTGATCAGCCACGCAAGCGAAGGGGTGCAAACGCACTTCTACGTGGCGGTCATTGCCGTGTTGCTGATGTACCTGCACACCGGTTATCGACCGAGCAAGTACCTGTTCGCCCTAATGGGACAGGTCGGCCGCGGGGCGGCAACCCTGGAAGAGATCCTGCCGATCCTCCGCGAGCGAGAACGTCAGAACGAACTGGCCCGGCAGTCGGCCGCGCGGCGGAGCGAGAAAAAGAAACAGCAATCGACTTAGAGACGCTGCCACTCGGCCGCGATTCTCACGCTGCCGCCTGCGCAATGTGAAAGGAAAAAGGCGGCGAGTCTTGATCGCGTAAGCCAATCCATGCAATCATAAGACGCCGCGCAACACTCCCGGAATGCAAAGAACCGAACTCCGGACAGTAATGGGCTCCGCCAGTCGAACACCCGCAGCCACTCCAGGCACTCTTCGGCCAGCTTTGCGGAATGCACTGGGCGGTTGGTGCTGTGCCAGTCGCGAAACCAATCGTCGCGCCAGAGCTCGATCTCTTGCTGCCATTCCTGACTTACCACGCAGCCAGCTTCGTGCGAATCGGCCAGCAGATGCGAGAAGTGCCCGGCCACCACCCAGCCGGCCAGCGGACCAATCTGTCGGCAGCGAAGCACCGAGTCGCGCCAGAGCGGCAGCGCCTGCTCGCGAGGCAAATCGAGAAACGAATAGGGCCGGCCTTGCTCGGGGTCGATCGCCGGATTGGCTTCCCATCGCGCCCAACCGTCGTCGTGACGGGCGATGGCCGATAGTAGTTCGTGCCGTACGTCTTGCAGGTGAGGATTGTCGCTATCGGCCGCACACACCACCGGCGGTACCTGCTCACTGCCCCACGCCCGCGCCAACTCGGCGCTCACGCGGGCGTGTTCCACCTGCGACACAAGCAACAATTTGTCAGGCTTCTCGACTAGAGGAACAGAACGGCGAATCATGGCAACCGCTTACGATGGCTAATTTCATACAAGCTGCGAGCAGCGCACTCGCGTTACTCCTCGGGGCATTGCTCCGGCGTGTCGCCGGCGGTTGCGCTGCCAAACGACAACTCGGCTGGCAGCCCGCCGCTGGCTTCGCGCTTGGTCCAGTCGCCCCAACTGCCATGGTAGTTGGCGGCTGGCTTGCCGGTGGCCAGCTCGACAGCAAGCGCCATGACCGCTGCGCGGCCGCCACCGCCGCAGTAAGTGACTGTTGGTTTCGCAGGATCGAAATGCACGCGCTCGAGCAATTGCTTGAGCTGGTTGATCTCGAGCAGCTTGCCGGTGTCGGCGTCGACCAGCTCTTCCCAGTTCAGATGGTGAGCGGTAGGAATGTACCCGGCTTCATTCTCTTGGTCGGTGCGGGTGTCGATAAGGCAGGTCGCCGCTTGGTCGCTATCGGCAATCGCTCGCACCTCGGCGTAGTCGGCGAAGCGCTCGGGCTGAGCGGTTGCTTTGAACGTGCTGCTCTCGACAAACGAGGGAGTGTCGGTCGACAGGCTTTGCTCGGCCGCCCGCCAGGCCTGCATGCCGCCGTTGAGCACGCGAACGTCGTCGACGCCCCAGTATTTGAGCATCCACCACACGCGAGCAGCCGATGGAGAGACCTTGGTATCGACGACCACCACGGTTGTGTTATTGCTGGGGAGGTAGCGACCGATGCGCGAGGTCCAAGCGGCCGTGTCGTCGCCCTGGCCGAAGGTCGACTTCCACTCCTTGGTATCCACGTGCAGCGCACCATGAATATGACCCTCGGCGAACGCGTCGGCCGAGCGAACATCGAGCACCACCAGCGGGCTGGGAGCTTGCGACTCGGCGGCCAGGCGTTCGGCGAGCTGGGGGACTTCCATCAACAATTCGGTTTTCTCCTCGGCGTGGATCGTATTAGGCAGCATCAACATCAGGATAGCGATCGTCGGGAGGGTCCAGTGCATGGCAGTGCTTTCCGTTATTCAGGACAACGAGGTTGCGATTCGAACCAAACTCTAACACACAATCCACTCGGCACCAAACAAAACAGCCGGCGCTCCCCGGGGAGAGCACCGGCTGCTGTTGGACACTTAGACGCCCGGTTCTTAGCCCTTGTAGAAGCTGCAGAACTCGTCGATCGAAACCGGCTTGATCTTGTCGGCCCAGCCAGCTTGACCAAAGGCGGTCATGCGAGCGATGCAGACTTCCTTCATCTTTTCGCGAGCGGGCTTCAGGTAATCGCGGGGATCGAACTTCTCGGGGGTCGTGGCGAACACCTTACGGATGGCACCGGTGATGGCCATGCGGTTGTCGGTGTCGACGTTCACCTTACGCACGCCGTGCTTGATACCCTTTTGGATCTCTTCGACAGGCACGCCGTAGGTTTGCTTCATTTCACCACCGTACTCGTTGATGATGTCCTGCAGCTCTTGAGGAACGCTGCTCGAACCGTGCATCACCAGGTGGCAGTTCGGCAGACGCTTGTGGATCTCTTCGATGCGATCCATGGCCAGCACTTCGCCGGTTGGCTTCTTGGTGAACTTGTAAGCACCGTGGCTGGTACCGATAGCGACAGCCAAGGCATCCACACCGGTGTCGGCGACGAAGCGTTCGGCTTCATCAGGGTCGGTCAGCAGTTGATCGTGCGACAGCGCTTCGGTGGCACCATGGCCATCTTCTTGCTCGCCACCGCCGGTCTCGAGCGAGCCCAAGCAGCCGAGTTCACCTTCGACCGAAACGCCTTGCTTGTGAGCAGCGTCGACCACGGTCTTGGTAACGCCGACGTTGTAGTCGTAGTCGGCGGGGGTGCTGCCATCGGCCTGCAGGCTGCCGTCCATCATTACGCTGGTAAAGCCGTTGTCGATCGCGCTCTGGCACGTGTCGGGGCTGTTACCGTGGTCTTGGTGCATGACGATAGGAATGGTCGGGTACAGCTCGGCAGCAGCCAGCATCAGGTGACGCAGGTAGTTGTCTTGCGAGTACTTACGAGCACCACGCGAAGCTTGCACGATCACCGGCGAGTTCGTCTCGGCCGCGGCTTCCATGATCGCTTGAATCTGTTCCATGTTGTTCACGTTGAACGCGGCCAGGCCGTAATCATTTTCGGCGGCGTGGTCCAACAGCAGTCGCATAGGGACTAGTGGCATGATAGTGTCTCCTGAATGGAGGGAAAGGTGTGTGTACCTGGATGAGACCACATTCTACTGCTGTTGTGTGCGGAGGAGGAGGGCCGGAGACCCCCAACTGTGACTCCACGGCTCAGCACACTTTTGCGTCGTGCGGCATCGCACATCGCGCGACTCCACATCCCCTCCAGGCGACGCAAAGCCCTTATTTCCAAGGCCAGTAGCTGTTCTTCTCGGCCGCTAGATTGGCCGGTTCCGGCACGTGAGCCAGCCGCACCAGTAGGTACTTCTGCTCCACATACGACTCGACCTCGGTATGGTGGAACAAACCGCCCAGTCGGTGTGCAGACTCCGGCAAGCAGGTGATCACGAGGATTTCGCCCGGCGCTAAATCTACAGATAATCGCAAATCGTCGAACCCTTCGAAGTCGCGAGCGAACTGCTGAACCACCATCCCCGGGCCCGATGGGCGGATCTGCATGCGGGGCTGGCCGTGGTGCAGTTCCGGCAGCAATTCCACCTGCACCCGGTCGCTGGTTCGCGAAACCGCCTTGAGCCCGTAAATTCCCTGGGCGTCGGGAAATTGCCGCCCGGTGAGTTGGTGATCCTGATTCTCCAGCAGCGTGAACTCCCGCGGCGAGTCTGTCGCTTGCAGTTCGAGTCGCTGGCCTAGACCGATTTGCTTCATCCGCTTGGTCACCTTCGGCGGAGCCGACGAGAGCGATGCTAGCTGGCTCGACGCAGGCGCCTGGCCGTTGGGATTCAATAGCTGCATCAACTCGGCACTCGGCGAACCACCGACCACGCCGGCCCGCAGGCCATACTCGGCGAGCGATCGCCGCACTTCGACTGGCAGCCGATCCTCTTCGACCGACTGCCATAGCTCGGCCGCAAACGCCTGGTCGTCGACGCTGGTCCGCGCCCAGTAGATGTCGAGCGTCACCGCGTCGGGCGAGGGTTTGGCCGCTTTCAGTAGTGAATCCGACGTTAAATCGCCTGGATTTCCCAGCGAATGGCAGCCAGTCGCCGCGGCTAGCAAGACTGTCGCCAGGGCAAGTGGTGGCCAGAATCGATGGACGAAGGACATAACGGTCGACAGCGAAGAGAAGGGAAGCGCAAGTGCGAGCAGCGGCGGAGCATAGGAAACCGCGCAGTCCACGGCAAGGTCGACTCGCCAGGCGAAGGACGAACATGGTGGAGCGTCATGGAATAAAGCCCCCACTCGCTGGGGTGGGGCGAAATCGATTGTTGTAACCCCCTGTCATGAAAGGACTTGCGATTGTGCCCCCGCCCCCAAAAGCCCGAAAAACGATTCGTGGGGGCAAAACGCGGGCCCATGAAACCTTTCTGTTCGGCGTAACCCTTTTGTTTGCAACGACTTGCGTCGATCGCTCCGGTGCTTGCTGCGGGGATTGTGCCCCCAGGGGTAATAGAAAGTAGCCCCAAGCCTCGGATCTGGTGTCGCAACGGTGCCTCAAAGGCGTTTTCAAAATGACCATTTCCGTTCATCGTTTTGTGATCCGTGGGATAAAGGGCCGTCAATGAAGTTCATGGGTGTGCAACTTGCACTAGCCGCTTTTTTCGATTCTGTTGCAGTTGTTAAAACGAACGTCCGAACCGCAGCGGTTCAGGTGTTCACTATACCAGATTGGGTGGCCAATTTCAAAGGAAAAGCCCTACCTGAAGAACGTTAGAAAGAAGACTACGGTCCCATGCGTTTCGCCGTTGCCCTGATCCAGCTTTGCTGGGCGCGTTTTTTGATGATGCTCGGCCTTGTTGAACAATTAGTCACAAACCTCCGTAAAAACTAACGTGGAATGGAACCACGTACCTTTTTTACGGAGATCGAACATGGCTACGAAAGAAAAACGAACCTACAAAGTCACGAACTGGAAGGAGTATAACAAGTCGCTCATCGAGCGTGGAAACATCACTATTTGGTTTAGCGACGAGGCGTTGGAGAACTGGGAACATCCTAACGACCAGACAAAAGTCGGTCGCCCTTTTGTCTTCAGCGATACGGCGATCGAGTGCTTGCTGACGATTCGCGAACTGCTGAAACTTCCCTATCGGCAGACTGAGGGATTCGGCCGCTCGCTGGTGGCGATGTTGGGCGTCGAGGCAGCGATTCCCAATTATTCTTCGCTCGCCAAGCGAGCCAGCAAGCTGAATGTTTCGCTCGATATCGCTAACAAGAGGGGCGACATCGATATCGTGGTGGATAGCACCGGCATGAAAGTGTTTGGCGAGGGCGAATGGAAGATGCGGACGCATGGCAAGTCGAAGCGGCGGACATGGCGGAAGCTGCATTTGTCGGTGAATCCTGACACCCGCGAGATTGTGGCGGAGATTTTGACCGAGAACAGTTGCCACGATGCCGATGCGGTTCCCGAAATGCTGGAGCAGGTGGAGCAGCCCGTAAAAAAGTTTCACGGCGACGGTAGTTACGACAAGTGGAAGGTTTATGAAGGGCTGGAATCCGAAGGCATTGAGCCGGTGATTCCGCCGCAGCACAACGCCAAGATCAAACAACATGGCAACTCTGCGGAGGAGCCTTTGCCCCGGGACGAGGCAATTCGTCAGATTCGACGCAAGGGGCGTAGGAGTTGGAAAGAGGAAGTGGGCTATCATCGTAGAAGCTTGGCGGAAACGACCATGTACCGAGTGAAACAAAGCTTTGGGAGCCATCTCAAAAACCGAGTATTCGAAAACCAACAAACGGAAGCCCGCTTGCGCTGTAAAATCATCAATCAATTCACCCAACTCGGGCTTCCACAGTTCGAGTGGAGTTAGTCAACAAGGCCATGATGCTCTACCAGAAATGGCACTGGGAGTTCCTCGGCCGCTGGATTATCCGCACGGCCTGCATGCTCTTTTTAGCGGGGGCGGGGGCCGACGATGCAGCAATTGAGGTCGTCGAGGATCTTGGAGAGGATGGCAAGAGGCTACTCAAGCAAGAGGCTATTCGCCAGAACTGCAGGTTCTCAGTCGCTCAAACCATGATCGTGATGCTGGATATCGACTAGCAATGCCTATTCGCTCTTCCACCACCGGCAATCCAAGGAGCCGGCTGCGCATACACTAACCGAGAGACTTCCCACTCCCGACGAGCAACGGGAGCTAAATCGGATTCTGCGAACCGATTTCACCGACTACGGTTGTCTGGCTGTTTGGTTTCTATTTCTTGGCTTTGGGCTAAGCCTCTTCTGTCGCTTCATCGGTTCTTCCATTTCCACAGAGATAGCAAGCATTGCCTACTGGATCGGCTGGTTCGTTGCAACTGGCTTTCTGATCGTGATGCTAATCCTTCTGGTGCCGTTCTGTCCCAAGCCGCGACGACTAATCAGGCGAGATATCGAAGATCAGATCGTTCAGGTGATTCACGTGATCGACCCCGAGGTGATTGAAATCTCGTACTTTCAAAACATTGCACCCATCCTGGCCTTAGGGATTGGAGAGGAGACGATTCGTTACCTCCAGGGGCAATGGCTCTACAACACAGACCTCTACAGGGGCGAGTCATCGGAAAATGACGAGGGCGACGAGTATCTGAATGAACTACCGCCGCCCCATGCGTTCCCGAGTCAAGAATTTACACTCACGCGACTGCCACACTGTGGAGAAGTGCTAAGCATCAAGGTAGCTGGCGACTACTTACCTCCTGCACACGAGGTCGCCGATCTGAAGAAGGAATATGAGTTTCAACCCTCCGAGATCTTCCGCGGCCAAGTGGCCGACATCGCGGAGATACTGGCCCGCGAGCACGCGGCGCGTGCATCGAAATAGAATGAGACGAAGTGCGACTCTTCATGCACCGTGTCGAAAGCCATCGCCTACGGCTTTGGGCTAAACGATTGAGCGATTGAGTCCCGGCAATACGAAAGCGAGGGACCAGAGCAAGGCTCCAGTCCCTCGCAATTCGTCTTCAAGGAAGGAGCGAAGGGGAGGTGTGAACGATGTTATCGAAACGTGGCGACGGTTAGTCGTCGATCGTGATGGTGGCTTCGTCGGAGACGCGGAAGCGTTGCTTGCCGCTGCTGTTCGCTTGGCTTTGTATCGATTCGGCTTCGACGATCGATCCGTTCGAGCACAGCAGTCGCACCTTGCCTTCGAGTAGAACACCACCTTCGTGGAGTTGAATGCGATTGGCAGAAGCCTGCATGCCGTTGTTGTTTTGTTCGACGTAGGAGCAATTGCCGAGCCCCATCACGTTTTTCACATTGGCTCCTTGCAGTTCGACTTGAATTCGGTCGGCCACGATCAGCACGTCGCCATCGCCAATCGAGCAACACGCTTTGCCTTCGAGCACGATCTGTTGGGTGTTGGGGGAGTCTTGTTCGGTAGCTTCCGTCGGAATCGCTGGAGCGACCGCCAGAGTGCTGGCGGCAAACATGGTTTCGCCGATATTGAGAGTGATCGGCCGTCCCTCGACCGCCGGAGCGATGGTTGGTGCCGCTTGCGGTGCAGGGGAAGGCACCATGCTGGGAATCGCAGGCGCATAACGAGGGGGTGCGTACGGTGGGGCCGAGGGGGTTACCTCGGCCGCGACCGAAACCAACACCGCTATCACAATCGCATGAAACCTTCGTGAATCCTTTCGACGAGAGTAAAATGTGACGCGACCGCCTCACGAAGCAAGTCTGGTGCCAGTTGCCATTTGGGGCACGTTTCCCCGTGTTTCTACTCTAGGAGAGTGAAACAATTGCATCGCGTTGCGTTTTTTACAAACCGATAGCCGTTGGTTACGCTAGCGCGTGATGCACCGCAGCGTGTGATAGCAAGCCGCGGTTACGGGCGGTCTGCTGGCTGGCGGACCAGGTAGAGGAGCTCGCCCGACTCGCCGGCCGCGGAGCCTTCACTCGGCATGAACGCGGTAACGAGCACCGCGCGGGTGCCGTCGCTCAATGTCACCGGCTCGGCATGAGGATTCGCAAACGACCTGGAGCCTTGGTGCGTTTGAATCTTCAGCTCCTCGATCGGCTCGCCGGTCGGGTTGCATAGATAGACTCGCCAGGAGCTCCAGTCTTGAGGAGCGAGCTGAATCTCCTGTAAGCAATACGCTTCGCCCGCCCAGGAGAACAGATCGCGACTGCCAAAGTTGCCGCGTGCGCCGAGTTTAGTGAACTTTCGATTGAGCGACGCATCAGGCTTGGCCGACCATTGCTCGAACGCGACCAACCGCCCGCGGGCCAGGCGATCAACCTCGGCGTTGCGGTAATAATGCAGCCGCACGTCGAGCACCTCCTCGCCATCCTGCTCGCTGATGTGCTCGATCATCGGTGTCCCTTCGGCAGTAGGAGCGAGCGTGCGATCGATATCGATGGAGCGGCTTGCCTCCGACTGGCAGAGCGAAGCAAAGCTCTCGTAGCGGGCGATGCGAATCCAGCAGCTGTTGGGGGCATCCTTTTCGTAAGCGAGCAGATACTCGCCATCGGGAGTTTGCAAAAGCTGCCCTTGCGAGGCGTGCGTATCGAGTTTGGCCAGGAACTTCCAGTGCACTGCGTCGCTCGACTCGCCGAGCGCCAGGTGAAAGACTCCGTCGCGCAGGTAGTGATAGACACCCAGAATGCGGTGCTGATCGTCCTGGTAGGGATTCAAGCAGTCGAGCGAATGCCCACGATCGTCCCGCGCACCGTATTGATGGGCGAGAGAGTCGGGCACGCTCGCCAGTTGGTGGGCGATGCTCGTCGGCTCGGCTGCTCGAGCCGAAGTAATGGTCATGCCGAATACAGCAAAGCAGGTGAGTGAAAGTAGGTGAGTGCTAGAACGTAAGTAGGGAATCATCGTAACGCTTGGATTAAGGTCGAACCGCTTTGGCGGTGTGTCGAATCAGGAGCATGTACATTACCAGCCCGTAGAGCATGATCGCAAACGACCCTAAGCCAAAAGCAATCATCGCCGAGCCAAACAGGAGCACAAGCAGGCTATTCACTATCGGCAACGCAACGGCCACCCCGAGTATCAGCGTGAGCCTGCGGGCTTCGTCTACGAGGGATGCATCTCCTATAAGTTTGGCTATTGCCTTGAGGTAGAAGGCAAAGAGTAGCCATGACGCGAGGGCCAGCAGTCCCGCAAGGGAAGTGATTTGATGGTCGGTGATATCGGCAACGCTAAGTACAGTGAGAGCGATCGAGCTGAGATCGCAAGCAATCGAGGCAACGAGCAATCCCGCGTTGCCAAGCGATGGGGCGCGAACCAGGCACAGGACCCGGCCGGCTGTATTGAGCAAGTATCCTAAAAGGACCAGGCCAAGGGCTCCAACGATGAAAATCCAAATCGCATCAGAACGGAATACCAACGATATCACCAAGCTCGTTACCAACAGCACTGGGCTAACAAGCGTGATCACCGCACCATAGAAGACGAGGTAGATGGCCCAAGAGAGTCCGGCCGAACGGATGTCGATTGTGCCGACGCCTGATGAGGGGATGTCGGGCGCGGAGCTCGTGGTGGGCGCGGCAAATGGATTGTAGTTTTCGGTGTCGTCATGGGGAGCAAGTTTGTTCCCCTGTTCAGCTGAGGCAGTAACAGGCTCCGACTGACCCGAAACTGCCGGGGCCACGTTGCTTGCGGAAAGCTCGGGGCTAGGAATGACAAACGTCAGGCCACAGCTGTTGCATTTGCCCTTTTTGCCTGCGGCAGACTCGGGAACCGAATACTGCTTGCCGCACGGACACTTCACATTGAGCGCCACGAAACCCCCTCCCAAGGACCGTGTCCGCCCGGAAAAACCACGTTTGCCAGAGAACCGCCGAACATGGCGATAGCTGCGGAGGACACGTTACGGTTCTCATCTTACTCACCAGGCCGAATAGCTGGCGCTCGAAAAATGCCTGTTGCCAGGCAAATATTCCTCCCTACCCATCGGCCAAGGCAACGCTAGATGCTGCGCCGCACCTCGCTGAAGTGAGGGAATTCGGGTGAAATAGGCGGTCTCTCGTGGATGTAACAGAGATGCCAGCACCGGGAAAAACACATTTTGAAATTCAATCGGCAGCCGGTTGACGCATTGGAGCTGGGCCAGTAAATTCACCGATTCCCCTTGAGTTCGAGGGGGCGACTATTGTTGTTTGAAAACCAGGGTAATGGACCTCGGTGCAGGCTCGACTCGAGCCGCCAATACACTGAGGTGGAGTGAGGAGCATCCGTCGTGGCGCAAGCACAGGAAATTATTCGCATTCGAATGGAAGCTTACGATCATTCGGTACTCGATCAGAGTGCAGCCGAGATCGTAGATACCGCCAAACGGACTAACTCCATTGTTCATGGCCCTATCCCATTGCCGACTCGTATTGAGCGATACACCGTTCTGCGTGGTCCGCACGTCGACAAGAAGTCGCGACAGCAGTTCGAGATCCGCACTCACAAGCGGCTAATCGATATCGTCCAGGCTACGGCCAAGACCATCGAGGCACTCAATAAGCTGAGCCTGCCTGCTGGTGTGGACATCAAGATCAAAGCCACCACGGCTTAATTTTATAATATTTCTGTGGGTAAAAGACGCATGATCGGAAGTTGAGCAGGGTAAGCCGGGGTCTGTCTTCGGTGCTTAGAGCCCCTGAAGTCAGTCCGCGTGTCTCCCCGCTCACAAGCCTACATGACCATATACTGAGGGCGTTCGTCGCGAAATAAGCGATGAGCGATAGAGAGATGTCAGCCAGCAATCCAGTTGTGGGTATCCTGGGCCGCAAGGTCGGGATGACGCAGGTTTACGACGACTCGGGTGTCGTCGTCCCGGTGACGGTTGTTCAAGCAGGACCCTGTGATGTGTTGCAGGTTCGCACGCAGGACAAAGACGGCTACGAAGCCGTGCAGATTGGTTATCTCGATAAGCCGCGTCGCTTGGCTAGCCGAAGCGAGCGGGGTCATGTAGCAAAGCTCGATAGCAAGCGTTCTAAGGCTCGCACCGCTGCTGGTGTCGAAGCTGCTCCCAAGGCCTCCTGTGAGCCAAAGCGTTTTGTCCGCGAGATCCGCGGCGGTGCTGGTGATCTGGCTCCTGGCTCGAAGGTCACGGTCGACGCTTTCGCCGAAATTAAGTCCGTCGACATCATTGCCACGAGCAAGGGTCGCGGTTTCTCCGGTGCCATGAAGCGGCACAACTTCAGCGGTCAGCGTGCCACGCACGGTGTCAAGAAGTGTCACCGTCACTTGGGTGGTACTGGCTGTAGTGCTTACCCGAGTCGCTTGTTCAAG
This sequence comes from Aeoliella mucimassa, assembly GCF_007748035.1. Taxonomy (NCBI): domain Bacteria; kingdom Pseudomonadati; phylum Planctomycetota; class Planctomycetia; order Pirellulales; family Lacipirellulaceae; genus Aeoliella; species Aeoliella mucimassa. Next base: position 5,433,891 of record NZ_CP036278.1, read on the forward strand.
GGTATTCGGATGCCCGGTCAGTACGGCAACGCCCGCACGACCGTTCGCAATCAAAAGATCGTCCGCGTCGATGCGGATAACAACTTGCTTCTGGTTCGCGGCAGCGTCCCCGGTCCGAATGGTGGGTTCGTCGTCGTTAAGCAAACCAACAAACTGTAGGGAGAGGTCGGAGGTCAGAGGACGGAGGGGTTTCTCTCTTTAAGCTCGATACCGAGTACCTGCAATCATGCCTAAGCTCACAATTCACGATCGAAAAGGCAACAAGGTCGGCACCTACAATGTCGAGCCGACGGACTTCGCGCCTGCGATCAACAAGCAACTGCTGCACGACGCCGTGGTGATGTACCAGGCCAATCAGCGTCAGGGTAGCCACAAAACGAAAACCCGCGCCGAAGTCGCTGGCAGCACCAAGAAGTTGTACCGCCAAAAGGGTACGGGTAACGCCCGTGCTGGTCATCGCCGCAGTGGTGTCCGCCGTGGTGGTGGTCACATCCACGCGGTGCGTCCTCGCGATTACTCTTATTCACTGCCTCGTAAGGCCCTTCGTTTGGCTACTCGCATGGCCATCGCTTCGAAGGTGCAGGATGACGAAATGGTAGTCATCGACGAGTTGTCGTTCGAGTCGCCAAAGACTCGCAACATGGTGTCGATCATCAAGCACCTGGGCATCGAGAACGATTCGCTGCTCGTTGCGACCGATGGTTACAACGTGAATGTCTACAAGAGTGGTCGTAACATCGACCGGGTTGCGGTAGCCCCCGCGGCTGAGCTGAACGCCTTGAGCGTTTTGTCGGCCCGTCGGTTGCTCGTAACCAAGTCGGCACTCGATGTTCTCCGTGCGTCGGCCGGAGCGAATGGAAGTTCGGCCGAGTCGTCCGCCGCAGAATAGTCAAGCAAAGGTTAGTGAGCCATGCCTCGCCATATTCCCCAAAAAACAACGCTGGAGCTGGAACCGCATCAGATTCTGCTTCGGCCGCTAGTGACCGAAAAGGGCACCGAGCAATCGACACGCTTCAACGCGTATGCCTTCCAGGTCAATAAGCTGGCAACCAAGACCGATATTCGCAAGGCAGTTGAAAAGCTGTTTGACGTGAAGGTTGAGAAGATTCACATCCAGAACCGCAAGGGCAAGCCACGCCGCACCCGTCAGCGTTTCGGATACACTGGCGATTGGAAGAAGGCCATCGTCACATTGGATAAAGAGCACACCATCGAGTTCTTTTAGTAGTTGAGAGTCACTTAACCGCCTACTAAAAACAGAACGCTGAAAGCTTCGAACAAATGGGTATTCGCAAATACAATCCGACGACTCCGGGCCGCCGTGGTGCCTCGGTAAGCGACTTCAAGGACTTGACGCCAGGTGCCAAGCCCGAGAAGAGCCTGCTGCGGACGATCACCAAGACCGGTGGTCGCAATAACCAAGGTGTCACCACGGTACGTTTTCGTGGTGGTGGTCACAAGCGTCGTTACCGCCTGATCGACTTCCGTCGCAACAAAGATGGCGTGCCGGCCAAGGTCGATTCGATTCAGTACGACCCCAATCGTACCGCTCGCATTGCTCTGCTCCACTACGCCGACGGCGAAAAGCGTTACATTATCGCCCCTGCTGGCCTGAAGGCTGGCGACCAAGTGATGAGCGGTCCTGAGTGCGAGCCTAAGGTCGGCAACTGCTTGCCACTGTCGAAGATTCCGCTGGGTACCGTGGTGCACAATGTCGAACTCAAGGCTGGCCGTGGTGCCGAGCTTTGCCGCAGTGCTGGTACGAGTGCTACACTGATGGCTCGTGAAGCCGACTGGGCTCAGATTTCGCTGCCGAGCGGTGAAATCCGTCGTATCCCTTCGGCCTGCCGGGCAACGGTTGGTTCGACTAGCAACTCCGATCACAGTGCCATCGTCCTGGGTAAAGCAGGCCGCAAGCGTTGGTTGGGCCGTCGTCCCCACGTTCGTGGTACCGCGATGAACCCGCATGACCATCCGCATGGTGGTGGTGAAGGTCGCACTAAGGGTGGTCGCCACCCAGTGAGCCCCACCGGCAAGAGCGCCAAGGGCGGCATGACTCGCCAACGTCGCAAGCCTTCGAACGCCGCGATCGTGCGTCGTCGCAAGAGCAAGCGGTACGGCGTGCAGAAACTGGTAAAGAAGTAAATACAAACTGTCGGTCGGTAGCGAGCAACTGCCGATCACCCACAGCGAACAGCCAATAGCTGATTAGCCGAGAGCCAATACATGTCACGTTCACTGAAAAAAGGCCCTTACGTCGACCCGAAGCTTTATCTAAAGGTCGAGAAGCAAAACGAGTCGGGTCGCAAAGAACCGATCACGACTTGGGCGCGGGCCTGCACGATCATTCCTGAATTCGTTGGCCACACGTTCATGGTGCACAACGGCAAGTTGCACATGAAAGTGTTTGTCACCGAAGACATGGTCGGGCACAAGCTGGGTGAGTTTGCTCCCACCCGTAGTTTCCGTGGGCACGCAGCGAAGAAGAAGTAATTAACTGGCTATTTGTCCTGTGGAGCTGGTTGGATGACCAACTAGCGGCCTGGGAACCAAAAGCATTGAGCCGAGAGCCTGAGCAATGGCATACAAAGCAATACACAAGCATGCACGAATCAGCGCCACGAAGGTGCGTCCGCTGGCGAATATGATTCGTGGGCAAGAAGTCGACGAGGCCCTGGCCATTCTCAAGTACCAACCCCATCGTGGGGCTCGGATGCTCGAGAAGGTGCTGAAAAGTGCCCGCGCGAATGCCGAGGATCGTGGCGCTCCGAACTTGGGTGGTCTGCGTGTGGTGGAAGCCCGCGTCGACGGTGGCCCGATGTTCAAGCGACTCCGCCCTCGTGCCCGCGGCATGGCCCATGTTATTAAGAAGCGATTCAGTCATATTGTAGTAGCCGTCGAGTAGTCGCTACGCAACGCAACTGTCCCTGATTTCCGAACTCCGACCCCAGAACCCTACATTATGGGCCAAAAAGTCAATCCCATTGGTTTTCGCACCGGCATCATGCTCGACTGGAAGAGCCGCTGGTATGCCTCGAAGCGAGACTTTGCGGAGCTGCTCCTGGAAGACAAAAAGATCCGGGACTACGTGACCAAGAAATACAAGTTCGCTGGTATTCCCAAGGTGGAAATCGAGCGGACCCGCGACGAAGTGAAGGTAGTTCTGCACGCTGCCCGGCCTGGTGTGATCATCGGCCGCAAAGGTCAGCAAGTGGAACAACTGCAGGACGAACTGCAGAACTTGATTGGTCGTCGGATCAACATCAAGATCGAGGAAATTAGTCGCCCTGAGTTGCAGGCTCACCTCGTTGCCGAGGATATCGCCGAGCAGCTGGGCAAGCGAGCTGGCTTCCGTCGCACCATGAAGCGGGCGATGGAGCAAACCATGGAGGCGGGTGCCAAGGGCATTAAGATTGAGTTGGCAGGACGCCTAGGTGGTGCCGAAATGGCTCGCCGCGAAAAGCAGATTACCGGATCGATTCCGCTGAGTACGCTCCGTGCAAACATCGATTACGGTTTTGTGGAAGCCATGACCCCGCAAGGGCATATTGGCGTCCAGGTTTGGATTAACAAAGGCATGTTTGAGGACGATACCGATGGCGCTGATGCCCAAGAGGGTCAAACATCGAAAAAGCCAAAGAGGTCGTATAAAAGGTAACGCGACCCGCGGTAACACCGTGGTGTATGGCGACTTTGGACTTCAGGCTACCGAAGGTGGCTGGGTAAGCGCGCAAACGATCGAAGCAGGTCGTATCGCCGCTCAGCAATATATTCGTGGTGAAGGTCGGCTTTATATCCGCATCTTCCCCCATAAGTCAGTTACGTCGATCCCGCTCGAAACTCGTATGGGTAAGGGTAAGGGTGAACCTGATTATTGGGCCGCCACGGTGAAGCCTGGTACGGTTATGTACGAGGTATCCGGCGTTAGCGAGCAACAAGCGAAGATGACCTTCGCTCGTCTGGCTCACAAGATGCCAGTTCGTTGCCGGATGATTAAACGACAAGCCTAACTATGGCAGAGGGTCTCGCTCTAACGTGTGAGCGAGACGAACGATTCATCGCTGATAGCCACAGCTAACCGCCGATAGCCGACCATGACTACCGCCAAAGAACTACGCGAGATGAGTGACGAGCAACTTGAGCTGACGCTCAAAGATGCTGCCGAACACCTGTTTCGCTTGCGTATTCAGTCGCAAACCGAACGCCTGGACGCTCCGACCGAACTGCGGATTAATCGCCGTTTGATTGCTCGCGTCAAGACGATTCAAAGTGAGCGTGCCATTGCTGCAGGTGCGCAAGAAGAAGCTACCAAATAACTACTCAGGTCGACTTTAGCGGGTCCCTGAACTCCGAGACTTTACCCCGAATCCTCCAACAATGCCTAAGAAGCAAGTAATTGGCGTCGTTACCAGCGATCGCATGAACAAGTCGCGTCGCGTGGAAGTGTCGCGTTTGGAACGGCATCCCAAGTACGGTAAGTTCATTCGCCGCCGCACGGTGTGCCATGTGCACGACGAGCAAAACGAATCGGCCATGGGCGATACGGTAGAGATTATTGAATGCCCACCAAAGTCGAAGACCAAGCGTTGGGATTTGGTGCGGGTCGTGGCCAAGAGCCAAGCGGTGGACCTGGCCGCGTTGCGGGCAGCCCAAAAAGCGGAACAGGAAGCTGAAGAAGCCAAGTAAGCAGCCCCTCGCCGGCCGTGGCGAGTCGAGCGAGTAAGATAAGCGAGTAAACCATGATTCAGATGCAAACCAGGCTGAACGTTGCCGACAACACTGGCGCCAAAGAAGTGATGTGCGTCAAGGTGTTGGGTGGTAGCCGTCGTCGGTTCGCCGGCCTTGGCGACATTATTGTCTGCAGCGTGAAGAGCGTGATCCCCGGTAGCGACGTCAAGAAAAAGGCTGTCGTGCGTGCCGTGATCGTGCGTGCCAAATCCCCGACCCGCCGGGCCGACGGAAGCTACGTTCGCTTCGACTCCAACGCGGTTGTGTTGGTAGACAAAGACGGCAACCCGCGTGGTACACGTATCTTCGGTGCGGTCGCTCGCGAACTTCGCGAACGTCGCTTCATGAAGATCGTTAGCTTGGCTAACGAAGTAGTTTAGTTCAGATCCGAGTCCTCAGCCCCAGCTACCAAGATGTTAATCAAAGCAGGTGACAGCGTCGTCGTGATTTCCGGCGAAGACAGCACCAAACAAGACGACGGCACTCGCAAGGTGCACACTGTCGTGCAGGTAGATCGCGCCAAGGGCAAGGCACTGGTCGAAGGCGTGAACCTGGTATGGAAGCACGTTCGTCGCAGCCAGAAGTACCCCCAAGGCGGCCGTCTCCGTAAGGAGATGCCGGTCGATGTTTCGAACATCATGTTTTACTGCAGTTCCTGCAGCAAGGGCGTCCGTCTCGGGGCCCGCTTCCTGGATGATGGAAGCAAGGAGCGGTACTGCAAGAAGTGCGGCACCTCGACTGGTCGGATTGCTCCGCCGCGGGCTGCTCACGCCAAGAAGTAAAAGCTTACACAACTCAGGCCTGGCCAGGCCGACCAATGAGTCGCCGGTCAGTCGCGATACCTAGCAATAACCGATAGCCATCATGTCCACTTCAGTCGTCCCCCGCCTGGCGGAACAATACAACAAGGAGATTCGACCGGCTCTGGCTGAAAGCCTGGGTCGCAAGAATCCTCACTCCCTGCCGAAGATCGAAAAGATCGTGGTCAGCATGGGCGTGGGCAGCGCGATCAGCGACAAGAAGAACATGGAAGATGCGGTAAGTGCCCTTACCGAGATCACCGGTCAGAAGCCGCTGATCTGCCGGGCTCGAAAGAGCGTCGCCAACTTTAAGTTGCGTCAAGGCATGCCGATCGGGGCAAAGGTCACCCTGCGTGGAGCTCGGATGTACGAGTTCCTCGATCGCCTGATTTCGCTGGTACTTCCTCGTGTTCGCGACTTTCGCGGACTGAGCGACACCGCGTTCGATGGCAATGGCAACTATAGCCTGGGACTTTCGGAAATCCTGGTGTTCCCAGAGTTGAACCCCGACAAGTACACCCGCAGCCAAGGCATGAACATTGTCATCTGCATGTCGGGGCACTCCAACGATGATTCCCGCGAGTTACTCAAGTCGTTCCAGTTCCCGTTCAAGCGTCCGGACGTCGAAGAGTAATCCCCCCTTTCAACGACCAAGAGATCCCGTCTCAAGGAAACCCGATTCGTGGCAAGTAAATCAAAAATCGCCAAGGCCAACCGCGAACCGAAGTTCAGCACCCGCCGCGAGAACCGCTGCAAGATTTGCGGTCGTCCCCGCGCTGTTTATCGTAAGTTCGGTATTTGCCGGATCTGCTTCCGGAATCTTGCTGACAAAGGCATGATTCCAGGCGTCCGCAAAGCTAGTTGGTAACCAAGGCACACTGACCTCGGCCGTAGCCGAGCGTCCACCAAATAAGAAGCTGTTAGCGAAAGCTACCAGCCATTACCCCAGGAGTTTCTGGCGCGATGATGACCGACCCGATCGCCGATATGCTCACTCGCATCCGCAACGCTGTTCGCGTGGAACGGCCCACGGTGTCGCTGCCGGTGTCGAAAGTGAAGTGCGGTTTGGCCGAAGTGCTAAAGCGTGAAGGTTATATCTGGGATTGGCACGAGGTTGAGACCGAAGGCGAACCCCAAAAGACACTGCACATCGACCTGAAGTACGGCCCCAATGGTGAACGTGTTATCCGCCACATCAAGCGGATCAGCAAACCAGGCTGCCGCGTGTACGCCCGTGCCAACACGTTGAAGCCCGTGCTCAACGGTTTGGGTATTTCGGTGATCAGCACCAGTCGTGGTGTGATCAGCGACCGCGAAGCCCGCCAACGCAAGTTGGGTGGCGAAGTACTTTGTGAATTGTGGTAACAACAGCGGCTCACGAGCGGCTCATGGCCAGCGGAACCGCCGCGGCCAGAAAACAACCCCCTAATAGCTGACAGCCGAAAGCTAAGAGTCTGAATCATGTCGAGAATTGGCAAGAAACCGATTACGATCCCTAGCGGGGTCAAGATTGATATCACCAACGGTACGGTTACCGTTGAGGGTAAGCTGGGTAAACTCACCTACGATCACCGCCCGGAGATCAAGATCGAGGTGAACAGCGAAACCAACGAAGTGATCTGCTCGCGTGATAGCGAAGTGCGTGAAGTGCGTGCCTATCACGGTCTGACCCGCTCGCTTATCGATAATATGATTGTCGGTGTTACCGAAGGCTATCAGAAGAAGCTCGAGATCCACGGCGTTGGTTACCTCGGTGCTATCGCTGGTGATGTACTTCAGCTTCGCGTCGGTTTCGCCAACGAGATCCACAAGAAGATCCCGAAGGAACTCGAAGTTACCTGCCCAGATCAGACGCACATTCTGGTCAAAGGCATGGACAAGCAAAAGGTCGGCCAGTTCGCCGCGGAAGTGCGTGCTGTACGCAAGCCAGAACCTTACAAAGGCAAAGGCATTCGCTACGAAGGCGAGCAAGTGCGTCGTAAGGCTGGTAAGACCGGTACCAAGTAAGATAAAAGCATTCATGCGTGAGTGGGCAAGGTGCTCACTTGCGAGTCGATTTCGCAGAGGTTATTCCTGCCATGGAACATAGTAGAGCCATTTTTCGCCAGCGGACTCGGCGGCGTTTTCGCGTTCGCAAGCGGCTTAATGGAACCGCTGAACGTCCTCGCCTGTCGGTGACCCGGAGTCACAAGCACATGTCGGCTCAGTTGATCGACGACATCGCTGGCAAGACACTTGCCAGTGCTTCGACGCTCGATAAAGGTCTGTCCGGCGATGTAAAATACGGCGGCAACAAAGATGCGGCTGCTCTGGTCGGCAAGGCCCTTGCCGAACGCGCCAAGCAAGCGGGTATCGAAACGGTTTGCTTCGACCGTGGTGCTTACAAGTACCATGGCCGGGTAGCAGCTCTGGCCGATGCCGCTCGTGAAGGTGGTTTGCAGTTTTAGTGTGTGGGCGACTTGTCGCCCTTGCGAAGAGATACTTAACGAAGTTTCTGTGAGTACTCGGGATCGAGTTCGATTCGATTAACTCACTCCAGTTACCTCCGACTTACGCGGAGCAATCAAGCGTGGCAAAAGTACAAGAAGAACGCCAACGTGGCGAACTGAACGAACACGTGGTGAAGATCAAGCGTTGTGCCGCCGTGGTAAAGGGTGGTCGTCGCTTCAGTTTCGCCGCCATGGTGGTCGTTGGCGATGGCAACGGCAAAGTGGGCTGGGGCTACGGCAAAGCCAACGAAGTCCCCCCCTGCGTCGAAAAAGCCCGCAAAGAAGGCATGCGGAGCATGGTCGAAGTCCCGATGGACGAGTCGACCATCCCTCACCAGGTGATTGGTGAGTTCGGTGCCGCCCGCGTGGTGCTCGTTCCCGCTTCGCCTGGTACTGGTGTAATCGCCGGTGCTGCAGTGCGTGCGGTTTGCGAAGCTGCAGGTATCCATGACATTTTGACCAAGAGCTTTGGCTCGAATAATCCCGTCTCGCTGGTGAAAGCCACCATCGCAGGCCTGAAGCAACTCCGCCCACGCATGGAAGTTGAGCGACTCCGAGGAGTGACCCTATCATGATTTTGGACGACGTCCATCGCGGAATACAGAAGAACCGCAAACGCAAGCGTTTGGGTCGAGGTCCCGGTTCGGGGCAGGGCAAAACAGCTGGCCGTGGCCACAAGGGCCAAGGTTCGCGTGCTGGTTCTTCACGCAAGCCCACCTTCCAGGGTGGTGCTATGAATCTGGTTCGCCGCATTCCTAAGCGTGGCTTCAACAATCGTTGGGGTCTCACGGTAGTGGTGGTGAATCTTGGTGAAATCGACAAGGCGTTCGAAGCTGGTGCCGAAGTCACCCTCGAAGCACTGGCTGAAAAGAACCTGGCCAAGGGTCGTTACGACCTGCTTAAGGTGCTGGGCGATGGCGAACTGACCAAGAAGGTCAAGATTTCGGCTCACCGCTTCAGCAAGTCGGCTCTCGAAAAGATCGAAAAGGCCGGGGCCGAGGCCGTTGTGCTCCCTGGCAAGACGCCTGTGGCTGAAAAAGGCAAGAAGGCGGAAAAGTAAGCGGTTGCGATTGTAGGGATCGGATACGAACGATGCCAGCAATGCTTTGAATCGACTTCTGTGTAGGCTGGTCTTGCGGTTAGTCGTTTATTCACCGATAGTTAGGGTTTCCGCTCCCCACCTCATGCGACCGAGAAATTGAGTTCCCGCCATGTGGAAGAAACTTAGCGTTGTCTGGCAAATCCCCGAACTCCGGCAGAAGATTCTGTTCACGATCGGGATGCTCGCGGTATATCGTCTGGGTTTCCAGATCCGGTTGCCGTTTATCGATCCGGAGCGCCTTGCAACCATGAGCGGCGAAGGTGGCCTCGGCCAACTGCTGACCACGGTTTCTACTTTCTCCGGGGCCGGACTCGACCAGATCACCATCTTCGGTCTCGGCATCATGCCGTACATCTCGGCCTCGATTATCTTCCAATTGCTCGGCAGCGTGATTCCCTCGCTCGAGCGATTGCAGAAGGAAGGCGAGACCGGGCGGAAAAAGATCAACGAATATACCCGCTACGCAACCGTGGCGCTCTGTTTGTTCCAAAGCTGGTTCTTCCTCACTTCGTTTGTCGAAGCAGGCCAGTACGTGCATGCCGACTTCCTGGTCGGCGATCCTGGTCATCTCCATCTGAGCTTTAGCTGGCGAATTGTCGCGGTGCTCACGATGACTGCAGGAACCGTGTTCCTGATGTGGATCGGCGAGCAAATCGACGAGTACGGCATCGGCAACGGTATCAGCCTGATCATTATGGCCGGTATTTTGGCCAACATGCCGACCGCTGGCTGGAAGCTTATCCAGCAATACAACGGCGAGCTCGGCTCCACCAACGGCATCGGTCCCGAAAAGCTCTTGTTGCTCGCGGCCATGTTTGTCGCGGTCGTCGTCGGCGTGGTGTTTATCACGCTCGGCCAGCGACGTATCCCGATGCAAAGCGCCAAGCACATCCGTGGTCGTCGTGCCATGGGTGGTCAGAAGTCGTACCTGCCGCTCAAGGTGAATCAGGCTGGCGTGATGCCGATCATCTTCGCCTCGAGCTTGCTGCTCTTCCCAATGATCATCTTCCAACAGCTTGGTGCTCTGTTGCCAGCCGATAGTTGGTTTAAAGGCTTCAGCGACTGGTGGGTGGAAGCCTTGCGGGCTCACAACTACGTCTACAACCTCCTGTATCTCGTACTTATCTACTTCTTCTGCTTCTTCTGGACCGCGATTACCTTCAATCCGAAGGATATGGCCGACAACCTGAAGAACTTTGGTTCGTTCATTCCGGGGTATCGCCCTGGTAAGCGGACGGCCGATTACTTGGAGAAGGTCATGATTCGTATCACCTACGTCGGTGCGGGCTTCCTGGCTTTGATCGCCATCATTCCGACGGTTATCTCCGGGGCTTTGGACGTCGATTACTCGATTGCCATGTTCTACGGTGGTACCAGCTTGCTGATTGCCGTAAGCGTTGCCTTCGATTTGGTGCAGAAGATTGACAGCCACCTCGTGATGCGAAACTATAAGGGCTTGTTGGAATAGGTCCTTTTCACCTCGCTGGCGATTGGCGGCAGGTCTACTCCCTCCAATTGCTCGAGAGGCAATCTCATGCGTATCGTCTTCCTCGGACCTCCTGGCGCCGGTAAAGGTACACAAGCCAAACGTGTGTGCCAGGAGCTCGGTGTAGCCCACCTCTCCACCGGAGAGATGCTCCGCAAGGAACGTGAACGCCGCACCGAACTCGGGTTGCTGGTCGCCGACTATCTCGATAACGGGCAACTCGTGCCCGACCAGATGGTGCTCGACATCGTTGCCGACCGCATCGAGATGGACGACTGCAAGCCTGGGTGCATCTTCGACGGATTCCCTCGCACGCTGCACCAGGCCGAAGCGTTCGATCGGTTGCTCGACTCCCGCAATACGCCGCTCGATGTGGTAGTGGAGTTGGTGATCGAGCAGGGCGAACTGCTGCAACGCCTGATGAAACGTGGCCGCGGCGACGACAACATGGCGACCATTCGCCAACGCCTGCGTAGCTATGAAAATCAAACCGAACCGCTTGTGAACTACTACAGCAATCGCAAGATCCTGCGATCGGTCGATGCTTCCGGTTCGATGGAGGATGTCTTCCAGTCGCTGCTGGCGGCCATCGCTTCGGTTCAGTAAAATAAAGTAGGTGCGAGCCAACGCGACTCGGCCGTTTGTTACTACTCCCATCGCCCTACCACCCACTGCAAGGCATTGATCCACCTCAAGAGCGAACGCGAAATCAAGAAGATGCGGCGTGCGGGCCTGGCTGTTTGGCAGGCCCATCAAATCGCTCGGCGGATGGTAGCCCCTGGCATCACCACGGTAGAAATCGACAAAGCGATCGAGGACTACTTCGAAAAGCTCGGTGGCGAGCCGCTCTTCAAGAACTACCCGCACCACAACAGCGGGAAGCCAAAGTTCCCCGCAGTCACTTGCATGAGCGTGAACGACGAAGTCGTCCATGGCATCCCGAGCACCCGCCCGCTCAAGGAAGGCGACATCCTGAGCCTCGACACCGGGGTTCGCATCAATGGCTGGTGTGGCGACGCGGCTGTGACTTACCCGGTCGGCAAGATCGATCCCGAAGTGCAGCAACTGCTCGACGTGACCGAAGCAACGCTCAACATGGCTTACGAGTTGATGCATACCAAGAGCAAGTGGAGCCAGATCGCTCGCGAAATGGCCGAGTATGTTTCGGATCATGGGTACTCCACGGTTGAGTGCTTCGTCGGCCACGGCATCGGCCGGCAAATGCACGAGGATCCTCAGGTGCCGAACTTCCTCGGCCGAGCCCTCCGCGGCAGCGGCGACTTCCGCATCGAGCCCGGTCTGGTGATCGCGGTCGAGCCGATGGTCAACATGGGCACCAAGCGGGTGAAACTGCTCAAAGACTACTGGACCCAGGTGACCGCCGACGGTCGCCCGAGCGCCCACTTCGAGCACACGATCGCAGTGACCGACAGCGGCCCCCGCCGACTCACGGTTGCTCCTGAAGACTCCGAATCGTCGCTCATCGACGAACTGCTCCTCGCGTAAGCTCGCCCGTTGGCTAGTTGCAGGTTCCGAGTTCCCCCAAATCGGGGAATACAACCTGCTGTCTTGCTGTCTATCTTGTGATACGCTCGCTTGAGAATAGATTCCCAATTTACCCACCGATGGGAAAATTGAATTATCGCCCACTCTACAAAACCAGTGGTTTTCGCGCCCGAATAGATTCTCATTTCCCAAAACGCTTCGAGTGGGAATCTATTTTCGCAGTGGGAATCAATCGCAAGTCGTTGGTAGGACACAAGTTGCATCAACACCTCCGTCGAAAGTGCCCAAAATAGATTCCCATGGGTGGAAAACTATTTTGGTTGGACGTTGGGAGTTGGAGGTTGGGAGTTAGAAAGGGTAGTAGCGTGGGTCCAGGAGCTTCCAGCGACGCAGCCCCACGGCCGCTTTGCCACACGCGCAGCAGCGAACGCCCACGCAAACAACCCTTCGCCTGCGTGTCGCCAGTAATCCGACATTTAGACAAGCATCACATCTGATTCACCTCCTTTCACTAAAAGCCAACAGCCGATAGCTGAAAGCCGACAGCTAACGACCACCTGTCCATTAGAACACTGATGGTGGCCAATTCCCAGCGAAAAGTGGTGAGAATCCAAGCACCAAATTCACCCTCCGCTTGCGGCCAATAAAGAGACACGGGTCGGGCTATCAGGCCCGGGGAGGGTAGCATCAGAGTACGCGCGACAATCGAGCCAACATGGCAGAGATGCCGAGCCTGCGGAGCAACTGGGTAGCACCGACAGCAGGGCACACCACGCATTGCCACTCCGCACAAACGCACCACGCCCCGTTGTCGGTGGGCGAAGCCCAACAGGCTAACCCATCCGTGATGATCGGTGTTCATCCGTGGCTAGAAACCGCTACCCACGTCCTAGACTACTCGCTACCGCAGATTTGTAGCCGGGGTTCGTTGGCTGCTTAGTTCTTCGAGTGTGGTGACACACCGCGACAAGCCAGCAGTGGCACCCTACGCCGTTAACCCTTTTCGTAGTACTGGTTTGATTTGCTTTGCTCGCAGGGCCTGTGTCTTGGTAGCAGTGAGCAGTTGTGGTACTCCTGGCGGTTTGGCTTGTTTTTTTCGTGGGTAGTTGCGGCTGGTTTTGTTTGCTCTCTTGTAGCTGTCGATGATGGCTTGGCGAAGCCTCTCGCACAGGCGTTCGTTTTTCTCCGTTGGATGCAGGTAATCACGCATCGTGCGGCGAAACGCCAACAGCAGCTTGGCGAAACTCAACTTTGCTGGTGTGATGCCTTGCTTCATCGCTTCGACCAACGCGAACAGCGACATCGCCCATAAGCCGAACAACGACCAGGTGATTTCGAGCTTGGCGTTCTCGGCTTCGCGAGAGAGGAGTTTTCGACGGTGAAAGGTCTGCTTGAGATGGCGATAGAATAGTTCGATGCCCCAGCGACGTGCATACAATGCAATCACCTGCTTGTCGCTCAATTCACGCCGAGAAAGGATATTGGTAACCAGGTAGACCGGCTGCTTGCCATCCGTAGCGACCACCAGTCGCAACACGAGCGGTTCGTTGCCACGCTTCGATTCCCGATCGGGCCATAGATAGACCGTGCCGGTCCATTCCCGTACATAACCAAGCTGTTTCAGCAACCGCACATTGGCTCCCACTCGCAGCAGGACGTGTCGGCCACTTTTGATAATCGCTTGCAGCCCTTCGTACCCCATGAATCCGCCATCGGCCGTTATCAAAGCCCCGGCTGGCAAGCTAGTGAGCATCTCCCGCAAGTGGACACGTTCGCTACTGTCACCAGGTCCGACCCGCCAGTCCCACGGCAATCCCGTACCGATGTGCCACATCGTTGTGAGCCAGAGTTGAGGCGAGTTGACTTTCTTCGCATCTTTGGCCTGCCGTCTCTTGTAGCGACTGTTCTTTACCCGTCGTGCGTGACGAATCGTCGAATAGGCTTGTTCGTGCGAGCGGGTGCGAGGCAATTCAAGGCGACTACCATCGACCGCGAATACGAGGTATCCCGCGGTGAGCCAGCAATCGGTCAGCGTCGCTTGCATCCGTTGTTGCAGCACTGACTGCAACAACGCGGCGAGCGGCTTCGTCCAGCGACGAAGGATTTTTATGAAGGCTTGGTAGGAAGTGGCCAGTTGCTGTTGCTCTTTATCGAGGCAGAGTAGTATCTTACGCACAACGAAAAAACGCTCGGTGAGAGTCTGCTCGTCCGACCAGGCCCATAACAGCGCGGCTGCCATTAGTGACCGAGGAGTCCAACTGCAGTCGTTGCGGAAGCGGATCGTTCGCCAACAGATTCCCGCCAACAACCAACGCAAACATTGCCGAAGGCACACGATATTCAGCCGCACTTGAGTGTCTCGATGTAACATGCCCGATTCCCTTCGGGTAAGTGATGGCCGCCCCTTCCTTGGTTCAACTGAAAGGATGGCCGAAATACGCTGTTACATCGAGACCTCTTTTTTAAGGCAAAGAAAGGGTTAACGGCGTAGAGTGGCACCCTGCCGAAAGGGTGTGGTTAGCAGTCACTCGCAATCGTTCAGAAACCTTCCCCGAATCAATGTGGGTGTTGTCGCACTACTCCATCAATATCGGGAACCGTAAACGTAACGGAGTTCACTCCATCGTTGTCTCTCCCTGGAAACGGCCCCCAAAAGTAATGCTTGCTTTGCTTGTGGTCAGTAACAAACTCCATCGATTCTCCGATGGAAGTAACGAAATCGACCGCGATCTCGATGCCATCCCTTTCCAGGGCCCCCACTACGCACTCACCATTCGACCTAATAACATCTGAAATCTCTTCGTGGATCAGCGTGCTCGAATCGGTATTCCTAATCCTGTGATCAAAGTAGAAGCTCACAACACTTCCCGGTCTCAATCGACCAGCAATGATATCGAGAGCTTCACCATTCAAACATAAGTACCACACGGTTACACCCGCCCCCCATGCGATCCGTTCGAGAACAACTGCGTCTCCAGTCAACAAGCAAGTTCGGATGGGTGTGCCTTCAATGACATTCCACAAGCTCGTCTTGAAAAGGGGGTTGTTTGTTGACATCTCAATGCTCTATGAACCCTTCCGAGCGGCACTGCTCCAAATCAAGGACTCTTGGATAATGATTACATTACTTGTTTGCTTATCCGTCTGAAAAACGTAAGAAATTGCCACTCCATAATTGCCATCGCCGCGATAGTGGAACGTGTCTGTGGAAGAGCTGGGAGATTGGGTATTGCTTCCAGGTATCGAAGCTTTATGTCGGCTACCGATTATGTCTAAATCACTACTTGTAATTGCAGTCTCGATCGCCTCTTTAACAGTGTCACGCAGGATAATGATTTGCCCAGTATTCAATTCACCGAACTCACAACGCATGACACAAGAATACGGACCTTGAGATGCGATGGGTTTGCCATCATCGTTCTGCTTAATAATCCCTTCTTTCTCAAGTTCGTCTAAAGATTGCTCTATAGAAAAGTTCTTGCAAAAATCGGTGGTCTCATAATGCTGTGGAAATCTAGTAACAATTAGGGTGGCAATTGCTGCAATAATAGTGCTTATTAACAGCAACTCCCTGATCGAAAACCGTGTAAAAGCTAGATTCTGTTTCACGATGAGATTTATTCAATTACAGGAGTCAGGCGAACACATCGAAATAGCCGTAGTGAGAACGCATGGTATTAACACATGTCCGCACTACGGAGCAGGGGCTAAATCTATTGAACCGTTGGATGTAAATGAGAAAGGCTGTTTTGCCACTAATACTCCCCCGCGTTCTCATGCAGGCTTAGGCTGCCAGCATCATACCCAATTGCGGCGCTCGTTAGCCATCTCCCTAATGCCGAGTGATAGTACCGATTTCTATTCAATTGCAGCCCCGACTCTGGATTGAGCCCTCTTCCGATAAAGAGAAACTTATGATCGATGTCGCTCAGCTGACCGCTATCGACATCCTATTCGGTGGTGCCATCGAGTACCGTTGCCACTGCTCTTCGTCTTAGGAGTGACGCAGTTCGTCGGAACTACTTGGCTTGTCGCAAGCGGTTCGGCGAGGCAAGCCATCGCATCGTTAGCAAACAGCCGGCCAGTGCGCACCAGATGGAAGCTGGTTCTGGAACCATGTATTCGAAAGCACCGACGTCGATGACGGGAATGCCATCGAGGTCTCCATCGAGAACGCGCGGGTTGCCTGCAAAGTCGAAATCAGAGGCCACTGCATTGTTGCCGCGATCGATGCCGATCGAGCCAGTAAGGAGTCGGCCGTTGAGTCCCAGGATTGGCTGGCCCCCGAAGTTGCCATTGGTTCCGGCGAACGTTCCATCGGAGATGAGGGAGGAATAGATGGTGCCGATATCGAAATTCTTGATGTCATCCATGTTGTCGAGCAGCATGTTGACGAACGATAGAGAAAGCTTGTCGGGGGAATACGAAGATTCGTAGAGGGTTACGTCGATGCCAGTGGCAAAACCAACAATGGTGTTGTTCACAAACTCACCATCGACGGTAACCTGTGTTTGGCCGGTTCGCAGCTCAAAGCCCGTTTCGTTGCCCAAAGTGTCGGAATCCAATCGGCCAAACAGATTGTTTGTGGCCGTAAACTCCAGAGTGCTGTAGGTGCCCGACACGAGTTCGAGGCCGCGTTGGAACCAGTTGCGATCGAACGTGTATTGGCGTAAAGACCTATCGGGGCCAATGCTTTGAGAGATGACACGCCCTTGAAAATCGTTTTCGTAGAATTTCGTATTGCGAATGCGGGCATCGGTGAGTGTGGACATAAGTATGTCGTCTGCGAAGGTATTACCTTCGAAGTAGCCGCCGAAGGAAAAGTCGCTAGTTCCGCTGATGATGGTGGTGCCATTGTATTGGCAATTGCGGCTATCGACATCGATGCGGAACTCGCCTGTTCCTCCAAAGCCGGCATTTCCGCCGATGGTTAAATCGGTCAATCGCAAGGTCGAGTACGTGGTGCCAGTGGAGTCGACGGATATACCACCAGTTACATTGAGCCCCGTTAAGGCAGCCCCTGTGCGGTTACTTCCCTTGATGCCGATGATCGATCCCTGGATCGTGGGGCGATACCCCTCGGCTGCTTCAATGGTCAGGTACTTATGACTCCAAGACAGGTCCGTTACGAACGTGTCGTTGCTGTGAATCTCGATGGTCGATCCATGCGAGGCACTCGCAATCGCACCGGCGAGGTCGTCGCCGTCGCTAATAATAATCGTGGTGGCCGCCCCGAACGCATTGGTGCTGAGAATGCAAAGGGAAGTGAGTACTATCAATTCACGGGTGTTCATTAGCGGATCTCCGAGCTAGACATCAGGTGCAACACCGTGGGCCGCCATCTGTCGGGCGGAAGTAACTGAGGAAGTGTTGTCGGTGTATCGATCGTGTGTTGCTGTGACTAGTGTAAACGATCTGCAAGCGGGGTGCACGCCTTGAATGTGAACTGGATATCGAGATCCACAAGTGCGTCGGTGTCGTTGAGCCAATGAGAAGGGTGAGGGAGCTCGAAAGCAGCAGGAAACGATGAGTTCGTGAGCAGAGGAATCCGCCCGCGGCCATCAGCGTTCTCGCCAAGTGCTTGAGGATGGAGTGGAGATGGCCGTCCTCTTAAGGTTGTTGCCTTTCTATGGGAGTTGTCAGCTGTGCAGGTTGTTCGAAGTTCTCCGCAACCGCTCGTTCTAGCGATATGCGGACTTCCTCCGACGGAAACCATCTTGCGAGGCGACCTTCATTTCCTTCCTGTGTCTCGATATAGCTGGCCTCGAGGCCGATCCCGATTGTCAGCACCACCTCCCCCGACGCATTGCTGACACGAACTAGGTGCACTGGTGGAGGTAGGCAGGCGACAGGGCCACTCCTGCCAGGTATTTTCTTGACCGAGCAACAACTGACATATCCAAGGATCATTCCTAGCGAATGAGAGTTCATCGGTTGCCAGTTTTCTTCCTCTCGCAAGCGGTGGGAGCCAACTAGCTGGTTGTCGTAAATGTCGATTCCCTGTGCGGTAAGCCAATCGCGTGCGCGAACAGTTATTGTCGGAGTTGTGTTCTGATTCAGAAGCTGATCACAGCCAGCGAGGCTTAGAACCATAAAGGGCAAGGCAAGTCGGCTCCATTTTCGACATGATGTCTGCTGATGCATGCTGGCCATTGGACGGCTAGGTGCTCCGATTCGTCATGGTAACTTGCTCGTATCCCGGAAGCCACCCAAGTCGTGAGCTACACTCGACGCTTGTGGATTGCCAATGCGGTGAACAGGCCGAGGCCTAGCAATAGCGTCGAGGGTTCTGGAATGCGGACCACGGGGAGTCCGGGGGCGATGAGGCTCGAGACCATGCCATCGAGCTTGTTTGGGCGGTGCGAGGCGATGGTGAGCTGCGCCTGCGATTCGCTAGTGCCAGGCGTGAAGTCGAGGGCGAACCGGGTGACCGAATCGGCTTGCAAGAGCTCGGCCAGGCTGCGATCGTCTTCGAAGGGGTAGTTGGCAGAGTCGTTAATCACCGGCAGCCCGATTAAGTCGTCGACGAGGTAATTGCTAAGATTAGCATCGGTCGGAGGATTGAGTCCGACCAGGTTGCTGGTAGGAGAGAGGGCGCCGATCTTGATATCGGCTGCGGAGATGAACGCGGGGCCGCTGTCGGGAATCGTCACTTGGAACGTGCCAACCAGGCTGGAGTCGAACTGGTAGCCGCTTAGACCGCCAGAGTAGCTGAACGCGTACGAGCTGGTGTCGGCAATTTGATACACGTGGGTGTAGGCTCCCCACGAAAGCGAAGCACAGCAACAAGCAATGATCGTAACGAGACTCGTAAGACTACGTGCCATTTCTCTGTCCCCTGAATGCGGATGGGTGATTTCGCGGCAAGGCTCTGTGATGTTGAGCCCAGAGGTTCTTGCCCGGGTAATGCTCGCAGGTGCAGGGCGGGCAGCCGCTAGTCCTAAGGCTAGCAGGTGAGCAGCCGGGTAGCAACCTGAAAATAGTGCAAACGCACGGGGCAGGGGGGAGTGGTCGCTCGTTGAGGTGAGTTCGGCGTGTGTCGCTTGCTGGCACGCACTAATCAGGGCGATGCTGCGAGTGCCTGGCGAATGGCCGAATCGAGCTTTGCTGGCTGCGTGGTCGGGGCGAATCGCTTGAGCGGGGTGCCATCGCGGGAAATCAGGAACTTGGTGAAGTTCCATTTGATCCGCTGCCCGAGCAGGCCGGGGAGTTCGCTCGTGAGCCATTGGAGCAGCGGGTGGGCCGAGGAGCCATTGACGTCGATCTTCTCAAACATCGGAAAGCTGACACCATAGTTCAGCGAGCAAAACGATTGGATCTGCTCGCCTTCGAGTGGTTCTTGACCGGCGAACTGATTGCAGGGGAACCCGAGCACCTCGAGTCCGGCGTCATGATGCTGTTGGAAGAGTTGCTCAAGACCTTCAAGCTGCGACACCAGCCCGCACTTGGTCGCGGTGTTCACGACCAGCACTACTTTGCCGGCGTACTGCGCCATCTCGATCGACTCGCCGCGCAAGGAGTTGGCACTGAACTCGTAGAACGGCGATGCGAGGTGTGGTTCGACTGGTTTTTGATCGGTCGACATGGCTATTGCTCCTTCGGGGGGCACGTGGTGGCTCACCAAAGGTACCGTAGTCGTGCGTTCGCGGGCCGACAAGCTGCCTGGCGTTTGGTTACTCGTCGCGGAGGGTACGGCGAATGAAATCGGTCTCGGCTTCGATGTACGGCGTGCCATCGGGGTGGAAGATGTCGTGAAACCAGAGCGGGGGATCGCTCGGCGCGTTGGCCGGATCGCGTTTCGGCGTCGGCACCGCGTCGCCGGCTCCGATGCTGCGCGTCCCCCAGCTCCACTTGGTGCCCGACTTGCCATCGACGAGCCCCCAGTTGTAGCAGGCGATCTTATGCTTTTTGAAAACCGGCAAGCAGGCTTTGAACGTGCTGCCTTTCGGGCGGGCCATGTACTCGGTGCAGAACACCGGGCGGCCGTCGGCCTGCTCGATCGCCTCGGCGACCGATTTCGCAAAGCTCTTGGGCGACGAGTAATCGTGGAAGCTGTAGATGTCGGCGTTCTTGGCATTGAGCTTGCGGGCTGCAGGGAGCGAGGTGCCGCGGACCCCGGCCGTGAGGGGCTGCGAAGGGCGAACCTGCCAGGCCCACTGCCAGGTGTCTTGCAGCAGTCGTAGCGACTGGCTGCGGCTGCCGCCCGGCTCGTTGTAGAGATCCCAAGCCAGGATGCGTGGGTCATCTTTAAAGTGAGTTAGTACCGTGGTGACGTAGTCTTTTAGTCGTTTGACCTCCGAGTCCGGCAATTCACCTCGCTCGTACGCCAGGGTGATGTCGTAGCCGGGGCTTTGCTTCCATCCCGAGTTGTGCACGCCAGGGATAGGATCGGGTTGGTCGCCGATTTCGGGCTTTGCGTAATGACAGTCGTCAAACAGCACCAAGATTGGGCGGATACCTCGTTGTTGGCAAATGTTGAGGAAGCGATCGATGTGGTCGAGGAACGCCTGGCGCTCATGGGCGTAGACCACATCATGCAGGTAAACCCGAACCGAGTTGAATCCCAGTTGCTGCGCCCAGGTGAGTTCACGCTCGATGGTCGCTTTGTCCCAAGTACTGGTCTGCCACATCTCGATCTGATTGATCGCGGTGGAGGGAAGGAAGTTGCAGCCTACCAGCCATGGCTGCTTCTCATACCACTCTTGCGACTGCTGCACGCTCCACTGCTGAGCAGCGGCTGGCAGCGAGAGTAGCACCATCGTGGTGAGTAGCAGAGCGGAGAGCCGAATCGATCGACGGACAGGCAACGCAGTCAGAGTGGTCATGAGGTAGGTCCAAGCTAAAGACAAGCAAACTGGCGAGCGACGCTATTTTACTGGTGGGTCGAGGCGGTGCGGGGCCCCGTGGCCGGTGTTTGGCGTTAACTTGGTATTCGATTCCGATGTTTGCGGAATTGGCGGGCATCATCCCCCCGCAGACTACTGGTTCTCAGGGCTGTACCGGTGGTGACAGTTGCAAGTGTTGAGGATCTTGGCGTCGCGTTTGGCGGCCTAGGGGAGGCCCAAAGCGACATAGGGGGGCCGCTCCGCGTGGCAGGAGTGCTTCGAGTCGGCTGGCTCGCAGCGGGCGTGAATGCCTGTTAGTTGACACCCCCCAAACGCGACATTAGTCTAGGTGTGGTAGGGAGTTAGCGTCGTTTACGGAGCCTGGATTACCGAATCGACGTGCGAGCTTGGCGGCCCTCCGCTTTCTGGTGACTTCGGACGCGTTGTCCATCAGGCAGCAATATCCAGACCGACCGCTTGCGAATTCTCAAGGAGCCCCGGCAGTTTTGATGTCGTGGCCCATTTCTACCACTTATCACACTCCGACCGCGAACAGAGCTATCCATGGACCTGGGCGACTATCTTGTACAAGAAGGCCTGATCAGCCTTGAGCAATGGGCCGAAGCCAAGCAGCATGCGGCTACGCAGCACACCAAACCCCGCGATGCCTTGGTGCAGTTGGGGTACGCTTCGAGCGAGCAAATCATGCAAGCCCTCGCCACCCGCGATGGCTATGAATACTACGATTTGCGCGACGTCGCCATTCCGCCAGCGGTGGTGGAATTGGTGCCGGAGTCGGTGGCGCGTGAAAACGCGGTAATTCCGCTGGCCGAAGAAAACGGCGTGCTGCGGGTGCTGGTAAGCGATCCGCAGGACTTCGACACGATCGACAAGTTGCAGTTCATTCTGAACCGCAAGATCGACATCGCCCTGGCGACCCGCGAGAGCATCCTGGAAGCCATTAACCGCAACTACGGTCAGATCGGCGACGAGTCGGCTGACTCGATGCTGCAGGAATTCACCGACACGGCCATCGACTTTACCGAGACCGAAGAGTCGGACGGCATGGACGACGACGACACGGTGGACGAAGCCAGTGCGCCGATCGTGCGTCTGGTCCAGCTGATGATCAGCGAGGCCGTGCAGCTACGAGCGAGCGACATCCATGTCGAGCCGTTCGAGGACCGCGTGCGGATTCGCTACCGCATCGACGGCGTGCTGGTCGAACGCGATAGCCCGCCTCGGCGTCTGCTCGGGGCGCTGCTTAGCCGTATCAAGATTTTGGCCCGCATGGATATTGCGGAACGCCGCAGGACTCAGGACGGCCGCATCAAGATCACCGCCGGCGGTAAAGAGCTCGACTTGCGGGTCAGTATGCTGCCGACCAACCATGGCCAGTCGTGCGTGATGCGTCTGCTGGATAAGGACAACATTCGGGTAGGCGTACGTCAGCTCGGTTTGTCGGACCGCGACTTCAAAGTGTTCCGTAATCTGATTCGTCGGCCGAATGGCATCCTTTTGGTGACAGGTCCCACGGGGTCGGGTAAGACCACCACGCTGTACGCGGCCATGAACGAGCTGAACCGGGCCGACCGTAAGATCATCACCGCCGAGGACCCGGTGGAGTACTACCTGCCGGGCATCAACCAGGTGGAGGTCAGGCACTCGATCGGGCTCGACTTCGCGCTGATTATTCGGGCCATGCTGCGTCAGGCTCCGAACGTGATTCTGGTCGGCGAGATGCGAGACTACGAAACGGCGAGCATGGGAATCCAGGCATCTTTAACGGGACACTTGGTATTCAGTACGCTACACACGAACGATGCGCCGGGTGCCGTTACGCGCATGGTCGACATGGGAGTCCCAGCCTACCTGGTGGCAGGTAGCGTGATTGGAATTCTTGCCCAACGTTTGGTGCGGGTGATTTGTGGAAAATGCAAGCAACCGCACACCTACCGCGACAGCGAGTTGGAGGCCGCCGGCATCACTCCCGAGATGGCCGCCGAGGCCACGTTCATGCGTGGCAAGGGTTGCAGTCACTGCGGTGGCAGTGGCTATCGCGGTCGTCTTGGTGTATTCGAATTGATGACAATGAACTCCCGCATTCGGGAGCTGACCTTCCAGGGGGCTTCGACCCAGGAAATTCGCAAAGAGGCTATTAAGTTAGGTATGTCCACGCTGTATGACGACGCACTGCTGAAGGTCTGTCGGGGTATCACCACGATCGACGAAGTATTCCGCGTGGCGAAGAAGTCGTAGTAGTCAAAGCGATTCGCCACGGGTGCCGCCCGCCAGGGTGCCCCCTGGGTGGGAGTCGTCGGACTACCGAGCCAACCCTTATCGCAAGGCTCTGGTTTTGCTGCCCGCGCTCGACGACTCTCCCCCATGTTCATGGCGAATTGCTTCACGAATGGCGGTAACTTGAAGTAAAATCGAGACTTGAGTCGTCCGATGCGCGGGCGAATAATCCTTTACCGGCCGCTTGTCGTACCGGTGAAACCTGGCCGAGCCAGGCAGTCTGCTGTATTCCGCAATCGTTGCGGGCCAGGGTACAGCGGTTGCTGGTCAAGTTTTCGCCAACGTAGGCCGCTGCTGCGGAGGTATGCCCCCATTGCATAGGGGCGCAGAGGCAACCCCACAGCAAACGGAACAGGGAACTTCCTCGCGTAACTAAGCTCGTTCAGACGTGGCCTCCACCGCGAGGTCGTGTCGATCGTATCCAATTGCGCAAAGAGGAAGCTATCGTCATGGGCACTATTCTTATCGACAAACTGCTCTCGGCTGCTATCAAGCAGGGCGCGAGCGACTTGCATATCACGGTGGGCCAACCTCCGGTGTTGCGGTTGCATGGCCGGATGCAGAAGCTCAAGACCAAGGTGCTCGAACCTGAAGACACGATGGGCCTGATGAAGAGCATCACGCCGGATCGCTGCCAGCAGGAGTTTCAGGAGACCGGTAGTACTGACTTTGGTTTTGCCTTTGGCGACCAGGCTCGGTTCCGTGTTTCGGTGTTTCGTCAGCGCGGTAAAGTGGCCCTCGTGCTTCGGCAGATTCCGGTCGAATTGTGGACCATGGATGAGCTGAAGCTCCCCGAGGTGTTCAAGAAGATCATCATGCGACCGCGTGGTTTGGTGCTGGTTACCGGGCCGACGGGTTCGGGTAAGAGTACCTCGCTCGCGGCCATGGTCGACTACATCAATGAGAACGTCGACCACCATATTATCACCATCGAAGACCCGATCGAGTTCCAGCACAATCACAAGAAGTCGACCGTGAACCAGCGTGAAGTTGGGGTCGACGTGACGAGCTTCGCTGAGGCGATTCGTCGTGCGTTGCGTCAGGACCCCGACGTGATCCTGGTGGGTGAGCTTCGCGACTTGGAAACGATCGAAGCCGCCATTACCGCGGCCGAAACCGGTCACGTAGTGTTCGGCACGCTGCACACCTCGAGTGCGGCGGGCACGATCAACCGTATTATCGACGTGTTTCCCAATAATCAGCAGGATCAGATTCGTACCCAGTTAGCTTCGAGCGTGATCGGCATCTTGTCGCAACAACTCTTGAAGAAGGTCGGCGGTGGCCGTGTGGCCGCTCACGAGGTGCTGGTGGTCACGTCCGCTATCGCCAACCTGATTCGCGAAAACAAAATCTTCCGTATTACCTCCCAGATTCAAACCGGTGCCAAGTTTGGCATGAAACTGCTGGACGACCATATCTTCCAGCTCTGGCGCGAAGGGCTTGTGAGCAAAGAAGATGCCTTGGCCAAGTGCAACGTGGCCGACGAACTGGCCGCTCGCTTTGCTGCGGCGGAACGCGGAATATTTGATGACGATGAGAAGGATGAGAATTAGTAGCAGGTGCACTTGAAGCATCTGCGGCTCGCGACACACCGATTAACGAACAACTAAGTCAGTACCTCTAACTCCCCCTTACTACCATGGCAATGCGGCGTATTGGACAGATTCTGGTCGACATGGGCTACTTGTCCGACGAGCAGCTTGAACTGCTGATCGACGAACAAAAGCAGCAGCCCGGTCAATTGTTCGGCCGTGTTGCGATGGATATGGGCTTGGTCAATGAAGACCAGGTAGCGATGGCCCTCGGCGAACAAATGGGTTTGCGGGTGGTGACCGTTGCGGATCTAACCATCGAGAAAGATGTGTTGGCCATGGTCACCGAACCAATGGCCAATATGTATCGCATTGTGCCGACCGAGTTCGATGGCAGCACCCTGACCGTTGCGATGTCGGATCCTCAGAATCTGGCGGTGCAGGACGAACTGCGAACCTTCCTGGGCTACAACATTCGCGTTGCGGTCACGACTCCCAGTAGCATGAACGCGGCCCTCGAACGTTATTACGGTGAGAATACCGAAAGCGTCGAGAGCCTGGTGAGCGACCTGGAGTCGGACGAAGAACTCGCCCGCGCAGCGGCCGAAGTAAGTTCGGATGGGCCGATCGACCTGACAAGCGTCGAAGCACTGGCCGACAGTGCTCCGGTGCGTAAGCTGCTCAACATGGTGTTGCTGCTGGCGATTAAGGATCACGCGAGCGACTTGCACTTCGAACCGTTTGAAGACGAGTTCCGCATTCGCATCAAGGCCGACGGCGTGCTGTACGAAATGGTACCGCCGCCTCGTCACCTGGCGTTCGCCATTACTACGCGTATTAAAGTGATGGCCAACCTCGATATCGCCGAACGGCGGTTGCCGCAGGACGGTCGTATCGAGCTGACCGTTGGTGGTCACCCGGTCGACCTGCGGGTGAGCGTGCTGCCGACCATGTTTGGCGAAAGTGTGGTTATGCGGGTGCTCGACCGCTCGGTCGTGTCGCTCGACTTGGCCAAAGTCGGCATGAACGACGATACCATGAAGGTATTTCGCCAAGTCATCAAGAAGCCCAATGGCATCGTGCTCGTGACTGGACCAACTGGTTCGGGCAAGACCACTACGTTGTATTCGGCCCTCAACGAGCTTAATAGCGTTGAAGACAAACTGATTACCACCGAAGACCCGGTGGAATACGACATGGACGGCATCGTACAGGTGCCGATCGATGCCTCGATTGGCAACACGTTTGCCGCCTGCTTGCGAGCGATCTTGCGGCAGGATCCCGACAAGGTGCTGGTCGGCGAGATTCGCGACCTCGAGACCGCCGAAATCGCGGTGCAGGCGTCGCTCACGGGCCACTTGGTGTTCAGCACGTTGCACACGAACGACGCGCCGAGCACGATTACCCGCCTGAAAGACATGGGGGTGCCGACCTTCTTGATCACCGCCACGGTCGAGGCGATCCTCGCCCAGCGGTTGGTGCGTCGGGTCTGCAAGAACTGCCGCGAAGAATACCATCCCCCTCAGGAGGTGCTCGACGACCTCGAGATCACCGCCGAAGAGATGAAGGGGCACAAGTTCTACCGAGGTAGCGGTTGCGAAGTTTGCAACAACACCGGCTACAAGGGCCGCGTTGGTTTGTTCGAGCTGATGATCATGAACAACGACCTTCGCGACCTGATCATGGAAAACTGTCAGACCGAAGAGCTGCGTCGAGCAGCCGAAAAGCATGGCATGGTTACCCTTCGCACGGCCGGCATGAATGCCGCGCTCGAAGGAATCACCACGCCGGAAGAAGTGATTCGCGAAACCATTATGGAAGCGTAATCGCAGGGGGCCCAAGCGGCACCCGTTTTACAAAACACCTAAGAGACTCGGTGCACTGATCGCACCCCACAACTAACTGCCGACCGCGTTTCCGAAGGAAACTTCACCATGCCTACATTCCAGTTTGAAGCGATGGACGCCACCGGCGCCGAGATCAAGGACGTGATCGAAGCGACCACCGAGGAAGAAGCGCAGGCTACCATCCGCCAGATGGGCTACTTCGTGACGAAGATTTCCGTCAAGAAGAGCCGCAAGAAGGAAGAAACCGGCACCGCCGCGAAGAAGAAGCGCGGCTTCGTGTTCGGCGGCGTGAGCAGCAAAGAACTCACTTCGTTCACGCGTCAGCTGTCGATTCTGCAGGACGCCGGCTTGCCGATTCTGCGGTCGCTCCGCATTCTCGCGACGCAGGCCAAGCCAGGGCGGTTGAAATACTCGCTCGAGGACACCTGCGACGAAATCGAGGCGGGTGCGACGCTTTCCGAAGCGATGTCGAAGAGCCCCAAGTGCTTCAATCGCTTGTACGTCAACATGATTAAAGCGGGCGAAGCGGGTGGTGCGTTGGAACTCATTCTCCAACGTCTGGCCGACTTCCAGGAACGGGCCGAATCGCTCAAACGAAAAGTCCGCGGTGCCATGATGTACCCGGTGTTCGTGGTAGGTATCGCGGTGCTGATCTTGACGTTCATCATGATCAAGATCGTGCCGGAGTTCCGTAAGATTTTCACCGAGTTCGACCTGGAACTTCCCTACATGACCGAGCTATTGGTCTGGATGTCGGACATGACCATGCAGTTCTGGTTCCTAATTCCGTTGATTCCCACCAGTATCTGGCTGTTCGTCATGCTGGTGCGCAAGTTCAAAGCAGGCCGCATGGGCTGGGATCAGTACATCATCAAGGTGCCGATCTTTGGGCAGTTGTTCGAGAAGAACACGCTAGCTCGTACCGCCCGTACGCTTGGCACCCTGGTGGCCAGCGGTGTGCCGATTCTCGAAGCGTTGAACATCACTCGCGACACGGCCGGCAATGCAGTGTTCGAGCGGATGTATACCCGTATTAGCGAAGCGATTCGCGAAGGTGAATCGATTGCCAAGCCAATGAAGGAGAACAGCACGCCGGGCTTCCATCCGGTCGCCCTGTTCTTTTGGGTGACCTCGCTTCCAGTGATCGGGGCGCTAATTTACCTGCTGAAATACAAGCAGCGCATCGTCGACGACATCGTGGTGAACATGGTCGACGTCGGCGAAGAGACAGGTGAACTCGACACAATGCTTTATAAAGTGGCCGACGTGTACGACGAAGAAGTCGCGGTACTTACCGACAGCTTGACCAAGCTCATGGAACCGCTGCTCATTTTGATTCTCGGTGGTATGGTCGGCTTTATCGTGATCGCCCTGTTCATTCCGCTGGTGAAGCTCATTGAAGGCTTGAGCGGTTAGTGCAAGTCGCTAGCCGACGCCATTGGTCCAACATTTAACATTCACTACTCACGTAGGAACAACGTGATGAACATGCAACAGACGTTAACAAGCGAAACACGCCAAGCGACTCGGCCTGGCTTTACGCTGGTGGAGCTACTGGTGGTGATCGCCATTATCGGCACCCTGGCCGCCCTGCTCACCGTCGCGGTCGTGTCCGCGCTGCGAGCCGCCCGCGAAGCAGCCGTCCAAACGGACTGCACCCAATTGGCCCAAGGGTTTGACGATTATACCAACACTACTTCGGGCGGTTCGTATCCCCCCAACCTCTCGAACCAGCCTGCTGCAAACGCAACGGCCGAGCTTTCCCGCCATCTGAATAAGGCGTTTAGCTCGAACCGTGAGAACGCCACGCTGATTCAGGTGCTTGCCACTGGGGTAAGCAGTGGTCAATACCAGATGAACAATAGTGGTGGTGTTGAGGTCGGCATCACTCCGCAGGAAGCGATTGTGTTCTGGTTAGGTGGATTCAGCAACGATCCGAAGTATCCCTTGAGTGGTCCCAGCGGCCCTTCGTTCCTGTCTAACGAAGGAGAAGACTTCGCCGCGCGCACTGGTTTTGATTTCAATCAACAGCAGTTGGGCCCCCTGGACGGCAATAACCAGTTCAGTGGGAGGTACATTACCTATCCTGATCCTCGCACTGGTGATACGCGGCGCATCAACCTGTGGGTGTATTTGCCCCGCAATCTATCGATGCCTTACGCGTACTTTGATGCCTCGCGACGGCCAACCTACGAACCTGCCTTTGGTGGGGTCGCCCCGATTAAGACGCTCAAGCTCAACGCGGCCGCGCGAACCGTAGCTAATCTGCAACTTGCGAACGAAGGGAAGTGCCAAATCCTCTCGGCTGGCCTCGACGATGCCTGGGGCAACCTGGCAACCAACGTTGCGGTGGACTGGACCAATGGCTCTGCGAGTGCTGACAGCGTGTTGCTGTACCCGGAGGGTCCTTGGACCGGCGAATTGGCCGACACCATTACAAACTTCTCCACGCAACGAACCCTTGAGGATTCGCAACCATGAGTTGGAAGTTGGATGAGAAAACCCGGAAGCAGCCATGGGAGCCTCAACGCTTAACCACAGCGGTGCGCGCCAGCCTTCCGTCTTCCTCCTTCCATGGTTCCTCGGTAGGACGGGCGGCGTTTACGCTGGTGGAATTGCTAGTCACCATCGTGATCATCGGTATCCTGGCAACCTTGTTGCTCGGCGTGGCCGCTCGGGCGGGCGAGAGTGCTCGTGAGGCCCGAACCAAGGCGCTCGTCACTCGGTTGCACACGTTGGTATCGCAACAATACGACAGCTACCGCGATCGCCGCGCGCCGGTCAGTAGAGCGATTCAATCCCAGCTCGACGACCAGGTCCGCCGCCGAAACATCACGTCTCAGCAGCGCGGGCTCGCGATGGCCGAGATGCGTTTGTACGCGATTCGCGAGCTGATGCTGATGGAAATGCCCGACCGCTGGAGCGACGTGCTGCTGAACTCGGTGGATGCAGTGAATGGCGCGAGCAACTTGAACTCGCCGCAGTATCTCGATCCACCCTCGGTGCCGCCCGCTTTTGGTGGAGCGACTCCGATTGTCGAAGCCTACCGCCGGCAGTATTTCAGCATGCTCAATGCAGGCGTTTCGAAAGAACTGATTAAGCAGAACCAAGGGGCCGAATGCTTGTACATGATGGTGATGATCGCCACGGCCGACGGCGAAGCCCGCTCGCTGTTCAGTGAGAAGAGCATCGGCGATACCGATGGCGATGGTGCCAAGGAGTTTGTCGATGGCTGGGGCAACCCGATTAGCTTTATCCGCTGGCCAGTCGGTTACGATTCGGATCGCCAGCTTAACGCACGCGATTTGGGCGACCCAACCGCCGCGACCTGGCTAAACGCCGCGGCCGCCGATCACGATCCGATGGATGCGTTCCGCGTCGAACCGCGAGCGTTTCGCGTGGTGCCGCTGATTTTCTCGGCTGGCCCCGACGAGCAGTACAACCTGTACTCCGCTCGCGATACCACAATTTGGCCCGATGCAACTCCGTCAGCTGGAACCTACGTGAGTACCGCTCACCTAAGTCCGTTTGAGACGGTGACTTCCTCGGCAGGTGACTTCTTCCTGGGGTCGCCGATGAACGAGGCGGGCAACGAAGTCGACCCGTACGGCGGGGCCGATAACATTACCAACCACAACATCTCAGGCGACTAGTATGAAACTGGATATGCGAAAGGCAAACGTTGCAGGCAAGGCCATCGTGGCCGGTGCATCCGCTGCGCCTGCTACGCACGGTCGCCGAGGTCGCGCAGCTGCTGGTTTGACCCTGGTCGAACTGCTGGTGGTGATTGTGATTCTCGCGACCCTGACCGCAGCCGCCTTGCCGGTGCTCACGCCGAGCACGACCGAGCGCCGCATCCGCGAAACCTCGCGGAGCTTGAATACGTTTATCGCCATGGTGCAAGCCCAGGCTATTCGCACCGGCCGTCCTTCGGGCATCGCCCTGAAACGTCTGTCGAGCGAAACCAACAATGCAAACGATCGTGGCGTCTGCATCGAGGTGGTACATGTCGAGCAACCTGCTCCCTATACCGGATTCGACGAGAACTCGCGGATGCGGGTCGCATTAACGCCCGATGCCAACAACGCGAACGTGTATCTCGACTTTGTTACGAAGGGCATCGCGAACAACGATAGCTTGCCCAATGGGTGGGATGCCGACCTTGTGCCGCAGGGAGTGTTGCGTGTTGGCGATGTGGTTGAGGTACTTGGCTCTCGATTCCGGATTGTTGGAACGCAAGTTGGTGCTGTTGATCCTATTAGCGGGTACTTAATGGGTAACGCCGGAAATACCACCGATCGACAAGTGCTGATTGCTCAGGTCATCAACAACACCGGTCAACTGCTGAATCCGGTTAGCGATAGTAATGGTGCTCCGATTTCGTCGGCTTATTTCATGGCCGGTGGTTTCATGGCCGGTGGCAACGCCCCCCCTTACTGGTCG
The DNA here is from genome assembly GCF_007748035.1 of Aeoliella mucimassa. Classification (NCBI taxonomy): domain Bacteria; kingdom Pseudomonadati; phylum Planctomycetota; class Planctomycetia; order Pirellulales; family Lacipirellulaceae; genus Aeoliella; species Aeoliella mucimassa. Next base: position 5,464,947 of record NZ_CP036278.1, read on the forward strand.
GAGCCGGTGAAATACAAGATTCTTCGCCAGCCAACCCCCACCGCGCAGGCCCCTTATCAGTTGCCCAACGGCATCGCGATCGATCTGGAAGCCTCTGGAATCTTGGGTGGGCTGCCTTTCCATGTGAGCAATGGAAACGAACGCGATGCACTTATCAACGAAACGCCAGACGACACTCCGATTTATGTGATGTTCAATCCCGAAGGGAGCATTGAACGAGTACAGCAAAAGCGTGTGGTGAAAGCGAACGATACACTTCCCCTCTCGGTGCTCACTCGACCCACAAACAATGTCGCGTTGCTGGTGGGGCGTCGGGAGTTGATTCCCGCCGCGACGGGATTGAACCTGACCACAGGCACCGAGACCGAGATTGAACTCGAAAAAGCGAAGCTTAACTGGCTGAACACCGAGAGTCGTTGGATTGTGGTCGGCGCTCAGACTGGTAGTGTGGTGACCACGGAAAATGCCTTTGTGAATACGAAGACGTTGACGTACTACGACGCGGACCGTGATGGTGATACCGATGATCTCGATCAACGTATGATTCAGATTCAAGCCGCACAAGAATTCGCTCGCGAAATGAATCGCTCGGGCGGTAGCTAAACGCTTAACCAACAGACGGAAACCCCGGCAAGGCAAACCAAGAGAAGCTCGCAAAGCTACTCGGCCACGGTTTCTCGAACGTACACATTCTCAGGGGCAAACTGAGAAACGAGATAGAACGATGATTCAAACTTATTCTACTTCGATGCTCCACCCGCGGCCGAGCCGTGCGGGTGTGACCTTGGCCGAGGTGCTCATCTCGATGGCCATCTTGTCGATCGGGCTGTTAGGCGCGGCGGCCATGTTTCCGGTCGGTAGTTACTACATGCTCAAGGCCGATATCGCCGACAACGGGGCAGCCATCGCCCAGGCGGCGTTTGCCGAGCTGGTAGCCAAGGGGCAGCTGAGTCCCGAGAACTGGAGCTACTATAACGGAGAAACCAGCTGGTCGATGGGCAACTCGATGCGCAACTGGATGGCGACTGCCGATCGGTCGAATGAGAGTGTTTATCAGCGAAACCTAAACCGCGATCAGGGATTTGTGTACGTGATCGATCCCCTCGGCACCGCGGCCGGCATCCGTGATGGGCTTAATACGAATGGCTTGTTGATGGCTCCCTACGCGGCCGACGTTTCCGATCCAGTCAGTATTGCCGGTGGTGCTGGCGACAGAGATCGTTGGAAAGTATTCGAAGATCTCTGGCCGGTTAGGCGTTGCAGTTCGCTGTCGACCGCCATTAACGGGGTGCCGAACGAAGCCGCTGCCAGCCGTATGTTTAAAAGCGGCGACGACATGAACTTTGTGCCCAGCGACGAGGATGGAGCCACCGTGCAACGCATGCTAGGCGACTTCAACGGCGACGGTATCATCGACACCAACAGCGGCTCCGAAGCACCACTGGCTCGCGAATCGAAGGGGAATTACTCCTGGATTGCCATGGTGGCCCCCACGCAGAGCGATGCCCGTGAAGCGCTGGCCTTGAACCCCTCGGCTTACTATTACGATGTTTCGGTGGTCGTGTTTTACAAACGAGCACTGGGTAGCCTGCAGCTATCCGAGCGTCTGGTGGCCGGGCGAGTTGTTTCGACCGGCACCGGTGGCGGCGAACTGCTGCTCACTCAACTTCGGTCGGATGCCGCACAGACCACCGAGCCTTTTGCCGAACTGAAAGCAGGGCAGTGGATCATGGTCAGTGGTCCACATCCCTCAAGTACACCTGCTGAGCCATTGTTCTTTACGCAGTGGTATAAGGTGTTGGCCGTTGATGACACGCCGACTGGCAATGGATTTACCGATTCCAATCGGCAACGACTCGTCGGTTTGCGAGGACCCGATTGGCCGTGGGCTGCTGGCGCGGAGATTCGCGTCGGCTTGTTCCCGGGGGCTGTCGCGGTGCACACCAAGACCATGCGGATTGAATCGCTAGGCGAATACCAACGATAACCCAAGCCAGCTGTGGTTGGCGATTGGTGCCGCTATAGCACCCGTCTCCACGGCAGCCATTGCTTCAGATAACAACGATACCGATCAGATAACCTTTTTCCCGCTCGCGTTGGCAAGTCGCGATTCTGGGGAATCACGGAACGGAACAAGCAAGTATGTCTCTCTTACAACAACGACAATTAGAAGCTCGTCGCCAGCGTTTGTGGTTGCGGACTCGTCGCCGCGAACGTCGAGGCGTGTTGTTGATGGTGGTGCTTAGTGTTCTGGCCCTGTTTATGGTGCTAGGTACCGCGTTCTTGATTAGCAGCCGCTTTGCCGCGACTGGCAGTAAGGTGTCTGCGAAGCTGAACCGCACCGAGAACAACCCCACCGACCTGCTTGAGCGGGCGATGCTACAGGTGTTGCGCGATACGAACAACCCCAACTCCTCGATTCGCTACCATAGCTTGCTGCGCGACGTGTATGGTTCCGATGGTTTTACCGGACGGGTGTTTGTTCCCTCGAATTATGATCCCACCGATCCGTTCAGCCCGATTGCCAAATACGCAGCGGCAACAACCGGCAACGAACTAGGCCCGACTAGCGGGCAGTTGATCGACATCTTTGTGTTCGACAATCCCAACGTCAACGGTATGCTCGAAGCCGGCAACGTCATCAGTCTCGAGAGAAACGCTTGGGGACAGCCGGTCGACTATTCGCTGTCGACCCGCAAGGACTACTACGCTGGCTGTATCTTTACCATGCTCACCGGGCCGGCCGCGGGCCAGTCGGCGCGGATCGTGGATTACGAGTACGTCGGCATGAATCAAAACGTGCGCGCCGTGGTTGGCGGCATCCTGCCGGTCTACCGGATGCGAGTGATGATGTTCCCGCGGAGCGACGGTTCGGTGATGGCTGCGGGTACGAATCGGGATGTGGAGATTGCCGACTTGGTGGCCGATGCTGGCTCGCTGCAGGGCCATGCGTTCATGGTGAATGGTCGCCCTCATAACGGAACCGGTGCTGGCTACGACCGTCTGGCCGCCCGCGGCACCGCCCGCCTGGGAGCCGTAGAAACCCTGCTCGACAACAATGGCTCGCCGATTGATTTTCAGCAACTTGCGCTGATGCCAAACTTCCAGTACCACCCCATGGGTCGCGACCAGTTCGATCCCAGTTCCGGCGTGTCGCTGCTGGGCCATTTTGATGGGTCCAGTGGCTTTGTGCCGTTTGGCAATGCAAACTCCGGGCAAGATTTGTACCTTACTCCAGATGGGCCAGGTGGTAGCGACGAGTCGTACGACGCGGTCGACTATCAAAACGCCTTCCTGGCCTACATGCCGCTCACGCCGCGGGCGATGGCCAGTTACCTGAATACGACTCCAGAGGACAGTCCGATTCTCGATTCGGCAACCGCGCTCAACGTGTTTGTCAACAATGGCTCCACGGTTCGTTGGAATCACGAGAACACGGTCATCCCGTCGTTCCATCGCCCCGCGCTGATGAACTACTGGTACACGCGCCTGCTGAACTCATCGTGGACTTCTGGCAGAGGTACTTCGCCGAGCGATATCGCCTCCGCGATTGCCCATCCCTATGGATTGGACGCGATTCGAGAAGGTTCTACGAATGATACGGGCGACGATCCGGGGCTGTCGGTGGATGTCCGCGACTTGCTGGTCGGTATCAAGCGGCGCATCTCCATGCGTCCCATTCGGGAGGATCACCCCAGTTTCGATGGCACAAATCCTCAGTCCAATACTGCTTTCTGGGAACTCACCGGTCCCTGGGACGTCGATAACGACAACGATGGCATTGCCGACAGCATTTGGGTCGACCTCGGTGACCCGGTGAAAGAAACCGAAGATGGCCGGTTGTTCAAACCGCTCTACGCGTTCCTGGTGGTCGATCTCGACAATCGCTTGAACATGAACGTTCATGGCTCGGCCGATCACTTCGCGGCCACGAATTTCGATCCCATGCTTGCAGTCACTCGCAATGTGAAGGGGAACCTTGCCGGTGGCGATCAGGCATCGCTCGGTGTCGCTACACCAGTGTGGACTTCGAACCTGATGCCGGTTGGCATGGGGTGGGGGCCTGCTGATATTTCGCTGCGATCGATTCTCACATCGCTCAAGAAGCCGTACCGCAGTGGTTACACTCCGAGCTTTGGCGATCCCATGACCGACGACTACGCCAGCTTGCTGTTTGGCCGGTTCGCTAGCGATGCTCGGTCGGATGCGACTTGGGGCCGCAACGGTTCGATCAATCAAGTGATGGTCGCTACAGGAATGAATGCTGCCGACGCAGCGCAGAATATCAAGCCAGGCATGACCTTCGACATCACCACCTCTGGCGTGACCGAAGGGAACCGCGAACCACAGTTGCCATTCGACTTCCTCGGCTACCCCGTGGTCGATCGTCAGCGTGCGCAGAACCTATATGTCAGCACCGGCCTCCCAGCATTGCTGCCATATACCATGCCTTCGGCGTTTGCGACCTCGCCCGACCTACGTGGTCGTTACTCGACCGCAGTCGATTACATGGGGCAACCAGTTTACGAACCCGTTTACGACGGCGGTGGCACGTTCCTGCAACAACTGTTGCCCACGCTTGTGGATGACAGTCCTTACGAAACAAACACCTCGCCGGAAGGCCGCCGTGGCACCACGTATGAGTCGGCGATCTTGGGTTCTGCAACCCCGATTAACGACGACGCGCTGTTCGCTCCAGCCGAAATGGAGCGGATTCTTCGCTCGTACGATCCCGAAACCGGCACCGCGCCGAGCCGACTGTACGACATCGTCGAAGCGTTCGATCCTAACAAGTACGTGCTGACCGTCGCTGCGAACCCCTCGACTCCTACGGCCGAAGAAATGGCGATCGCCCAGAAGCTGACCGCCATCAATAGCCGTCAGGTGACGACCGAAAGCTACGAAGTGCCGGTGCCGGCCGACGTGGTGCCGAGCTACATCTCGGAACTTGGCCCCGATGGGGCTCCTGGTAACGCGGGGGTCGACGACGATCAGGCCGACTCCGATGGCGATGGTCAGGCGATCGACGATGTGGTTCCGTTCAATCCCAGTACCGGTCTTGGCGAAATTGGGTGGTGTCAGGTAGACCCCAACGATCCTCGCTTCCTCAGCGGTTGGTCCGACGACTTTGCGTCGCTCACGGGGAAGAGTGTCGCCGAAGCTCGACTGGTCGACGTGTTGTGGTATCGCATTCAACGCTACCGGGCGCGTAAGTTCCTGGTCGACGGGGCAACGCGACCTTACAACTGGAAAAATCCTCTGGCGATTACCATCCTGAACGATATCACCAAGCAATTGCTCCCACCCGAGGTGCTGGCTGGTTACAAGATGGACATCAATCGTCCGTTCGGCGATGGCCAGGATAACAATGGCAACGGTGTGGTCGACGAACCTCTGGAAGCCGGCGAACCTTGGTACGACGTGAATGGCGATGGTATTTGGACTAGAGGAGAGCCATTTATCGACTTGGATGGCGATGGTCGCTTTTATGCTGATTACAACAATGATGGAGAGTGGAATCCTGCAACTGAAAGCGACTATGTCGACTTCGACGGCGACGGCATAGGTGAACCCCTCGTAGACAACCTCTGGGCAGCTCAGCTCGAATCGAGTTCTGGTCGACCGGCAAACGTCGATCACACGATGGGCATCGACGTCTCCGGACGCGCAACAACGCCCGCCGGCGGAGTGCTTCGCGACGATGCCCACTTGGCTCGCCAGCTCTACGCGCGCCACTTGTACGTGATGATGCTGATTTTGATGGACGAAGATTACCTGGCTCCGTACGACCCGTACGATCCTTCGGTGCGGGCTTACCTGCGCGTAAAGGCCTACCAACTGCGGGCGACGGGCATGGACGCGAACGCGGCTCAGATCGAAGCCCAACGTCGCTACACTTGCCGGCAGGTTGCTCAGTGGGCGGTGAACTGTGTCGACTTCCGCGACTCCGATTCCATAAACACTCCGTTTGAGTACGACGAGGTCCCATGGGATGGCTGGGGCCCCGTGAACGACAACGGAACGCCGGCTGACATCTCTGACGATGTCTTGATTCCGCTCGATGGCGACGCGACCACCAACGAAAACCACGTTCAAATCGTGGAGTGGGCGGCCGACATCGATGGCGACGGAAACTACATGGGCACCAACGGCTTGAGAGTTATCTCGAATCCGGTGCCGACTTACGGAACCGGTGGCAATCAGTTGCAGGACGACCTGGCCACTCGCAACGTGGTATGGGGTGCCGAGCGTCCCGAGCTACTGATCAGCGAGTCGTTTGCTTTCCACGATACACGCGTGGAAGACTTGTCGACCTCCGCCAGCAAAGGCGACAACACCACGACCAACGGTCAGAACGACCAGAATAAACCTCAAGACGACGACCCCGACCAACGGCTCGAACCGCGGGGCTCGTTGTACGTCGAAATCTACAATCCCTGGTCGGGCGACGCCCCGAAGCCGGTAGAACTCTATCGCCATGGATTTACGCAGCATCCGCAAGAGAACAACAACGAGTTTATTCGTGACTTCGATCAGAACGGGGATAACACGTTAGATAACGACGACACCTACCATTGGGCCGACGTCGATGGCGATGGTACTCCCGAAACTCGCATCGAAGGAGTATTGCTCAATCGTTTGTCGAACGTGGGGCGCTACGATCCAATTTCGGGCAAAGTGCAGCGTTCGCCCGTCTGGCGATTGATCGTGGTCGAAGAGCACCCCGGCTACAACTCGCTGGATACACGGCCAGCGGGGCAAGATCCCTACGAAGGCCTGGATACCTCGCTTACCACACGCGACGATCAACGCTCCCATAGCGGCGACTTGCGTTCTAGCAATGCGGGGCAGCCTGAGCCGTTGAACGACTTCTGGAAAGCCATGCAGGCGGCCGGCAACACCACCGACCAGGTGCCGAGCATGGATCCGATGAACCTCGACTGGGACGAGATGTTTTACATCTCGCCGATCTCGCAAAACGGGACTCCCCGCGTGCGGTGGCCAATGTCGCAATGGCAACAGATGAAGACTGCCAGCGACAATGTGACTGCGGACGATCCGCAGAATCAATCGTCCGATTTCGATCGGCAGCTTTTCTCGAAGCCATACCCTTACATCGAGCGGGAGTTCTATTTCACCTCGAACAATACCCCCTTCTGGGCGCGAACCCGCGATCCTGTGACCGGTGCCGATACGAATTTGCGTCGCTTCAACCCGACCGCTCGTACCTATAGCGACATCGGTTACGGAACCCAGTTGAAGCAGTACTACTCGGACCTTCGGGTGCGGATTCCGTTTAACTACATTCGCCTGGGGCGACAGTTAGGCGGCATGCCTGATCTTGTGTCGCTACCTTTCCGGTTTGTGGCCAACAATAAGTTGCAGAATAGCCGACCCGATGTGGCCATCGCTCCGGTAATGCCTGGTCGCTACGCGGTGATTGGTTCGGCCGGCACGGTCTACGACAACCTCGAAACCACCGACGACGGTCGCTTGCGGTTTGTGAATACTATCGGTCGCCGCACCCCGAACACCGCGGGTACCGATGTTACCAAGACCGACGATCTCACGCACAAGGGAGCAATCGATAGCACCCGACGCTTCGAGATGCATCCCTCGGGTAATCCCTATCAGCAGCAGTGGTTGGTCGGTGCCAACGGTGGCTTGTTCTCCGAAGGCAACGTCGAGACTGCCCGCGGTGGCGAATTGATGTATCTGGCCAATAGCGGTACCGGTTCGTCCACGGCCAACGTCACTGGGCGAGTGAACAATACCACGCTCGAGCCAACCGCCAACGTGGTCGCTCCGGCAGTGGTTGTACCGGTGGAAGACATGAATATCTCCGAGCCCGCCTATGGCTATGGAGTGCGAACTCGTGAGCTGGCCCAGCTCGAAGCCGACTCGGGCGATACGAACCAGCAATGGCGTCCCGATGCGGCCGAAGGCGAAGGTGCGTTTGCCGATAGCAGTGGTAACTCGGTGCACTTCGATACCCCGTTCGATGTCGGACCGGAGTTCAACAATGCGTGGGAGCAACCTCGTTCGGTACGACGATTCCGCGTGCTGCACCTGCAACGCCTGGCCGATCCGACCATGCCTTGGAACCCGGAGCCTGGCTACAACGCCGCTTATACCAAGATCAGTCCCTCGGACCCCACTCGTCCCGAGTACTCCGGGCACGATCCTTCGCTCCCGGTGAATCCGTACCTGACGGTCGATTCGGCGTCGGTTGACCTGACCATTTTCAATGGCACAAGCAGCGTGAAGGTTAACGCACCTGGCAACGAGACTCGCTTCGAGTCGGCCGAGCGAATGGGTATTTCGCGTCAATCGTTGGGGGCCACCAACGCTGCCTTCCAGCAGCCTCAACGGGCGATCTGGAAGCAGGACTTCTTCATGGCTCCGGAAAACCTTGGGGGCTTCCCCTCGAAGTTACGCCTCGCGATGTCGCGAGCCAGACGCGGCACCATGGCCGAAGCGGTTCGCGAAGACCACCTGATTACCAAGAACCACATGGATTACTTCTTCCAGCATTCGTTAGGCATGCCTAACCAGGCTGCGGGAGACATCTATCTGCAACCCGAGGCAACCACGCTCGCCGAGGCCCGCGATCCTACCGACTTAGACAATACCGCTGGTCTGGCCGGCGCGGCCGCTGGGGCTCCGCGCCCTGATAGCCAGATTGCCTCGACGTATCCCTGGTTGAATTGGAACAACCGTCCGTTCGTGAGCGAAAGCGAATTGCTGCAGGTGCCTGCCTGGAGCAACGCAGAGATGCTCCGCAAGTTCTCGACGATTTCTAATCGTGGCATCAACGCTTACGTGGAAGACCTCAGTTCACTAGATATGAGCAGCAGCGGTTTAGTCGAGGATGCCAACAAGTTGCGTTACGATACAATGGTGGCGAACTTCGGTCATTTACTCAACTTCACCTTGTCGTCTGCAGTTCCCGCGATGGTTCAAAGCGACTCGAGTGGTAACCCCGTGCCAATTGGGGCGCCGAACTTCCATCGCATCCTCGACTACGTGCATACTCCTTCGCGATTCGTCGGGACCGATACGATGCTCGATCCGATTTCGTTTAACATCGCTTCGCCGGTGAGGCTTAATGTCGCTTCGATGTTAAGTGCCGACGATCCTCGCGATCCTCGTGCTAGATTGATGGCACCTTTCAACCGCGTGCCTGACTACCGGGAACCAGGCAAGGTGAACTTGAACACCATTGTTTCGCAACGTGAAACGGTGGTGACTCAAGGGAGTTCAGGTGGTGGCCCAAGGAGGGCAGCTAATACCACCTCTACCGAGATGTGGTCGGATGTATTCGACGGGCTCATGCATCGCGTTCGCGATGGCGACGCGGTTGTGAATGGCAACCTGTTGGCCTACGGTCACTTTGGCCCCGCCTGGCGCGATGTGGTGCTTAGTCGCCGAGGGTATCCCGACCCTCTTCCCGTCATTGGTACCACGCTCACGGGTCCCGATCGATCGGAACTGGTCATGAACCCGCAGTTCCCCACGTTCTTCAAGAACCCGTTCCGCTCCAGCGACGCGGGCGACCTGGTGCCGGTGCCGAACATGGTAGACGGTGGAGTTGAGGTTTCGATGCTGCGTTCGCATCCCATTCGGCCAGGTACCGATCTGGGCTGGGGAAATGCCGCGATCGACGAGAACGGCAACGGCCTATTCAACGAAACTCGCGAGGCCATTCCTGGCGAAGGTGGTGCCGATTCGCCGCCGGTCCCGTTGTTTAGTGAGCTTTGCTCCACGCCGGCGATCGACGCCAAACGCAACAGCGCGATGCACACGATGCCGCTAACGCGTTTGGACAACCTGACGACCAACCGCAGCGGAGTGTTCGCAGTGTGGGTCACCGTGGGGTACTTCGAAGTACTGCCGGCCCCGAACTGGAATGAAGACCAGGATAACGTCCAGGAGCAGTTTATGAACCAGGCCGGTGGCAACCTCGATCGCGCCCAAGCTTTGTACAAGAAGGTCTATCCGCAGGGATACCAACTCGGCAAAGAACTTGGCAGCGATACCGGCGATCTCGAGCGGCATCGTGGGTTCTACATCATCGATCGCACTCGCCCCGTGGCCTTCAAGCCAGGCGAGGACGTGAACGTAGAGAAAGCCATCCTATTGCGGCGGAGGATTGACTAGCGAGTGCACTGCCCACTAGCACTTTGCTGATCAGAGGGACCAATCTTCACCGCAGCCAGGTATCCTGGTCCTTCCCCTCAACAGGGGGAAGGACGGGATGCCTGTTTTTTATTCGTCGCCAAACACCCGAGTGCTCTCTTCTTTACGAATCGGCTGCGGGATGTCGTCGGTGCGAACTTCCACCGCCAGGCGTTGATCGCCAGGGCGAACGCCTTGCACGTCGATGCGGAAAGTCGCTTCGGCCTTCGGAGCGAGTTGGGCGACCGGTTCAAACACCACCCCTTCAGGGCGAACCGCCGAGCGGGTCTCGCCTTGAGCGTTGGTGACTGCCATGCCGGGAGGAACCTGGGCGAACACCTGCACGTTGGTAGCCGCCTTCGAACCTTGGTTCACCACGCGGATTTCGTAGCTGGTGGTTCCGCCGACTTCGATCGGGTCTTGCGCGTCCCGTACTTCGAACATGATGGCAGCCAGGCCCTCGACTCGCACCGCTTGCGAGGTGCGATCTTCCAGCCCTTCGCGGGCGCGACCTTCGACTTCGATCGTATGGTCGCCCGACTGAATCGGCATGGCGACGAGTTCCACCGAGCCTTTTTGTCCTTCGGGCAATTCGGCCAGCGACCAGTAGACGCTGTGCGTCGTGGAGTCGTACTCGCCCAGGTTGTTGGCCCGCACGAACTTCATGCCGCGGGGCAGTTTGGTGACCAGTTGCACGTCCTTCGCCGGAGCGGTGCCGGGGTTGTCGATGCTAACCGTGTAGGTTGCGGGGCGTTCCAGGTAGCGACGCTGCGGGCCATTCAGGGCAACGGCCAGGGCAGGGGAGATCACTTCGAAGTCGACCTGCTGCTGCACCTGCAGATTGCCATCCGCGCGAGCGGTCAGCAGGTTGGCGACATGGCCCGCCTTTTCGGCGGTGAGCACCAACTCCATTCGGCGAGTCTCGCCGGCGCGAAGCGTGCCGACTTCGAACTCGAGAGCCGGACCGGCTTGATGGCGAACGTTCTCAGGCACGTTCTCCAGCAGCATCACGCCGGTGGCGTCGCCGGTGCCGGGGTTGTGTAGTTCGATCGCAATGCGTTGCTGGCGGCCGATGAGCACCTCGCCTGGAGCCGACATTCGCAATGCAAGTTGCGGACGCGTGCAAACCGACTTGGCCGATGCGTGCGACGAGAAAGTAACTTGAGCAACCGAGCCGATTTCGCCTTCTTCGGTCGGCATGAGTTTGATGTCGAGCGTCCGCTCTTCGCCAGGCGAGAGCGTGCCCAACTGCCAGGCGAGCTTGCTGCCGGCTTCTTCGGCCTGCGGCGAAGCATCCATAAACTGGGCACCCAGCGGAATCTCGTCCACCACCATGACGTCGGCCGCAGGACGCTGGCCTACGTTGCGCACCTTGATCACAAACTTGCAAGGCTTGCCGACCTGAACTTCCTCGGGGGCAAACTTCTGCAAGATCAGCGACGGCTGCTGAGCCCCTTCGAGGGCCCGCTCGCCGGGGCGACCGGTGCCGGAGGTCGACATGGTGGGATTGGCCAACGGAGTCGGCTCGAGCGAAGCCATTCGCGACGGCTCCGTCGACTCCAGTTGAGGAGCAGGCGCGGGTTGAGCGGGTTGGCTAAAGGCGTTCATCGAAGCGGCCGGGGCCATTTGAGCGGGCTCAGGCTGCTCGAAGGGAGCTGGTTCCATCGTGGAATCGGCCATCGGCATCGCCGCTGGGGCTGCATTCTCAAATCCATTGGGAGCACTGCCGAATCCACTGGCCGCGTTGTCAAAGCCATTCGGCTGCGGGGCGGGGGCTTGGGGAGCCTCTTCGATCGCGGGCAGCGGTGCCGAACGCAACGGATTGCCACCTTGCATGTCGATCGGTTCGGCCGCAGGCTCTTCGGCAACCATCGGCGAAGCCTCGGGCTGCGGGGGCAACTGCATCGGCTCCGGCATGCTCATCGGCTCCGGCATCGACATTGGCTCGGGCATCTCAACCGGGGCATCGGCAAACGCCGCAGCCGCATCGGGGCTATCGCTCGACTCAATGGCATCGTCGCCCAAAGCTGGCAGGCTCGTGCGGAGCGGATTGTCGCCCCCGATCGGGCTGATCGGCGGCAAGTCGGCAAACGGAGTCTGCCCCCGCGCCAGCACTTCGCCGGCGTCACGTGGTTCTTCGGTTATTTCGTCGGAAATCGTTGCTTCGTTGTTGGCCAGCTCGATCGAAGGCAGCGGTTCCACGGCCGGAAGCTCGGGAACCAGATCCAAGGTGGGCGGAGCTTCGCCCTCGGGTTGCATCGCGAGTTCATCATCGCTGTCGCTGGGCGTCTTGGCGGTCGATCCGAGCGTATTATTCGCTGCGGCCGATTCGAATCCCTTTTCCAGATCGGACTGAACGTCGGGGTTCAGCGATTCGCCATCGGATTGAAACATCCATAGGCCCGTACCAGCCCCGGCGGCCAAAAGTGTAGTTGCGACAAAAGCGGGTAATACAAAACGACGAAGTTTCTTCGGTTTTGACATGACGATTTCCCATCCGTGGGGTCTAGCAGGTTCACCGACATGACCCAAGGGGCTGCCTTGCACCTCGGGCGCGGAGTTTGTTTTGAAGCGTAGTAGCAGAACCCCGCTATTCCTCAAAGATCGATTCGTCCACCCGTGCTAGCATTCGGGCCCCTGAACGGGGAGAATAGCGGGATGGAATCGCTTGGAGTGAACGTCGCCAACTACCTGAAAGCCTCGGCGAAGCATGCGCCCGATCGACCCGCACTGGTCGAAACCTGGGGGCGTCGGCGGTCGATCACGTTTGCCGAGCTCGACCGCAACGCCGATCTGCTAGCACGTGGGTTTATCGAATTTGGCATCGAGCCGCAATCGCGAATCACGCTGCTCGTCAAACCGAGCATCGAGTTCGTGACCTTGGTGTTTGCCCTGCTGCGGAGCGGAGCAACCATGGTGCTGGTCGACTCGGGGCTCGGCCGCAATAACATTGTTCGCTGCCTGGCGTCGACCGAGCCCGATGGTTTTGTCGCCATTCCGATTGGGCACGCTTTGCGATGGCTCAAGCGAAAGCAGTTTCCCAAGGCTAAGTGGAACGTGAATGTCGGCCCCAGTTGGCTCCCCATGGGCAAGCCGCTTGCTAGCATCGCCGAGCTTGGGCGGAAGTCGAACGTCGTGCTGCCCGAAACCCTGGCCGATCATCCCGCGGCAATCGTCTTCACTAGCGGCAGCACCGGGCCACCGAAGGGAGTGGTTTACCGACACGAGACGTTTGTGACCCAGCTCACCGAGATTCAGCGGATGTACGGTCTCGAAGCAGGCGGAACCGACCTCGCCTGTTTTCCGCTGTTCGGGTTGTTCAACGTTGCCTTGGGCATTACGACCGTGCTGCCCGAGATGGACTTCAGCCGCCCCGCGAGTGCGGACCCGAACAAATTGCTGGCCGCTGCGAATGAGCATCAGGTGACGCAGTCGTTTGCCTCGCCGGCGGTGTGGGACAAACTGAGCCGCCACTGTCAGCAGTCGGGCGAGAAGATTCCGACGCTCCGCCAGGTGTTCTCGTGCGGAGCACCGGTTTCGGCCGAGGTGATCGAGCGGACACTCGAGTTCGTCCACCCCGAAGCACAGTTGCATACTCCCTACGGAGCCACGGAGAGCTTGCCGGTTTCGACGATGGAAGCCCGCGAGATTCTCGACGAGACCCAAGCCAAAACCCGACAAGGGGCCGGCGTTTGCGTCGGCGCCAAGGTCGACAGCATCGCCTGGCGGGTGATCAAGATCACCGACGAGCCGATCGCGACGATCGACGACACCGAGCCGCTACCCACTGGCGAGATCGGCGAGCTGATCGTCTGCGGTCCCCAGGTGAGTCGCCAGTACCTCGAAACCGCGGGTGGCAAACACAACGAGCTCGCAAAGATTCGCGACGGCCAAACCGTGTGGCATCGCATGGGCGATGTCGGGTACTTGGACGAGCAAGATCGCTTCTGGTACTGCGGCCGGAAGAGCCAGCGGGTAGAGACGAGCCATGGCCCACTGTTCACCGAGTGTGTCGAGCAGGTGGTGAATGAGCACGAGGCCGTGCGACGATCGGCGCTGGTAGGCGTTGGTCCTCGAACGCAGCAGTCACCAGTCGTCGTCTGGGAAGCGAATCCAAGCGTGACGGTCGAGGTCGACAGCCAAGATGAGGTGTCACCAAGTTCGCAGCGACCCACGTCGTTAGCAGGGGATTGGCTGAAATCGGACTTCGCAGATTCGCCAGCAGTCGTGGCAGTTGAGCAGTTCCTTCTGTATCCCAAAAGTCTCCCCACCGACATCCGCCATAACGCGAAGATCAATCGCGAACAGCTAGCCATCTGGGCTACGGAGCAGCTGAACAAATCTTAGCGTCTATCCCTTCCCTCGTACCCACGCTCCGCGTGGGAACGCAATGGTAGACCGCTCCGCGGTCATAGAAGATCACGTACTCCCCTATTCCACAACACTTTTTGTGGAGTGCCTGGTGGCAATTAGAATGGTCAGTGGGTGGCAATCATGGGCATCCACTTGAGACTTCGCATCGTGGACTGGGGATAGGCGAACCGTGGCAAGAACTCGCTACAAGATACACGATACTGCATATCCGCACTTTCTCACATGCACCGTTGTGGATTGGCTCCCCGTGTTCACTCGCACCGAAGCGGTTCAGGTGATTTTAGATTCCTGGGCCTACTTGCAATCCAATAACCGGATGACTCTTTTTGCTTTTGTCGTGCTTGAGAATCATTTACATTTCATTGCTTCGAGCGATCAATTGGCCAAGGAACTGGGAGACTTCAAGTCGTACACGGCTAGAAGGTTAATCGACCTTTTGAAGGGGGCCCACGCCAAAACACTCTTGAAGCAACTCGCATTCGGCAAACAGGCTCACAAGAATGACCGCCAGTATCAGCTGTGGCAGGAAGGGAGTAAGCCGAAACAGATTACGAGCGACGAAATGATGCTGCAGAAGATCGAGTACATTCACAGCAATCCTGTGAAACGCGGCTACGTCGACGACCCGGTCCACTGGCGCTACTCGAGTGCCCGGAACTATGCGGGGATGCCTGGAGTGCTGGAGGTAACCAGGGAGTGGTAGTCGCTTTCCGGTCTCTGACTGAATCTTGATGGCGATTGTCCGGGGAATGACCGCGGAGCGGTCTCCTGTGCGTTCCCACGCGGAGCGTGGGAACGAGGAAGACGAATTGAATTCTCACCACTTTTCGCTGGGAATTGGCCACGAATGGTGTTCTAATGAATAGGTTATTTTGGTCCGTTGTTTGTTGTCAGTGGTTCGTTGTTGGAGGATGGAATTATGTAACCGAGTGAACATCAAATCGATTGAATCCATCTACCACGCAAGCGTGCTGTAGGGGGCTCTCCGAGCTCGATTTCGGTTGCCTGGGCGCTGGCTGCTGCGCGGTTGTCAAAGCTGCAGGCTTTAGGCTGTAAGCGGTAAGCGAGATCTTTCAGTCGCCGGAAGCTCCTTCAAGATGACATTCCCTGCCCCCTGCCCCCCGAATCCTGAATCCTGAATCCTCTCCAAAATAGTTTCCCATGGGTGGGAATCTATTTTGGGCAACTATCGCGGAGGTGTTGATGCAACTAGTTACTGGTAAACGACTTGCGATTGATTCCCATCGCAAAAATAGATTCCCACTCGATGCGTTTTGGGAAATGGGAATCTATTCCAGCGCGAAAACCACTGGTTTTGCAGAGTGCGTGCAGATTCAATTTTCCCATCGGTGGGTAAATTGGGAATCTATTTGCCCAGCAGTGGGAATCTATCCGCATAGAGAGGGAAGATTGGCCCCCTGCGGGGATCTGGCGGACCAAGACGGATTGGAGATCCGCAGGAAAGGACGAGCGAATATCGGATGCCAAGCGGCAACTTCCAATCTGTTTATTTTCCTGTGCTCGGGCCGATTTTTCGGCATTTGGCCGCCACGTACCAAAGCGGCCTGAATTATCGTAGATTAGCGTTTTGCAACCCTGTTCCAGCCGGCTCCCCTGTCCTCGGCTACTCCCCATATCCGGCAGCCCATTTTCCTGATGCGTTACCTCGTCACCGGCCCTGGCGGTTTCCTCGGGCGGTACATCGTCGAACAGCTACTCGCCCGGGGCGACTCGGTGCGGGGATTCGCGCGCGGCGAGTATCCCGAGCTATCCGCGCTCGGCGTCGAGATGCACCGCGGCGATCTGGGCAACCTGGCCGACGTGACCAAGGCCTGCGAGGGCATCGATTGCGTGATTCACGTTGCCAGCAAGGTGGGCGTTTGGGGCCGATGGTTCGACTATTTCCGGTCGAATATTCATGGCACCATGAACGTGCTCGCTGCCTGCAAGCAGCAAGGCATCGAGCGACTGGTGTTCACCAGTAGTCCCAGTGTGGCCTTCGCGGGCCGCGATCAGCAGGGAGTCGACGAGTCGACCCCGTATCCAGTCCGCTGGTTGTCGCACTATCCCCATTCCAAGGCCATTGCCGAAGAGATGGTGCTCACCGCCAATGGCGAAGCGGTCGCTGGCGACAGAGTGCTACGCACGTGTGCTTTGCGTCCTCACCTGGTGTGGGGCCCTCGCGATCACCACCTTACTGCCAGACTCATCGAGCGGGCTCGCACCGGGCAGCTTCGGCGGGTGGGAAAAGGAACGAACCTGGTCGACTGTATTTATGTCGAGAATGCAGCGGAGGCCCACCTGCAAGCGGCCGACGCCCTGGCGCTGCCCGATAGCCCGGTTGCCGGCAAGGCTTACTTTTTGAGTCAGGGCGAGCCGGTGAATTGCTGGGACTGGGTGGACGAGATCCTGGCCCTGGCCGATTTGCCGCCGGTTGAGAAGAGTGTTTCGCGACGAGCCGCTTACTGGGTGGGAGCGGCCATGGAGTTCGGTTACTGGGCGACCCGGCAGTTCGAGCGGGAACCCCGCATGATGCGATTCCTGGCTCTGCAGCTTTCGACCCACCATTGGTACGATATTTCGGCTGCTCGACAGGATTTTGGCTACGATCCGACCGTGTCGACCTCCGAAGGCATGCAGCGGCTCGGCGACTGGATTCAGTCGAGCGATGCTTGCGGCATGCCACAGCCGAATTAGCATGGTCGCCTAGCCCGTTATCCGCTGGCCAATTACAATCGCCAGTTCGGCCTCGCCTGTGCGAGAACGCCCTAAGTCACTTATTCCGCAATCCGCATCCCCAAAACCTCAATGCTACGTACTCATACCTGCGGCGAACTCCGTGCCTCTGACGCTTCGCAAGAAGTCACCCTCTGTGGTTGGGTGGATAGCTATCGCGACCACGGCGGCGGTCTGTTTGTTGACCTTCGCGACCGGTACGGCATCACTCAGGTGGCCTTCAGCCCACCCGACACGCCCGAGGATCTCATTGAGCAAAGCAAGACGCTGCGTGCGGAGTACGTGATTCAAGTCACCGGCACCGTGGCCTCGCGCCCCGACGGACAACACAACCCTCGCCTGGCGACAGGCGACATCGAACTGCGGGCCACTGGGCTGCAGTTGCTGAACAAGGCGAAGACCCCGCCAGTTAGCCCGTCGGAGAAGGTCACCGAGCTACCGGGCGAAGACCTGCGACTGAAGCATCGCTACCTCGATTTGCGCCGTCCGGTGATGCAGCGCACCATGCTGCTCCGCGACTTGATAACCAAGCGGATGCGCGACTACTTCGAAGAGAACCACTTTGTCGATATCGAAACCCCCATCCTCGGGCGGAGCACGCCGGAAGGGGCCCGCGACTACCTGGTGCCGAGCCGGGTGCACAATGGCAGCTTCTACGCACTGCCTCAGTCGCCGCAGTTGTACAAGCAGATTTTGATGATCGCAGGTTACGATCGCTACGTGCAGATCGCCCGCTGTTTCCGCGACGAAGACTTGCGAGCGGATCGTCAGCCGGAGTTCACGCAGGTCGACCTCGAGATGAGCTTCGTCGACGGCGACGACGTGATCGGCATGATCGATGGCCTGATGCAAAAGCTGGCGAAAGATGTGCTGGACCTCGACATCCAGCTTCCGCTACCACGGATGACGTATGACGAAGCCATGAAGCGTTTTGGTCACGACGCTCCCGACTTGCGGTTCGGTATGGAGATCGCCGACTGCACCGACCTGGCTGCCGAGAGCGATTTCGGTGTGTTCAAGTCGGTGGTCGAAGGTGGCGGGTTCGTACGTGCGATCAACGCCAAGAAGGGAACCGACACGTATAGCCGTCGTGGCATCGATGGACTTACGGAGTTCGTCAAAGGCTACGGAGCCAAGGGCCTCGCCTGGTTCCGCTGCGAAGACGATGGCAAGCTCGGTTCCACGATTGCCAAGTTCTTTAGCGAAGAGCTGCTGGCGAAGTTCGCCGAACGACTCGACGCCGAGCCTGGCGACCTGATTCTGTTCTCTGCTGCCGACTGGCTTAGCACCTGTAAGGTGTTGCACGCCCTGCGCACGAAGGTCGGCGCCGAGATGAAACTGTACGACCCCAACGCGATGCACTTCAGCTGGGTGGTCGAATTCCCCATGTTCGAGTACGACGACGAAGAGCAGCGGTGGAACGCGATGCACCACCCGTTCACCGCACCGCTCGATGAGCACGTGGAGTTGCTCGATAGCGACCCCGAGAAGTGCCGCGCTAAGGCGTACGACTTGGTGATCAATGGCTACGAAGCCGGCGGCGGTACCATTCGTATTCACGACGCGGCGACGCAGAGCAAGGTGTTCGGCCTGCTCGGCATCGACGAAGCGACTGCCAAGGACCGCTTTGGCTTCCTGCTCGAAGCACTCGCCTTCGGCGCCCCGCCGCACGGCGGTCTGGCCCTCGGCCTCGACCGGGTGGTGATGTTGTTCGCGAAGCTCGACAACATCCGCGACGTGATCGCCTTCCCCAAAACGCAGAAGGCAACCGATCTGATGACCGAGGCCCCTGGTTCGGTCGACAACAAGCAGCTCAAGGAGCTGGGCGTGAAGCTCGACCTGTAGTCGACCGCGTCGCTCGTAGGGCGACCCATCGTATCTGGCAGCGCCAACCTGGTTGGTCACCTGCCGGGGCGACTCATGCTGGCACCCGCTGCGCTGTCACAACCTTCGACCCGAGTGTCGGTCTGCGCGACACTCCCGAGGGGTGAATTCGAGGCGAATCTGTCGATCGTCCCCGTTTTGCCGCCTTTTTCACCCGCCCGGCAAAGCGGCATGGCGTATGCATTGAACACGACAATCGTTTGAGAACTTATCCAGCACCAGCGAAGGATTGTCGAGAAAATCATGTACAATCAGATTGAACGGAGCGGGGCAGTCGGCACGGTCGAAAGAACTCGAGGAGCCTGCGAGGCGAACTCTTCGGAGGGAGCCGTGATTTTGCAGTCTCGCGAGTTGCTCAAAGGTCGTCGGGAAGTTTGGATTGAACATCTGGGCGAAATGTATCGATTGCGAACCACGTCGCGCGGAAGGTTATACCTGACTAAATAGGGGAAGCTGGGGTTGCTGACGCTCATTGCCGAAAACTCGACCGTCGAGGCGCCCCCTGCTTACGAAGCCCCGCTCTCTTCTCCTCTTTCGGACACGTCGTCCGACGAGATTGATCTACCGCAGTTCGAGAGCCAACCGCACGCCTCGCAAGCGAATCAAACTCAGTGGTCTGCCGCCTGGTGTGCTTCTGTTTGCTTGCATCTACTCGCGTTGGCTGCTGTTTGGGTGGCGTTTCCTGCGAGTCGAGTAGAGCGGGTAACGCTGTCGGGCGAACGGTTTGTGCTGGCTGCCCAATTCACGGAGCAACTGCCAACGCCGGAGCTCGAAGCCCCGATGGTCGAAGTGGAGATTGAACCCGATCTGCTCGTCGAACCAACCGAACTGGTGACCGATCCGGAGCCAATTCCCGAGTGGGAAATCGAGCTGCCCGCCGAAGCAGTGGTCAGTCCGGCAGAACCTCCTGCTACTCCAACCCCGCCGGGCGCCGTGGTCGAGTCGTCGACCCCCACCCCGGCGAGCGTCAGCTCCGAGCCCGCAAGCGTGGGACTCGACGATCAGGTGCCTGCCAAGCTGCTGACCTCAGCTGTACCGCAGTACCCACAGGAAGCGGCTCAGAGTGGTTGGTCGGGCCGCGTGACGCTGAGGCTGCATATCGCCGCCGACGGCTCGGTGAGCCTCGTAGATGTAGTCGACAGCAGCGGTCATGAACTGCTCGACAAGTCGGCGATCGACGCAGTGCAGCAATGGACCTTCCACCCCGCGCAGCGCGATGGTGAACCGGTGGAATCGACGGCCATTCTGCCGGTTAGCTTCCTGCCCAAATAGTGCGGCAATTCCCACGCTAAGCCTGCGATTGTGAGTTCGTCAGGCGACAGATGCGTACCAACAGAACGGGTGGTTCCGGTTAGGCAAACTAGGCCAGGTACGTCTGGCGCGGTTGTTTCGGTTTGAGCGTTTTGCATGATTGATCCGATCAATCAAGCAACCGGAAGCCAGTTGCAGGTCGAAGTGTCTAGCGGTGTGCCACGACCCCTGCACTGGAACGGGCGAAAGGGATTGCCTCGTGATTTGTATGGATAAACCTAATTGGACCTCACTGGGAGCAAGGTTCACCTTGTTGGGGATGTTGCTGTGTAGTGCAACTGCTGTCTTGGCCCAGGACGACCTGGCTCCGACGCAGGAGCCCACCTTGCCCGAAGTGCAGGTGCAACCACCTGTGGACGATGCTGCGTCGTCGGAAGCTGCAGAGAGCCATCAGGCTACAGCTCCCCTGGCCGAGCCATTCTCGGCAAACAATCCGCCGAACACCTTGCTCGGCACCGAGCGGAGCTACCCCAACCTGAGCCAGCTTGAGTTTGGCCAGCCAGGGTTGTTCAACGAGAACACCGGCATCCTGCGTGGCGGGGGGAACCTGTTCGACTCCTCCGCGGCCGGCACCATCGTGACTCGCGAGATCCTGGCCGAGAAGCAGGCGACCGACATGTTCCACGCCTTGCAGAACGAAGTGGGAGTAATGATGCAGCGGACCGCTGCTGGGCAGTCGTCGCCATTCATTCGTGGTCTTACCGGGCAGCAGGTCCTTATCCTGGTCGACGGGGTGCGGCTCAACAACTCGGTTACTCGCTTTGGCCCGAACCAGTACTTCAACACCATCGATCCAGGCATGGTCGATCACCTGGAAGTGGTTCGCGGGGCAGGCTCCGTGCTGTGGGGAGCCGATGCCATCGGCGGCGTCATCAACGTGGTCAGTCGCAGCCCCGATAGCCAGTACGGAATGTGCTGCGGCGACTATTCGACCGGAGAGTTTCACCAGTACTACAACACGGCCGATTCGTCGAGCTACAGCCGGATGAACGTGGAAGGTTGGGGCGGCTCGATGGGCGTGTTCGCGGGAGGTAGCTACTACAACGTGAACGATCTGGACACCGGTTTCGATTTCGGCCGCCAGCCGGGCACCGACTACGACCAGTACGCTGGCGATGTGAAGATGAACTACTTGCTCGATCGCAACTCGATGCTCACCGTATCGTTGCAACACTTCGAGCAAGAACGATTGCCGCGGAGCGATCGGTTCCCTGGGTACCCGGGCGACCTGAACAACAGCAACACGCTGAGTGGAGCCCGGTTCTTCGATCCCCAGCAACGCGACTTGGCATACGTACGCTACCAGGCGGTGAATCCTAACGCATGGAGCGACGCCCTGACGGTCACCACTTCGTACCATCGCCAGCGCGACGTTCAAACCCGTGGTGTTCCAACCACCCGCTATCAGGAGACCGATGTCGAATCGGTAGGTATCAACGCGGTTTCGACCAAGGAACTGGCTGAAGGCTTTGGTAAGCTGACGGCTGGCTTCGATTGGTACCACGACGATGTCGATTCGCCGTACGGCGGGGCGGCTACGGGGCCGATTGTGCCGGACGATGCCTTCTACGAACGGTTCGGCGTGTTCCTCAATTGGGGATTTGCTCTCACCGATCGTCTCGACGTCGAAACCGGCGTTCGGTACGAACTGGCCGATCTGGCTGGCACGCCAGTCGTCGAAGTGGCTGGCACTCCCACGCCGATGTTCATCAATCCGAACTTCCAGGACTGGGTTGCTCATGTGGGCTTGGTGTACGAGGTCGACCGCGATATTCACCTGGTTGGCAACATTAGCGAAGGCTTCCGCCCGCCGAACTTGGACGACCTGATGGCCAATAACCCGAACGTGTTGCAGGCGGGATTCGACTTGCCGAGCCTCGACCTGACTCCCGAGCACTCGGTGACCTACGAAATCGGTATGAAGACCGACCACGAGAAGCTTCGTACGCAGACGTTTGTCTATTGGACACAGATCGACGATAACATCGTGCCGATCACGGCCGGAGCGAACCAGTTTACCAAGGACAATCAAGACTCCTCGATTCAAGGCGTCGAGTTCGACGGAGAATACTTGCTCGATCGGCAGTGGAGTCTCTACGGCAACTACTGGTATACCTACGGCGAGAACAAGGAGACCGGCGCCCCGCTCAGTCGCATTCCACCGCAGCAGGGTATCCTGGGGCTTCGTTGGCGCGATCGCGAGTTGCGTAGCTACGTGACAACGTATGTTTGGATGGCCGATAAGCAAGATCGACTCGATCCGGTGCGGGATCTCAGCGACGAACGCATCCCCCCTGGCGGCACCCCTGGCTACGCTACGCTAAACGTGCGGATGGGGCGTTCTTACGGTCGCCACAACCAGCATCGGCTCAGCTTGAGTCTTGAGAACCTGACCGACAAAGATTATCTGGTGCATGGCTCCGGTGTGTATGGCACCGGGTTCACCGCACGGTTCGGATACAGTTGGGTCCGTTAGCTCTGCGGCAAACGACTCAAGTTGGTTCACACGAGACTGAGAATCTGCCAACGCGGGTGGGTTCTCGGTCTCGCTTTGTTTACAGGGGCCATGATCCTAACCTATTGAGATTTCGACGGTGTCTCTTCGTTCGCTGGCTTTTGATACATCCGAACGTAGTCGACCTGGTAGGTGCCAGGGAACTCGGTCTGGCTGGGATCGCCGCCGTTCTTGCCACCAATGGCCAGGTTGAGCAGCAAGTAATTCGGTTGCCGGAACGGCTTGGCAAAGTCGCCTTTCGTGCGATCAACTTCCGCCAGGTCGGTGGTGTTTAGCACACGATCGTCCACCGATAAACGGATCTCTTCTTCAGTCCACAGCATCCGCCATACGTGGAACTCGTCGGCCCAGCCTTCGCCGAACTCACTGAGCGGTATCTTGCCAGTGTCCCATACTTGCCCTCGTCGGCGACCATGCTGCCAGC
Organism: Aeoliella mucimassa; assembly: GCF_007748035.1. Classification (NCBI taxonomy): domain Bacteria; kingdom Pseudomonadati; phylum Planctomycetota; class Planctomycetia; order Pirellulales; family Lacipirellulaceae; genus Aeoliella; species Aeoliella mucimassa. The sequence continues at coordinate 5,488,370 of NZ_CP036278.1, forward strand.
AGGTGTTCGCAAGAATCGAGTTGTCGTAGAACTCCATGATGTCGATCTCGCCGTTGCGGGGCCAACCGCCGCGGACGCCAAGCATCCAAATGGCGGGCCACAAACCATCACGGGCATCAATGCGGGCGCGGATCTCGAACAGCCCGTAGGTCCACTCCTGCAACCCTTGAGTCTTAAGGCTCGACGAGGTGTACTCGATGAACTGGCGGTTACGTCGCCAGTCTCCCCGGCCGGCATTGGGATCGTAGCTGGGGTTGTCGCGACGCTCCCGACGACCTTCGATCACCAGGAAGCCATCTTTGCAGAAAGCATTCTCGGGCTGGTACCACTGCAATTCTTCGTTGCGAACAAACCCCTTCTCGAAGGTCCAGTTTTCAGGGTTCACGGGGCCATCCACGTCGAACTCGTCGGCCCACACCAACTCGTAACCCTCCGGCGGATCAGCAAACCCCGTGTTCATGCAGAGCAGCAACTGGCAGGCGATCAGGCTAAGCAGCAGGGCAGGGGGGTGATTCGGCATGATGGTCCACTCCTGGGAGAATGTGCGGTGGGGATCTGCAATTATAGACCATTTGGCACCGATCGCACCCTGGGGGAGTCGTGCCAAAACGAGGTTCAGGCGTCGCGACGCATAAGCTACACTTGCTGCATGGATCAGCAAAATCGCGACAATCCGATGAGCAACCCCACGCTTGGCCCTGGCCCCAGGACTTGGCAGCGGCGATGGTACGAAGTGATCTTCGAGCACGATACGCCCGCGGGGCGAAGGTTCGACGTGTTGCTGTTGATCGTGATTGTGGTGAGCGTGGTCGCGGTAAGCCTGGAAAGCGTCAAGGGTATGCGCGAAAGCGCTGTCTGGGGAAGCCTGCTGACCAAGCTCGAGTGGTTCATTACCGGACTCTTTACGATCGAGTTGATTGCCCGACTGGCGTGCGTCAATCGACCCGCGCGGTACGTCTTTAGTTTCTTCGGCGTGGTCGACATCGTGTCGTTGCTACCAAGCTTCCTGGGCATCTTTCTACCCGGCGCCCAGTCGCTCGCGACGATTCGTACGCTGAGGCTTCTTCGCGTGTTTCGAGTGTTAAAGCTCGCCCACCACGTGCGCGAAAGCCAAGGTTGGTTGCTCGCAATTCGTAAAACCTGGCCAAAGATTACCGTGTTCATCACAGTGATCTTGTGCACGATCGTGGTACTGGGATCGATCATGTACTTGATCGAAGCGGGAGCTGATAGCGGCTTCGACAACATTCCAGTCAGTATCTATTGGGCGATCGTTACCATGACCACGGTTGGCTATGGCGATATCGCACCGGTTACCCCGCAAGGCAAAGCGGTCGCTTCGCTCGTGATGCTGCTGGGCTATGCAATTATCATCGTGCCGACCGGGCTGTTTAGTGCGGAGGTTATGAGTCAGAAGAGCCAGCAGTCGGCCAGAAAGTGCGAAGGCTGCAATTTCCAGGTGACCGACCCCGACGCGATCTACTGCAGTCGCTGCGGCAATCAGCTGTGACACGCTTTTCGCACAGCAGGCACGAGTAGCAGGCCAAGCATCGCGATTGCCAGACAGCTTGGTTCTGGCACCGCTTGCGAAACGAGCGAGTCGGTAGGAATCGACTCACCGAAGTGCTGTTTCCACAACACGTAGTCGGCCGCGTCGACCCCATTCTCGTTGTCACCGTTGCCGGAGAGTACTGATTCGTCCGGCGAGCCAAGATGATCGCGCCAGAGGGTGTAGTCGGCCAGATTCACGATGCCATCGGCGTTGAAGTCGCCTTTTAAGGTGAGCTGAACCACGCTCAGCAGGACCTCGCTGGAAGTGTAGTCGAGTTGCCAACCTAAGGCCCCCGCGAGCGCGGGAGCCTCCACCAAGTTCTCGTCGAACCCGCCTGTCAGGTTGCCGGCTCCAGTGATGATAGTGAAGGAGTCGCCGATCGTCGGCAAATAGCCTTCGCCAAGCAGGACCTGCAGACCGCCGGAGAGGCTGACGCTGGTTTCGTAGAAGAGTTGATCGTAAGAGTCGACGCTGTCGAGCGTGATGCCAAGGGTGCCGGATGCGAGTTGCTCGTACGACAACACCAAGGAATGGTGACCGATCTGAAGTTCTCCCTCGTTTGCCAGAGTGACGCCGAGGGTCGAGTTGTCGGCCATGGTGAGCACCGACATGGGCTGGTTGACCACGCTCCCCAGTCCGGTGAAGCTTGCGTTTGCCTCTACAGTCGACGTACCCTCGAGTTCCAGCGAGTCGGTTGATTCGACAAGTTCGACGCTCGAGCCGGCCATAAAGGTGGTGGTGCCGGACATCATCGCCATGCCATGGACGACTACCGGGCCTGCGATCTGCGAGTCGGCAACCAGGCTGGCTGCGTTGGAGCCATCGCCAGAGAGGGTGAGCAATCCCTCAGGGGCCAGAATCCACCCTTGTTCGAATCGCAGTGCACGTCCTGCTCCGACGGTCGCTTTGCCCCCGAAGTCGTCGCTCAGCGGGGCTGCGATGGTTAGGTTGGCCGAGGTGGCTTGCACCTCTCCCGCGACGAGCAGAGCACCGTCGAGGTCGATGCTGTTGGCGGCCGCAACCACCAGCGTATCACCCTCGCCAGCCAAGGCGTGCAGCACTCCGTTGTTGTAGAAAGACGTGACCTCGATCGACCCGTTGCCCCGCGTAATGCCGTTGTTGGCGATATAGCTGCCGGTCACGACTCCACCCTTCAGTTCCAACCCGCGGACATTGCTCGTATCGAGCCCCGCGGCCAAATGGAGTGAGCCGGTAGAGGCGGCGGTGCCAATCCATTCGGCGTCGAGCACTTGCGTGTTGATGGTAAGGGTGCCGCCGCTCGCCCAGAGGGACGACGACGCGGGGAAGTCAACGGGGGCGTCGATCGTGCCGAAGCCTTCGAGCGAGGTCTGGCCATCGGTCGTCAGGGTTCCCGGCCCGCTGATAACACCGCCCGCGATGCGGTGGGGATCGGTGGAGTTGCCCGCTGCGAGTTGCAGGGCTTGTCCCTCGGTAGCAATCGTGACCTGGCCACCGGAGAGGATCGAAAGCTTCGCTTCGGTCTTGGTGCTATCGATCACTTCGATGGTGCCCGCCACGGCGATGTTGTCTCCCCGTAGCGACGAGGCAAAACTACTGGTGCCATGGATCTCGATCTTGCCTTGAGGGGCCAGGGTCCAACTGTTGGAAGAGCCCTGCGACACGACCAACTGTCCGCTCGCCCCATGAATGGCGATGGTATCGGTCTGGTCGTTCGAGTTGTCGCCAAAATCGTCGAGCTGCGATGCACTTACAACCAGCCGAGCATCGAGCTGCCAGGTTTCGGCCTGTTCGGTATCAGCATCCAGCACGATGGTGCCGCCGGTCATGTCGAACAGTTGCGTGCCCGAGATGGTGTAGTGTCCCCCTTCGAAAGCGAGGGTGCCGTCGCCGGTGTGCGAGCTACCACCATCGAACTCTCCATCGCCCGCCAAGACGAGCCGGCTATCGCTTGCGACGAGTGTGCCGCCTGAGGAGGACGAGGTGAAGTGAAAAGGGGCTTCGATACGGCTGGTGTGACCCGTGACATTCAGCATGCTGCTATCGATGGTCACGGTGCTGTCGGAACGCAACGTGGCTGGCGCGGCTTCCGCGTCGATGCTCGACAGGGTAAGGGATGCTTCGACCAGATCGAGCTGGTGAGCTACCTGCAGCGTTGCGCCGCTGTCCAGATTTAGTAGCCCGCCGAATACCTCGGTGGCCACTTGCAAGTCGAGCATGGTTCCGGCAGCGATGCTCACAATACCGGTATCGGTGGTGCCATCGAGGTCGAGTCGATGCTGCTCGCCAATCGCCCGAATGGTTAGTGTCGAGAGTTCTTCGCTTGCTGTGGTCAGCAACAGGCCATCGTTGATGAAGGTAACGGTCGGCGTCTCGCCTAGCGAGTCGGAGAGTAGTAGGGTGCCATGGCCTGAGAGCAACCCACCGCCGGCAACGGTAAGCGTAGCCGTGGGGGTGTCGGGCTCGTCGATCTCGAGTACCCCACCGAGTAGCTGGATCTCGCCGCCTGATTGCACGATGGCCTGACTCAGGATGGCCGACGATTGCATGGCGTCGTCGGCATGCGGAGAGATGACGAGCTTGGAACCGTTGGCGGTGACCGTCGTCATGCCGTCGACGATGAGCGAGTTGCCTGCTGTGTCGGCGGTCGAACCGCCAGTGAGTAGCAAGCTGGCGATTGAGAAGTCGGTGTTCACTGACGTGTCGCCGACCACGACATCGCCAATTACCAGGTCGTTGCCAGTAGGAGACTCGCCCTGGAGCCAGTTGTTGGTGTCCGACCAGTTGCTATTTCCGACAGCGGCCCCGCTCCAGCTCAAATTGGTAGCCATCGCTGGCGCGATGCCGAGGGCCATTAAACAACAAAACCACCGCAGTTGCCAACTCACGCGAACCATGCTCAGCCCCCTCCGACACAATGCAGACGTACTCTAAGTTGCCGATTCCAAAAAGTGATGCTGCTAGGGTAAACCAGGGGCGATCGACTTGCAAGAATTCGAGTCGAACCAGGCCGCGTGTAGTAGAAAACTGCCAGAACTAGCGGGCGGATCGGCGTCCAACCACTCCGGCGATGGCTAGCGCCAGCAGGAGCAGCGAGGTGGTCGAGGGTTCAGGCACCTGGACGTTTGCCAGGGAGCCCGACGCGTAGGAAGTGCCGAAGTTGTTCTTCCAGAGGGTGTAGTCTGAAGAGGTGATGCCGCCGCCATTGCCGTTGTTGTTGATCGCCGCCTCGGTGGACGCTCCAAGGTTGTCGCGCCAAAGTGTGTAGTCGGCCAGGTCGACGAGGCCGTCGCCGTTGAAGTCGCCGGGGTCGGAGAACGTGGGAATCGCTCGGGTGGTGTATCCCAAGTCGCGGAGAAACGCGAGGTCGAGCGCGGTCATGTACTTGCGTGTGCCGGTGGTGATCGTGGGATCCATGGCCGCTTCTTGCACTGCGCCGTCTTCGATGCTGGTGCTCATACGGCCCGAAGCAATATGGGCGCCCGACACTAAATTGACTCCGGTCCCGTACTCGGCAATGGCCTCGGAGCCGGTCCAGGTGTTTCCACTGGCTAGGTCGTCCCACGTTTCGGAAGCCCCCATGCCGAGGGCGTGGAGCATTTCGTGCAGGGCGACGGAGTACAGGTCGTTCTTGCCCGCGGCGACGTCGGTCGTCACGTCGAGATGCCAGTACTGCTCGAGCGTCTTGCTGCCGGTACTCGTGTCGAGGGCGAGCGTCCCAAACGCAGGGCCATACGAGACGGAATAGTCGGTCTGGGCGATGTTGCCGCCGAGGTTGATGCTTGAGGTTCCAGAGAGGGTCGAGATCACCGGCCCCGACCCACGGGTGAACTCCCCGGTGGCGGTTTCGGATTGCCGATCGACGACCTGCTCGAACTGGGTTTGGAGATTGGTCCCATTGATGGCTCCCAAATAAGAAATGCCATAGCTAGCCGAGTAGCCAACGCCGGCCGCTCCGCCTTGACCAAGCGTGCTCCCTGCAAGATCTTGTCCACGGACGAAGAACTTCACCGTGTTCGATGGAAGCGTATCGGTGATGTTAACGGAGCCTTGCGTTGGGTGCGTATAGCTAAACCGCCAATTGAAGGTGCTGCTCAGTTGCTGGCTGCTAATGGTCGTGCTGTCGCGTTCCCACGAGTACTCGTTGATCTGGCTAAGTGGCGAGGTGATCCAGTAGCCCAAATCGGTAGCCGCCTGCTGAATGGAATTGCGGGCGGTGGAGTTGGTGTAGAAAGGACTCGAAGTATCAAACTCAAGCTGAACCGTAATCGCCTGCGTCGAGGTTGCAAACACACAAACCAGCAGCATTGGGAATAGTTGCCGAAGGTAGAGATGCATCGTTTGGGTCTCGACTGGTTGAAGCTGGCAGACTCTCCTCAGCTCTCGGTTGACACTCTTTGATCGTACCACTGGTTACGAACGCCGCAAGCTTCGAGTTCGCAAACCACCAATCAGCAGGGCTAGCATGGCCATTGATAGCACTCCACTGGTTGGTTCCGGCACTGCGTTGACGGCCGAAGCGGGTTGCGAAAGGCTCTTGCCGAAGTTGCTCTTCCAAAGCTGGTAGTCGGCAGTCGTGTAGATGGAGCCAAGATTGTCGCGCCATACGGTGTAGTCGGCCAGGTCCACGGTGCCATCGGAGTTGAAGTCGCCTTGCAGCAGTTCGATGAAGCCAGTGACAGAAAGAACCACGTTGTTGGGATTGTACTCGATCGACCATTCGTAGCCGAGCGGTAGAATCGATTGCTCAAACCTGCCGGAGACAGCTTCGTCGGCGGTAATCAATGTGAACGAGTCGCCCATCTCTGGTTCAAACCCGGCGTCGAGTGTGACTTCCAGTACACCAGCGAGAAAGGCGTAACGCGTGACGTCGAGTTGGTCGTACTCCGTGGCTACGTTGGTGCCTGCCAGTTCGAACGCAACGGTTCCTTCGGCCAGATTCGAGAAGTCGCCATCGATGGTGAGTCGGCCGATGCCATCGCCTGCTTCGACACGCCCATCAATATTGCGGACCGGGGAATTGATCGGCCCGGTACCGACGAAGATCTCGCCGCTGCCTCGGAGGGTGCCTTGCTCGATGTTGATGAACTGAGCATCCAGTTTGCCGCCGGCTTCGATGGTGAGGGTGCCGCCTGCGTCGACCTTCGTTTCGCCAAACGTAGTGAGCGTCGCCCCCGATTTCAGCGACAGCTCGATGGGGCTGCCCGAGCCACCGCCGACAACCACGGTATTCGATTCGGCATCTTGCGACAGAGTGACCGTTTGGGCGTTGCCGGTTACGTTCACCACTTGGGTTGCCGCGAGCATGTCGGGCACGGCGCTAGCCGACCAGTTGCCGGCCGTGTGCCAGGATTGCGTCGTAGCGGTTGAATTCCAGTCGAAGTCGGTGGTTACCGGATCGCTAATGTAAAGACTCGGACCTGTGCCGCCTTGGCCAATCGACGGATTCGCGTCGATCACCAGATTGCGACCATTGAATAAGTGCATGCCGATGATGCCATCGATGATATTGCCTGGATCGTTGGGGTTGGTCACATCCAGCACCGCGACTGGCACGTTGGTGAGTGTGAAATTGCCCCCCACGGTGTCGATGTTCAACTGGTCGACATAGAAGCCGGGCACGCCGTCTTGAATACCGCCAGAACCTTCGACCTCGAGCAGGAAGTCGGGCTCATCAAGCACTACGTCGAATCCTAGTCGCTTCGCGGTAAGGCTGGAGATCACCGTAAAGTCGGCACCGGTGTCGAACAGAAACTCTTTGTCTTCGAAACCGACGTCGCCGTTGTGCATGTCGATGTCGAGAAACATTGCTGCGTTTTCCACCACGGTGGGGGAGAGTGGGTTCTCGTGGAATTCGAGATCGCCGGAGAAGAAATCAAGATTCTGGATATAGAGTGGCCCAGAAACAAAGGATGCCCCAGGACGAATCTTTAGATCGGTACGACGCAAAATGCCCTCGGAGCCAGAACCGAGGTCTTTGAGTTCGATGTTTGGAGTGCGTACAGTGCGGCCCTCGTACTCAAACACCTGTGGTTGATCGTTGCGAATCACAATCTTATGTTGCGCGGCCATTGGCAAACCAATGATGTTTGGCAACGCCCACTCTTCGGGAGCCGATAGCGTCGCAAAGCTCGACTGGCCACGGAACGTACTGCGATTGATCTCCAGCGTATTCCCTTCCGAGGTGCGATTGGCAAGTCCACTGACGAACACTCCTAAGGGGTCGTCGATCGACAGATCAATTAAACCTGTTGCACCACCGATCTGCTGAATATTAGTGCCATCGAAGTCGTTGCCATCGATGTCGAAACCACTAATTCCGGCAGCACGCGGGCCAAGAATATGGGTGGCTGCACCAGTATCGAGCAATGCCAGGTCGTGAATAAATGAGTTGTTGTTACCTCTAAGCTCAGAACCAACCAATGAGGTTTCGCGTTCGGTGAGAAAGAAGCCTCCCGAGAGGTCGCTCTGGGCATCCTTGAATTCATCGGTGAGCGTGATTCCTACGAAGGGGATAAATCCACCGATGGAGACTTCGGCTCCCTGGGTTTGCATTGATCCCACGAAGGGACTCAACATACAAACGGCAACCAGCCACCTTCCTGCTAGACGGTTCATCTCTATGACCTATGTTCCTCGTTGAGAGCAATGAATAAGAGCATCGTGGCAACGGCGGTGGAGGCAGATGAGATCCGGCTTCCACGGCGACTAGGTGCTGGCCTTCACCACGTCGCGGATAGCCGACGTTTACCACTCGCTATGCCCAGACGCAACCCTTGCGCAGGCACGTTCTGTCCCTGCCTTTAGGCTAGATGGAACGGGCATCGCTGTCAACGAAACAGCGGAAATCTCGGCCTATCGTACCGCTGCGGGCGGCCACCTACGTGCCGGGAGGAATGCGGCCGGGGGGCAGAGGACGCTAAACCGCCTTGCGGCCGATGCTGTAGTACTTGTATCCCCGGCGTTTCATCCGTTCCGGCTCGTACAGGTTACGACCATCGAACACCACCGGCGACTTCATCAGCTGGTACATTTCCGCAAAATCGGGCGAGTGGTAGTCTTTCCACTCGGTCATGATCACCAGGGCATCTGCACCCTCGATCGCATCCATCCGGAACTTGCAGTAGGCAACCTTGTCGCCCAACTCGGCTTCGACGTTCTCCATGGCCTCGGGGTCGTGCACCTTAATCGAGGCTCCCTGCTCGAGAAGCCAATCGATGAGCACCAATGCGGGAGCTTCGCGAATGTCGTCGGTCCGCGGCTTGAAGGCCAGACCCCACACGGCGATGTTCTTGCCTTTGAGATCACCATCGAAATGGTCGAGAATCGGTTGCTTGAACACCGACTTTTGGCGTTCGTTCACTTCATCCACCGCACGCAGCAAGGTGGGTTCGCAATCGTGGTCGAGGCTCATCGAGGTCAGCGCCCGCACGTCCTTGGGGAAGCAGCTACCGCCGTAGCCGACGCCTGGGAACAAGAAAGCGAAGCCGATGCGGCTGTCGTGCCCGATGCCGCGACGCACATCGTTGATGTCGCCCCCCATCTTCTCACACAGATTTGCCATCTCGTTGATAAAGCTGATCTTGGTCGCCAGCATCGCGTTAGCCACGTACTTCGTCATCTCAGCACTCTCAGGCGACATGCTGATAAACGGCTTTTCGGTGCGGAGGAAAGGCTCGTACAACTGATGAAGCACGTCCGATACCTCCGGGCGGCGAACACCTACCACCACGCGATCGGGCTTCATGAAGTCCTCGATCGCAGCCCCTTCCTTCAGAAATTCGGGGTTGCTGGCAACGTCGCATTCGCGGCCGGTCAGTTCCTTGAGCATGCCAAATATTTTGGCGTTCGTGCCGACGGGGACAGTGCTCTTGGTAACGACAATCGCTGACTCTTGCAGGTAGGGGGCAATCGCTTTTACGACGCTCCACATGGCCGACATGTTGGCCGAACCATCTTTTCCCTGGGGAGTACCAACCGCCAGATAGACGACTTCGGCTGGTTGAACCCCAGCAGCGGTATCGGTAGTGAACTTCAAACGACCAGCCGCGGAATTCCGCTGAACCAGTTCCGTCAGGCCTGGTTCGTAAATGGGGATGATACCCTGCTTGAGGTTTTCGATCTTCTTCTCATCGATATCGATGCAAGTGACATCGTTCCCGCTATCGGCGAAGCAAGTTCCGGTAACCAAACCAACGTAGCCGGTTCCGATCACAGCGATTTTCATCGCAAGTCCTCTCAGGGATTGTCGTTAAGTTCAGGCGGCGAGCCAAAGGTTCACTACCTAGTATAGGTGACTCAAAGTGAGTCATCTTAATCGGACGAGGCAATTCTCGCGACAGACCCCACATCATTAGCGGCGAATCTCAGTAAGAATCAGCCTATCTTCGCCAGCTGTAGTAGTTTCGCCAGATGTGCTGGGACTCAGCGTCCCGCGAAGAGTAGCAAACGCCCTGCGGCCGCGTCTGCTAGCATGGAGAAATAAAAAAAGCTCCCAGAAAAGCTACGTCCCAGGGGGGCAAAGGACGGCAAACTCTTCCGGGAGCGATTGGACGCATTGTCGCCTGCGTTGGGCGGGCACAGATGGTAAGCGGTTGGGGGGAGAAAGCTTATCCGGTTGTGCCAATCTATTTATGGTACCGATTTATCAACGCAATGCCTAGTAGAAAACAGGGAACAGGCCGTTCGGTTTACCGGTGAAAGGGCTGTTTGTTATCGACCGTGGCAATTGTGCCAATTAGTACAGGTTTCTAATTCTCTTGCCAAGGCGACTTGGCGTTGGTTGAACGACGTTTGTTGTTCAACTGGGCGGGAGAATAGAACTCTCAGCCTTTGGGGTCAAGGTCGATCGGAGAAACTTTGTAAGTTTTTTTATTCCCTGTTTTTTTCGGTTCGATTGCCCCTGTGGGTGTTCATCGTTACACTGCAACCACCATGGCCGACCAACCACTAACGCCGAAAGTGCGAGGACGCGGGGCTCAATCGCAGCCCGCCAACCGCTATTTGACCACCCAAATGGAGTGGGATCTCACCGATTGTGACCAGGATGCTGAGCTGTTAGAGGGTCTGCGGAAACCCGATACCGTCTATCATTCCGACGAGTCCCAAACGATCGTCTCGCAGAATAATAGCCCTGACATCCCCTTTCGATACAGCATGAATCCCTACCGTGGGTGTGCTCACGGATGCAGCTACTGCTACGCCAGACCGACCCACGAGTACCTGGGGCTGTCGGCGGGGCTCGATTTTGAGACCCAGGTGTTTGTGAAGCACCGGGCGGCGGAACTACTTCGCAAATGGCTGGCGAAGCCAAAATGGCAAGGCGAGTGGATCGCCCTGTCTGGTGTGACCGACTGCTACCAGCCTGCGGAGCAGCGTTTCAAGATAACCAGGTCGTGTTTAGCCGTTGCGGCCGAGTGTCGGCAGCCGATGGGCATTATCACCAAGAATGCTCTGGTCGTTCGCGATCTCGACCTACTCACCGAATTAGCCCAGTTCAATGCGGTGCATGTTGCCATATCGCTTACGACACTCGACTCGCAGCTAGCACGTACCATGGAACCGCGTACGAGCACACCAGAGGCTCGTCTGCGTACGCTAGCAACCTTGTCGGCGGCCGGCATACCCACGCAGGTAGTCGTCGCCCCGATCATCCCCGGGCTCACCGACAGCGAGGTGCCGGCGATTCTCGCCGCGGCTCGCGAAGCAGGCGCACGCGCAGCCAGTTTTGTGTTGCTGCGATTGCCCAAGGCGGTGGACCAGGTGTTTTTTGACTGGCTGCGCCAGTGCTATCCCGATCGAGCGACGAAAGTCGAGATGCTAACCAGGGCGACTCGCGATGGTCAGCTTTACAAGAGCGAGTTTGGTAAGCGAATGCGTGGCGAAGGAGAGATCGCCAGGCAGATTGAGCAAACATTTAGGGTGTTTGCTGGCAAGTATGGTTTTGAAAAACGATTGCCACCACTCGATTCATCGCACTTTAGGCCGCCGGGCGAACCCGGCGGCCAAAGGCGACTATTTGACTAGTTGTTATTATTGTTATTGTTGTTGTTGTTATTATTGTTGCCGTTGTTGTTATTGTTGTTATCGTCGGTGGCGGTACCTGCGAAGGTGAACGTCGAGACGTCGCCGATCGTCGAGAAGAACGGCAAGCACGTGACTCGCACGTAGCGACGGTCGGCCGATACCACGCCAGTGGCGTAGAAGTTCGTACCTTCAGGCAGGGTGACGATCTGAGGCTGGAAGCCAACGGCTCCACCACCACCGTTCAGCAACCGGCGACGCAGGGCGTTCGCTGGATCTTCACCGCGAATGGGGTAAGCACTTGGATCCGAAGCCGAATCGAGTTGTTGCGCCAACACCGCACGGCCAACAGCCTGGCTCACTGCTTGCTGCCGATGAATGGCATGAGCAATCAGTTGAGTTTCCAAGGCTTCTTCCCGGCGACCTTCCGCCAGGTTGAACTTGACGGTCCGACCATCGGGGCCGAGTTCTAGCTGCTCGCGACGATGCTGCACCTTTTCTTCGTTGTTCAGGTGCTGGAACACATCGACGGTCACTTTACCAGCGGTAACTTTGCCCCAGACAGGAGTCACGCGAACTTGGTATTCACCAGCAAAGCCACGAGGGCAAACGTAAGTTTCGCTTAAGATTCCGCTATCGGAACCTGTCATGCTCACGAGGGTGTCGCCCATGTTTACGCCGCCGCCCGAGGCGCGGGGGGCGTGAGTCGAGCAGATCGAACCACCGGGCTCGATCACCGACAGATCCACGTCGGCGTCGCCGGTCCACGAAACACGTACGACGCAGTCGCGCTCGAGGGCCTTCGACACGTTGGTCCAGTATTCTTTGGCTTCGTCCTTCTTGCCCGACTTGGCCAGGTCTTCCATGGTTGCCTTAGCAACTCGCCAAGCGGTGTCTTTGATCACTTCCTGATCTGCAGGCCAGGCTTGCTCGAGAATGCCGAGCGTTGCCCACTTCACGCCTTCGAGATCGTTGGCCCGCTGAGCAGCACGCAAGCCCATCGCATAGGCTTCGCTACGGAGCGGATCGATCTTCACGACCTGACGATAGACCTGCAACGCACGCTTGTTGAGATCGATGCGGCTCAGGTACTCAGCGATGTACGACAATTCGTCGGCCGAGCGGCTGAAATCGACTGCCGACATCACTGCACGTTCGATGTCCTTTTGGGCACGACCATCCATTTGCATGGCGATGCCGAGGGCTTCGTACATCCAAGGTTGAGGTTGGCCGTGACGCAGGGCCGACTGAATCAAGGCGGTTACCTGGTCGTAACGGCCTGCCTTCATCTGGTCGCGAACTTCTGCTCGCACCTTGGCGTTGTCACGCAGTTCGGCACCAAAGTAGTTGTCCCAGTAGACTTCAGGGTCTTGGTCTTTGCTCACTTCAGCAGGGCTGCTCGTAACAGCAGTCTTGGTAGCGGGCTTGGCTTCGGTTGCGGGCTGCTCGGCTGGGTCTGCTTCATCGGGCACACTAAAGGCACCGCCGCCGCCCATGCCGCCCATGCCGCCACCCATACCGCCCATGCCGCCACCCATACCGCCGCCCATGCCGCCCATACCACCCATGCCGCCGCCCATACCGCCACCCATGCCGCCCATGCCGCCGAAGCCGCCAGACGAGGGAGTTTCAATCGGCAGTACCAAGTCGGCAACTGGATAGACTTTGACTTGCAGACGAGTCAGGGCTTCGTCTTCGGAGGTAATCAGCAGCACTTCGTCGGAGATGACGTAGGTCAAATCCAACTGACGCAGCATGATACGCATGGCACTACGAAGCGAGATATTTCGCAGGTTCACGGTAATCGGTTCGTCCGGCGAGAGGCCGAGGTCGTCCAAGGCAGGGATATCGAGCTGAACCTCGATGTTGTACTCGCTACGCAGGAAGTCGACGACTTCCGACAGCGGAGCATCTTGGAACTCCAGGCCTAAGCTGGTGAGAGGATCGGACAACGCGCTGTTGATGCGTTGCTCGGCACCATCTTGGCCAGCCAGGTCGACTGCCTTGTACTTTTCGCGACGGTTGGTGAGCTCTTCCCAAACTTCGGCGTCCGGATAGACGATTGGTGGTTCGTCCGGAGCGGGCACTGCGGAAAGCTCGACTTGATAGAAGGCTTCCCAAGTTCCACGCCAGCGACGTTCGCGAGTAATCGCTTGCAAGTAATGCTGACGTTGGAACTGCGAGTTCAACACAGCCACCATCGGAGCAACAGCTTTGTCGTCTTCTTCGTACATGATGTCGGCCAACTCTTGAGCTTCTTCGTACCGACGCTCATCCATCAACGCATTCATCCGCGACGAAAGCTGCTTCAGCTTCTCTTCTTTACGAAGCAAGCGGTCGTTGATCATCTTGGTTTCGCGAGCAATTGCTTCGCGTTCTTGAGCTTGCTGACGCAGTTCGGCGTCGACCACCGAAGCACGAGCGGTTTCCTTCAGCACGTTCTGCAATTGGTCTTCCAGTTGCGAGCGAACTTCGGGAAGCAGCTGAGGAGCAGTACGAACGTTCTGCAGCATCAGCTTCAGATTTTGAGCGGCACTGTCGGGATTGGTCCGCATGGTATCGCGGGCATCCGACACGGCGACTTCCACTTCCTTCTCGATCATTTCCGAGAAGATGCGGTTCTGGCGTTCGATTTCCGTCAGGTACGAACCATCCATCACCGCCTCGCGAGCAGGCATGCCGTTGATGGTTTCGCCACTTTCGGGTCCAACTGTCGAAGGCTCACGAACCAAGCTCAGATCGGTTTGGTTGCTGATGGCCGGCAGGTCTTCAGGAGTGACCTTTCCGCCACGTTCGATCAAGTTGAGAACCGTTTGGGCTCGCAGGTTTTCGGGATCGCGTCGCAGCACCGCGTTGGCCAGTTGAGTGGCACCTTCGCGGTCGCCCATAGCAATGGCACGCTCGGCGAGGTTCGTCATTTCTTCGACGCTAGCCAGCATCGAGCGACCGGTTTCTTCGAATCCACGAATTCCGAGCGTGGTGAGGCTTAGACCGCCATCTTTCTCGGCTCGTCCCACCATTTCAGGCAGGAACGAAAGGTCAACGTGGGCCGGTGCTTCGGCTAGTTGCCAGGTCATGGTTTGCGTGCCCGACTCAGCGTGCAGCGATTGACCCTCTACCGAGGCGGCTTCTTGCAGTTTGCCAACCACGATGGTTTCGCGATCGTTGCGTACGGGAACCAAGTCGTGAGGATAAGCAGCCGCTACCGAAGCAGGCCATTCAGTCTTTTCCCAGCGAATCACGGTGCCGTGAACCCAAGTGGCAAGTTCTTTGCCAGCCACGCCGCCGCGGCGACGGTTTTCTTCTTGAGCACGTTCGACGCTGATGCCTTCGGCCTCGTCGGCCCAAGTCATTTCGGGATCCACATAAAGATTGCCACCGGTTTGGTTTGCCAGGGCGGCGAGCATCACGATGTCACGCTTCGGTCCAACAGCAAAACTATGAACCGATACGAGTTCGGTTCGCAGTTCAGAAACCAATTGTGCGAACGTGTCGGTATCCATCAGATTGGCGTTGCTCATGCCGTCGCCGAAGTAGACGATCGATTGTTGGCGATCGCTATCGGCCGATTTCAGCATGTCGGTCACGGTGGTCAACACCAGATGCATGTCGGTCGATCCGAGCGGAGCTTCGCGCCCCACCTTTTCGATGGCAGCCTTCACGCTAGCATCGGTGGGGGATACCAAGCCATCGTTCATGGGACGTGCGTCCAAGTCGGCGGCCACGATCTGAACACGATCGTCCGCATTTAGCGACTCAACGCAGCGCTCCAGCGCGGCCATCGCCGTGTCGCGGAAGAAGCCGGCTTGACTCGCCGAAGTGTCGAGCACCAGCACCACATCACGCGGCGCGGTGTTCTGATCGTCTAATCGCGGAATCGTCAACGCGAAGTAAGACTGACCGTCGGTCGTGTTGTAAGTTTCGAGCCGGGCCTCGTCGGCTACAGCCGGGACCGACATTGCGGCCACCAGGGCGAACAACGCACTAAAGCCAAACGAACGCAAACTCATCAATATCGTCATCAGGGGGTACTCCGAGTAGGTACCTTACACGTCAGCGGCCGCCTGTTCCGGCTCCCGTAAGCTGAGGAGTGAACGGCCGCGTAGATTGCCTAAGTTGTTACCCCCAGCGCAGTTTAAGGCCAGGGGGGTCTCTACCAGTTTATTCCAGCCATAGGGCGACTGCCACAAGTTTTGGCGTAAAATCGCCCACAGATCCTGACGATTCTGTCGGCGGCGACACGTTCGAGGATCACTTACCCTTCGCTCCACATACTACTTTTTATTGTGACGCGATCGGTTTTCCTCAATTTGTGACCCGAGATCGCGGGAACGCGCATCTCGCTTAACACCATTTAACGACTGCACAAACCGAATCGGGCAAGCTAGAATTGTCGCAAGTTGTTGCTGTGTATTAGTTTAGCATTTTTGTCGCGTTTGGGCCGATGCTTGCATTGATTGATGTCGTACCCCTGATCGCCGCCGCAGGGGGGCTGACCATCGACGGCGTGATTGCCTTGCTGGTGATCGCGCTGGTTTTTTGCGGATTGGTCTGGTTGAGGGGCGTGCCGATCGATTTGCTGTTTTTGGCCGGCCTGGTGCTCGTGACCCTCTCGGGGGTCATTACTCCCCGTCAGGCGACCGAAGGCTTTGCCAGCCCGGCCGTACTATTTATTGCGGCGCTGTTTGCCACTTCTGCTGGATTGCGTGCGACCGGTGCACTCGACTGGATCGGCACCGCCATCCTCGGCACTGCCAAGACCGAGCGGGCAGCCTTGGTGCGACTATCCCTGACCGTGGTGCCGGTTTCGGCCTTTGTGCTCAACACCCCGCTGGTAGCGATGTTCATGCCAGTGTTGCTCGATTGGTGTCGGCAACGCAAAGTCTCGCCGTCGCGGGTGTTGATACCGTTGAGCTACCTGACCATCGTCGGCGGAGTCTGCACGTTGATCGGCACCAGCACCACGCTGGTAGTGAACGCGGAACTCGCCAAGCTGCAGAAGTGGATCGTCGAGACAGGAAGACCAGCTGAGCTGGTCGAGGAGCTTGAGTTCTTCGACATCACCTGGGTCGGCATCCCCCTGGCGATCATCGGAGTCGTCTACCTGCTGACCATCGGACCCAAGCTGCTACCGAAACGAAGTGAGATTATCGACGAACTCGGCGAGCGCCGGCGGGAGTACCTGGTCGAGATGCTCGTTCAGAACGATTGCCCACTGATCGGCAAGTCGGTCGAGCAGGCAGGGCTGCGAAACTTGCCGGGCTTGTTCTTGATCGAGATTGATCGCGACGAAGAACTCATCGCGCCGGTTACGCCGAACGACATGATCCATGCCGGTGATCGGATGGTGTTCACCGGAGTCGTGCAAACCATCGCCGACCTCGAACGTATTCCCGGATTGGTTCCCGCGGCCGACCTGACCTACGAGTTCCAACCCGCCCAGCGAACGCAGCGACGATTGACCGAAGCAGTGCTCTCGCGGACTTCGCCGTTGATTGGGCGGAGCGTTCGCGAGGCGAATTTCCGCCAACGTTACAACGCGGCCATCGTCGCGGTGCATCGCAATGGCGAGCGACTCACCAACAAGATCGGTAGCATTCGACTCGAGCCTGGCGACACCCTGCTACTGCAAACCAAAGCCGACTTCGCCGAGGCGTATCGCAACAGTCGCGACTTCTACTTGGTGAGCGCCATCGGTGGCTCATCGGCCCGTCGGCACGATCGAGCGATCGTGGCCATGGCGCTGTTTGGATTGATGATCGTATGGCTTACGGTTGCTGGGTTGTGGGGCGACTTGCTTCCGTTTGGCAATCTGTTTGCAGGCAAGCCGCAGCCGATCATTGGCCTGGCGATCGTGCTCCTGATGATCGGCACCCGCGCGATGAGCACCTCCGAAGCTCGCTCGGCAATCGACCTGCAGGTGATCATCACCATTGCGGCCGCCATTGGGTTAGGCCAGGCGCTGAAGACCAGCGGGGCGGCTCAGTACATTGCCGACCACCTAGTCAGCGTGACTACCGCTTCTGGCATCTCAGCATCACTACAGCCTTACGTATTACTTGCTCTTATTTACTTGGTTACCGCTCTGTTTACCGAGATGATCTCCAACGTCGCGGTCGCGGCCATGATGATTCCCATCGCGGTCGGTGTCGCCTTGGCGGGACCCGACGGGGGATACTCCACGCGTCCGTTCATCATGGCGGTCGCGCTGGCCGCTTCGCTTAGCTTCGCGACCCCGATCGGCTACCAGACCAACCTGATGGTCATGGGCCCCGGCGGTTACCGGCCAGTCGACTACCTGCGGATCGGCTTGCCACTCACGCTGATCTTGATGGTCGCGTCGGTGGTCATCGTGCCGATCGCCTGGCCATTCTAGTGGTCGCGTGATTCAGTCGCTGCTCCTTCTTGTTCTCTAAACGCACTGCGAGCCGAGAGCATTTAGGCTCTCGGCTCGCAGGGTGTATCAGTTGTTTGCACTGGTCGTGGTGATGTGGAGGTTAGCGAGTGGTACTCGATCGACTCACCTCGCTCCTTGCCATCACTCTAGTGAGACCTCATGCTAGGCGGCTGCAGGAAAGTCGTTCATTCCATCTTGCATGGTGTCGAACTGCGGTTCCATGGTCGATTCGGTTTCCATGATGGGAGCCGGCTCTACCGATTCGGTGACCACTTGCGGTGTCGACTGCACAGGGCCGGCGCCGGTGAGCATCGAACGCAGGCGTTCGAACTCCTCTGCGTCGGCAAAGTGAATGGTCACCTTACCTTTGCCCTTAGCGTTCTGTGTCAGTGCGACCTTGGTGCCGAGCGCGGCCTTAAGCTCTTGTTCGAGCATGGCCAGCTGTTCGCTCCGCGTCGCCTTCGGCTTCGAGGGATTGTTCTCCAAGCCCGGCATGGCAAGCAGGTCACCCGACTCTTCGGCCATCGCGTCTTGCACCATTTGCTCGATGGCTCGCACCGAAAGCGATTCGGCCCGCACCCGGTAAGCGAAGTCGATCTGGCGATCTTCGTCTCCCAGCGGCAACAGCGCCCGGGCGTGGCCCTGGGTGATCTCGCTCTTGCTCACCATTTTCTTCACTGGTTCCGGAAGCTCGAGCAGGCGAATCAGGTTCGCGATCGTCGAGCGATCGATATGAATCCGCGAGGCGAGATCTTCCTGCGTGCAGCTATAGTCTTGCAGGTACTTCTGGAAGCAGGCGGCCTTTTCCAGGGGATTGAGATCCTTGCGCTGCACGTTCTCCACAATGGCCAACTCGGCCATTTGCTGATCGGTAACGTCGCGCACCTGAACCGGCACTCGTTCCCAGCCTGCTGCTTGGGCAGCACGCAAGCGTCGCTCACCTGCGATCAGCTGGAAGCGATCTCCCGCCTGGCGAACGACCAGCGGCTGGATCACACCGTGCTCGCGGATGCTATCGGCCAGGTCGGCGATTTCGAGTTCGTCGAACTCCTTGCGCGGTTGATGAGGGTTGGTGTCGATCGACACCAGGTCCAACCAGAGTTGCCCGTTGTAGTCGCGGTCCATGCTAGCGTGCATGCCCTCGTCGGCGGGGTCGGTTGGTAGACTTATACTTTCTGTCGTGGTGCTGGCGGTGGTGGGCTCGTCGAGCGAGCGCCCCAGCAATGCTTCCAAGCCACGTCCCAGTCGGCGTTGATTAGACACGGTCGAGTACCTCCTGACAAAGTTCTATATACGCTCGCGCTCCCTGCGAACGTGGTGCGTAGTTCATTATCGGCTGGCCATGGCTTGGCGCTTCGGCTAACGCAACATCTCTCGGAACAACGGTGGAGAAAACCACGTCGCCGAAAAAGTCGCGCACCTCGCGATCGATTTCCCGCGTCAACTCGAGTTCCGGTTCATACATAGTTAGTAGGATGCCACCGAACTCGAGCCGGGCGTTGTCGGTCGTCATGACCTGCCGGATGATTTCAATCATTTGCGTTAGTCCCTCCATGGCGAAGTACTCGCACTGGATCGGCATCACCACCTCGTCGCTGGTTGCCAGCGCGGTGCGAGTGAGGCCGCCCAACGATGGAGGGCAATCTACCAATACCAGGTCGTACACACTCAGGCTTGCTGCCAGGTGGTCGGCCACCAACCGCGACTCGTTATCGGCCTGAGTTGCCAAGGCATCCACATCGCGAAAACTCTGACTGCCAGGCAGCAGTTCGAGATTCTCGATGTCGGTCTTGGCGACCGCTTCGCGAATCGGGCGCGAGTCGACCAGCGGATGCCGCTCGACCGGCGCGTTGCCGATGGCTCCCGTCGCGTTGCACTGGGGATCGAGATCCACCAGCAGTGTCTTGATGCCGCCCAGCGCGCAGCCAGCCGCCAGGCTGACCGCGGTGGTGGTCTTGCCGACCCCACCTTTCTGATTGGCAATCGTGATCACGCGACCCATAGGGTTGGAAGCAAACGGGGACTGTGGTTGACCCGCGGCCGAGGTGCGCAAAACGCATCGTCGGATCGGGGGATTGGTAGTGGGCAGGATTCTAGGAATCTGTCGCCAGCGAGGGAACGTCAATTGTTGCTAGCAGCACCCCCCTCGAAACGGTCGGGGAATAGATTCCCATTTCCCAGGAAATCGATCGGGTGGGAATCTATTTTTCGCTTGCCGAATCTCGCGTTTTTCCCGAGCCCTACGCACCAAACACTCGAGGCGAGCGTACCAGAAGCAGCAGAATAGATTCCCATGTGGGAATCTATTTCGCCGCCGAGCCCAACAGGTACTGCGAGCCCCCGATCGCGGGGCAGGGGGCTTGGGCAAGGCTGGCAACTTGTCCCCTGCGCAGGGCAAACCGCGAGGGGGGTGGCGTTCGCTCGCAGGTCGTCTGCGGGGAGTCGAGTTGGAGTACGATTGGGGGGCGGCATGTTGAGGGCTCCTTGGGCACTCCGACGTGTCGTTCGTAACCTGTCCATTAGACCAAACCACGCGAGAGGTTCAACGACGAAGTTTGGCCACTTCTCCCACGGTGTAAGCGTCTCGAAAGTAGGCATGAAATCGGTTCTAATATATTGTGCCGGGTGACTCTTCCTATTTTGCCACACGCCAGGAGATGATCATGGCCTATTCGCCGCGTGAGCCAATCGAGCTAAACGAAGAGGAGCAGCGAGTTTACGAGCTGCTGGGAGATTGCTTCGAGCAGGAACGCCGGCGGATCGCGAAGGCGCTCGCTGGCAAGGACGACTCGAATCTGTTTGGGCAGACGGAGTTCGACCTCCGCGACCGAGTGCATGCACTCGGAGCCAAGGCCTTGGAAACAGTCGCCAACGAGCGACAAAAAAAGGGACGGGTACGAGAAAGCTAGCTGCGTCTGCCCGACCTGCAATGGCGACGCCCGCTGCGTGAACGTTCGCTCGCGGTGGGTCGATAGCCTGCTCGGCCCACTGCAAGTGAGGCGTCACTACTACCACTGCCGCCGGTGCCGTCACGGATTGTTTCCGCGGGACAAAACGTTGGGACTCGGCAAGCGAAAGTTTAGTCCGGCCGCGGCCCAGGTGGTGAGCATCGCCGGCGTGCAAACGAGCTTCGCTCAGTCGAGCGAAGTGACACTTCGTAAACTGTGTGGACTGAAAGTCAGCGAGTCGACCGTCGAACGAGTCACCGAAGACGCTGGCGAGCGTCTCCAAACGTTACTCGCCGAAGGCGAGACGTTTGGCAACACAGAGCCGTTCGCCTGGCAACGCGATGCGCATGGCAAGACGTGCGCGTACGTGAGTCTCGACGCCACAGGCGTGCGACAGCAAGGCCCTCGTGGCGCGCAGGCCGAGGGCCGCATGGCGTACGTCGGCATGATTTACAACATAAACAGCGAGCAGGATGCTCGCTCGCCCGACCCGCATTCGGTGCGGTATTTATCGGGGTTTTATGAACTCCCGGAACTTGGGCGGCAACTGCGTCGCCAAGCCGCCGCGGTTGGGTGGGACGAGGCAGAGCAGCAGATCGCGATCTCGGATGGCGGTGCTGGTTTAGAAGAGTTCTTGCGAGTGCACTTCCCGCGTGCGGAGCGGATCCTCGACTTCTGGCACGCGAGTGAGTACCTGGTGGAATTAAGCCAGTCGCTCTATCCGGACGACGAGGAGCATCGCACTGCTCAGTTGGCATCGTGGTGTCACCGGCTGAAGCACCAAGGAGGCTTGAGCATCGTGTGGATGTTGCAGTCGCTGGAGAAGACCAACTGGTCTTCCGCTCAACGCGAAGCTTATACGACCTGCCTGCGATACTTCCAAAACCACCAGCACAAGATGAACTACCCCCGCTACGTGGCCCACGGCTGGCAGATCGGCAGCGGCCCGGTCGAGAGCGCGTGCAAAACCGTCGTGGCGGGGCGCTTGAAGCAAAGCGGCATGCGCTGGAGCCAGCACGGCTCAAACGCCGTGTGCCACCTCCGCGCCCTCTACCTCAGCCAACGCGGCTGCTGGGAAGACTACTGGCAAAAGTACGCAGCTTAAGCAAACTGCCCACAATTGTGACGCTTACACTCTCCCACGTCTTTTGGCAGTTCGCGCTTGACGACCGACCGGTTGGTGAACGAATCGACCCGCTGGTAGAATTGCAGGAACGATCTGCCGCAGTGCTCCATGAGGTGACCGCCGGCACTTCAGCAGGGGAGCGAGCATCCGGTGTACGACGAGCAAACAGTAGAGCACCTCGAGCAGCAGTACCGTGCTGCGCAGGACGCCCGCCCCGGCTCCGCCCTGGTGGGCATTCTGGTCGCCGCGTTCGTCTATGTATTGCTTGTGCTCATACTCTCAGCGGTGCTGTCGATCGCCCGATCGGGACTCGACGGCGTGTCGCAACTGGCAGCCATGGTGGTGTTCAGTTTGCTGTTGCTGCTGGCCGCTTCGCTGGCGATCGTGATTGTGTTACTGCCGATCGTGATGCTAGTGATGGCGGCCGCCTCGGTGGTGATCTATACCGTGGGCAACAAACCGCCCTGGCCGGTCGTCGCTGGGGGAACCGGCGGGCTCGTGGGGTTCGTCTGTACGTCGGTCGTGTTTGTCGATCCTGATTGGTGGTCGGTATTCGAACCGGCCTCTTCGCTGCAAGCGATACTACTGGGACCCGCCCTGGCGACCGTGGTGCTGCAATTCGGTGGGGTCTGGGCCACGGCCACTTTGGCGTATGGCAACAAAGCCGATCCGGAGGAGCTGTCGAATCGTCCCTGGCTGCAGTTCGACATCCGGCAGATCCTGGTGACCACCACCTGGGTCGCGGGGGTGCTTGCCGTGATGAAGGCGACCGATCTGCTGGGAACTTGGAGCGCGGTGATCGTCGCCGGGTGGTTCGTCTACCAGGCGGTGACGCTAGTGATTGCCATCCGTGTCGTGAAGAAGATGCGCGGTCTCGACACCCCCGCTCGGCAGGAAGGACACCTGGCATGAACGAGCGAAACGTCGCCGGACGATGGCAGTCGTCGATGGTCGACCCCAAGTGGGAACCGCCCACTTACACCGGCGAACTCGCCGGCCGGGTTGTTGTCGGATCCTTGCTGGGGGCGGTGGCCTTCGTGCTGGTGGGCGCCCTGGTGATCGGATTCCTTGTGGTCATGACAACAGCAGCGAGCGGTTCCACAGATGAACTCATGGCAATAGCTCTCATTGGCTTGTTCGTATTGATCGCCGGAATCTTCATGGCAATCAGTATCGCGTTGCCGACGAGCCTTGTTTCGTACGCTCTGGTGGTGCTTGTCGCCCGCACCATGTTTCGCCAGGCCCCGCTGTTGGTGGTGGCTGGAGTATCGGGCGGGCTCACTGGATTCCTTTCGATCTTGTGGTTGCTAATTTGGGGCCGCGGAGGCGACCTGGAACTCGTGGCGATGTGGGGGCCATTTATTGCCACGGTGTTCGGTCAGATGGGCGTGGTCTGGATGTGCTTGCCAGTCACGTATCGCACTCTACGGGAAGTGGATATTCCAGGAGCGATGCCACCGGTGCCCGGCGCGCGCAAGCCACCTTTCCGCTTGCGTTTCGAGATCCGCCAACTCTTGATCGCAACCGCTTGGGTGGCCGCACTGCTCGGAGTGCTCAAAGCAACCAGCCTGCTTGGCCCCTGGTTCGCAGCAATCATCGCTGGGTGGTTTGTGTACCAGGCAGTGACGCTGGCGATCGTGATTGTCGTCGTGAAGAAGGTCCGCGGCTATGAGTGAGCAGACTTTGTTACGCGAACCTAGGACCGACTCGCCCACGGCCCCCCGACCTGGCGAGCGGGGATCCTACTACTATCCCTACATCGAACTGGCCTCGCTCGGCACGCTGTTCGGCGGGTGGGCCTACGCGTTGCTGATTGGATTGGTACCTTGTCTCCTGCAGTTCTCGTCGAGTGATTCTGGAGGAATGTTAGGTCGTGTTGACATTTATGTAGCGTAGATTTTGTCGAAATGGTATCACGGTGTCGTCCCCTACCTGCTCATGGAGGAGCGAATAGATGCGACGGCACGAACTGACAGACGAACAATGGTTGAAGATTCGAGGCCATTTGCCTGGCAAATCCGGCGATCCCGGTCGAACCGCGGCGAGCAATCGTCGGTTCGTGAACGCGGTGTTGTGGATCGCCCGCACAGGCGCGCCGTGGCGCGATCTTCCCACTCGCTTTGGCCCTTGGAATTCGGTATTTCAGCGTTTCAATCGATGGTGCAAGCGTGGCGTCTGGCGGCAAGTCTTGGAGACTCTGGGCGAAGAGCCCGACTTGGAGCACTTGCTACTCGACTCGACAACGGTCCGAGCCCATCAACACGCAGCGGGCGTAAAAGGGGGCTCGGTGGCGAAGCCATGGGCCGCTCGCGCGGAGGTTGGGGAACGAAAGTCCACGCCGCGGTAACGGGCGATGGCCGCCCGGTTCGTCTGACTTTGACGGGTGGCAACCGACACGACATGCACCAAGCAGAAACGCTGCTGGAAGGACTAACTCCCGAATACGTCGTCGCCGACAAAGGGTATGATTGCCATTGGTTTCGCGATCAGATTCGTCGCCAAGGCGCGAAGCCGGTGATTCCGACTCGCCGTGGGTTTCGACAGAAAAGGTACGATCGCACACGCTATAAACTCCGAAATGTCGTGGAGCGGTTCTTCAACCGGTTAAAACACTACCGTAGGGTCGCTACACGATACGATAAAACTGATCGAAACTACGATGGATTCCTCTGCCTGGCGTCACTCATGATCAGCTTGGCATGAATGTCAACACGACCTAGTCCTGCAGCTTCTTTTCGTACTGATCTGGTATGTCAGCTTGTGCTTCTTTCTGCTCGGGATGCTCTTCACGCCGCTTGCGTTCATGAGCTACCTGTTCGTTTGGCTGATCGCTCGCACCACGCTGCGACAGACTCATTTGCTGGTCATCGCCGGAGTAGCCGGAGGGCTGGCCGCATTTGTACCTACGATGTCTGTTGCCGGCTTGATGATCTACGATGGGCAAGGTGGTTGGATCCTGAGGCTTCTGCTTGGCCCTGCCTGCGCAACGCTTTGTTGTCAAATCGGAGCGGTCTGGGCGAGCCTGCCGGCGATTGCATCCAATCGGGAGGATTCCTCCAACAGGACTCGTCGTACAAGTGTCCCTGATCAACAGCAGGAGCAGCAGACATTGCGTTTCGAGATCCGCCAACTCTTGATCGCAACCGCTTGGGTGGCCGCACTGCTCGGAGTGCTCAAAGCGATGAATCTGCTTGTCCCCTGGTTCGCAGCGATCGTTGCCGGGTGGTTGGTCTACCAGGCGGTGACACTGGCGATCGTGATTGTCGTCGTGAAGAAGGTCCGCGGCTATGAGTGACACCAAGCTGGT
This sequence comes from Aeoliella mucimassa, assembly GCF_007748035.1. Lineage (NCBI taxonomy): Bacteria > Pseudomonadati > Planctomycetota > Planctomycetia > Pirellulales > Lacipirellulaceae > Aeoliella > Aeoliella mucimassa. The sequence goes on from NZ_CP036278.1 coordinate 5,513,702, forward strand.
CCAACCCGAGGAGGGGACGGAGATTGAGCCGCCGCAAGAGGTGCTCGCCTGGTACGAGTGGGAGCCGGACGATGCAATCGGCGTCGCCCTGATTGGCATCCTAAAGGGAGGAGTGCTCTATGCTTGTGTGTATGCGCTGTTCTTGATCGTAATGTGGGTGGTGAACGATCAGCCCAACTCAAGGACCGAGCTGGTGGGGCTGGTAACGATGGTCATCTATATGCCGGTGTTTGCCATCGCCGTTCTTGCAGTGGTCGTGGCTCCCGTGACGCTGGTCTCGCTGGGCATCATCATGGCGATTGCTCGCACGACTTCGCCGAAGCGTCGCTGGCCGGTGGTCGCGACGGTTGCAGGAGGTTTGACCGGGTTCTTGTGCACCGTGGGATTTCTTGTGCCTGTGAACGAGTTTGAATTTGCGTGGTGGTGCGTCCTGGCAATAGGGCCAGTGTGCGCTACCTTGTGTGGGCAACTCGGGGCGGCTTGGAATACGATTCCCCCAGCCAATCCGGCTTGGAGCAACCCAGCACCATCGGCCAATCGCGGGCCTCGGGTGCGGTTCGAGATTCGTCACTTGCTGATTGCCACCGCCTGGGTTGCAGGAATCCTGGGACTGTTGAAACTGGTGACTCCCGCGCCGGGAGTGGTGGCCAGTTATCTGACCGCGTGGTTGTTCTTCCAAGCGATCACGCTGCAAATGGTGTTGCGGTTTGTGCGAAAGGTACGCGGCTATGCCTGACGATCCCCAATCGCTGCGACTCGACGAGTCGGACCGCGAAGAGCTGGAGCAGATCGGCGACCAACACGATGCGTACCTGCAGGAGCTCAAAGAACAGCAGAAGATCCATTCGCAGACCCCAGGGGTGAGCGAAGTAGATGCCTTGCTGAATCTGGCCTGGCGAGGGTACTGGGCGGGCGTGCTCGGCACCGCGCTCGGAGGGGCAGTACCAGCGACGTTTATCTTTCCCTGCGTCGGAACCTTATTGGCCTTTTTCACGTTTGGCTTCGTGGCGATTTTCCTCGCGCTGTTTGCCGCGATTCTGTACGTGCTGCTTCGCGGAAGGTTGTCGGTGCTCAACGCCATGACCTGGGCGGGGGCGATGTCGGGTTGCCTGGTGGTGGAGGATCAAATTGGAGCGGGGCACGTCGACGACGTATTGGGATGGCTCGCCATGACGCTCGCAGGTCTCTCGGGCGGAGTAGGAGCGAGGGTAATGGTGCGCCGGTCGCTGCGTAAATACAAACGGGTCGAAGGTCGCGGCTCGCGAATCTGGTGGCGGTTCGAGTTGAAAGACCTGCTAATCCAAACCACCTTTATCGCAGTGGTGGTCGCCATGTTAAAACTGAGCGGCCTGCTTTATTGGTTGGGGGCGATCTCCTTGGCGGCAGGAGTCAGTGTTCTGATCACGCTGCAGCTGGCGATCTTCGACCAGGTCGTTGGAGTGCTTCCCGACAAGTGCAAAACGCAAACGCAAAGTTAGAGCGCAGGCAAACTTGCCATGCCAGTGGATCGATGGGCCACGTGCACCAGGTTGTCGTTCCACGTGGAACAGCTTACCCATCCTCTGTACGTTGCAGCTCCGCAGTGGTTCACCAGGTTGGGTGGCTGGCTCACCAAACAAAGCAAGGCACGCCGAACTTTCGCCCGGCGTGCCTTGGTGCTTAGTCGCTGTTCGCAGATAGGAGCCTATGAGAGGTTCTTCACCGCGAAGTCGGAGCGGTAGTCGCGCTTGATCAGAGCGTTGGCTTCTTCCAGATTGGTGACCTGCAGCGCCTCGGCGTCCCACTCAAGGGTAGTGCCAGGGAAGCGGTTCGCAACCACACCTAGCAGCAGGGCTTCGGTGAGCGGGCCAGCCAGGCTGAACGGCATGCTCGCTTCGCCTTTGCCCATGCAGGCATCGACCCATTGGTGGTAGTGATCGCCATGCTCGACTTCCGGTTGCTTGTAGTCGCCGAAGTCGCCAATGAGTTGTGGCTCGGCCACGTGCGGCAACAGCAGCATGCCATTCTCACCCACGAACAGCGAACCCTGGCCTGGCAGGTTGACGTCGGCTGGCAGCTTCTCTTTGAGCTCAGCTGGGGGAGCAAAGCCGCCGTCGTACCACTTCCACGACATCGTCTTTGTTGTGTACTTCGTGCTGGGGAACTCGTACTCGACGATGTTCTTGCTCGGATGGCCAACGCCGGTCGGGGGCCGGCAGGTGGTCTTTGCCCAATTCGGCGCGGTCAGCTCCAGCGCGGTGTAGGGGGTGTCGAAGATGTGCACGCCCATGTCGCCGAGGGTGCCGGTGCCGAAGTCGATGAGCTTCCGCCAGCTCGCAGGGTGGTACACACCGGGCACGTAGGGACGCTCGGCTGCAACCCCGAGCCAGCGATTCCAGTCGAGCGATTCCGGCGCGGCAGTGCTGGCCGGAAGTTCGGCACCGTCGAAGCCCCAGTCCTTATTCGACCAGGCGTGCACTTCGCTCACCTTGCCGATCACGCCCGATTGAATCATTTTCACCGCCCGGCGGTAGGGAGCCGTGGAGTGAATCTGCACGCCCATCTGTGTGACCAATCCCTTGGCTTCGGCTACCTTGCGGAGCTGGCGAGATTCGAACACTTCGTGCGTGAGCGGCTTCTGGCAGTAGACGGGCTTGCCGGCCAGCATGGCGGTCATGGCCGCGGGGGCGTGGGTGTGGTCGGGGGTCGAGATCACCACCGCGTCGATGGTGTCGCCGAGTTGGTCAATCATCTCCCGGTAGTCGACGAAGGTTTTCGCGCCAGGATTCTCGTTGGCAGCGGCCGTCAAGCGGCCCGAGTCAACATCGCACAACGCGGCGACTTCCACCATCGCGTGCGAGCGGATCGAGTTCAGGTCGGCGTGCCCCATGCCTCCCACGCCGATGTGGGCGGTGCGAAGCTTTCCGTTCGGCGAGGCCGCGCGGGCTAATCCGGGGGCGAGGGTCAGCGCACCCACGGTGGCCATACTGGCCTGCAAAAAGCGACGACGTCCGAGTTGCTGCGGTCGAGTGGTCATGGGAGAAGCTCCAGGTGGGAAGGGGAGGGGGGTAGGTCGGGCACCAATATAGCGCACCTGCCGACTGGTTGCCACTTTTTTTACCAGCAGCAAAACAGCCCCTTCCACCAATCGCTGGAAGCTCCTTGGACCTCTGGACGAAGTCCCAACGCGAATTGGTACCCGCGCAGCCCCATTGCATGTTCCACGTGGAACAGGTTCTCTAGGTTTCGCAGGCTTCGCGTTCCATGTGAAACGCGTGGGTTGCCAGGTCTTCCCACTTGTTTCATGTGAAACATCACCCAGCTGGCTCTGCAGGGCGGTGGGATGTTGCACGTGGAACGAGGCGAACCAGGCAAACTTTGCACCCACCCTGTTGGCGGGTTACTCGAGCGGGTTGATCACCAGACCGCTGAGCACCTTGGGATAGAAGTAGGTGCTCTTGGCCGGCATGCGTTCGCCGTGCGAGCTGATCTGACGGATGTGCTCCAGTGTGGCCGGCATCACCAAACAGGCGAGTTCGAACCGCCCGCCCGATCCTTCTTGGCCAGTCAGGTCGCGGCCGGCCGAGTCGCCTTCCTTCAGTCCGGGGGGAACTTCGTCGAGGGCCCGCACGTACTTGGGAGCCGGCAAGTCGGACGCGCCGAGCAGGGTGTCCATCACCAGTCGGTGCAGGATGCTCACGCCGAGCGACTGCCAGTCGCTGGAGCGATCGGTCGCAACCTCGGCCAGTTTCTCACGCCCTGCTTCGGTCACGCGGGCGAGGGTCCAGGCGTCGTCCTCGGCGGTGTAGAACGCCATGGTACCTTGTTCGTCCTCGACTTCAATTTCCTCCCACAGGCTGATCGCCCGGTCCGGACCATTGCCGGCAGGTTCGGTTTCGAAGGCGTCGCCGAGCTGAGCGACCAGCTGCTCTGCGGTGAGCGGTGCCAGTCCGCGGAACAGGCGATGAGTCGGCAACACCTGCATGCCGGGGTCCGACATCGATACGCACATCATCAGCACATAGTTCGCGGGATGATCGGCCGGCAGCTCCTCGCCATGCTCCTCGCGCCATTGGGCGGCCACTTCGTCGCGGTAATTGCACGCGGTCTCGTAGCGGTGGTGACCATCGGCAATGTAAACCGGCAGCTGGGCCAGTACTCCTTCGAGCATGTTGATCGCGGTGAGATCGGTCACCGGCCACAGCTTATTGACCACGCCGAGGTGGTCGGTGGCTTCGAGCGGGGTCTTCTCGGCGATGGCCGCATCGAGAATCATTTGGGCCTGATTCATGTTGTCGGGGTACAGACCGAAAATCTGGCTCAGGTTCGCCCGGCAGGCCTTCCATAGTTTCAGGCGGTCGGCCTTGGCTCCCCCGTGGGTCTCCTCGTGGGGGTAGATGTTGCCCTCGCCAAACCGCTCGAGCCGGCACCGGCACATGAACCCACGGCGGGTGTATTCCTGCCCGTTGGCCGTGTAGTGTTGGTGATACACGTAGATGGCCGGATCGCCCTCGGGCTGCAGCACGCCGTCGCGCTGCCAGGCTTTCAGCAGCTTGGCCGCTCGGGTGTAGCGGTTGTTTTGGTCGTCGTCACCCGGCTGATCGGGATTCAGAATTAGCCGCACAACGTTGTACTCGTTGGCATCGCAGAGCTTCTGCTGCAGCTCGGGATCAATCACGTCGTACGGCGGGGCGACCACACTCGACAACGAACCGACCTGGCCAAGGTTGTAACGCAAGCCGCGGAAAGCACTAATCTGGGGCATGATGCTCGTAGGGGGGAGGGGGCTTAAAATACGGGTAAGCTGACTGGCGATGTTACCAGATTTGCGACCAGTGTTGTTAGCCCCGCCAGCCTAGAGGTGCCGCGTGTGCGAGAATTCCGACTTCAGATTGCGGCCGGATAAGAATTGCAGCATCCCGATGAAGAAGACGATCAAGCCGAAGCCGAATCCACCAATCACGAAGAACCCCGCCTCCGAGGTGGCAGAAGAAAGGGCGATGGTTACGCCAATGCCTACCGCTGCGCTCAGGATTCCTCCAAACATCAATCCGAGCCCGGTCAGTCGATGCTTCATCGATCCGCGATCGAAACCGATGCCGTACTTCGCCAGTGTCACTCCGACCACCAAAGCGACCAGGAACATCACGGTGCTATAGAGCATTGGCCCACCGAGTGAGTCTTCGTCCATCGACTCTGACAGAGTGTTGTACGCGATCCGCCAGACAGCAAATGGGGCCATGACTGCCGCCGCTCGAAAGCCGTAGTCGGCCCACACTTTCCAAGATTCGGCGCTGCTGGACGACTTGGCAGCCGAGCGAGATGTCGTCTTACCATGGTCTGAAGCAACCGGTGCAACACTCGCGGAGACGACCGGTTCGCTCAAGGCATCGTCCCAGAACGAGTCCTCGGTCTGAGTGGGCTCGGATGCTTCGACCACTCTCGGCGCGGTGATCGGCTTGCGTTTGCCCAAACGAAACTTCTTGCCGCACTTGCAGGTAGCGACCTGTCCGACCGCCTGGTCGGGAATGTTGTAGACCTTCTCGCAGGCCGGGCAGGCGATCTTTGGCATCAATAACTCCCCCTTGCTGAACTCGATGGCCGTTGCCACTTCGAGCGATTCAGTATAGTCGGAAGTTGGGAGCGACCAAAACCTTGGCCCATGTCCCCTGCTCAAGCTAAGGCTGAGGTCCATCGTTGATCGCTTCGAGACGCTCGGCCGCCTGCCTTCCCTCGCCGCTCCACGAGCCCATTTCGATCACGCGATTGAAGCAAGCCCGGCTGCGAGGGTAGGGAGCCTCATCGAGTCGTTCGTACAAAGTACCCAGCAGCAAGTAGAGCGATGGCTCAGTGGGATACTGCCGCAACACCTGCTGAAGCTCCTCGGCCAGCGCGGTTGCGGTTTCGTCGTCGGGGCACTGGTGGATGCGGACCGCGAACGAAGCCTGGTAGTCAATCGCGGCCGCGTTGGGGCCAGCGATGCGGGGAGTTGCCAGTTGCAGCAGTTGGTCGAAGCGACCTGTGGTCACGAGATGGTCGTAAACCGTTTTACGTAACTTCAGGTTCTGAGGGGCTTCGTCGAGCAGCGCACCAAGTGCGTCGACGTTGTCGAGATCAAGCTTCTCGGCACCTGCCGAGACGCTGGCCTTGGATGCCTCGGCGATCTTCTGCGCGTCGAGCCCTAAAAGCAACCGGCGACCTTGCACCTCGTCTAGCAGTGTCGAGGCCGGTCGCCACAATCCAGATTCGGAGTCGTAGTAGGTGCTGGTATAGATCGAAGCGGGCGTGTAGCCCACCGCGTACAGGTTGAGGACGACCCCTTTATCGAGCGCGATCCACTTGTCGGAATCGTAGTCGTCGCACGCAATCCATTCGGCTCCTTGGTCTAGCAGCGCGCGGGTGATCATCATTACCAGCAGCCGATTCGCGTCGGGCGATAGATTGGGTTCAAACGGCATGGCTTCGCAGAGCAGGTCGACTTCCAGCGGCTCGGTCGGCAGCGGGCAACCCACCAGCTTCTCGCAAAGCGCTGACGCCCGGTCGAGACTCGCAGCGATTGCCTCCGGCGAGTCGAGGGGCTCGTCGGCGGTGGACTCGGCGGCCCACTGCTCGGCCAGACGGTTGATCACCGCCTGACAGAAAGGCTGGCACAGTGCCCCACGTTGTTCGAGGTTCGCCAGTTCGATCTGGCGGAACACGAGCCGGGAAGCAGTCTCACGGATATCGGGCTCGCAGTACACCAGGTTCTTGTCGACGATCTCGACTCCCATGCCATCGTCGCTGGTGAGCAGCGTGGTCAGGTTGCCGGACCCATCTAGCAGGTAGATGCCGCGCGGTTGGTGCTGGGGGGTGCCGGTAATTAACCAGCCGCGCGAGGTGCTGGTGGTGCACTCCACGGTTTCCCAGTCGCCCATCTCCTGAGTCTTCCCGGTCGCAAGGGTGACGCGAACCAGCTTCATGTCGATTCGGTACTTCTCGCTGTTCGGATCGTACTGCGGACGAGTCCGCAGCAAGGCATCGGTGCCCGAGGGAGCAATCGAGATGCCAGTGATGCGACGGTTGGTAAGTTGCACGATCAGCCGGTCGGTTCCATCCACTTGGCACACATGCAGCTCATCGCCTTGGCCGGAAGTGATGCTGTCGTATCCCGGCAAGGCCTCGGGGCGGATCACTGGTACGTAGTAAAGCTGGTCTTCGAACGACGCGAGAAGCAGTGGCTTGAGTTCCAAGTCGCATGGTTCATGCGACTCGAGATCGATCTGCTCACCGGTGCCATCGGCCAGAATCCAAACATCTTGCCACTTCGCAATCGATGGCATCGGAGTCCAGTCGTCGGTGCTGTAGAGCACCTCTTTTCCACCAGGACCCACCAGCGAGGCTTCGTGGTAGTTGGCGATCAGGTACCGCTGGTCGTCGTAACGAGTCAGGCTGAGCACGGTGCTGTTCTCGACCGCGAAGAGGTCGGTCGAAAGTTCGGCTACTTCCTGCTGATACTTATTTAACGCGCTCGCTTCAACTTCCAAGTAGTGCTCAGGGAGATCGAGTCCCGATTCGACCGGGTTGATTTTCAAGGTGTCCCAAAACAAATCGCGGTCGAACCGCTTCAGGTCGGGCGCGCCGGAGTGGGCGTAGCGAAGCTCAAGCAACCGATTGCCTGGTAGTTGCAGCACGGTTATGTGCACCGTAAACGTGTCGCTCGCGGCCACCAGGCACCGGCCTGGGGTATCGCCGTAGCGAACGTCCTTGCGGGAGTGTTCCTTGTACTCCTCGGAATCGTTTTGATTGAGGTCCTGGAGTTCGCGGTCGAGGAAGTAGTCGATGTTTGCGAGCGTGCCTGGCATTTCGTAGGCGAAGATGCCATGCATGTCGTCCTCGCTGCCGTAAGCAAAGATGGCTTGGGGGATTTCCGTGGGCTGGTGCACCGAGTCGCGAATTTTGAAACTCAGCGAAACCCCCGGCAGGTGATGCGTCACTTCGCGCGGCACCGTCTTCTTGTCCCACGCCGAGCCGGCCGCGGGGAAGCTGAACTCGTCGACCACCGCGGTGAGCTGCTTTTCCAACTCGTCGGCTTTCGAGCGAGAGGTCCAGGCGATGATCTGGTACCGTAGTCCATCGCGGGCGAGCAGTTGGAAGCTGTAGACCAGTTCGGCGTTGTCGATGTCGGCGTCCATGAACGCGCGGGCGTAGCCAAAGTCGGCTTTGCGATTGTAGAGTATTCGGCCTCGTGGGCGAGTCTTCACTGTGATGACAGCCATCGAGTTCTTGAGAGTCAGGCGAAACTCTTCCTCGTTTTCGAGAAGCTGCGGAGCCTCGACAATCACCATGAAGATGCCACGGCCGCCGCCGAGGATGAATTGGTCGCGGCCCAGGTTGGGGAGGATCTGCCGGCGCTTCCAATCTTCGTCGGTCGTGAACTTGGCGCCATGCCTGCCGATCGGCATCGTCGTGCGAGCCGCGGCCGGGATGGCCAACACCAGACAAGTGAATCCGACCAAAAGACTCGTCAGCAGAAAACGCATGTGTCTCTCTCCGCAGAACCAGGGCATCGATGCTAGCACTGCGAGTTTAACAAGAATCCGCCAGGCGTCCTACTCCTTGGGCCAGCCCTCGAGTTCGAATTTCCGCTCGACGTTGGCGGTGTGTTCCGCGAAATGACGGTCCATTTGTTCTAGCAGTTTGCGGGGAGTCCAGAAACTGCCGGGGGCCTTGGCATCGAGGTCGACCCCCTCCAGTAAATAAGCGAACCGCCGCACGTAGGCATTCGCCCGCTCCATTTGCCGAGCATCCTCGGCGCCGTCCCAGTTGGGGTGCGCGGCCTTGTAGTCGGGCGGCATCTGCGCCGGGTTCAGGTCGACGTGGGCGAACGTATCGGGATCGATCGTCGCGTAGATCTGGCTGAAGAACCCCAACTGCCGACCCAACATGTGCTCCACGTTCCACCGAGGAGTGTGGGTGCCATTGGGTGGTTGCCAGTTCAACTGATTCGCCGATAGCGGGGCGAAGACCTTTTGCGACGCTTTGCAGGCAGCGTCCATTTTGGTTAAGAGTTCGGCAAGTTCGCCAGTGGGTTGGTAGGGTTCCGGCGATAGGAAAACCAGCTTACTACCAAACACTGGCTGTTGCGATTGGCAAACTGCCAGTGTGTTGTGGTCCCGCTCCTCCACCCTCCACATGGCGTCGATACCCATGACGTCGCCGATTGATTCTTTCGGTTCATAGTCGATAGGCACGATGAATCTTGGCTTGACTTGCTGGCTAATCCGAGTCGCTGGCGAATGAAGTTGGTCTTCGGCCGCAGCGGTCGACACCAGCAGCACATCCACTTTGTGAATTTTCTTGAGTTGCTCGTCAGTAAGTTCCGCTTGCCCCAGACTTCCGCAATAGAGAATGGTGACGCCATCGACGGTGATCTTGAACATTGCGGCCGAGACACGTGCCGACCCTTCGGCGTTGTTGCGCCAGGCAGGAATCGCATAGACGCCAATCGTGTGGCTGGTGCGTTTGTCGACGTTGGCTTTGGTATCCTCCCACCACTGGCATTCGAGAGAGTTTTCCACTCGATCAAATCGGTGATTGATGTGGCAGTGTTTTCCCGATTCATCGATCCCCCGGACCAGATGCGGCTCGCGCTTCACTCCATCGACGTTGTTTTGATCGGTGTGCTCATGGGACAACAGCACCAAATCCGCTTCCACATCAGGCAGCGCGGAACCACTCTTTTTGCTGATGGGATCGATCACTACCTTCAAGTTCCAGTAGGTCTCAATGCTGACCATCCCTTGCCCCCACCAGCGGATGGCGACGGCGTGACGATCGGGAACCTCTGCTGAAATACTTGGCACGTTATATTGTGCTAACCCCTGAGCGGCGAAGACGCAAGCAACGACGAAACTGGCCAAAAATCGCATCGATTTACTCCCCTATATAAGTAAGTATCACGTTGCGATTGTACCGCCGCGTCGTGAGTGCCGCGCATAAAAAAACCGCCGAGGCAGCGCCTCGGCGGCTTTGTGTTTCATGTTGAGATTCAGCAATCAGGTTCCTGATTCCTGAACCCTCATCCCTCTTAGTAGCGGTAGTGGTCGGGCTTGTAAGGGCCATCGACCGGCACGCCGAGGTACTCGCTCTGGGTATCGGTCATCTTGGTGAGCTTCACCCCAAGCTTGCCGAGGTGCAGACGGGCGACCTCTTCGTCGAGGTACTTCGGCAGCACGTGGACGCCGACGGGGAACTCTTCGTCCTCGCCCCACAGCGCGAGTTGAGCCATCACCTGGTTGGTGAACGAGGCACTCATCACGAACGAGGGGTGACCCGTGGCACAACCAAGATTCACCAACCGGCCCTGGGCCAGGATGAGAATCGAGTGACCATCGGCAAAGGTGTACTTGTCGACCGCACCTTCGCGAGGAGGCTTGATGTTGGTCTTGGTGACCTTGCCATCCTTCACTTGGCCTTCGAGCCAAGCCATGTCGATCTCGAGATCGAAGTGGCCGATGTTGCAGACGATCGCGTCGTTCTTCATCTGGCTCATGTGCTCGCCAGTGATGATGTCGCGGTTGCCAGTGGTGGTGACGAAGATGTCGCCTTCAGTCACTGCGTCTTCCATCGTGGTGACTTCGAAACCTTCCATCGCCGCTTGCAGGGCGATAATCGGATCGATTTCGGTGACCAGCACGCGAGCGCCGAAACCACGCAGGCTCTGGGCACTGCCCTTGCCGACGTCGCCGTAACCAGCCACGACGCACACCTTGCCAGCTACCATGATGTCGGTAGCACGCTTGATGCCGTCGGCCAGCGACTCGCGGCAGCCGTACAGGTTGTCGAACTTGCTCTTGGTCACCGAGTCGTTCACGTTGATCGCCGGGCACTTCAGCTCGCCCTTGGCGTGCATCTGGTACAGGCGGTGAACACCGGTGGTGGTCTCTTCGCTCAGGCCTTTGATCTCGCCCAAGAGTTCGGGGAACTTCTTGTGGACCATGAAGGTCAGGTCGCCACCGTCGTCGAGGATCAGGTTCAGTGGTTCGCCGCTAGGGAAGTGCAGCGTTTGCTCGATGCACCAATCGAACTCTTCCTCGCTCATGCCCTTCCAGGCGTAAACGGGAATGCCTGCCTTGGCGATCGCCACCGCGGCGTGATCCTGGGTGCTGAAAATATTGCAGCTGCTCCAGGTTACTTCGGCACCAAGCTCGACCAGGGTTTCAATCAGAACCGCGGTCTGAATGGTCATGTGCAGGCAGCCAGCGATGCGGGCGCCCGTAAGCGGTTTTTCTTTTCCATACTTTTCGCGCAAAGCCATCAAGCCTGGCATTTCGTTTTCGGCCAGTTCAATTTCTTTGCGACCCCAAGCGGCCAACCGCTCGAATTCTTCCGGGGTGCAATCCAGAACTTTGTACGGCAGCTTTGCGGTTTCGAGTTCAGGCACGTCTAAGTAACTCCGTGGCTGGGGGTGTGTTGCAGCCGACCTGAAGGTCGGCCGCTTCTATTGATTCCAATTCGGCAAGACTACTTAGTGTAGGGGCACCCGCCCGCATTGGAAAGCGGGTTAGGCGGGATGCAAAGCGGATTTTGCCGCGCTGACAAATTGCTTCACGCGCTCGATATCCTTGATGCCAGGTGTGCTTTCGACACCGCTGGCGACGTCGACCCCGTCGGGTTGCACGACGCGAATCGCCTCGGCAACGTTCTCGGGCGTCAGCCCTCCGGCCAGAATGAGCGGCGGCAGTTGTTGCTCGCGATCGCGGTCGGCAAATGCTTGCCAGTCGGCCGTTTCACCAGTGCCACCGTAGTGGCCGAGTACGTTGGCATCCAGCAAGATCGCATCGGGGTTTCGCCCGCACGAGCGACACGCGTCGAGGTCTGCTAGCACTCGCTCCCAGTTGTCGGTGCGATACGCCCGCATGATCTTCAAGCTCGGATCGAGTAACGGTAAATACTCAGGGGGCTCGTCGCCGTGCAGCTGCACCCATCGCAAGCCGACGCGAGCGGCCGTGTAGTTCACTACCTCTACAGGGTGGTTCACGAAGAGTCCCACGAGCGTGATCGCTTGCTGGCCGATGTCCTCCAACTCGCCGAGCGGTGGCAGTTTCCACTCGCCGACAAAGCGTTTGCTCTTTTCGTAGTAGTTCAGTCCCAACGCGTCGGCCCCCGCTTCGACCACCGACACCATCTGCTCGCGGGAGGTAAGTCCGCACACTTTTATACGAAAGGGGATCGGCATCAAATGCGCCTATATAAGTACTAGAAAACGAGGGGTGCGAGCCGCCCGGGAGGTGACGATCTTTACGAATCGATCAGCGAGGCGAATGTCGCGCTTCGCTAGCTGCCGATTAGAGACTTATGGGGTTTAGTTTAACCTTTTTCCCCGATTGGAGTTAGCCGTACAACCTGGCCGATGGAAACGACGAGGTACGCGACTGTGTACCAAGGCGGTACGACCAAGCCACTCCCCCCTCAAGGATGAACCGATGCCTACGATTGCCGATCTGGCCCGCGCCACGGAGCGTGTGTTCCCAACTCATGCCCGGGTGGATCGCTACTATCCTGCTGCTGCTGCCGAAGAGGCGCGCGGCATCCTCGGACGCTGTCTCGATCGCGGCGAAGGCCCTGCCTTGCTGATCGGCGCGCCTGGCACTGGCAAGTCGATGCTCTTGCAGGTGCTTGCCGGCGATATCGGCAAGAACCGCCCGGTCGTTTGTCTCACCAGTGCCCAACTCTGCACCCGTCGGGCGTTGCTGCAGTCCATTTTGTTTGAGCTGGGTCAGCCTTATCGTCAGCGCGACGAAGGCGACCTGCGACTCGCTTTGATGGACTACTTATCGTCGGGCGATGTTCGCACCACGGGCATGTTGCTACTGGTCGACGAAGCCCAGTCGCTGCCGGTGCGGCTGCTCGAAGAGCTGCGCATCCTGGGCAATGTCGCCTACCAGGGGACTCCCGTCGTGCGGCTGTTGCTCGCTGGTTCGCAGGCGCTCGAGGAAACGTTCACCGAGCCCGAGATCGAGGCCTTCAATCAACGCATCGCGGCTCGTTGTTACATGTCTCCTTTGAGTCACGGCGACACCGCCCAAATGGTGCGCGGGCACCTGGCTGCTGCTGGGGTCGATCCCGACAAACTCTTCACTGCCGATGCGCTGGATGCAGTTTTTCGGGCGACCGATGGCATCGCGCGATTGGTCAACCAGGTGTGCGATCGGGCGTTGGTGTTGGCCGCCGAGCATGGCGACCTGCAGGTCACGAAGCGAAGCGTCGAGAATGCATGGGCCGATCTGCAGCAACTGCCGACCCCGTGGAACCTGCCCGACACGCCGGAGATCGCGGGGCACGAGCCCGAGCAAGAGCAGGTGGTAGAGTATGGCCCGCTCTCCGAAGACGACGGGGAGTACGAGCTGGCCGAGTCGACCGTGGAAACCTCTCCGGTGACCGCCCGTATTCATCAGCCGGAAGCCGACAGCGAATCGGATGCAGAGGAGCTGGAACTCGAACTCGAGCTCGAGCTGGAGGCTTCGATCGAGGTAGGCGAAGCGTTTGAGACTCCTGTGGCCGAGTCTCAAGAGCAACCGCCTGCTGCGATCGAGTCGGTTACCAGCGTTGTTGAGCCGGTCACCGAGTTGGTGGCCATGGAGCCCATGCAACCGGTCGAGCCGACTCCGAGTGTCGACGACCTGTTTGGTGACGATTTCGAAGAAGAAGTGGTGATCAACGAGTTTGCCTCGCTCGAGCAAGCGATTCCGGCAAGGCGTCCTCGTGTTACCAGCACCAGTGATGCCGATCTGGGGCAGATGCTCAGCAATGTGAGTTTGCCAGTCGAGCAGAACAGCGTGCTCATCAACCAGCCTGCTGGGGTGATCGACGAAGCCGAACCGCTGGAGGAACTGGAGCTGGAAGCGGAGAAACCATTCGCTGGTTTCAGCGTGGTGGAAGTCGATGGACTGGACGATGGAGAGCATGCGGTCGATCCGACAGAGTTGGACGAAGATACCGAAGAAGAACTGTTCGATCAGGTGACCAATCTGGCCGAAGAGGCCGACCGTGCGGCTCAGCCCTCGGAACACTCGCTGTCGACCGAAGACGATATACTGGTGATCGAAGACGAGATGTCGCTGCCGATCGATACGGCCGCCGCGCATCGCGCCGACTATCGTCAGTTGTTCAAGACGCTGCGATACAACAACTAGCACGCAATCGCCGCTTACCGGTAACTCGCCAGCAGTCTTCCTGCGTTTGTTTGCAGGTTGGACAGGTGCTGTTGGTGTGAGGAGATGGATTTCACTGCGATGACGAACTTCTTAGTTACCGGCGGGGCAGGTTTCATTGGATCGCACATCGCTACGGCGCTCGTCGAGCGGGGCGAGCAGGTGCGGGTGGTCGACAACCTGTCGAGCGGTTTTCGTCGCAACCTCGACCATCTGGCTGGCAAAGTCGAACTGATTGAAGGCAACGCCGGCGATGCGAAGATTATGGCCTCGGCCCTCGAAGGGGTGGAAGTCGTCTATCACGAGGCCGCGTTGGCGTCGGTCCCCGCGAGCGTCCGCGATCCGTTGCGATCGCACGCGGAATGCGCGACCGCGACGGTCAACGTGCTGACCGAAGCCCACAAGGCGGGGGCGCGAAGGGTGATTCTGGCCGCCTCGAGCGCTGCGTATGGCGATCGCCCCACGCCGATCAAGTGCGAGGACGACCCGCTCGATCCCCTCTCTCCCTACGCGGCCGCCAAGATTGCCAGCGAGTACTACTGTCAGGCGTTTACCAAGAGCTTTGGGCTCGAAACGGTTTGCTTGCGGTACTTCAATGTCTATGGCCCCCGGCAAGATCCCACCAGCGAGTACTCGGCCGTGATACCGATCTTCGTCAGCAAGATGCTGGCCGGCGAGCGCCCCACGGTTTACGGCGACGGACTGCAGTCGCGCGACTTTGTGTACGTGGCCGACGTGGTGCAGGCCAATCTGCTGGCGGCCGAGTCGACCAAAGCGGTCGGCCAGTCGATCAACGTCGCCTGCGGTCGGCAAGCAACGCTGCTCGATTTGATCGCGGCCGTGAACGGAGCGTTGGGAACCGAGATCGAACCGATCTTCGCCGAAGCCCGCGCCGGCGACGTCCGCGATAGCCTGGCCGACGTGTCGAAGGCCAAAGAGCTGTTGGGCTACGAGCCATCGGTTGATCTTGCCGAGGGGCTCAAGCGATCGATCGATTACTATCGCGAGATTGCCAAGTGAGCGGACGCTCGAACGCTGGCTGCTACTCTGGGGCGTCCTTGAGCATCGTAAACGTGCGGCCGAGTAGTTCCTTGAGCCCTTCGCCGGTAACCGCCGAGAAGGTAAACACTTCGCGGCCTGTTTCGGCAGCGAGTTGCTCGGCCAGTTCGGCCGCGCCGGGGAGTTCGGCCTTGCTTACCGCGATGATTTCGGGGCGGGCCGCCAGATCGGCCGAGTACTCTTCGAGTTCCTTGCGGATGGCTTGATAGTTGGCCATCGGATCCGATTGATCCATCGGCATCGGCTCGACCAGATGCAGCAACACTCGCGTGCGCTCGACATGCCGGAGGAACTCGAGCCCCAGGCCGGCGCCGCTATGGGCCCCTTCGATCAGGCCCGGGATGTCGGCCATCACGAACTCGGTGTCGAGGTCGACTTGGACGATACCGAGGTTCGGCTTCTTGGTCGTGAACGGGTAGTTGGCAATCTCGGGCCGCGCCCGTGATACTCGACTCAGCAGCGTGCTCTTGCCCGCGTTCGGTTTGCCAAGCAGGCCGACGTCGGCAATCAGCTTCAGCTCGAACACGATCATTCGCTGCTCGCCTTCGGTACCGGGGGTCGACTCGCGCGGAACCTGATTCGTGGAGCTTTTGAAGCGTGCGTTGCCTTTGCCACCCTGCCCGCCGCGGGCGGCTACTACCTGGTCGCCGGCGTTGGCCAAGTCGCGGAGCACGAGATTGTGTTTGGAGTCGCGAACCAGCGTGCCGGGCGGGACGCGGATGATCAGGTCGTCGGCGTTCGCTCCATGGCGATTGCTGCCAGAGCCAGGCGTGCCGCTCTTGGCTCGCCAGTGTTTACGATGGGCCATCGCGGCCAGGCTGTCGACTCCGGCTTCGGCCACGACGATGATGCTGCCACCGTTGCCGCCGTCGCCGCCGTCGGGACCACCGCGGGGGATGAACTTCTCGCGACGAAAGCTCACGCACCCGTCGCCACCGCGGCCGGCTTGCAATTCGATTTCTACGCGGTCGACAAACATGAACTTAGCGTGGGACAGGCGGGGTAGGAATGGCTAGCGCAAAAACAAAGGGACGCACCTGGCGTCCCTCTGCGACTGTTCGGTTGGCGGCACCCAGCTAGCGATGGCACCTGGCTGCTACTTAGGCAGTGGGAACCACGTTTATCCGGCGACCTTCGCGGTCGAACATCACTTGGCCTTCGACCAAAGCAAACAAGGTGTAGTCCTTGCCTTGGCCAACGCCGATGCCGGGGTGGTACTTGTTGCCGAGCTGACGGATCAGGATGTTGCCCGGAATCACCTTTTCGCCGCCGTACTTCTTTACGCCGCGACGTTGGGCATTCGAATCGCGACCGTTGCGGCTCGAACCTTGACCTTTTTTATGTGCCATTTCAGGGGCCTCCACGTTGGAGTCGCGCGGCAGCAAATAAGCGAAAAATGCCGCCGCTGCGGGGTTGTACGGGTAGTTGGGGGAACAATATTCCCCTCGGAGCCTAGCTATCCTACCGGAAGGTCCACTGGTAGGCAACCCCCTCGTCGACGCCGTACAGGTCGGCTTTGCCGTCGGGAACACCGAAGCGAATTTCCTTCTCGTTCTCCAGGAATTCGTCACCCGGACGCCAGAAGTTGAGCTGAAGTGTCTTGGCCGCGATTCGCCGGCCTTTGCCTGCCGGGTCGCCTGCCTGGTACTCCCCTTCGGGGTCAGCCCAGACGTACGCGTTGGTCAGACCGCTCACGTAGATCGACAGGAAGTCCATCTCGGGGTCGACTTGCTCCCAGATCGCCACGCCCCACACGGTGTGGTCTTCGGCTTCGGTGCTGACTTCGATCGGCGTAGCCGCCATCTCGGCGTTGTTTAGCAATTCGCGACCAGGCACCTCGCGCTGGCGGATGGTTTCGACCACGCCGGGGATGATGCGATCGAGATACGCTTTGTAGATTTTCTGGCCATTCGTGTCGCGATCCTGGCCTTCGAGCACGAAGTGCGGCAGGAAGCGGACTGGCTTAGGTTCGGCCGGTTCGGCGGTGAACTCACCCAGCTCTTTTTCCACGGCTTTGAGTCGCTCGCCCGTGTTTCGCACGTTGTAAACCAGGTACCACAGCAGCTTTCGCTCGCTCTCGCCCTGGGCGTTCGGCACCTCGACCGTGACCATCCGCAGTGGTTTGAAGCTGAATTCCAGCCCCCAAACTTCGTTGGTGAACGTGGTTTGCTTGGCCTGGCTGTAGAGCGTGCGAGTCTTCGCAATCGTCGCGGGATCCCAATCGAGGGCCTGGTTGGCCGTGATCTCGATCATCGGTTTCCGGCTATAGGTTTCCTCTGAGAGAATCTCGGGTTCGATCGTCGTGATCACGCCGGGAGCAAACGTCCGTGGGCCGGAACGTTCGGGCTGGGCGGCAACTGTGTTGCCAACGAGCGAAGTCGCGGCAAACAGGGATAGGGCAAGCAGGGATAGGGCAAGCAGACACAGTCGGTGCATGGTGGCGTAACCAGGTGAGCAGACACAGGAGCAACGGAAGTTCTTTCCGCCATTATATTTGCTGCTGGCAATGGGAGCAAACAACGGCATAACCGCCAGGATCGATGCGATCGAATCGGCTCGCGCCGGGCCAGCAATACTAGAAGTGTAACCCGCGAAACGGGCGATGTCTGCTGTTTTAGCCCGTTCTCGCAGGGAGATAACGGAAGCACGCAAAAAGATACCCCTCCGCAAAGCCGAAGCTCAGCGGAGGGGTATCAGCGGGGGGGATTGTTACGAGGCTACCGAAGGCTATTCGCCATCTGCCTCTGCTTGCGGACGACCGAAGCCACGGCCCGGTCCGCCAAAGCCAGGTCCACCGAATCCGGGGCCGCCGAATCCAGGACCACCTTGGCCAAAGCCGCCGCGTCCACCGCGGGCTGGGGCTTCGGCTTTCGCCTTGTCGTCGGCATCGTCGGCCTTGGCTTCATCGCCGCTGCGTCCGAAGCCACCGCGTCCGAAGCCAGCCGCCGGACCGCCCTGTCCGCCACGACCGGGGCCGCCGAAGGCGGGGCCACCGCGACCAGGACCGCGATTACCGCGACCCTGGAACTCGGGCTTGGGGGTCTCGTCGTCGCTATCGGACTTGGCTGCCGCGCCGCGAGGGCCGAAACCACTACGTCCGGGACCACCAGCCGCTGGTCCACCTTGGCCGGGTCCGCGACCGCCACGGCCTTGGAACTCACCGCGTTGACGAGGACCATTGGGGCCCTTCGATTGCATGGCCACGCGAGGTCCACCCCCTGTGGGTCCTCGGCGTTGGCTCATGCTGCGTTGCATATTCTGACGTACCGCTTGCATGCGTTTGGCGAGGGTCGCGAACTCTTCCTTGCTCAAAACGCCATCGTCGTTGGCGTCGAGGCGATCGAAAATCGCATCGGGCGATGGCATGCCGGTCGGCTTCGCAGCAGCTGGCTTGCCTTTGGCTGCCTTGGCCTTTGGAGACTTATCCTTGGCTAGTTTGGCCTTGTCGCCTTTGGCCTTCGCGGCATCGGGCTTGCCCTTGCCTTCTGGTTTCTTTGCACCATCGCGTGGTCCACGTTGGGCCTGCGGTCCGCGTCCTTCACGTGGTCCGCGTTGGGCCTGTGGTCCGCGACCTTCGCGTGGTCCACGTTCGGCTTGAGGTCCGCGACCATCGCGTGGTCCACGATTGGCTTGGCGTTCGGCAAACGCTTTGCGAGCGGCTTGACGTTCTTTGACGCTTAGCTCACCATCGCCATCGTTGTCGAAACGCTCGATTAGTTGCTTCATCCTCTCGGGATTGCGCTGGCCGCGTTCCCGGGCGGGTGGTCCGTCTTGTGCGTAAACGGAAGTCGCCAGCAGCATGGCCAGCGGTGTCAAGCACAGCATCAACCATTTGGTCATCGTGATCTCCTTGATCGTATCTGGAGGATCAGGCAGAGAGCCTGTCTCGGTTGTCTAATTGTGAGCGGAGCAGAAGGGGAAACCCGCCACCGCCTAACCCGTGTGCCAAGTGCGATTTGCTAGCAACGAACGTTTTGGCTTTCAAGAATACAAACCCCGTGTATGGCGACGGGTGTCGCAGAATTTCTTTAGCGAGAGCGCAACAAAAAACCACCGAGACTCTCGCGAGCCTCGGTGGCAATGGTTGTAACTCCACTAATCCGACCAGCGGTGGACCGCCAGTGGTCTGCTAGCGGGCGACTTAGAACGCGTCGCCCGACACTGGTGGCAAGTTGCGATCGGGCGTGCCGCCAGGAGCGTACGACGAGCGGCGAGCGTTGGACGTCAATAGCTGGCCGTACACGGTCAGGTCGATGCCATCGGTAACGAACTCCACGCGAGCGTCGCAGAACGCCATGTTCACACCACCGGGATGGTTGCTCGAGGGGTACGAATAGCAATCGTCCAATTTGTTCATGTAGATGATCGGGGCCGCGTCCTTCGAGACACCGTTGATCTTCAGCCAATTCGTGTCGCACTGTCCGTCGTTACCCGAGGCGGTGGAGTTGGTCCAACCAAAGCCGAACCAGTGAGGATTGTCTTTGAAGATGTCGTCCTTGTTTTGCGAGTTGGCCACTGGGTTGTTGTTGCCATCGACGTAGGTCCAGTAGAACGTGTAGAGGTTCTCGCTGAACATGACCGTGTTGCTCGTGCCGTCGAGAATCGAACCGATCGACACCTGCGGTGGCTTTGCGCTTTCGCGGCCGTCGGCAGCCCCCGTGCTTGGTAGTGCGTTAAGGTTAACACTGCGATCGACAAACACCCCGTTCGCAGCCGATTCGCCGACACCATTGCGGGTGGGGTCGGTCATTAGCTGACCACTGTTGGCAACATACGACAACCAAGGGCTGCCCGGAATATCGCGGGCGTTGCTCGTGCATTCGAGCATTGGCAGTTCAGGCGTGTTCGCCGAGTCGCTCAACGACTGAGTTGCGTCCGACCAATTATCCCACAGGGCTTGCTGCTCGAGGTAGGGGAAGAGCATCACGACCCAAGTGGCCTGACGAGCCTCGGTATACTGAAAGTTGTTGTCTTTGGCGCTTCGGGTGTTCTCGATATCGTTCACGTAGCCAGGCAGGTGGCCAGCGCTCGAATCGTAGTTCTGCATCGCCAGAGCAAGCTGACGGATGTTGTTGGTGCATGTCGCGCGGCGACCCGACTCGCGGGCGCTTTGCACGGCCGGCAGCAGCAGTGCGACCAGCGTGCCGATAATCGCGATGACCACCAGCAGTTCGACCAGGGTGAAGCCGCGCATCGCTGCGTGGCGACTGGAATTGGTTTGCCTCATCTGTTCTCTCCTAACGTGACGAACCACTCGGGTACTTTCCATGAGTTGCTCGCAAGTAAATGATGGGACGCGATCCGCTACGAGTTTGCCCTCGCGAGTCACGCCTGGTGTCTGGTCCAACGTGGTCGCCCGTAGGAATAGGATCGGTAGCATAATTCAGCTCGCTGCGGGCAACACCCCGAAGCCTGGCGGAGCCAGCAGAACAGACCGGGGTGAAGGGCGACCAGCATTTCAACCTGTCTGTCCATAGTAGGGGCCAGCGCGCTTCGATGCGAGTGCACGGCTCCTAGTATTAATTTTTGCAAAGAATAAGCCATTTGTCCAGAAATAACGCTGCTTGACCGCTTGCGGGCATCCTCTTGTGCCAGTCGCTAGCTGCACGCTGCCCCGCGGAACGGGGGCGAATGACTCCTGTCTATAGGTGTTAGACCGCGAATCTCCACCAGTTGTAACGATTAATCGGCCGAGGGCTTCGGAGCCTCGGTCGCTTGATTCGCCGGGTGGTTTTGGTATCCTCCCTGGCTGTGGCACGGGCACCGTCGGCATGGGGTCGCGACGGGTAGGCCCTACCATAGTGCCATTCGCCCAAAACAGCCCGATTTCTTCCCGTAGCGGCTGTTTTTACCCAATGCATTGGGACTGGCGGCAAAACCACCGGCTGGCCGTATCTTCCATTTCTTGTAGGAGACACCTTTCATGTCCATGTATATTGGCGAAGCCCTGGCGGGCGACGGAAACGAAATTGCCCACATCGACCTGCTCGTCGGCAGCAAAGATGGCCCCGTAGGCGTTGCTTTTGCCAACGCACTGGCTCGTCAGAGCGAAGGCCACTCCAACCTGCTGGCCGTACTCACCCCCAACCTGGCGGTAAAGCCCGCTACGGTCATGGTTACCAAGGTCACCATTAAAGGCATGAAGCAAGCGGTGCAGATGTTCGGCCCGGCTCAGGCTGCCGTAGCCAAAGCGGTTGCCGATAGCGTCGCCGACGGCGTGATTGCCCAAGATGCTGCCGAGGACCTCGTCTGCGTTTGCGGCGTGTTCATCCACCCCGAGGCCGAGGACGACAAGAAAATCTACGACTACAACTACGAAGCCACCAAGATGGCGATCAAGAACGCGATGGAAGGCAAGCCGACCGCCGCGGAGATGATTGCCGGGAAGGATGAAGCAGCCCATCCGTTCCGCGGATTCTAAGCGGCTGGAAAAACTGTTCGGAGGAAGGGAGAGCCTAAACTTCGTGGTTCTCCCTTCCTCTACTGCTTTCTACGCTCGCTCCCGCCCACGCTCTTACTTCGGGTCAACATGCCAGCCAAGATTCTTATCTGCCTCGATACCGACCCTCAGCCGAGCGTGTTCGATAGCGTGGTGGCAGTCGACTCGGGGGCCGACCATCTGTTCCGCCATGCGGGCGTGACCCCCGACGTGGTTCGCGACTTGGTCTACGGAGCCATCTTCACCCGAAGTCCGGGCGAGCTGCATGACACTGCGATTTTCGTCGGCGGCAGCGACGTTGCCCTCGGCGAGCAAGTGCTGGCCGAGGTGGTCAACACTTGCTTTGGCCCGATGCGAGTATCGGCCATGCTCGACTCGAGCGGTTCCAATACCACGGCCGCCGCGGCGGTGCTGGCCGCTGGCCGGCACGTAGAACTTGCCCAATCGACCGCCACGGTGCTGGCCGCTACCGGCCCGGTGGGCCAGCGAGTGGTCCGTATGCTGGCCGAAGACGGCGCCCGCGTTCGACTCTGCTCCCGGCGACTCGCGAGCGCCGAAGCCACTGCCGAGTCGATTCGCCAGCAGTTGCCAGCGGCCAAGATCGAGTGTTTCGCCACGGCCGACGAAGCGGGACTGCGACAGTCGCTCACCGGCTCGAACCTGGTATTCGGCTGCGGAGCAGCAGGGGTCGAGTTGCTGCCAGCAGCGGTTCGCAGCGACTTCGCCGACTTGCAAGTCGCGATCGATCTGAACGCGGTACCGCCGGTCGGCATCGAGGGGATCGAGGTCGGCGACAAAGCGATCGAACAGGCAGGCACCCTCTGCTACGGAGCCATCGGTATCGGTGGCACCAAGATGAAAATCCACCGCGCGGCCATCGCCCGACTCTTCACGGCCAACGACCTGGTGCTCGACGCCCCGCAGATTTACGCGCTGGGCAAAGAAATCGAAGCGGGTAAATAAAGGGCTCTCCGAGCACGATTGCTACTTCTGCCCTGGTTGCTTTTGTGCTTCTCGTCTTTTACGCTCCGCTATTTCAGCCTCAATTCGTAGAGAATACTCGTGGGGAGGTAGCGACTGCCAGGATTGCCGTCGATCAAGATCCTTTTCAGCGTCTTCAAACGATTCGCCTTGCGATTCCAGCCATTGCTTTACTTCATCGTATTGCCGTTTCGTTTCGGGTGTCCATCTGTTTCCACGAAGACGTTTGCACATTATCATCTTATGGGCAAGCCGGGCGTTTATGGTGGTCTGATAGACTTTCCAATCCGCACCTTTTTCGAGCAAAAATAGTACAAGATCAAACTGTTCGCCCCAACTTACTGCTTGCATGCAGGGGGTTACATCGGCACCATTGATGAAGTCGAGATCGGCCCCTAGGCTGATTAGGGTTACAATTCGCTCTTTCTGATCAGCGGGCCTGTTTCTGACAATTTTAAAGATAGGTGTTTCGGGGATAATTCCTTGACCTTGTTCCACCAGGTTGGGATCCCCTCCGTGTTCGAACACCGCTTCAAAGTATCCCGGAAAACTGGTTTTGCAGGCCATATGCGTGATTGAGAAGCCAGGACGAATGCCGGAGCTGTGCGTATTGAAATCGCTTCGAACAATGACGTTTGGATCGGCGCCATGCTCTAGGAGTTTCTTAAATCGCTCAAGCTTGTTGTCTGGAAACGCCCACAAAAGAGGCGTCATGTTATCCTTGCCGGTTGCGGTAACGTCGGCCCCTGCTTGGATCAATTGCTCCATCTCTTCCAGGTCGTTGGCTTCGATGGCTTTGCAAAGAGCGATGACTTGCGGGTCGTCAAAGTAGTCTTCCGCGTTCCAGTCGAACTTCTGATGCCAAGTCGAGTTACCACAGCCAGCTACGAGTACTAGAAGTGCAACAATCCAAATCCTACGCATGGTTCGCACCTTAAAAAGGTAAGCTTATAAGGAGTGTTATAAATTGTATTCGAGGAGATTCTCGATAACGATCCCTGGCTCATTTTCAGGCACAAGCAGGCTACACCTGCCCTTTGGGTAACAGGGCTCTCCGAGCCCGATTGCCACTGGCAGAGCTCACTGTCGCCTCACCCTGGCGGAGCCAGGGGCACCCGAGTTGTTGCCCTTATTCTGTTCTACTTTTCTTTCCATTTTCTTCTCGCAATTGGCCACCGGATGTGCACTAATGATCAGTGCACCACACTGTGGTTGGTGTGAGGATCTTTGACAACTTGGTTGTAAGTTGCAGCTCGTAAGCAGTGGGCTACGTGCACTGGTACTGCCCTGGCGAAATCCCTGGTGCCATTCGGCTTTTGCCAGAGCGTGGGGCATGGTTTTGCCCCCACTCGATGTGGGGTGGGGCGAATCTCCCGGTGGGCGTTTTTGGGTGGCGTGAAAAAGTGCCGACAAACACAGGCGAAAAGCGAATCTGCCGCCCCCGGTGAGGAGAGAATAAAGCCCCCACGAATCGATTTCGGGCTTTTGGGGGCAATTGGGGCCACGCGAATGCGGGGAAGCAGCGGCCGTTATCGTGGGTCTTTGGTAAACGTGAGCAGCACCAAATAGACCAGTAGCAGAATGATGGCCGAACTAACCGCAACAACCGTGCGAACCTTCTTCCGCAGTCGGGCGCGGGCCTCCAGCGCTTCGTCGGCGGTCACCAGCGGCGGCGGGGCATCGAGCGGCGGGGCCGACGCCTCGTGTTCGAGAGTGGGAGCAGTTATCGGTTCCTGCACGAACGGGGCTTCGAAAAACGTGCTCTCCACCCGCGGGGCTGGCGTTTCGGCCGGCGGCGATTGGGCCGCAGGCTTGGCGGGCGACGATTTCCGCTTCTTCGCTGGCTTTAGCACCCGCCCGCAATGTTCGCAGGTCACCGCCATCACGTCGGCAGGCAGCGCGTACCCACAGAACGGGCAGTTGGTCGGCGGAAGCGGTGCGGGGTCGGGCATGCAGGTTCAGGTTTTGAGTTTGCCGAGCAGAGGGGGCGTTTCTGTGCGGCAAGTTCCAATAGGAGGTTCTTCCTACTATCCTAGCTGGTCGAAACGAGTCTCCAAAGCGATAATGCGAGTTTCGTTCGATCCATCGACTCGGCAATTATTCGGATTTTCCCTTGGCTAAGAAGCGTCCGTCGCAATCCCGCGGCAAGAAAAAACCTGGTACCCCAAGCTCCAGCAGCGTGTCACTCGCCCAATTAGCCGGCGGCAAAGGCTGGGCACTCAAGCATCCCCGCTGCGCCCGCGATCGGGCCGAAGACATCGACGAAGTGCGGTTCATGCTCGAACAGGGGGAATGGGAAGTCGCCCAGGACGAGCTTCGCTGGCTGTTGTCGGGCTGCAGCGACTGCCTCGACGCCCATCTGCTGCTCGGCGAGATGGCCGTGGAGTATCAGAACGATGTTCCCCTGGCCCGTGGGCACTTTGGTTACGCGTACCAGCTTGGCTACAAGGCCTGGCGGCGGGCGGGCGAGCCGGTGCCGGTGCCGGCTTCGCAGTTAGCGAATCAGGGGTTCTTCGCCGCGGGGCGGGGAGCCGCTTGGTGTTTGGAGAAGTTAGGCAAAGGAGTGATGGCCGACGAAATCGTGAGCACCTTGCTCAAGATGGACCCGACCGATCCGCTTGAGTGCCGCAAGATGCTCGACGACATGCGCGGCAGCGACATGCTACCGATGCTGTAGCCCGCGGAAAACGATGGCGTTTCAATGCATCGCTACTGTTGGCGGTGCTTCTCGGCCATTCGCAAACTAGCGAACAGTTTGAAGTCGCATCCGATGCCGGCCGCTTGCTGCGAGTCGAGCCATTGATCGACCTCGGCCAGCGGCACGGTGTGCACGCGGATGTCTTCAAAGTCGTCACCACCGCCGTCGGATTCCTTGCGACAGTCGGCGGCCAGGAAGAACATGATCGACTCGTCGGACAGACCTGGCGACGAGTATCCGCTGCCGAGCTCCGACCAACTGTCCGAGACGTAGCCGGTTTCTTCCAGCAGTTCGCGTTTGGCCGCCTCGATCAGCGGCTCGCCGGCAAACTCCGCCGTGTCGCCCACCAGGCCGGCGGGGATCTCGATCACAGGTCGCCCGACCGGAATGCGGTACTGCTCCACCAGCACCACCTGCTCGTCGCTGGTAATCGCCAAGATGCCAACCGCGCCCGAGGCCACGGTACGAACCGCGTATTCCCAGTGCCCGCGAGCAACAAGGGTCAAGTGTTTGCCGCGGTGCAGGCATTCGGGGGGTGGCAATGGTTGATCCATGAACAAACGCTCCGTTACACAAAATGAACATTCGCTACCCAAAGGCAAGCATTGCCAGCAACAACCGACACAACTCACCTAGAAATGAAGTTTCGCATGTTCCGCAATCGCTGGCAACGCACGGATGGAGGAAGCCTTCGCGATGCTGAAGGGTCGCTCCAGGCACCACCGACCTCGTGGGTAGTCATTCAACGGTCCCCCTCTATACTGGTCGTAACAATATCATATCTAGATTGCAAACTCATGGATCGCACGAGGTGTGCTATTTTTTCTACAACCCTCAAAGCTTCGCCTGTTTCTCCTGCCGCATCTCTGTTGGAGCGTTATCAGCAGGTGCGACAAACCACCGATCGGTTGTGCTCGCCACTTGCTCCGGAAGATTGCGTGATCCAGTCGATGCCCGATGCGAGTCCCATTCGCTGGCATCTGGCTCACACGACTTGGTTTTTTGAGACCTTCGTGCTGAAGCCTGCGATTGCCGGTTACGAGCCGTTCGATCCTGCGTTCGAGTACTTGTTTAACTCTTACTACAATCAGGTCGGCGAGCAGTTTCCTCGCTCTCAGCGAGGACTGTTGTCGCGGCCGCTGATGAGCGACGTGCATCGCTATCGCCAGGCAATCGACCAACAAATGGTGGAACTGCTTGCAGGACTCGATAGCAGTTCGACCGAGTTGTTGTCGATCGTCGAGTTGGGTTTGCAGCATGAGCAACAGCACCAGGAGTTGATGCTCACCGACGTGAAGCACCTGTTCTCGTGCAACCCGTTGTGGCCGGTTTACGAATCGCGCGAACCGCTTTCGCCCAGGCCAGCAGCAGCGATCGATTGGTTGCCGGGCAGCGAAGGAGTGCGTGAGATTGGCTACGCTGGCGACGGCTTTCACTACGACAACGAAGGTCCACGGCACGAAGCCTTGCTGCAGTCGCACGAGATCGCCTCGCGGCCAGTTACCAACGCCGAGTACCTGGAGTTCATCGACGCAGGTGGTTATCAGCGTCCTGAGCTTTGGCTGTCGCTTGGTTGGAGCGTGGTGCAAGCGGATCGCTGGAACGCTCCCTTGTACTGGCAGCAAGTCAACGGCGAATGGCATCAATTCACGCTCGCCGGGTTGGTGCCGGTAGATCGCAACGAACCGGTGTGCCACGTCAGCTACTTCGAAGCCGACGCCTACGCCCGCTGGGCTGGGTGCCGATTGCCGAGCGAAGCGGAGTGGGAGCGGATGACCATCGACCAGCAGGTGCCGATCACGGGCAACTTCGTAGAGAGTGGTCGCTACCACCCTGCCCCGGCTCCAAGCATAGGAGAAGGCTCCTTGCAGCAGGCTTACGGCGATGTGTGGGAATGGACCTCGAGCCCTTACACCCCGTATCCTGGCTACGCTCCGCCGCCCGGGGCGATTGGTGAGTATAATGGGAAGTTCATGTGCAACCAGTACGTGCTGCGAGGCGGCTCGTGCGCGACAAGCCAGTCGCACATCCGCCCCACTTATCGCAACTTTTTCCCGCCCGAAGCCCGCTGGCAATTCACCGGCATCCGGCTCGCACGATAGTCGCTTCTGCAGCGACTCCGTTTGTTCAAATACTACTTTTAACCAGGCGAATCCCATGCCCCCTTCTACCACTACCGAGCTGCCGCTAGCCATTGAAGAGTTTCTGGAGGACGTGCTCGAGGGTCTCTCCGGCGAGCAGAAGACCTTGCCGAGTAAGTACTTTTACGACCGCCGGGGAAGCTTACTGTTCGATCAGATTTGCGAGCTGCCGGAGTACTATCCCACCCGCACCGAAGTGGCCATCATGCAGCAGCATGGCCAGCAGATGGCTGACCGCATCGGCGAGCGGGCGATCGTTGTCGAACTCGGCAGCGGCAGCAGCATGAAGACCGGCGCGTTGCTCTCTCGCCTGCCGAAACCAACTTGCTACGTGCCGGTCGACATCTCCGGCGAGCATCTCTACGAAGCGGCCGAGCGCATCGCCGAAGCACACGACGACGTGCAGGTGGTACCGGTGCATGCCGACTTTACGCAGGAGTTCGCCCTGCCCGACGCCGAGTTCGAACCCGCCCGCTGCGTGGCGTACTTCCCCGGTTCGACGATCGGCAACTTCCGCCCTGCCGCGGCCGAAGAGCTGCTGTCGCGGTTGTCGAACCTCGTAGGCCCCGGCGGCGGGCTGCTCATTGGGTTCGATCTGATCAAGGATCGTCGCACTTTGGAGCAGGCGTACGACGACCAGCAGCAGGTCACTGCAAAGTTCAACCTGAATCTGCTCCGTCGGATTAACGAAGAGCTCGATGGCGATTTTGATCTCAGGGCGTTCACCCATCGCGCGGTCTTCAACGAAGAGCATCATCGCATCGAAATGCACCTGGTCAGCCAGGCCGACCAAACCGTGCACCTGGCGGGTCGGTCGATCGCGTTCCGCCAAGGCGAGACCGTGCGTACCGAGCTGTCGCACAAATACAGTGTCGAGTCGTTCAGCGAGATGGCAAGCCGCGCAGGTTTTGCGGCTCCCACGGTCTGGACCGATCCATCGCGGCTGTTCGCGGTGGCATATTTCCCCGTAGAGGAGTAGTTTTTTGCCCAACGCGAACCCACAGCAGCCGACCGATGTCTTCCCAAGACCCCAGCCAGCCGATTAGAATGCTGCCGAGCGAAACCAATTGCCTCGGCAAGCTGGTTAGCCATGCGTCCGTAGCTCAATTGGATAGAGCACTGGTCTTCGGAACCAGGGGTTGCAGGTTCGAGTCCTGCCGGGCGTGCTTCGTTTCCCTCCTTTCGTTCTAGGAGCCTTGTTATGTGTCGGCTGTACGAAGTCTTCGTTGCGAATACCAAGCGTGAAATGAAGCGTCAGGGGCTCAATCAGGAGCGGCTTGGGGAGCGAATGGGCCGTAGGCAATCGGATGTCTCGAACCTTTTGAATCGTCGTAAGGATGTGCGTTTATCTACTGTCGAGCTGTTCGCGGAAGCGTTGGACGTTCCCCCTAGTAAGCTAATGCGTATTGATCCTAAAGCGGGAACGTCGAAATCGCAATAATTTCGATTGACGAATAACGTTTAAAGTGCAATAATCACTCCATCGACGCCGGGGAGTTCCGGCGGGTATTTCCTTTACCGATGGAGCGACGGTCATGCTATTGGCTATATCTCTTGCCGCTGTTCTAGTGGCCGCGTTCCCTAATTCTGATGGGGCGATTGATGGCCGAATCTGCTACGAAGCCGGAACCAAAGAACAACGATGCAATCTCTCTCGATCGTGCGAAAGCCATGATGATCGAAGGGATCAAACTTCAGGGCGTGGTGAAGTGTGTTGCCCGTGGACCACGGACCTACGAGGGCAAGCAACGGGAAGTGATGAAGCTCGAAGGGATGGGCTTCACGCACACGATGTACGGCGAGAATCCCGCCGACTTCCGTCATTGGCCCTTCGAGGGCGATTGGGTGCATGTGAAAGCGGATGTGACCCAAACCCGCGACGGGACCCTACGGATCGCAGCGACGGAGTTACGTGTGGTCGCCAGCGAGAACAGCTAGACCAATTGGGGCGTGAAGCATGGAAGCTGAACGCGGCATATGAGGCCAACCTGGGGAATGGAATTCTTTGGTTGGCTTCTTCTTACGCTGTGGCGTTTATGTTCGGCGAGATTCTGAGGTGCGATCATGGCTACTAAAGCACCTGTTCTAACGATCCGGTGCGATCGTGATTTCCGTGAGCGGTTGCGGCTGCGTGCGGAGCGTGTTGGCGTAAGCGTTCAGAAAATGACCCACTCGGTTCTGAACGACTTACTTGAGGGGCGTTTGTGCATCGTGAATCCACTGGGAGAGGTTATACGGTTCGATGCGGAAGGTAGGAAGCCGCGAAAAGTCGCAACCCTAACCGATAGTGGCGTGGGTCAAGGAGTAGCAACGCCCCCTATTTCCTGCCCACGTTAATACAGTAGCCGGGGGGCTATTGCGTCTGGGGCGTGTGTGTAGTAGCTGGATGGAGTAAAGGGGTAATCGGCGGAGCACGCTGGCGGGCTCGCTCGCGGTCCCCGGAGCGGCGGAGCCACGCCAGGCGGCTCCGCCGCCTTTAACTTGAATACCTCCGAATTGTTTGGATAAACAGCGATGAACGAAAAACCAAACGGATTCCATGTAATCGGCTGCGGGTGCAAGTCGTTCTTCTGCCCGGAGTGCTGTACCGGGCGGGGCTGGGCGTTGCGTCATAAGTTGATGGCGGCGGTTCAGCGGTGGCAGGCTTCTCGGCCTATTATGGTTACCTGTACGGTCGACCCTCGGAACTTCGACGGGCCTGAACAAGCATTTGATTACGTGCGGGAGAAGGGACTGATCTCTCGGATGGTGCGGGAGTTAAGGCGGCTTTACGGCGAGGAGGTGGGGCACTACTTCGCGGTACTTGAACTGCACGAATCGGGCTGGCCGCACTGGCACGTGCTTATCGATGCCGACTTCATTCCTCACGATTCGGTCGAGCGGGCTTGGAATGCGGCTGGGCCTGCTCGTGAGGGGCACCGGTTCAGAATGGGCATGGTGAAGATTACGAAGCCCCGCGGCTTCGTTTCGAAGGACCACGCTGCGAACTACTCGACCAAATACCTGGTTAAGTTCCCAAAGGGTGGTTATCCCGATTGGGTGCTGAAGCGTCAGGGGATTTTCAAGCGTTACACGGCGTCGCAAGGGCTGTTCTCAGACCCGGAGCTTGATGCCCTCCGCGATGCGGCCGAGCGTGCAGAGTTCATTCGACAGGAGGGCTACCCGCCGGAGTGGGAAATGGACGAGGAGCCCGACGAGTATGAAATGTACGTGGCGTACGAGTACCCGGACGGGGAAGCGGAAGCACCAGCACGCGGGCCTTACGAGCGTCGGGCAGAGTCGATCGAGGGTCGCGTGAAGCTTTGCGGCCGCAAGGTAACGATCATCGAATATAAAACGACGATCGAGGTCGGCGGCGAAGTCGTTGTGAATAAGCGGTGGGTTGCTTCGGGTAATGAGAGCCTTTCGGCTCTGGCCGACCTCGCGGGCCATGAGATTTCTAGCAATCGCATTATTCTAAATTGGGAGCAATGTGAAGCAATCGTGCATTACCTCGAAGGGCGGGGCGGGCAGGTCTCCGAGTGGGCACCACGTAAGGAAGCGATTCCACCTCCGCTGGATTGCCAGCGAGCCTTATTCGATACCGGGCCGATGGTCCTGGAAGGAGTAGGCGTATGACTCCGTTTATGTGGTGGGCGGAACACTGGTGGTATGGCATGACGATTGCTATTGTGTTTCATTTTTTTGCTTGGTTCTCGAAGGGGGGCCGCTGGTCATCTTGGTGGAGTAAAGCTTAAACAGCCGAACCGCGGCCGGCTGTATTTGGATGCCGCGGGATTGTCAGGGGCGATAAGGTGTCGAGTTATGTTTTCTGGTGCAAAGAGTTTGGTATTAGGTGCGTTGTCGAAGGGCGTTGGTGTTCTTCGGCGGGCGTCGTCGGCGTGCAATAGCGTTGCTGGCCGGGTCTGTACTGCCGTGGCGGCATTCTTCGGTTTGCAGATGGGCGTGGCATCTGCCTCCGATCCTCTGATTCCTGATTCCGGTGTGGATATTGGGGCCTTCATCAGTGAGGGTATTACCAAAATGGGCTCGGTCGTTGCCGTGGCCGTTGGTGGTATGTTCGCGTTTCTGATTGTCCGTTACGCCATGAAGTGGGCGATGCGGGCTTTGGGTCGCTAGGCCAAGCTGAGGGTGGGTGTCGGTCGTCTTTGTCCATTCAGCGGGCGGCACCCGCTCTTTTTTTCCAAGGTGTTTTGATGACTGAGACCCAGGCGGACACGATTATCGAACTGTTGGAGACGATCCAGTTTTTCGCTGAGGTCTGTGCTATGGTGCTGTCCTTCATCTCTGGCTTCGTGTCGTGGCGTTTGATCGTTTACGCGAAAAATCATAAGGATATTTGGTAATGCGTGCCCTTCTCTGTACTCTGTGTGTGCTGTCCGCCTCGGTGGGTTTCGCGAACGAATACGATGACGTTGCTGCGACCGCCCTGGCCCGTGCGGATATGATCGCCGTTCCTCCTGGTGCCACGGTGATTGGCGACCAACCCAATATCGACGATTCCGATACGATTCAGTGGGATGGCGGGTTGTCCTTCAGCGGTAATACGGTGTTGGATTGGCCCCAGACGTTTAACGACGGCCTTGGTTTCGTCTTGGTACGGTTTAAGGCGAATACCGAGCAGCCGGAGGGGTGGAGTTCGAATATTCGGTGCGTGCTTGATATGACGACTGGCGGCTCACAGCCGGTCGGTATTTTTCTGTCGGTGAATCCGAATGGGAATAACGGCATTGCAAAGGGCAATCTGGTTATGTGGCGACGGAGCGATGACCAGAGCAGTTGGATCACCGCTGATTTGGGTCCGTGCACAGACGGCGAGTTTCATACGGTGATGTTGGGTTGTGCCCCAGACCCGGAGGGTGGGTATGGTGTGTTTGCAAATCACGAGAATGAGGGATTGTGGTATATGACGATGGGTGCACCAGTCCCCGGCCTCATGGAAGTGGGGGGGGACTCGTCACATGTGTCTCGCTTCTTTGGTGGTGTCATTTCCGATGTGCTTGTCAGCCGTGTTATTCCCCCATTGGAGACTTCTAATCAGTTATTTGATGGACCAGAAACCTTCGTGGGGTCGTTCGGGGAGGGCGGCCGACAGAGTGGGTTTCCAGCCTGGGAAACTTCGGAAACTCGCCGCACCGGGGGTCATCGAGGCGCCGCCGTCGGTCCGTCTAAGGTGGGGAAGACCAAGGGTTACCGTATTCAGCGAGGTGGGCGGCGTTAAAACCTACCAGTATGTGCATCCGGTGGAGGCGAACTCCTCGGATAATACGTTTGCTCGGGTTTTTGTGGCTCGGACTGAGTGGCGGATCGCGGGAGAATGGCACTTTAAGGAGAAGTATTGGGAGATTGCTCAGGGAGCATCTACCGATGAGTGGCAGGAAGTCGACACGGTGACCTATACGACCAGCGGGCCACCGGTCGGCTTTGAAAACGGCGAAGACTGGTACAACTCGTGCGATATCGATGGCGATGGGCTACCGAATAGTCAGGATGGCGACATTGACGACGATGGCTTACCTAATTCGGTCGACGATGACGACGACGGCGACGGTATCCGCGACGAAATGGACGAGTTTCCGCACGGGAACCCAGTGTGCGGTGGCGGTGACATGGATGGCGACGGTGTCGGAAATTGCGAGGATGGCGACGTTGACGGCGACGGTATTCCAAATTCGGAAGATGACGATGATGACGGCGATGGAAGCCCCGACGCGGAAGACGAGTTCCCCCGCGGGCAAGACTGCTCCGAAGAACCGGACCCGGACCCGGAGCCAACGCCGCCGTGGTGGCAGCCGCCCGGTAACGAGATCGAGCGGGAAACAGTCATAGTCTTTCCACCTGGGGATATCGACGGCGATGGCATCCCGAATCAGTTCGATGATGACGCGGACGGTGATGGGATTCCTAACTGGTCCGATCCGGATGCGGACGGTAATGGGACGGATGATGCGTACCAGGACTTTCCAGAACCTACTCCGGCTCCTGATCCGCCTATCGGTATCGATCCCCCTGGGCCTCCTCCGAGTGATCCTCCGAGCTATGATCCGCCTCCTGTATGGCCTGATCCTCCTGCTACTGGGGATTGCGATCCTTGTTATTGGCTTGAGATCATTGCTAATGAATTGAAGTATCAGAACTCGGGTGGTGGGTTTGGTGGTGGGGCAGACACTGGAGAGGATTATTGGGCTGGCATGAGTTGGGAAGTGCCGGATATGTCGAACCTCAATCCACCCCAGTTTGAAATACCAGATTTCTCTGGTGGCAGCGTCGGTAGTTATTACTTCGACGTGCCATTCTATAACCAGAATTTTCGTCAACGGGTCTCGGTCGATATGACTCTGAACGACTCGTTTTATTCTGAGGTGGAGGTGTTTGGTGCGGTGGACGCCTTGCGGGAGTTTGTGCGGGTGTTCTTCACGTTTTATATGATCGTGTACTTCATTCGACGTAGTGCGTACCTTTTGTTCAGGTGGTAATGATGCAACTCCTCGACACGATTCAGCAGATTTTGTGGACATTAAAGTGGTTAGGAAAAACCATTTTAGATGCTTGTACTGCTCTTTTTGGTTGGGTCTGGAATTGGGTTTGGGCGTACATGCAACCTGCTTGGCAGTGGGTTCGGGATATGCTGGATGCTCTACTGCAGTACCTGCATTTCCCCGATACGACCCAATTCCTCGATCTCTATGCGGGGGCTAATTTGTGGTTACCGCTCGACGAGTTCTTTCAGATTCTTGGTGCGTATTCGATATTCTGGGTCTCGGTTGTGTTCGTGCGTTATGTGATTAAGTTTATTCCTACCATTGGTTCTTCCTGATGTTCGAAAGTTCCTGGACTAGTTTTTGTGTCGTCTTCATTACAGGTGCACCTGGGGCGGGGAAATCCTATTGCTGTGTCTATGATCTTTTTCAGCGTCTTAAAGAACACGAAGGGCCTGTTGTTACGAATTTACCGCTCAAGGTTGAGGAGTTCAGCGGAGCAGTCAGTAAAGCAACAGGCCGAGAACTGGAATCGGTTAAGGATCAACTCATTCTTATACCGCAAACGGTGCTTGCAAATTGGAAAGAGGGAAATTCGAGCCCGGCCGAGTTGAGGGAGTCGCCGTGGTTGGTGGGTTTGGAGACGGTTAAGGGTGCTGTCTTTATTCTCGATGAATGCCATTTGTTTTATCCGGCGTCTGATCCGTCGCGGAAAACGCTGTGGGAGTCGTGGTTAGGCGAAGTGCGGCATGAGGAATGGGCAGGTGTGTACTTTGTTAGTCAGGATCAAAGTAAGGTTGGTCCTGCAATCAAAATTCACTCGGAGCTTCGTTATGAGTTAAC
Source organism: Aeoliella mucimassa (assembly GCF_007748035.1). Taxonomy (NCBI): domain Bacteria; kingdom Pseudomonadati; phylum Planctomycetota; class Planctomycetia; order Pirellulales; family Lacipirellulaceae; genus Aeoliella; species Aeoliella mucimassa. Next base: position 5,548,513 of record NZ_CP036278.1, read on the forward strand.
GAAAGCAGATAAGCTCCGGGACCCTTGGTTTGGTATCGAACTTGGTCTGTGGTGGGAGGTCATCGCGTCCTTTACTGGTGATTACTGGCTGAGTGTACAGGTTGTTCAGTTTCGTCGTCAGATGGGGAAAATGAGAGAGGACGGCGTAAGGTTATCGCGATTGATGCCGTTTTATTTCGATCTGTATGAGTCGTTGTCTGCGACGGGTGGAGGTACCTCGTCGAAGCAGGCGGCCACGATGTTACTTGAGCATCAAAAGCGGCCGGTGTTCTGGTTTGAGGAAAGGAACGGCCGCAAGTGGATGCCGACGTGGCTCTGGTTCTTGCGGCGTACGTGGGTTCGCGTTACGTCGCGGCTGGTGTTGGTGGCTGTTGTCGGGTGGTTGTGTTTTGGTGGGGGAGTAGCGTATTTGCTTGATAGCTGGATGGATGGCTCTAAGTCGATGATGGCAGCGAACGCCGAGGAACAATCCGTGGAAAAGGTTATTCGTTTGGATGGCGAGAAGGGCACCCGGTCTTTTTCAACGGTTGGGAAAGAGTCAAAGCTGTCAGAAGCCTCGGCGGTTGAGTTTGCAGAATTGCTCAAGGGATTACCGGAAGCGGAACGGAAAACGGTCCTCGACCAAATGAGTGTCCTCCGTGACCAGGTCGAAACCGAGAGGGCAAGGATTCGGGCGGAACGCGAAGCGGAAGAAGAAGCACGAGAAAAGAGGCGTCGCTCAATCCGAGTGGTAGCGATCGATGGGAAGCGGGTTTGGTTGTCCGATGGATCGGACATCCGGGAGGGGGAAACAATCGTAGGAGGCGAATTTGATGGGGCGAAAATCGAGAAAGTTGATACGTGGCGGCGTCGGGTTACGTTCGATGACGGCGTTATGCTTGGCATGGGTGCCCCTTCTGGGTTGCTCGACTCTGCTAAACCTGCCGACGGCGGGAGTGGTTCGAAGCCCGCGGGAAGTTCCCCTGCGATCGGTAGGACCTCAGTTTCGGGACCTCTACCAGCAAGCTCTGGCCCGTGAGCCTCAAAAGGCCTCGGATGAACAGAGCCAAACGGTCACCGTCTCGGCCGATGGCATGCCGCTAGGTCAGTTCGTGCGGTGGTTGGTGGACGAAACTGGCGTGTCTGTGATTGTCGATGCCGGTGCTGAGGATCAGGAAGTGTTCGCCGAAGTCCGCGACATTCCAATCGTCGAACTCCTGAACGCAGTGGCTCGTCGCCTGGGGCTCTCTCTCCGCGAGCAAAACGGCGTCTACATCATTGGCCAGAGCCAACCGCAGGACCGCGGGGTTTTGGTGCGTCGTGTGCGTCGTCTTTCTGCCGAGCAACTGACGCAAGCCTTGCAGGTCTTTGGAGCCGAGTCGGGGCGGTCTGTCGCCTTCTCGGATGGCTTGGTCGTCGTCGGCGACAAGGTGGAAGTGTTGGCGAAAGTCGCCTCGATGCTCGATCAGGTGGAAGCAACGCCGGTGCCCGTCTGGGTGTGCGAGTTGCATTTGGTCGGGTGGTCCCGACGTGCGGCTGAAGATTTCGGATTTGATCTGACGCCGGCCGCCGATCTGGCTTTCGGTTTTGCCGTCGGCTCCTCCGGGTTCGATCTCGATCTCGACCTCGGTGCTGCGCTCGACGGAATCTTACGAGCGGCTTCCGAGCGTTCCGACGTTCGCGTGAGTTCGGCTCCGATGTTCGTGTTGGTCGACGGGGCAACCTCTTCGGTGGTGCAAGGCGATAAGGTGCCGATCCCTCGGCAGGTGACGACCGATCAGGGCACTACGCGAACGGACGGTTACGACTTCATTCAAACTGGCACCGATGTGTCTCTGACGCTACGGGAAGTCGATCAGCGTCGGGCGTTGCTCGATCTCGAAATACGAATGTCGGACGTTCGCTCTTACGTCGAGCTGGCTCCGGTGACCGGAGAGGAAACATTCAAGACAACGGCCGCGGTAGAAGCGGGCGGCGTCTACCTTCTTGGTGCGATCGTCAAGGACAGGGAAACCGGTGAGGATTCCGTCGGGTGGCGAACGAATGACGCTTTCTCACGTGAGGTGCATGTTGTTCAAGTGTGGTGCCGAGTTTATCGAATCGCGGGGGGTCTGTCGCAACACTCGATCGAAAAGGACAGTTACGACGCCCGCGGTTTGCTCGATGAACTCTCGCCAACTGAAGCGGGGGAAAGCTCCGAGCAAGTCCGGCCGATGTCACCGGCGGGCAAGGAAGGTGCAAGCGGCTCGGAGCCTCTTCCGCTCTTTAATAATACGGTGTTTCGTGTGAACTTTGGAAAGGATAAGAAGCCATGAGTCGTACCGATGGAGTAGCGTTCGAAACCTATGTGTACGCGAGTCCTTGTAGGTGTGAGGCTTGCGGTTCGTGGAATCAGTGTGCTAGGGGCTGTGTGGTTGGGCGTGAGTTCCTTGGGCACTGGAGCATTGCCAGCGTTATCGGGGAAGCGGAAAAGCTTTGGCTCGGGGGCCATACGCCGCTGTTCTTGCAGCAGTTCTACCGTGGCGATGGCTCTGCCGGTGTTGTCGTGCCTACGTGCGGTGCCTGTGGTAACGTCCGTGGTTTCGCGTCCGTCGGTGATGTACTCGAAATGCTCGAAACGGACGCGGGCATGATTGTTCCCGTGCCGAACGGCCGCGGCGTCTTGCTAAACGTCCATTGGGATTACGATGACGACGTGGCGGAGTGTTTCCAGGAGCTTTACGACTTCTTGGAAGTGGGGGGCAACGATGGCTAATGAAATCACGGTTTCTGGTGAGTTGAAGCGGGCAGGGGTGACTCTTTCACCCGATGCCGTCGGCCGCGTGGCCTTCATGGTGTGCCGACGTTGGCTCTGCACGTTCGATAGGATGCCGAAGCAAGTCCAAGGAATCTATCGTTATCCGCAAAGCTGGGGGCACGTTATTGCGGATGAGGTTCAGGAAGAATTAAGGCGGCAAGGCCGCCTCCGCTAGTTTCCTCTGCATGCCTGAGAAGGGGCTAGCCCAGCGGCAATGAGCGGAAAAGAAAATAGGCCGCGTAGCGGCTCCAATGGCAGGTGGTCTAGGTTGGGTGGCAAGGGGGTGATAGGTAGAACGCCCCCGCTGCAGGATTGCCAGGGTCCTAACCTAGACCGCCTGCTTTGTTCGATGTTCCCAAGGAAGGGATTAAACCATGAATTACGCTTTGATCCGTTGGCTTGCTGTGGCGGCAATGGTGGTCGACCACGTGACGGCCGTTTACGATGGTTCGATTTGGCTTCGGATGGTCGGACGGGCCGCAATCCCTGGTTTCTTTCTTTTGCTCCTGAATGGCCTCCGCCATACTCGAAGCGCTCCAGATTATTCGCTTCGGCTGTTTTGCTTCGCGGTGATGGCACAACCGTTCTATTATCTCTGCTTCGGTGTCCCTCGCCTGAATATCTTATTTACTCTTTCTCTGGTGGTGACTCTCTCTACGTTTAATTGGCGGTCGTGCCTGGCGTGTTTGCTGACCTTGGCCGTGGGGGAGTTTGCCGTAGGGCATTCCGTCTGCGAAGGGGGAGCGATCGCGGTTGGGGTCTTGCTTGTGGCTTATGCTCATCGCTTGCCGGACGTTCCGGCGGTTGCTGTGGCGTGCATGGCGGTTTATCTCTGGCCGGTTGCGAGCCTTTTAGACTGGTGGTTTATTATCTTTTCGGTAGTGCCCTTGGGCTTCTACTCTTATAGCCATCTGGTTCCACAGATGCCGCGTATCCGCTCGGATTTGTTTTACTGGTTTTATCCGGTGCACTTGGCGGCGTTAGTCGTTGCCGAGTGGTGGAGCCGTTAGCGGTTGTTGGGTCAAGCTCCGATCGTGGTAGCTTTCGTCGAAGATTGCTCTGGTGTTGCCAAGTAGTCGATGCCCGGCACCTGGGTTTTCTTTTTCATAGTGACTGCCCGCCGATCGACGTAGCCACTTAAAGGAACCGGGTCGTATCTGTGCGTCGGCCACCAATCTGGCAAACCTCCGGCGAAGCATCTCGACGGAGTAAGGCCACGGAACCCAATGAACGCGATCAGAGGGAAGGCGTCGGCCGTAATTGAGAGCATCGGCCGAAAGTCGCAAGGTGACAATATTTCCGGTTTTGTTTTGGGTGCAAGTCCAAACGCCATTCTTACTAATGTCCGTGCGGTTGCACGCGAGTAAATCAGCTAGCCGTTGCCCGGTCGAATATCCAAAGTGAATCAAGGCGGGCCAGTAGAGCTTAAAGGGGATACCGTCCGCAGTCGCACCGCGTGCAGTAGTGGCGACTCGTAGCAATGCCCGGATTTCTTCTGCTGTCCATGCGACGGGGTTTCCTTGCTTCCGTCGCACTCTTCGGACGTTTGCACCTAGTCCAGTATTGCCCAGTGCATCATGGGAAACAGCTAGGATGCAAGCCCGGTATCCTCTGACCGTGGTGCCTGATAATCCTAGCTGCTCTAAGTGTACCAGGAATGCCGATAATAGAGTCGGTGATGCGGCCAGAACCTGGGGGCTAACTTCTCGGCTGGCCCATTGTTCGAAGCGGTGGCAACGGGCAAGAATCTGGGAAGCGTAAGCGGGGGAGAGGTGTTCGCGGGTAATGTACGAACGAGCAAGCGAAGTAAGAGAATCCGAAGCGTTCATTCTGCCGAAACTTAGCACGCGGTTTTAGCTTCCGTGCGTGCTGTGAATCCGTTAAGCGGCAAGCCGTAGGTTGCCTAGAGCACTGGTCTTCGGAACCAGGGGTTGCAGGTTCGAGTCCTGCCGGGCGTGCTTTTTTACCTTTCTTTCTAGGGAGGGTGAATGAGCATTCTCGCCCACTGCTATGGGGCAGCGGCCGGAGCTTTCCACCGGTCATTTTCAGAATTGTCCGCTCAGTTGTTGGCTCGTGTCTTTAGCGACGACGTGATTTTAGCTAAACTTGGTTTATGGAAAAGTCGCCTGCGCGGCCCACTTGGCTGAGCAGGTGGTCTCCCTTTCAGGTGGTTGCCTCGTTCCCTTTTCTGCGGCACCTTCGCGTGTCGCGCGTCGAGGAGCATGTGGTTCATGTTCGCGAATCATAATTTCAAAGTAAGCGTGCTGTTAGCGGTTGTGGTGATGTTGCAGGTCGGATTCCCATCGCCTGCGTGTGCACAGCGCGACTTGGCGTTCGATAGCGACTGGCGGTTTGTTCGAGGAGACGTGCAAGGTGCCGATTTGCCGGAGTTCGACGACTCCGCCTGGCGGGTGCTCGACCTGCCGCATGATTGGAGTATCGAAGACCTGCCGCCCCGTGAGACGAACGATGCCGAACTCGACGTCGTGACCGGCGAATGGCGTTTTCATCGCGGTGACGATGCCAACTGGAAGTCGGCGGACCTGGATGACAGCGATTGGCAAACCGTGATGTTGCCGGCCGCTTGGGATCGGCATTCCGACTACACTGATGACAACGTTTATGGCTGGTACCGCCGCACGATCGAAGTGCCCGAGCAAATGCAAGGCAAGCAAGTCACGTTGCTGCTCGGCCGCATCGACGACGTGGATGAAGTGTGGGTGAATGGCACCCGCCTTGGCGGCACCGGTTCGTTCCCACCTAACTATCAAACTGCCTGGGACCGGGAACGCCGGTATCAGGTTCCCACTGGAGTATTGCGTGCCGATGGAACTAATGTGATTGCGGTGCGCGTGTACGATGGCTCCGGCGAAGGGGGCATGTACGCTTCGGGCGTGGAGTCGCGGCGCGTCGGCCCGTTCGATCCGAGTGAGAGTGAGGGACGCGACAAAACTGGCTACGTGGTGGGAGGTGTCGGTTGGTATCGCAAGCACTTCACTATCGATACTTCCGTGGATCGAACCGTATTGCGGTTCGACGCGGTGTACATGAACTCTGACGTATGGATCAATGGCCATCACCTCGGCAATCATCCCTATGGGTACACCAGTTTTGAGTACGAGCTGACTCCCTATCTTCACGAGCCCGGTGTCGACAATGTGATTGCGGTGCGGGTGCGGAACCTTGGGCGGAATAGTCGCTGGTACTCGGGCTCGGGCATCGTTCGCCATGTGTGGTTGACCAGAACTCACAAGCAATACGTGCCAAGCGGCGGGCTCTTCGTCTCCACGCACGACGTGCAACCCGACCAAGCTACCGTGGAGCTGAGCGTCGAGATCCAAAACCGTGCGGAGCAAGCGGAGGCGGCGGTCGTCGATATGCGTTTGACCGACCCGCTTGGGCAAGTGGTCAAGGCCACCCGCCAGCGAGTGAGGTTGCCGGCCAAGGATCGCCAAGTGCTAAAGCAGTCGCTGCAAGTCGCGAGTCCCAAGCTGTGGTCGCTAGACGCCCCGCAGTTGTATCGAGCGGAAGTCTCCATTGAGATCGATGGCGAAACCGTCGACGCGGTCGGCACGACGTTTGGGATACGTAGTGTCGAGATGAATGCCAACGACGGCCTGCTGGTCAATGGAGAGCCAGTGTTGCTCAAAGGTGGTTGTATTCATCACGACAATGGCCCGCTGGGGGCGGCCGCGATCGATCGAGCGGAAGTGCGTAAGGTCGAGCTGCTCAAGGCGAACGGCTACAACGCAATCCGCACCAGCCATGCTCCCCCGGCTCCAGCCATGCTCGCCGCTTGTGACCGGCTTGGCATGCTGGTGATCGACGAAGCGTTCGACCAGTGGAACGAGCAAAAGCTCGACAACGATCAAGACTATCATCGCCACTTCAAAGATTGGTACGCTCGCGATATCGCTTCGATGGTACGTCGCGATCGCAATCATCCGTCTGTGATCATGTGGTCGGTTGGCAATGAGATTCCCGAGCAGTTCCGCGGCGAGGCGACCCAACTCGCCCTGCGCGAGGCGGTGCTGCAGCACGATCGCACTCGGCCAGTCACGCAGGCGATATGCAACGACTGGGGAAAGGTCTACCAGAACTGGGACCAACTGTCGGATATTGCGTTCAAGCATTTGGATGCCGCGGGGTATAACTACTTGCCTCAGGTGTATGAGCGGGATCACGAGCGAGTGCCCGATCGCGTGATCTACGGGGCGGAGTCGTATCCCAAGGATGCCCTGGTTTATTGGGACCTCGTGGAGCAGCATCCATATGTGATTGGTGATTTCGTCTGGACGGCGATCGACTACCTAGGCGAGTCGGGCCTAGCACACTCGGTGCTGAGCAACGAACCGAATCCGTTCTTCATGTCGTGGCCTTGGCACAACGCCTGGTGTGGCGACCTTGATCTCTGCGGATTCAAGAAACCTCAGTCGTACTATCGCGACGTGCTCTGGCGACGCAGCTCGATCGAGTTGGCGGTGCACGCGCCGATGCCAGAGGGCACGCACGAAGTGCTGAGTGGATGGGCCTGGCCGAATGAATACCAAAAGTGGAATTGGGCGGGCTACGAGCAGCAGCCGCTGCAGGTGGCTGTCTATACTCGCTGCTCAGCGGTACGACTCGAGTTGAATGGCCAGGTGATTGGCGAGCAGCAGGTTGCGGCCGACGCGAAACTCACTGCAGTGTTCCAGGTGCCTTATGCACCAGGCACTTTGAAGGCGATTGGGCTGGAGGATGGCAAGGTGATCGCTGAGACCGAACTGGTGACGGCCGGCGAGCCTGTCGCGGTGAAGCTAACAGCCGACCGGGCAACGATCAAGGCAAGTCGCAACGACCTGGCGTACGTCACCGTGGAGCTCGTTGACGCTGACGGAAACCGTGTGCCCGACGCCCAGCAGATGGTGGAGTTCTCGGTGGAAGGAGTTGCCGAGCTGGCCGCGCAGGCCAATGGTGCACCGAACCGGCCCGCAAGCTTTCATGCACCAGTTTGCGAAACCAGGGCCGGGCGATGCCTGGCGATCCTCCGCCCCACGGGAGAGCGGGGCCTAGCGGTGCTGAAGGCCACCGTCGAAGGTTTGGAGCCAGCCGAGATCACCATCGAAATCGGCGAATCGTCCGCGGACACTCAAGCGAGTCGCTAGCGTTTTGTACTAGGCCAAGCCGAATGGAGTTGATTGAGTTTCAGTGAGCGAATCGTGGTGGTTCCATGTTGGCTGGTGATCGACACCGCATCGTCGCCGACGGTCGGGTTGTAATAGCTCGCGTAGAACCGCTCGCCGTCGAACACAAAGGCTTCCACCGACAAGCGATCCACTAACAACCGAAGACGAATCGATCCATCACGCGGTTTCAGATTCTCGAAAGCGACGACCTCTCGGGCGTGGCCTTCACCATCGACTGCTGGCAAATAGAGCTTCTGGCTCGTCGCGTCGTAGCGGACCGTCGCCCGACCGAGATCGAGCACAAGCTCGCTCGAAGCTTCAGGAGCAAAATCGATTTCCAAATCTACCAGGTCGAGTTTCTCGACTTGTTCAAGCAAGTTGTCGCCAGGCGAGAGCGTGACATCCGAAAACTCTAGCGTGGTATCGACGAGCGAGGCGATCTCGGCCACCGGCCAGGCGTGCAGCCGTGGTTGGTTGTTGTGCGTGTGCAGGGTGAGGTCGCACGGGAAGGACATCTGGCCGTTGAAAGGCAGTTGATAAACCCGCTCGGGATTGGGGCCCCCTCGCATCCAACCGATTTGCACCGCCCGCCCGGTGGGGTGGTTGTTGAATGTTTGAGCCGCATAGAAATCGCCACCCCCGGCAACGAATGGGCCCGCTTCGGTGTGAAAGGTCTTGCCATCGAACTGACCAACCTCGTAGTCGAAGCTGGCATCGTATAGCACCACTTTGGTTTTCGCGGGATCTCCGTCGACTGGCAGCGTGATGAGATCCATGCACTCGAAGGCCCAGTCTCGCATCAGATCGGATGCGAACGTCCACTCGGTGAGGTTCGTTGAAGTGAAGAAACGTACGCGTCCTGGATTCTGCTGAACCCAAAGAGCCATTACCCACTTTTGGCTCGGCTCGTGCCAGAACACCTTGGGGTCGCGTTCGCCCGCGTCGAACCCTTGGTTCTCGACCACCGGGCGGCCTTCGTTCCAGTAGGTCCAAGTATGTCCTAAGTCGGTACTGTAGGCCAACGCCTGATAGAAGCGTGGCTCGCAAGCAAACGTAAAGAAGGCGCACATCGTGGGAGTGTCGCCCTGTTGCTTGCCCAGGCTATTGTTGTGGTCGATGATTGCGGTGCCGGAGAAAACGGTGCCCGCTTGCCCATCGATTCGATACGGCAGCAAGGCATGCGGATGTTGGGTCCAGTGAATCATGTCGGGGCTGGTTGCATGTCCCCAAGTCATGTTGCCCCATTCGGTGCTCGCGGGATTGTGCTGGAAGAACAGGTGATACTGCTGTCCATTGAACACCATGCCATTGGGGTCGTTGATCCAGTTGCGACCCGAAGTGAAGTGGAACTGCGGTCGGAGCGGTTCGCTGTAGTTGATGTCGTCGTACAATTCGGCCCGCACTAGTTTCGAGAAAGCAAACGCTTGCGACTCGTCGGCGAGCGGCTCGGCGGAACCGACAAAGGCATCGGCGTTCAGATGTCCCCATTGCCCAGTCGAGTTATCGTAGATCACCAGCTTGGCGCGTCGACCTACCAGGTCACTCACTTCCGCATTGCATCGACGCAGGGTTTCCGAGTCGCACCCGGTGGCGAGTTCGCGTTCGATGTCGCCGCACACCAGTTTCACACCAAGCTTGCCAGGCTGCTTGCCGCCGGAGATCAAGAAGCTGAGGTAAGGCTGTTGGATGACGAACTCAGTCGAGGTAAGCGTGCCGGTGAACTGGTCGCCTCGGGTTTGGCCGGGGGTGCCGGAGTCTTTCGTGTAGGCTTCGTATCCGCCGACCCAATACTCGCCCTCGTGCCAGCTGCTTTCCCGCCCGCGCAGCGATGGGTTATCGCCCTTGGTGGGTTGAACGGCAAAGGCCTCGCCCTCGGGTGTCCAGTTGTGAAGGGTTCCCGATTCGAAGCCGGAGTTCTCGAACAGTGGTTCCTCTGCGTAGCTGGGAGAAAGCGAGAGTAATGCTAGAGAGACGAGCGTTGCGGTGGCAATTGAGAATTTCATGTCGCGAAGAATCATCGATGGAGGGCGGTGCAGTTTGCCAGCATTGGGTAGGTTTAGGCAACCAATTTGTCTGCCTGAGTATACAATGATTCCCTGCGGTAGGAGGTCGATCTCATGGCAGAAACCTGCCAGTTTTCGGGTTGCAGGCGGATTCCATTGGAAGAAGACTGCAGCGAGTGAACCGCTTTTGGTAAGTTGCATGGTGAACCGAGTGGCAAGTATCGGGTCTATCTGAGTGCTGAGAGAGAAGTGGATCTGGCGGTCTCAATTGCTTTGGGGGGGAAATCGGCGTGTCTGCAGAGTTTGTGCATCACCTGTTAGAAGGTCGTCCGCTGTTTGTCGGAGCCCCCACGCCGTGGGACGAGCAGACCAAGCGTGAAGCAAGTGTCGTGCTGGTTCGCTTTGAGGAAGACTATCGTATTTGTTTACCTCAGGATCCTCCGGAATTGGATTTGGACGCAGCCCTATGGGCGGCCGAGTCGTTTCATCATGCCGCTTCGCTGTTGGTGAATCGTGACTATGGCGACGATGTGATCGTCCAGACGCTCGACACCCCCGCCTCCGATCGCACGCAGCCGGAAACGCACTACGCGGTCGACCTGACCATGCGATTCCTGCCCGAACTGTTAAAGCTTGCCAAGACAGCAGCCCCCGAAGATACTCTAGTCGGCCGCCTGATGGCTTGGGCCGCAGCCTGGCCGTTGTCGTCGGTAGGCGTTGCCGGAGTTGGCCCGGTGGATGCGGCGGTGCTGCGAACCCCGCCCATGCTGTTACGTCTCTATGTAGACCGCGTGATTGCAGCAAGCGATGGTTCGCGTCTCGACGATGAGGTGGTCGCCGAAAGTGTGAAGAGTGCTTTGGGCAATTATCCAGAGCTGAGCCCCCGGCTTGCTCAGCAACTCGCTCCGAAACCTGTGACACAAGTAGACTGATGGAAACTGCTGAGAATAGTACGCCCGAATCTGCCGCATCGGAACCGGCCACGCAAGAGCTTGGACATCAATTGCGAGCCGAGGTGCTGGAGCCACTCAAGCAGCAGTTTGTCGGCAAGGACGAAATCATCGACCTGCTGGGCTTATGTTTGGTCGCCCGCGAAAATCTGTTCATGCTCGGCCCTCCCGGTACGGCGAAAAGTGCTCTGGTGCAATCGCTTGCTCGCCAGATCGATGGTCGCGTGTTCGACTACCTGCTTACACGTTTTACCGAGCCGAACGAAGTGTTCGGGCCTTTTGATATTCGCAAGCTGCGTGATGGAGAGCTGGAAACCAATACCACGGGCATGCTGCCCGAAGCCGATTTCGTGTTTATGGACGAATTGCTGAACGCGAATAGTGCGATTCTGAATAGTTTGCTGATGGTGCTTAACGAGCGGATCTTTCGGCGCGGTCGCGAGACTCGTCCGTTGCCGACGCTGATGGTGGTTGGTGCGAGCAATCACTTGCCGGAAGACGAAGCGCTGAACGCGCTGTTCGACCGCTTCTTGATTCGGGTAAGCTGCAACAACGTGCCCGACGAGCATCTCGACGAAGTGCTCTCCGCAGGATGGCAGATGGATAGTCATCGGCAAACGCATCGGGCCAACATCACTGCCGACGATTTGCGCCGCTTGCAGTTGCTAGTACCGCAAGTGAACTTCGACCAGGTGCGCCCAAAGTACGTGCAGTTAGTCGTGAAGTTGCGTAATGCAGGCGTGCAAATTTCGGATCGGCGTGCGGTGAAACTGCAGCGTCTGATTGCCGCGAGTGCGTTGTTGTGTGGACGGCTCGAGGCAAATCAAACCGATATGTGGGTGTTGCGTTACATCTGGGATACCGAGGACGAGCAAGAGCTGCTGGCGTCGCTCGTCGCCCAGGCGCTTAAGTCGTCGACCGAAGAAGAGCGGGCGGTGGGGCATCCTCGTTCGCTGGTGTCCGAGGCACCCGACCCCGAGCAATTGGAAGCCGATTTGGCGAATGCTGCCAGCTTGCTTGCCGAAGCCGCCGAGAGCGAACGTAGCGTGTTGCGAGATCGCCTGACGCTTTTGACCGCGCGCTGCCAATGGGTGGTGGACTCGCAGCAGCGTACCTTTCTCGAGAACAAGGCCAACGACCTATGGCGCAGCTTGGACGCACCGAAGTGATGCCAGGCTGGTACGCCTGTTTGCCGACCAAGGGGGCCATTCACTTGAGCCCGTTGTGTCATCACTCGCGTGTCGAGGTGTTGGCCGACGACGCTACTTGTTGCTGGGTCCGAGGTGCCGAACTCGACCCACCCGTTGAACAGGTGTTGCGGTCGATTCTCGGTTGCCGGATGTTCCGAGCATTGCCGGACGGGCAGTTAGTACCGCTAGGGAAATCGGTGCCTCAGGGCTACGCCCCTGAAGGGGCATGGACCCCGCTGAGTCGCTGGCTAACGGTGGAACTCCCCACGCGACGATTTGCTGCAAAGGTGCCTGGGCGTGTTAATATCCAGTTGGTGCGCTGCGAGCAGATGCAGCCCGCTGCGCTGGTATGTGTCTCGCGTCGCGAGTGGCTCAACTACGTAGTCACCGCCCCGCAGGTTCGACTCGATCGATTGCAATTCGCGACCAGTAGTGATTCGACGTTGATTGCCGGGCATCCGCTTCCTCCACTGAATGGGACTTACTATTGGGTCCGTGTAGGCGTCGCCGCCCCGGTTGGCTATCACTGGTCGCCTGCGGTGGATGCCGAAGTGCTCAGCCTCGTGCTGCAACTAAAGTCTGACGACATCGCTTTGTTGCAGCCCAATGGAAGTTGCAGCGTGGTAAAGAGTGATGAGTTCGTGCGAGCCTCACGCTCCGCAGTGCGTTTGACAGAGGGAGTCGACGATGCACGAGCGTGAGCTAGCCATCCGCGAATACTACTCCCCAACGACCGACTCTTTCTGGAGTTGGCAGGACGACGGAGAAACCATTGCCTGGAGCGATGGTCGATTGATTGTATTCGGCGAAGAACTGAGCCACGTGCTCAAGCAGTTGGCCCCCCAGGGATTGCCGCGGTTGGGGTCGCTATTGTTGTTGATGGCTGCTACTCGTAAGAACTGGGCGGTCGACGGAAGCGAAGTTGGGCTGTTGGCTGGCATTCTCTCCACGATCAAGGATGCTGAGTATGGGCAGGTCGATCGATCCGAAGCGTTGTTGCTCCCCACTCCGCCTTCGGTTGAAACCAAAGGGGCGTCTGGTGCTGACAGCTCTCACGTTGCTTTGCTCGAACGCGTGATGTCGGGACTTCACAAGGTGCGGGCACTGGATGGCTCGCTGCGGACGTCGCTCAAAGCCAAGTCGGCGTTAGCCTCGATCGTGTTCCAGGGAGTCGCTCCAGTCGTTGAGCCCAAGGATGCAGTACCAGTGGCCGATGCAATTCGTCCTGGTTTGCAGTCGCTACTAGCCGGAGAGAATGATACCGTGGCGACTGGCTTCGGTCCGTTCTTGCTGCTACAAGATCTGGCCGCGGTGGCTCCTGGGCTCGAGCGAATCACGCCCGAGGCGGTTCGCGTGTGGATGGAAACGGGACTCCAAGAGATTCCCGAGCCAGCTCCTCTCGACGAGGTGGTCGAAGAGGAACCACCCGAAACCAGAGAGGCGGCCCGGCGGGTGATCGAGGAGCTGCTCGACTCGCCCGAACATGCCGGCATGGCGAAGCTCGCCAAGCAGTTGCTGGCAACGATCACGCTGCCGAGAAAGCTAACCGAGTCCAATGAACACGAGATGGGGGGGTACTCCGATATCACCAACCGCGGCACACCCGATCGGTTGTTGCTTAGCGAGTTAGCGCAGGATGGTCTGACATTGGCGGTGCGCGTGGCTATGAACGAGGCGATGTATTTGCATCGCGAAACGCCGCCGAGCGTTCCGAATATTCGCCGAGAGTTGCTGATAGATGTCGGAGTGCAGTCGTGGGGACTTCCGCGCGTGTTTGCTACCTCGGTGGCACTCGCCCTGGCCGCCAGCACACCTGCTGGGGCAACGTTTGCAGCCAGTCGAGGAAGTGGGCCGCTGCTCGAACCGGTGGATCTCTGCACCAAGGAAGGGCTACTGGCCCATTTGGTCTCGCTCGAAGCCGATCCGCATCTTGCCGAAGCCTTGCCGAGCTTTGCTTCGCAAATCGAGCAAGCAGAAGAAGCAGTCGAAGCCATGGTAGTCATGACCGCCGAGGCGTACGCCGAGCCAGCGGTGATCGACGAGCTGCGTCGCTTGAAAGCCGATCGGCTCTACATTGCGACGGTCGATCGCCAGGGGACGTTCCGACTCAGCGAGCGTCGCGACCGTGGAGAGAAGATTCTCCGTCAGGCTCAACTGCAGCTAGATCAGCTCGTGACTAACCCTAGCAGTCTGAGAGTATCGAGAAGTCTCGACAGCCTGCCAGCCATTTTCCGCTGTAAACCATTTCCCCTTCGGTTGCCTTGCGCTGTGGACGGGAACAATAGTTGGTCGGTTCGGAATTGGGGGGCACTGTCCGTGACCGGCGATGGGCGGCTGCTTCAGTGGACCAATCGGAGTCGCGGCCCCAGGCAATTGACCGATCGGCTGCCCAAAGGAAAGCTCTGGTGGTCGTCGCCCGACATCTCGCTGAGTGGACGCACCCATTTCATCTACGGCACGAGTCAGAAACCAATCTATTACGAACTCGACATCCCGCATGGTGACCTGCAGGGAATCGCTCTGCAGTGTTCCGATTCCTCCGGGTTCACCATGCACAACGGTGTGCTATTCAGCATTCGGTCGCACTACATCACTGGGCTGAACGTCGCCACAGGGGAGCCAACGCATCACTTGATGCTTCCCTCGGACATTCGGTGGATTGGTGGCCTATTCTTCGTGAATACTCGTACCAATGCGTGGCTAGCATTGTCGTTCAATGGAACATCGCTGTCGGTCGAACCACTTCCCGCGTTTGGGGTCGTGAACGATCCGGTCGTCTTTGTGTGGGAGGCATTGGGGTTTGACGAGCCGCTAGCAATCACCCGCCGCGGTAACCTGGTTGCGTCGGAAGGGGATCGCAGTAAGTTGCCGAAGATCTCGTTGCCGTTTGAGATCGACCACGTGAAGAATGTTAGTTCCGATGGAACGCGTTTGATACTGGTTGGCAGTTCTAGAAACCGCGAGAAACGCTATCTCAAGCTCAACCTGCGACCGGAGTGTACTCAGGTTTATGGCCAATTGCTCGACGACCGCATCACTCGGGTCGCGTCGCCTGCCAGCTTGCGTCGACGTTTCCGCTCGGTCGGTGTCACTCAAGATCGATTGTTGGCTCTCCGCAGTAGTAAGAGCATTGTGGTGATTGACAAGAAGAATGGTCAGCCAGTGCTGCATCAAATCTCCGCCAGTACGCGATTGTTCGAGGAACAGGAGTTTGTTGACATCAGCGACGTAGACCATCTGCGGTATTCGCTACGCATTGCACGCCTTGGGGTAAGGTTTTCTGTAGTACTCGATTCGCGAGGCCTCCTGCATTTGATGCCGGATTCGCAGCAGGAACAAGAAGTGACCATTGTGCTTGCCGAAGGGGAACTCACTGGTTGGCGAGACGACGCAGTGGTGTTTGGGCGCGATTATTATCTTCCGGAAGGTGTCGAGGGGCATGAGCCTCGCCTCGCGTCGGTAAGGCAAGTCTTTAAAGAGTCGATTGAATTACTATTGAGGGGGCTAGATGGCATCGATTGAACTTACCATCCGCCCTCGCGCGACAGCTCCCCTCGCAACCGAAGCCTGGTACCTGCCAGGCCACGATGTTGGTGCCTGGTTAGCTGAAATCGCTGCCTGGCCAGTGGAGCACCTGGCGATTCGCTTGATTCTGATTCGTGCGATGGAGGAAGATCGCATCGCTGGCGTTGTTGCGATTCCCCCTCGGGCCAACTTCGTGCCGAGCGGATGGTGCGTTCCACTTGGTCGACTCGCTCCTCAGCTCTACTTGCCGATCGATGCGGAATTATTCCCGCTTGTCAGTCGAAAAGAGTTGGCGGACCTTTGCAATGGAGATTATGTCTACGTGTGGATTCCAGGTTGTGGACTGACCGCTGCAGAGCCGGAAGAGATTGTGTCGATCGATGAACTCGTAGCGGCCCCAAGCGATGATGGCCTTCGCTGGAGTCAAGCGGTCGAAGGCATTGCGTTCCCTTACCGACTCTCAGGCATCTTTCCTCGCGAAACTCCCACGCTCGAAGAGATGCTTGATCAAGGTCGCGACGATATAGGCGAGCAAGCAGGGGACTTAACCAAGCTGCCAAAGGCTCCCAATGAGCCTCTATCGGGCATGGCAGGCGCGGCGATGCGGGCCGCCATGCTGGGAGCTGCGATCCCAGTGCTCGGCGTTGGTAAGATGCTCTCGTCGCTTGGCAACATGCTCTCCGCTGGCGGCAGTCGTCAAGCTGGCGGAAGGGCAGGGGGGGCTGGCGGACGTTCGCCTTTCGAAGGGCTTGGCAAGTTTGCCAATGACCTCATGGGGCGAGTGAGCAAGACGCTCGAAGCTCAGCGAAATAAAGAAATAGGTCGTTTGCTGCACATGCTTGAGAACGATCCCGATCAAGGGTTGAAGTACGCGCTTCCCCTGGGGCTTGGCAGCGGTAACGCTCACCGAGGGCGAGCACCTGCCGGGGGAAGTTTGGGGGCGCGAAACGTCGACTTCAGTCTCGGCGGCCTGCGTGGCGGTGGACCCGCCGACTTTTGGGATATGTCGGCTGAGCACCGAGCACAGTTGCTGCAGAAGTACCGCGAACTCGCCGCACGCGAGAGTCGCCTGGGACGCTATCGTCGGGCGGCTTACATCTACGCAGAACTACTGGGCGATTTACGTTCGGCTGCTTCGTCGCTAGAGCAAGGCAGGCATTTCCGCGAAGCAGCTGTACTCTATCGCGAAAGGCTTCACGATGCAGCCGCTGCTGCGACATGCTTGGAACGGGGCGAGCTTTGGTACGAGGCCATCGAAGCCTACCGCGAATTGGGGGACCACGAGAAAGTGGGCGACTTGTTTCGTTTCATCGAACAGCATGAAGAAGCCGACGAAGCCTACCATCTTGCGGCTGACCAAGCACTTGCTCAGAAGAACTTGCTGCTGGCAGCCCGCATCTACGACGAGAAACTGCGAGACCCACGATTGGCCGTGCAGACATTGGATTCAGGATGGCCCGAGGCCTCGCAGGCCCGGCAATGTGTGGTTGCTAGTTTCAGCCTTCGTGGTCGCGTGGGCTGGCACGAGGAAGCCATCGAGCGGGCAAATTACTTGAAGGAAACCTCGGCAGAGAGCTACCGACTTGCCGACGTGGCCGAACTGCTCGCCCAGGTGTTCGAGACCTATCCGGAAGCAGCGGTGCAAGAACACTCCCGCAAGTGCTCGAGTCAACTGGTCGTAGCACGTATGCGAAATGCGGTACCAGCGGAAGCAAGAAAGCTGGTCGATGTGCTCGCCCGCCTGGCTCCTGAGGATCGTTTGATTACTCGTGATGGATTGCGTTTTCTTCATCGCGATCCTGCTCCGGTCACCCCCACACCGATCGCCACACGGCGTCCACCGGACGGGCGTTTGGAGTTGGTAAAGCAATTTGATTTGGGACTTCCGGCAGTCTGGAAGTCGGCCGTGGCCCTAGACCGTCAATACGTGGTCGCCGGACGAACCAATAATCGAGCCGTTTTCGCGAGGTTCGATGTTGAAGGAATCGTCGAGAAGACGCAAGAAGTGTGGAAACGCTCGCTATTTCCCGAGTGGTCGACCCTCTGGTTACTCGGCACGCAATCGCCGTTGCAGTTTCACGCGTTGGGGGAAGAGCGTCTGCCAGTGACGACGTTGTTTGAAGCGACAAGCGATATGCCGAGTCAGGTGCGAGCAGGCACTCCGCGTGGACTGGGTAACGTGCTGGGCACGGCACTTGGAAAAACGGGGCACACCTGGGCGATCGAGAATCGCGACGATCCATCGCTGATTTGCGTCGATGTCACCGGGCATGTGATTCACACGCAGTCGGTTCTCAGTATGGGGAATGTCCCCTGGAGCGAGGTCTCGTTGCCAGTGCCAATGCACGTTGCTGGAGATCACGTAGTGATGGCGGTCGGCAAACAACTATTCAGTCTGCAGCAAGGGCACGGCGAACTGCTCCACGTACTTCCAGAGCCTGTACAGACTCTATCGGGAGGTGCGCCCTACGCAGCTCCCATGATGGTTGCGACGACCGAATCGAACGTTTATCTCACTCGCCTAGGGATGGATGGGTACCTAAGGCCGGTATGTTACGACATGAACAATCCGAAAGCACTACTCAGCCTGGGAGGGTTTTTGATTGCCGCCGACGCATCGAAGATTGAGATGCATGAGCTGAAGGGACTGAAGTCACGCGATCGACGTCATCGCAAAACGCTGGAAACGAATAACCCGATCGGGACGCCGATCGCCATACTGCCTGGAGAGCAAACGGACCAGTTTGTCCTTGTTTCCGCAACGGGAAAGATCGCATTATACCGAGTCGATGTTTGACACTATGTAACATCCCCCTTATACTGCGGCGGAAGTCAAACGTACACTACAGTCGGTGGTTTGGGCATTACTAGGCGTCACTACGATGGCGAAGCAACCTTCATCGAATCGCATGTCGCTCGTCGAAGAGTACTTTTCGACGCAGGATGAACGCTTCGTTGAAACCCTGCGACAGGTCCAAGAGTCGAAGCTACTGGCTGTGTTTGCTAATCGCTGGAGAGTCGACACCCGGCCGTGGGCGCGTGAGCAGAAGATTGCTTATCTACGTGGTGAGCCTAACTGCATAGGGCATCAAACAATCGTAAAGCGATTGTTCAAGCAGGCCGAAGAAGATCGCGACCACGGGGTGGTAGCCGCCTGCGCGGCAATGTTCGATCGACTTGTTCAGCATCGCCGACGTACACGCTATCTCTACGATTGGCGGAGTCGTACCAGCTGGCAAGAGGAGTATCTATTCGCAACTTGCCCAAGGTTGCCCTACGGTGATCGCGAGCGTGAAGGGATCAATCCGTTTACCGGAGAGAAAGTGATGTTTCGTGCTCCTCCCCCTCCCCGGGACGCGATCTACTTTTCTTACCGTACGCGATATTACTTGCAGCGACGCGCTTGGCGCTACTTCAGGCGGCTGGCCACTTCGTCTCCCGAGCAGTACGTCGACGCGGCAACGACGCTACTGATGGAGTATCAGGACGAAGATTTTTCGTGCGGTGAGCGAATCCTAGATTCCTGGACCCTACTGCAACTGGCGTTTCGTGAACACCTTGCCCTGGAGTTTGGGCGGGCACGTATCCACTTGGCCGAAGGGGCGTCGCTCAATCAACTAAAGGCCGCCCCTCGTTTTAGGCATCTCTGGCAAACCGAACATGCGTTTGAGCAGTTAATGCATCTGCTACAGCAGGCTCCGAGCCGGTTGGTGCGGGTGTGGGCCATGCAGTTGCTGGAGCAACATCATCAGGAGCGAGTCGCCCTGTTGCCGGCCGATGAGTTGCTGGAGTTAATGACCAACGCCGACAAGGACATTCAGAACTTTGCCGACAGACTGCTAAAGGACTGTTCTGGCTTGGATCGGATTCTCCTGGAAGTATGGCTGGATCTGATTGAGCGTGCTCCCCCTAACGCCTTGGAATTGGTTTGCCAGGCGATTCAGCAGAATGTCTCTCCCGATCGGTTGACGTTGACCGAGTGCACCGAGTTGGCGCTTCGCGAGCCCACGCCGATTGCGAGCCTCGGGCTGCGATGGATGCAGGCGAAACCAGTGCGAAGTGAAGAGGACTTCGAGCAGGTCGCAAGGCTGGCTAATGTTCGCTGCTTAGCGATTGCTAAGGAAGCTGCCGAATGGGCGTTGTCGCAGGTGGGATCGCCGCACGAATACGATCGAGATCACGTATCGCAGTTCTTCGATAGTCTGGTGCCGAATGTCCGACTGCAAGCTTGGAGCTGGCTGGAATCGCCTAAGTGCCCCGGTTCGCAGGACCCCGTACTGTTTTGCCGATTGCTGGAAACCCCGTACGACGAATTGCGACTGCGTGTGGTCGACCTGCTGGAAAAGCGAAATCTCCCAGGTGAGGCTCGCAGTGGATTGATTCCCGTGTGGACCGCAGTGCTGCTGGGCGTTCACCGTGGCGGGCGGCAAAAGCTTAAAGCCACTCGTCAACTTGCCGCCGAGCTGATTCGACAACCCAATCAAGCCGACGAACTGCTGCCGGTGCTGGCTGCAGCGGTCCGTTCCATTCGCAAGCCCGAAGCTAGGGCTGGTATTGCGGCCGTGGTGTCGTCGCTCAGCATACAACCGGACCTCCACGCAGCCCTCGAGCGTTACCTGCCGGAGCTTGAGGTGATCGCAGAGGAGGCCAGTGCATGAAACTCGACGTAGCCTATCGTGGCCGAAGCGAACTCGTCGCGGGTAGCAGCGGTTCACGCTCACTACGATTTGCCACTAACCTGAACCGCGAAGCGGTGGCGTTCGATGCTGCACTGAAGATGCCATTGCGGTTTCGCGAGGCCATCTCGGCCTTGCACGACGTGGTGATAAGCGACCTCCGTTTCCAGCCTCGCGACCACGATGCTTACGACGCGTGGAAGAAGGGTGAACGACTTCGGGAGATGCAATTGCATCGAGCGGAATACGAGCGACTGAAGAAGGAAGTGTTGATTGGAGCGCATCAAGAGTTAGCGGGGGAGTTTGAAGAACGTTTCAAACGTCTGCGGAAGAAGTACTGGGATCTGCGAAACAAACACTCCATACGACTTCGGGTGCGAAATCCCGAGCTATGGCGGATGCTAATGCCAGCCGATCCGGTGGTGACTGTCGCTGACGATACCGTTTTCTTCGAGTGCTTCTCGGCCGATCAAGCGAGTTATGGTTGCTTAAATGTCGTGCGCGAGGATGCATTTGGGACGAGTTCCGAATTGCAACTAGGTACGACCAATGTCGACTATTCCTGGGCGTTGTACGATCACTTCCAGACGCTTCGAAGTTATCGAGAGACGCGGCTCAAAGTCGATCCCCAAGGTTTCGGGAGCACCACTACTGGTGCGGGAGAGCATCGCGAAGAGAAGATCGATCTACCAGAAGGATGGTTGCGTGGCTTTATGCAACTGCAGAGCGGGATGACGTTGCCGATGCGGCGAGTGACCCTGTCGCGCGATTCCGTTTACTCCCTACTCGCATGGCTCCGCCGGCATAAGGCCAAGCGAAGTCCCCGGGCGATTCGCTTCGAACTCACCCCTGGTGAACCACCAAATGTCGTCTTGGAACCCTGGGAGGAGCGAATTGTTTCTCATGGAACCAGGCACGATGGCAGTCCTGTGGAGCCAATCCGCATCTGGGGTGGTCGTAGGCTCTTGTCGTTGGCAAGAGTGCTGCCGTTAATGGAATCGTGCGATGTCTACTTGCTTGGCACAGGCTTGCCAAGCTTCTGGATTGCTAAAATGGGAGAGATGCAGCTTACCCTCGGCTTAAGTGGCTGGACTGCCAACGATTGGAGCAGCGGAGGATCGCTAGAAAGCCTTCTGCCTCCCGGTGAGCCAAGTCCCAGCCAACTGCAACTCGCCGCGAAATTGTTACAGCGAGAACGGGCGCTGCGCTTCGACGACCTGCAGGCAAGCATGGCCTGCAACATCGGCGACTGTGCTGCTGCTTTGAATCAACTGGCCTATTCGGGCCAAGTGATTCACGATCTGGCAGCAGGCGTTTACCGCTGGCGCCAGGTGATGCCGATGGCCTTGGGCGAGGCGGAACTCGGCCCCGCATCGCCGGAGGTTTCTGCTTCGCGAGTTCTATTACAGCGAAATCAAGTTTCGCTACTCGACAGCAGTCTGCAAACCTCCGGGGTACGGGTTGGCAAGGGGACCGTCGAGAGACATCCAGTGGAAGTCGTGATCGACGTGGATGGCATGATCAAACGCGGGAAGTGTAGTTGCAGCCATCACCATCGTGCTGGTATTCGTCGCGGGGCTTGTCGCCATTTGTTGGCGCTGCGAGCAGTGATGCTCGGGCAGAGTCCCACGTCGGACGCTTCGACCGACGCGTGGTATCATCGGTTACTGAACTTGTCGAGAAACTAACGAGATTGTTTGAGAGTTATTAAGTAGAGATTTAGATACAGCGAGGTGAGTCGGCTTTCCAAGACTTTTCTGCGGCGATACGCCGTGGGTGAGATTGGTTTCGATTGCATCCCCAAGGCCGTTGTTCGTTTGCAAGTGGACGCTACCGTGTCCACTAGCCAAGACGAGCTTGCAGCTCCCTGTGGACACGGTAGCGTCCACTTGCTTGAGTGAACGACCTTGGTCCGCAGCTGCGAAGTTGGGAAGCCGGCCACCTCGTTTTTTTTTGCACACACAACATAAGCAACTCGCGATGGGACTATTTGACTGGATTTCGAACCTGTTTGGTGGATCGTCATCGACGGCCAATCCACCAAAGCCTGAGAGCAGCGATAGCGCTGGCCCTCAGGGACCAGCATCGACATCTTCGTCGAGTAGCCCAGCCCCTACTCCTCCTCAACCACCGCGCCCCGGGCCGCCCGCTCCTCCCAAGTCGAAGCGACTGGAAGGACTCGATGCGTCTCAATTCGCACCGATTGAAGAGGCAGCCGCGTTGCGTCAAGCAAAGTCGATGCGGCTGCGTTTCTGGACCTCTACGTGGTTTGGCCTGCGCGATCGCATTCCGCCAGCCAGTGATGAGCGAACCAAACTGGTCGATCGGCTGATGGTTGCCGATGGCTTGGCCACCCCTGAAGAGCTGGCCGAGATCCATGAGGTTGGTGCAGAGATGGACCGCCTGCGACCGGCTTTGGACGATGCTGCAAAACAAGCAGGTCAGGCAGTCTCGCGGAACAAAGAGGACCGAGCCAAGCTGAAGGCGCAGAAAAAAGCCGAAGCTGCCGAAAGAAAGCGCCTCCGTGCGGATGCGATTGCCGAGCGAAAGCGAAACGATATCGTTTTCCTTGGTCGGGGAGTGTCGCGGGGATTGGCGGATCGAGAGTCGAATGCTGAGAAGCTGGAGGGGCGAGGACTTCCAGTGCTTCACACGCCGAGCGAACTGGCCACTGCCATCGACTTGCCATTGTCAACGCTTCGCTGGCTAGCCTATCACAACGAGGCTGCCGAGCAGGTTCACTACGTGCAGTTTCAGGTTCGCAAAAAGAGTGGTGGGATTCGAGTGCTGGCTTCTCCGCACAAGAAAATGCGGCGGGCGCAGCAGTGGATTCTCGACAACATTCTCACCAAGATCGATATTCACGAGGCTGCGCACGGATTCGTTGCAGGACGCAGCACTGTGACAAACGCAGCAATGCATGTCGGCCAACAGGTGGTCGTCAACGTCGATCTACAAGACTTCTTCCCCTCGGTTACCTTCCCGAGAGTAGAAGGCTTTTTCCGCAGTTTGGGGTATTCGGGGGCGGTGGCCACGATCCTCGCGTTGTTGGTTACAGAGTCACCCCGACAGAGGGTGCGCTACGCTGGCAAAGAGCTATGGGTGGCAACGGGGCCGCGAAGCCTTCCTCAAGGAGCTTGTACCAGTCCTGCTTTGTCGAATGCTATCAGTTGGACCATGGACACTCGGCTGACAGCGATCAGCAGCAAACTGGGGTGGAGCTACAGCCGATACGCGGACGATTTGACCTTTTCCACTGCTGGCGAAGCGTCGCAGCAAGTGGGATATCTGCTGGCGAGGATTCGGCATATCACGCAAGAAGAAGGTTTCGGATTGAACCGCAAGAAAACGCGGGTTCAACGTCGTAGTGCGCAGCAATCGGTGACTGGCATTGTGGTAAACGATCGCGCGGGAGTCGCCAGAAAGACTGTGCGTCAGCTTCGTGCGATACTGCATAACGCCAAGACCACAGGGCTTGCTGCCCAGAATCGCGAGGGTCGTCCCGACTTCGAAGCGTGGTTGCAGGGAATGATCGCCTACGTGCGAATGGTGAATCCCGAACAAGCTGCATCGCTGACCGATGCTTACGAACAACTGCGATACTAATCTGTTGGGTCGCCGGATCTCGCACGGCGATTAGTTGTTTTGGTTCTCGAGCACCTCGGGAGGGCACAAGAGGACGCTCCATACGCAGTGCGCGGGGCCATTCTCTACGCGGACCAGTAGGTTATTGTATCCTTTGCGGAAGTGAACGCGGCGATACCCTTCGCCCATCTGCCATGGCGATAGACCGTCGTCTTGCCAGATGACTTGATCATTCAATAGCACGCGGGCAGCATCGTCGCTGGCCACGGCAATGAGCATGTCTCTTGCCTCTTCAAACCATACGTCCGTGTAGGCGTAGTAAGTGCTGGCTCCATGCACCACCGGCGGCTGGCAACGGACTTGGTCGCTTTGATAGAACTCCCACTTCAACACCTGTTGAGGGTGCCCGGCCTGGTCGCCGTACTTGCCGTCGTAATACTTGGCATCGAAGTCGACCACCTGCTCGGGCGGATGGCGTTTGTTGAAGTCGATTTGCGATTCGTTCTCCCAAGGTCCAATCACGTACCAGGTGTCGATGTAGAGCCATCCGCGGCGCATACTATCGCTGGTGAACCGGCGTCCTGGCATTGCCTTTTGTAGAATGTCTCCCTGATCGAGTCGCAAATGCGAAATCGGTTTCTGGCGGAACGCCATGTCGGCTCCCTCCGACGACGAGTCGCGACGAAGCCCGCTGGAATCGCCCACGCCGCCTCCGCCAAAACCAGTGAGATCAATTACAGCCCCATAACCAAGGTCTTGCGTGGCCATCGATCGCATGGCCGACGAAGTGGAGAGGCTTCTGCCTTGTTGCGAAGCCTGCTGGGAGTTCCCGCTGTTTTTGCCAGTTAGCATCTCTGCTCGGGCTACCATGTCTTGCGCTTCGTTGGTCGCTTGTGCCAGTTGGTCGCGGAAATTCGAAAGTTCCCCAATCGTGCCTGGCATGGTTTCCGAAGCTTGAGAAAGCTGATTGGCCATGTCGGGACGCGCAGGCGTGGCCGCAAAGGCGTGGGAGCGGGCTTCGGAGTAAGCAGTGTTTTCCACGGTTGCTTCTTTGGCCGCTTCCATGTCGGCGTGAGCTTCGGCAATTTGACGTTCGATCTCAACGGCCTCTGCGTAGAGCTCCGCGGGGTCGGCATTGGTTGGAGAAGTAGCTACCTCCATTTTATCCGCCTGCGAGCTACTGGTGTCGTTCATTTCTGCCAGATCAGGCTTGGCAGTAATTGTGTCTAGCCGCTGGGTAATTCGGTCCGCTTGTTGCCTTGCAAGGGTCATCGAGTGATGCACGTCGTTCAGAGGACTCTCTTTCTGTATGTAACTGTCCATCTGCTCCGACAGTTCACTCAGTTGCTCCTTGTACTCCTCTGCCGACTGAGGGGTTAACGGCTGTTCAGCCACTTGTTTGGCAAATTCGTCGGTTGCTTGTTGGAGGGATTGGTCAAGTACGGATCCTTGAGTGTAAACCTGCTGGGCTACTTGTCCGGTGGGCTCGGTGACATCTTCGTTGTCAATGTAGATACGAGCTGAGGCGCGATCGGTATCCATCACAATGGCAATCTCATGCCATTGCCCCCAGTTGAACGATCCAGCGCGTGCTTTAATCTCCCGCCGTTGAGACCCCTCAGGGCCGATGGTGATGAGCTTCACAACTGCATTATGATTCTCCGTATCGACCGCCAAGCGAAATCCTGAAACCCAGGAGGCCGATGTGTTTGATACGAGTGCTTGGCTTCGATCTGCGGGGAACAGCTTGGTGTCTAAGGCAATAGCGAATTGGGTGCCAAGATCAATCGGCCAGAGGTTGATTTGATCGTGTCGAGTGGTACCGAAATAAGCCATTTGCTCAGTAGAGAGTGAAAGGGATTCAAACGGTTCTTTCTCTGCTCGATGCAATTGCTGATCCGCTTGTTCAAAGCTAAGTGATTTGTCCAAAAAGTGAGGCTCTCGAACAGATTTACCAGCCTTGTGAGTTACTTTGTCGACGAAGTCCTGTTGAAGAGGCCACTGATGCTTGAGTTTCAGATTGCTAGCCGGTGTCGAGGAGTCTTCTGATTCTTGCAGCGAGGGTAAAGTGCCCTCATAGACGCGCACGTTGCTAACAAATCCCCGAATACCGACTTGGCTCCCTGTGACATTTGCGATCGTCAGGTTTCTTATCGCCGCTTGCGCCGTAGCGTTCGCCACTTGGTTGGTAAGCTGCTTGATCTCTTTTAGCAAGAGGTCTTTTTCGAAGTGGAGGACATCTTCAAAGTCGCGTTCTCTGAATTCGCTAAGCAATTCACGCTGCTCTTGAAGTATCTCATTTCGTAGATCACGCAGTTCTTCAACCACGTCTTCAAGTTCTTCCTTGCCCTTGAGTTCGGCTTCCTCACGCAATTTGCGGGCGCTATCTTCGTCGAGTTGTCGTTGCTCTCGTTCCAGGCGTTCGTGTTCCTGTCGGGCAAGTTCACGCTGGCGAACCTCTTCGGATCGTTGTGACTCTTCTTTCTGGCTGAATTCCATCGTGGTCTTCAGCCAGGGCGCAAGGCAGGCGAGAAGTACGACATGAATCAGTACGGATGCCAGAACAATGTTCTTCATAGGGTCACCGATTATAGCGATCGTCGTAAGTTCGAATGCCCACGTTAGTTAAGCCGCGAAATTGGCATACATCCAATAGTTCAACCACCAACTCAAAAGGAGTTTCATGATCGGCATCCAAGCGTATCCGGCGGTCGATGCTCGTGGCAGCGACGCTTCGTAGCCGAGAGTGAAGATCGGTTCGCGAAATCTCTTGCCCTTGCCAGAAAACACGCCCTGTTTCGTCGATACCAAGCACGATCTGTTCGTCATCTGGAGGAAGTTTGATCGCGGAATCGGACTCGGGGGGGATGATATCGATGTCCCGAATCTCCTTCTTATACATGGTGCTTACAAGGAAGAAGATCAATAGCAAAAAGACGCAATCGATTAGCGGACCCATCGATACTTCTGCGTCAGGATTGGCTCTTTTTTTAAGTCGCATATTGCTTAGTCCAGACGCTGAGCGGACCCTGTGTCGCTGAGTGCATAGTCTCGCAGTCGAAATCGGATGTTGTTGAATCCGATAAGCTCAAGCTTGTCTTGAACCGTAATCACCTTTTGGAACGGGGTTCCGCGTTCCACCACTACGGTAATTGGCAATTGTTCCCCACGCGTGCGGATCACTTGATTCAGCCAATCGTTGGGAGAAGTGGTGAGCGCAAAGGTGGCTGCGCCCCAAGAAGTTTTACCCGTAGGACGATAGATTCCTCCGTGGCGATCAACCCCCACAAATGAGCTGTCTTCCATTGGATCGGTCGTAATGGCCGATGTGTCGTCGGACAAAGTGACTGGGATCTGTCGTTCGAATCGCTTGATCATACTGGTCACCAGAAAAAAGATGAGCAGCAAGAATACACAGTCGATCAATGGCGAGAGCATCACCCCTGGCTCAGAGGGATTCCGCCGACGTTTGCGCATGTTCACGTGGCTGCTCCATGGAGTTGGGGGATGGGGGGGCGGAGGCACTTCTCGGATCGAGGAACCAGTATTTGAGTAACTTTTCTGTTTCGTTTTCGATGGCAAACCCAACGTTGTGTACTCGGTGACGCGCCCAGTAGTAGGCAATCACCGCGGGAATCGCTAGCACCAAGCCTACGGCTGTAGTGATAAGGGCCTTGGAAATGGACCCTGCGAGCAGCGAAGCGCCACCTTCGTCGCCGAAGACCTCGACCAGCTTGAACGACTCAATCATACCGATCATGGTGCCTAACAACCCGAGCAGAGGAGCAACACCAGCGATGACACTCAAAAAGTTGCAGCGAGACTCCTGCTGTTCGATCTCACGAGCACCGATGTCTGCCGCAGTAGACTGCAGGATGGGGAAATCAAGATGACGATAGTCGACACAGTGTCGAATAATGTCGGCCGAGACGGATTTGTGCTTGTCGCAGAGTGCTCGAATCTGATCGTATTGCTTGCTTGCAAACAGAGGAGTCACTTCTGCGAACAACTGTTTCGGTACAAAACGATTCGTTCGAACGGTCAAGAAGCGTTCGATGACCAGCGACAACAGAGCGACAGACAGGATACCGAGGAAGACCATAGTCAGTCCACCTTCGAAGAGCTCTTCAATCCAATTCACCTGTACGAGTTCTGAGTCGAGTGGGTTTTTTACCGCGTCGATCTCTTCCGCAGTTAAGGTCTCTTCGGTTTGCAGCAGGTTATCAGAGGGAGGATCTTGAGCGGTCGCGATCGACGCCCAGCCTGACAGACTAAACAGTAACAGGAGGCAGGCGAGTCGAAACGAAGGTGTGTACTTCATGTTCAAGATCCAGGAAGGCAACACAGGAGGGAGACTGGGCGGGGGTAGCACAGGAACGCATTTGCGACAATCACCGGCCATTATAACCAGCAGGGGTACTGATTGCGCGGTGTGCGTCGTTTCTCGGTAGCGCCCCCGTATCGCAGTTGATTGTAAGTCGAGTGGTAGCCTGTTCGGAGCCGTGTAGGTTTTGTGGTTAGGGCGGCAGGGAAGGCTGGGCGAGGCTTTCGTGTCATGACAGGTCTCGCCAAAAAACGAATTGGTGATGGTTGAAGCGATTATAGCGAGCTGGCAATAACTAGTTTTTAACAGGTGATTACATTCTAACCCCAGACTCCAGCCGCAAGCTAGACTTTTGCGGTTTACCTGTGCAATTTCAGCTGGAAGAGAACGTACCCCTAAGAGGTAAGATCGATGCGTGCAGTTCGTGCGATATTCGAGTCTCACATAAAAGCAGCGATCAAGGTGTGCGCAAATCATCCTCCGATTGCGGTGATCGTCTCGTTGTTGGCTGCTTCGGTGGTGGCCGTGATCGACTTTCTCGTTGGCGACAAAGTGCCTCTCGTGGTGCTCTATCTTCCCTCCATCATGATGTTGTGTTGGGCGGTGCGACCAATGTGGGCGTATCTAGCTGCGGGAATCTGCTCGTCGGCATGGATGGTCGATGATCTTCTCGTGTTAGAGAGGCATCACGTTAGTCCGCACAATCTGTGGATTGCATCGGTGCACTTTGTGTTTTTTACCGTGATTACTGGCATGCTGGTTCGATTAAGGGCCGCTCACGAACGCGAGCGACTCTATGCCCGCACTGACGCACTCACAGGATTAGCCAACTCAAAAGCGTTTCATGATGTTGCCGATCGAGAACTGGCGCGGGCCAAGCGATACGAAAACCAAATTGCGGTTGCCTTTATCGACTGCGATAACTTCAAGACAGTGAACGATACACTCGGGCATCGAACAGGAGATGCTCTGCTCAAGACCATTGCCGAAACCATGGAGGAAGGCGTGCGAAAAATGGACACTGCCGCCAGGATGGGGGGAGACGAGTTTGCTATTCTTCTTCCCGAAGCAACCATGGAAGATGCTCAGATGGTAATCTCTCGCTTGAGAGAGACACTGCTCGCCCGCATGGAAAAGAATGGTTGGCCAGTCACGTTTAGTATCGGTGTGGCAATCTATAGAACCCTGCCTGACTCCATCGAAGACATTATCCACAGTGCTGATGTGTTGATGTACGAGGTAAAGCAGAACACGAAAGATGCAGTCACTTTCCAATTGGTGGCTTGATCTCTAGTTCGCAGCGAGGCAACGGTGATGTCCCTGTGATTGGTGCTGTCGATACAGCCGGCAAAGTGCGGTAAACCCCCACAGTGTACGTAATCGACAAAGCTCGCTGATTTCTGGTTTAGAGTCTGCTGCTATCACGATGATGGAAAGGCAGCGAGGTGCGCACGCTCCTCGGCCATGACCATTCGTACGGTGATAGTGGAGCAGATAACGTGTCGTACCAAGCCGTCCATTGGAGCGAGGGGATGTTTCTCGCTCCTCAGCACTATCAATTGGCAGATCGATTTAGTGCGCAGACGCTACAACGCGACATTGATTGGACTCGCCCGTATGGTTGGGGGATTCGCGATATTGAAGTCGACCAGGAATCGCTTGCGAATCACCGCTTCCTGGTAAGGCAATTGCGG
Source organism: Aeoliella mucimassa (assembly GCF_007748035.1). Classification (NCBI taxonomy): domain Bacteria; kingdom Pseudomonadati; phylum Planctomycetota; class Planctomycetia; order Pirellulales; family Lacipirellulaceae; genus Aeoliella; species Aeoliella mucimassa. The sequence continues at coordinate 5,578,401 of NZ_CP036278.1, forward strand.
GCACGATTGCCAGGTGGCGAAGTGCTTTCGGTGCCCGATGACACGACCTTGCCAGTGATCGATTTGCGAAGTTGTCTGCAGAAGGATGCGACTGTTCGCATCTTTTTAGCGGTGCCGCTCCATCATCTGGCGAGAGCCAATGTCGCGGAGTCGCCTGAGAGTATTGAGGCTCGATATCTAGTTTCGAATGCCGAAGTGCCGGATGAGAACCTGGGAACCGATGCGCGAACCGTGCAAGTGCGACGACTCAATGCGAGACTGTTGACTTCGCAGGAAGATCATGCTGGGTTCGAGACTTTGCCAATCGCCCAAGTGCGGCGTTCGCATCGATCGACCTCAGTGCCAGAGATTGATCCGACCTATGTTCCCCCACTTTTGGCATGCGACGGATGGCAGCCGCTGCATGCGGAAGTGCTCGGCCGACTGACCGAGCATCTAGGCAGAAAACGGTCGGTATTGCAGGCGCAAGCTACCAGCCGCTCGATCGATTTCGATTGCGCCGGGCAAGGCGAGCGGTTGTTGCTAGAGCAGTTGCGGGTGCTTAATACAATCACAGCCGAGTTGGCGGTCGATATTCAAGCAGTCGGCATTCCACCTTTCTTTGCCTACCGCCAATTGGCTTCGATCGTTGGTCAGTTGAGCGTGTTTGCATCAGAGATCGGTTTGCCGACAATTCCTGCCTACAACCACGACGAACTTGGAAAATGTTTCTTTAAGCTCCGCGATCTGATTGAGCAGCAGTTGGACGAAGTCGCAGAACCACGGTACGAACAGCGTCCGTTCATGGCCGAAGGCACTCTCTTGAATGTTGAGCTGGCCCCCAATTGGTTCGACGAAGGGCATCTACTGTTGGTCGGAGTGAGAAGCTCTCTAGATACCGATGAAGTAGAGCAGCTGTTCCGGAGTGGTCGGTTCCTGAAAGTAGGGTCGCGAGATCGCGCGAATGAACTCTATCTGCAAGGGGCCGCAGGTTTGAAGCTCACGCGAGTCGGTCACCCTCCGCGAGCGTTACCCCTCAGTACGAATGTCTCCTACTACTTGGTTGAGAAAGACGAGGCACTCGGCGAATGGCGCGAAGTGATGCACTCGCTCACCTTGGCGGCGAGATTTGGCGAACAAGTCGTTATCGATCATCTGCCTGATGGTCAAACGATTGTGGTGAATTTCCAGGGGCACACTAGCACGCTAGCACTATCACTGTTTGCAGTGCCAAAAGCGAAAGCAAGGGTTCCCTTTGGATTCGAGGCATCGAGCACCGACATACCGCTGACTGTATAGCCTGTCGATGCTTAGGCAACATTCGCTGATGAGCAAACGCTCTCAATGCTGGTACTGTCGATGCACGGGAAGATGGCATCCACCCGATCCGAATGTTTGCTCGAAGCGGATAGCCAGGTGTTCCACCCGAGTCGGAACGAACTCGTCTCGGTGGGGCTACCAAGCTGCATCGCTGGAACCTGCTGATGATCGAGTACTAGCTGAACATCGAAGTCAAACTCCGGACCTAACAGCAATCTTGCAAGCTGGCAAAGCATGAAGAACCGCCGCCGCTCTCCGTCGGGTGAGGTGTTGGGCAAGAACGAGTCGAATTGCTGCTGTGACAAAGGACCCACACGAAGTCGAAGCTTGCTTTGAACGTCCCAAACACGACTGCCGACAATCGCACTGATCCCAAGCTGTGAGTTGTTGTTGCGACAGCCAAGGCGAGTCTGGCTTGCTGAGTCAAGTTCGAGCCACTGCCCAGTGAACTGTTCGACGGTGATCGACACCTGAAAGTGTTCCGAAAGTACTCGCTCGATCTGCGCCGCGGAACGCCGCCGGCGCGAGAGCACCGATACATGTCGCAGCAGAGCCCAGTCGTTAATGAAATCGTCGGATGTGGTGTGGGTGCGCTCCGAAGTACCGGGTGTGGTAGTGACGTGTAGACGATTGCGAAACGCGTTGCCTCCCAGACCTATCAAGCCGAATAAAGCTTGGGTGTAGGTGCTTCTTGGCGGCCGAGGACCCTGACGTTCTGGTAGGCTGCGGTCGATACGCATTTTCTTCCAAGCTCGATACATCGACCAGACGAATCGACTGGTAAACATATCGAACCATCCCCGCATTGCATGACGCGCCGGACCGTGCCCGTCGCGTTCGATCTCTTGGACCTTCTCCGTGTAATGTCGAGGGAGCACTCCGCTGGGGCCGGTGAGCCCCATGAAGTTTACGGTAACCGTGGGAGGGGCTTGGGAGTCCGCGATGTCGATTCGCTGGATAGCGCTAGCTGGAAACGCCAGACTGGGAGAAGTGACGAACTTCACCGGCTTTTCATCAGCGATTCTTACATCACCGTCAGTCTCTTGCTTTGTCAGCAGCGAAATGGCCTGATAGAAATCAAAAGCGTGGCCCTGGTCGCTCAGCAGGTCTTCGAGTTCGTTGGCGTTTTTTGTCGGCGATGTCTGGGAGTTGGAAATTGTCATAGCAGTTCTACCTCACCGGAACGGGCCCCCCACACTCGTTTAAGTCCTTCCTGCTCAGTTGAGAAGTGGAGCTTTGTAAACGAGTTGGCATTGCAGTACTGGGCAAAAAATCGTTCCAGTACACTAGCAAACAGAAAACTACCTACCGAGCGGTAGCGTTGATCGTCGAGCGTCAGGTCGACAGCCACTCCTCGGCATACGCCTCCTTCGAGGGCTCCGCCGACCCGGGTAACGCACCGTCGCGCGGTTACGTTGCTGATTCCATCAATCATCTCACTGTTGGCTATCGCTCGCTGTGGATCGGTGTGCTTGTCGGCGTAGTCGTAAAGTCGCAAGAGCTCTTGCAACGCTTCGGTGGACTTGGTTGTTTCGCTAAGTGAAAGATGATTGAGTGAGAGATGCGATATGAGCCTCCATTTTGCCGCATGTCCTAGCGCTGCCCGGTTAGGAGCGGTGGGGTGTTGCAGGCACCGTACCGCACCGACAGGCATGGCCGACTCTAGCTCGAACCGCAGTCCATCGTTTCCGGTAGGAAGCCGCATCGGCATGTCGCGGTTGGTGCAGGTCGCGCGAACCGTGATCGTTTCGTTGGTAGGATGATGAGGATTGCAGTCGAGGTCCACAAGACGAAGGTAAACGTCGGTGCCACGATCGTTGTGCCGAAGGCTGTCGCGTCGCTGATCTTGCCAGTAGTATCGGGCTTCGCCGGGGCCGTGCCATGAGTTCTCATGGTTCAGCCCAAACAGCGAGGTGTACTCCGTGCCTTTATTCCCGGCGACCCCGGTAACGTTGTCGACACTGTACACTTCGTAGCCATCGCGATCGTTCAGGTCGGGCACCACCAGGTATTCACTGGCTTTTTTTGTGTTTCGAATGGGTTCGCACACCTTCGCGAATAGGTTGACGATCGGAGTGCATCCCAGCCGGAAGGTTTGGGCATCGACTTCTCGCAGCAAGGCATCGTCGCAGCGATTCAACGCGAGGCGAAGCTCAAGCGTCTGGCCGACGCCGACGAGATTCTCTTTACCTATTCCATTGATGTCGACAAAGGAGAACTTCTCGGAGAAGGCAAACAACTCCGTCAGTAGCCGATAGGCATGGTCCGTCGCAGCAGGGTAGGGGAGTAACCCTTCATTTTTCGAGAAACCAACCGGCGTTATGGTTGAGCCAATCGGCAGATGACGCGCATTTGTGAAGTCAGTTCCATCCCCCAGTGCGATGGAAGTAACGTGATTTAAAAGCAACTCGTAAAGCGTTGCCATCAAAGCTTGGTCGCCACTCAGGTGGAAACGCAGGGAGTCGATATCCAGTTGTTCGAATTGCAAGTCCGCATGAGTCTTCAGGCGAATCTTGAGGATGGCAGCGGTTCCGTTCGGAACCGATAGGTCGCGATCAAAGGGAGGCGGTAGCAGCTCGGCCGAGGCAACTTCAATCGGCCAGATCTTGAGTGGATAGCAGCTCTGGTAGCGACAGCGAGTACCCTCGACGCTAGCGCTACGCAGGCCAGTGCCCCGAGGAATGGTCAAACCAGTAACCTGCGGGCTCGCCGGATTGGGATTGATCTGCGCAATGGCCAAAGAAGGAATCGGCGCAAGGTAGTGAGGGGAGATCATCGACAGCATGCCGTCGGTGATCTCGGGGAAATCGTCGTCGAGTTTCTTTTGAACGCGTGCGCTCAACAGAGCAAACGCTTCGATCAATCGTTCGACATGCGGGTCGCGACTACGATTGCGTTCCAGCAGCAGCTGCCCGGCGGCCGCAGGGTATTGGCACCCGAAATCTTCCGCTTCACGACGAATGAAATGAAGCTCGCGTTCGTAGTAGGGATAGAGTGTGTCGCTCATGATTGCACTAACTCCACCTGAGCCCGCCCTTGTCGGTAATTAACCGAGTAGTCTGCGGAGATTGTCGTGTCGGGATTACTGGTGAGCGTCGCCACAATCGTGAGTTGACACGTCGTGGGTTGCTGGCGATTGGGAGTCACGGTCACTTTTGCCGTAGCGATACGAGGCTCGAAGCGAACAATCAGTTGTTCAAGTCGACGGCCCACCGCTTGCTGATTGTCGTAGGTGCCGATCACTAGCGAAGAAGGCAGCGGTGCACCGTAGCAGGTAATGCTGCTAGCAAGCTCATCGAATCCCTCGGTACGGGCGTCAGCGGTTGTCCAGGTGTTGAGCAGGTCGGTGATATCTCGCAACAGCCCTCTGACTGGATCCGCTGGTACAGACGACGACACGTCGTAACTCGCGAGCGTGAGCTTGTCGAGAAGCGATGGTACTAGATCAGGATGTGATTTTGTCGCCAGCATGAGATGGGGGTGTGACGGTGAAAATAAAAAAGGGGCCGCGCACACTAACGTGGCGGCCCCCGAGTATTCTCAGCTGTGAATGAACCTAGATGGCCTTGTTTTCTTCCAGGTTCCAACCAGCCTTCACTGGGGTATCGAGGGCACCTTTGTCCTTCTGAGGACGATACTCGTAGCTAATCTTGGCAAAGGCCAAGGTAACCGTATCGAGAGGCAAGGTGCTGCCATTGCCACCGCTGGTGTTGTACGAAGACACAAGTACTTCTTCGAGCTTGATTTGGTAGAACTCTTCCTGGCTACCACCAGCCTTGCGGGCTACCAAAGTTGCTTCCTTGATGTGTTCGCCTTTGGCGCACGACAGGAACAACTTGGGAGAGGCCTTGCAGGCATACATGGTGAAGGTGAGGTCCTGCATCGTGACCTTTCCGCTACCACCACCGGAGGTGTAGGGGATGCTCACTGGTTGGCTTTCGCCCCAGGTGAATCCCAGAATCTGAATCTCTTTGGCATGCTTCGAATCTTTCGATTCGCCTTCGATGCCATCGATCTTCAGGAAGTAGTCGATCGAGCCTTGCGATTTGGGTTCGCCGTTATTGCCCATAGTTATATCCTTTGTATGTCGTTGATAGTGATTGTTGTGGTAGTTAAACGCTCATGGCGCGGGCACCCATGACATCGGCTTCTTTTTCCAATCCAGCATCGATGTTGAGGCTGGTGCCGCCGTTGAGTTGGGTAAAGGGTTTCACACGGCCTTGCTTCTGTTGGACGACGTGCCACGCCTCGTGAGGGAGGTGTCGCTCTTGTCCGGGGGCCAAGTAGATATTGGTGCCTTGAGCATAGGCATGAGCCTGCAGTTGAGCAGGTTTTGCACTGTTATAGTAGACTCTTACATCGTCCATGCTGTAACCAGATAAATTTTCTAAGCCCGACTTTAAGTTGTCGGGTAGACCAGTGTGGTTGTTCCCGAACGTCGCGTTGCTTGGCGTTTCCATGGTTAGTTCTCTATGCTTTTAGGAAGTGCCGTCCCCGGCGACGAGCACCAGGGACGACACGTGGATCCAATTGTGGTTAACCCTTCTTGGGTACTTCAGCCACCAACCGCATCGAGGCATTCAAAGTCTCGAGTTGGAAGTGAGGTCGTAACCAAGCAACCGCTTCGTACCAACCAGGCTTGCCAGCGACTTCGCGAACTTCGATGGTCGCATCCGAAAGCGGGCACTTGGCCTTGGTTTCGTCGCCAGCCATGTTGGGATCGCACACGTAGTTGCCAATCCAATCGTTCAGCCACTTTTCACATTGGGCGGCTTCGAGCATCGAGCCAACCTTATCGCGAGCCATTACCTTCAGGTAATGGGCAAAACGCGAAACGCACATCAGGTAGTTGATCTTCACGCTCAGCTCAGCATTTGCGTTGGCCAAAGCGTCGAAGTAGGTCTTCTGCTTTTGGGTCGACTGGGCACCCATGAATACGGCGAAGTCCGTCTCCTTGGCGTGCAGCAGTGGCAAGAAACCGAGATTCGAGAGTTCAAACTCACGGCGATCGGAAATCGCAATTTCCGTCGGGCATTTCATGGCAACGTCGCCATCGTCGGTGTTGAACGTATGCACCGGCAGGAATTCAACCTTACCGCCACCTTCGACACCGCGAACCTTGGCGTACCAGCCGTACTTCGAGTAGGCATCGGTCACGCGCGCACCATAGGCCCACGCAGCGTTCATCCACAGGTACTTGCTGTGGTCGCGACCGTCGACAAACTCTTCGAAGTCAAACTCTTCGACTGGCTTGAAGTCTTTGCCATAGGGCAGACGGCCGAGCACGCGAGGCAGCATCAAAGCAACGTAACGGGAATCTTCCGAGTCACGGAACGAACGCCACGAAGCGTGGGCGGCACTCTCGAAGATCTTAGCCAGATCACGAGGGTTCGGTAGTTCGGTAAAGCTGGTCAGGTTGAACAGTTGTGGCGAGGCAGCCGAGATGAACGGGGCGTGAGCACTCGCGGCAACGTTGGAAACCAAACGGAGCAGGGTGATATCGTCGGGATGACGACTGAACTCATAGTCGCCGATCAACAGGCCGTAGGGAGCACCACCGAGTTGACCGTACTCTTCTTCGTAGACTTTCTTGAACAGGGCGCTTTGATCGAACTCAACGGCCGATTCCAGGTCCTTCAGCAATTCTCGCTTGGTGACGTTCAGCACGCGAATCTTGAGCGAGGTTCCAGTTTCCGACTGATGCACCAGGTAGTGAAGACCACGCCAGCTACCTTCGAGCTGTTGGAACTTCTCGTTGTGCATGATCTCGTTCAATTGGGCCGAGATCTTTTCGTCGATCTGAGCAATCCAATTGTTGATCGTAGCAGCAGTGTCTTTCGAAGTAATTTGATCGGGTTCAACCGCATGGCGGATGAACTCAGCCAGGTAGTCCTTTTGGGTGTCGCGTTCTGCTTCGTCAAGAGCACGCGAATTCTCGAGTAGTTGTTCGAGAAGGCTTAGCTCCTCAGCGACATCGCTGGTGGTAGTCTCGGTGGCAGTTGCCATTATTAGATCTCCCGTAGAGGAAATAGTGGTGGGATGGTCGGAGTAAAGGGGCTTCTACTTCGTCTCTTCTTCCGTGCCGAGTTCGCTGGCCAGCGACTTGGCAGCTTCGGGATCGCCCAGTACTTCTTCCAGAAGACCTGTGTACGAATCGTTGCCTTCCATGGTGCTCAGCACCTGGCGAAGCTTATGACGGGCTTCGAGCAACTTGTTCAACGAGGGGACTTGCTTCGCAACGTTCTGAGGTTCGTAATCGGTGATATTGCTGAACTTCAGAGCGACTGACAGGTTGGTATCGACTTCGCCAGTCAGACGGTCAGCGACGTTCATCGCCAGGCGAGGTTCTGCCTTTTCCATGACTTCGTTGAAGTTGTCTCGGTCGATCGGCACAAACTTGCGTTGCTTCAGGGGCTTGTTGTCGGCCGCGGCGTCACCGCTGAGATCGGCCATCACACCCACAACAAAAGGAAGCTCTTTCTTTTCGAGGGCTCCATTGGTTTCAACATCGTAAGTGATTTGTACGCGTGGCGGACGTACTCGATCGAGAGTATGTTGCTGGCTTTCGCTCATTGCTCTTTTCCTCGGGTAAGGTAAGTATGGCTAAACGTGTGATAAACGGGGCGTCATGCGACTGGTGTGTGTCCTTCGGAGTCGGCAATGCCGAATTCTCTGTTCAATTCGGTGAGGATCGATTCCTCGCGAATAACATGCTTCATTAATGCTGGGAAAGGCAGGCGTCCTAGTCGCACCGCGCGCTTTACCAGGTAGGGGATGGGACTATGGGGCTCCATGCCTCGCAAGCGATCGGCGGCCTGATCTAGCAGGTAGTAGAGCCCCTCACGATCAAGGTGTAAGAGATCGGTGCTAGCTGCCGGAGTTTGGGTGTCCGATGGGAGATCGGGTGTGTTGGTTGTGGAAGAAGCCGAATAGACACCAAGCAGTGCCATTTCCGCCGCCACAAGATTTCGAATGTCGGTCAAAGCGGCCCGCAGGTTGAGCAGAGCGGGAGCCTCGTCGCCCATGTGGAGTTGGAGGCTCTTCGAAAGACGGTTTAAGTGATCGTCGCATTCCTCCAGCACATTCACAATCTCCCGATAGTGCTCCGGTGGAACATTCGAACGGAAGTGCGAGAGTCGATCTTGGTCATTGGGGTCGGTTGACCGCGTAAGTTGCACAAGTTTGTTGTAGCTAACTCGCGGGGACAATCCGAACAGCGGATACGACCGTAGTGTATTGGGCAAGCAAACACCCCGATCTGGATCGTCCAGCAGGTTCTCGACAGGAGTCGCGCGAGTTTCGTGCGAATCGTCTTGAGCTATGGGGATCAGAGATTCCCAAGATGTGTCGACCACTTCATTGAGCTGGGCAAGGGCATCGCAAAAACCACATAATCCGTCGACTCGTAGCCCAGCTTCCACAAGGTGGCATGCGATGCGAAGGTCCTTCGTAGGGCCGGCGAGTGACTGATGGCAAAGCTCGTAAATTGCCTTCCAATCGGCCGTTTTTAGAACTTCCGGACGCGTGACATCGTCGAAGTCCAAAGGGTGTTCTTCGCGACGGAGCTCTCGAAACGTCGGAGCAAAGCGATGAGCGTAGTACGACTCGTCGACCGCGCATGTATCTGCGGCGGCAGGTTCGCAGACCAAGGTGTTCGAGTGGTCTTCTTGCATGGAGACGATTGCGAGAGTGGGGGGGATGGGGCAGATGTGGCAAAGGCACATCAGTCGATCGAGTCCGACAACAGTAGGTTACGGGTAAATGCGTGTATTTCGGGCTTGCAGATTTTTTTGTCTACTTTCACCAGATTCGATCAAATAGCCGTGCATGGCCTACCTTTCTTGTATTGGGCGTGAAGTGCGCAGTGGCCTCGGCCTGAGCACAAGTCTCACATTCGCTACAATCCGGTAACACTGAATCTCGCCATGACTGTGTCGTATCGTGAAACTGTCGATCAACTAGTTAGCTACGCACTCAAGGTGCATGAGGCAGCCAACTCGCTTGGGCAGCGCAACTTTGAGTACGAACAAGCGGTTCTTCTGAATCAACTGTTGGAGCTTCCTGAATCGACCTCCGATCAAGTGGGCGATCTCGGCCCACGCTATGCCCTTGCTTGTTGGCTGGATGAGATCTTTGTGCAGGATTCTCCGTGGTCGTCGCAGTGGAATGAGAATAAGCTCGAGTCTCGCCTGTATGGGGTGAACGATCGGGCATGGGAATTTTGGCGATTGGCCAAAGTGGCAGAGTCGCGAGGAGACGAGGAACTGTTGCGAACGCTCTATGTGTGCGTAGCACTCGGCTTCCGTGGACAACTGCGGAACGACCCAGAATCGCTTGAATCCTGGATGGAACGTACCAAGGTAAGAATCACGCGAGGAGGCCGTAGCTCTCGGAGCATGGACGTGTTCGATACGCCAATGAGTACTCCCCCCCTGCTTACCGGCGAAAGAGAATTTCGCCGGGCGTCCACCGCAGCCATGGTAGCCACCTTGGCATCCGCCCCCGTAATCACCTACGCCTTGGTACAGTATGTCTTGCGCTAGGTAGTATCGATATCCAGTGAGAGTAAGAAGATGATCCAGCTAGTTAAGAGCACCAGCAAGTGGATATGGCAGGTACTTGCTTTGCCATTCACGTCGATCTGGAAGCGATCAAGCTCCAATGCTATTACATGGGCGATGCATGGCGTGATGGTGCTCGCGGCACTGGTTGGGCTGTGGTGGGTGAACCAATGGTTCCGACTCGATATGGCAGTGCAAGCACCTTCGCTCGTGCTGCGCCAAATGTGGTTGCCACTGATGTTTGTAGTCGCCTACGCCATCGCATGGTTTAGTTGGTGGACTTGGTTAGCCTGGCGGCAACCTAGTCCACTATCCCCCTACCCCGAAATTCAACAAGCTTGGCAGGCGGGCCTCACTGGACTGGAAAGTGCGGGCATCAAGTTGAGTGACCGCCAAGTTGTGTTCATGGTCGGCAGCACTCCCAGTACCGACAACGATATTCTTGCTAGCCTTGAGGTTGATGCTGTCTACGGTCCCCGACCTTTAGCTGCTACCGCACCAGTCAGAATATTGGCTGATGAGAAAGCCGTGTATATCTCAGCACCAGGCGTTTCGGCCTTATCGGCTCAAGCCGAACGCTGGTGCGAACTGCGTCACGCAAAGCTACACGCGGTCGCTAAGCCGACGAACACGAATAGTAAGCAGAAACAGGGTACGCTTGAACAAGGTATGCCCATCACTTTGCGGGCACCTGCCTTGGTAACCGCCGGCGTCGCGACACCAGCGGAGAGCGGTGATGTCACACTGCAGTCGGTGAGTGCCAGTGAACACGCAGCGTCGCTGCCGCAGGATGAAACTTTGGAAGATCTCTCGATTCGATCGATGAGCAAAGCAGTCTCAGATCCCGAGGAAGAGAATTCGGTTTGCGATTCGGCGATTGCTGCCAGCGAATGCGAGTCGATGCGAACTAAATTTGCGTATCTCGTTTCGCTCATAGGTGAAGCTCGGTCTGGGCAAGTGCCTTTTGACGGAGTGGCAATTTTCTTGCCGGGTGAGTCTCTCGATTCGCCAAGCAGGGCAGACCTAACGCTTCGCTTGGCCTGTGGAGATCTCAACACGCTTTCTGAGTCGTCCGGCGCCACGGCGCCAATCGTGTGTGCCTTTACCGATGTGGACGATGTCGAAGGTTGCGGAGAACTGTTGAACCAACTGCCTAAGAATCGTCAACAGCTACTACTCGGATGCGATATTGCTATGGATGATGCAACATCGGGCGATAGCAAAGGGGTTGCCGAGCAGATGGGCCAAATCAGTTCACTACTTACTCCTGCTATTTGTTTGCGATTGTTCAAGTCGGCAAAGTCACAAGTCAACACGAATCGCCAGCTTTTTGCGTTTCAGCACGCCATCGCTAGGAAACGGGAAAATCTAAGCAAGATTGTCGCTAGTCTTGCAAGTCGAACGAAGCAGCCATGGCCAGTCGCCGGCGGCTATCTTGTCGCAACAGGCCATTTCCATCCCGAAGTAAGAGGGTTCGGTGGATGTGTGATGCAACGATTGCTCGACTTGCCGGGAAGGGCGCAGTGGACCTCGGACGCGGTGTCGCTGAATCGTAGCAATCTTTGCTGGGCGAAGTGTCTCTGGGGTGTGGCGATAGCGTTGGGCGTGGTATCCATAAGCCTTCTTGTCCTATAGGTCTCTATAGGCTCAGTTCGATACCGGCATGAGCTGTCTGTCCCTTCTCGACTTTTACCGACGAGGTTCCGGTGCGTTGGGATTGCAGCTTGGTACACCAAATAAGATAGGCACCCGGCTTCACTCCGCCGAATTCGAAGTTGCCTTGCTTCTGTGTTGTGGTTTTCGCTACGACTTTCTGGTCGGGAGATCGCAACTCCACCGTGAGTCCGGGTTGTAGTCGACCTCCTTCAGAGACTTGTCCAGCGATACTCCCAAGCTCAGCCTGCACGGCTGTCTTAAGCCTTAACTCACGAGAAACAATGCGAGCCAAGCCAACACCGTTGGTGACAACAGCCGAAACTGTCGTCGTTGGTTGGTTGGCGGGGAGTGGTAAAGTCGCACCCCAAGTGTTCATGGTGCCTGGAGTAACATGGGCTGGCACGAGTGTCACGCCCTTTGGTACCTCGTCGCCATCGGCTGAACCAGCGAACATGTGGACCGTGCTGACTCCACTTAGATTGTCGGAAGCCTTGATTTCGAACCGTGTCGCAGCCCCCGCGACAAGCTGTGGAGAGGTCGGTGTGATCAGCACCTGGTTGGCAGGAGAGTTGTCGAGTGTTACCTCGGTCTCGGTTTTGGCCAGTAGCTGATGGCGTTCGTCGGTGAGCGCCAGATTCAGTTTGTAAGTACCTACTAGTCCGTCGGTTGTCAGTGCTCCTTGAGCATCTTGCATCGTGGCTAGAATGCTCATCCGGCCCTTTTTATCGGGTGGTGAGAGGGTGACCTGAGGAACTCGTGCTTGGTTCAGCTGAATGCTGCGGACCGGCGTCGTTGATGGCGTATCAGCAGGAAGCAGTCTTGCTTCGATCGTCGCATTCCGTGGGGCGGAGTAAACGGTTGTGGCGAATTCAAGCGGAGCACCCGATTTCAAAAGCGATGGTGTGCTACACGTCAGTCGAGGTTCTTTTAGTAGCTCGAGCCGGGTGGTCTCCCCTTCATTCGGAAGTGGTGCTTGGAGCGAGTAGGTATGTTGCACGCCGTCGATGGTGATAGACCACAGAGGGGGTGAAGTGAGATTCGCCAACTCGTCGGTCGTAAACCGACAGGTGAGCGTGCTCATGGGGTGTTCGGCATCGAGTACCGCTGCCATCTGGCCACCCGTGGCATGAATGCTAGGTGTCGACAAGCCGTTGCTTGGAGAAAGCTCGACGAGACTCGATCGTGGGCCGCCAGGAAGCCAGCGAACAGGTAGGTGCAACGTAAAGTGCTCACCGGCTGACTCTATCCACCCCTCTGCGAGTTCCATGTAATTTTCGGGGGAAAGTACCGTAACTGCTGAATGGCTGGTATAGAGAGTTTGCGAGTTGGATTGATCGAGAACGGTCACTCCTAAGTGCTCAAGTGGGAGAGGAGTCTGGAGAGGATCCTTCGTAGCAGGAAACGGTACTGATACCGGTTGCCCTGGCGGTAGCTCAAGGTCGGCGGAGTACGTTTCGCCACAATCCAAATGAACGGTCACGCTTTGAGCATTGTCCATGCGATTCTGCAGCATAAGCTCGAAAGGCTGACTCTGGGATGCAGGCGTAATGGTGAGGCTGTTCGCAAGCTGGCGACGAATGCCAGCGACTTCAATCCAGGCTTCCACTGAAGAGGAACGCGACAAGTTTGGAAGAGAGATTGGATAGTATCGAACATCACTACCGACTTCGATGCGGGCAAGAATACCTCGAATGCCGGAGAGTTCAGGGTACGCAGCATCCGGTTGCACATCCAAATCAATATGCGCCTTCCAGTGCTCGTCTTGTTGACTTAGGTGCGTGTTTGCCGATAACGCCGAATTTGGTGAGAGTACTACTAGTGCTGGCGAATCATGGTCGGTGGAGATTAACAACTCGACCGCCTCCGTTGGAGTCTGTTCGCTTAGTTTATCGCAGGAAACTGGACCAATCACCGCCCACGCCGGCGAAGAGGAGCGATATGCAGACGCCAGCCGCTGATTGGCAACAGCGTAGATTGAAGAGGGAAGGGGATTGCGGGAGAATAGAGCAAATCTCTGTTGTTCTCGCGACCGCCATTGCTCACTGACTTGAGTAGCAAGTTCCGCAGAAGGATGGAACTGTCCGCTGGCGTACATGCCTTCGCGATATCCAGCTGGAAGAACACGCGACACTCTGTCGAAGAATGCCAAGTCGTGCTCGGTGTCTGAAGTGGAGGCAACAGCTCGATAGGCTGCGGCCAAGGTTCTATTTAGGATGGCAGCGAAACACTCTTGGGTATGATGCTTGTAGTCGTCGCACTTCTGCTTGAATGGAGCCATGTCGAGGCCCCCCATCTCGCCAAGAAGATACGTGCACTCAGCTTCCTGGATAGCACGGTCGGCAAATGTCGCGTTTGCAGTGTCACTGCGACGCATGGTCATCGCGTCGACGATTGTCCTGGTGTTAACCTGCCTTGCAAAGTGGTCCAGTTCTTGTGACTGTGCCTCGCTCTTCGATTCAAGCTTCTTAAGCAGTGCTAATCGGTTGTCCAGAGAGAGTAGCGGAGTCGCGAGCACCGCTTCTGCTTCTTCGCGACTCATGCTGAGTTCTTGCTCAATGGCTACCAACAGAGCATCGATGTTTTCCTGAGATAGCAAACTCTCAAGGTCGTCGCAGTGTTGCTTAACCGAGCGAGTGAGTTGTTCGATAAGGGGGGATTCGTTGCAGAAGTCTTCTTGCCTATTCTGCTGCAGTAAGTCGGCGAGTTGCTTGGAAAGCACCGAGGCTTCTTTCCAGTTTGGAAGGGTAGCTGAATTGGTGCGTACAATGGGTAGGAATGCCGGCAGCAATTGAAAGGAGCGGTCTCGTGTCGCAATCGCAGCATTGGCAATGCGTTGATATCGAATTGCCTTTTCGTAGAGCATGATTGCTTGACTCAGCTCTTCTCGCCCTTGCTCTATGGGGCCGTAACCCGGATTGAATAGGAGAACTTCGCCTTCAAGGCGATGGCTCAACGCCTGATCAAGGATATGGGAAACATCGGGAGTTGCGAGAGTGTCGCCGCATGCTTGTTCACCCAGAAGGATGCACTGCAAGCAAAGTTGAGCATCTTCTACTTCGGCAAACTGGTGAGAGTCCAGGCGATTGGAGATCTCAATGATCGCAGCTGTTTCAACGTAGCTGCAATCGCAACCAGTCAGCTGGAGATAGTCGCTGATCGCGGTCAATTGAGTCGTGAATGTTCCTTGAGCATGAGGAAGTACCTCAAGTAGCGCCAAGAGTACTTCGGATTGATTGTGCGGTTGTAAACTTTTCTGGAGAGTATCCAACAGCTGCGACTGTTGCTTCTCAACCATCTTCGGGGCTTCGGTGTAGTCCAAGGCTGCAAGTGATGAAAAGTAGACGGACCAGGCGTTCTTGGCCTCGACACTCGGAGCCGGCATGGAGTGTGCCAGCGAACCCAGAGATAGGGGGTTGTTGAGTGGTAGATTGCCTCCTTCGATTACCGAGAGCATTGGTCCAACAGCCGATATCCAGTAGGTTCTCAGTGCGTTATCATCGGCACCATAACGCCAGCGGCGCTCGATCTCGATTAGCGTCTCATCCAATCGTCGAATGAGGCGGGGGTGCGTGTGGAGTATTCCTGCATTTAGCCATAGAGTTCTTTGCTGCCAGGACTCTTTCAGCCAGTCGGGGTAGGCCTCGGTTTTGGCTTGAAATAGCACCGGAGGCTGGGAATGGCGATCCGCTACAGTGAGAACAAAGTCGTCGACGTCTCCGAGCACTAATGGTGTTTGACGATTCTCACCATGGGAGACTGACCAGCCGTCGACACGGTTGGTGACATAGGCAGCCACTTCGCGAGCTGATACCCGACCATCGCTGATGGCAGAGTCATTGAATCCATCCGCCCAGCCACTGATGCCTTGCTCGAAGAAATACCCAAAGAGCGTTCGTCCAGTTCCCAGCAGTGGTTGAGCGTTCTGGCCAACACCGCTGGAAACGAGAGTTAGCCGATAGTCATCAGGTACTTTGGCGAGTGCGGTAATCGCTCGATCGGTGATTTCTTCAGGATACAAGCCGGCTTGTCCCGACTCTAAGGCCGCAGAAATGTCGAGTATTAGAAGTTTCTGTTGAGAGGTACTCTGTGCAAGCAACGAGAGAATCTCAAGGAGAGGGATTCCCTCGCTCTGCTGGCCGAGCGGCTGAAAGTCCTTGGTCATCAATACAAGCTGGTTATTGGTGTCCACCGATGCCAAAGCCGACAGATAAACTACCAGCGGCTGATCCGAATCGATGTCCTCTGCCAACAACTGCCGCCGCAACATCGAGGAAGACAGGCTTGGTTCAAACTGAAAACTCTCGTTGGAAAAGTAATCGCCCTGCTGAATGGCAAGACGATCGTTTGCCGCTGCCAGGTTGTCGGGCACCAACGACGATTCCAGGTGAGGCGACCATGCAGCAATGAACTTACATGAGGTCGGCGCGGCAATTTGCGTCGTAAGTGCGAGCAGCAGCCCCAGTAAGACACTGATGGCTAAGAGGTGCAGTACGATATGGCCCTGTTTCTTTCGATACAGGGGATGCTTAGGCTTAGATTCCTGCTGGCCAGAATTGCTGGTCGGCAACGCGGTCTCGGTAGTCATGAGGCGCGGAGGGGCGGAATCGTGCTGGCCGCCTCTACAAAAGCTCCGCCCTTTTATTGGGTTGGAGCCGAACTGAAGTCTATAACCGGCGCAGGCGGGATTTCACCGGTAGGGAACGTACCCATCGAAGTTAGTTCGGCGTAACTGCCTGCCTGCTCTGCTTTCGCTTTAAGTTCATCGATTGCAACGATTGAAACGCCTGTGACCAGTTGGTCCAATTGAGCGGAATTTACCGGCCAAAACTTCGCCGTGGTTCTGCCGATCGAGGGGTAGTAGTCGTGCTGTTGACCTTGAGGAGTCATTCCTTCAAGTGAAACTTGAAACATCGACCCTATTGGGTGAGAAAGCTCCACGTTCAGGCAAAATTGAGGCTCCATCGTTCCCTGTGAAGTGGGTAAGGTCTCCAATTCGCAGGCAACGCGAGAAAACGTCACAGTGTCACCGACTGCTTTGCAGTGAGTCCCTGCCAGCTGGCTGACGACCGAGAACTCAAATCCTCGCCGTAACTGCACTGCGCTTGGCTCGGTTGCAGAGTTAATCCACCATACTTTGAGACGTGCTGGGGAACGGGAGTTAGTCACCGAGCCATCGGAAGCGGCCAGGCAGCTCCAGCACTGGGCTGGATAACCAAACGTAGAAGTCCATGCTAGCGGTTGGGAAGCGTGAGAGGACGCATCAGGGTAGTATTCAAGCCAAAGAGTGTCGCAATGAGGAACAGAGAGTGGTGATTTTCCGTCTAAGTCAGAGGACTCAATCGACAACAGTATTTCGGTTGGAGCTTCTGAAGGGGCGCGTCGTTTCAACAGAGTCGCTGTTCCACCTTTGGCGGAGACGGTCGCCGATGTGGCATGGTCCGTATCGGCAATCGAAACACGCCGGAATGCTTCTCCATTCATGCCGGAATACGATTGAAGTAGCAGCGTATCGCCTTCGATAACACTCACAGCGTGCATCCGGTTCTCCGCTTCGATTTGGTATTGTCCTGCGGGAAGTAAGTCGGACTGCACGCGTTCGGTAGGAAGGTTTCGTTTCAGCGTGATCGGCTTCGCAGTCGAGACACTGCCATTCTTAGGTGTGATCGTGATAAGGCGGTTCTTTAATGCTTCGTCGTGGAGCAACCCTTGTAGTGACGACAGTTCGTCCATCACCCACCAACGGCCTGGGGGATTGAGTTGATCGAGTAAGCGAAATGGCTCTGTAGAGTCCGATTGACTTGTCGGAGAGTTGGACATCTCCAATACTTGCAGAGCAATTCCAGTGCCATCCAATGCCAGCGGTAGCACTTGGCTAAGCTCGTGGGGGCTGGTGATTCCGGTTTCTGTCGCCAGACGATTGTCCTCCCCATCCGTCAGCACAACCATCATCTTCTCCCCGTTGAACCCAAATAAGTCTTGGCGGGCGGCAACGATTGCATCGGCCACGGGAGATTCGTTCCATGGTTCGATGTTCGACAGCAAGGAAACAAGTTCGTCGAGCACCTTTGTGTCATTCTGGTCCCAAGCTATCGGGCGCATTAGTCGATGAATGGTCTGTTCTGGCCTGTCGACAGTCTTATTCCGCCCGATTGCTTCTCCAAACACCCAGACACTCACTCGCACACCACTGGGAAGGTCTTGCAGGATGCTCTTAAGTGCTTCGACTGCTTGTTGATACTTGAAAGACTTGCCATCAGAAGTCGGGCCCATACTTCCCGAGGCGTCGACTACGAAAGTTATGGCAAAGTTGGATGCTTTCGAGGCAACAGGAGGACTGCCATCAAGGATCGCCACCGCGGTCGTTCTTGGAGGAGGAAGCTTCACCGAGCGAAAGTGAGGAGTGTTGATCAACGTAGCGTCGAGTGCAACGCGAGCCAGATGTCCACGGAAAAAGGCACGGAGTTCTGCTTGGCTGTTGCTGGAGGGCAGGAAGTCAGCGACTGGCTGGGTGATTGTTCTCTTCAGCACAACGCTACCCTGGGACGTCCGCTTGTTTTCGCCTACAGATACATTCAGTCGCGTTCCGGTGGCAGGTGCACTAAGCGAGAGCCCTGAATCCGCATCTCCCCATACTTGGGCATTTCCTGACTCTACGCCTGAGACTAGCAGTTGGATGCCGATAGGAAGGCTTTCGGATCCTGTGATGTAGATGGGAGAGCCATCATCCGCCGTTCGAATCGTAAAGTCCCAGGGTTGGGCAACAAGCCGTTCCAATGAGTCCAATTGAGGTTCATGGGGATTCCAACCCCGAGCGGCAACAAGATAGGCCTTGGTGGCTTGTCGGTAGTAAGGAGGTGCTGTGTCGGATAACCCATTCCAGCGGCCAATTAAGGTGCGTGTGCCGAGTAGTAGTGCGTAGCGTGCCCGCGATCGTTCTTGTGTTTTACTTGCCCCGACCAGGAAGTCAGGTCTCTCGGAAGTCACAAGTAATTGTTGCATCCGATGATTCAAGTTTACCCATTCTAGTAGGGTCGATCCGGTAAGTTGTTCCGCATTCTGGATGTCGGATACTGTATCCCGCACGCTCGTGGTGCGTGCAAGCATCAATTGCCGCGCCAATTGAATGAGCGAATCTAAATGCGTGCCTGCACGTGTGTTGGCGGGCAATTGCGAAAAAGCGTCAGCAGACTCGGTGGAAAGATATCCGTGTTTGGCTAGCCTCGCCGGGTCGAAAGCGGCTGCCATTAACTGCATCCGACGATGCGTACTTGCTTTGATCGCGTCATTGTCCTCGCTTTGAGCCGTGAGGGATAGACGCTTGTCGTGAGTCGATTGTCGGGCAGCGGAAGCAGGGCGTCGGATCGTAAGCAGTCGCAGCCTCGATTCAACGTCGAGTGTTGGAATCATCAGAGCAGCATCGCAGTTATTCCAGAACACTGGTCCTGTCTTAGCATCGAGGGAGTGTTGCCATTGCTGATACGCCATCACCACTGTTTGGTAGTTGTTGGCGAGTTGAGTGGCAGCGGAAGCGAGATGATGCTCTTCCGCTTGGGTGGAGTTGAGATCGATTGACTCGAGTGGTGTGTTTCGCAAATCATCGATAACCGTGCCCAGCTCGTGAGCAAAATTCCAAGCGGCGATAATCGCCTGCGTAGTCGGCTGGATGTCGTGCTGTGAGTCATCGAGGTCATGCCATACCAGAGACCACCAATCAATATAGCGTGGTAGTGTAAGCATCGCTCGATCGTAGGTCTCACAGGCGGCATAGGCCGTGTCGATTCGTTTTGTAATCGCATCGTATTGTTGGTTCAGGTTAGTGAACTGATCCAATACTTGCTCCTGGTTCAACGGCAATCCAAAGAGCAAGTCCTCAGACAAGCGTCTCTTGCTATCGAGCTCGAGAATCGCAGGCTCCACCCAAGGAAGCACGGCGGATACATGTACTCCCGTCTTTTGGGAACTACGGAGAAGTTGCGATGACTTGCTGCGACAGGAGATCGCAGCGCTCAGCAATGCATCGAAGTCAGCGCTTCGCGAACTGGCTGGAAGGTGCTTCTCGAGCATTGCGATAAAATGGATCGAACTCGGGCGAGGGTTCGTAGGATCCTCGGACAAGCGAATTAATCGAGCCGCTCGATCCAAGTTTGCCGTGGGGCTCTGCTCAACAGCAGTGAGGATGCGTTCGTAAAGCTGGGTACGAAGTCGTTTAGTGTCGATAGTGGGAGCACTTGCCGCCTTCTCCCATTGAGCAGGCAATTGCTGCACTGGAGTCGTCCAGAGTCGGTCGATCCATTGTGCGATTTCTGGGGAAGTGCTTGAGGTACCACGCAGCGGATCCCATGCTAGCTGATGCCGGCTGGCCAGTCGCTCGAGTTGAGTGCGACTTACCATGAGTTGACCTTGAAGCCGCTCGACTGCTTTTCGGTTGCCAGCTTGGGCGAACTCCTCGAGTCGCATTAGTCGATCTAGATGGCTATTCCACAACTGCGGAGCAACCGACTCAGGGCACTGTAATTCGTGCTGGAGTTGTGACACATAGTGCCATTGCTCGGTTATCAAAGAATCCCAAGTGTTGTCGGCTACAGAGGGCTCTTGTGTTTCTTTTGTTTGGGCCAGGCCAAGCTGCATGCTTTGCGCGCGAGTTGTGCCGATATCGCCTGATGGCAGGAGGACTGGTTGTTGGTTGGCGTGGGCGTGGGACTGTGCCCACGAGTTCACCCGATCGCCGACGGTGTTGTAAGCCTCCTCGGCAGTAATCCGCCCGTCGTTATTCGAGTCGACAGCGAGTCCATTAAGCGCGCGACGCAAGTGGTAGCCAAAGCTGGTTCGTTGCTCTGGCTGATTAACCCACGACTTCTCCCCTTCGGAGGAGGAGCATACCACGACTAAATTCGGTATCTCCGCAATACGGGGATCGTATTGTTGCAATGCGGAAGCAAAGGTGTTGGCTGGAACACCCAGACGCCAGACGCCACGCAGCGTGGTGACATCGATTAGCAACAGTTTGTGCTGTTCCTCCGGCAGTTCGGCTAGTGCGGCGAAGAGTCCGTCGAGACGCACCTTATCGCTTTCTTCTCCAAGCCCAACCGCATCGTCAGCAATCAAATAGGGACCATGCTGATCCGCAGCACCATGCATCGAGAGGTATATGATTGCATCGTGACCCTCGGTGGGAGTCAGCGCTCGCTGCCAATCAAATTGGCGAGTCACTCGCAGCGGAGCATCGGGTAACCTGTGAAGATGCCGCCCATAGAAGAATTGCTGATTGTCTACTTCATTCGACTGACAAAGATCCTCCAAGGTATTCCATCCAAAGGCATTGGGTGGAATAGCGAGATTCTGCTCGTAGGAACTTCCCAAGGCAACAATCGCTACAGTTCTCGGTGGGTTGAGCAGTACCGCACCACCAATCCAACAGATGGAGAACAGGGCCAACGCCGCCATGCCAAGTCCAATTGCTCGTCGGCGTCGAACTCGGTACTGCTCTGCGGGCGATAGTGCTTGGAATCGGCGAAGCATAGGAATGGACTAACGCTATGAGGGGACGTGCCAAGGAAGGGCGTTTCTTCAGCACCGAGTGGACATAGGGAGTTGAAATCTAGCTTCCAAACCACTGCTGGCCAGCGGTAACTAACACACTTAACCGTTAGGAACGCTTAATTCGTCACAACCGAGGTAGATCGCAACGTCGTCGAATACTACGTACGAGGTCCATGTTTCCAATCGAGTCGTCATTGAAAGTTGAATCCATCTTCGGGGAGCAGACGATCTTCCAAAGGCATAGCGCCCAGGCACCACGCCATGATCCACGTCGAAACTTATGATCGCAGCCACCGACAACTCGAAGACACGTCCTCTACGACTGAAGTCGAATTGGGGGGATGCGCCGGTTTTGGTGGATGTGCGCGGGACAGAAGCCATCTCCGAGCCCTATCGGTTCGACCTGAGTTTTGTTGCCGAGTCGGACAACCTGAAGTTTTCGGAGTTGCTGGGGACCTCGGCCACGGTGTACGTCGACTTGCCTTCGGGCGAGAGTCGCAAATGGAACGGGGTGATCACTTCGCTGCATCAGGCTGGGCGCGATGAGGAGTTCTGTCACTACACTGCGACACTCGAACCCAGTTTCGCCCTGCTCGGCTTGCAGTCAAACTACCGCATCTTCCAAGATGCCAGCATCGAATCGATCATTCGCGAAGTGTGCGGTGACCTGTCTCTAGATATCTCGCTCACCAAGACGCATCGCGACCGCAACTACTGTGTTCAATATGGGGAGACCGACCTTGCCTTCGTGAGTCGGGTGATGGAAGAGGAAGGCATCTTCTATCTGTTTTCGCACGAAGATGACAGCCACAAGCTGTTGATTCGTGACGATTCTACGCAGCTGAACGATTTCGATGCCCTGGAGAGCGTGCCTTATACGAAGCTTAAAGGGGGAGTGCAGGACGAAGCGTGCATCCAAACATGGGAGAAAACGCAGCGGTTGGTGACCACCTCAGTTTCTTTGCGTGACAGTCACTTTCAAGATGCGGGAGAGACCTTCGAGACGGAGCAATCGATCGGCAAGGATGTTAAACGGACTTACGGCACCGTCGAGCATCCCATCAACGCCGATGAATCCACTCGGCAGGTTGCTCAATATCCAGCTCAATGCGTCGTATGGGCCGACGATGTCGGGGCCGATTTGTCGGTTCGTCAGCAAGTGGCCGATATTCCAGACGCTGCGAAGGAACTAGCCCAGCGGCGAACCACAGCGATACAAAACTCGGCTTTTGATATTCAGTCGAGTAGTAATCAACTGTTACTGGTCGTCGGTGGAAAGTTCACGCTCGACGGGCATTTCAATGCCGACGGAACCTATTTGGTTACCCGTCTGGAACACAAAATCGACCTCGGCATTGGAAAGCAATCTTCGCCGAGCGACTCGCCGCTGAAGTACGCGAATAGCTTTTCCTGCTTGCCTTCGTCGGTGCCGTTCGTACCGACTGCGGGATTCCGGAAGCCGATCGTCACTGGCGTACAGTCTGCGTTTGTCGTTGCCGAGACCGAAGAAGACCAGCTCTACGATAAGTACGGCCGCGTGAAGGTGTGGTTCCCTTGGGATCGACGCGAAGGACCCACGCTGAAGCCGCTCGACGCAGACGATTCCGACGCGCAAGATCAAGACAGTGCCGCCGACGAAAAAGACTCGGCCAAGATCAAGGCATCGCAGCGTTCGTGTTGGTTGCGTGTCGCGCAGGTGTGGGCGGGGCCGCGCTGGGGGGCTTACTTCTGGCCCCGCGCAGGGCACGAAGTGCTGGTGGCCTTCGAACACGGAGATCCCGAGCGTCCGATCGTGGTAGGCAGCGTGTACAACAGCCGCAATATGCCGCCGCTCGACATGCCCGACCAGGCTCACGTTGGCGGTATTCGCTCATCGAGCGTCAAAGGGAACCCCGCTTCCAATTTCAATGGCATTAGCTTCCACGATGAGCTGAAGAACGAGCACCTCGAGCTGCATTCCGAGTCGCACGCGGTACTCATTAGCGAAGAGAGCAACCACAGCTTCGTGCGAGGGACATCGGTGCGCGTGTTTGGCACCATGTATAGCACGCTCTCCAGCGGTGGGGGTGGCGGCCCGGCGGCGGAAGCGGAAGCTCCGCCAGCCGATGAGACCGAAAAGAAGGAAGAGCAACCCGCCGGACAACTGATTAACTCACTCGGCCAAAAATGGGACAAGACCAAAGGTTGGAGTAAGAAATGGCTCGCTGCGAGCTTCGAGGCCGACATCGCCGTCACACTCGGGCATGCGGCGAGCGTGGTCGGCGGGTTCCCACTCGGTACCGTTAGCGAGGTGGTTCAAGGTGGCAAGCTGGGCTTCATTCTTGATCCCTCTGGATGGATCGCCGACGACACGGTTCAGCAGTTGCAAGATCTGATCATCCCGATGGGCGATACGTCGGGGCTGTTCGGGTCGCGGCGTACGCTGCACTATGGTCCATCAACAACCATTCGCCACGGCAGCGAAATCGTGCGGCGGAGCAGCGACGCGTTTGACGCATCGAATCCCCGCACCGCATGGGTCGCTGGCATCGCCTCGGTATCGACGGCCCTGACGCTGCTCGGCTGGCGCCTGCAAAAAGACGACCCCACGGCCTGGGAAAACCTAGTGCGGGCGTTGGGGCCTCGCGGGGCGAGTGGGGTGCTGTTCAATCTGCTTGTCGAGTACGAAAAGGCGTGCGGAGAGTGCGATGCTGGCGAGGAAACGCAGAATGAAGCGTCGAGCCTGACTTCGCAAGCCGACTCACTCGACGCCGATTATCAGAGCTTGATACTCGATTTAGCCTCGGCGTTTACCGAACGGGGCACCGCCTTGTCGTCCACTGGCGAAGCAGATACCGCTACAGCCAACAGCGATGCCAGTGCGGTGGGCGATACCTCCTCGTTTGTGGATTCGACGGAAGACGAAGGGGAGGAGGGGGACGAGTCGGGAGACGAACAGTCCTCCGATTCCAGTGGCCCAAGCGATGACGACGACGGGACCGTGTCGACCGATGATGTCTCGTTTGGCCCCGACGAAGCCAATGTGTACGAGTCGTACGACGGATTGCTATCCACCAGCGCCAGGCATCTTTCGTTTCGGGCACGATCAACCGACGAAGAAGATACGGATGCCTCGTTGATTCATCTCGATGCCCAGGGAGGGGAGGGCAACGACAACGGGGTGGTTGCCATCAACTCCACGGGGCAAGCCACCATGGTGTGTGGGCCAGCCAGCTTGCAAATCCGGCGTAGTAGCGACGTCGGGCAAGTGAGCGTCCGTACTGGCGATCAAGGCTCCATTCAACTCGTCAGTGGCCCCAGCGATAGCGGCAGCAACGCGTCGCTTGATCCCAATACGCTTAAGCTGAACATCGGTGGCGATTCGGGCTCTACTATTTCGATGACTGCCGAAGGTATCAAACTGTCGTTCGGTGGCGGGCCGGGGGCTTCGATCGAGCTGAACTCCTCGGGCATTACCATGGAGTGCGGTAGCAGCAAGTTTGTACTCGCGGCCGCGGAACAATCGACCTCGGCCGAGAGCATCACTCACACGGCCAGTGCTTCGCTCAATCAGAAAGGGGCGATGATCGATATCGAAGCCTCGGCCTCGGCAACCCTGAAGGGTGCCATGACCATGATCAACTAACGAAGGATCCGCAAGGCGATGGGAGTACCTGCCGCAAGAATCACCGATATGCACGTCTGCCCGATGGTAACACCGGGAGTGCCGCCCATTCCGCATGTGGGTGGGCCCGTGATTGGCCCAGGGTGCCCAACCGTTTTGGTGGCCGGCATGCCTGCTGCTTTGCTGGGGGATTCGGCCGTATGCGTCGGCCCCCCCGACACGATTGCGATGGGAAGCTCGACCGTGATCGTTGGTGGTAAGCCAGCCGCGCGGATGGGGGACAGCACCGCGCACGGGGGTAGTATCGTCGTTGGGGCTCCAGCCGTACTGTTTGGATAATCGGAAGCGATGTTGACATCTACAGTCACGATCGATGAACGAAACGCCGCTCAGCAAGAAGAGGCTGAACGCTCGCGCGTGCTGGTCGACCTTGCACAGTGCTGCGACACCTGTCGACGAGTGGCAGGACAATTCACCGACAGCATGTCGGCCGATCAGATGTTCCACCAGTTGGTCGATAGCGAAGCGTGGATTCCCGCGTTGCGATTCGCAGGACATTGGTTGCCGAAGCAAAAATCGATCTGGTGGGCGACCACTTCGGTGTGGGCGCACCTGCGCGAGACAGCGACTCCGGTGGAACTGGCGGTGATCGATTCGGTTACCAATTGGGTGCTAGCGCCCGACGATCAACTGCGGCGACAAATACAGCAAGAAGTTCGTGAACTGCCTCCCGCTGCCCCAGCGACATTGCTCGCTCAGGCCGTATATTGGTCGGGCGGATCGGTCGCACCCCCCGATTGCCCTGCGGTGGAACCTCCCACGTATATCACGGGCCATTTTGCCAGCTGCGCGGTCGTTGCCATCACTTCGGCGAGTGTTCCCCAGCAACGTCAAGCACTGCGATTTGCGGCCGAAACACGCTTCGCCGACTTGCCAGTTCGACCGCAGGAGATGCTATGACGGTCGCCATCCAACCGAAAAGGGAGGTTCACTACCTACCGCAACGGACGATCGATGGTTCCGCCCGCACTTGTGGGGCTGCGGTGCTGGCGATGGCCTATCACACGCTCGGCAAGCCGACGGCCATCGAGGATATCTGGCGCGAGTTGTCGCACGGGTTGGCACCGAATCAGGCCGTTGGTGCTTACAGGCTTGCGTCACATGCAATCCGCTATGGACTCGACGCGGTGGTTCTGCGGGCCGCAGATCCATCTGTCGCCTTGCAAAAAGTATTGCATTCGCAACGTATTGGTATCGTTAATCATCAGCTTAGTGGAACGAATCCTGCTGGGCACTATTCGATTGTCGTCGACGAAACCGAACGTGAGATTGTGATTCATAATCCGGCAACTGCCGCGAATCAATCTGTATCCAGGGAACTGTGGAGAAAGCTGTGGCTAACCACCACCGACCAAAGCGAACACACTGGTGGAGTGATCGTTGCGATTGGCGATGCGACCGCCGCTTGGGAATCGGAAGAACTGCTTTGTCCCCGGTGCAACCAAGTGGTGCCTCTGGCTAGCGACTTAGGAGTATCGATTGCTGAGTGGGATCCCTGTTGGGAATGCCTTTTTTGTCCTCACTGTGATGCTTCGCTACGTACTGGATGGTGAGCGAACCGATCGCAAGGAACGAAGAAATAAAGCCATGAGCAACAATCCGGCCACCGATCAACTTGAATCCGTGTTGGCAAAGCTGACAGGCGATCTGCTGCACGTGTCGCATTCGATGCCCACGACTGCGCTCCGCAACGAGATGTCGCGGTTGGCGACTTCGCTGGAGAAGTGTGTCGGCAGTCTTCACGAAAGTTCCAAGCAGGCGACCGAACAAGTTGCCAAGAAGCGGGAAAAGAACTCCGAGAAGGCGGCCACGAATGCCAAGGCTATTCAGCAAGCGAGAGCGAAGCTGAAGTCGCCCCCCAAGCCCGCACCACCGAATGGGCAACCGAATGCGATCGATGCGAGTCTAGGCGATAAGCTACGAGCGGAACTCCTTTCTCGAGTCGCAACGCCCGTTGTGAAGGTCGCACCACTCGAAGGGGCCCGGTTTGTGATTGAAGACTGGCACTGGGATGAGTCTGCAAGCGGTGGGATGCGGACGTTGCCTTCGTAGGTTCCTCTCGCAATACTCCGGCCGCATTCTCCGCCGGCCAGCACCAGGAAACCCAGCGATTTCGGTCACGGTGCATCGCTTGCTGGCAAGCTCAAGGGAGCGGGCAAGCGTATCGTTCTCGCCTGCGCGTTCGTGGGAAAAACACTCGTGCAAATGTCGCACTTTTCGCTGGAAATTGGCCATCTGTGGTGTTCTAATGGACAGGTGTGTGAGGCTTTCGGCTATCAGCTTTCGGCTGTTGGCTTTTTAGTGATAGGAGGTTGCGAGATGTGATGCATATTTTTTTTAGACGACTGGCGACGCGCAGGCGAATATTCGGTTGCGTGGGCGTTCGCTGCTGCGCGCGTTGGTAAAGCGGTGGTGGGGCTGCGTCGCTGGTGACACGCTCTAAATGGCGAGCTGAGATCTTTCAGTCGCTGGAAGCTCCCTCAAGATGACATCCGCAAGTCAGAAATCATCATTCAGAAATGGCCTTGTTGACTAACTCCACTCGAACTGTGGAAGCCCGAGTTGGGTGAATTGATTGATGATTTTACAGCGCAAGCGGGCTTCCGTTTGTTGGTTTTCGAATACTCGGTTTTTGAGATGGCTCCCAAAGCTTTGTTTCACTCGGTACATGGTCGTTTCCGCCAAGCTTCTACGATGATAGCCCACTTCCTCTTTCCAACTCCTACGCCCCTTGCGTCGAATCTGACGAATTGCCTCGTCCCGGGGCAAAGGCTCCTCCGCAGAGTTGCCATGTTGTTTGATCTTGGCGTTGTGCTGCGGCGGAATCACCGGCTCAATGCCTTCGGATTCCAGCCCTTCATAAACCTTCCACTTGTCGTAACTACCGTCGCCGTGAAACTTTTTTACGGGCTGCTCCACCTGCTCCAGCATTTCGGGAACCGCATCGGCATCGTGGCAACTGTTCTCGGTCAAAATCTCCGCCACAATCTCGCGGGTGTCAGGATTCACCGACAAATGCAGCTTCCGCCATGTCCGCCGCTTCGACTTGCCATGCGTCCGCATCTTCCATTCGCCCTCGCCAAACACTTTCATGCCGGTGCTATCCACCACGATATCGATGTCGCCCCTCTTGTTAGCGATATCGAGCGAAACATTCAGCTTGCTGGCTCGCTTGGCGAGCGAAGAATAATTGGGAATCGCTGCCTCGACGCCCAACATCGCCACCAGCGAGCGGCCGAATCCCTCAGTCTGCCGATAGGGAAGTTTCAGCAGTTCGCGAATCGTCAGCAAGCACTCGATCGCCGTATCGCTGAAGACAAAAGGGCGACCGACTTTTGTCTGGTCGTTAGGATGTTCCCAGTTCTCCAACGCCTCGTCGCTAAACCAAATAGTGATGTTTCCACGCTCGATGAGCGACTTGTTATACTCCTTCCAGTTCGTGACTTTGTAGGTTCGTTTTTCTTTCGTAGCCATGTTCGATCTCCGTAAAAAAGGTACGTGGTTCCATTCCACGTTAGTTTTTACGGAGGTTTGTGACTAATTGTTCAACAAGGCCTTCAGAAATCATAAATCCCAAACTCCCCTGACCCCCGAATCCTGTTTCCTGACTCCTCCTCAAAATAGTTTCCCACCCATGGGAATCTATTTTGGGCAACTATCGCGGAGGTGTTGATGCAACTTACTGCAGGCAAACGACTTGCGATTGATTCCCAGCGGGAAAATAGATTCCCACTCGATGCGTTTTGGGAAATGGGAATCTATTCGAGAGTGAAAACCACTGGTTTTGTAGAGTCGGCGCGGATTCAATTTTCCCATCGGTGGGAAAATTGGGAATCTATTTGCCCAGCAGTGGGAATCTATTCCGAGCGACGCGATTCCTTAGAATCGGACTCGCAATTCGGTTCGCAACCAGGTCTCGCTCCAGCTGCCGCCGGTGAGCGGCATCGACGCACTTGTGCCGAAGTCGACCCGGTCGCAAATGAACAAGCGAAGTCCCGTGGATCCATGCACGTAGTCCCCGCCGCTGGAAGGACGCATGTCACCGCTCGAAGAGTCGGTGAATTGCCCATCCTGGAAATGCCAACCCGTGATTTCGCTGGTGCTGATGATCGGGATCGAGGGATGCGGCTGAAATATCGTGCGGTTGTAGGCAAAGCCGTATCGGAGCAGAGCACCGGCGTAGACGCTATCGCCTCCGAGCGGAATCCATTCAGCCACTTCGGCTTGCAAGTACGACTTGGGAGAGAGTTTAAGCCCTGCGATCAAGGAAGGTTCCAGTGAAGTATGACCGGTTCCCAGACCTTCGCGACTCGATCCTTGCGGAATGTAGGTGCGGAACTGCGAGGCAATTTGCACCAGTTCGGTATCGAACAACAAGGTTTTGGTGCCGATCGACATGTCGCCGAAGCCAGCGAAATGGCCGGTATCGGTATCGAGAGCGCGATAGGTGTACTCGAACCAGATGCCAATGGGGCCGTGAGCCGCTTCGATGGTGTGAGAGAGTTCATCGTAGTCGAGGCCGCGGAACCAACTGTCCGTTACTGGGGTGGGACCCAACCCGGAGCCATCGGCTCTTGCCCAAAAATATTCGGAGCGATCCGGATTCCGCATGTCCTCGGCGAAGTCCCAGCGAAACCGTTGTTGGTTGACTGGTCGCACCGAGTTGGTAAAGAACGCACTGTCTGCGAGTGGAGTCCAGCAGGGTTCATAGCAAGCATCAGGACAGCAGATGCCGCGATAGATGGAGCGAAGGAATCGCCCGTATCGTCCCATGTCTTGGCATTCGTTGCAGAAGTGCGACGACTGCCCGCACTGGGATCCACAACAATTACAGCAACTGAGAGGAGCAAATTCGATGTCCGCCAACCCTGGAATATTCAGCGAACCAGCCGACGATGGTGACGAAGGAGCCACTTCGGGAAGCGGTTCGAACGGACTTGCTAGCGGTGCTGGTACTTCCTCGGTAGTAGGGTAGGGGATCAGCAGAACCGGTTCCTCGTCGTCGGCCTCTACCGGGGTAGCCATATCCTTTGGTGGAGGAGGCAACCTTGCGATTCGGATGGCACCAAGCTCTTCAGCGTGCGTGATTCCCTGCAGGCATAAGCACAGCAATACCACTGGCAACCACCAGAGATTACAGAGCTGGCAAGTAATCGAAGAGAAGCACTTCATAAACGATAGCGATGGAGAACAATCCAAATGGTTGACTGTTGCCTTGACCCCCGTTGGCGCGCAGAACACCCCGGCGGTCGATGGCATTATTCTTAAGAAGTATCGTCCTTCACTGGCGAATAAGTGTGGCAAACTGCCGATACAACGGGTGTAAGTGAAATATCTTGCCCAAACCTCCTGCAATCGCTGCTAGCAGTGCACGCAATCCTATGCAAATAGAGAACAGCAAAGGCATGCATCACCTAACTTGTCTCAACCGATTGAGCTGTTGCGCGCTTGCCGTTGCTCTGCTTACCTCCTGTGGGTGGGCGGAGGAACTGCCGACTGCCGTGCCGGCGGCTGCTGCTGCCGAATCGCCCGGCTTCTATGCGGGAACGATGCAGATGCTTCGCCGATGCCGGCTGCGATGCAAGAACTCCAACGCAGGCAAGATGCTTGCGAACATGGTCGAGCCATTCTCGAAGATGACCGGCGGGATCATTCCGAGTTGCAAGGGGAACGAATTCGATCGGGCGCTGGAGCTTCATGCCAGTGCGCCGGTCGGAGCTAGCCCCGGTGGCGTGCCGGCGCCGCCTCCTCCGCCACCTCCAGCGGTAGCGGCCGCAGCCAAGATCAAGGCCGAGCAACAGCAGGCCGAAATCCGTAAGCAGGCGGTTGCCTACCTGGCGGGAGTGGATTGCCGCTATTACCCTGAGGCCGAAGGGGCTTTGATCGCCTCGCTCCGTGCCGATCGTAGCGAGTGCGTGCGTCTCGAAGCAGCCAAGGTACTGCTGGGTTGCAGCTGTCGTTCGCCTGCTGTGGTGAAAGCATTGACGATCTGCGCGGCCGGATCGGATGCCGATGGTAATCCGGGCGAACAGTCGACGCGTGTACGAATGATGGCATTGCAGGCCCTGCAGTGTTGCCAAACGTGCGACGATACGGAGTTGGTACCAACCACTCCGCCTGAACAGCCTTTGGGTTCGACGCAAGGATCGCAGGACGCGCAGCAGGTTAGCTTCGAGCAGACTACGACGGTTCGTCCCGTGGAGCTTCCCCCGGTACCCGCTCAGCGAGGTGGATCGCTAAGCGAGTTGTGGGGAAGATCGGCCGACTAAGCTCTCCCGTAGAGGGGGAGCTTCGGTGCGTTAGTCTTCGTACTCAACCGTGGCCATGCCGACGTCGATGTACTGACCACCTTGAGTTTGATGGCAATGCACACTAATCACGTTGCCCGTTGGTTTGAGCGTCGCGAGGGCTTCGGGAGCGATGGTTAGGTTCTCGTACGAGGTGGAATAGCCGCTGTTGCGACGAGCCAGAACCCCGTTCAGATACACCTCCGCGTCTTCGTCATGATGCATGTGTAGCTTGAGTTCAGGCGATACTTCGTCGAGATCAAACGTACGACGCAACCAGATATCGGAGGTATTCCAGGTAGTTCCCACGTAGGCGTTCGGAGTATCCCGAGTGCCGAAGCCGGAGCGACCTACACGCCATTGGCTATCGTCGAAATCAGCATCCATCCAATTATCGGCGGGCTTTTGCGTGGTGTAGTGCCATTTCACGGGAGTGCTGTCGGCACTGGCCGTTTTCAGTGTTACCTTGGGAGGCTTCGGCATGTCGGCGTAGCCGCTCGCTTTGGTTTGGTCGCGAGAAGCGTACTTCTGCCAGACATCGCCCTGGTAGAGCATTTGCAGGAACACGCCACCCACGACAGGACGGGCGGTGAAGCCAACCTTCTTGCCCGACTTGGTTTCGTACCAGTCGGTCATCGGAGCACGATTGGGAGTTTCGTTTAAGAATCGATGGACAGGAGCAACAAGCGTTTCGAAGTCGTCTTGATTCTGTGTGAGAGTGGCCGTCCAGAGGATCCAGTCGAGTTTGGTGTACTCACGACGATTGTCCAATGGGAGACCGTACTTATTTTGCACCTGCTTGTAATAGTCCATTTCCGAGCGAAGCACGTCTTGCGGGAAGAGGTTCAAGCCGAGAATCTGATCCCAAACCAGGTTGTACTTTTGACTCCAAGTGTCGGGGCGGTCGAAGGCCAGGCGGTAGTGATCTCCGTCTTTCGCCGCTTCCACCCACTGCTCGGCGTACTGCTCGGCGATCTGGCGGTACTCGTCGGCCTTGGCCGAATCGCCCCGCAGTTCGCAGAGTTGAGCGAAAGCTCCGAGGCCGCAGATGGCTTTGGCCGAGAGATTCACGTTATGGGCCATGTGGCCAGCAAAGTCGTCAGTGCAAAGTTGGTTTTCGGGGTCGAAACCGGTTTCCTTCAGGTACTCAGCCCACTGTTCCAGCTTGGCCCAGTACTTGTCGGCGAACTCGGTGTTGCCATCCAGCTTGGCGATGGTTGCCATGAGGATGAGCATGTTGCCCGACTCTTCGACCGGCATCTGGTTCTCTTCGGTGCGCTCACCACCGCCGTACACCTGGCCGTTGGCCTTGGGGTAGGTGCCGAGATCATGTGGAGCAAAGTCGAAGTTCCAGCGTGGGCTGTTCGCGTATTCCATAAATGGGGCGACGAACGACTTCGCCAGCGACGGGCCAAACAGGATGAACTGCGGCGACATTGGGTAGAACACATCGGAAGTCGCAATGCAGCCGTTCGAATGGTTTTCTTTGCTGAATTGAATCGGCTGGCCGTTTGCATCGGCAGCAAACTTGCCAGCGGCAAAGCACTGACGATAAGCCAACGCGGCGATATCGGCGTACTGCGATCCACCAGCGGCCTTCAGGTCGGCCATCAATTCTTGGTCGAACTTCTCACAGCGAGCCATGAGCTTTGCGTAGTCTTGCAGCGACTCCTTCACCAGGCCGTCACCGTCGAGGCCATTGCGACGCCAGTAAGGCCGCAGCGGATGACGCATGAATTCAATGGAGTAGATGTCGTCGTAGGCCAAGAGCAGCCACTGCTTGGTCGGCGACTTGCCAACCTTGATCGGCTGGAAGCAAAGAGACAGAGCAGCCCGACCGCCGGCGATTTCACCGTCGAACGACTCCGGCTGTTCACCGGAAAGAGGCTTGCCAACTTGTCGCATGGTAGAAATGGCAGTCGAAGCGATTTGCGATTGCTCTGCGGCCAGATAGAAGTATCCCCAGTCGATTCGCAGGTCGTCCCCTCGGCGTCCGAGGATGTCTTGGCTAACAGAGCCTACGGTCAGGCCGGCAGCTCCTTCGA
Organism: Aeoliella mucimassa; assembly: GCF_007748035.1. NCBI lineage: Bacteria > Pseudomonadati > Planctomycetota > Planctomycetia > Pirellulales > Lacipirellulaceae > Aeoliella > Aeoliella mucimassa. The sequence goes on from NZ_CP036278.1 coordinate 5,611,453, forward strand.
TCTCGATTGGCTTCGCCTTGACCATTTGGTTCTGCGTATTGACGGCAATCTCGCCCGAACCAGCGAACAGCAGCTGAGCTTCGTGTTCCTTGTCGTCGGTCGCCTTCGCTTCATAAGTGACGAACGTAATGGGGCGAGAGAGCAGGTCGATATCCTCAGGCAGCGCGGGAGTCGTGAAGCTCAGGGTGACTTCGACCCCTGCTCCAGCGAGCGTAAACACGCTGGTGGTGGGCAATACTTGTTGCGAGGTTTGCTTGAACGCGGGGAGTCTCTCGGGCGTGTCGCCAAGCAGGCGGTACACTTTGCCATCGACCTTGATCAGGCTTACCAGCCGGTGCGACTTGCCAGTCCAGTGAGTGGTGTCGGTGTCGACAATCGACTTGCCTTGGGACCAGATACTGAAATAGGGATCGCATGCCACCAGCGGGTAGGCTGGTGGAGTCCATTCCTGCTGGACGCTTTCTTGAGCAAAGCAGGGCAGGGTACTGTAACAAACGAGGGTAAGGCTCAGAAGAACTGCCTGGTTGAACGAGCGGGCAAACATGTGGTAGCTGGCTTTCACGGTAGGGACTTCAATGAAACTCGTGGCCAAGAGAACAGACTGGCCACGGTGTGGTTGCCGCCTGAGAGCAGCAACTCGTCGAATCTCTTACTTCGATTTTAGATCGAATCGTACGTCGGTGGTACCGCTAGCGGGGACAGAAAGCGTGAGCTTTTGCCCATTTGTGTACTCTGAACCAAGCATTTCCTTGCGGACTACCACCGGTTGGTTTTGACTATTCATGTCTTCAAGTTTGGTAATCACCGTAACTCGATGTTCTCCCACCACCGCTCCGTCGATCACCTGCTTGTTTGGAGTAATCGAAACCAGGGAAAAATGCCCCGATTGGTCGGTCACGCCCCGCGAGGTGGGGGCTGCCCCTTCGACTTCCACCGAGTCACAAGAAAGCACGATCTGAGCTTTCGCAATCGGTTTGTTGTCGACAGTAAGCACCCCCTCCACGGGGGCGTATCTCAGTTCGTTGTTGCTGCAACCTGAAAGCACCAGGAGACCTAGCCCGATGATCAGGGTCGAAAGTCGCTGCATGAGAGAGAATCCAAGCTTTGGGAGGACGGGAATAGACGGGCGAGACGTGGGAGGTTTATCTGTCGGGAACGGTCGACGTGGTGTCAGTAGCTGCGCCCACCTCACCGCCGCGAATCGTGGCCAGTGCTTGCCAGACCAGACGATCGGTATCGACCCCTAAGCTATCGACGTGACCATCGGCATAGACGCACTGCAGGACGTCGCCTGCGTGCAACGAAGCAACGCCTTCTTCGCATAGCCAGTGAGGGCTGATGCCCAGACTGCTGCAAGCGGTGAAGTCGGTGAGCCCGAACATTGCTGCGTGAAGGTCTTGGGTGATGAACGCGGTGCTGAGCGAAGCAAAAGCCGCGGGGGCCGACCAGCTTGCGTGATAAATGTTGTTGCTAGGATTGCTCGCCTTGTAGGAACGCGTGACGTGCCATTCGGTAATGGCGACAGTCGACGAGGTGCCGTCGGTCACGCTGCGTAGCTTTACCGGATGCACGCCTGCTGGCTCGTAAACCACGGTGAGAACGCCACGCTTTTCTTTTCCACGATCGTCTTTCACCAGTGTCGTGGAACTGTTGTTACCGATGTTGATCACATCGTAAACGCGACCCCACGACGTGGTGCCGGCAGCGCCACCACTGAGCCCCTTGTACGAGGAACGAGGAAATGGGGTACCGCTGTAATTCTCCGGACCAGGGTCGCTGGGACAGAGAAACATTGGCAGCTCTTGCTGCAGGAACTGTCGATTCACCGTATCGCTGATCGAGCGGGTGTCGTCCAGGTTGTCGAAGATTTGCCCTTGCTCGGTGTAGGGACCAATGGCAATGGACCACGTGTACTTCAGGTCGACAAACGCGGTGCCCGAGGCAACGCGGGGCTTGCCAGTGCCGGGGTCCTGAAATACCTCCACGCCCGGCGGCATGGAACCTTTCGCCGATTCGTAATTCAGCATGCCCAAGCCGAACTGCTTGAGGTTATTGGAGCACTGAATGCGACGAGCCGCTTCGCGGGCGGATTGTACTGCCGGTAACAGTAGCGCGACTAGGATGCCGATGATGGCAATCACGACCAGCAGCTCAACGAGCGTGAATCCGAAAGCTCGCTTAGGGTTGTTCTTCGGGAGGTTGAGAAGATGCGTCATTCTATGTCCCTTCGGTTATCGCAGCATCGAGGACAAGCTCCTTCGCTTCGTCCATGAAGTGCTTGTGTTTTACTGTCGACGACAGACTAGTACGTCGTCCCGGAAGTCATTTCCTATAGAGTTCAGGGAAGACGCGTTTGGCGTCTTTTCGATGGAAGGTCCAATTGATTTTGATTTTCTTCCGATTGCGGTCGCGTGAACAGTGGGAGAGTTCGCTTTGAACCTTGTCGAGCGAAGCCAACCGACGTCCCAGGCATTGTCGCTGTATGGCCGAGATTTCGATCTCGGCCATGTTGAGCCAACTGGCATGCTTGGGGGTAAAATGCCACACAATCCGCTCCAGCATTGGCCGAGCCGCCTCCTCGCCAAAGGTTTCGATCAACGACTTCTCGTTGTGCGTGTTGAGGTTGTCCATCACCAGATGAACCCGCTCTGCGTCGGGATAGCGCTTCAAGAGGTCGCGGACGAACCGGGCGAAGTCGGCTCGCTTGCGGTGACGCTTGGCCTGAACGAATCGCTTGCCCGCCTTCGGCTCGACCGCCACGAACACGCTGCAGGTTCCGCAGCGGCGGTACTCGTAGTCCTGCTTCGCGATCTTGCCGGGTGCCGCGGGCTCGGGCGGCCGCGCGTCGTCGACCCTCTGATAGGGCTGCTCGTCGAGGCAGACGACCGGCTCGTTCGGGTCGAGCGGCTTCTCGTACTGCTCGAGGACGTCCTCCATCCGCTCACAGAACTCGTCGTTCAGCTTGGGCACGCACCAAGTTTTTTTCGCCACGGCTTCAGGTCGTGTTCCTTGAGCCACAGCGAGACCTCCGTCACGCTGAGCGAATCGACGAAGCCTTCCTTCACCGCGTGCTCGCACAACAATTCCAGCGTCCAGCGAGCCCGTCCCTCGGGCGGCTCGCTGCACGCCAGGGCGATTACCTGTTGCTGCTGCCGCTTGGTGAACTCTGGGGGGCGGCCCGAGCGAGGCGCATCGTACACCGCCCGCTGGACGCCCTCTTCGCAGAACCGCTTTCGGACGGCTCGGACGTTGCGCGTCGTGCAGCCCACATGCTCGGCGATCTCTTCGTCGGTGCATCCCGAGTCCGATTTCAATAATATCTGGCAGCGACGCACCACTTGCGCCGCGCGGGCGCCTGAGCGTGCTAGCTGCTCCAAACCTCCACGGGCCTGGTGGTCCAGGCAAACAATGTGCTTTTTCATTCCGCAGCATATAGCAGCGGAATGGATTTCAGGAAAGACGTACTAGTCCTGCAGCGAGGCCCAAACCAACGATCCACAAGATCGAAGGCTCTGGCACTGCGGTGTTGGACGGCAAGGTAGCCATTCCAGGAGCGGCGATGCCAAAATTCGCTTTCCATACACTGTAGTCAGCTGCATCTACGGTTCCGTCGCCGGTGGCATCGCCTTGCGAGAGACTGGCCCCAGTACGGCCAAGGTTGTCGCGCCACACGGTGTAGTCAGCGAGATTCACCATGCCATCGCCATTGAAGTCGGGCAGCAGGTAATCGACGTACTCCACGAATCCGGTGTAGGCATTGCCATCGGTGTCGTAGAACGTCAGGCTTACGTCGCGCGAATCCAAAGCGGTGTCGTAGATCGCTCCCAGCGAGGCGGCCGTGGCAGCGCTGGCAATGGTGGATGAACCACCGATATACGATTCGCTAAGAAGCGAGGGAGTCTGAACGCCGTTGACTTCCCAGCCGGCGCCGAATTCGGTGCCATCCGGGTATCCAGCAGCTGCTTGAAGGCCGGTGAAGTTACCATCGACGAGCCCCATGCCAGGGCTGCTGATCTCGTAGAAGTCCAGCGTGTTGGCGTTGTCGCCACCTGCGATGGAGACGATACCGGTCGTAGTGTTCACAACCAGTTGCAGCGTGTTGATGCTGGCGTCGGTTACCGATTCGATCGACAGGTTGTCGAACGATACCCCGGATCCATCGCGAGCATCGAGGCCGATGTAGTTGGCTGAATCGTCGGTCCAGCGGAAGACCCCCGAACCTTGCGAAGTGCCATCGAAGAAGACCTCGTAGGCGATGTCTTGTCCGGCATCAAAGCTGGTGGTAGCAAACTTAGCGGTAATCGTACCCGTACTGGCTCCAACGTTCAGACCTTGCACGGTTCCGGTGTTGCTGCCCCAGACGAGCGTTTGGTTCGAGCGTAATACGACCCAGAAATCACTGACGATGAAGTCTTGAACTCCTGCTCCGATGGGAGTGAAGTCGTTCAAGCCGCTAGTCATCACTGGAGAGTCTTGTTCACCGCGGTACGCATCTTCAGGACTGAGCGCTTCGGCTTGGGTCATGCCAAGGGCAAAGCCGCCGCCGTGTTGGTTGAGGCCCGAGTTGTTGATGATGCTGGTCACGTCGACCGACACGCTGAAGCCACCATCGCTAAGTATCGCTGCATCGGTGAAATTGTGATTGATAAAGGCACTCGATGTGCCAGCTCCCACAGCGAGTTGTAACTCGTTCGCGAGCACCTGGGCGCCGCCGCCGTTGGTTGCATCGCCATCCTGAGGACCAGGGTCATTCGCGGGATCGATGTAAGCGTGAGTGTATACGTTGTCGGCCGACAACGAAGACAGCACGGATCCGCTCATGCCGGTGGTGGAGATATCAATATTTCGACTGTCTGCACGGTCGAAGGAATCGGCGAATAAGCTGACTGCTTGTGCTTGTTCACCCGAACCTATGGCAATTAAGGCCAATGCTACCATCGCAATCCAGTTGGTGTTGCGAGATTTGCGGTAGAGCATAACGCCCGACAAGCACCCCAGCAGCAGGGCCACGGTTGTGGGTTCAGGAACGGAAGTGCCAGCGACTAGTGCGGCGAACGAACCTTCTCCTTGATCGGCTTCGTAAAGCGTCTTGAATCGACGGAAGTCGAGTTGGTCGACTCTGCCATCATTGTTGAGATCGCCATTCAGATAGCGCTCAAAAAGCGACAGTGCCGAAACGTCAGAGATGAGATTGTCGCGAACTGTCGGCCAATCGAGCGCGTCGACTTCGCCGTTGTGGTTGTAATCGCCGAGCGTAAGCGACTCGCCATCGTTGCCGGTGTAGACGACCACCACGGGAACGGTCATGCCATTCTCGTCGCGTACCTCAATCGTCAGATCTTCGTAGGGACTTGGTACCCAGATGTTGCCAAAGTCGATGGAATCGTTCGAAGTTCCATTAGCTCCTAGGGAGTAGGCTCCGAGAGTTCCTTCGGAGATATCCGTGGGGTAAGTAGCGCTCTCATCGGTGAGCGAGAACCAGGTGTCGTTGGTATCCAGTCCTTGCGATTCGATCGTGGACCACTGGCTCTGGTCGAAACCACCGGTCTCGGTACGAATGGAATAAATGACCAACGATTGTTGTGACGAAGGATCTTGATTGGTAAGGGTGACGTTTCCGGTGTCGCGATTCACGGTAAGCGTTGGCAGTGGTGGCGGTTCCTTGCTTTCGACCACAAGGTTGTCGAAGCCAACGTAGCTGCCGTGGCGGGCGTCGAATCCAATATAGTTTTCGTCGGCGCCGGTCCACTGGAAGGTACCGGTGTCGATGAGCGATTCCTCGAAGTAAAGCCGATAGATTGCCTCGGAGCCGTCGTTGAAGTCCGACACGGTGAAATCGGCACGCAGAGTGCCGGTTTGTTGTCCCACGTTCAAACTGCCTAGATGGCCAGGGCCGAACACGCCGGCGTTGCCTGGGAAGTTGTGGCCTTTGGTGCCCCACTGAAGCAGGTTGTCGGCTCGCAGCATCACCCAGAAATCGCTGACGGCCACGTCCGATTCCTGGTTGCTACCATCCTGCAAACCATCCTGAATCTTGAAATCCGATTCGCCATCGGCGGTGTTGCCGTTTTGTGCATCGCCGGTGCTTAGCACTTCGTCGAGACTCATGCCGATGCCGAAGCCCCCGCCGTGCCCCGCGCTCGAGGTGACACCACCGTAGCCAGTGATGTCCATCGAAATGCTGAATCCGCCATCGGTGAGAATGGCAGAGTCGATGAAGTTGTGATTCACAAAGGCGTTCGAAGTGCCTGCACCTACCGCCAAGTGCATTTCACCCGAGGCAATCGAAGCACCACCCCCGTTCGCGGCGACTCCGTCGGGAACGCCGGGTTGATTGGGGTCGACATGGCCGTGCCCGTAAACGCCAGCGGCGAAGGCATCGCCGGTGTTATTGGTGATGCCGGTGAGTTCTCCGTTCAAGTCGTTCGCATCCGTACGGTTGAATGTGTCGGAGAACAACACGACTGCATTCGCGTGGTTCGCACTGATCGCCAGTACGGCAACTACCGCAACAGCGAAGGTTGAAAGTGATTTACTCGTGCGGGTCATTTTCGGTAATCCTCTGCGGCGTCGTCGCCATTCTGGAAGATCAGTGAATAGGTATCTGTGATTAGGTAAGTTGTTAATTTGTGTGCCAGCGGCCATATCCCACCAGGCCAAAAGCCGCGACGGCTGCGATTAGCAGCGTGGAAGGTTCAGGCACGCTAACGGAGAAATTGTCGAAACCGACGTAGCTGCCATGGCGGGCGTCGATGCCGATGTAGTTCTCATTGGTGCCGGTCCAGACGAACGAACCGGCGTCGACAATCGTGTCGTTGAACGACAGGAAGTAGCGAACGTTTGTGCCGTCGTTGAAATCCGGAGCGATGAACGTGGCTTCGATGGTGCCGGTGTTGGCATCGACCCCAACGCTCCCCAAGTGCCCCTCGCCAAACTCACCATCTACTTTCGGGAAGTTCGCACCTTTAGTTCCCCACTGCAGAAAGCCATCGCCACGCAGTACTGCCCAGAAGTCGCTTACCGACACGTCAGACACTTCGTTGCCGCCATCTTGCAACCCATCCTGCATCTTGAAGTCGCCATCGCCGGCCGCGGTATTGCCATTCTGAGCGTCGCCGGTGCTAAGGGCTTCGTCGAGGCTCATGCCGATGGCGAATCCACCGCCATGACCGCTGGTAGCGCCGCCACCGTAGCCGGTTAAGTCGAGAGATACATTAAAGACAGTCGAATCGAGGTTGACAAAATTGTGATTCACAAACGTATTGGAAGTTCCGGGGCCGACTGCTAGCCGTAGTTCGTTCGAGTCGATCTTTGCGGATCCACCATTCGAAGCAATTCCATCTGCGCCAGCTCCAGGATAGTTCGCGTCGACAAAACCGTTGGCGTACACCCCTTCGGCAAAAGCGTCGTTTGTGTTGTTGGTGATGCCGGTCATGGAGCCGTTGAGGTTGAATTCGGTATCGCGGTCAAAAGTGTCCATAAACACCACCGCGGCCTGCGACGAGGCAACAGGTAAAGTGAATGCAAGGGTTAGTAGGCTGAGGTAGGTTTTCCAGGTGTTGAACATTAGCGTCATCTCCCAAGCTGCAGAAAAGTGAAGTATGCCAATCAAGCGATAAGAACAATGCGGTATGAGCTAAACTCGTGAGCGATAGCAGGCCATCGCGAATAGTCCGGCGGCTAGCAAAACCAGGCTGGTTGGTTCGGGAACAGTTGCTCCCTCCAGCAAATCCGAAAGCGAGCCCACTCCCGCGGTAACTCCGGTTGCACGGAGGACCAGCCAGTCGTCAACGTCGGTATCGCCATCGAGATCGAGGTCGCCAAGTCCGAGCGTTTGGTAATCGCCGAACGAGGGGCCGTTTCCGTTGATAGTGCCTGCGTTGTCGGAGTTCCAACCGGCGATAAAGGCCATCACGTCGTCGACGTTCAGCTGTCCATCAAAGTTGATGTCGCCAGCGATCCAGGCGTTGTCGTTGTGGCCATCCTGGTTTGAGTCGGTGTAAGAATAGCCAGCGGTGCTGGGCAGAAAGACGTCGGTAAAGTAGCCGTTGTCGGTGGTATAGCTGTAGTCGCCATAACCTTCGCCGAACACGAACATCTCGATATCGGAGATCAGCCCGTTGTAGCTCGGTGTGAAGGCGGTGCCACCCAGGGTGTCGTCTTCGGCATCCGCAGCAATGGCAAGTTCCAGACTTGAGCTGTCGTAGATAGCCGACTGCGATACGGCTGCCAGGCCATTGATATAACCTAGAGCACCACCGTTGGCTCCATCGGGACGAATTTGGGCGTAGTGAACCCACTCGTTAGCAACAGCGGCTGTTTGGCTGCCAACGCTCGCTTGGCCACCATCGTTCGATCGCATCTCAAAGCCCAAATCACCAGCGGGGGTGATGATCGCCGAATGCTCGTCGCCATCGTCGAGCATGTGTTGGTACGCATCGCTGACAGTGTTGATTTTGAACCACAATTGATAGCCTCGATCGTCGGTGCCGGTGTAAGAGAAGTTGGGCTTGGTCGATTCGTACGGAATGTTCAGATTCGGACCATGCAGGTACTGAGTCGCACCGTCGAACGAAATGGCGTAGTTATCAAGCGTCGCATTCGCATGGGGGCGATCGCCCGAGATGTCGACATAGAGCGGCGAGCCAATCGCTTCGAGGTCGGCCAATTGCGAAGGAGATTGGCCCAGCAAGCCCGAGCTGTCGTAGGTGATCGACACGCTGCTGTTTGCAAAAGCACCTTCACTCGGATCGTCGCCCAGGCGATACCAGCGGTCGAGCGTGTAGTCGGCCCCGGCAAATAGTGTGGGAAGTGCCAGCCAAGCGAAAACAAACGCACCCAGCACTGAGGATGCGTTCCGCCAAGTAGCTGTCTTCATTGTGCCACTCCTTGAGGATTCAATTCAATAAGACGTTGTTGGTTGTGCTCATGTGCCACGCGGGTGCACAAAAGAAGGCCTGCCAGAAGGGCGGAGGCCATGACCACGGACGAGGGTTCGGGGACTTGCTGGTTCGCATCGAACTCGGCGATCAGCTGCCCCTGACCGCCGAGTTCGAATGCCTTCCGCATCAGGAGGAAATCATCGATGTCCGTATCGCCATCGAGATTGACATCGCCGCGGGCGAAGGTCTCCATGCTTCCTTGAGCGGCTACCTTGAGCCAGCCGCTAACAAAGGCTTCGATGTCTTCCGTGGTGAGCTCACCATCCAGGTTGAAGTCGGCTGCCGACCAAGGCAACGTGGTGGTGACTTTGTTCTGGTAAGCCCAGCGTTCGTAGCCCGCCAGCATGTAGTCAAACTGTTCCTGGTATGCTGCATTGCCGGCCAGGTCGTTCACTTCGGTTGGATCGTCTGCCAGGTTGTAGAGTTCCCACTCGTTGATGCCAGCCCCGCCAGAGGTGCTGCCAAAGTTGCTGGAGACTAGCTTCCAATCGCCAACGCGAAACGCACGGTTCCCTTCGTGTTCCCAGCCAAGTTGGCGATCGTCGAGCGACGCGCCGGTGGTCAGGAAGTCGGCCAGGCTCTCGGTCAGCAAAGGTTGCGTCTGGTAGGTGGTTCCAGAGAGATCGGTCCACTCGTCGGGATACTCGTTGCCAGTCAATGCCAGCAAGGTTGGCATCAGGTCCCGCACATCGGAAACTTGCGTGCTGATCTGCCCTGCCAGCGAAGCGTTGAGCCCGTTGTTCCACTGGATAATCGCGGGCGACTTGATTCCACCCTCGTGGGTGTAGTGCTTGTAATTTCGGTAAGGAGTCGAACCAACATTGGCCCAGCCAGTGCCATAGAAGATGTCTTTATCTGCACTGTTGGTCGTGGTCCCCATGCTATCGAGGGCTGCCCCGGTGCGAGGCGTTTCGCTGGCGTTCTTGCCAAACTCGTGCCACTCGCCGTCGGCTCCGTTATCTGAAAGGAACACGACGATGGTATTGTCGAGCTCGCCATGCGCTTCGAGGTCGTCGAGAATACGCCCCACGTTGTAGTCGACTCGTTCGACCATGGCGGAGTAAATCGCCATGCGTCGAGTCAGATCGGATTGTCGGTCGCTGTCGAGGCTGTCCCACGCGCGAATCTGATGCAGGGTTTCCCCATGATTGGTGTTGGCAACATCGCTGCGGGCGGAGAGGGCAACGCTCTCGTCAATCAGCCCAAGTTCCTGCATGCGGGTAAGTCGCTCATCGCGCAACACATCCCAGCCGACTTCGTAGCGTTCGACCAAGGGATCGACCCATTCGTCGCGGGCTTGTAGGGGAAAGTGGGGGGAGCCAAACGCGACGTAGGTAAAGAATGGGTTATCGGTGCCGTCGCTGCTATTTTTGTCGCGACTGTGCTGCAGAAAATCGAGCGTATAGTCGCCGATCGCGTCGGTTTGGTAGAAGGTGCCAGGCTCGCCAGGGCCGTCGCCGCTGGTAGTGTAGCTGCGTTCTTGGATCTCGTCGGAAAGCAATCGGTAATTGCCTTGGAAGTTGTCTTGGCTATGGTTTTCGGTGTAGCCCCAGTAATGGTCGAACCCGCGCACCCGTGGGTCGCGAACATGACCATCGGGAACGGAACCAAAGTTCTCGGTGTTGCCCAGGTGCCATTTGCCCGACATATAAGTGTTGTAACCGGATGCTTGGAGTACCTCGCTGATGAACACGTGGTTCTTCGGTAGTTGCGTTCCATCCCCCGCCAGGTTCGGGAGTCCCACTGCGTGCGACTGCTGCCCTGTGAGCAGGCTAGCGCGGGTGTTGGAGCACCGCGGGGTGACGTAGAAGTTGCTCATCCGCACGCCATTCGAGGCGAGGCTCTCGAGTGCGGGGGTATTCATCTCGCCGCCGAAGGGCGAAGTGTCGGAGTAGCCGAGGTCGTCGGCCATGATCACCAGGACGTTCGGACGTTCATCCGCCCTGGCTACTTGTGCAAAGAGCATAAGCAGACAGCCGATAGCCGCAACAATCCACCGACCGGCGCATAGCCGATGATGGAGTAATCCAAGGTAGATAAACACGAGTTCCGCCAATAAGGAGTTGAAACACCCTTTAAAGGTGTTGCAGATGAGGCCGCCTAAAGCCTTTGGATTTCATGGCCGAAGCAAACCATCACGACGAGAGGTGCTCGCCGTGCTATGGCCTCGGTTAACAAGCTATTGGTGGCAAGTTGCCAGATTCTGAGTCTGGTTTTGTGAAAATCTCAAGATTTCTAGACAGGAGCATGTCGCACCCTAAATCTGCCATCGCAGGTAGCATTCCGAGGATATTCTTAGAAATTCCAATCAGATTCGCGGACCTGGATACAAGCTATTATTAGAAGGATTGCATCGCAGTCGGGTCATTATGCGGTCGCAAACACTCCTCAATTGTGCGATATTAACCGCATCCCCAGGGCAGGCAAGAATGGGTGGCGACCAGGCAGGAACCCCGCAAGAGCAAAGATTTGTCAGGCTCTTTGCGCAAACTCAGCGGGCCTTGCACGCCTACATTCTTGCCCTGGTGTACGACCCGAATGTCGCTGCGGATTTATTGCAAGAAACGAACATTGTGTTGTGGAAGCGGTTTGCGGACTACGACGAGAATCTGCCTTTTTTGGCGTGGGCACGCGGCGTAGCTCGCCGAACCGTGCTGAACTACCGTCGGAGCAGTGCTCGTCAGATTGCCACCCTTGATCCGCAGATGCTCGAGGAATTGGCGATTCGTTTTTCCAATGCCTCGGCCGAATCGACAAATCGCTTGGATGCGCTGGGTGAGTGCTTGCGAAAGCTCCGCGAAAGCGATCGCTCGCTCATTATGGCTCGTTACCAGCCAGGCAATTCGGTGAACGCATTAGCGGATAAAATGAGTCGACCAGTAAACAGCGTGTCGCAGTCGCTAACCAGAATCAGGCGTACCTTGGCCGATTGCGTGCAACGCGGAGTGCAGGCCGCCCAGCGATCGGCAGAATCGTAAGTAGTTCGGGTGACAGACAAAACACAAAATCGATCAGAGTTTACAGGCAAAGTTAGAGTTTCCTTGGGTTAAAGATCTGCTATGGATGTCAGCAAAGACCAACTCATCAACAAGCTCATCGAGCAGCAGGCCGATCCTGCTGATATCGAAGCCTTGCAGGAGTGGTTGCAGAACGACCCCGAAGCGGTGGAAAAGTACTTGCAGCTGATGCAGGTTCACGCCGATTTGGCCGAGTCGCTGGCTCCCGTGCGCGCGTTCTCGGTCGAAGAGTTGCGTGCGATGCAGGCGATCGACGAGAAATTCGATCAGCACGTGCGTCCGTCGGACGAATATCAAACCCCCGGCAGCGACGGGGTATACGTACACGCGACCCCAGGCAGTGTCGAGAAAGCCCGCAAGGCGAGCCACCGCTCGAATGTGCTAGCCTGGAGCATTGCAGTCGCATCGCTGGCTACCATGCTGGCGTTCGTGCTTATTCCGCAACAACCACCGGTCAGGACGGTTGACACCTCGCAGGGTGTTACGGCATCGCCAGTGGTCGCCAATACGCCCGCCGATAGTGTCGCTACGGTAATTCGCAAGGTCGATTGCGACTGGGAGGTGGATCGCTGGAGCACTTCGAGTTCGGCAGCCATTCACGCTGGTCAGCAAATCAACCTCTCGCGCGGCATGCTCGTGCTTCAGTTTAACTCCGGCCCGATTGTCACACTTAGCGGACGTACGGCCTTCGTCGCGACTTCGGATAAGAGTGGTCAGCTGATTCAAGGCTCGCTAAGTGCTCGTGTGCCAGAACAGGGGCGCGGTTTTCGTATCGAAACACACGCGGGCGACTTCATCGATCTTGGTACGGAATTCGGCATGATCATCAGCGAAGATGGCAGCGTCGAGACCCACGTGTTCGAAGGGCAAGTTCGCGCCGAACCGACCTCGACAAAATCAAAAGCCGCTGAGCATGTACTGCTCAATAAAGGGCAGGCGTGGACTCGGCTCGAGCCGGGCGGAGTGGACGTAGAAGGAGTTTCTGATCCCCAACGCTTCATGCGGACGCTTGCCAACCAGGGCACGCGGGACACGAGTGCGATTCCCGTGACTGACCAATTGGTGCTATGGTTCGATGCGAGCCAAGCCATTCAGTGCGACCCCGCTGGCAGGGCATACGCTTGGGGTAATTTGGCACCAGCTGCCGGCGACAAGGCCATCGACGCCTGGCAAGTGGAAGCCAGCAAGCGGCCGCGATGGTTGGCCGACAGAATGAATGGGCATCCTTCGCTGAAGTTCACCGGCAACGAAGGCATGGTTACCGAACCGCTGACGCTCGGCTCTTCCAGCACCTCGGTGGTTGTCTTCCGGTTAGACTCTCAAGCAGCCATAGACCACATTCGCAGCCGCAAAGAATACAGACACCTAGGGGTTCAGCTACTCAACCTTAACGGGCCTCCCCATACCGTACTGCAGGTCAATCAAAACTTAACGCTCGAATCGCGGGTGCACCGTGGGTTCCTGAAAGATCAGTTGGATCCGGTCGACGTTGGTACGATTCGTACGATGCAACCTTTGGATAATGGGGTACATGTAGTCACCTATGCCTACGATGCGGAAGCCTCGCAGGCCACGCTTTGGCTCGATGGCGAGACCGTTGCGGTATCGCACGATGCCCCGAAGCTGCAATCGACCTCAGCCCCTCGATTCTTGGGGGCTCACTTCGAACGTCAAGGTTTTGGCTTCACTGGTTTAATCTCAGAGTTTGTTGTTTTCGATAAGCCGCTTGCCAATTCCGACGTGCTCGGCATTCATCAATGGCTTAGCGAAAAGTATCGTTCTCCTCCCAAAGGCAAGAATATTGCCTCTAGCGACTAATTAGGCGGATGTGTTCCATGTTGCAGGTTGTCAGGCTAGCTCTTCTCGCAATCGTTGTTTTCCCCTTCGTTGGTGATTCCCTCGCCAAGGCCGAAGATTCGGCCAGCGAGTCTCGGCCAAACTTTGTCGTGATCATGGTCGACGACATGGGGTATTCCGACCTCGGCTGCTACGGCGGCGAAGTCGATACGCCGAATCTCAACCAATTGGCCGACGGCGGGCTGCGGTTCACCCAGTTCTATAACTGCTCGCGCTGTTGCCAAACCCGTGCCAGCTTGCTTACGGGAGCCTATCCCGAGCGGGTTGGCATGCGTGACTTCGGCCGCTCGATGGATACGCAAGTGCCTACCGTGGCCGAGAACCTGCGTCGCGGAGGCTATACCACGGCAATGTCGGGCAAATGGCATCTGACTCGCCTGCCCGATCGTCCGACTGGCCCGAAACGCATCCTGTGGATGAATCACGAACTGCAGCTCAATGTGCCGTTTGGTAACATCAACACTTACCCCACCCGTCGCGGTTTCGACAAGTTTTATGGCATCGTGTGGGGCGTGGTGAACCACTTTGATCCCTTTAGTTTGACCGAGGGCGAAACCCCGGTCCGCGAAGTCCCTGACGATTACTACGCCACCGAAGCGATTACGCAGCACGCAATGCAGTACATCGACGAGGCAACCTCCACCGACAAACCTTTCTTCTTGTACGTTGCTTATACCGCTCCGCACTGGCCGATCCAGGCGCCTGCCGAAACGATTGAAAAGTACCGTGGTAAGTACTCCGAAGGTTGGGACGCCCTCCGGGAATCGCGTTTCTCCCGACAAAAAGAGATGGGCCTATTTGATAGTTCCGTCGCGTTAGGGGAACTATCCGGCGACAACAAAGCATGGAGCGAGCTTACCAGCGAACAGCAAGCGTTCGAAGCCGACAAGATGGCCGTGCACGCAGCGATGGTCGATTGCGTCGATCAAGGCGTCGGTCAGTTGATTGCCAAGCTCAAGCAGTCGGGCGCTTACGAGAACACCTGCATCCTGTTTTTGACCGACAACGGAGCCTCGCCTGAAATCCCAGGCGGCCCAGGCTACGATCGCTATGGCGGAACTCGCGATGGTCACAAAGCGATGCGCGACCATGAGCTTCGCGATGCAGAGAATCGTGATAAACTCGGCAGCGACCAAAGCTACACCGGCATCGGCCACACCTGGGCCAGTGCTACGAACACTCCGCTGCGGTTCTGGAAGATGGAATCGTACGAAGGTGGCTGTCGCACGCCGATGATTGTGCATTGGCCAAAAGGCCTGAAGTCAGCGACCGGAGGCTTTGTGCCCCAGGTGGGGCATGTGATCGACATCGCCCCCACTTTCTACGAACTCTCGGGCGTCGAGCCCGCTGCTGCGACACTTCAAGATGGTGTTAGCCTGGCCCCCGTACTGGCTGGACAAGAACGTTCTGACGAACGTCATCTGTTCTTCCAGCACGGCGATGGTGCCGGCGTGCGGTTCGGCGACTGGAAGGCCTCGAAGCGGGCAGGACGTGATTGGGAGCTTTTCAATCTGGCTGCTGATCCCGGCGAAACCAACAACCTGGCAAGCACCGAGCCTCGCAAACTCGAGGAACTCGTCGGTGCCTGGTCCGACTGGCAAGATTCGCTTCGTGAAGAGGAAGCATCGACCACCGAAGTCTCGACCGCCGGCAACTAGGCGAACAATCGCCATTCAGCAGGGGGGCAGATGCCTTCGGCATCGCTGCGCGTAGCTTGCGCTCCTCACAACTCATGTTGAAGCAGTCGTTCATTACCTGACCTTCTCCAAGAGAGCCATAACGTGAGTGTTGTACGTAGTAATGAGTCCTTCGTAACGGAGTCGCTGCGACGGTTGTCTGAAATCGTTGCCAACATTGTTTGGATGCTGCTAGCGTTCGCTCTATTCCCGAGTGTTCAGGCGGCGGCAAATCCTCCTCACCTGGTCGTTTACCTGTCCGACGATCACTCGCAGTTCGATTCGAGCCTCTACGGCAACGACAACATCCCTACACCTGAGTTTGAGCGGATGGCCAAGGAGGGCATGACCTTTACGCACGCATTTGTCGCGTCGCCTTCCTGTGCTCCCAGCCGGGCGGCCATGCTTACGGGATTGTGCCCTGCACGCAACGGAGCTGAAGCAAACCACTCGGTACCGCGCCCTGGAACGCACAGTTTGGTTGCCGATTTGAAACAAGCTGGCTACGAGGTAGTCGCTTTTGGAAAGGTCGCCCATTACAACACGCAAGCTCTCTACGGATTCGATCACGCGGAACAAGTGCACGAGTTGGGGCGGCTCCGCCAAGTGGTAGCCAAGTATCTGAAGCAGTGCGAATCAGAGCAACCCCTCTGCTTGTTCGTGGGAACCACGAATCCACACGTTCCCTGGGCAGCGAAAAGTACGTTCGATCCTGCCGAGGTGGAGTTCCCTCCGCATCATCTCGACACCCCAAGCACTCGCGATCATCGGGCCGCCTACTACGAAGAAATCAAACGCTTGGACAACTACCTTGGTGATCTTCGCCAGCTAACCCGCGAGCAACTTGGTGAGAACGTCGTGTTCGTCCACTCCAGCGATCACGGTTCGCAATGGCCGTTCGGTAAGTGGAATGTCTACGACTATGGCATTCGCGTTCCGCTCATCGTTACCTGGCCCCAGCATATCGAAGCCGACATCACCAGCGATGCCATGGTGAGTTGGATCGATCTGATCCCTACGCTCATTGAACTCGGCGGCGGAGAAGTTCCGGCTGGTCTCGATGGCCGCTCGTTTGCGGGCGTGCTATTGGGCCGTGAGCAAGAGCACCGTGAGCGAATCTTTACCACCCACACGGCCGATGGCAAGATGAATCAGTATCCGATGCGGAGCGTGAGAACACGTGAGTGGAAGCTGATTCACAACCTCGCACCCGAACGCCAGCACACCAACCATTCAGATCTCAACCGTAAGCCACTGGCTGGAGAGTACTGGAACGAATGGTACGCTTTGGCCAAGACCGACCCTCATGCGCAAGCGATCATCGACCGCTACCATCATCGCCCCGAGTGGGAGCTTTACCACGTGTCGGAAGATAAGTGGGAACTCACCAATCTAATCGAATCAACCGACCAGAGCGAACGGATTGCCCAACTGAAAAAAG
The DNA here is from genome assembly GCF_007748035.1 of Aeoliella mucimassa. Taxonomy (NCBI): domain Bacteria; kingdom Pseudomonadati; phylum Planctomycetota; class Planctomycetia; order Pirellulales; family Lacipirellulaceae; genus Aeoliella; species Aeoliella mucimassa. Next base: position 5,628,386 of record NZ_CP036278.1, read on the forward strand.
AGCTTGCTGAGTGGATGAAGCAGCAAGGTGATGCTGGGCTGGTGAGCCCGTAAGCAAGCGAGCTCAACCACTGAAACGCCTTATCCATTCATGCTAACTAAGCCGACTTAGCGGGGATCAATTTCGGTGCCGGATAGCGCTCGCCGAATACCTGCCCGTACTGCGAAAGAAGTTCTTTGAAGTTGTACCGCAAGAAAGCATAGAGTTCGCTCGGTGGGTCCGAAGCCAGCCACTCGCCTGCCAGTCGGGCGGCGGTGCGGTCGAACTCCCGTTGCGATGGCCCATGTACGTAGCATCGCCCGTCATGGCGGCGAAGATCCCCGTCGAACTCTTCGCTGATGTGCCATAGCTCGTGAACCACGGTCGTTAGCTTTTCGCCGAGCGAATGATCCAAAAACCGCGGCAAATAGAACTGCAGCAAGTACAAGTACTCCCGCCCGGACGCATCGAGTATCGTCTCGCAAGTGTATAGCCGCCCACGCGTGACCTTGGTGCGAGCTCCGCCTTCGAATCGTAATGGCGTGAGGGACGCTTGCAGTCCGTGAGGAACCCGCTTGCGGGCTTGGCAAAAGCCCACAGCAACGCGTTGCATGTCGATATGGGAAAGAAGCGGAACGCGACGTGTCATGTCGTCGCAGATCGCTCGTATCGCACTCGTGAAGTGGAATCCAGAACGGTCGGATCTCTTGCGCGGCATAGCTGGCTGAATCACCTAAGAGCAACAAAAAACACGACCAACTTTTAGCAAGTTGGTCGTGTTTGGTTATGGTCAATTCGCGTGGCTCACGCCAGAGCAAATGAACTAAAAGCAGATGCCAGAAATAGCAGTGCTAGCTCTTTTCCTCTTCGGTTTCCGATTCCGTCTCGGCTACTTCTTCGGCAGCAGGGGCTGGTGCGGTCTCTTCGGCTTCTTCACCCTCGTCGAAAGTCGGGCGTTCCGCCTTTTGAACCACGCGATCGTTCTTGCCGACAAACTCGATGATGGCTTGAGCACCTGCGTCGCCCAAGCGAGGCTTGGCAAGTTGAATGATGCGGGTGTAGCCACCGTCGCGATCAACAAAGCGAGGAGCAATCTCTTCGATCAGCAGATTCGCCGCTTCGCGGTTGCCGAGCAGTTGAATCAACCGGCGGCGTGCAGCCACGACGGGTGCGATCGCCGATTGCCACTCGTTGTGCTTGTCGCTCTTGCGCCAGGTTTGCCATTCGCTGCTGCGATAGTCGGCACTGGTTTCCAGGGCAGCCGCAGCTTCCATGGGGGCCTGAGCCTTCTTGGCAATGGTAATGCAGCGTTCGATGAACGGCCGAACTTCCTTTGCCTTCGGCACGGTCGTCGTGATACGACCAGCGACTGCAGGTGGATTCGGAGCGTTGGGATCCAGCGACTTATCGAACAGTACGTGCTCCTTGCTACGCTCGGTGAAGATCAATTCACAGGCGAGGCTGCGGAGCAAAGCACGTTGATGCTTCGGATTGCGGCCTAGTTTGCGGCCTTGGCGGCGATGTCGCATGACTCTAGTCTTTGCAAATAAAGGTGTTCAAATTACTAAACGCTCGCGGGCGAGGGGACACGCATGCCAAGGTGCAGTCCCAACTCCGATAGTTTCGCACGAACTTCAGTGAGGGTTGTCTCGCCGAAGTTGCGAACTTCCAACAGTGCATCCTCACTGCGGCTTACTAGCTCGCGAACCGTCATAATGTTTTCGCTTTCCAGGCAGTTGCTGGCTCGTACCGACAGCTTGAGTTCAGCAATCGGAAGATTGAGCTTGGCTTCCAAGCCAGGATCGATTCCGTCGTTCGAAGGCGTACGAACCGGGGTGCGGATTTGCGGGCCCAGGCTCGAGTATTGAACAAACGGATTGAGGTGCTTGCGAAGAATCTTGGCCGATTCAACCAAAGCCATTTCGGGACCAACCGAACCATCGGTGGTGATCTCGATGGTCAGCTTGTCGTAGTTCGTCTTCTGACCAACGCGGGTTTCTTCCACCTGGTATCGCACTCGCAACACCGGGCTGAAGATAGCGTCGATCGGAATAATGCCGACTTCTTGAACGTTGTCGCTGTGCTCCGAAGCGGGCACGTAACCACGACCGTTCTCGACGACCATTTCCATCACAAACGGTACATCGTCTGTCAGGGTTGCCAGTACGTGATCTTTGTTGATGATCTCAACCGATTCGTCGGTTACGATGTCGCCAGCTTTGATCTCGCCCGCGGTGTTGCGTTCGACACGCAGCACTTTGGTCGACTCGCTGTGGTTTTTTACCACCAGCGATTTTACGTTCAATACAACGTCGGTCACGTCTTCCAACACGCCAGGCACGGTGGTGAACTCGTGCTGGGCATTTTGGATCTTGATCTGGGTGACCGCGCTACCTTCGAGGCTGGACAGCAGGATGCGTCGCAGTCCATTGCCAACCGTTGTGCCAAAACCACGCTCGAACGGTTCAGCCGTGAACTTGCCATAAGTGCCGGTGAGCGTTTCTTGTTCGCATTCAACAACGCTGGGGAGTTCCAGTCCGCGCCAACGAATATGCATCGATAACCTCCCACAAGTAGGGGACAGAAAGTAGCGTCCTAGTGTCTGGTCGGAGTCCCGACCAACCTTGTGTCTTATGTTCCAGTTGCGATTAACGCGAGCAGAGCTCGACGATCAGTTGCGTTTGTACTGGCAACGATACGTCGTCGGCACTCGGCAAGCGACCCACGATACCCTCGGGAACTCCTTCGGAATCCACCGACAGGTAATCAGGGATGTCGCGACCGCTACCTTCGCCCAAAGCTTGGCGAACACGATCCAGACTCTTGGCCTTGTTCTTGACGCGAATCACGTCACCAGGACGTACCTGGTAGCTTGGAATGTCTACCGCACGGCCATTCACCGTGATGTGACCATGGTTTACAAGTTGGCGAGCGGCCGAGCGGCTCAAGCCGAAACCAAGGCGGTGTACCACATTGTCCAGGCGACGTTCGAGCAACGTCAGCAGATTGTCGCCGGTGTTACCCTTCAGACGCTCTGCTTCCGAATAGTAGCGACGGAACTGACGCTCAAGCACCCCGTAGTAATGCTTGACCTTCTGCTTTTCGCGAAGGTGAATCGCATAGTCGGTGAGCTTGCCACGGCGAGTCTGCTGCATGCCTGGGGGCGAATCACGACGTTCGAACGCACACTTGGCGGTATCGCAACGAGTGCCCTTGAGGAACAGTTTCATGCCGTCGCGGCGGCAGAGTCGACAAACGGGTCCGGTGTACCTGGCCATGAATGGGTATAGGGTCTTGGGTCTTGGATGTGGGAAATGTATGGCGTGCTGCTGGCCTGAAAATAAAAGACCACAGGCCGAGTACTACACGCGCCGCTTCTTGCGAGGACGGCAACCATTGTGGGGCAGGGGAGTCACATCTTCGATGCTCTTTACCTTCAAGCCGGCTGCTTCGAGTGCGGTGATCGCACTTTCGCGGCCACTTCCTGGACCACGTACCTTGACGTCGACATCACGCATGCCGAACTTCTTGGCCTTTTCAGCCGCTTGCTGGGCAGCACACTGTCCGGCAAAGGGAGTGCTTTTGCGACTGCCTTTGAAACCGCTGGTACCAGCGCTCGCCCAGCAGAGGGTATCGCCTTTGGTGTCGGTAATCGTGACCGTCGTGTTGTTGAACGTTGCCACGATGTGGGCGACGCCAACAGCCACGTTGCGTTTGACACGCTTCTTGGTCTTGGAATTGCTCGATTGCTTGGCCATGCGCCAATGTTCTCCGTGTTAGTAACGAATGAACGTTGTTGTGTAGTGGTTTGTTTGAGTTTGCTGTTATCAGGACTAACGCAGGTCCTTCACGCCCTTCTTACCAGCCACGGTCTTCTTCGGACCCTTTCGGGTGCGGGCGTTGGTCTTGGTGCGTTGGCCACGGACCGGCAAGCCACGACGGTGGCGAATGCCGCGGTAGCAACCGATGTCACGCAAACGGGTGATGTTCTGGCTAACCTGGCGTCGCAACTGACCTTCGGCCACGTAGTCTTTGTCGAGCAACGCGGCCAAGCGGGCGACTTCGTCTTCGGTTAGCTCCGAAGCGCGAACGGTCGGCTCGATGCCAGCCTTGTTGCAAAGCTCGCGAGCCGTCTTGTTGCCTACCCCGTAGAGGTAAGTCAGCGAAATCGCAGCGGGCCGGTTGGCAGGGATGTCGACACCCAACAAACGTGGCATAACGTGAGTCCTGGTTGGAACGGTGTACTAAATGGGTATATCGGTGGGGAGGTTGCGTTGCGGGCGCCCGCGAGTCATTCTGGCTGCAGGACGATCCTGCTCAGCAAGAATGCTCAGCGACGACTAGCCCTGACGCTGCTTGTGACGCGGGTTTTCGCAAACCACGCGTACCACGCCACGGCGACGGACGATCTTGCACTTATCGCAAATACGCTTCACGCTGGCTCGGACTTTCATCGCGCCATGCCTCCACTAAAGGTTCCGCTGACAATACTTATGCCACGCGGATGATCGCTAACTGTAACCACCGGGCACCGATGGAAAAGGTGGAGCCCGGGCGGGAATGTCCCTACGAGGGGAAACGCTTGAATATATTGGCGTTTGCTAGGGACTGCAAGGGAGCAGCGGTACGTTTTTTGCCATCCAGTTGCTATCACGCTACCAGAGGCTGTGGAAAGGGTAAAAAGTGCTGATTAGCAGGGCTGGAGCAGCCAGTGCGGCTTGAGTGCATCCGTGATTCGGGTGGTTGTAACATGCTACTGGTAAATAGGTTACGTCTTTTCTCCCGTGCCGATGTGGCGAACTTGATAGATTGCCAAGCCGGTGCATGTGCCAAGTGCGTCGGCAAGTAAATCGTACGGATCGCAGGTGCGATTGAAGTAGGGTTGCGTGAGTTCGTCGAAAACTCCCCACGAGATAATTGCCAGGGCTGCCCAAATTCCCCAGCTGCCCCAGCGCTCGGATGTGTCGGGCGCCCACCGCCAGGATACCAGGTACGCCAGGATGGCATAGGCGGTGAAATGGACGACTTTATCCCAGAATTCAAACCTCGGCGGGCTGGGGATGCCTTCCCAGTGCGGCCAGTGCGTGACGAGCGTGAGCAGCAGCAGATAGAAGAGAAGGGCCGCCATGCGAGTTGCAGGCGGGGTGCTTCGTTTTGCTGCTGCAGCGGTAGGGGAGGGGGGCGTCATGGAGAGCAGGCCGCGGCCGTTAACCGGGAGTGGTTCAAATCAGTACAATGCACAGTCAGGCCGGGTTCGGCCATGTTTGATTCTAGTTCCTGGCGAGCTGTGGGTGAGGGTGTCGATTCGATGTTGTTGAATTCCGAGGATGAGCGATTCATGCGGGAAGCGCTCCGCCAGGCCGCGGCCGCTGTGGAGGTGGGCGAGGTCCCGGTCGGTGCGGTGGTCGTTCGCGATGGCGACATCGTTGCGGCCGCTCACAACCAGCGAGAGACGCTGCACGACCCAACCGCTCACGCGGAGATGATTGCCATTACTCAGGCCGCTGCTGCGCTGGGTAGCTGGCGGCTGGCTGGCTGCACGCTGTACGTAACTCTCGAGCCCTGTCCGATGTGTGCAGGCGCGATCGTCAACTCGCGACTCCCTCGTGTGGTGTACGGAGCGATCGATCCCAAGGCCGGCGCGGTCGAGTCGCTTTACCAGTTGCTTACCGACGCGCGACTGAATCACGAGTCGGCCGTGACCTCCGGCGTGCTGGCCGGCGAGTGCGGCGACTTGCTTCGCGCGTTCTTCCGAGCTCGCCGTAACAAGTAAGCATCAATGGAAAAAGCGGTCCGAACCCAGATGGATTCGGACCGCTGTCGGTGTCATTGACCAACCTCTCTTCCCTACAACAGAAGCGAGGCAATTGTCGTGTTGCTACTGCTTAGTTGCAACCGCAGTCGCTGCTAGGAGCAACAGCTGCTTCTTGACCAGCACAAGCTGGGTTGGTGCACAGCACCTTGCAGGGGACCTGCTCGCAAACTTTGCGAGGTACGCACTTGGTTACCGTGTAAGGAACCTTGCGGCATTCGGTCTTGTAGCAAGTTACCGTCTTTTCGCAGGTCTGTGGAACACAGACGCTGTAGCACACGGTCTTGGTGCGGCACTCAGGTACCATCTTGCAGACCTTGTAGGTGCAGGTCTTGCATTCGGGAACCATCTTGCAAACTTTGTAGCAGCAAGTCTTGGTGCGGCACTCAGGTACCATCTTGCAGACCTTGTAAGTGCAGGTCTTGCATTCGGGAACCATCTTGCAAACTTTGTAGCAGCAAGTCTTGGTGCGGCATTCAGGAACCATCTTGCAAACTTGGTAGGTGCAAGTCTTGCATTCGGGTACCATCTTGCAGACCTTGTAAGTGCAGGTCTTGCATTCGGGGACCATCTTGCAAACCTTGTAGCAGCAAGTCTTGGTGCGGCACTCAGGAACCATCTTGCAGACCTTGTAAGTGCAGGTCTTGCATTCAGGAACCATCTTGCAAACCTTGTAGGTGCAAGTCTTGGTGCGAGCTTCACACTCGTACTTGGTGCAGCATACGTCCTTGGTCTTGCATTCCGAAACCCAAACCTTCTTGCAGCAAGTCTTGGGTGGGCATTGCACGCACACCTTCTCGCAGCAACCAGGTTGGTAGCAGCAGCTGCAGGTGTCAGGATTCCAAACCCACTTGCCCGGAGTGCGGACCATCTTGGTGCGGGTAGGACCAGGCACGGTGTACTGCTGGGTTTCCCAATGACCGGTCTTATAGGTGACGGTCTTGGTGTAAGGAACAGCCTTACGCACGTAGTAGGTTACGTCGCGCGAACGCTCTTCCCAAACCGGCTTGTTCACGGTGTAGGTGCGGGTCTTCTCTTCCCAAACGGGACGCATGACCGTGTAGTTCACTTCCTTCTGACGAGTTTCCCAGACCGGCTTGTTCACCGTGTAAGTGCGGGTCTTGGTTTCCCAAACCGGCTTATTCACAGTGTAAGTGCGAGTCTTGGTCTCGTAAGTCGGGACCATGACCGTGTAGTTCACCTCTTTCTGGCGAGTTTCCCACACGGGCTTGTTCACGGTGTAGGTGCGGGTCTTGGTTTCCCAAACGGGACGCATGACCGTGTAGTTAATCTCTTTCTGGCGAGTTTCCCAAACCGGCTTATTGACGGTATAGGTACGGGTCTTGGTCTCGTAGGTGGGGACCATAACCGTGTAGTTCACTTCTTTTTGACGCTGCTCTTTCACGTGCTTCGTGTAGGTCACCGTCTTCTGGTAAGGAACTCGTTCCGACACAGTGCGGTAACGGGTTTCTTCCACTTTGTCGTGTACGGTCTTGTAACGAGTACGGTACACAGTGTGGTAATGGGGTTGGCAGCAAGGGTCGCAACCCTCGTAGCTCGACGCTCCACAACAGTCGGCGCCAGCTTGCGAAGCGGCCGCCCACAGAAGCACCGCGACAAGCGGCGCACTCATAGCGCGTTTCATGGTTTCTTGCCTCCTCAGCAACGAAATGGGAAGTATGGGTAGGTTGGTCAAAGCGGGTGGTGCCCGTCCGTATTAGATTCGGGAGTCAGTGCCAGCATCCCTTAGCTAAACCTCCTGTTTTCCACTTCCTTCCTGTTGTTCCTGTTTTTGCTTTTCGGAGGCCTTTTCCGAGTCGTAACACATTGCCTTATAAGCACTTAGCGCCTGCTCGCTACACTCGATTCAGCTACCTAGGGGGGCGGGTCGTACCGGTCGAATCGAATGTGGCGAACTTGCTCAAAGTGCCGCGCTCGTCGATGATCGGGGTCAGTCCTCTTAAGCCGGCCCAATTCCTGCGAATCCGACCATCACGCCTTGACGATTGGGGTACCCGTGCGGCACCCTTGAACGACGTACAGGCGACCACCACTCCCTCCGCATCCTCCCCTGCGATCCACCAAGTATGTCCAACCGCCGTAAGAACGAACTGGTCGATCCCAAGGAGGTGCCCAAGGCGGTGGTCAGCCGGTTGAGTCTGTATCTCCGGGAACTCCAGCATCTCCGGCTCAACGAATCGACCGTTAGCTCCGGTACGCTCGGCCAGAAACTCGGCTTCAGCGACGCTCAGGTTCGCCGAGATTTGGCCTATTTTGGCCACTTCGGCCAGCCCGGCGTCGGCTACCGCATCGACGAACTGATCGACGCGATTCGCCGCATCCTCGGCACCGATCGCAAATGGCGCGTCGCCATGGTCGGCGTGGGTAACCTTGGTCGAGCGTTGCTCGGATACCGAGGATTCAGCTCGCAAGGCTTTACCATTGTCGCTGCGTTCGACGTCGATAGCTCGAAAGTTGGCCGCCTGGTCGAAGGGGTGCAGGTTTACTCGCTCGGCGAGTTGGAGCTGGTGGTTCGCGAAAAACAAATTGAACTCGGGCTGCTCGCCGTGCCGGGCAAGAACGCCCAGCAGGCGGCCGATCGATTGGTTCAGGCAGGCGTTTCCGGCATTTTGAATTTTGCCCCAGTTACCCTGAACCTTCCTGACAATGTCAGTCACATAGGAGTAGACTTGGCTACCGAGCTGGAGCAGCTCTGTTTTTCGGTGGCCAATCGGACTCCCGAAGACTAGAAACAGAGAGTTCCGGGCAAGATTCGTCAATTTCTTGCCCAAACTCTGCCGAAAGTTGCCCTTAGCTACGAGGGGCACTTTCGATAAACTGGTCTGCTCGTTTAAAATAGGCATCTCACCTCGATACCCCGTGGTGTAATCGGTAACACTAGGGATTTTGATTCCCTCATTCCAGGTTCAAGTCCTGGCGGGGTAGCTTTGTTTTGCGGAGATGTCCGGGGCCCGGCTTCACGTCCAGGCACTGCCAGCCCCTTTGCACGCTCTGTTGGTGGACTCTCCATCACACGCTTGCCTGGCTCCACCCATCCCTGAGTGCACTGCCCATGTTCTCCACTGCCGAAAGTCAATTTGCCATTGCCGCGGTTCGCGAAGCAGCCTTGCTCACCCGTCGGGTGCAGCAGCAACTCGTTTCGCCCGCCTTGGTCAAAGGCGATAAATCGCCGGTCACCGTGGCCGACTTCTCGGCACAGGCCATCGTTGCCAAACGCCTGGCCGAGACCTTCCCCGAAGCCCGCTTGGTCGGCGAGGAAGATGCCGGCGACCTGACCACGTCCGACGAAGGACGCCAGACGCTGGCCGACATCCAGTCGTTCGTCGCCGAAAACGTGCCTGGCATCACCACCGACGAAGTCTGCCGGCTCATCGACCATGGCAACGCCCAAGCAACCGGCACCTACTGGACCCTCGACCCTGTCGACGGCACCAAAGGCTTCCTGCGCGGCGAACAATACGCGGTCGCCCTGGCGCTGATCGAGGATGGTCAGGTCGTGCTCGGCGTGCTCGGTTGCCCCGGACTCGAGTCGGCTTGCCAGGTGAACCTCACCGGGCCCGGCTCGCTGCTGGTCGCCCTGCGGGGCCAAGGCACCTGGGCGTCGTCGCTCGATCCGGCCGACGACACCTGGCAGCAACTCCAAGTGGCCGACACCGACGACGTCGCCCAGACTCGCATTTTCCGCTCGGTCGAAACCGCTCACACCAACACCGGGCAACTCGGCGAACTCTCGACCGCCATGGGCGTCACTGCCGAGCCGATTCCGATGGACAGCCAGGCCAAGTACGCAGTGCTCGCGGCCGGCGGCGGCGAAATGCTCGTCCGCTTGCTCTCGCACAGTCGCCCCGATTACCGCGAACGCATCTGGGATCAGGCAGCCGGCTCGATCGTCGTCGAAGAAGCAGGCGGAACCGTGACCGACCTTGATGGCAAGCCGCTCGACTTCGCCCACGGAACCACGCTGGCGACGAACCGCGGAGTGCTGGCCACCAACGGCAAAGTGCACCAAGCGGCACTCGACGCCCTGCAATCGATCGGCGCGTAACCACCCCCGGCCACCGGTCAGCAGCCCAACACTCCCCCTCTGCGGGAGGTAGTTTCCCATCGCTGTGCAAAAAAGATTCCCAACACTGGGCAATAGATTCCCAAATTACCCACCGATGGGAAAATTGAATCTGCACCCACGCTATAAAACCAGTGGTTTTCACAACGGAATAGATTCCCATTCCCAAAAACGCATCGAGTGGGAATCTATTTTCTCGCTGGGAATCTATCGCAAGTCGTTTGCCAGCAATGAGTTGCATCAATACCTCCTGCGAAAGTGCCCAAAATAGATTCCCATGGGTGGGTAACTATTCTGGTTGGACGTTGGGGGGTGGAAGTTGGGAGTTCTGAATGCGGGATGTCATCCTGACGGGAGCTTCCAGCGACCCGAAGGATCTAGCCTACTGCTTACAGCCTAAAGAGTAGAGCCAATAAAGCTTCCAGCGACGCAGCCCCACCACCGCTTTACCAACCGCGCAGCAGCGAACGCCCACGCAAGCAACCATTTCACCTGCGCGAAGCTAGTAGTCTGACATGAAAATAAACATTACATCTAATTCACCTCCAATCACTAAAAAGCCAACAGCCGATAGCTGATAGCCGACAGCTATAAAGTACCTGTCCATTAGAGCACCATAGGTGGCCAATTCCCAGTGAAAAATGGAGAGAATCTAAGCACCAAATTCACCCTCCGCTGGCGGAGGGTCGGGCTATCAGGCCCGGGGAGGTGGGAAGCGGAGAACGCTCCTTACTGTTTCAAATTCGGCAACTGGGTAGCACCGACAGCTGGGCGCATGACGCATGGCCACTTCGCAAAAACGCACCACGCCCAGTTGTCGGTGGGCGTAGCCCAACAGGTCGACAGGCTACCCCGTCCGTGAAAATCGGTGTCCATCCGTGGCTAGAAGGAAACTGTTACCTGGGACTCGCGTCCCAGGCGACGCGCTGCCGCCGCTCCGCGGCTGGAGGGAGAGCTTCCCCAGCGAATGGCAAACTCCTCGGCGGTGGATTATGCTCAAACGATGCCAAGGCCCCAATCGCTTATCGTGGGCTGGGCATCCTGCGGTGATGGGTTCTTACGATCGAGGCAACCATGATTCGTCTGTTAAACGGGGTTCGCGGGGCGTGGGGGAGTTGGCTGGTGGTGTTCTGTGCGGTTGGCTATGGCGGGCCGCTGTGGGCCGAAAACTTTGCCACTCAGATGTACGCAGCGACTTTCAAGCTCTACCATCCCGATTCGACCTCCACCTGTTTCCTCGTGCAGGGTAGCGACGGGTCGGCCGGCTACTATCTGGTGACCACCGCGCACACGTTGGAGCGAACCTCAGGCCCGACCGCCACGCTGGTGCTGCGGAAGGAATTGGAGTCGGGAGACTGGGAGCGGTTGGACTTCACCGTGAAGATTCGCGAGGGCGACACCCCGCTGTGGACTCGCCATGCCGAGCAAGACGTTGCGGTGCTGCGGTTGCCGGACGAGGTGCCAGTGCCGATTGCTCCGCTGCCGATGTCGTGCTTGGCCAGTAGTGAACAGCTAGCGGCCTCGGGCGTGGATGTCTGCAGCCCGCTGTATGTGCTGACTTATCCGGGGCGTTTCGAAGCGAACAAGGCCGGCTTCTCGGTCGCGCGGAAAGGAATGTTCGCCAGCTCGCCTCGGTTGCCGACCGATCTCCACCCCACGTTCCTGGCCGATTTCATCACCTTCGCCGGCGACAGCGGCGGGCCGGTGTTCATTGCGACCAACGAGCAGCAAACTCCGCTCGTCGTCGGCATGGTGCTCACGCGAAACTTTTACGACGTGCGGACCACCAACGAATATGGCGAGCAACTGGTGCACCACCCCATGCACCTCGGCGGAGTGCTGCATGCTTGCTACGTTCGCGAAACCATCCAGCAGCTAGAAACACCGGCTAAGGAGTCGGAGCCGCTAACGGAGGAGAAAGCTGGGGAGCAAGGCGAGAGCGAATGAGCGGGGAATTTCCCCACTACTCGCCGATCGCCAGGTCGCGCAACAGGTCGTAGATTTCTTGCGGGTTCGGGATGTTGCTGAGCACCACGCTGCGGTTGGTGAGTTTGCCTTCGCCGGTCGAAATGAGTTGCTGGGTCGTCAGGGTGATGCTGCCTGCTCCTCTGGTCTGCTGCAGTAGGCCTTCGTTGAGTTGAACGTCGACCACTTGGTCGAACACCACCGTGCGTTGCTGCCGGTTTAGAAAGCCTTCGCTATACTCGAGCTTGTTTTCGTAGATGCGATAGACCGTTTTCTGCGGCTCGATAAAGCACTTGAGGTACATCAGCCACATGAAACCGAGGAACGACAAGACATAGACGATCAAGCCATATTGGATGACCGGATCAAACGACCGGGCGATCATGTTGCTGATGATGAACGTGAAGAAGCCCGGAAACAAGGCGAAGAAGGCCGAGGCCAGCGGGCCAAACACAAAGTACTGCGCTGGAATCACCACCGGTTGGACTTCTCGGATCGGTTGGTTTTGATTCATCGAACTCTCTGCGAATGCACGGAAAACAAGCCACCGCCCGACGCTCTGCTAGCACCAAGCTAGGGATCTGCCGGATAATCTAAGGTAAACGCTCGGATCGGTGTGGTACAAGTAGTCCTGGTAGGCGGGTGCAGGGAGCAGGTTGTAAGAGAGAGATGCAAGGGTGCCTGCGGCACGGAGCTTTCTGTAATCACAGGCGTTTGGCGTAGCCCGGTGTATGGAAACGACAGACTTATCTTACCGAGTCGTTGGATCTGCAGGGCACGTGACGAAAGCGATTCATCGCGGCTGAGTTGCGGTCTCGGCGTCATTCCGACTAGTGGATCGTCGCTCGCTCGACCGCTGATGGTTCTCGCGTGGGTTACCCAGGGCTGCGTGATTGGCTCGTGGAACTCGCCGACCACTTGCCCTGGGCTATAGTTAGCGCGCCGCTCCGCGGCTGGCCGGTTGGACAGTGGCATCCGAAAGGCGGAAAGGGGCAATGGTGCCTGGGGCGGCGATTCTCGCGCCTGCTATTTCGAATCTCTGCGAAGTTGCCGTCGCAGTTGGATGTCTGCCGTATCTGAATCCACATGTAACACTTGACCATCTAGGGTCCGAATCGTGCACCCCCGTACGTATCCTTCGGCGGTCAGAGTTGCGACAATTTGGCTTGCGCAGAGTCTGGCATCTTCGTGTTCCACCTGCACGTTGTATCGCACAAGCGGATCATTGCAATCGGGTGTTGCCGGTACCCTGTTTAAACATTCAACCTGAAAGGGTGTACCATTTTCGTCGAATGGCCGGCCGAGTAACCACGTGATATTATCGTCCAAAGTCTCATCGAGGTTGCTAAGACCGCCGTTGTACTCTGCGAGAATGCGCATTGGGAATTCGATGATGAGTTGTGATGACATTATCATTTCCCATTTCCTTGTTCCACCAATCGATGGGTGCAAGCACCGCACCCATCGATAGCACTAATACTGCTTTCACTTACCCCTTCCGTGCCACGGCTTGTACCACTGCGGCCAGGCCGGTGTGGTAGGTGCCTTCGATCACTTCGCGTTCGAGTTCTTCCAGGTGGTCGAACGTCAGGCCTGCGAGGTCGGCTTCGAGCAGCTGCTTGGTCAGCTTATTGTCGGCCGAGGGACCGCCGCCGGTACCGTGTTTGAGTTGCTCGGGCGTGTAGGCTTCGACCAGATAGACCCCACCGGGCTTCAGGGAGCGGACGATCCGATGGTGCATGTCGGTGCGCATCTCAGCCGGCAGGGGGAAGAAGATCGAGACGATGCCATCCCACTGGTTCTCGCCGAGGTCGTAGGTCGCCAGATCGGCGACGGCGGTCTCGATCGTCACCTGACGCTCGGCGGCTAGCTCGCGAGCCTTGGCCAGCCCGACGCTCGACGAGTCGACCGCGGTGACCTGATACCCTTGGGAGGCCAAAAACACGGCGTTGCGGCCCTCGCCCTCGGCCAGGCTCAGCACCCGCCCGAGGGGGATTGCCTGGTAGCGGGCGGCCAGGAAGTCGTTCGGCTGCTTGCCATAGGCATACTCCGGCGTGTCAAATCGTTCGTCCCACATGTGGTTGCTCCCAGGGAGTTCGGCGGCTGTTTCCATCCGCGGCGGTGTGGCTCGTGGTGCTTGTTTGTGGATTTTATCGAGGGAGCAACCCGCGGTACAATCGTGGTAACCGGTGTCCGAAGTGGTTTCGGACGGAAACTAGCTGAATGCCTCTCGATAGCCCTTCATGAATGCCATGCTCCGAACACTCGCTCTGCTCTGCTGCATCATGGTTTGCCGTTGTATCCAGGCCGATGAGCCTGCGGCGGGGCAGCCGCTTCGGATCATGACGTTCAATGTGTGGTCGGGCGAAAATACGACGGGCGGGCGCAATAAGCTGGTCGAGATCATCGAAGCCAGCCAGGCCGACATTGTTGGGTTGCAGGAGATGGGCAACACCGCAGGGCAGCAGGTCGCCAGCGCGCTGGGCATGTATTACCAACAGCAGTCGGGCGGTGACATTCAGGTGCTTAGCCGTTTCCCGATCGTCAATACAACCACTTCGGGTCGCGGGGTGCAGATTTCGCTCGCCGAGCAAACCGACGTCTGGCTGTTCAACTCGCACCTGGCAGCTTATCCCTATCAGCCTTACGACCTTCGCGATGGTGCGTTGCCGATGGACGAAGCGGCCGTGATTGCTGCGGCCGAGGCAGCCCGCGGGGCGACGGTCGATAGCTACCTGGGCGAGATGCAATCGCTCCTCCAAAGCGGCCAGCCGGTGTTCTTCACTGGCGACTTCAACGAGCCCTCCCATTTGGATTGGACCGCCGAGGCAGCCACAGCTACCTTGCGGCCTTACGACTTGCAGGTGGCTTATCCCGCGTCGAGCAAAATCGTCGCCGCGGGCATGACCGACTCGTTTCGGGCGGTGCGGCCCGACGAAGTGAACGACCCGGGGTATACGTGGACTCCTGGCTATCCGCCGCCGAATCAGTCGAGGGACGAAGTGCACGACCGCATCGACATCGTCTACCACAGCGGCATAGGGGTGACGCCGAGCACTGCGGAGATCATCGGCCCCGACTACGGCGATGGCATCTCCGATATCGAAGTCGCCGGCTACAACGCGGATCACCGCGCAGTGGTGGTCGAGTACCTGATCGACTCCGACTTTTGCTTCGTGTTCGGCGACCTAAACGGCGACTGCCTGCTCGACACCGCCGATTGGGTGATCCTGCGCGACAATCAGCGGGCCGATTTGAGTGGACTCTCCTTCGACGAAGCCCGTGCGCTCGGCGACCTGAACGGGGACTATCGGAACGATTTTGCCGATTATTCGCTGTTCAAGCGGGCGTTTATCGACCAGCAGGGGAGTGCCGCCTGGGCCGAAATGACCAATGGCATAGCGGCCGTTCCGGAGCCGGATGGTATAATGCTAGCTGTGTTTCTGGCGACCGTGGGAATCGCCGCCAAGGCGCTGGCGAGGTTCCCCAAGCGTTTCCACTCTCTCTAAAAGTATCCCTTTGAGGTTCCCCTGATGCGTCCAGCGGAAGTACATCGCAACAGAGATGGTCGCCCTGATTTCATGGTGAAGCTCGGGCTGGCTCCCCCCTACGCACCCGACGACGTGAAGCACGCTTATCTGTCGAAGGTCAAAGAGGTGCATCCCGACCTGGGGGGCGACCCGCAAGCGTTTCGCGAAGTGCACGAAGCCTACCTACAGGCGCAAGAGTTCTTGAGCATCAAAGGGGACTCGCTGCGGTGGATCGGCAACCACATGGAAGAGTACCTGGAGTCGCGCGTACTGGCTTCACAGCTGCGAGAGTTGGGGGCCACCGTGCAGACGGCCAGCATCGATTGGCTTCGGCGATCGTTTGGCGACTTTGCTGAGCTGACCGAGACCATCCTGGCGGTGGGCTTAAAGAACGCCGAGCCGAAAACCGCCGATGCGGTACTGACCTCGATGACCGCCGCGCCGGCCGCCATGCACCGACTCACCCGACTCGAGCTACCCCACTGCGGACTCGGCGACGCAGCGGTCGACAAGATCACCGTGTTCAAAGGCATTGAGCGATTGAACCTGACAGGCAACGCGATTAGCTCGGCCGCTGCCCAATCGCTGGTGAACCGCTTGCCATCGCTCATGGAACTCGACATCAGCGACACGAAAGTCGGCTGGTGGACCAAGCGCCGGATTGTCGCGACGATTCGCAAGCGGATGGAGTAGGGGAAGCTGGGCTTACCCGTGAATCGATGAGGCAAGTTGTTGATTGGCTATAGCTTACGGCTCACTCGATTCGTCGCCTGCTGCTGGTTTGCTGCTCTTGCTTTGCCATTCTTGGTACTCACGGCTTTCAATAAACGATTTCCAGGCGGTGTCTGAGAGGTCGTCGAGATGGTATTTTGTATCGAACTTGATTTCAGCTTGTTCGAGCCAGTGAGTTGTCGACTTGTAGTCGCCCCCTCGGGCGTAAATGCTCGCTGCAATCAGATAGCAGGTCTGGATGTCGCCCAGCGATTTCATGGCTTGCTTTACCAGTTCATACCCCTCTTGAGTTTCTCCTTTCGCAACTAGCACTTCGGCTTCATTCAGCGCAAGGTAAGGGTCGTTACCAATCTCCTGCTTTAGAACCTGAAGTTGTTCCAGTGCCACATCGGGCTGTCCGTTTTCGAGGAACCAGTCCCAGGAATAAAATGCAATGGATGGCGACTTCGGACACTGCTGAACCGCACGCTGGATGGTGTTCGCAGAGAACTGTTTGAGTCCTTCTATCTGTTGCGACTGGGCGACCTCATTTAACTTAAGGGCAGATTGCAATGCAACCATAGCAATCAATGGTTGTGACTGTAGGTCTTGAATCTCCGGTGGCAATTGCATGTACAACTGCGTTACTGACAGGAGATCCATTTTTTTGAGAGCCTGAAGCATCCCATACACATATCTCTTCTCTAAGCTAAGAGCTGGTGCATTTTCGGCCTGATCCGATATCATTCCATCGGGGGTTTCCCAGGGAGCGTATCGGGTTAAAAGCATTCTGATGAATGCGGATATTTCGCCGCCACTCAAGGTGCTCTCGCATGCTACGACGGCAAAGCTGCCCGCTTCTTTCGGAGAGATCGTCAACCAGAGGTAAGTGAGGGTTCCGTCGTCGGTGAATACGCGCTCGATCGCCAGGTGGGAGTCTTTCACCTTCCTGACACTTATAAGTTGGCACGACTCTACGGTCTGTTCTGGAAACAACAGTGGAGTATGGAGAGGAGGGAGGAGTTTGGCTTTCTCCGTCAGCGATTGGATCCACTTCTCTTTATCTTGGAAATGGAACTCAGTATCTCCGGCAATTTGTCTGAAGTCGTACTTAATATCACATACTGCTTCAATCGCCTTCGGGTCTCCTTGTTTAATCAACTCCGCAACGTGCTCTGCAAATGCTTGAACTTGCGGATCAACAGCGGACGACTCCTGACCGAAGGCAGGGGCATTTGAGATTAGAAGGCCGAATAGCACCAGAAAGCAGTAGAGTAGACGCATGATGACCCATATTTGCGAACGAGTATTGGACAACCTAACCATGTGGGTTGTCTTCAATTGTAAGCAGTGACAGGGTGCTGGCTGCTATCGTTTCTTCCGCTTTTTCATCGCGGCTTGTTTACTCTTCTTGTTGTTCTTCTTCTGAGCGTTCGACAGGCGTTTGCCGGTTCCCTGCTTTTGCTTGCCGAGGCCGCCGCCCGAGGCCATGCCGGCCTGCACTTCGTTGAGCATCTTCATGCGGTCGCGCATGCTGCCGCCGACCATTTTGGTCATGACCTGGGCCATGGCGTCGTACTGCTTGATCAGCTCGTTCACTTGATGCGGCTCGCAACCCGCACCAGCGGCGATACGTCGTCGACGGCTTTGGTCGATGAGCTTGGTATTGGCTTTTTCAGCCGGAGTCATCGAGTCGATGATGCCGAACAGGCCTTTGAGTTCCGACTCGTCGAAACTGCTCATCGCGTCGCGCATCGCGCCCATGCCAGGCATCATGCCCATCATTTTTTGCATCAGCCCAGGCTTGGCGATCATCGCCATTTGCTTGCGGAAGTCGTCGAGGGTGAACTCGCCCTTCTTGAGCTTCTCCTCCTGCTCCCGCATCTGCTCCTGGTCGAACTCTTTCTGGGCCGTTTCGAACAGCGAGAGGATGTCGCCTTGTCCCAAAATGCGTTGGGCCATGCGCTCGGGGTGGAACTGCTCGAGCGCGTCGAGCTTCTCGCCGGTGCCCATGAATTTGATCGGCACGCCGGTTACATGCTTGACCGACAGGGCGGCACCGCCGCGGGCGTCGCCGTCGAGCTTGGTGATGATCACGCCATCGATTTCCAAGGCCTCGTTAAAGGCCTTGGCGCTGTTCACCGCGTCCTGACCGGTCATGGCGTCGACTGTCAGGTAGATTTGCTCGGGATGGCACTGCTTGTCAATCCGCTCGAGCTGCTTCATCAGCTCGTCGTCGATGTGCAGTCGGCCAGCGGTGTCGAGAATCACGACGTCGGCACCCTGCTTCTTGGCCGCCTTGACCGCGTCGTTGCAGACCTTCACCGGGTCTTTCTCTTGGCGGTCGCTATAAACGGGAATGCCGAGCTGCTCGCCAAGTACGTGCAGCTGATCGATCGCTGCAGGACGCTGCAAGTCGGCCGCGACGAGCATCGGGTTGCGCTGGCCATCCTTCAGGAGCTTGCCGAGCTTGCCGCAGGTGGTCGTTTTGCCGGCACCCTGCAGGCCGCACATCATGAGGACCGTGACGTCCTTCTTGTTCTTCAGGTGCAGCGAGTGATCGACCGGGCCCATGAGCTCTTTGAGCTCTTCGTACACGATGCCGACAACCTGCTGCTGCGGGTTGAGCGACTTCAGCACCTTTTCGCCGATGGCCTTCTCGGTGACATTCCGCATGAAATGGCGGGCGACCTCGAAGCTAACGTCGGCCTCGAGCAGCGAACGCTCGACCAGCTTGAGCCCGTCGCGCATGTTCGATTCGGACAGCTTGCCCTGCCCACGCAGCGATTTGAAGGCCGACGAAAGTCCATCCTGGAGGGATTCGAACATAAGGAATACAGGTGCGGGGTTGGGGGCGAGATGGGTCGAAACCCGTATTCTAACGCAGTTTCGCGGTGGGGGCGAGGCTTGAAATGGGGCTCTGTTTTGGCCGACGAGCTACGCCAGGTGCGGGTAGGCGTCCAACGAGACTTGGCTCGTCGGCTAGGGAAACGTACGCAAGCACTACTGGAAAATCAATGCACAGATTGCATCACAACCATGCATATTTCAGGGGTAGTATGCATGGCAAACCGCCCTACACTGGCTTGAGAGGTCGCCAGCATCGCCGTAGAATCTAGCGTCCTTCGTCGCCAATACACTTTACTCACCCTCGATAAGCGAGAACTACCATGGCCCATCTCGTACAGACCGAAGCCCCCGATTTTGCCGCGCAAGCTGTGATGCCCGACGGTTCGTTCAAAGAACTGAAGATGTCGGACTACCGCGGCCAGTACGTGCTGCTGTTCTTCTACCCGCTCGATTTCACGTTTGTCTGCCCGACCGAAATCATTGCCTTCAGCGAAGCAATGGAAGAGTTCGAAAAGCGAAACGTGCAGGTCATCGGTGCTAGCGTCGACAGCCACTACTCGCACTTCGCTTGGCGCAACACTCCCCGCGAAGCCGGCGGTATCGGACCGATCAAGTACCCCTTGGTAGCTGACCTGAACAAGCAAATCTCGCAAGACTACGGCGTGCTGCTCTCCGGTGGCGTTGCCCTGCGTGGGTTGTTCCTGATCGACAAAGAAGGCATTGTTCGCCACGAACTGATCAACGACCTGCCGCTCGGTCGTAACGTGGACGAAGCGATTCGCGTGGTCGACGCGTTGCAGTTCCACGAAGAGCACGGCGAAGTCTGCCCCGCCAACTGGAAGGCTGGCGAAAAGAGCATGAAAGCCGACCCCGAAGGAAGCAAAGAATTCTTCTCGTCGACCTACGGCGCCGGCGCTTAGTGCCGTCTGCAGGTTTGCGTTACAATCTACCGTCAGGCCATGACGTGGTACGTTGGTGCTCGTCATGGCCTGACGCATTTTACCCGCCTACCTTTTTGGAGCCCCCCGGCATGACTCGCTTGCTTGCTGCCCTTGCTGTGCTTGTTGCGTTACCTTTCGCTGCTAATGCGCAGGATACCTTGCCCCCCGGCCAATCTCCCGCCCCGGCCGAAAACCTGACCCCCGAGCAGTTCTCGCAGATCGTAAGCTACTCGCTAGGACGCTCCATCGGTCAGGACGCCAAGAT
Source organism: Aeoliella mucimassa (assembly GCF_007748035.1). Lineage (NCBI taxonomy): Bacteria > Pseudomonadati > Planctomycetota > Planctomycetia > Pirellulales > Lacipirellulaceae > Aeoliella > Aeoliella mucimassa. The sequence goes on from NZ_CP036278.1 coordinate 5,648,523, forward strand.
GGCTGGGGTGAAGCTCGATATGCGGGCCCTGCAAACCGGCATCAACGAAGTGGAAGCCGGCAAGCCGGCGCAGCGTTCCGACGAAGAGATGAATCAAGTGATGATGGTCTTCGCCATGCGCATTCAGAAGCAAATGGCTGCCGATAATCTCAAGGCTGGGCAAGAATTCCTGGCCAAGAACGCCAAGGACCCTGCGGTGAAGTCCACCGCCAGCGGCCTGCAATACAAAGTACTTAAGCCAGGCACTGGCAAATCACCAAAAGCTACTAGCGTGGTTGTGTGCCATTACCATGGAACGTTCATCAACGGCGCGGTCTTCGATAGCACTCAAGGGGGCCAGCCAGCTCAGTTTCCGCTGAACCGAGTGATCCCGGGGTGGACCGAAGCGCTGCAGCTGATGAAAGAAGGAGCCAAGTACCGGATCTTCGTCCCCAGCAACTTGGCTTATGGCGAGAATGGCCGCGACGGTATTGGTCCCAACGAAACGCTGATCTTTGATATCGAGCTGCTAAAAGTCGCCGACGGACAGCTACCGTAGCCAGCGAGCTACACGAGAGTCGCTGCACAGAGTGACTCAACCACCAATAAACAAGCGGCGGCAAACTCCCTATGAGTTTGCCGCCGCTGTTGTTTTGGTTTGCTGCTCGCGGTGTTACTTCTTCTTGCGGGCCTTCTGAGGGTAGAAGTGCGAGTGGTAGAGGAACGCCGATGTGTGACCTGTAGGCATCGCGTTCGCATCGCCAGTCGTATTGTAAGCGTTGCGGGCCGACAGAGCGGTAATTTGGCGATTGATCGCCTGCGCTTGCCGCTCGACCTGTTGATTAATCGAGCGTTGCTGCAACTGCGGGCGAACGAGGGTCTGATAATTCAGGTCGTCAGAACCATCGAGGCTGTCGCGGAACATATTCAAATAGGGACTCACGGTTGGATCCGCTGAGACCGACGAGAATGGCTTCGGCGTACTGGAGGAACCAACTCCAAACGAGGCGCTCTGTCGAGGAGCGGCCAGTTGTGAACCCTTGTCGAGGTTCACGCTTGATTTCGGAGCACGAGTGTAGGCCACGCCGAAACCGTTGTTCACGGCAACGTCGTTCAACAAGAGGTTGGTTTTGAAGGAGTCGCCTTTCAAATTTCGCTGCAAGTTGTTGGTGTAGCGACTCGCCTCGGAACTGCTTCCGAAGTCAAACTCTTGCGCATGAGTGATACCGGCAATACCGAGGCTCAACACAACAGCCAGTAGGTACGTGCTTTTGTACAACATCAAAATTGCCTTTTCGGGCGGAGTGGTGATTAACGAAGTCCGTCGACTTAATTCTAATCAGCAACTCCGTCAGCGGCAAATAAACACGACCTGAGCGGTATCGCTAACCTTAGCAATAATAAGAGGTTACGTCGCGCAATAGGTACAATCGGCGCAGCTGTCACTCCAGCGGCCTGCCGCTAGCTCGGTTAATCTTCGTAATCGGCCGACCCGTAACGCGGTCGGTAGGCGTCGTACGCAGTACGCGAACCCGAGGCATCGCTCGGCCCGTGAGGATCCGGCAGATTCCAAGGGAGCAGATCGCCATACATGCGAAAGCAGCCGAGCAGCAGAAACGCCCCTAGGACGGCCGAGATCATGCCGAGCGGGCTGGTGGGCATCACTCGTCCGCTGTCGACGAAGAATCCCACGCAGCCGCAACCAATCACGGTGCCGGCAACGCCGAGCGCTAGGTTGGTGATAGCACCCGCTGGATCAGGCCCAGGCATCAACGCCCGCGAAACCACGCCGACCACGGTGCCAAAGCCAATCCAGACGAAGATGTCGTTTACTAGTTGATATATTTCAGGTGAGAGTTGCCAGCCATCCATGTTGGGAACCCTGTTCATTCGATGAGGGGAAAGCGAGGGAGTTTCGACCACTGCTTCTACAGATTCGGCGAATTTCGAGCAAGGTGAGTGCAAGTCGGGCGAATAGGGGGAATAGACACTTTGGCTCCCTGTGGGGGCCATCGAGTCTGGCGATCTCCCGACCTTGCCGATGCTGGCGTCCCCATGTTAAGGTTGACGCTTGTGCAGTATCGAGTGCGGGAGGGAGCAACCGATTATCAAGGCCAGGAAAGCTGCCATGGATGTTGAAAAATTGCTCGAGCGGATGCAAAGCCGTCGAGACTACGCGGGGCAACTCGAACACCTCGAGCATCTCCCCGCCCGCGAGGGGCAATACGCCGAGCCCAGTAAACCGTTGTCGCCGCTGGTTGCGTCGCTGCTGGATCGCCATGGCATCGAGTCGCTCTACACACACCAGGTGGAATCGCTCGAAGCCGCCCGCAACGATCGCGACATGGTGGTGGTCACCGGCACCGCTAGCGGCAAGACTTTGTGCTACAACCTGCCGATTCTCGAAGCGGTGACCAACGACTTCGACGCGCGGGCGCTCTATTTGTTTCCCACCAAGGCCCTGGCACAAGATCAGCTCAAGGGACTGCTGTCGCTCGTGCAAGGCGATCAGGCGATGGCCGCGAGGGTCCGCCCTGGTGTGTACGACGGCGACACCCCCACCGCCCAGCGGCGGCGCATTCGTAACGAAGCCAACTTGGTGCTAACCAACCCCGACATGCTGCATGCAGGCATCTTGCCGTACCATCCCAAGTGGGCAACGCTGTTCGCCGACTTGCGGTACATCGTCATTGACGAGGTGCATACCTACCGCGGTATTCTCGGCGCCCACGTGGCCGCGGTGCTGCGACGAATCGACCGAATCTGTCGGCACTATGGTTCGAATCCCGTTTACCTTTCGGCCAGCGCAACGATCGCTAATCCTGGCGAACTGGTGAGCGACCTCTTGGGACGCGACGTGCAGGTGATCGATAACGATGGTTCGCCGCGGGGGCGCAAGTTCTTTGCCTTGTGGAATCCCATGCCACTGGGGACCGACGCCCTGGCCCGCCGAAGTGCGAACGACGATGCGGTGAGTTGGCTCACCGAGTCGATGGAAGCCGGCGGCCAGGCCCTGGCATTCACTCGCACTCGTCAAGCGGCCGAGTTGGTGCATCGCTACGCAAAACGCGAGCTGGAAACGCGGCACTCGCCGCTGGCCGAGCAAGTGCGAGCCTACCGAGGTGGTTACCTGCCCAACGAACGTCGCGAGATGGAGCAAGACTTATTCGCTGGTCGCTTGCGTGGCGTTGCAACCACCAACGCGCTGGAGCTTGGCATCGACATCGGCTCGCTCGACGTTGCCATTCTGGTGGGATACCCCGGAACGATCGCCAGTTGCTGGCAGCAAGCAGGCCGTAGTGGTCGTCGGGCCGACGACAGCTTGGCGGTGCTCTTGGCTGGCAACGAACCGGTCGATCAGTACCTGCTGCGACATCCGCAGTACTTCTTTGCTCAATCGCCGGAGCATGCGGTGGTGGATGCCAACAATCCGTATGTGCTTGCCAAGCACTTGAAGGCGGCTGCTTTTGAGTTGCCTTTGACCGCCGAGGACCTGCAGCTCTTCGGCCCGCTCGCTGAACCGATCGCCGAGGTGCTTCGTGATGAAAATCAACTGACGCAAGTCGAAGAGCAATACTTTTGCCCCGGGGGGCAGAACCCTGCGGTTGGGGTGAGCCTGCGTCACATGAGCGACAACACCTTCAGCATCGTGTGTATCAAGCATCAGCGGATCTCGCGCGATCTCTACACGAGTGGTTCGCCGCCGTTGGTGGAGCAGGGGCACGAGGTGATTGCCAATGTCGATGCGATTAGTGCTCCCGAGTTGGTCTATCCCGAAGCGGTCTACCTGCATGGCGGCGATACCTTCCTGGTGAGGGAACTCGACTTGAACGGCAAGGTCGCTTATGTCGAACGACGAGAGACCGACTATTACACTCAGGCGGTGCTGGAAAGCAATGTGCTGATCACTAGTAAACGCGACGAGTGCGGTTCGCAGATCCATGGCGAAGTCGGCTATGGCGAACTCGACGTGTCGTGGCAAACCGTCGCGTTCAAGAAGATCAAATTCGAAACCCGCGAGAACATTGGCCTCGGCCCAGTCGATATCCCCGCACAGAATCTGGCGACTACCGGTACCTGGGTTACTCCCAACGATGCGGTGCGGGCGACCCTCAAAGGCGAAGGGCTGCGGGCGAGCGAGGGCGTATGCGGCATGCGAAATCTGGCGGTGGTTGCGTTACCACTGGTGGCCATGTGCGATAGCCGCGACCTCGGCGGTGTGGTCGACGCCAAAAATCTTGGCCGTTCGAGCATGATTCTGTACGACCGCTATCCTGGTGGGCTAGGCTATTGTCAGAAGGGATTCGACCACATTCTGCGGCTGCTGGAGATTTGCCTCGAGATGGTGGCCGACTGCCCGTGCGACGATGGATGTCCCAGTTGCGTCGGCCTGCCGAACCTTCGCCCGGCGATCCACAGCGATCCCGACCTCACGCGTGGTCATCCCATTCCGAATAAACAGGCGACTCGTCGGCTACTCGAGCTATTGCTGGGTTGCGACACTACCGCAGCAGAGCCATTGGCTACCACCATGATCGACACTCAATAGAGGAGAACCCCTCGATGGATTCTATCGACCGCGATTCGTTGGCCAATCAGGTGCGTGCGATGCAAATCATCGTGCTTGCACTTGCCATGGGTATCTTCACTTTCGGCGTGGTCGTGATCGGCTTAGGGCTCACTGATCAGCAGCCAGAGGTCGCCATCAACCCGCCGACGCTGGAAGAACCCTTGGAGCAACCGGCCGGCGAAAATGGCGAAGCGGTTGATGGGGAGCTTGCAGCACCGGGCAACGAACTCCCCGCCGACGAGCAAGAGCAATGGGGCCCCTTCATCGCTTACCTTGCGATCGGCTTTGCCATGATCGCCACGGTGCTCGGTTTTATCGTGCCGCAAGTCATTGCCGCGCGCTCGCCGGCAACGATTGGAACTTACCAGTCAACGTTGATCGTCGGTTGCGCTTTGTTTGAAGGTGCTGCGTTCTTCAACCTGATCGCTTACATGCTTGAAGGGCAACTTTACTCGCTGGTAATCGCGGCTCTGCTTATGCTCTGCATCCTGTCGCGATTCCCCACCGTGGCCAAGGTGGAAGAATGGCTCGAGGCTCGCTTGCGTAGCGAACGGGATGAAGCGATGTTCGCTCGTTAACGGGCGGTCGGTTCGCCTTGGGCTTTCTGCAATAGCTGTGCGGCCAACTGGCGGAAGGCTAGAAAGGCGGCTTCGTCGTAGAACGCTCGGCTCGGAACCGGCATCGCACTATTCGCATCGAAGAACAAGTAGAGCACCCCACCGGAGGTTTCGAGGCGATCTATGCGTGTCCATCTGCGGAAGCGATAGCCGTTGTCTTCCTCGATATGTACGCCACCTTCCTCGAGGGTGACACAAAGCTGCTGATCCATCCAACCGAATTTGTCATCGGCTTGCATCTCCAAGGCCAGCTTCGCTGCGCCTTTTCTCGCCCTCGCTGGCAGGCGATAACCAGCAAAGAAGAGCAACGCGGAATAGGTTACCGCTGCCAGGAACAGCGGGCGAAACTCGTCCCCCGCAATCCCCATGCACGAGGCAGCTACTGCACCAATGGCTCCCATCCAATAGAAACGCCGTTGCCGCTTTTTTAGATAGCGCTCGTACGCAGTATTGTTGAAGCTCAGATAATTCGTAATCTCCCGGGCTTCTCCATCGGTCAACTGATAAGTGATCGATTGCGGTGGTTCGAGCTGCGGAACCTCCCGGACTACGTCGGTAGTCATCGCGGGAGAAGCGTACGGGTTTTCGCTTGCCATGGCCAGACTCGAAGTGCGATGCGTGGAGAGTTCGATCGCATTCAGTGTACCAACTACAGCGGCATGCTGCACGAACGGGAAGCATGCTTGGCGGTATCACCGAATAGCGGCCAGCGAAACGGATGTTACCCGAAAGCGATGGGGGACCTGGGAGGTTGTGGTTCCTGATTTTCGCAGGGAAATGTAGAATCTATGGCATGCTTGATGACTCCCTTCGCCGCCGCCTCGAAGCGCTCAATCGCTCGGCCTTGCCTGCCGAGGCGCAGCGTACCCGCACTGCGCCGATCGCGCCGCAGGTGCCGCGTGTGGCCAGGCCTAAGCCTGTTGCCAGGCAGCAAACGGCGCTTCATGGTTTGCACGCGCGGGGCAGGGTCGTGGAGAACGCGTTAGGGTCGCACTTGCTGGTGGAGATTCCCCTGAGCGAAGTTTGGGCCGATGGCGACGAGCTGCTCACCGCCCGCCATGCCCAGCTCGTTTCCGCAGCCGACTTGGCCAACGAGCAAGGCAGCTTTCTCGGAGCGTTCCCCTCGCGGTTTCTCGCGCTCGACTTAGAGACTTGTGGACTCAGCGGATCGGCGCTGTTTCTCGTTGGCCTCGCAAGGCAAGTCGGGGAACAATTGCTGGTGGAGTTGTTGTTCGCCCGCAACTATGCCGAAGAGCCGGCGGTGCTCGGCTCGCTGGCCGACCGGTTGAGCGAAGTCGACACGCTGGTGACGTTCAACGGCAAGAGCTTCGACTGGCCGATGGTGAGCGACCGCTGGCACCGCTATCTGTTGCATCGCACCCGGCCGCTGCCCGAACTGGTGCACTACGACGTGCTGCACCACGCTCGCCGGCGGTGGAAAGCAACTCTACCCGATTGCAAGCTGCAGACCATCGAGCGGATGATTTGCCGCCGGAGCCGCACTGGCGATATTCCCGGGCACCAGATTCCAGCCGCCTACGATCATTACGTGCAAACCGGGCACACCGGCGAGATGGATCAGGTGCTCTACCATAATGGCATGGACCTGGTGACCCTGGTCGATGTCGCCATGCGGCTAGCAGGCTAGCGCTGGCCTTACTTTGCACCGACCCCTCTGGCGCGGTACACTGCTGGATTCGTTTTCTACTTCCAGGCGACCACCGTGTAACCCCATTCCGCGATGCCTCCTAGCTCTGCCAGCATGAACGGCCATATCCGCATTCGTGGGGCCCGCACGCACAATCTGGCGAATATCGACGTCGACATCCCACGCAATCAGCTGGTGGTCATCACTGGCGTGAGCGGCAGTGGCAAAAGTTCGCTAGCATTCGACACGCTGCTAGCCGAAGGGCAGCGGCAGTACATCGACTCGCTGAGCGTTTACACGCGGCAGTTTTTCGATCAGCTCGAGCGCCCCGATGTCGACTCGATTGAAGGCCTGCAACCAGCGGTAGCGGTCGACCAGAGTGTCGGCAGCCACAACGCTCGTAGCACCGTGGGCACAGTGACCGAGGTGTACGATCACCTCCGCGTGCTCTTTAGTCGCGCCGGCACCCTCGCGTGTGCGGAGTGTGGTACCGTGATCGAACAGCAGAGCCCGGCCGAAATCGAAGAGTCGATCGGTGCGATGCCTATGGACGCGAGGGTGATGATCGTCGCCCCTTTGGTTCGCGGGCGGAAAGGCAAGCACTCCGAAGTGCTCGACTCTGCCCGCAAAGCTGGCTTTGCTCGCGTACGGATCGATGGCGTAACCTATCCCATCGATGAGGTGCCAGAGCTGGGTGCCCGTAAGATACACGACATCTCGGCCGTGGTCGATCGCATCGTGATTCGCGAAGGCATCGAGAATCGACTCGCTGAGTCGGTGCGGCTGGCCCTGAAGCATGGCGACGGGGTGCTCGAGATCGTCTATCAGATTCGTGAGAATGGCGAGAAGTCCGACGTCTGGAAAGAACGGGTTTTCAGCACCCACTTTGCTTGCCATCGGTGTGGTACGAGTGTCGCCGAGGTTGAGCCGCGGACCTTTAGTTTTAACAGCCCCTACGGGGCCTGCGCCGAGTGTGGAGGGTTGGGAGTCAACGAAGGCTTTGACCCTGAAATGGTGCTACCCGACCTGACGATGTCGCTCTCCGGCGGGGCGATTGCTCCCTGGCGGGGGGATTCAAAGACCCGCCAGCAGAAGCACCGCAAGCTGCTCGAAGCATTCGATTGGGACCAACCGCTCGAGTCGTGGTCGGAGGAGAAGCGGCAAAAGCTGCTGACCGGCGACGGCAAAAAATTCCATGGACTGCTGCTCGAACTCGAAATCGAGTGGGCAGGCACCAAGTCAGATAAACGTCGGGCTCACCTCTCCGAGTTTCGCGGCGAGGTTGTTTGCGCCGACTGCAACGGGTCGCGTCTGGGGCCGGCTGCGCGCACGAGTCGCGTTGGTGGGCTCGCCATCGAAGAGCTGACTTCGCTCACGATTGCCGCGACGCGCAAGTTTTTCGAAACCGTGGAGTTCGACGTCGAGCGGCAACCGATTGCCACCCCGCTCGTACGCGAGATTCAGCATCGCTTGAAGTTCCTCGAGAAAGCCGGCGTGGGATATTTGACCCTTGCCCGCCGGGCCGACACCCTTAGTGGTGGGGAACTGCAGCGGGTGCGGCTCGCCTCGGCCATTGGTTCCGGCCTGGTCGGCGTGATGTACCTGCTCGACGAGCCTTCTATCGGTCTGCACCCGCGCGACAACGGCCGATTGATCGAAACCTTGCGTGAACTGCAGCAGCAGGGTAACTCGGTGATTGTGGTCGAGCACGAAGAAGCCTTCATGCGTGAGGCCGACTACCTGGTGGACTGTGGTCCTGGGGCCGGGCGGGCTGGCGGGCACATCGTCGCTACTGGTACTCCGACCGAAGTCGCCGAGTGCGAGAAGTCGCTTACTGGGCGGTACCTTTCGAACAACCAGTCGACCGAGATCCGTACTCCGCGCAAGGCACTCAAAACCAAACGATTGGTGCTCGAAGGAGCCACGCTACACAACTTGAAAGACGCGACGCTCGACATCCCCCTTGGCCTGTTCACTTGCGTGACCGGCGTGAGCGGCAGTGGCAAGAGCTCGCTCGTGATCGAAACCCTTGCCCGCCAACTCGCAAGGCAACTGCACGGTGCGGTCGCCAAGCCGGGGCCGTTCCGTTCGCTCCGCGGCACCGCGGCCCTCGATCGGGCGGTGCTGGTCGATCAGTCGCCGATTGGTCGTACGCCCCGTAGCAACGCAGCGACCTACACGGGTATTTTCGACGACATTCGCAAGATCTTTGCCGGCACCAAGCTCGCACGCCAGCGGGGGTGGAAGACTGGCCGCTTCAGCTTCAACGTGCAAGGGGGACGTTGCGAGGAGTGCCAAGGGCAAGGGCTCAAGAAGGTGGAGATGAACTTCCTGCCCGACTTGTTCATCGAGTGCCCCGTATGTCATGGCGCGCGGTTCAACCGCGAAACCTTACGTGTGACCTATCGCGACAAGTCGATTGCCGATGTGCTCGCGTTGTCGATCGGCGAAGCGGTGGAGTTCTTTACCAACTTCGCGAGCGTCAAACGCATTCTGCAGGCGCTCGTGGACGTCGGACTCGATTACCTGCCGCTGGGGCAACCGTCGACTACCCTGTCGGGCGGCGAAGCCCAACGCATTAAGCTGGCCACCGAGTTAGGGCGGCCCACTTCGGGGCACACGCTTTACATTTTGGACGAGCCGACCACTGGGCTTCATCCCTACAATGTGGAGCAGCTGCTGAGCGTGCTTCACCAACTCGTGGATGCGGGCAATACGGTCGTGGTGATCGAACATCAAACCTCGGTCATGCGTTCGGCCGACTGGATTATCGACCTCGGTCCCGACGGTGGCTCCGATGGCGGCCAGGTGATCTACACCGGCCCGGCTGCCGAGATTGCGGATTGCGAAGAGAGCCACACCGGGCGCTGGCTCCGCAATCATCTCTAGTCCGCGCATAAAAAAACTCCCGCTACTCCTGAAGTGGAGCAGCGGGAGTGAATTGCATTAATTGAAGTCCGGAGATTTGGGCTTAGAACTCGAAGCCGCCGCCGAACTCACCGCCACGGCCGCCGTCGCGACCACCGCCCGGACCAAAGCCAGGATCTCGACGATCGGGTTCGGCAAAGATGGCTCGGTGAATGGCCACTTCCATTTCATCGTCCAGTTCGTCCCGCAGGTACATCCGACCGGTTGTATCCATCAGCAACGCGTGGGTTGGCTCCATCATATCGCGCGACAGCTTCTGGCCGCCGTCGAGGTCGAGCACGACGATGCCGGTGTCGATGGTAAAGTCTTCCACCTTCTTGATGAAGCGACCTTGGTCGACCAGCATTTCGATTTCGCCATGGTAATTCATGACTGTACCGCGACGCACGTCTTCCAATTCCAGTGCAGCTTGGCGGGCGTTGCCACGTTCGTCGATGTCGAACGCTTCGACCAGCATTTGCACTTGAGGTTCCGAGTAAGCGGAATCACGCAGCGGATCGGCATCGGCCACGCGAACTCGACCAGCCGAGGGAATCGCGATCGTGGGACTGGCATCGCTCCAGTCGCCCAGGATGTTCTTCTTGGGATTGCGAGCAACAACCGTGGGATCGAGGTTATCGCGGCGCTGTTGGTAATTCGGATCGGCCATCACCAGGCGGACGCGATACTTGTAGCTCTTGCCAGGTTGCACGCTCATGTCGAAGAACCGGAGCATCAGGAAGGGGACTTCCACTTCCAGTTCGCCCTGTTCATTGAACTTCAGGTTGTTGCCAGCACGGCCAACGGAGCCACCCATGCCGCCACCACGGCCGCCACTGAATCCACCGCCGCCGCGACCACCCATGCCGCCTTCGCCGCCGAACTCGCCGCCGCGACCACCGAATCCGCCACCACGGCCACTGAATCCACCGCCACCGCGGCCACCGAACTCGCCACCACGGCCGCCAAATTCGCCGCCGCGACCGCCGAACTCACCACCGCGACCGCCGCCCATCATGCCGTTGTCGGGACCACCAAACAGGTCCATCCCGTCGTTCTCGACAGGAGCGGCGCCCTCTTCAGGCTGGACCGCTTCACGCTCCATTTCGGCTTCGGCTTCCGAGGCCAATGGAACTTCGCTCATGTAGGCCATTGCATCCCAACTACGACCGACCAGCGGTGCGAGCGGCATCGTTAGCGATTCGTAGCCATAGCGGGGATCGTACACATCCTCCATACCGCCGGCCCAGTTGAAGGTGATCTTGTCGATCGCCTCGGTCGACACCGCTGATACGGTGCGACTGCGTTCGGTGCGACCATCATACATACCGTTGGGGAACTTCACGGCACTCCATTGCAGTTCTCCCTCGTCTGTCACTTCGGCACGTTCGACAAAGTAACCAAGGTATTGAGGGAAGTCGCTGGTTGGCTCATAGCTCTTGGTGTTGGCCAAGGCTTTCTTGTACTCCTTGAGTTGCTCAGGCAACGGGACCTTCGCCAACACGACCGCACAAGAAAGCTGGCGAATGCGTTCTTCGCCGCTGATTTCGACACCAGCGCGAGGAATCTGGAAAGGCACTGGGCGTTTGTCGGTCATGTCGGTCACACCGCCAAAGCCGCCGCCGAATTCACCCCCGCGGCCGCCGCCAAAGTCGCCTACGCCGCGGCCACCACGCCCCCCGCGGCCACCACCGCCGCCGGGTTGGTTTTCGGCCATGCGGTTTTGATTTTCTTCCTGTTCACGCATGCGTTCGGCTTCGTCGAGCTGACGTTGCCGCTCGAGTTCTCTCACGCGATCGGGGTCGTTAAAGGCGAACAATCCCGTTACTGCGTTCAATTCAAAATCAGCGACTGGCAGCAGCTTGGGATCCTTGCGAAGTTCAATCGGTTCGACCATAGCAGAATCGATGCCAGGCGCGGTCGGATCGAAGTACGGTTCGGAGGCAATCTCAACGTTACCGGCCGATTGCATCTCTTCATGGATGCGGAGATCGCTGGGAGAATCCGACACCGCCTGTTGCCATGTGTAATTGGTGACCGTCGAATCCAACTGATTCGCTTTCTCGACCAGTTTCTGAGCGCTCTTATCTTGCGGCAGCGATTCGTGACTGAGCGTCGCGTATACCAACCAACCGGCTAAAAGGACTACCAGAACCATCACGACTTTCTCGCCGTGCTGTAGTGCTAGTCTTTTGATGGCAGCAAGTCCGTTACCTTTGCCCTTCATCGTACGTTCTCCTGATAAAGTCGGGATTCGACTATTGGTTTATGTTGAGGACTGCTTGTTTATAGCGAGGTCATATTCAGGTTCATTGAGTCATCGCCGGAGCCATCGTCGACGTTCAGAATCGCATCGTCAGGCGGATTGAAGATCAGCACGATTCCCTGCAGGATGACTGGCTTCATGTAGGGCTTGCGATTGAACGCGAGGATGGAACCATCGCCGCCGCCGAAGCCGCCGAATCCACCGCCGAACTCGCCACCGCGACCACCGCCGCCGCCGAACTCACCACCGCGACCGCCGCCGAATCCGCCGCCAGAGCTTTCGCCGGTTACGCCGACGCGAACCTCGGTGATTTGGATTTGCAGGTCAGCGTTGGCCAGATGCGTGATAAGCATTGGCAACCAACGCGTGTCCATCTGGAGTTCCATATGGATGGGGAGTCGCTTGAGTTCTTGGCCAAAGATGCTGGGGTCCAATGGTTCCTCGCCAGGAGGAACGGAAATCGGTTTGCCTTCCGCATCGATGTAGCGTCCCGACAAGCGAATGGCTTTTTCTTGAGCGGGATCGTTGGAGTCGGCTTCGCCGGCACCGAACTCGCCACCGCGACCACCACCGCCGAATTGATCGAACTCGCCACCTCCACCCGCGCCGGGATCTTGGAATTCGCCGCCACGGCCTCCCATGGCGTCCATTCCGCCTTCCATGCTACCAAGTCCACCACCAGCGGGAGCCAACATCTTAATGCGCCCCGAGGTGCGGCTTTCTTGGGCCGCGTCGCGGCCGACTTCCAGAGCGATAATCTGCGGAATGGCCGCACTGCTCATGCGGTCGGAACCTTTTGCTTCGTTGGTCGCTGCAACAGCACGTAGCATGGCTTCGTAGACCCAGAGATCTTCCTGGGTCACCCAGATGCGCCAGTACGACTGGGTAGTTTGCCAGTCGAGGTCTGCAGCGATCCGCTGTTGATCTTCGGGCGACCAGTACACGGTGTAATCGACTTCGACCGGGTTGCCGTTTTCGTCGACTTCGCCACCGGCGCCGAAACCGCCGAATCCACCACGACCTCCACCGCCGCCGAATTCACCACCACGACCACCGCCAAATCCACCGCCACCACCGCCGCCGGTGAGTTCCGACTCGTCGAGTTCGTTGGCATTGATGATTTTCGGAAGGTCTTTAAAGCGGCCGCGGATATAGGTGCCGTATTTTTCGCGGTTACCTTGATCGATTTCGTCGCCGAACTGCTTGTTCTCCACTGCTACTCTGAATGATCTTGGTAACTGATCGGGCCACTTTAGCACTTCTTTGCGCTGGCGTTCGTACAGCTCGTTCCAGATCGTACGAGTTTCGGCCGCAAGCTCAGTAATCTGTTCTTTTTGCTTGCGGTTGACGTCTTCGCTGGGATGGTACGCTCGACCTATGAGCGTTTGTTGTTTGCTAAAGGCGCCATCGATGGTCTTGAGGGCAGTAGCTTTCTCTTCATCCAAAGCCGACGCTCCCATCCACCACACGAGCGAACAGATTCCAATGACGAGTACCGAAAGCAACCAGAAGTGGTACTTCGTTAACCAGGCCAATGCTACGCGTAATTGTTCCATCCGAAAAATCTCTCCCGCAACGGGGCAATAGTATTTATTGGTGTGTTAGAGACATGCCAGTCGGCACCGCTAAACCAGCGATGGCTATGGCAGCATGTCGTCGCTAACGGATTCCTGTGGGTCATTATCTCGTTCGGAGCGAGGTTGCGGTTGCCAGATGAACTGAACCTCGAACTCGTACTTACGAAGTTTCCAATGCTCGGGTGGCGGTGTGCTGACCGTGGCGTTCGCACCGCCCGCAGGGGTGCGTCCGTTGAACCCACCTAGGCCGCCGAGGCCACCTTCGGCATTGCCTTGCTGATAGGCCGACCAGTTGCGCTGTGCCTCCTCGGCGTCCGCAGCATTAGGATCGTAAGTTACCTGCACTGGGCGGTAGTTGCTGATCATCACCGGAATTTGGATGCCGAGCTTTTCCATCGAGTACTCTTTCATCTCACCATCTCTCGTCGGCAGCATCACGCTCCCTTCGCGAAGGTTCTTGATGAGTGTCTGTCGGACAAACTGTCCTGCTTCGGCGAGCCCACGTTCTTCGAACTCGCTGGGGTTGTTGATATCGCTATTGTGGAAGTGATAGCCGGTGATCTGGATAATCCAACCTTCGCCGGTCGGGGGAACAAACTCCGCTTCCCCCTCGCCTTGCCCGAGATCTTCGAGGGTGTCTTCGGCAAGTGTCTCCTGGTCGGCTGCATCCTGCTCGGCGAGTTCGGCATCTTCAGGAGTCGCTGGTGCGGCTTCGTCAGCTGTTGGGGCTTCGTCGCCTTCGGCAGCTTCTTCGCCAGCTGCTGGGGCTGGTGTGTTATCGAACGACTTGATCTTGGACGCTTCCTTCACCGAACGCTCGACGCTGGTGTACCAGGTGCCAACGTCCTGGAAGTACTCGCAGTCCAGGGTTTCGATATGCAGTTCAGGACGCTCCCGAACGTCCAGTGCGGTCATCTTGCGTTCTTCGGCGGGACGGGGATCCTGTGGCAACGCCGACTTGATCGCCTTGAGCAATTCGAGCCAGAGCACGCGACCATCGTCGTTGCTCCGCAGGCTGCTGCGAATTTCTTTCAGTTCGTCGTACTTCGCGACCAGGCTGCTATGCTCGCTGGAGAAGTTATTCGCCTTCGATTCGACCGAGCTGGCCTTGCTGATCGCCTGGCTCATGCCCGAGTCTTTGACGTCGGCTGTTGCGTAGGTGGCGTAATGGCTGTAGTAGTTCACGGTGAACCCCAGCATCAGCACCGCCGCGGCAGCAACCGTCCAAGGCTTTTTGCCCTTGATCAGCCGCTCGGTGACGATCTCTTCCGGCAGCAAGTTGGTTTGCAACTGCCCGAGCCCAAGTCCCTGCACACACAGACCGTACGCTTCGGCGAAGCTCAAATGGTTCGACTGGAACTGCGGAGCCGCTGTGACGCTGCCACCGAGGAGCCCGGGGAACTCTTCGAGCAGGATGACTTCCTGATCAAGATTCTGAGCCAGGAACCGCTGCAGACCAGGCAACCGCATCGGATTGCCTAAGGCGACGATGTCGCCGATTTCAGCGTTCTTGTTGTTGTTCATGAAGAAGCCGATCGACCGCTGGATTTCAGCGACCAGATCGCTGAACACCGGTCGCATGGCTTGGAACAACGCCCGCGGGTCTTCGGCCTTCGTAGCGTTGCGCTTCAGGTGCTCGGCCTTGGTGAAGGTGAGCTGCAGCTCTTTGGTGAGCGCGCGAGTGAAGTGGCTACCACCGATCGGGATGTTTCGTTGCCACACCCGGTAACCATTGGTGATGACCAGGTCGGTTGTTTCGGTGCCGAACGAAAGCACCAGCAGGCTCTTGGGAGGATCGGCCGGATCAAACGGAGGAGCATCCTCCATGTTGTTCATGCGATCGAAGCACGCGTAGTTGTAGATCGCGAGCGGAGCTAACTGAATGCAATCGACTTCGAGGCCAGCTTCGGTCAGTGGTTGAATGGCGCGATGCACCTGGTCGCGTTTCATGGCGAACAGGCCGATCTCGGGATCGAGCGCGTAACCGTCGTCCTGGCTGCCAGCCAGCTGTTGGTAATCCCACACGACGTCTTCCAGAGCAAAGGGGATTTGGCCCTTCGCTTCGTACTTGACCATGTCGGGAATTTTCTTGGCCTCGACCGGCGGCAACTTAATGAACCGCGACAAGCCGCTTTGGCCAGGCACCGACAGCGCAACCCGATCGCCCGCAATCTCGTTGCGGGAAACGAACGTCGCCACCGCTTCGGCCACCAAGGCTTCGCGATCGGCTTCAGGCTGGGTGAGGATCTTGGGGTACTCGATAAAATCGAATGCCTCGACCACCAGTTTGTTGTCGTCTTTTTCGTGGCGACGGCATCGCAGCGCTTTTAACGCGCAATTGCCGATATCAATGCCCCAAACAGCGCCGCTTCTGGCCATACTCTTTTATTCCTCTGTTCCCGACGAGCCGAACCTGGCCGCTAGCTTCAGATGAGTTCCGAAGGGCGGAGGGCGGTCGACGTTCCGTAGTCTTCGCGTGTACAAAAGGGGAGGAGTGCCTAGGCGCACGTCGCGTGGGCAAACGAGAACCGCCCTGCGTTTGCTTGCGACCGCCCTGAGGCTGTATTTTTATTGTAATCGATCGTTACGGGCTGTGTACCAGGAAAACTCGCCAGCCACGAAGGTCGTGGGGTCGTTTTTTCCCGTGTTTTTCCGCTTCGCCTGCCTTAATCGTTACCGTTCATGCAATTGTGTCAACTAACGCTGGCCGTGCCGGGGGATTCGCTGGCCGAAATTTCCCCCGAGCTGGACGAGTCCCGGGCGGCAAATTTGCTGGCCTGCTGGACCTCGCTGTGGCATCCCACCCTGCTGGCCCAGGCCCGAACCTTGCCGGCTGCCGTGTCGATCGACACCCTGGCTGCAGGTGACCGCGAGCCGGGCGAGCTGATTCTCGTGCCCGATGTGGTGCCCGAGTCGCTCTACGGCGAGCTGGCTCCTGGCGACACCCCGCAGGTGCCCTGCATTCGAGAATACGCTAGTCGACGAAAAGTTATTTCGCATTTGGCCGAGAACCTACCAATCGAGTGGGATCAGTCCGCCGAGGCCGATTATGCGGCCGACTTTTACGCGCTCGGTTTTGCCTACCTGCAGATGGAGCTCCTCACCCAGCGGATGGCCTACAACCGGTCGGAAGGAGATCAGCAGCTGACCGAGGCCGTGATCGCCGCGGCCGATGCAGCAGTAGCCGGCGATACCGAGCTAATGGACACCCGAGTGGTTGAAGCCTACGACCAGCTGGTGCAAAGTCGCAACCACTACTATCCCATCGACTTCCACCTGGTCGACTTATCGCTCACCGCGCCGAGCACCGTGGGCGGGCCGCTCGAACAGCTTTGTCGCCAGGCAACCAAGCACAACGTGCTGATCACCGGCGAGTTGCTCGAACAACTCAGCGCTAGCGAGCCACAAACCTTAGCGGCCCTGCGGCAAGCGATCGACGAGCAGCGTCTGTCGGTGTGCGGTGGTACCATGACCAACCGACCGCCGGCCGAGCATAGCGCCGAGAGTTTACTCGCCGAGCTACTGGCCGCGCGGCAAGTGGCCGAGCAGCACCTTGGCAAGCCGCTCACAACGTTTGCCCACTACGCGAATCCCCTCGCCCCACTCGCGCCGGGGTTGCTAGCAAAGCTGGGATACCACTCCGCGGTGCTTGCCAGCTTTGGTGGGCAGACGATGCCGGATAGCTACAGCAGTCGTACCACGTGGACTGGTCTTGATGGCATGCCGCTCGAGGCCCTGGCGGCTACGCCGCTCGATATGGGGCGCGCGTCGACCATGCTGCAATTGCCGACTCAAATGCAGAACGCCATGAACTACGACCTAGCGGCCGCACTGCTGCTGGTTGGCTGGCCCGGCCATCGCACCGAATGGTACGACGACCTGATGCAGGTCGCCAAACGCACTCCGCTGCTCGGCCGCCCGACGACGCTCGACAACTACTTTGAGGTCACCACGTCGAACGACTACAGCGGGGCGATGTCGGTCGAATCGTATCCCAACGCGAGCGAGTCGCCCGAGACCACCATCGACGGCGAGCCACTCCGGTGCCTGGCAAGCGTTGCGGGAGGGCAGGGGGACGATGCAGCCGCCTACGCCAAGCTGCTCGGCTGCAGCGACACCGATCCGAAGGGGCAGCTCACCATCAACGCTTCGTCGGTCGTGCTGCACTCCGGCGACGCCGAGGTACCCGCTTTTGGCTGGCGGTGGATCGCCAACCGCGGTGAGGGGCAATTGCCGGCTCGCTGTGAACCTGGCGTGCTGCGAAACGAGTGGATGGAAGTCGTGTTCGACGAACGGACCGGCGGCATCTCGGCCTCGCGGCCCTATCACCTGCGAGGCAACTTCCTGTCGCAGCAATTGCAGCTGGTGCCGATCGGTCCGCAGGGAATCGCGGCCGGCATGCAACTGGCCTTCGATGGCTGGGAGGTCGGCGAGTCCGACGACTACCTCGGCGTGCACGTGAGCAACTCGCGCATCGTCGATCGCAACGGTCAGACCTTGGCCGCAGTCACGCAGTACACGTCGTTGGCAGCCCACTCGCAGGCGATCGACGTGCAAGTCGAACTACAACCGCAAGGCAGCCGCCCACCGAACTGTGCGTTGCTCAGCCGCATTGCGGTTCGCGAACAAGACTACGCGATGACTCGCAACGTGGGAGAGGTCGATCTCTCGACGGTTCGCACGAAGGTCACGACCGCCGCATTGGGGATCGCAATGTCCAAAATGCCAATCTCCGTACTCAGTGATCGGCCGCTCGCACATCGACGCCATAGCGGAAGAATGCTGGATTCCACACTGCTTGTGGCCGCTGGCGAAAACGTCGAAGCTGGCATAAGCTACTGGCTGGACAATCGCTACCCGGCGAAGGCCCTGTTTGCTCGCACTGCTGCCGATTGGCGGTTGACGCTGCCGACAGCCGAGCCGAGCCAGCCGACCGGTTGGTGGTTGCACCTTGGTGCCCGCAATTTGCTGGCCACCCACTTTGCCGTGGAGCCTCAGGCGGATCAGTTGCTCGTTCGGTTGCGACTGCTGGAAACAGCAGGGCGGGCCGTCGACACGCAACTGTTGGCATGGCGGCCAATCGTTGCTGCCCAGCAAACCAACTTTCGTGGCGAGCCCGATCAGGTGTTGATACTTGCCGATGGTCGCGTTCGTTTGAACCTGGCGGCCTACGAGTTTGCCGAAATCGAACTGTTGTTCGACCTTAACTAGCCTCCCGAGCCTCGAGTCGTTCCTCCTATGATCGTCACCATCGATGGACCCGCCGGTGCCGGAAAAAGCAGTGCGGCCCGCTCGCTTGCCAACCGGCTCGGGTTTCGCTTCCTGGACACTGGTGCGATGTACCGGGCTGTGGTGTTTGCCGCGTTGGAGCAGGGAGTCGAACTGACCGATGCCGACGCGCTAGAGCAAGTCGCCGCCCAGTTGCGCATCGAACTAGGCGATCAGAGTGTGCTCGTGAACGACCAGGACGTCACCCGGGCGATTCGTACCCAGGCCATTACCTCGGCAACCCGCTACGCGGCCGACCACCCTGGCATTCGGGCGCTGCTGGTCGATCAGCAACGTGCCGCCGCTGCGGGGCATGAATGCGTGACCGAGGGACGCGACCAAGGCTCGGTGGTGTTTCCTGACGCAGAGTGCAAGGTTTTTCTCACTGCCAGCGAGCGGACCCGTGGCGAACGACGCTATCACGACCTCATCGCCCGCGGAGAGCAGGTCACCCTCGAAGAAGTGCTGGAAAAGCAGCGGGAACGGGACGAACGCGATACCACCCGCGCGGTGGGAGCCCTGATTCAATCGTCCGATGCGGTGGTGCTCAACACCGATGGCATGTCGCCTGATGAAGTGGTCGACCGGTTGTACGAAATTGTCCAGCAACGCCGAGTCGCAAAATAGCAATTCGTCCCCTGTTTCAGTGGTCGAATTTCCGGCGGGCTCTACCCTGTTTTTGACTTTCCACTCCTCCATGTCCACAATGCCGGGACATAGCGTGGTGGGCCATTCAAAATCAGGAGCAAACGTCGATGTCCAAACTCTGTAATCTGCTCTGCGTAGCAGCACTTCTAATCGCCACGCCCGTGCTGGCCGAGGATTGGCCGCAATGGTTGGGGCCGCAATCGGCGAGCAACTGGCAGGCCGAGGGAATCCGTACCGACTTCAGCGAAGGCGATCTGTCGCCCAAGTGGACAGTCCCCTGTGGAGTCGGCTACGCCGGCCCAGCCGTAGCTGGCGGCAAGGTCTACTTGTTCGACTACGAAGTGACCGACGGCAAAATCGTGAACAACGCGGGCCGAGCGATCAACCTCAAGGGCAACGAACGCCTGCACTGCATCGACCTCGCCACCGGCAAGGTGTCGTGGACCAAGGGGATGCCGGTCGACTATTACATCTCGTACCCCAGCGGCCCGCGGGCGACTCCCTGCGTCGATGGAGATCACGTTTATACGCTCGGTGCCGAAGGCGATCTGGTGTGTCGCACGACCGCCGACGGAGAGCAGGTCTGGCACGTGAACTTCCTCGACAAGTTCGGCATCAAGACCCCAATCTGGGGCCACTCGTCGAGCCCGCTGGTGATCGACGACCTGGTGTACTGCATGGTTGGCGGAGAAGGTTCCGCCATCGTGGCGTTCGACAAAACCACCGGCGAAGTTGCCTGGCAAACACTGTCGTCCAACGAGCCTGGCTACGCCTCGCCTGCTGCGATGCAGCTTGGTGGTAAGTCGTGCGTCATCGCGTTCCATCCCTCGGGCGTCGCGGTGCTCGATGCCAAAACCGGCAGTGAAGTCTGGGCCAAGCCGATTGCCCCGAAGTTCGGGATGTCGATCGCCGTGCCGCGCGTGCTCGGCGAGCAGATGTTTGTCAGCTCGTACGGCGAATCGATGATGGTCAACAGCATCACCAGCGATGCTCCCAGGATTATTTGGAAAGAGAACTCGTCGCGGGAAGCGGTCTACTGCTCGAACTCGACTCCCTACTTCACGAAGGAAGCGATCTATGGCTGCGATATCGAATCGAGCCAGTTGATTGCCATCGATCCCGAGACGGGAGAACGGTTGTGGGAGAACCAGGAAATCCTGCTCGGCCCGGATGCGGGACGCTCGGTTCGCCACGGAACCGCGTTCATCGTCAACCACCCTGAGAGTGGACACTACTTCCTGTTCAACGAACTCGGCGAGTTGATCGTGGCCGACCTCACCCCGCAGGGCGTCACCGTGCACAGCCGGGCGAAGATCATCGAGCCCACCGGCGAGGCCTTTGGCCGCACCGTGCTGTGGACTCACCCGGCGTTCGCCGATGGTTGCGTGATTGCTCGCAGCGACAAAGAAGTGGTCTGCATCGATCTTAAGAAGTAACACCGATTACTCGTGCTCATGCTTGGGCGCAGCCGGTCCGCGTACCGGTTGCGTCCAGGCTTGTTCGAAGTCGCCGACTTCCGATGGATTCGGGTGCGGCTTCGACGAGGTGATCCGCGCCCGCACGTAAAGCTCGTCGCCGGCGAAGGTGTAGCTGGCCGAGTTGCCTTGGCTGGTCTGAAGCGTTTCGCCGATCGCGTCGCTATAGGTGTAGGTGATGTGCTTCGGCTTGCCCTCGTCATCGGTAATCGGCTTGCCGGTCAGGTCGGCCGACTCGCGAGTACCAACGAACTCGATGGTGTACTCTTCGCCCGGTTGGGCCTCGACCTCAACGACCAGTTGTTTGTCGCTCGATTCGACGAGTTTCAGTGCCACGCCCGACGAAGAGTAGAACCGCCCCGCTTCGAGCGACTCAATCAAAGCTTCGGGGGTTAGCTCTTTGGCCAGTACTTCGACCCACCCGCGACCAGGCTCGCTAGCTCGGCTCGGGATGTTGTGATAGTTGTGCCCGTCGTCGACCGCCAGGCCGAACATGATCGGCATATCGAGCGCGGCGATGCGTTGGGCGAGAATGATGTCCCAGATACGCTCGGTGCCGGGGTGCTCGGCGTCGCCGGTGTTGGCCACGTGGGGATGGCCGTTGTAGACCTCGAAGAATCGCTCGCCGCGGACACGCATCAACTGCTCAGCAGTCACCGCGAAGCCAAAGTTCGGGTGATTCAGGTGTACGAACATCGGCTTGCCAGTCGCTTCGCGCTGCGCTTGCACCGCCCGAACGTTGTTCTCGATGGTCTCGAAAACCGTGCGTCCCCCTTGCGGGGCGATGAGTTCCTCGACGTTGTGCACGTTCATGTGAATCGGCTTGCCCTCGGCCCGATCGCTGATCTCCTCGCCTTGAATCAGCAGGTACTCACCCGGCTTATTGAATCGGGCGGCAACTTCGGGGAACTGACGCAGTCGCACTTCCAGCTTGTCGCCATCTACGCGCTCTTCAACCCACTCGGGGAAGTTCTGCTTCAGCTTCTTGTAGGCGGTCTGTCCCCCCTTGGTCTTGCCAACCTGCACCCAACGCTCGACGGTCGCCAGCACGTTGTGATCGGTGAACACCAGGAACTGATAATCATGTTCCTGATACCAGAGTGCGATCGATTCCAGGTAGTCGTCCCCGTCGCTCCAGTGCGAGTGAGTGTGCATGTTGCCTCGATACCAGGTCTGCCCCTCTTCGGCGGACAGGCGGACCCCCTCGTGCGCGAGAGTCATCGTGGGAATGGCAATCAGCGTGGCGAAGAACGCGAGGGCAATAAGGCGATTCATGATGGGTGTCGGGAAGGGCAGGGTGGATAGGGAATGGAAAGCCCAAGATCATACCGTCGCGACGCGGCGGCTGCCAACTTCCGAACGTGTTGCTAAATTAAGTTTCGATTAAGGTCCTGTCGACGATGGGGATGGGGCTTGCTCCGAGACTCCCGGCAACGGCAAGCCGAGCAGGTTCATCTGCGGCCACACCAAGCAGACTCCGTAGTAGCAGATCCACGCCCCGAGGATGCCGGCCAGCACGTAGCGAGCGATGCCGGAGCTCGAATCGCTGCTCGACGACTTCTTGGCTTTGGGCTTCTTCGCCGGCGTTTTCTTCTGCGACTGCGGAGGCCAAGTGTCGTCGTCTTGTGACTTTGCTTTGGTACTGCTCGCGGCCGACTTCGTCTCCGTCGGCTTGGCGTTTTTTGCTGATGCTGCCTCCTTCTGCCCGCGGGCCTGCGCCCAGAGTCGTTCGGAGGCCGCTTGCGGAGCGCCAACTTCGACAGCTGGGTCGAGGTTTGGCCGCTTACGTTCGACTGGTTTATCTGGTTCCAGCTTTTGTTTCTCGGTGCCAGAATGCAAAACGTCGTCGCTGATTAGCATCGACGCGACCGCTTCCTCAAAGTCTTGGTAGCCACCATCTCTGCAGATGACTTTCTTCCAGCGGTCGATGCGTGTCGCTGGCAAACCACGCACGCGGTCGAGTTCAATCTTCGCTTCGTCGCCGAGGCCTTCGACCGACGCGTTGACCGACAACCGACCGCTGGTGTCGTAGGTGTACGTGACCGTGATGGGTGTCCCCTTCGGCAAGCCTGGCGGCAAATGCTTAATACCAGCCGAGGCGAGCGGCGAGCATTGATCGGGCAGCGAGCTCTCCCCTTCCAGCAGCTGAATCTTGATACTTCGTTGATTGTCGGTCTTAGTGACGAACTGACGCGTTACCGTGTAGGGGAGCGGAGTATTGCGTGGGATGACCGTCACGTTCTGCACCCGCATGGTCTCTTGATTCACTCCCTCGATGCCTAATCCATGCGAGTTCACATCGGTCACGCGAAGCTTCGGAATGGCATCGCTGATCCCCCGCACGCCCATCTGATATCGGCAATAGACCGCCGCGCCGCGAGCCACCGCTTCGTCGGGATGCACGTCGTCGTCGGGCACCAGGCCCGAGTTTTTTTGCAGCGCGCTACGTACCGCGAGCATCCGAGTCGATCCACCCACGAGCAGCAAGCGGTCGATATCATCCCACAATAGCCCTGCCGCCCGCAGCGCCTGATTCGTGGTGAACACGGTCCGCTCCACCAGATCGTCACTCAGCGACTCGAACAGATCCCGCGTTACCGGCAGCTTCAATTCGTGTTGGTCCAAAGTAAACCGCAGAGTCGTTGCTGGCACTGCTGACAAATCGTGCTTCGCCGCCCTCGCAGCACGAGCGAGTTTAATATGGTCGCGATCGTCGAACTCGCGGGCGTTGGGATAGAGTTTGCGGAACTGCTCTTCGGCGTACTCCGCAAGGCGGGCGTCCCAGTGGATTCCACCGAGTTCGTAGTCGCCATCGGTCGAGAGGGTTCGCACCTTGCCGGCCGCGAGCTCCATCACAGTCACGTCGAAGGTACCGCCACCCAGGTCGTAGACCACCAGCTTCATCTCCCCCTCGGGAGCCCCCTCGGGCGAGAGATACCCCAGGCGTTCGCCGAACGCCAACGCGGCGGCCGTTGGTTCGTTCACGATGTCGAGCACCGGCAGCCCGCTCATCGCTCCTGCGTCGGCGGTAATCTTGCGACGAGCTTCGTCGAAGTAAGCCGGCACCGTGACGACCGCCTGAAAGCTATCGCCGACGGCCGACATGATGTCGTGACGGAGTTGACGAAGAATACAGCCTTGAATCACTTCGGGAGGATACTGTTGACCGACGATCTTATGGCGATAGCTGGCAGCTCCCACGTCGCGTTTGGCATTCTCGGCAACGCGACCAGGGAACTCGGCCGCGGCTTCCCACGCGGCCGCACCGACGATGATGTTGTCGTCGTCGAACAGCACTGCACTAGGCGTAAGTACACCGCCGGTGGTGTTACGGATCATCTGCGTCTTGCCGTCGCTATCGATATAGCTGACAGCCGACAGCGTTGTGCCGAGGTCGATTCCTACAGGAATTATTTTTGCCATTTGCCTGTACTCTCTGCTTCCGAGTCTCGCTTGTCACCCTTCGGTGATGCTTGGATAAGAACCAACGAACACTGCCATGCAACCCTGCAAACAGCGTTTGGTTTCGCGTTGTGGTGAAGTACTCGTTGCGACCTGTTGCCTCTCTAGCTACTATAACTACAGGGGGATCAGCGATATAGCACGATATAAAACGGTCGGAGTTAATCAGGTGGAGTCGATCGTAACAATCAGGTCGGTTTTACCTATTAGCGTGAATGGTCGGAGCCGATGAGCACGCCCAACGATTCTCAGTTCGATCCGTATCATAAGTGGCTCGGAATCCCTCCGGCCGAGCAACCGCCGAATTGCTATCGGCTGCTCGGGCTAACGCTGCTCGAGCAGGACCCCGACGTCATCGCGACCGCTGCCGATCGGCAGATGGCCCACGTGAAGTCGTTTGCCGCTGGGCGGTACGCTTCGCACTCGCAGGAGTTGCTCAACGAGCTCTCCAAGGCCCGGGTTCGTCTGCTGAATCCGGACCGCAAACGCGAGTACGATGCCCAGCTCCGCAAGCAACTCGCTGCTCGCAAGGCCAAGGCGAAAGCCAAGGCGGCGAAGCAACAGCAGGCCGCACAGCCGCAAGCCGCTGCACCTGCAGCGATGCCAGCAACACCCGCTGCATCGCAACCTGCAGCCGCTCCGGCGGTCCAAACGCCCGAGCTGCCAGCCATCAAGCCAGCGGTGCGTCGGCGTCGCCGGAAGCGGAAGTCCGGTGGCGGCAACGCGTTGCTCGCGAACCTGCTCTGGCTTGTGCTCGGCCTCGGCATGCTGCTCGGGCTAGTCTGGCTCGCGGGCCAGCTGGCTACCTGATCAGGCGGATCGCCAGGCAGGCATCGCTCGCCTAGCTTTCTCGATTGCTACAACCAGCACGACACCGCAAACGTTTTCGGAAGTTTGCTTTCTCGACTGGTTTACCTGCAGTCGCCGGCTAATCAACATGGGGGGTATGAACCACGACCAAGCCTTACCGACCACGTTGCAGCAACTTCCCCCCTCGGCCATTACCTGGTTACTCGGAGGTGGGCTGGCGCTGGTGACTGCGGCTCAGTTCGTCACGATGGTGCCAGTGATGGTCGGCGTCGGCCTGCTGATGCTCGGCTCGACGCTCGCGATTCCGCAGCGAGTGCCGCTGCAGTTGCGGTTGCTGGCAACCACGACCAACGTACTGGTCTACCTGCTGCTCTACGGCTTGTTTGCCGGCGCTACGATGCACCATGCAACGCTGTGGATGCCAGTGGCCCCCCCTTGGTTCCGTTTAACGGACCTCGGCAGTAGCTTATGGCTGGTGATCCTCAGCTTGCAGGTAGGTGTTCGCCAGATTCAGGCGTTGCTGTAGCCAATACGTGGATCGACCCAGCTTCGCTCTGCGATAAGAGTCCGCCATTCAGGCGGGGCTTATTCCATGCTCTCGATCACTTTGTCGATGATGCGGTATTCGGCCGCTTCTTCGGCGCTCATGAACTTGTCGCGATCGGTGTCTTTCTCGAGCTGCTCAAGAGTCTGGCCGGTGTGATTGGCCAGGATCGTGTTGAGCTTCTTCTTGGTCTTCAGGTACTCTTCGGCGTGGATCATGATGTCCTCGGCGGTACCTTCCATGCCAGCCAGCGGCTGGTGGATCATGATGCGGCTATTCGGCAACGCGTGGCGTTTGCCTTCGGCACCCGCAGCCAGTAGCACCGCACCCATCGAGGCACATTGGCCAATGCAGTAGGTGGCCACGTCGCAGCTGATGAACTGCATGGTGTCGTACATCGCCAGGCCCGCGGTGACGCTCCCGCCAGGCGAGTTGATGTACAGGTGGATGTCGGCCTTCGGATCGTCCGATTGCAGGAACAACAATTGCGCGACAATATTGTTCGACACCTCGTCGTTAATGGCTGAGCCCAGGATCACGATGCGATCGGCGAGCAGCCGGCTGTAGATGTCCATCGCCCGCTCTTCGCGGCCGCTCTTCTCGATAACGTAAGGAATTAGTGGCATGGGGGCGTCCTGTGCACTCTTGGTGGATTCGGTTTCGATGAACTGTTGGGGATGGAAGATTCATGACTTGCGAGGCACGACTCAAACGCCGCACCGCTCGCAGGTCACTCCTCGGCTATTCGTCATCGTCCTCTTCGCCTTCGGGCGTGGGTGGTTTGGTCATGATCTCGTCGACCAGGCCAAACTCAACCGCCTCGTCGGCCGAGAAGTAGCGGTCGCGATCGCGTTCCTTCACCACTTCTTCCACGGTCCGGCCGGTGTGATCGGCCATGATGCGATCCAACAGATCGCGAGTCTTGATGATTTCGCGAGCCTGAATCTCGATGTCCGACACCTGGCCGCCGACACCGCCGTGCGGTTGGTGAACCATGACCTTCGAGTGCTTCAGGGCAAATCGCTTACCCTTTTCGCCACCGGCCAGGAGCACCGCACCACCGCTGGCTGCCAGACCAACGCAGTAGGTGGCCACCGGGCAGGTGATCATTTGCATGGTGTCGTAGATTGCCAGCGTCGCGGTGACACTGCCACCGGGCGAGTTGATGTAGAAGTGGATGTCCTTGCGGCGGTTTTCGCTCTGCAGGTACAGCAGCTTCATCACCAGGTCGTTGGCGTTGCCGTCGTAGATTTCGCCCTGCAGGAAAATCACGCGATTCTCCAGTAGCAGATCGCCGAGCGTCATTTGACGCTGACGCTGATAGTCGCGATACGAAAGTTCCGGCTGGCGGGCGTGGCTTGCGAACGAGTCGCCCTGGGGTCCAAATGGCAGATTCATCGCCAGTCCTTTATGCGAAATGCGTTTGGCTTATGTTCTTCTAGCGGCATTCTGGCTGTTCGCCAGAGGGCACACTCGGTGTACCCAGAGGAATTATAGGAGCGCCATGCTGGGGAGTCCTCTCCAACGTACCGCAAAAGCTCTGTTTAGCGATAGAGCAGACTGCGGCAAAAACGGCGCTCGGGCCTCTGGTGCACCTTACTCCTTGGTGTCGTCGCCTGGTTCGGCTTCTGCTTCTTTCTTCGCTTCGACCGCTTCGTGAATCTCACCAGCACCGCCAGCGGCGACGTTGATGGCTTCCACGGTGTCACGCGACTGCGGTTCGTAGGGCTCGTCCTGGAATTCGGCGTTTTCCTGCACCACAGCCAGTACCTTGCGCTCGACAATCTGGTTCCGCAGCACATCCATCAAACCACGCTTTTCGAGCTGAGCACGCACCCGACGGGGCGACTCGCCGCTTTGCATGGCCATCAGGAAGATTTCCTGGTTGTAATCGCCCTCTTCGGCTTCGATCTCTTCGTCCTCGGCAATCCGCTCGAGAATAAAGTGCTCTTTCAAAGCAGTTGCGGTGCTCGCGTTGCTGTTCTGGCGAAGCTGATTCTCGCGGGCACGGATTTCCGACTCGCTGAAACCGCTGCGACGCAGTTCCATGATCGCACGCTCCAACTCGCGAGCGCTTTGCCGCTTGAGCAGCCCTGGTGGCAGATCCCAGTCGGCCGATTCGACCAACAACGCGGTGATTTGCTCGCGAGCCTTCTTTTGCTGGCTGTATTCGAGCTGACGTTCGAGGTTCTGGCGAATGGCATCCCGCAAGGCTTCTTCCGATTCGAAGTTGCCGAGTTCCTGCAGGAAGTCTTCGTCCATTTCAGGCAGCTTGAGCGTCTTGACTTCGAGCACTTCCAGCTCGATATCGAGTGTCTTGCCAGCCAGCTCTTCGTTGGGAGCATCGGCACTCAGGGTAACCTGGGCGGTCTTCTTGTCGTCGGCCTTGGCCCCTTCCATCAGCTTGTCGAAGCCTTCCAGCTCGCAGTCGGTGAAGCTCAGCACCGGACGTACCCGGGCGATGATCTCTTCTTCCTGCTCGACGGTTTTGCCTTCGAAGCTGGTCTTCAGATTCAGGGTGACGTAGTCGCCAACTTGGGCGGGCTCCTTCGAGGGAACCAGCTGGGCGTAGCGGGTCAGCATGCTTTCGAGCTGATCGTCGACGTCCTGGTCGGTGAACTCGTGCATGGGACGAGTAATCGACAGGCCCTTCCACTGCGGCATCTCGAATTCAGGACGTACTTCGATGTCGAACTCGAAGGTCATCGGGCCGGTGTCGGGCACTTCGACCGCTTCCAGGTCGATTTCGGGCTCGCTGATTGCGGCAAAGTGCTTGTCTTCGCCGATTTTCTCCAGGCAGTCCATCAGCAGGCTGCCCTTCACTTGATCGGAGACTTCCTTCTTGAAGCGGCTCTCGACGATCTTGCGGGGAGCTTTACCGACGCGGAAGCCCGGCACGCTGGCCGAGGGGACCAGTTCGCTGAAAGCGTCGTCGAAGTAGCGGTCGATATCGGCCCGCGATACGGTGACCGTCACGTGACGTTCGCACGCACTAGGCGATTCGATGTTGACCACCAAATCGAGATTCGGCGTTTCTTCGGCCGCGGTGGCACCAGTTTCTTCGTTCAGATCTTGAGTTTCGTCCGACATGCGAGGCACCTTTTTCTCTCGGCCCGGTGCTTCATTTCGCGAGGACAAGCGCCGCCCTCGGTGCATCCGTGGCCATGTGACTGATTTTTTCTTCCCCCGTAAACTATTACAGCCCGCACCCCTCGATGAAAGGTAGCGCGGGCCGCTCGTTGGGGTGTCGACCCGGAACTACCGGGCGATGGGGTACATCGCCCTTTTGGGGCCGACAAGAGCGGGTGATGGGATTCGAACCCACGACAACAACGTTGGCAACGTTGTGCTCTACCAACTGAGCTACACCCGCATTGGGTCGGCAGCTGCCGGCGAAAACCTACAGGATATGGCTTCCACTTGCACGCCGAACACAAGATTATAGGCCAAGCCTTCAGGCTTTCAAGGGCCGCCGCCCGATAACGAAAACCGCCTTGATGCTTGGTTTTTTCGGCACACTCGGGGGCAAATATCCACGCTTTGATAGCATCGCTCCCGCGAATCTTCAAAAGTTTCTCTCGCTGCCCCCGACTTCCCAACCAGCCAATCCAGTTTTCCAGCCCGCCAGCCTCGTTTCCCAGCCCGCCAACCCGCTCGAACCACCCACCCCAGCCCAACCGCCCGCCGGTGTTTTGCCCCCAAAGGTGCGAAAAACGATGAGTGGGGGCATTTGTTACGTCGCCGACGAGCGACGTAACTATCGATCCAGTCATGGTTTGCGAATTGGTCATCGGTCGTAAGTCGAAAAACGTTGTGCCCCTGGGGGCATTTCAACAGGAAGCTGACAGGTGGATCTCGTCGTGAGGCGTCTGGCTTGGCAGTGAGTCGTGTGAGTAGTCGTCTGGAGATTCGAAATCGTCTGGAGAGTCGTGGAGGAAACCCGTAGCTGTGGAAACGATAAGCGGAGAGGCGACCTGCAGGAATGATTCGGAGTAAGTTAATTGGATAAGGAATGGAGATACCTGTATGGTAGTGCACTAGGTGGCCATTTCCAAGCAAAATCCGGCGAGGTGCGGTGGAATTGAACAACGGCCAACTGACTCCGATTGCCGATCACGAACCTGCCCAAATGACACCCGGTCCGCATGTTTGTGCCTCCTGCCGGCCGGGGATAGGATGATTGCAGGAGGCGGGGCGGCGGGCTCAGGAAGCTTTGGGGTGTCGAGCGGCGTTATATTGCAGATTGTTTATAACTAGAGGATGTGCTTATGGATCTAATCCAGACTATACGCATTACGCCGAAAGACTTCGATTCGGATGTTGGGGGCTGGCGGGTGCCCTTCTTGCAGCTTCCAGGGATTCAGGTTAAGGAAGTCCATTTCGACGGTGAGCGTATCGATCTTGGTCGGATTGAGCTCGATGGTGAAACCGGGACTGTTCGGTTTGAAGTGCCTTCTGGTAAGACGCGTAGGCTCACGATTGTATGTGCCATGCCCAAGGAAATCTTACTGCCAGGGGATGTCGCTGCACGAGAGAGAGCACAGGCAAGAATGAATTGGCTCAAGACAGTGATGCCAATCTTAGCTGGTCTAGTATTGGCCTTCGCGAAACCCATCGCAGAGTTCACCGTGCCTGCCATGTTTGCAGCAGACAGTCCAGTAGTTGAAGTATCCGTCGAACCACTTTCAAACGATATACTTGATGAAGTGTGGAAATCTATCTCCGCTTCGGATGAGTACACAAACATCGCTATGGTCGGGCTCAATTTTCATCGTACTGCTCTGGACGGGGATGATCATCTTCTTAATGCTGTACGTAACGGATCCCAGGTGCGAATCGTCGTACCAGAACCAAGTGATGAACTTTATAAAAGATACGAAGTTGAATACGGAGCTGATTCAAACCAATTAAAGGCAGAGTGTGAATTAGGGCTTGAGGCACTAAGGGGACTGCAAATTGAGTGTGGCAAGATCACAGCATCAAGTAAGTCTACAGGTTCTTTAAGTGTTCGAACTGTTGACTATATGCCAAACGCTCGGATGTACAGGTTTGACAGAGGCGGAGGCGGCTCTGAGTGCTTTGTTGTCAACTACATTCGAGGACGTAAATCTAGTGACACACCGGCGCTCGTTTTCCACGAGTCGTCGAGGCTAGACGATTCGTACAAGAAGTGGTTTGAGCACGTTTGGTCTGGTGCGGAAGAGATCAGCACCTCATCAGAACCACAGAGCCAAGGTTCCTAAGGATGAGAATCGTATGCGACAGAAGTGAGATTGATGTGTTTGCATGCTAACGACATCCTTTCTGTCTTGAGCATGCTCTTTGTGGGATAAAAATTTTGGCAGCAGTAATTGTCTATTTGGATCACTACGGTCACCTCGGTTGCCGCAATTCCTGAACCCACATCGGCGACTTTCGTCTTGATAGCGTCGCTGGTTGCTGGTGGAGTTGTTGCCACACGCTGTGTTTTTAGCCGCAGAGTAAGAGTAATTGCGTATGCTGCCCCACTTTAATCCCGCAACGCGTCCGTGCTAGGCACCCTTACTTCGGGCACCGCGGCCATGCCCGCCTGAGCGATGGTGCGCCTTGCGGGAACTTGTTAGCCTTGGGGGATGGAGCACTCCGAATCGCAATATTTTGAGATGAACCGCGTTGGCTGGGATCAGCGAGTGCAGGTGCATGTCGAGTCGCAGTTTTACGATGTCGACGGGTTCGTGGCGGGGGCTACCTCGCTGCGGGAGATCGAGTTGGCGAAGTTGCAAGGCGTGGCCGGCAAGAAGCTGCTTCACCTGCAGTGTCACTTCGGGCTCGATACGCTTTCGTGGGCCCGGAAGGGGGCGATTTGCACGGGGGTCGACATCTCGCCAGTGGCCATTCAAAAGGCCGCCGAGTTGGCGGAGCGCGTCGAGCTGTCGGCAAGCTTCGTCTGTTCCGACGTGTACGGCTTCGGCACCTCGCCCAACGCGCCGTTCGATATCGTGTATGCGTCGTATGGGGCCATCTGCTGGCTCCCCGATCTGCAGCGGTGGGCCGAAGTCGTCGCAGCGAACCTGGCCGTTGGCGGCACCTTTTACCTGGTCGAGTTCCACCCGATCTATGATTTGCTGGCGGGCTATTCGTACTTCACGCGGTCGGTGCCCGACATCGACGAGGAAGGCACCTACGTCGAGAACGGCGACCACGTAGTCGCCAAGCTCGCAACCTGGGCGCATCCCATGTCGAGTGTGATCAACGCCTTGATCGGGGTCGGCATTCAGGTGGAGCACGTGAGCGAGTATCCCTTCAGCCCATACAATTGCTTCGAGGGATTGGTCGAGCGCGAACCGGGCCGCTACTATCTCGATCACAAAGGCAACGACGTACCGCTTGTCTATAGCCTTCGCGGGCGGAAGGTGGCCGACGGCTCATCGGCGAGCGGGGCTTAGCTGTCGCAAGCGTTGCCGAGGCCACGTTGGGGCCGCGATAAAACCTTCGTTCCCCAATGCAGTCGGGGGTCAGCGAGCAAGAAGGTCGGGCAAGTCACTCCTTAGGACGTCCAGCAACGGCTGACCAAACACAGTAATCGATTTCCGCAACATTGTTTGTATGCCGCAAGAGTAATCCGAAGCAATGAATACTGCCTCATCATCGTTTGGCACCAACGAAATTGGCCAAGGATGAAAGGTTTCAGGAACTCGATGTGAGTGCACGCGATAACAAGGATGGTTAAAATCAAGCACCATCCAAACACCGTCTCCCACTAGTTTCATCGCCCTGAGCACTTTTAGTTCGAGATCGCACACCAAGGCTTGCTGACGTTCGGTGAAATTGCCGCCGTTCGCGATGTCTTCAATGTTCCAGGACATGGATGACTGCGGCACCTTAGAACCACCAAGCAATCGTTCGGCCGCCTCCGACGCACCTCTCCACGCTTCTACCGACTCATCATCGGGGAGCTCGTGCCAGCCCGCCTTGGAATATTCCTCACTCAATCGCTGAAAAACAGCATTGTGCCACTCTGAGTGCGCTATTTCTACTATGCCGTACCGATCAGTCAGTTGCCCTGGCACTACTGAAACTTCCAGATCATCATTTATCAGTTGCAGGTAATGCGTAAGGAAGCCCTTTAGATCATCTTCGTTGCGAATGCAATAAAACCTGGGCCCATTTAGACACACCACCCAATGGCCATCCCAAGGAGCAAGCCAAAGCAAATGCCTATCCGACCAATCCACAATGCAGAGCGTCTGCATGTAAAAACATACTGCAAGTCGGGCATTGCAACCTCCGCTAACTGCAATCGATTTGATCGCATCCAACTTGGTTGCATTGGGGTCGACGATTCGTAATCCGTCGAAAGCTTGCATCAGTTTGTCACCCTAATTTTTCATTAACCGTATGTCTCTTCCTCGATTATTGATCAATCGAACCTCACTGTTAAGTCGGTTCGATGGTGGACCTTTCCATTTTGTTGTTGAAAATGGCCACTAGATGTGCACTAATGATCAGTGCACCACCACGTGATTGGTGCGACGATCTTTGACAACTTGGCTGCAGGCTTTGGGCTGTAGGGGGCTCCGACCCCGATGGTTTTGCCCCCACTTTCATCGGGGTGGGGCATTACTCCCGACGGGAGTTTTTCCGCAACGTGAAGAAGTACCGGAAAACAAAGGCGAAACGCGATACTACCGCCCTCGGTGCCATCATAATAAAGCCCCCACGAATCGATTTCCGTACTTTGGGGGCAATAAACGCTCGGCTCATTTGGGGGGATCTACCGCAAGAGTGGGGGGCCGATTTGGCCTTCTGCCTCTTCGGAAACTAACCCCAGGGCCAAGTGCCAGCGCAGGCAAAGTAGTAGGCGGGGCCAACCAATGCAATGGTAATGAGTACTTCCGCCAAGTTGGCGTAGCTCGTTGACTCCGTTTCTTTTCGTTTCTCAAGAGTAACTGTCACCATTTCCCAAGCAATTGCAATAAGGGCCAGGGTGAATGCGACCGGCTTCCACCCGATCAGTACCAACGGAACCCAATAGCTGATCATTAGGAACCCGACTGAAAGGTGTATCATCGACTCGCAAAGCCAGTAGGTAGTGCTCGTTCGCTTGGCAAACAGAAAGTAGTCACCTATCAGTGTGAGAGCAAAGTAGAAAACCACATATAGAATTCCCCACCAAGGCATAAAAGAATTCTCCCCCAAGTGAACCTTGAAGTCCGGTAGACATTCTGCTGCTAAGCGTCCCGTAGTTTCGGATCGAGGGCGTCGCGTAGGCTGTCGCCGAAGAAGTTCAGGGCGAACAGCGTGGCGCCGATCGCCAGGCTGGGGAACACCACGAGCCACCAGTAAGTTTTGATCGGGTTGATTACCTCCAGGCCGTCGCTGGCCATCATGCCCCACGATACGTCGGGCGATTCGACACCGAGGCCGAGGAACGACAGGAACGCTTCGAACAGCATGACGCGCGGAATGGTAAGCGTGAGGTACACGATTACCACGCTCATGACGTTCGGCACGATGTGGCGGAGGATGATGCGGGCTTCGCCGGCCCCTTGGGCGCGGGCGGCCTCGACGTACAGCTCTTTCTTGAGCGAGAGCACCTGGCCACGTACGACGCGGGCCATCGTGAGCCAGTAGATGGCGCCGACCACCAGGTAGAAGATGGTGATTTGGTCGATGCCCATCTCGCCGAGTTGCTTCTTGGATTTCTCTTCGCCGAGGAGCGTTAGCAGGAACACAACGACAAAGATGAATGGCACCGAGTAGAGCACGTCGACCATTCGCATCATGGCCGCGTCGATAAAGCCCCCCATGTAACCGGAGACCGCACCGTAGCTAACGCCGATCAGCAGCGACACCATGGTGGCCACGATGCTAACGATGATCGAGACTCGCGCGCCCCAGAAGATACGGCTCAGTACGTCGCGCCCCAGATTGTCGCGCCCTGCCAGCGAGGGGAGGGAGTAATCGCCGAAAATCCGCAATCGCATCCGCGTGAGGAACTTCGCGATCCCGCCCATGTGCGGGGTGAATCCCGCGTCGACGTACGGGCGGTTGCGAATGTCGTGGATCGTTGCCTTTAGTTTGGCTCGTTCTTTCTTTTCGCTACTATCGAGCGTGGAGAGCGTTTGTTCGAGCACGGCTGCTTCGTCGTTGGCCGCGCGGATCTCATCGAGCGTGAGCGTGAGTTTGTCGTCGGGAGCGTTGGTGAGCCGCGGCGGTTCGAAGTCGCGATCGGTCAGCGTGTTGTCGGAGGGCTGTAGCGGAATCAGCGGGGTGAAGAACGCTCCCAGGCCGACCAGCATCAGCACGGTCAGGCAGAACATCGCCAGGCGGTTGCGGCGGAGTTTGCTCCAGGCATCGCTCCACAGCGACTTGCCAGCGCGCGATGGGACGGGGGGGACAGCTGGGTTCGACATACAAACAGCAGGCAAGCAGGGGAGGGGGCGGGGGAACGGCTGTCCAAGCTCCCGCTATCTTAATCGCCCGACGCGTGGGTGTCATCCGGGAAATCGCCCTGCGTGCTGCCCGCAACGCGGGTCGGCAAACCGGCCGGCTCAAACGTACTCGGCCTGGTCTTTGTCGGCCATCTCGCGAAGCCGGGCGGGGAAGTCGGGCAGGGCGGCAACCACACGGGTCCAGGTCGGCAGGGCCATTGCGCCGGAGGGATCGTCGAACACGGCCTCGCCAGCTGCGGTAATCTGCTCGGCAAAGGCCTCGATGGCCTCTTCCTCGCCGTGCCGATCGTACTCCAGGCTGTTCATCAGCGCATCGGCATGATACTGCCGAATGGCGTCCTGGGCGAGCCGCAGGTAGCTGTTGCGGATCGACAGCAGATGCCCGCGAGTAACGACTAAGCCGTTGCTCATGAGGGTGCGGAGAATGCTGGTGAGGATGTCGCTCGCCATGCCCATCAGCCCGCGCGAGCGATCGTCGAGCGAGAGGGGTTGGTGCTTGTGTTCGTACGCGCGACCGAGGTCGACCTGGCACACCCGTTTCGGCGAGGTGTTGCGGAATACTTCGGCTAGCGTGCCGACTTCGAGCCCCCAGTCGCAGGGAATGCGATTCGAGCGGGCGAGGGCCGACGACACTGCGAACTCGCCAGCTAGCGGATAACGGAAACTGCGGACGAACACCAGGAACTTGTCGCTCCCCAGCACCGAAATCATCGCCCGAGTAATCGGGGTCATCAGCAGACGCGCAACGCGCCCGTGCATGCGGTCGGTGCAGCGAGCGTAGTAGGCTTTGCAGAAGTCGAAGTCGAGACTCGGGTGAGCCATCGGCAGGCACAGCCGCATCAGCATGTCGTTATCGTAGTTCACGATATCGCAGTCTTGCAGCACGTAGGCTTTGATCTTGGGGTCGGCCAGCAGGTAGCCAAACGCGGTCCACACCGCGCGTCCCTTACCTGGTCGCGAGACATCGAACCCTGCGTCGGTGAGTTCCTGGTAGAGCTGCTGCCCTCGCGGGCCATCGGTCCACAAGATGCGGCAGCGGTCGCCGAGCTGCTCGGTGAACGAATAGGTTTGCTTGTATTCGTCGGCCGAAGTGGTGCGATTGAGCACGACCACGATCGAGTCGATGAACTTGGCGTCGACCAGCTTGCGAGCGATGTTGGCAAACGGCTCGGCCTTCATATCGGCCGCGGTGATCGGCAGCACCAGGCCGATCGGGAACTCGCGGACCGCGACATTGAGTTTGTGCTCAAGTTCCGCCGCGTCGACCGTTCCTAACTCGTGGATGGTGGTGATCGGTCCATACTGAGAAAAGTCTGGCACGCGTCGGCTTCCTTATGCTGAGTTTCCGTAACCTTCACCGCGAAGGCACCACGTGCTGTAGTGCTCGAGAGTGGAGTTTCGCAAAACGGCATTATATCCTAGAACCAGGGTGGCTGGCTATTCGGCTAGTGCAGGTTGCCCATCCATGTGCTTGCGAGGCGGCCGTTTTTCTCGGCGTTCACAAGCAATTCGACGAAAATGGGAACGCTAGGAACGTTCCAGTAACCAGGCCGAACCACCTGCGGGCAGCGTGATCGAGCCATCGGCTGGCAGCAGCGACGGGTCGTCAGCGAGCAGCGAGCGGAATTGAGTCGCGGTTCCGGCGAACGCGGCGAGCGGAAGCGTGACTTCAGGCCCAAAGTTCGCAAGTGCGATGATGCGCTCATCCCCATCCAGGCTGACTCGCTCGACCGCCAGCACCGCATCGCTCGAAGTATCGAGCAGCGTGATTGCGGCCTCGGGATGAAACGCGGGATGGGCGGTACGCACTGCGAGCAGTTGCTCGTAGCCTTGGTGAATGCGAGCGGCCAGACTGTTGTCGCCCGAGAGGTGTTGCTCGAGTTCCGGCAGATCGTACTTATGGCGATTGATCCGGCGGTTGATGCCGCTTTGCTCGACGCCGGCGTAATCGTTTTGCGTGCCAACCAAGCTGTGGAAATACACGGCCGGCATACCAGGTAGCGACAGCATGACCGCCTGGGTGGTGAGGAACCGCCGAGCGTGCAGTTCGACCTCGGCCGGTTCGTCGGCCGTGGTCGGCGACACAGCGTCGACGTAGGTGATGTTCAACTCGTAGGGGGCATCGGTTCCGTCGGGGCGACGACGAGTGTTAATCCGCCCGCCGCGCGCACGGACCGCAGCAACCACCGCTTCGAGCCGTTCGTCGGGCACCAGACCTTCGAGCGGGCGGACACCGATGCCATCGTGACTGGCAGTGAAGTTGAAGAACGTGCAACCAGCAGGCGGGGGAGCGAGATTCGCCAGCCAGTTGCGCAAGTAGACTGCGTCGCCGCTGGTCATGGCGTCGAGCAATAGCGGCGGCAAACTGAACTGGTACACCATCTGGGCTTCGTCGCCGGAGCCGAAGTAACTTACGTTCTCCTGGTGGGGAACGTTGGTCTCGGTGAGCAGAATGGTGCCTGGCAGTGCGGCTGCGACCACGTCGCGCATCAGCTTCACGGCTTCGTGCGTTTCCGGCAAGTGCAGGCAGTTGGTCCCTTGCTCTTTCCAGAGAAAGGCAATCGCATCGAGGCGAATGATGCGGGCGCCGCGCTTCGCGTACTCGAGTAGTACTTGCAGCATCCGCAGCAGCACTTCCGGTTCTTCGTAATTCAGGTCGATCTGGTCGTCGGAGAACGTGGTCCACACATGACGCGGGCCGCGCGACGTTTGCACTTCGGTCAGTAGCGGCAAACTCCGCGGGCGGACCACTTGCGACCAATCGATGGTGGGATCGGCCTCAACAAAGAAGCGATCGTACGGCGACTCACCGGCCAGGTATTTTTGGAACCACTCGCTGTGCTGTGAGATGTGATTGAGCACCAGGTCGAACATCAGGTCGACCGCTTCGCCGAGCTTGGCGATATCGTTCCAGGTGCCGGCTTCGGGATCGACCGCCAGGTAGTCAATTACCGAAAAGCCATCGTCCGACGAGTAGGGACAAAACGGCAGCAAATGCACCACGTTGATCCGCTCGGCGTGCCCTCGCTCGACCATCCACTGGCACAGCGTCGACAGCGGCGATGCTTGTTCGCTGCGCAGAATATCGGCGTAGGTGATCAGCACCACGTCGCGTTCCGACCACAATGCACTGCTGCTTGCGGAGTCGGACGTGCGATACTCGTCGACTAGGGCTTCGACCTGCGGAGCGATCTCAGTGGCTCGCTCGCCATACAGCACCCGCAAACGGTCGAGAAACGTAGGCGCATCGGGATTGTTCGACATCACGAATTCCATTCGTTGTGAATTACCGCCCCACACATAGTGCCTAGCTTGCACCAGTTAGGCAAGGGCGCGTGGCCGCTACATGTCGTCCATACCGGTGTAATTGGTAACCAGCGTACGGATTTTGCGGCGTAACACCGCGTAACTATAGTAACGTTTGCCGAGGGAGTAGTTGGTCTCAACCATTTCTTCCCGATATTCGGGATCATTAATGACTCGCTGCACCTTGTTGATAACTTCGCGAGTCAGGTAGCCATTCATGGTCACCACGTCGAAGCCACGCGGTTCGATGTCGCTCACAAAAATCGAGTAGCGATTCACGAGCGCCGGCTTGCGGTAGTAGAACGCTTCGATTAGTGCGTTGCCGAATCCTTCGTACAGACTCGGGTAGG
The DNA here is from genome assembly GCF_007748035.1 of Aeoliella mucimassa. NCBI lineage: Bacteria > Pseudomonadati > Planctomycetota > Planctomycetia > Pirellulales > Lacipirellulaceae > Aeoliella > Aeoliella mucimassa. The sequence goes on from NZ_CP036278.1 coordinate 5,687,384, forward strand.
TGATCACATCGGCGTGCGCGTAAGCGTCGCCTAGCAGGTAGACCTTTTCGCCGCGTTCGTTGGTGCCGCGTTCTTCGCCAATGCGGTCGGGAATGTAAAGCAACTCCACGCCTTCGCGGTCGGCCATTTCCTGCAGTGCATGCAGGTACTCGTTGCCCTCGTCGCCCGACTCGTGCGAGATCACCAGCTTGCAACGAGGGTCGCGAAGCGCCCCGATTAGCGAGATCGCATGCTCGATGCCTTTGCGAGGTACCACGCGGGTAGGTTGCAGGAACAGCACGTCGTCCTTGCTGATGCCGATTTGCTCGCGGAAGTCCGAGTTGTAATCGTCGACTCCTTCGGGCTCGACTTCAAACTCCAGCACGTTCGGCACCAGGATGCTCGACACACCGCGGCGATGCGAAAGCGCTCGCTGGGCTTCGGAGTTGATCGTCACATGTTGAATGGAGGGAAGGGTGCAGGGGAACGCCATACGCAGGAGGTCACCGCACGCGTTGACGCTAAAGCGATCGCGTTCCCAATAAAAATCGTGGTGATGGGCGATGGTCGGGAAGCCGGTTTCGGCGACGAACATGGCGATCGCGACCCCCAGCGGAATGTTCATCGGAATCGTCAGGGCGTTCTGCACCACCATGATTTCGATATCGAACTTGCGCGTGAAGTCGTACAGCGTTCGCTTCAGATGCTCGGCCAGCGCCAGGATGCGACGGGTGACTTCGGGATCACGCGTCACCTGACCAAAGCAGCGATTGTTGATCCATTGAATGTCGGAGTGCCCGAAATACGCATGCGGCACGAGCATGCTGATATCGGGATCGGTATCGAGCTTACCTCCATACCAATAACTCACGTGGCGGTGGTCCCACAGAATGCGGGCCCACTTGGCGGCTTCGAGCGATACACCATCGGTACCGGCGAAGCGCGTACCCACGAATCCAATGTTGTGTCCTATGGATGCCATTGCTTTCGCATGTTTTGCTGGGTTCGTGGGGAATACCCCACCTTGGCAACTGCGCGCGCCAGGGCAGGTGGGAAACCTGGGGATGGGCGTCGCTGCGATACTGCCTGAAGATGCTTGCCACCAGACTTTAGCGGCAAGCAATCGACGCAACGGCTGGCTGGGCATCCAGCTGGGACGCACCAGTTGGTTAAATGTAAGCTACAGCTGCGGAGGGGCAAGCCGCAAAATGGTGAGAATCTGCCGTAAATCTGTTACAACCGCTGTCGGCTGTACCCCCTCGACGAGCGGATCGCCCTCGCGAAGTCGCAAACTGCGGGCATCGCCAGCAAATAGCACCGTGCGGAATCCCACCGCTGCAGCGGGAGCGACGTCGTTACGCATGTCGTTGCCGACGTAGAGCACTGTGTCGGGCGCGATGCCCCGTTCGGTTAGCACGCGGGAGACTTTTTCGTACATCCATTGCGACGGCTTGGCCTTCCGCTCTTCGTAGCTCCAGACGCACAAGGCTGCGTCAAAGCCAAGCTCGTCGAGCGGGCCGCCGCCGAGCGCTGGAAACAACTCGCGGGTGAACGACTGGGCGTTGCTCACAATCCCCAGCGGCAGCCCCGCAGCATGCAGCGAAGCCAGACAGTCGCTAAGTCCGGGCATCGGCCACACGGGGTTGACGCGGGTTTCGTACTCGATGGCCAGTTGCTCGATTTCGTGGTCCTTCAGCGTGTAGTCGATGTAGCCTTGCTCAAGCAGTGTCTTGAGTGCCGATCGCCAGACTTCGTGGATATCGACTTCAGGGAACTCGAAGTCCGACTCGGCGTGCTGACGTTTGATTTCGGCGTGTAAGGCGGCCACCACGTCGTCGCCGACCGCAGTGGTGAGCATCAGCCCTGCTTGTTGACAGGCTTGCTCGGCAGCATCGCCGCGGCTGGCACCGCTGGTGAGACTAATGTCGCCGCTCGCGCTGATGAACAGCGTGCCGTACACATCAAAGAGCACCGCGCGGATGCCATCAAGCTCCGGCAGCACAGGCTCGGTATCGGTAGGCTTGGGCGCGAGCGGCTGGCTGTTCTCAAGAATGATGTCGATGGCCTGCAACGGTAGCTCCTATGAGTGTCGTGGTCGTGAGGCGAGCTACTCTTCGAAGCGAATCGCATGCAAGCGGTCGACGCGAAGGAATTGATCGAGAATGCGAGCGCCGTGCGGGGCGGGCTGAATGGCTTGCGGCGCTGGCTCCTTGGCTACGTGCTTGTAGGCCTTGGCCAACTTGCCCACAATGGCCGCCAGCGAGTAGTGTTCGCGAGCGAGCTTGGCATTTTGCTCGATGACAGCCGCATCGCACTCGTGAGTCGCGGAAGCGATCGATTCGCGTAACAACTCAGGCTCCACGGCAACACGACGAATCACCAATTCCTGGAACCGGCTCGGCAGCAAGGCGAAGTCGATGGTATCGTTCGATAGCAAGGTGTCGATGGCCGCGAGGGTTTCGTCGCGCGAGGTGGGAGGCACCCCATAGCTCTCGCACGCCCACTCGTAGGCCAGCAACAAGGTTTCGGCCAGGCTCGAGCGGTCACCCACCAAATCGAGCGGCACTTGTAGCGTTTCGTAAAGGTTGTCGAGCTGCAGACCTTCTTGCTTGAAGTCGCAAGTGATGGCCGGCAGGTCGCGACCAACGAGCGACTTGTCGGCCAACCAGGCTTCGAGATACACCATGCCGAAACCTTCGGCGACGCTGGTGGTGATCAACGCGTCGGACGCTGCCAGGGTATCGAGAAACTGGCTGGACCCGCCGCCGCATACGTTGAACAAGCAGCGCAGCCCAAGCGATTCGGAGAGTCGCTGCCAGCGCTCGTACGAAGGGATCTCGATCGGGTTGGTAGGGGCCAGCGTGAGTGCGTGCCAGGTGTTCGGCTCGCTTACCGCTGCGTGCAGCAACAGTTCTCCCAGGTTCTTCCGGCGGATGCCCCGCACGGGGTAGAGTACCAGGCGGCTGTCGCGTGGAATCTGCAACTCGTCGCGCACCTTTTCGGCCACCGACTTGGGATTACTCAGCCCATGGAACTCGGCCACGGGGTTGGGAAGTTGGTGGATCCGCTGGCTTTCGATACCAGCGGATGCCAGCATCGATTCGTCGCGGCTACTCAGCGTCGCGTAGTGAATGCCGGCTGCGGTGGGATACTGCTTGGCGGCCACCTGCGTGGGATCGTCGGTGTGCCAGCTGGTCGCCAGATGACGGTAATTGCTTGGGCGGAAGTCTTCCACGAAGTCGTGAATCTGCAGCAGCTGACGATAGCCTCGCTTTGCCAGCAGTTGCACCGCGCCGGGCCACGACACGTTTTTACCGAGCGAATGGTTATGCAGGTGCAGCAGCGTGTTGTCGTGCATGAACCCGTGCGACGCGAGAAGCTCGGCCACTTCGTCGGCCAGTTCCTCTTCCCGCAGCGTGGGGAGTTGCGAGTAGTCGAGCGTCGGCAGCGGCATCAGCACGGTTTCGAGCTTGCCGCCATCGAGCTCGTTCCAAACCGCGTCGGGCCAACCATCGTGACGCCCGCCATAGAGCACCCCCACCCGCTCGGGACGGGACGAGCCTTTGAGGCTAGCGAGCGAGCGTAGCTGATTGAGGATAACTTGCGTTACCCCTGCGGCATTCAAGTGGTAATGGGAGAAAACAATCTGCATGGACAATTCGAGTTGGGCAGCAAGTGGAGAATCGAACTACGATGTATCATCGCCGATCTGCGGGGGAGGTTCAACTCGTCGCGGTGCGGATTGCCGATCGGTGCAGCGTTTGGTTACCGCGCAAAAAACGGGGAACCCTCTTGTCGAAGGTTCCCCGTGTGATTTCAGCGTTTTTCGCCCGAAAGGCCTACACCAAGTAAATGGGTAGTTGCACGCTCGGTTCGGTAGTTTTGGTTTCGACCGGGGTGCGATCGTAGTAATAGTCGTAGTCGAACCATTCGAGTCGCTCGCGATAGTCGGGCATCGTGCGAATCAAACGCAGTTCGTCTTCCACTTCCACGCGTTCGGGCTCGCGATATTCGGTGTTATAACGCACTGGTTCTTCGCGGCGGTAGTACGGGCGATACGTGCGGCGAGGAGCACGTGCGTAGCCGTAGGTGCTCGACTCGACCGCCCACTTGGTGAGCAGAGTGCGAATCGCGGTGAGCGAGAGACCGCCGGTGCGGTCTTGAACCACGGTCTTGGCCTCGCGCCAACGGGCGTCGCTACGGCAAAGTTCCAACAGTTCCGCGCCGGTGTGGGTGAGCCGCAAGCAGGCTGACCCACTCGTCGTGCGTTGCACTTCCTTGACCAGGCCGGCGTCGATCATCAACCGCAGGTGGAATCGCACCCGCGCGTCGGTGTCATGGGTAAGGCTACCGCGTAGCACGCTGGCGGTGCACTCAGCGGCCCCTTGGGCCTCGATGTCGAACAACAATTGCCGGCATAAATCGATATCGCGTTTCATGATGGTGCACCTCCATTCGCACACTCAAGATGGGTCGCTCGCCAACTCTCCACGGGAAGCGAGTAGGCGGCATCATCGTGACATTCCCCACGCAGGGCAAGATCGTTTCACGCGGTGCTAGCACGGCCGAGGGGTGCGGAGAAAACCCCTGCAAATCGCCGCTGTCGAAAACAAATTGGGCAATTTGGTCCCTCGCCTGTAACACCTCGCCTGCGACTGCGTACGAGGGGGTATCGCGGGCCGATGCGTCGCCCGCTGGTCGCGAAAAAACAACCATCGTGCGAGGTGTTCCGATGAAATCCAACGTATTCCAAGTACTGTTCCTGCTTTGCGTGCTGATTGCCCGAGCCGAGTTCGCCCTGGCCGGCGGGCCGAGTACCCCCGAGCCCTCCCGCCCGCAGGGGAGGGCGAGCATGGGAGTGATGCTGGTGCAAACACTGCTTAGCGAAGCCCTGCAGCGGTCCGCAGGCCACGACACTAGAGCTGCAACGGAGCCTTCGCTGCCGACCACCGCCGAGGTGGACTTACCACTGACGACCGCCGAGGAAGAGGAACTGCGATTCGACCCACCGGCGGGGATGAGTGGCTCGCCCATGATCCAGTACGACGCTAGCAGCGAGCCGGAACCACAGGATTGGGAGCCCTTGGAACTCGACACGCCTGACAAGGTCGCAGAACCAGAGGTGCCAGTTGTGCCGGAGATGCCAGTCGCGGTTGCCGAGCCGACGGGGCCGCTCTCGAAGCTACCCCCCACGCCTGATCCGTTTTATGGCGGTGTGCATCAATTGCTTGAGGTTCGCGGTGCTCAGACCTTGTTCCCACCACATACGATTCGTCCACCGATGGTCACCAAGCAAGGCAAGAACACCTTGTTGCTCGACGCCTTCGGCGACCAGGTTGATCTCGAAACGCTTCCCGCCGTACCCAGCGGCGAGGTCATGTTCTTCACCTCCGAGCGGGCGGAGAAGCGTTCGCCAGGTCGAATCGTGTTGCTCGTGGATGGTCGGGCGCTGCGTTTGAAGATCGATAGCTGGGAGGATGGTCGGACCGACGTGCAGCTGCCACGCATCGAGCTGAGTCGTCCCGCCGTGGCCCGGCTTTACATGGGCAACGGGCAGGGAGTGGTGATCGACGCGGCCGATTTTGTGATGCTGCCCCCCGAGTAGCAGGCATTGCCGAGCGAAAAGCGTGGTAGTTGGGGCTGTTTGTCGAGCATGGGGGTCGTCGCTACAATCGAAGGGTGGTTGCTGATCGTTGGGCGTCTTGCCTGGTGGAGCTCCACGTTTGACCCGCCTGCCGTTATCCCCCCGCCTCCGACGATGAGCATCCTGCGTACTTCGAAGTTAACGCACCGCTACGGCTCTCGCCGGGGGATTCAGGACGTTGACCTCGAAGTTGGCCCTGGCGAGATCTTTGGCTTTCTCGGTCCCAACGGGGCGGGTAAATCGACTACCATCCGACTGTTGATGGGGTTTCTGCGACCGCAACAGGGAGCCGCCGAGATCGTTGGCCTCGATTGCTGGCGACAAAGTGCCAAGGTGAAACGCCAGGTCGGTTACCTGCCAGGCGATCTGCGGTTGTACCCCTGGCTTAGTCTGAAGTCGGGAGCGACGTTAGTATCGCGGGTGCGGGGCGTGGACCTGCGACCTAGAGCCGAGGAGCTGGCGAAGCGGTTCGAGCTGGAACCGACGCTGACCGTGGGCAAGATGTCGCGTGGCACTCGCCAGAAACTCGGCCTCGTGCTCGCCATGGCCCATCGCCCGAAGCTATTGATTCTCGACGAACCCACCTCGGGGCTCGATCCGCTGATGCAAGCCGAGCTGGCCAAGCTACTGCGGGAAGCGGCCGCCGAAGGGAGCACCGTGTTCTTTTCGAGCCATACGCTCAGCGAAGTCGACTCGTTGTGCGACCGCGTTGCGATCATCCGCCAGGGAAGTCTAGTGACCGACGACTCGTTGGAGTCGCTCCGGGCGCAGGCACCTCGTATTGTGGAGCTTACCTACGACCGCGCGATGGCCATCGAGAAGATCGAGTTGCCATCGATACTCAAACAACTGGAAGTGGTCGGCAGCACCCTCATCTGCGAACTGCAGGGGGCGACTCCCCCTTTGGTGCAATGGGCCAGCCAGCAACCGCTTACCGACATACGCATCGGCCCGCCTGATCTCGAACGCCTGTTCCACGACCTGTATCACTCGGAAGAGGCCGCACCATGAACATCGGGCTGCTAGGCAAGACCTTACGCGAAGTACGACTCGGCACTGCGATGATTGCTCTGGGGCTGTTCGGCGTGAACATCCTGCTCACGGTACTCATTCCCAAAGTGGAAGAGAACATGGGCCGCGTGTTCGACCGTATCCCACTCGCGAAGACCATGCTGCAAGCGCTGCTTGGCACCGAGTTTGGCGACAATATGACCGCCCAGGCGATGTCGGCCGTGCTATGGGTGCACCCCATCGTGCTGGCGCTGCTGTGGTATCACGCGATTAGCGTCTCGACTCGCTTTCCAGCGGGGGAGACCGAGCGGGCGACGGTCGATTTTCTGTTGGGCTTGCCGGTAAGTCGCTGGCAAGTCTATTGGACCGAAGTGTTGGTGTTCATCTCCACTGGTGTCGTGCTGATAGCCACCGGTTTTATCGGTCACCGCCTGGCTTCGCCGGCCATGCCCGAAGATATGCGTCCCGACGCAATGACCTCGCTAATGATCATGTCGAACATGCTATGCGTTTATCTGGCGGTCGGCGGCATCGGCTTTTGCGTGTCGTCGTTCCAGAGCAAGCGAGGGCATGCCATCGCCATCGTATTCGCGATTGTGTTGGTGTCGTTCCTGCTGAACTTCGCTGCCCAGTTGTGGGACGAAGTCAAGCCGTTCGCGTTCCTCGGCATCCTGCAGTACTACCGACCGGCAGTGATCATGGGGAACGGAGAGTACCCCATCGGCGATGTGCTGGTGTTACTGGGGATTGCTACGGTCGGGCTGGTTGCTGGGAGCCAAACGACTTCGCACCGCAGCATCTGCACGACTTAGCGTAAGTCGCCCGTCCACGTACTGACGTGGACGGTCACTCTTCCCGTGGTTCACAAGCAACTAGCTTGGCAAAGTTCTAACCAATAAGTGGTTAGGAGCCGGGCTTCTGGAGCTCCACCGTGCGGGGCCAACCTTTGAACTGCTCGGCGTCGGGCTTGGTGACGTCGGCCTCGCGGGGCCAGCATTCGAAGGTCGCGGTGCTCGCCTGTTTGTCGAACCGGACGAGCCCATACCCTTCGGCCCGATCGCCCGGTTCGGCGTTCGCGTATGCGTGCATGGTGATTTTGTTGCCGAAGCCATCGAGGTAATCGCCGGTGAGTTCGAGCGGGCTGTCGACATCGGGATTCCCGCCCGGCTGGCCATCGACTGGCGCCCACCAGCGGCCGTAAATGGTGTTCACGATCGCAGGCGAGGCGAAGGCCCAGCCGCCGTCGCGGTACTCGTCGGCACCATACTCCAACAGCATGGCGATGTGCTGATCGCCCGCCAGATGCACCGCGCCTGACTTACCGATAAGTCGCACTGCTGCGTTGCGTCCGGTTTGCGGCCAGCCATTCGAATCGAGATCGCAGTACAGGCGGTTATTCTTCGAGCCATGCAGGTGAGGCCCGCCGCAGAACACGGTTTGCGAGAGCACTACCTTCTGCTCGCCCGGCGTGCGATCGGTGGCCCACTCTTCCAGGAACTTGAGCTGACGATCACCAAGCAGCTTTAGCCCCGCAACGTCGAGCGAGCTAGGATCGTAGTCGGGCGTGGTGATATGGTCGGGGCGGGGACCTTGCTGTGGAATCTTGCCTGCTGGGCCCGATTTGAACTTGCGGTCTTCGAGAATCGCAAAGTCGAGCCCCGCGTAATGCAGCCGAGTGAAGTAGACGCCGATGCCTTGCTCGATGGGCGCGGGATCGACCGGATCGGGGAGATGCCAGGTTTGGCACCGCTCGACCATTTTCACGTACTCCGGATGGTAGGTGTATCCGCCGTCGGACGCACCGGATAAGGTCGACACCTTGCCATTCTCGCCCCACAGGTTGGGCTGGCCGATGTCGTGGTCGTCGGGAATCGTCACGCAGGGGCGATCGCGAAGCACGTCGCGAAACTGCAGGCCAAACTTCAGCCAGGCGGCCGTGTGCTCGCGGTGATCGTAGCTTTGGTCGCCCGCGAAGAACAGCAGGTCGGGATCTTGATGCTTGAGATTGCGAACAAAGTTGGGACGCATCCCGCGATCGCGATTGGAATTGCACGAGAGCACGGCCACCTTGATCTCACGCTGGTCTACTGGATTGGCCCGCACGAGTCCCGTGAAGCTCGCCTTTTCGCCATGACTCAGGCGGTAGGCGACTGCTTGTGATTCGTCCCAATCGTCCACCCGAAAGTGGGCCGACCAGCCGAGGTCGTGCACGGGAGCCTCAGCGACTTGCTCCCAACCGTTGCCGCGATCGAGTTCGAGCCGCACGGTTCGCGACTCATTAGGGTAAAGTGGATAGAGCTGTGCGGTGAGTTTCAGCGTGCCTTCCGAGACGGTATAGACACCGAAAGCGACCACCTGATCGCGCGGTACCTTCACATCGATAATCGGCGAAGCTTCGCGGTTCCACCAATCATTCACACAGACCGTGTCGAGCTTTTTGAAGGGGGCCACCACTGGTGGGGGGCCAATGGCATCGTCGGCTGCCTGAGTGTTGGGGGAGGCAAACGCGACAACAACGGCCAGCAACGCTAGCCAAACAAGGCGAGAAGACATGATGGAGAGTCCGCGGTTGAAGGCTGATTCAGTGGGGTCGGCACCTAATAAAGTGCCATCGCGACGTGAATTTGTCGAACTTTTTTCCCAACGAGCCCCAATCGCCCTCTAATAAACGCCCAATGCGACTTGGCCGATTGGCTACTCGTCGTCGGTATCGATCGCGCCGATGCGTTCCTTGCCCACCCACTTTTGCAGCACCTCAGGCACCATGATCGAGCCGTCGGCGTGCTGGCAGTTCTCCATAATGGCAATCAAAGCCCGGCTGACCGCGATGGCGGTGCCGTTGAGGGTGTGCACAAAGTTGGTGCCTTTTTCGCCCTTGGTCTTGTAGCGAATATTGAGCCGGCGAGCCTGGTAGTCGGTGCAGTTCGAGGTGCTTGTCACCTCGCCATACTCACCACCATGGCCGCGACCTGGCATCCAGGCTTCGAGGTCGAACTTGCGATACGCGGGGCCACCGAGATCGCCGGTAGCAATGTCGATCACCCGGTAAGGAATGCCGAGTTCGTCGAACAGGCCGCATTCGAGATCGCAGAAGTAGTTGTGCATGTCTTCACTCTGCTCCGGCGTGGTGAAGGCAAACATCTCGATCTTGGTAAACTGATGCACCCGGTACAGCCCGCGCGATTGCCGGCCAGCGGCCCCCGCTTCGGTGCGGTAGCAGTGGCTGATGCCGCAGAGCTTGATCGGCAGGTCTTCTTCGTCGATCACCTGTCCGGCGTACAGACCACCGAGGGTAATTTCGGCCGTGGCGACGAGGTTGAGATCGAAATTCTCGACGCTGTAAATCTGAGTTTCCGGCCCACGCGGTACAAAGCCGACCCCCTGCACGATTTCGCCGCGTGCCAGGTCGGGGGTGATGGTGGGGATGAAGCCTTCCTTCATCAGGTACTCGACCGCAAATTGTTGCAATGCTAGCTCTAGTAGCACCGCTTCGTTTTGCAGGAAGTAGAAACCATGCCCAGCGATGCGTGCTCCCCCCTCAAGGTCGATCAGCTTGTGCTGTTCGCCGAGTTCCACGTGGTCCTGGACTGGGAACGACATCTTTGGCACTTCCACCGCACCGCGACGTAGCTCGCGGCTATCCTCCTCGCCGCCGCGGGGCGAGTCGGGGTGGGTCATGTTGGGAATATGGCTGTAAATCGTGGTCGCTTCGGCCACGATGGTGTCGATTTCCGACTGCTTGTCGTCTTTTTGCTCCCGCAGCGCCCGGCCTTCTTCTTTGCGGGCTTCGCGTTCGGCATCGTCTTTGGCCTTGCCGATCGACTTACTAACCTCGTTGGCTTTTCTGGAGAGCTCTTCGACCTCCTGCTGCAGCTCGCGTCGCTTGGTTTCCAAAGCGGCGTAGCGAGCGACATCGGCCTTTACGCCGCGAATGTCGCAGTTTTCCTGAACCAGTTCCACGTTCTCCAGAATGAACCGAGGGTCAAGCATGGCAGGTATCGAGTTTCCAAGCAGGGGGCAGGGCAGATTAGTTGGGCATGATGGTCGCCAGACAATCGAACCAATATACTCAGAACTAGGGCTTGTCACCACCGCCGGTGCCCCCCGCCTGGCGGACGCGACGAACGAGCCCGCACTTCCTCTTCCCCCGGAACTAGCAACCTCGGCAGGTGCCAACATGGACGATAACCCAATGAACCCCTTCGACGACGACCCCAATACGGACGATGGGGGTACGTCGACCGTGGTGGCCCCGAAGAAAAAACGCCAGGCCGACCGCGACGCCCGCGAGGTGCCTCGGTACCACGTCATCCTGTGGGATTCCGACGATCATACCTTCGATTACGTCGAAAAAATGCTTCGCGAGCTGTTTGGGCACACCAAAGAGCAGTGCGAAAAAATCGCCAAAGCGGTCGACGAAGAGGGCCGGGCGATCGTGCTCACCACCACCAAAGAGCACGCAGAACTCAAGCGAGACCAGATTCATGCGTACGGCAAAGACAATCTCGAAGGGAGCAAAGGCTCGATGTGGGCCACGATTGAGTCGGCGGATTAAAGCGATTGGGAAGTTTCGAATCGAGAATTTGCAAAGTGGAGAGGGGAGCCGATGGATTGGAGCAGCCAAGAGCTACGGGGCCGAACCAAGCAGTACGCCTTGCGGGTATTCCAAGTTTCCGGCGAGACTCCATCGCATCTTGCCAGTTGCGCAGGGCGGTCCGACGATCTGCTCCGAAATCCAAGCCCCACTTTTGAAGGAATGGGGAGAACTGCTTAGAATAGTGGACACTTCCATCCAGAAACGTAGCGATATAACGCGATACGTTCCCCATTCCCCCTTCGAAAATCATTCGGTCGTCGATGAAGCTCAAAACGCACACGCTTGGTTGCAAGGTCAACCAGTACGAAACCGAGTACCTTCGTGAAGGGTTGCAGTCGATCGGCTACACCGATGCCGAGGGGAGCGAAGCGGCCGACTTGTGCATTGTGAACACCTGCACCGTCACCGGCGAAGGGGATTCGAAAAGTCGGCAGGTGATTCGCCGCATGGCCCGCGAGAATCCGGCCGCCAAGATCGTGGTGATGGGCTGCTACGCGACGCGGGCGCCGGAAGAAGTGAAGGCTCTGCCCGGCGTGACCGAGGTGCTGACCGACAAGCGAGAGCTGCCCGACCTGCTTGGCCGCTTCGGCGTGACCGACGTTCCGACCGGCATCAGCGGCTTCGGCGCCAGGCACCGCGCTTACGTGAAAGTACAGGATGGCTGCATGCTGCGATGCAGTTTCTGTATCATCCCTCACGTACGTCCGAAGCTTACCAGTCGCCCGATGCAGCACATCGAAGACGAAGTCCGCCGGCTGGTCGATAGCGGCTATCGCGAAGTGGTGCTCACCGGAATCCACCTGGGGCACTACGGGGTCGACTTCAATCGTCTGAAACCCAAGAGCGAGTGGACCCGCCTGGCGCATCTGATGCACCGCCTGGCCGAATTGCCGGGCGACTTTCGTGTGCGACTTTCCAGCATCGAAGCTACCGAGGTCACGCGCGAGCTGCTCGACGTGATGGCAGCGTTCCCCGAGAAAATCTGCCCCCACCTGCACATCAGTATGCAGTCGGGAAGCGACAGCGTGCTGCGGCGCATGCGTCGGCGGTGGGGTAGCCAGCGGTTTATCGATCGTTGCCGGATGTTCCAACAACGACTCGACCGCCCGGCCATTACGACTGACATTATCGTAGGATTCCCCGGCGAGACCGAAGCGGAGTTTCTGGAGACGGTCGAAGTGTCGCGCGAGGTTGGCTTTTCAAAGATCCATATCTTTCCGTTTAGCGCTCGCCGTGGAACGCCTGCCGCTGATTTGCCGAATCAGTTGCCGAAGCCGCTGAAGCAGGAGCGTGTGCATCGCCTGGCCGAGGTCGAAGCCGAGCTGCGCGACGACTACTTTCGCTCGCTAGCGGGGATGCCGCTCAAGGTGATGGTGGAATCGCCGGTGGATGCGGAGACGCATGGCTCCTCCGATACCGAAGTGCGATACGTCGGAACTTCGTGCAGATACGCTCCAGTGGAGTTCCTGGCCAATCGTTCGCTCGAAGGGGAGTTCGTCGACGTGCTGGCAGGCGAAGTGCAGGATGGTAGAATCGTGGCTAAAGAGACGAACCTGGTCGAAACCATCTAGTCGGCTAGGGCGATCCTATTAGCCCCGCAGGCCGGCATGTCGAACACGCCACGCAACACGTCCTCCGATCCTCCCGAAACGGATAGCGATCAAGAAGTTCAGGCAACACCGAGTGTGCACCCAAGCGTGTACGACGACCTGTTCCGTAAAAGCTGGTTCGTGCTGTGGGGCATGGTAGCTCCTGTGGGATTCTTGTTCGCCGCCGGCGGATATGGTGGGATCGATATGTGGCAATCAGGCCAATTCGGGGTCTACTGCATCTTGCTGTATGAGTTCGCTGCGATGATTTGGGTGTATCCCTTGATTGCTTTCAGCACCGCGGGGCTTGCCTACCAGACGTTTCGTGATCGAGAGCAACCTGTTCCGCTCTGGGTAAGTATCGCCGTATTAACAGGTGCGTTTTTATGGCTTGAGTTGTACGTCGTCTGGTGTGGAGGGGTCGGCTATGAAATGGAAGGTCCAGCAACTTGGGTGTTTACAACCTTGTTTACTTGCCCACTCGTTGGGGTGATTGGTATTCAGCCGCTTATCGCCCTTGGTGTGATTGCAAAGGGATCGCAGGCAACAGAAGATGCGAATGCTCTGAAGTGGTACACCGTCGTGCTGGTGCTGTCCGGCATTGGAATGCTGGTAGGATTTTTTGTAGTTTTATTCGCCTGTGCATTCTGCGCTGCCCCGCTTGCGCTGGTGACGTACTTGTATGCGAGCAAAGAGATCCTGAAATCGCTTGGCGCTCGCTGGCGGGTCTCGATATCGACATTGCTGCTGGTCTTCACATGGCTGTCGGCTAATTTTGCTGCCTGGCGACTGGCGGTGCTCGCCGCAATCGAGTCGTACAATCGATTACCAACCGAGCCGCCAAGTGGTTGCTTTATTGTGACTGCCTCGGCACATGGACATCGCACGCTGGTCGGCTCGCAAGATATGGGGCATGCGTTTCCCGTTACCCGACAGTTGCAGCGACTCAAAGCAGCCGAAATCCTGTTGGCCACGACACTGCCGGGCACGCATCGCGGGCTCCGCAAGGTCTACGATTGCGTTGGCCCACCACTTGCGCGGATGATTTGTAATCGCTGGCTGGCCGACCTGTCGTACTTGATGCTCAAACCGCTGGAGTGGGCCATGCTCGGCCTGCTGCGAGTTGCCCGAGTGCCGAGTAACACGATTACTGCTGTCTATCGGTCGAGTCACTGTAAGTAGCGAGTCTTCCGACGAAGGAGCTACGACTATAGTCGACTCTCCTCGATCACCCCAATGCCGACGATTTTGCGACCTTCGCGAATCGCGAACTGTCGCCCGACGGGGAACTCGCCATTCGCGAGCATTTTTAGGTGCCGACAGATCCAGATCCGGCACTCCACCCGCTGACCGTCGGCCACTCGGTCGGGCTGGTCGAACCAGTAGATCGCGTCCCAGTCGCGCCGAGGGACGTCGGCCAGTTGCCAGCTGAACTGCCCCAGGAAGTGAGGCTCGAAGGGGTGCCGACGCCCACCGAACTCGCTCGGGATAAGCATCACGCTTGCGCGGAGATCGTAATCGGTTTGTTCATCAAACCGCTTGGGGGCACGACTCATGAAACCGATCCCGCCTGCTTCCTGCGGCGACGCCATACCCACCAGGGGGCGACGACCACCAACACCACTACCAGCCAGGGAGCACACGCAGTGAGTACCAGTAATAGATTCTTGCCGAATGTCAGAAGTCCATTGGCGGAGTCTTGGAACGTATTGGCTAGTTCGGTGCCGAACTTCGGTGCCTGCGGTGGGGTATAGTTTTTTTCTTCCCGGATGCTCAGAGTGACCGTGGTAAGCTCCGCCCGATCGGTCAGGTAACGTAAGCGACCTTCCATCTGTTCGATTTCGGTTCGCACTCGCGATAGTTCGCGCTCGACCTCGATTACGTCCTTGATTTCACCTTTGTTGCTATCGAGCAGTTCGAGAACTCGCTGTTCGAGCTTCTGCTTGCTACGAATGCGGGCTTCGAGGTCGACGTACTCCTCGGTGACATCCTGAGTGTCGCGTTTTAAGTTCTCTGGCACTCCCATGTCGCCGGTCGATTGTAGGAACGACTCAAACGAGGCCACTGGGATTCGAACCACCCAGGTGCCGGAGCGTCGATCGCCTTGATTGAGATTCACGTTCGAACTGGCGATAAAGCCGCCATGCTTCTTCACCAAGACCGAGACGGCTGACTCCATCTGGTCGAAGTTATCGACCACAATGTCGACCGTCGCGGTGTAGATGAGCTTGCGATTCTCGGCGGCCGATGTCGCCTCGTTGGGTGAATCGGCGTCGCTAGCGGTGTCGTCCATCGGGACTTGGCTGTAAGACTCGGCCGAAGCCAGGCTGGCTGGGCTGCGTGACACCTTGGCACTTTCGCGGGCAGCAGATCTAGTGTAGTCGCTCCCGGACTCTGCACACCCACCCGCGACCAGGAGAATGACTGCTGCTATCGCCATCCGCATCATGGGGAATTCCTTTACAAAAGTGCTATATTTCGCGCATCGAAGCAGCGTACCCCGTTTAGACGCACCCCATCCACGAAAAGTTCCCTAGTCTCTTCGCTTTTAACCGTCGGGATATTGCCGACAAAACTCATATAAAGCCATGACCGTGGCCGTAGCCACGTTATAGCTGTAGGGGAGTCCCCAAACGGGAATCTCAATCACGGCGTCGAGTTCCGCCAGCAGATCCTCGGTGAGCCCCTCGCGTTCGTTGCCAATCACCAGTGCGGTGCGGCGGTCGAATTCATAGTGGTGCAGATCGCTCGAGTTGGTTGTCTGCTCCAAACCCACTAGGGTGTAGTTCTCGGCCTTCAGTTTCTTGAGCACCGGCACCAGCGAGCGGTGCGATTCGATGCTCAGCGTCTGGGCAGCGTCGCGGGCGATCTTGGGATCGAGTTTCGCCCGCCCGGTGCAAATCAGCCGAGTGACACCGCAGCAGCCTGCCGCCCGAGCGATGCGAGAGAGGTTCACGTTACTCCGTAGCGGGGCGCACGCCAGCAACAATTCTCGAGGGTTGGCTAGCTCGCGGGGCGCTTGATGGCGGAGGTGTTCGAACTTGGCCATAGGGCACCAACTGAAAAGGAGGAAGCAGGGAAGTTGCGGATACTGCCATGAGTTTGGCAGACCCTTCCGCTGGTACAAGGGGCTGACGACTCGTCGGTTTTGGGGGACGATTTACGGTTCTGGCATGCAGTAACGGCTTCGGGCAGTCGCAACTCGGGGGAAATAGCCCGATTTGTGGTTGCTGAGCACCGCTCGCTGTTCCCATAAAACCGTCCAGTGCGTAAGCTATCAGAACCCCGCCCGTCCCGCCGCCGACCTCTATTTTGCGATGAAGTTGCGAAAACTTGCCCCTGCCATTGTCGCCGTTGCGCTGCCAGTAGCGCTGTTAGCCTGGACCATTTCAGCATCACGATTGCCGCCGGCTGATTTCACCTTTAACAACTTTACCGAAATCAAAACGGTGGATCCCGCGTTGGTAAGTGGCCAGCCGGAAGGACGGGTGATCAACGCGCTGTTCGAAGGCTTAGTGCGATTGTCGCCCGACGAGCGGTTGCCAGTTACCGGCGGCCCGGATCAATGGCCCGGCGTGGCCGAACGTTGGGAGCTTTCGGAAGATGGTCGCACCTACACGTTCTATCTTCGCAAAGAAGCGTGCTGGTCGAATGGCGACCCCCTGACGGCCGAAGACTACCATTACTCGATGCGGCGGTTCCTCAGCCCGCTCACTGCTGCTGAGTACGCCAAGCAAGGTTGGTATCTCAAGAACGGCAAGAAGTACAACTCAGGTGGCACCTATCTCGAGCCGGGCGATGCGGTGGAGGTCGAGCTGAATCTCGAGCCGGGACAGACCAACACCTGCATCGGCAAATTGATTGAAGGCAAACTGCTACGCAAAGATCCGGTGACGATGCCGGAGGATCAAGAAGAACGCGATAAGGTCACACAGAAGTTCTACGTGGAGGTCGACGGCCGGGAGCGATGCTTCGTGGCCGCCAACCCCAACCAAGGCGACACGGTGCCCGAAGGAGCCGAGGCTTGCCGGGTGGTGACGCTCGACTTCGACGAAGTTGGTATTCGGGTGATCGACGACCATACGCTGGTTACCGAGCTCGACAATCCCACTCCGTTCTGGCTGCAGCTGTTGGGATTCTATCCGCTGTTTCCTGTGCATCGCGGTTGTGTCGAAGAGTTTGGAGCCCCCGCCTGGACGCGTCCTGAGAACATCGTGTCCAACGGCCCTTTCCGTATTGAGTTCCGTCGGCCCCGCGATCGGATCCGCTTGGTGAAGAACGAGAAGTACTGGAACAAAGAGAACATCCGCCTGAACACGATCGACGCGGTGGCGGTGGAGAACGAGACGACCTCGCTCAACATGTACATGCTCGGCGACGTCGATTGGATCGAGCAACCCCCTAATAACTTGCTGCGTGAGTTGATTGAGAGCGATCCACCTCGCGACGATTTCAATCCCGCTCCGCAGCTCGCGATCTACATGTACAAGCTCAATGTCGCGCGGGGAGCTTTGGCCGACAAGCGAGTTCGGCTGGCGCTGTCGCTCTCGCTCGATCGCGAGGAGATTATTCGCACCGCAGTGCGTGGACCTCAGAAGCCGGCCCATAGTTTGGTGCCGCCCGGGGTGGTCGGCTATACGTCGCCGCACATGCCGACGCCCGATGCCGAGCGGGCGCGGCAGTTGATGGCCGACGCAGGATTTCCCGGCGGGAGCGGTTTCCAGAACCTGACGATTCTCTACAACACCAACGACTCGCACGAAGCGATTGCCGAGCTGATGCGCAAGCAATGGCAGGAAGAACTCGGCATCAACGTAACGCTACGAAACATGGCATGGGCCGCATACCAGGATAAGTTGCGACTCACCGAGTACGACGTGGGTCGGCAAGGCTGGATCGCTGATTATAACGACGCGAATACGTTCCTCGATTTGTTCGTGAGCGACAACGAGAACAATCAAACCAATTGGGCGAACGACCGCTACGACGAGCTGATCAAGCAAGCCGAGTCGGAACCCAACCCGCAGCGTCGCAACGAGATACTACAGGAGGCCGAGGCGATTGTGCTCGACGAGATGCCAATCATTCCGCTGTACTATTACTACTCGCGGAACATGGTGAAGCCGCACGTGCGGGGCTTCTACAACAACTCCCAAGACTTCCATCCGCTGCATGCGATTTGGATCGATCACGAGTCGGGCGGGCTCAATGAATACATGCGAGGTGCCCCCCGATGATTGCCTACCTGCTGAAACGCTTTGCATGGCTGCTGCTCACCGTGTGGGTGGTGTTCACGGTTACTTGGATCCTGGCGAATAATTCGCCTGGCTCGCCATTTACCAGCGAGCGGAGTTTGCCCCCGGAGATCGAAGCCAACCTGCGACGGCACTATAATCTCGACAAGCCCGCTCCGGTGCGTTACTGGCTCGATCTCAAAAAGCTGGCCGTGTTCGACTTGGGAGTGTCGAGCAAGCAAGTTGACTTCACGGTGAACGAACTGGTGCGACTCTGCTGGCCGGTGTCGGCCGCGCTAGGGCTGGCCGCGCTCGCCTGGGCAGCGGTCGTGGGGTTGCTGGCTGGCGTCGTGTCGGCCGCGCGACGAGGAACCATCGAAGACCTGGGACTCATGTCCCTGGCGACCCTGGGCATCGCGCTACCAAACTTCGTGATCGCAGGCGTTTGCATTCTGCTGTTCTGTTTCTTGATCCCGATGTTGCCGCCAGCCGGATGGGGGAGCCTGAGTCACCTGCTGCTGCCAGCGTTCTGCCTGGGCGCACCGTACGCGGCCTACATCGCCCGCATCGCACGCACGGGGATGCTCGATGTCCTCTCGAAAGACTACATCCGCACCGCCCGGGCGAAAGGGCTGTCGCGGCGGGCGGTCATCCTGAAGCACGCGATGCCGACGGCCGTGATTCCAGTGGTATCGTTCCTCGGCCCCGCGGTGGCCGGCATTATCACCGGATCGTTGGTGATCGAGAAGGTGTTCGCGATACCGGGCATTGGCTATTCGTTCGTGCAATCGGCCCTCGATAACGACACCCCGATGGCCATGGGCATCGTGGTGCTCTATACCGTGCTACTCTTCACAATGAATACACTGGTAGATGCAGCTTACACTTGGCTCGACCCGCGAGTAAGCTGGGAAGACGTATAACCTGCGATCCAGAGGGGTCGCGATCCAGCGATGGATGCCGAGCAGCGAGGTGCGGCGCGGTTTTGTAGCCACGCGCTCGGCGAGCGTTCGATTCAGCTTTCGTTCATCACTACAGGGAGAGATACATGACGACGCGATTAAGCCAACTACTGCTCCTGAGTTTGCTCGTGTTGCAGGCGACAAGTGGCATCTCGATTGCCGAAGAACAGTGGCGGCAATTGTTCAACGGCAAAGACCTGGAGGGGTGGACCCCGAAGATCCGCTACTCGGAAGCCGGTGAGAACTACAACGACACCTTCCGTGTGGAAGATGGCGTGATCAAGGTTTGCTACGACAAGTACGATAAGTTCGGCGCCCGCTTCGGCCACCTGTTCTTCAACGAGGAGTTCTCAAGCTACCGATTGCGGGTGGAGTACCGCGTGGTCGGCGAGCAAGTCACCGGCGGCGCCGGTTGGGCACTCAAGAACAGCGGCCTGATGATTCATGGCCAAAAGCCCGAGACGATGGCCGTGGATCAGCAGTTCCCGGTGAGCATCGAAGTGCAACTGCTCGGCGGTACCGGCAGCGGCAAACGCCCGACCTGCAACCTCTGTACGCCTGGTACCAACGTGGTAATGGAAGGCGAACTGCACACGCAGCACTGCACCAATTCAACATCGCCGACGTTCCATGGCGACGAATGGGTAACCGCCGAGGTCGAAGTGCATGGCTCTGGCAAGATCAAGCACTTCATCAATGGCGAGCTCGTGCTGGAGTACGAACAGCCGCAGTACGATCCGAAGGACGAAACGGCCAAGCAGTTCGTCGACGCCCGCAAGGATAACAACTTGCTGATCGACAAAGGCACCATCTCGATCCAGAGCGAGAGCCACCCCTTTGAATTCCGTAAGATCGAGATTCTCGTGCTCGACGAAGAAGAGTAGCGAATTGATAGCCGGTGAACGCTGGCTCATGACGGTCACGAAAAAGCCCCCCTGACGAGTTCGTCAGGGGGGCTTTGTTTTTCTAACACTTCGTTGCGATCAGTAAGCGGTGCTTACTCTTCGCAGTACGACAAAGCGATCAGCACGTAACCGGTCACCAGATTGGGATCGGCTTCCATCCAACGCTCGTCGCTGTTCAACCAGCTGCCATCGGACTTTTGCATCTCGGCCAACTTGGATACCAGCTCGTCGCTCCAGTCGTGCTCGTTTCCATCTTCATCCACCAGCACATCGTCGCCCAATAGCGACAGGGCTTTGGCAAAAGTGTGGTAGTAGTAGAACTGCCCCGAGGTGCCCATGCCGGGATTGTTGTCGAGCGTGTAGTTCTTCTTGATCCAGCTAGTCGCAGCCTTCACGCGAACGTCGTCCTTATCCAGGCCGGCGTAAATCAGGCTCTTGAGCCCCGCGTAGGTCATCGAGCCGTAGCTGCGAAGCCCGCCGTTCTCGGTTTCGCCCGCTTTGCTTTGGCCACCGCTGGCCGGAGTGTAGAAGAATCCGCCGTCGCCGATCTTGGCGGCAAACTCGGTCGAGTTGAATTCCGACTCCAGGTTCTGGGTGCGGGACACGAAGACCAAGGCCTTTTGGATGGCAGGATCATCGGCACCGTTGCCGGCAGCGGTCAGGGCGTCGAGCAGGAACGAGGTGTTCGACAGGTCGGGGCGATCGTGCGAGCCGTAGCCGCCACCACCGTAGTAGAGGTTGTCTTTCTCGGTGCCGTCTTCTTCGTCCCATTGAATGTTCTTAAGGAACGCTTCGGCCTTGGCGATGATCTCGTCGTACTTGCCATCCTTGTTGGCTTCGGCAAGGCAAACCACCGCCAGGGCGGTCTCGTAGTTGCGGTGGTTGGAACCCTCGCCGTAGATGCCGCCATCCTCGCGGCGATGCTTCAGCAAGTAGTCAATCGCCTTGGCGACCGCCGGATCGGAGGTCGATACCCCGCTGCGTTGCAGGCCGGTCGCTGCCAAGGCGGTAATCGCTGGACCAGCAAAGCTGCTGAACGATCCATCGTCGTCCTGCGAGCTACGCAGGAACGCGACCCCGCGGGCAGCAAGCTGTTTGGCCGACGGCTTGACCGCGGTTGCATCCTGGGCTTGAGCCATCGGAGCGGCGGTAAACGTGATCGCTAAAGCTAACGAAAGGAAAACGCGGAGAATCATGGGTACCTCTATCTTCTCAACAGTTCACAAACAAACAGAACCGCGTCGCATTAGGCTAGCGCTGGTTGGAAAATTATAGAACGTTACAGCGGGATGATGCTACCGAACGCCTGGGTTCCGGTATCAATCGCCGTAATTCAGGGCCAAATAGGCCAGAAAAAGCAGCCAAGCGGCCACGCAGGCCGCCGCTAGCGTGATTTGCCACTTGCGTGCTATGGGAGGGGCCCAACGCTCAGGCGTGGCAGGAGCTTCGTCCACACTAGCGGTGTTGGGTTGCTTGGTTGATTTTTTCCGCCGACTCACCCCTAGATCCCCCGTTTGGGGTCGTAAGCACTGAATTTGAACTCTTGGCGGAACGCCTGATCGAAGTCGTAGACGTTTTCAAAGTCCTCGCGACGATCGTGCTCGGTCTTTTTCATCTTCTTGATATCGATCAAGTTGAACACGATATTGCCGAAGTCGCCGGTGCTACGAATTCCCCAGTCGGCCAGCACTGCCCGGGCCATCAGCCCGTACTGTTCCAAGGCAAACTGACGGATCGCTTCGCAGAGGTCTTGTCCCGACACGTGATGCTCGATCTGGTCTTCCAGATTCTCGAAGTCTTCCAGGTCGGTCGGTTCCTCGGGCGCGTACGGTTTTCCCATGTCGAGCCGGGTTTGTCCGTAGTGCAGTGCATCGAACACGAACAAGTAAGCGTCGAACTTGTACCGCTTGTCCCTTTCCAATAGGTCGACCATGGGGTCGCCGGGGTCTAGCATCGACTTACTCATAACAGCAGCTGATTAATTGGGCGGATCGAAAATTAGGAAGGGCTATTTGTATTCTAACACCGAGAGTTCCGTTGAGGCCAATGCCGAAGCATGGAATTCTGCGGGGAAAGCCCAACTCACTCTTCTTCGGAACTATCGGCAGCAGGCGGCGGCGGCGAAGGTTTCGACTGCTTCGGTTTAGGTTTTCCGCCCCCCTTGGGTTTGGGGATCACGGTCAAAACCTCCGAAGCGTCGATCATCACTCGCCGCATGTCTTCGGTCTCCACTAACAATTGGCCGGCAAGAATCTCTTGCGACAGCACTTTCGACCGGCCTTTGTCGGTAATCACGCTCGAGCCGATCGGCGGCAACTCGCGGCGGAGGTCTTGGTAGGTATCGTACTCGTATCGCAGGCAGCATTTCAAACGCCCGCAGCGACCCGAAATCTTGGTCGGATCGAGGGTGGCCTTCTGCAGCTTAGCCATTTTCATGCTAACGGGTGGCATTTCCGATAGATGGGTGTTGCAACACACCGGCTTGCCGCAGTCGCCGTAGTCGGCCAGCAGCTTGGCTTCGTCTCGCACGCCAATTTGGCGCATTTCGATGCGAGTCTGAAACTCGGTGGCCAGCACTTTGACCAGCTCGCGGAAATCGACCCGCTCTTCGGCCAGGTAGTAGACGATGACCCGCTCGCCGCCGTACAGGTGCTCGACGTCGACAAGCTGCATGTTCAGTCCGAGTTCGGCAATGCGTTTGCCGCAGGCTTCGAACTCTTGCCGCTGTTGACCGAGCATGCGAAAGATCTCGCGACGATCGTCTTCGGTCTGTTCGCGAATGATCGATCCACGAAAGGGATCCTTGAGCTGAGCCAGCGCCTGCTCGGTCGCTTCGCTCAGAACCTCGCCCGACTCCATGCCGCGCCCGGTGCGGGCAATTACCTGCGTGCCCCGGCGATAGTCGCTCGTCCCCTTGGCAGAGAAGACGCCCAGGTTGCGCATCGAACCGTAGCGGACAATGTACTTCGGCATACGACTTTCGCAGGAAAAATAGGAGTCGGAAACAACGTTGAAATCAGCTTATTAGCATACCGCGATCCGGCGATTGGGGCTAGCTCGGCGGTCGAAACGGCTCGGCAGTTCGCGAAGCGGTCCCAGCGACCACTAACCAGGCGGCCAGCTCAGACTCCGTCCGCCAAGCAGGTGGAAATGCAGGTGATCGACCGATTGCCCGCCATCGCGACCACAATTCACTACCACCCGGTACCCGTCGCCAAGCTCGAGTTCAGCGGCCAGCTTGCGGATGATCATCCACAGATGGCCCATGAGCGCCTGGTCGGCCTCTTCTAGTTGATCGATCGACTCGATGGGCTTCTTGGGAATCACCAGCACATGGGTCGGCGCCTGGGGGGCGACGTCGTGGAAAGCCAGGCACTGGTCGTCTTCGTGGACAATCTTGGCCGGGATTTCCTTGTTGATGATCTTAGTGAAGATAGTTTCGGCCATGAATCCTGGACTCCTGCAGGGGAAAAGGTTCGGGCTGCCCTGGGAGGATGGCGTCGTCTGGTGCGGTAGGGCAGGGGGCGACGGCTCACTCGGCGTTGGGCGTCACTCCAGCAGAACATGCTTGGAAACGAGCGTCAATCGGCAGTTTCGGCCGCGTCATGTTCCTCGGTCGATGGAGATCCAAGCTGGGTAAGCGCGATCGCCTCGTCGGGCACCAGCACCGGAATACCATCGAGCACCAGGTAGGCGAGCGATGCGGTGCGGCAAACCAGGGCTGCAGCGGGCTCGCGGGTCACCAGGTCGCCAGCTCGGTTGACGAGTCGCGACTCGGCAATGGCCTGACGCAGCGCTGCCAATTCGGGCTCTGGCATCCACTCAAGCACTCCAGCGGAGGCAGGGCAGCGAAGGTGCGCGATGGCGACGGGGTGATCCATGCTAGCTAACTGGTGGGGCTGGCGGCGGGGGAGAGAAAAAACGCAAAAACGGCAACCAGCGCTAAACCATGTTGTCGCTTTGCGTTGGATCATTTTGACGCATGATCCGGCCGCTTGCTAGCGTGCTGGCAGGTGATGCTGGGTAACCGAATCGGCCGATATTCGCCTAAGTGCACCTTCGGCCGGCTGTCTGTTGCGAGCCATGCGTCGAAGGTGCCAGAGGTACGTCCCCCAATACTCGATTATCCAAGGAGGGAAATCGGGCCATGTGTCACCGCACCATCGCTACTTCGCTTGCTTCGCTCGTGCTGTTGTCGCTCGCCTCGATGGCTGGCGCGCAATCCACCACGAAAATTGTTACCGGTGCCGACGGACAGTCGTACCGCGAAACACGCACGGTCACCCAACAGCTTGTGCCGTCCACCGAGTACCAGACCCGTCAGGAGCAGGTGCTCACTCCGCAGACCACCACCACGTACCAAACCTATCAGCAGACGTACCTCACGCCGGTCACGGAGTACCGCTGGGTCTCTCGCCGGCGGGGCATGCTGAATCCGTTTGTCGAGCCGTACTGGACACACGAGCTCGAGCCCTTCACCCGTTGGGAATCGAAGCCGGTTACTACCCAAGTGCCGATTACCAACACGCAGTGGGTCGCGGGGACGCGGACCGTGCAAACGCCGATCACCACGTACAAATCGGTGCCGACCGAAACCATCGTCAAGGTTCCAGTGTCGGCTCCTCAGAGCACAGTGCCTTCGCTATCGCCGAGCACGCAGCCGGCTACGGCCATTGCCAGCCAGCCGGTTCGTTCGCTCCCGATCGGGGGAGTGCAGCAAATGCAGAGCGATCCGCCACGTACTGCCGCTGGTTGGAATACCGTGGGCGGCAGCCGCTATCGTTAGGCGGTTCAGCTTACGGTGCGGCGACGGCGACGTTTCGGCGTTGCCGAAGCACTCCATTCCTTCGTGAGGGTTTCGAACACTTCAGGCGATTCGTAACGCACGATGCCCTTGCTCTCGGGCATAGGGCCGATCAAACCGCGAAATACCGGCATGCCTCGCAGTGACAGGTCGGTGCTGCAGTCGTCGATTCCGATCTGCGCGTGCATTTTGAGCACCGAGTCGGTATGCGTGTAATCCTTCGTGCGAATCTCGCCGTTGCTGCCGCGAGTAACGATGCGGATGGTCGGTTCCATAGGGGGATTGGCTCGGAAACGGGGACGGGAGGGGGGAGGATACCCCTTACTTCGTCCGCGACCGCCCTACAAGCTGAGCCAGGCCGAACCTGCCTGTCGTGACGGGAGTCATGCTATCATCCGCTACATCCAGCGCGGGGGGTGCGGCCGTTAAATCCGGCCCCGGTTCGTGCGGGTACTGCGGAACATAGCAATTATTCGTGCCTGGGGAAGCCGCCTCCCTCGCTTGCCTGAGGCCGAAAAGCCCGGTAAACTTGCACGTTCGAGCAATGGCTCCCCGAAAGGGGGTGCCAAGGTGCTTGAGGAGGGTATGCGAATGGCTAGCAGACTGATTCGAAATCAGTTGCCCCGCAAGGGGTTGAGGGTTCGAGTCCCTTGCCCTCCGCTCTAAAGATCCCGGCGAGCTACGGCTCGCCGGGATCTTCTTTTGTGCATCGCCCATCCGGCTCCCAGTAGTACTCTGCGGACTACCCTCGCTGCCAGCCGAACGAGAAGAGTTCGTTCAAGGCTTCGGCCAACTGTTCTTCGGTGCCAAAGTAGATGCGCATTTCGCACGCGATGAGCAGTACGATGGCTGCACTCAGCAGCAGGGCTGCTGGGGGATGCGGGGCGGACGACACCCCCCGCAAATTGGCCCTCAGCTGCTTGGCCAGGCGATGCCAGCCTTCGATGCTCTGATGCGGGCCGCTCGATACGAGCGACGTGTTGCGGAACAGGGCGAAGCCGTCGATGTGCAGTTGCACGCCGATGCGGGGCAAGCACAAGCAGTCGCCCGCCCAGCGGAACGAAGCATCGACCACGCTAGCCGCTTCGGAGAGCAGCGGTCGCAGTTCGTCGGGCGTGATGTTGTAGACCACTAGGCGAGGTCTCGAGATCATCGCAGCCAGTGTTACCCACAGCAGGTACAAAGCAAGCAGCACGAACCAGATGTAATTCAAGAACTGAGCGGTCGCCAGCTCAGGGCGGAACAGCTCGATCGGTCCCACGAACACCAAACCGGTCAGGCCGAGGCCGAGGGCGAAGATCTCGCTGGCACCACTCGTGACGATGGGTTTCCGGCGGCAATTCGTCAGGCCCATCACCAGCAAGTAAGCGGCCAATGGAACGAAGGCGATCGCGAAGCGAATGGGGTCAAAATTGCTCAAGGTTCTAGCGATACGTAGTGATCAGCGGGCAGTGACAAAACATAAATTCGTTGACTAGTCTTTCTCGTGCTGCTTGCGGAATTCCTGTAGCTCGGCTTCGAGCTTGGCTTCCAACGAGGCCGTTTCGCGCCGCGAGCGACGGAGCCGCAGTTGGGTGGCAAAGCTATCTACCAACGCCAGCATGAAGATCCAGCCGCACAGCACGACCAGTACCAGCACATACAGTGTAAAAAGCAACGGCTCGCGTGGCACGATGGGCTTCACGATCAGCAGCAGGGCAATCACCCCGATCGCCCCGCTGGCTCGCATCCGCCGCAGGTACTGGGCGCGGGCGGCGCGTTGGTCTCTGTTATCGATCGAGTCGCTGTGCTTTGCCTCGAGCCAGGTTCGGCGATGCTGGTCGAGCATCAAACCCGAGATTACCAGCAACAGAAGTGCGAACACAGGCAGCAACATAGGATCAATCGGCTTTGCGAAATCTTACGTGGAGGGAAGCGAAGTTACTTGCTCTCGGCCGGTTGCGACTTGAGCCATTCCAGCAGCACCCAACTGACCTTGGCAAGAGACTCGCCGGAGCAGTTCTGCGGGATATCCTGCTCGGTGTGCCAGTAAGCTCCGGGCGCACCGAAGGGGACATCGGGGTAGTCGGCGTCGATGATATCGCAGCTCGGGATCTTAGCGATTTGGTTCAATGGAATGTGATCGTCGCGGATAAAGCCATCGGTGCGGCGTCGCTTCGTGCGGGGGACGAACTCGTCGACTCCCAACCGAGCGGCGGTCTGCCAGATCTCCATCACCAGCGGGCGGCAATACTGCAGGCTGTACTTCTCTTGCAGCAGTTCCAGCTCGGCGTCGCCGACCATGTCGAGCAGCACTCCCCAGCGATACTTGTAAGCAGGTGGCTTTTGTTTGTACTGGTTCGCAAAGTAGCTGCTGCCCCAGAAGTACTCCCCTCGCCGGCGACCATAGTCGTCTTCAAACAGCATCTCTTCGGCATCGAACATCACCATGTCGACACCGACTTCGAGCTTGGTATCTGCCAGATGGTTCCCCAATTCCATCAGCACGGCAACTCCGCTCGCTCCGTCGTTCGCACCGACAAACACCCCTTCCCGTCGTCGGCGTGGATTCGGGTCGCGATCGGGCAGCGGTCGGGTATCGTAGTGAGCACAGAGCAGCACGCGTTCTTTTGCTTCCGGTTGCCATTCGACTATCAGGTTCACGCAGTCGATCTGCTGCCTGGTAATCGGGTGCGGCATTTTGAACTCCTGCTCTCGCACGGTGGCGCCGAGCGATTCGAAGAGCTTGGCGATCATCGCCCGCTGGCGGAGCATGCCGGCGCTGCCGCTGTAGCGTGGTCCAAACGCGCACATCTGAGTCAGGTAGCTCATCGCCCGCTCGGCATCCATGGGATTGGTTGCCTTGGTCGTCGCGACGGTTGGCGTCGCTGGGGTGGGCGTTCGTTTGACCACCGGCTTCATTTCGGCCGGCGTCTTGCCAGCTGTTTTGCTATCGTTGCAGCCGGCGAGTGCAGTGACCATCAGGCACGCACAGGCGAGCAGCAGCGTTGTCGGGCGGTTACTAGTGAGGGTTGCGTTCATCCCTAGCATTGTAGCGCCCAACCCCTGGCAAAGCGACCCGGCTTACCGAGCGAAACAAGGCAAACCACCGCGTCTAGGGATCGGTCGCCACCGCTTTACCGCCGGCCGGCGTTGGTTCCCCTTCGGGGCGATTCGCCAACCGTGGGGTGGGCCCCAGGATTTGGGCCAGGGTTTGATGCAGATTCTTGCCCCGCAGATTCATATGGATCACGTTGCCCTCCTGATCGACCAAGATGGCCCGGGGGATGGTGTTAATCGCATATTTGCTGGCCAGCGGGTGATTCCAATGGCTCGAGTCGTCGCTGCTCACCGTCTCGCTTTGATTGTAAATCACCGGCCAGGGAATTTTGCGATCGGCCACAAACGTGCGAACCGCTTCCTGGTTCGTGTCGAGGCTGACTCCGATCACCTCGAAGCCGCGATCATGGTAAGCGTTGTAGGCAGTTTTGATGTTGCTGACTTCGCCGGTCGAGGGGCGAGACCAGGTGGCCCAAAAGCCCACGAGCACCACTTTGCCGCGGTAATCCTGCCAGTCGAGTTGGTCGCCAGAGAGTAACTCTCCCTCGACCTCCAGCGCGTTGCCTGGGAGCTTGAGCCGACGAGCCACCCCTTCGAGCCAAGGTAGGTGGGCGGTGATGCTCGCGTTCGGCGAATTGGCAAGCTGGGGAAGCAGTTGCTCGATGACTTCGGCCACCTTCGTCGCATCTGGCGACTCGGCAACCGTGTCGGCTAGCTTCAGCAGCAGGGCCAGGTCGTGCTCGTCGGCCTGGGGAGCTTCGATGCCGCTGCGAACCTCGGCGATAATCGCCTGGCGGTCTTGGTCGCAAAGGTGCTGCCAGGCGTCGAGCTGGCGATCGAGTTGCGTGTAACGGGCAAACGCCTGCAACCGCGGGGCGGGATCGTTCGCCACGTTCGACAGGAACGCATCGAGCTTGTGCCCCGATTCCTTCACGCCTAGCAGTCGCAAGCGGTGCAAGAACTTCACCCGCAAGCTGGCCGCTAGCAACCGCTGCTGGTCGCTCGCTTCTTGCGAGGCGAAGATCCGCTGGGCGGCCATGTCGAGCGATTGGTTCATCCGGCGAAGGTCGAGCACCGACCGAGGCCGCATGTGAACCGGGCCGGTCTGGATGTAGCCTAGTAGGTCGTCGACCGATCCCTCGGGAACTTCGTACGGGTCCCGCGAGGAGTTCGTGGTTGCTTTGGCCGGGGTCGGCTCATCGGCCTGCTCGGCCGACTTCGGTTCGACCGCACTGGCTATCGCTGCTGACAGACAGCTGCCGAGTGGTACTGCGAGCAGTAACGCAAAAATACGCCATTGCGAGTTTTGCATGGTCATGGAACGCGCCCGTCGAGACAGTAACATCAAGCCACCAAGGGATCGCCGACGAAAAATGCGGCGATTCCAAGCTGCGAATGGTGCAATCCAGGTAGGGGGTCGCCAGCGACTCCATTGGTGCGTGGCCGACCTGAGGGGTGGGAGAGACACAGCCGTGCGTCTCGGGTGGCAGCTACCACCTCGCTTGCTGCCATTCGGTGAATTTAACGCTGGACGACTCATCGGTCAATTCATAACTAAATCGCAAGATGAAAAACGGTTCAGAATTGCGCAGGAATTCGAACAAGTAGTCGACGGGTTCCCCCATTTGGTTTACCGATGTTGCTGCTCGTCAAGTTGTCTAGTTTCGCCAACTCCCCTCAGGGAGCCAGTTTCCCACAAGCGGGTTTCCACTCAGAGCGATAGTTTCCCATCGGTGAGCAAATAGATTCCCACCGCTTGCGAATAGATTCCCAATTTACCCACCGATGGGAAAATTGAATCTCCACGCACTCTACAAACCCCGTGGTTTTCGCGCTCGAATAGATTCCCATTCCCCAAAACGCATCGAGTGGGAATCTATTCGAGCCGTGGGAATCTATCGCAAGTCGTTTACCACTAACAAGTTGCATCAACACCTCCGGGATAGTTGCCCAAAATAGATTCCCATGGGTGGGTAACTATTCTGGAAGGAGTCAGGAAACAGGATTCGGGGGCCAGGGGAGTTTGGGATTTATGATTTCTGAATGGTGATTTCTGACTTGGGGATGTCATCTTGAAGGAGCTTCCAGCGACTGAAAGATCTCAGCTAGCCACTTCGAACGCACTACCAACGCGTAAGCCGTAGGATGCGGTCCAGGAGCGACAGCGACGCAGCCCCATCACCCACACGCGCAGCAGCGAACGCCCACGCCGGCAAACCTTCGCCTGCGCGTCGCCAGTAATCCGATATTTAGACAAGCATCACATTTTATTCACCTCCAATCACTAAAAAGCCAACAGCCGATAGCCGACAGCCAACGACTACCTGTTCATTGGAACACCATAGGTGGCCATTTTCCAGCGAAAACTGGAGCATTAAGAAAAATCGTTTAGCCCTCGACTTTACCCTCCGTTTGCGGAGGGTCGGCCTCTCAGGGCCGGGGAGGTGGGAAGCGGAGAACGGCACGACAATCGAGCCAGAATGGCAGGGAGGTACCGAGCCCGCGGAGCAACAGGGTAGCACCGACAGCTGGGCGCACCACGCATTGCCACTCCGCAAAACGCAACACGCCCAGTTGTCGGTGGGCGAAGCCCAAGAGGCTATCCCATCCGTGATGATCGGTGTTCATCCGTGGCTAGAACAAAACCGCTACCCACGTCCTAGACGACGCACTACCGCCGATCAGTGGTTTGGGGGTCGTAGCTGCTCAGTTCTTCGAGTGTCGCGACGCCACACACCAAGCATCCAACGCACTGCTGGTCATTGGGTAACGTGGCGGATCATCATCAAGCCGTTGCTACTGCCATGCGATCTGGAAAGGCCGTCCGCGACAAGCCAGCAGTGGCACCGGAAAAGTGGACGTCGTGGAAACGTAATCCCGGTGCACCGGATACTCGGTCAGCTACTTGCTAGAAATGTGCACCACTTTAAAAGAGAGGGGTCCTTCGGGAACCTCGAGATCATCCGGTATTTTGTAGATTGCTACGAATGGATCTCCGACAGATTCGGGGTGTTCATAATCCCTTAGATAAACAATAGCCCCAGCCAGCGGACCTTCCTTGATACGGACATTAAGACTGTAGCCGCCTTGCAAAGTACTCTCCCCAAGGCGAGTTATCCCTACGATATAGAGACTATCTTTACGGATGGGGAGCTTCACGCCAGTCGGTTGAGGTGGAATACGGCGTTCAAGTGGTAGCTCTCCCTCTTCGTATCGCGGGAGCGGAACCTTCGTCATGAAGAACAAGGTGCTCACTTCGCCATTGACTAGTGTCGTATACCCATTCGGTGTCTCGGGTAACTTAACCTTCGAACCACGAATCACTTGCAGATCGATTTGGCCACCATTTTCCTTCCAACGATCATCGATAAGATCATAATCAGAAGCAACAAAGTCTCTTGGATCCGACGGTCCCCAAGATAAAAACGGGCGGGAAACGTTGGTTTGTCGACCTAACCACAGAGCAAACGAGTTTTGCTGTGGATCAGGCTCCTGCTGCGGCTCTTCGCCGCTGGAGATAGCGGAAGTGCCGCAAGCGTAAAGCAGGGCCAACAACAAAGCAGCGGTCGAACGTCTTATGGGATTCATGGCCTCGTCCCCTTGTCTACCCGTTAAAGCGACATCGGTGAAACACTGGTAGATCCATCGTATCACAGAGTTGCAGAGATTAGCACTACTTTGTAGCCAACTCTCCGCGTGCCACGGGCTTCGCCCGTGAGGATAACTCCGTTGGATCACTACCATTGGCAGCGTGTTCCTCGGAGCAGTACAGTCCTCACACACTCTAACAGGTCACCCGGCAAACCATCCCGCAGCAAACACTGGCGGAGCCCATTACTGTCCGGAGTTCGGTTCTTTGCATTCCGGGAGTGTTGCGCGGCGTCTTATGATTGCATGGATTGGCTTACGCGATCAAGACTCGCCGCCTTTTTCCTTTCACATTGCGCAGGCGGCAGCGTGAGAATCGCGGCCGAGTGGCAGCGTCTCTAAGTCGATTGCTGTTTCTTTTTCTCGCTCCGCCGCGCGGCCGACTGCCGGGCCAGTTCGTTCTGACGTTCTCGCTCGCGGAGGATCGGCAGGATCTCTTCCAGGGTTGCCGCCCCGCGGCCGACCTGTCCCATTAGGGCGAACAGGTACTTGCTCGGTCGATAACCGGTGTGCAGGTACATCAGCAACACGGCAATGACCGCCACGTAGAAGTGCGTTTGCACCCCTTCGCTTGCGTGGCTGATCAAGTGTCCGAAGTTCGCAGAGCTCTTCAGCCACCGAAAGAACAGTTCTACTTGCCAACGATAGCGATACAGCATGGCAATCACGTGCGCCGGTACATCGAGCAGGTTGGTGATCAACCGCAGTTGCGACGGTTTTCCCTTTTCTTCGCAAGCGACGATGACTTCGCGAAGCTGCACTCGGGGAACTCGATGTCGGCTCGGATTCGAAGACTTGAAATGTCCCACTCCATCGCTGAGCACGCCGGCCGCTTTGTCTTTTTCGGTGAGTTCGCGACTTTTCACTTCCCGCAGCGTGGGCGAATTGCCCCCCGCTGGGCGATAACGAGCCACGAAGTGCGATTGCAACGCGTGTGTGTCGTCGTAGTGCGCTGCCAAGAGCGCGAAACTCATGAAGCCGCGGTCGTACAGATAGATACGACCGGGCTGCAACCGTTCGATGGCTGAATCGGCCTCGCTCTGGCCAGGGGATGGAATGACGATTGCCTCGGGAAGCCACGTGCTCACCGGCAAATGGACATCCACCCGCGCTCGATGCTTCTTCGCCCCATGATTGTTCGTATTGCACATGGCCCAGGCGACTTCGGCCACGGCCGGGAGAAACGTGCCATCGACGGCCACGGTCTGCTGGAGCAGTTCGTCGAGATCGTCGTCACCTATCGATTGCCGTTTTGACTTGCGGGCAAGTTGCCGGCGGAGGGCATCGAGAATCGGCTGCAATCGCTCGGGGTCGGCCAGTTGATTGAAGTCTGAGAGCGTACTTCTAGTGATCTTGCGAATCGAAAGGTGTTTCTGAGCCTGTACCGTTTGGCTGAAATCTTCGATGGTTCGCAAACTGCGGATGGTGGGATTGAAGAACGCCAGCAGGTAGGCTACGAACACGTCATCGAGAAATAACTTGCGATTACCGTGGGCGTCTTCCGAGCGGAGTTGTTTGAGAAACTTCTCCAAAAGCCGGACATACTTCCCCCCAATGACCTGCTCGGGCCACACTGGTAGCTCGTCTTTAGCAACTCGCTGGGAAGGCATGGACTATGTCGTACCACACCACTCCCCACCGCGCAAGTTCAGAATCGGTTAAGATTAATTCCGGACAGTAATGGGCGGAGCCAGTGGCACCCGGGGGTGTTCCGATCGCTTGGCGATTCATTCCGCCATCAGCAATCCGAACTCTGCATTCCATTCATTCGCTGCCCCAGCGTTTGGTGAGTCCGTTGTCGACCTCCAGTTGGTCGAGAATGCGGGCGACGATGAAGTCGACCAGATCCTTGACCGTCTCGACGCCTTGATAGAAGCCGGGCGAGGCGGGCAGCACGATGGCACCGGCCTCGGTCGCGCGGCGCATGTTGTCGATCGCTGGCAGCGACAGGGGCGTTTCGCGGGGCATCAGCACCAGCCGGCGGCGCTCCTTCAGGTGTACTTCAGCCGCGCGTTGAATCAAATTGCCCGCCATGCCGGCCGCACCCGCGGGCGAGCGGGCGTCAGCATGCAGGACTTCAACGAATCGCGGGCCATCCGCGCGTTTCGCTTCGAGGTACCCCGACAACTATTGCCATTGGATCCCCCCAGCCGCCCGGCGATGTTCGGGCGACTAGTTTGCCATACGCTTTATGAGTCGTGGAAGATAATGGTCGGCGTGCTACTTATCTGCATCTTTTTGACCTGCATGTTCGAGCTGTATCGTCGCGAGTTCGGCGTGCACTTTGGCGCCATCTTGCCGATTGCCATCCTGTTTTTGCCAGGGCTTTGCGGGGCGATGGTGTTTCGCACCGAACAGCGTCACAACCAGTATCGCTTCCTGGCCGAGCACGCCGGCCGGCCCCGACTAGTGTGGTTCACTCGTCTTTCGATCTGGACTGGGTATCTGGTCCTGGTGCTAGTGATGACTCTCGGCGTGTTCTATTTCAACCTGGGTAGCCAGGTGGTCGGCAGCCTGTCGCAGGCGATCGACTCGTCTGGAGCATCGCAAGCGATGGGGTACTACGGGGAAGAAGCAACTGAGCTCGGTGCCACGGAACGGTTCGTCGATTTCCTGTGGTGGGGAATGTTGAATGTATTGCTCGCCAGCTTCACCGCGTTTGCGGCGGGGCAATTGATTTCGATCCTGCTGAAGAGCGAGATCCTCGCGGCCGGAAGCTCGATGTTCGCCAGCATTCTAGTGATCGGATTAGCCAGCATGGTTGTCTGCTGGCGATTGCCGCTGTTCTGGATCTACTTGCCGATTATCCTTGGCTTGCTGGCGGCCAGCTTCGCGCGACTGCCGGAGCGACTGGTCGATAGAAACCGCCCAGTGCATTGGGGGCTTGTTGCTACGCTGGCGATTGGTTCGATCGCGCTAGTGCTCTGCTCGATCCCCTCCATTCGCTACCAACAAGTCGACTCGGCCATGAAGAGTGCCTGCCAGGTCGACCTTGCGGTCTGGCCTGCCGACAGGAAGCAGGGCCCCATGGGCGATGCACCTCAACTGATGCCTGCAGCGGCCTACTATCGGCAGAGCTTGGCGAACTCCGACAAAACCGCAACCGAGTTGCGAAGTGCGTTAAGCGAACTACTCAACGCGGGGCGCTCGACGGAGGAAAAGCCTGACATTGAGAACCATGTTTGGCTTCAGGAATCGCAAGCGGGCATCGAGAAACTAGTGGAGCTCTCCCGCGAGCCATTGGAAAGTTCACGGCCGGTGGACGCCGACCTGAAGACGATTGTTCGCGTGATCGAAGCCGACTTTGAGCGGCTACTCGACAATGGCGATTTGGATGCAGCTCGCGATCGGGCGATGGCGAGCATTCGTTTCCGGGTGAATCTGGAGACCGATCGGCGAAACAGCAAGTTGCTCGAGCAGTGGATCGCCGCGCCGGGGCAGAGCGCGTCGCGATTAAAAGTTGCGGCCGCCATGCTGGCCGAGATCGAACAACAGTTGCCCAAGGCCGAAGATCGCGTGCTGGCTGCATACATCGAAGCGGCTCAGTCCTACGAGCTGCGTGATCCAATGCAGTACAGTCCGAAAACGGTGGCCTTTGAAACCGCGGCCTCTCTCGACCGCTTGCCTGGGGAACACGCCCGCG
This sequence comes from Aeoliella mucimassa, assembly GCF_007748035.1. Classification (NCBI taxonomy): domain Bacteria; kingdom Pseudomonadati; phylum Planctomycetota; class Planctomycetia; order Pirellulales; family Lacipirellulaceae; genus Aeoliella; species Aeoliella mucimassa. The sequence goes on from NZ_CP036278.1 coordinate 5,722,439, forward strand.
GAGAGCAGGCCCTGAAGGTGCTTGCCGAACTCGCCCTGCGCCGGGTGCGACTCGCCGAGCGGTTGACTGGTGAGGCAACCAGCTTCTATGTGCAACCAGCTTTCCGAGCGAGCCCACCTCCCCATGGAGAGTTGGCTATGACACTTGCTTTGAACCAAACTAGGCTCGTCGAGAGTCACCGACTAGCAAGCAGCAGTTACTTGGCAACGGGTTACTGGTATGGCAGCGATAGTTTGACAAGCGTGCTGTTACAAGACTTTGCGGCCAAGACTTATCTTCGTTTGGAGCAGTGCCGCATGGCATTGGTCGCTTACCGACTCGACCATGGCAGCTACCCCGAAAGTCTACGAGACCTGAACCCCAACTACCTGCCGGCAGGTGTTCCGCTTGAGGTTATCGGTGGCCAATCTTTTGGCTACGAACCGAATGGGTTTGCTGCTCCTGTAGTGGTAAGCAGTTCCAACCAAGCGGTATGGGGAGACTTTGTTGCGATGGCTGGCGAGCCAGTGATCTGGAGCGCCGGCCTGTCGAACTTCACTCCCTATGAAAACTGGACTCATTTCGCGCCGGATAGCCCCGAAGAGGACCTCGGCGGTTACGCAGTAGAATTCGATAGCAGGGGAGTCAAGCAGGTAAGCATGCGAGTAACCCACTTCACGTGGGATGGATACTACTACGCAGGCGACGAATTGCAGCTACTAACGCTGCCGACGCTCGACGCTTCGCAGGATTCCGAAGACTCTAGTTCCAACGACGAAGACAAACCCTAGTCGCCTTATGTGGTTTCAACGGAAGCCCAAGCATCGCTTCGTGGCGGGCGGATCAATCAACAGTCACCACATGGGTGTTTGTTAATGCGGCAACTCCACGCTCGCGGTTAGTGGCAAACTGCCGGGGGATGGCTTGCCTCGTGTTTGCCGTAACCTAGCTTTTCGCAACCCGAATGACGTCCACAGAGCCGCCCACCAAGCGTTATGGAAAAAGCACGAGTCACGCCTGTGAACGAAGAACGCTTCTTTGAACCGCATGAATTGTTCTTCTCGCTTACCGATCCCAAAGGGGTGATCCGGTACGGCAACGACGTATTCACGCGCATTGCTGCTTACGACGAAGCAGAACTGATCGGCGCGCCGCACAACATCATTCGCCATCCCGATATGCCGAGGGCGGCTTTCAAGCTGCTGTGGGACTATCTGCAATCGGACAGGACAATTGCCGCCTATGTAAAAAACATGGCGAAGGATGGCCGGTACTACTGGGTGGTCGCGACCGCCATGCCGTGCAAAGGGGGCTATCTGTCGGTGCGTCTAAAGCCGAGCAGCCCACTCTTTGAAGTGGTACAGAAGATGTACCACAGAACGCTGCAAGTCGAGAAGCAATGCGAAGAGGAAACCGGCAATCGCAAGCTGGCGATCGAACGCGGGGTGAAGCATCTGCTCGCGGAAGTGAAAGCCGCGGGGTTCGATAGCTACGAATCGTTCATGAGCGAGATGCTGGCCGCCGAACTCTCTTCGCGAGCGGAGTTACTAAGAGCAAGTGGTTACACCGCCAAGCGATCGATCGACAGCAGTGGACGTCGTGGCATTCGACAGCTCGAAAGCACGTGCCGTTTGATTGGCACGATGATTGGTAAGTTGTTCAAGTCGGTTGACGATTTTCGGCGGCTGGAAAAACAGCTGGCCGCCAAATACGACGACATCCAAAAGCTCGGTATGACACTGCATCTGCTCTCGATCAACGCTAGCATTGCAGCATCGCGGCTTGGCTCTCAAGGTGCAGTACTTGGCGCAGTGGCCGACGCGTTGAGCGATATGTCGAAGCAAATGGAAGTGTCCATCAACCATCGGGCTAGTCGACTCGGCCCACTGCAGGAAGCCTGCGGCAAGCTGGTATTCGGCATTGCCGTCGCGATGTTCGAGGCCGAAGTCGCCTGCGACTTTGCCATCGAGCTGCAGACCTCGACCGATACCTGCCATAACGCGACTGTGCTGGAGAGCCTCGACGCGATGGTCGACGAGTTCGAGAATCGCTGCCGCGACGTGATCGTCGGGATGAGGGCGTCGGGCGAGGAGATCTCGCGGACGCGTCGCGAAGTTCGGGAACTGGTGAATCGATTCATCGAAATGAAGGCCATCCAAATCAACGGCAAGGCCGAAGCGGCCAACAGCGGAGCTAATAGCGAGTTCTCGGTGATTTTCGACGAAGTCGCCAAACTGGTCGACAAAGGTCGCGATGATAGCGACCAACTCCTCACGGTGCTCATTGCTTGCACCGATCGAGTGCGTGAGTTCGATAAGCTCTCGCTCTCTTTCGAGTTCGAGCTCGATGCGCTGCAAAAATCGCTCGCCATGGTCAACGAGGACCGCCTGCAACTGGCCGCGGTCTAGTCACCCAACTGGGGTACTTTCTCGCTAAGTTCAGTGAGCGACGGGCACTTCGGGCCCCCGCGCGGCTGCTGGCACTCTCGCGGCAAAAATATCTGGCGAAAAATCTTCTCTTTTCGCAGTCCGCTGGTGCTTAAATCGACTCTAACTAGTTAGAAGCGACCACCCATCGGGCGTTTTGGCCCGCTGCTGACCGTCAGCCAGAAAGCACAACGTTGTCCACATCCACGATTCCCACGTCCGCCGACGTCGACCAGCAGGTGGTTGCGCCCACCCCGCGGGTGCCGACGACCGACGGAGAGCTGCTGCTACGGTTTACCCGCCATAGTGACCAGGAGGCCTTTGCTCGCTTGGTGAACCGGCACGCGGCGCTAGTCTGGAGCGGCTGCCGACAGGTGCTCAAGCATCGCGAGGATATCGAAGACGCTTTTCAGGCGACCTTTCTGATCCTGGCGAAGCGGGCAAGCGACATCCGGGCGTGCGACTCCGCGGCCGGATGGCTGTATCGGGTCGCCCACCGCACTTCGCTATCGCTACTTCGCAAGAAACGATCCACCCGCGAGCAGCCGCTTGCCGAGCCCGACACCCTCGACGGCGAGTGCGATCCCCTTGAACAACTCCATCGTCAGTACGCCATCGGGGTACTGACCGAAGAACTGCAAGCACTTCCCCGGCGATATCGCGAACCGCTGGTGCTGTGCTACCTCGAAGGTCGCTCGCGTAGCGGTGCGGCCGACGAGTTGGATGTGACCACCGCCACGGTGAAAGGCCGGCTGACCCGTGGTCGGAGGATGTTACGGCAGCGATTGGCTCGCCGTGGAATTGCGCTGTCGATGGCCGTGGGTTTCGCCTCGGCAGCGGTCCGAGGTGCCGAGGCGGTTGCCGCCTCGCCGCTTACTGCCAGCACCACGTTGGCGGCTAGCGACTTTGTTTCGAACACGGCGGGCGGCCCTTCGACGGCCGGCTCCACCGTGCAATCCTTAGCTCAACACGGAGTTTCCGCGATGTATTATGCTTCGCTGGCCAAGCCAGTTCTCTGTTTTCTCGCCCTTGCTGCAGTTGGTGTGGGAGTCGCCCTGGCCGCAGAGCCAGCCAACTCGCCCGCACTATCCCCGAACAACACAACAGGCGTAGCCCTGGTCGTGACCACCGATGGTGAAGGTGAAGAGCCCGCAACCGCATCGATTTCGCTTTCCGCTCCATCGTCAGCGACGGAGGACGTTGCCGCCGACGAAGCGGTCGAGGTGGAAAGCGACGCAACGATCGAAGTTCAAGTATCCCGCGATCAGAAAACCGGTACCATCACGGCTACTGCGGGAAATCAAGCGACCCCAGTGACTCCCTCACAGCATGCGGTGGTTATCGATACCCGATCGATAACTACCGGCGCGCCAGCCACCGCTGGCAGCTTTGCCTGGGCCCAGAATCCGATGGAGGGAGTACCGACCGCCGAAGAATTCGACCTGCAACGCAAGTACTGGGAGACCCGCGCCGAGGGCTTAAAGCAAAAGTCGCACGCCATCGTCAAACAGTACGATCGAATCCAAACGCTCATTGAGCAAGGGGTGGCCGATCAGGCCACGCTGGACAAGTCGAACGAACTGCTCAGCGAGGCGATCCTGGTGAAAGCAGAAGTGTATCAGGCCCAGGCGAAGGTGTTGGAAATGGAGCGATTGAAGAAGCAAGCGCAACAAGTTTCGGCCGCTCCAACTCCAGCGTTCCTGCCAGCAGCTACCGATAGTAGCGTCCCCTTCTCACCACCTGCTCTAAGAGGCGGACAGAATTACTCGGCCTCCACCAGTCAGATTCCTACGGCCCCGCCTGCTCCGCCAACGGGGCACAACTACACGGCACCTGCGGCTCCTGGCCCCTCATCGTTCTCTCCCCCGACAGCGGCGAACATCGTTGTTTCCGGGCGAAGCTTGCCATCGTTGCCTCCAGCTCCCATGGTGTGGTTTCAAGACGCCGAAGGGGCAGTGAAAACCGCTCGCGAAAACGGGCGGGTTGCCGTGCTGAACTTTGTGAGTCCCCAATACGCTCCGAGCCAGGAGTTCCTAAAGATGCTCCGGGAGACACCGAAGGTTACCGCGTATTTGCAGGGAAACGCGGTTCCGGCGGTAATCGATATCGAACAGCACCCCGAGATCGTGCGTGAATTCAAGGTTACCGGCATGCCCTCGGTCTGCGTGGTCGGCCCCAACGGGGCGGTGCTCGAGTCGTTCAAGGCTCCCCAGCAACCAAAGAACTATCTCAAGAAACTGCAAACCTGGGTTCAAATCGTCGAAGGCCAGCCCAGCAACACGGCAGCGGAACCTCATCCGCCGACTGCCGTTTGGGAATCGTCGCCCGTTCCCGCAACTGCCCAACAGCCGCCGGCAGACGCCAGGGAAGTGCAGGCATTGCAGAGCGAGTTGGAGTCGCTCCGCCAGCAATTGAAGGAGCTGAAGCAGCAGTTGCAGGACTCGGAATCCGAGAACTAGCCGCAAGCGAACTGGGACGGTTGAAGGGGGCCGGTCGGGCGTGGTACGCTGGAGCGATTTTACCCGCCTAGGGCAGGTGGGCGTCAGGGTGAGTGGTCCCCCTGGCCCCCGCCCCTTGACCCATGCCCCCCCTGTGCAATGCCTCGACGCGACGACATTCATAAGATTTTGATTATCGGTTCTGGTCCCATCGTGATTGGCCAGGCCTGCGAGTTCGATTACTCTGGCACCCAAGCCTGTAAGGCCCTCCGCGAGGAGGGATACGAGGTGGTGCTCGTGAATTCGAACCCGGCCACGATCATGACCGATCCAGCCACGGCCGATCGCACTTACATCGAGCCCCTCACGTGGGAGGTAGTCGAAAAGATTATCGCCCGCGAAAAGCCCGATGCATTGTTGCCGACCCTCGGCGGGCAGACCGGCCTGAACTTGGCCATGGATCTCGAGAAATTCGGCGTGCTCAAGAAGCACGGCGTCGAAATGGTAGGTGCCAGAGCCGACGTGATCGACAAGGCGGAGAATCGTGAGCGATTCAAAGCAGCCATGGAAAAGATCGGTCTCGGCGTCTGCAAGGGAACTACTGTGCAGACGCTCGACGCAGCCCGGGAATGGCTCGACGAAATCGGCCTGCCGGCGATTATCCGCCCCAGCTTCACCATGGGTGGCTCCGGCGGCGGCATCGCCTACAACCGCCAGGAGTACGATCAGATGGTCCGGCACGGCCTGGACCTCTCGCCCACCTGCGAAGTGCTGATCGAAGAGTCGATTCTTGGCTGGAAAGAGTACGAGATGGAGGTGATGCGCGACGTCGACGACAACGTCGTGATCATCTGCTCGATCGAAAACTTCGATGCGATGGGCATCCACACCGGCGACTCCATCACCGTGGCTCCCGCTCAGACGCTGACCGATAAAGAGTACCAGCGGATGCGCGACGCCAGCCTGGCGGTGATCCGCGAGATTGGTGTCGAGACCGGCGGTTCGAACATTCAGTTCGCCATCAATCCCGTCGATGGTCGAATGATCGTGATCGAAATGAACCCCCGGGTCAGTCGTAGTAGTGCGCTGGCTTCGAAAGCAACCGGCTTCCCGATTGCCAAGATCGCAGCCAAACTCGCGGTGGGTTACCGCTTGCACGAGTTGCCGAACGACATCACCCGCGAGACGACCGCCTGCTTCGAGCCGTCGATCGACTACGTGGTTACCAAGATTCCGCGTTTCGCGTTCGAGAAGTTCCCCGACGCCGACGACAAGCTCACCACGCAGATGAAGAGCGTCGGCGAAACCATGGCCATCGGCTCGACCTTCAAAGAGAGCTTTCAAAAGGCCCTCCGCGGCCTGGAAGTCGGTGCCGACGGTTTCGGTTCCGACAACAAAGACCTGTGGTACAACGACCAAGGCGGAGTCGGCGAGTTTCGTCCCAGCGAGGAAGAGATTCGCGTCAAGCTGCAGTCGGCCGGCCCCGATCGCGTGTGGTACCTGCGATACGCCTTCAAGCTTGGGCTCAGCGTCGAAGAGGTGTTCGAGCTAACCAGCATCGACCCTTGGTTCCTCGATAACCTGATGGAGATCGTGGAGACCGAGAACGAATTGCGGGCCTTGGTCCGCCAGAATCCGCCGCAAGATGGAGCGGGCTACGACCTTACGACGCTCAGCGATCGGGAACTGCGAACCGCCAAGCGGCAAGGGTTCTCCGATAAGCAGTTGGCCAACATGTTTGGTCGCACGGCGACCGAAATTCGCGCCGAGCGTCTTAAGCGCGGGATTCGCACCGTGTTCAAATCGGTGGATACCTGTGCTGCCGAGTTCGAGGCCTACACTCCGTACTTCTACTCCACGTACGAGACCGAAGACGAAACCCCACCGAAGGGCGATGCCAAACGCATCATGATCCTCGGCGGCGGTCCCAATCGTATCGGCCAGGGCATCGAGTTCGACTACTGTTGTTGCCATGCCAGCTTCGCGCTTCGCGAGCTGGGCATCGAGTCGATCATGGTGAACTCGAACCCCGAGACCGTGAGTACCGACTACGATACGAGCGACCTGCTGTTCTTCGAACCGCTGACCGTGGAAGACGTGCTGAACATCTGCGATCAGGTGCAGCCCGACGGCGTCATCGTGCAATTCGGTGGTCAGACTCCGCTGAATCTGGCTCGCGAGCTGAACGACGCCGGAGTGCCGATCATCGGTACCAGTGTCGATGCGATTGAAGACGCCGAAGATCGCGACAAGTTCCATCAATTGATCAAGCGTCTGGGGCTCAAGCAGCCGCCAGGTGGCATCGCCCAGACCATGGACGAAGCCCGCAAGCTGGCCGACGATATCGGCTTCCCCGTGCTGGTCCGCCCCAGTTTCGTGCTGGGTGGCCGCGCGATGGAGATTTGCTACGACCACGCCCAGCTCGACCAGTTCGTCGCCCAGGCCTTTATTGCGGCCGAGGGGCAACCAGTGCTGATCGATAGTTTCCTGGAACGCGCGATCGAAGTGGATGCCGATGCCGTGTCGGACGGAGAAGTGGTCATCGTGCCGGGCGTGATGGAACACATCGAAGAGGCCGGCGTGCACTCCGGCGACTCCGCGTGTGCGATACCACCTTACAGCCTGCCAGGCCCGGTGGTGGCCGAGATTCGCGCGGCCGCAGTAGCGCTAGCCAAGGAACTCGGTGTGAACGGGCTGATGAACGTGCAGTTCGCGGTGCAGGACGATGCCGATGGGCGCCCTCAGGTCTACGTGATCGAGGTGAATCCCCGCGCCAGCCGCACGGTGCCTTTCGTCGCCAAGGCAACCGGTTTGCCAGTGGCGAAGGTCGCTGCCAAGGTGATGGCTGGAGTCTCGCTCACCGAACAACAGGTGACCGAGGATCCGGTGCCCGCCCACGTAAGCGTGAAAGAAGCGGTCTTCCCTTTCATTAAATTCCGCGGCGTCGACATCGTGCTCGGCCCCGAAATGCGTAGCACCGGCGAAGTGATGGGCATCAGCCCCCGCTTCAGCATGGCGTTCGCCAAGAGCCAGCTGGCCGCTGGTACGGTGCTGCCAAGCTCGGGCAACGTGTTCCTGAGCGTCGCCCCGCGTCACAAGCAGCGGGCGATCGAGCTGGCCCGCCGTCTGTCGGCCATGAACTACGGCATCCTCGCCACCCGCGGCACCGCCGAAGCCCTAGAGCAGGCCGGTATGCAGTGCACCCGCGTGAAGAAGCTCAAGGAAGGTCACCCGAACCTGCTCGACTTCCTGGCCGACGAAGAGGTCGCCTTGGTGATGAATAGCCCAGTCGGTAAAGGCGCTCGAACCGATGAAGGCAAGATTCGCGCTGCAACCGTTGCAGCCGGTGTACCCTGCTTAACCACGATCGAAGCCGCGGAAGCCGCCATCAAAGCGATGGAAGCCTTGCGGGAAGAGGAAATGCAGGTGGAAAGCCTGCAGGAACGGTTTAGCTAAGACCTGCTAACGAAATGCTATATTGTGAGATACAGCCCTCTCTCCCGATGATCCCACGGATAGCTTTTCGGAAGAAACGCGGTTGTGTCCTGAGCGCTCCAACACGACTAGCGCCCTGCGATTTCGCACCTGGACCTCCGATTTCAAGCAATCATGATTCTCGACAGCATTAAGGAATGGAAGGAAGCCGAGAACGATCCCATTGTAGTAGTTGGAGCGGGTGCAGTTGGAATTCACCTGTCCGTCCTACTGGCCAGGCAGGGTCGCAAGGTAGTACTTCTGGAGTCGGGCAATCATATCCTGTCCAGCTTTGCGAGCAACGCCTATCGCACGGAAGGACGAGAGCACAATGGCATCCGACTTGGTCGCTCCGTCGCCCTGGGGGGGACAACGAACCTATGGGGTGGCCAGCTCGTTGAGTTCGAAGCACTCGACTTTGAGTCACGTGACTGGGTAGCCAATTCAGGATGGCCCGTCGGATACGAAGAGTTCTCTCGATACTTTGGACCAACCTACGACGCTCTCGGCTACGAAGGCGAAACACAAAACGACGAACAAGTCTGGGCACTCATCAACCGCCGCCCTCCGCAGATAAGTGACGACCTACTGGTCTTCCTCACTCGCTGGCTCAAGCAGCCCAACCTTGCCAAGCATTATCGCGAGGACTTGGAAACAAATCCGAACCTTCAAGTGGTCCTTAACACAAAGGTGGTTGGCTTTGCCGGGCAGCAGAACCGCGTTGAGGGAGTAAAACTTGCCGACGGAAAAGGTGGATTCGACATCCTACCAGGCTCTCACTTTGTGCTCGGAGCGGGGACCATCGAGAACGCCAGATTGTTGCTGGCGACCGCCCTCGATGATCAATGGTATTGTCCCTGGAAAGAGAACGATAAAATCGGTCGGTACTTCCACGATCATTTGGGCGGGCCTGTTGCTAAAATCACTCCCAAAGACCACAAAGAATTTTTTGGTGAGTTTTCAACCATCGTCTTCAAAGGCCGCAAGTACTTACCGAAGGTTCGCTCTCAGCCTTCGTTTGTTAGAGAGAATCGCATCCTTGGCGTGCAGGCGATGCTTACCTTCGAACACTCCGTAAAAGAGCACCTGGTATTCCTGAAACAATTTGTGAAAGCAGCTTTAGGTAGCCGAGAAATCGGTTCCATTACGAAGTTCTTTCGACACGCCTGGGCCTGCTTGCGATACCTGCCGCCGTTGATGTGGACTTATATCGTTGAGCACCGGCTATTGGTTCCGCGAGGGTCCGATATCCAAATCATCGTCCAGGCGGAAGTCGAACCTCTACCTGAGAGTCGGATCACCGTAGACCCGCAGAAACGCGACGCTTATGGCTTGCCGATGGCGGTTTTGGATTGGCAACTCTCCGGCAAGGAACTCGAATCGCTGGCATGTTTCGCGGAAATGGTAAAGCGATCGTTTGAAGATTCGGGAAAAGCCACGGTTCAAATTGATCGCCAATTGGTGGATCGGGATCCACAGTTCTTAGACACTCTTCATGACACTAACCACCAAGGTGGTGGGTGCATCATGGGTACTAGCGCCGAGAATGGTGTTGTGGATCAAGACCTTAAAGTCTTTGGTAGCGACAACATGTTCGTGATCGGGCCAAGCATTTTCCGAACTGCCAGTCATGCGAATTGCACCTTCACAGCGCTGACATTCGCGACCAGACTTTCCAAGCACCTCGTTGAGGCAACCCATGCAGCAGATTGATTTTCCACCCTTGGGAAGAAAAGTCTCTTGCATCGGATTTGGCTGCGGAGGACTCGATGGCAGATATGGCCTGAAACGATCCGCAAGGCTTATCGAAGCAGCATTAGATCTTGGAATCAACTACTTCGACGTCGCCCCTTCGTACGGCACAGCTGAAGAAGCACTCGGCAAGGTAATTGGCGATGACTCGCAAGTGGTGGTTACCACGAAGGTTGGTCAGCCTCACCTTCCGTATCCCACAGCGAAAATGTTTCTGCGCGAGACGATTAAACCAGCGCTCGATCGCGCGACATTCTTCAAGCGATGGCTCACCAAGCGAGTCGTTTCCACTGCTCCTCCAACGAACCGCCCTCGCTATGATTTTTCACTCGAGACCATGGAGAAATCCATCGCCAAGAGCTTGGCAAATCTGCGTCGCAGCAAACTGGATGTGGTCCTTGCTCACGAACCTCACCCCGACGACTTAGGTGCAGAGCTCGCGGAGAGATTCAACTTGCTCGTCGAGCGTGGAGCACTCTCGAGCTATGGGGTCGGTATTGGAGCCATCTCGGATCAGTGGAGTCCGTTTGGCCAAGTTTGGCAATCCGCATGGCCTGGTGACAACGTGATCCAAGACTACCGGTCCGATGTCTTCTACATTTTCCACCGAGTCATCCGCAACGCTCCACAAGTCGCGTGTCAAAACGACGGGGTAGTGCACGCGACAGAGTTGATAAAACGTGCCCGCTCGTTGTCTCCCAACAGTCTGTTTCTTGTCGCTGCTTCCACGCCAAAACGGCTTCGCGAAATGGTGGAAGCTGCAAACGAGGTCTCGTAAATACGACTGGAAGCTTGCTCACGTTATGTCGAACGAACTTGATAACCTGCCGCTGATTTCGGTCATCATCCCGGTCTACGAAAATGCGCGAGATTTGGAAATCTGCCTCAGCACTCTGGCCGCGCAGACAATTCCACCAAGCAACTTCGAAGTGATTGTAGTAGACAATGGTTCTAAGGACCCCCCCAAGTCGCTCGTAGCCAACTACCCTTTCGCCCGCTTTGGTTCCGAAACGAAGCCTGGCTCTTATGCCGCCAGAAACACTGGCCTGCAGCTTGCCCGTGCGTCGTTGCTGGCATTTACCGATTCCGATTGCCAACCGCATCCTACATGGCTGGAGAAGGGGATCGATGCCTTACGAGATGCCGACAAAGTAGACGTCGTCGCAGGACGAATTGATGTTTCGGCCAAAGATGAACGCAAGCCAACCCTGGCCGAACTCTACGACATGGCGACGCGTTTTGATCAGAAAGATCGAGTTGCTCGAGAGAATGGCGTCGTCACCGCGAACATGTTAACCCGGCGAGATGTCTTTGACCGCGCAGGTCCTTTTGACGATTCGCTAATGAGTGGAGCGGATGGCTTGTGGTCGCAACATGCCGCCGATGTAGGGTTTAAAGTGGTTTATGTCGACGACGTTCCAGTCACGCACCCCGCCAGGGCGTCGATCGCTCAGATCTGTCAGCAGAACAGTCGTTTTGCACACGGACGTTTTGACATTGTGACAAGCGAACGCAAAAGGAGCCCTCTGTTTTGGTTGAGAATCGCGATTCGCAAGATACTGCCCCGCTTCCAGGGGACTGGCAAGATGTATCAACGACTCCGCAAGCGTGGCTACGGCTTTTGGTCGTGGATAAAAGTCTGTATGGTCCTCCAGCGCATTCACTACTCGGCAACCTGCTCGCAAGTAGCGAGGCTATTCGGTGGCAAGTCGGCAAGGCGATAGCGTGAGATCGGATGACAAGTTCTCACGATCGAGCCGCTGACTCAAGCACTCGAAACACGTTGTCCCACATCAACTCCGACTGAGTGCGCATGGCCTCTCGACGGTCTACGAGAATATTGCGAAGTCGCTGATTCTCTTCGAGGTTCGATAATGCATCGACCTGCACTAGCAGATCGTCCGTGTTATTCGCCCCTCGATGAATTAGTTCGGGGATCCCGAAGTCGCTTGCTAGCATTTCATACTTATGCGCCCAACCCAAGGCAATACCGGGAACTCCGGACGACAAGGCGGCTACCAGGCTATGGAACCGAGAGCCAACCAGATATCGGGCACCAGCGATGAACTGCTTGAGCACAAGTGGATTCTGGTGGGTGAAGATAAATGGCTTTTGCTGGTCGACCAACGGCTCTAGTTGAGCATAAAGTTCCTCGGCTAACTTCTTGTCGCCTTCATCGCCGGAGTGTATGACGATTGCCGGCCGAAAACCGTGCGAAGCAATTTGCTTGCCAGCCGCAACAAGCCGTGGTAGGTAGGTGTCGCCCCACTCTCCACGTCCTTGATCAAGCATCCGTTCATTGGGAACTAGCACCGCATACGACTCGGCTTCGTGCCCTGTGACCACTTCGGGACCGTGTGGACTAAAGATCGTGATATCGGGAGCCATGTGTAGCCGAGGGTCGTCACCGATCACTTCTCGTACCGCATCATACGAAGCGTGCTCGCGGGCGTAGATCAACGTAGCGGCATCGCAAAGCTTCTGAAACGCGCTGCGCACTTTTGGCTTTTCAAATGGCCCAAACATCTGGGGCATCAAGATCACAGGCTTGCCCCGGCGATTTAAACGACGCGCCTGAATTGCTGCTAGGTTGGTGCGAATCCAATGAAAGCCATCGCCGAAGGAGTATCCAGAGATGTCTACGAGTGCATCTACTTGATCCTGATCTATCAGCCCGTACATCGATAATGCATGACTGGGAGTCAGCCATCGATAGGGGGCTTCGGCCAAGAAAGTCGCCAGTTTCGATCGCACCAAAAGTTTGCGAAGCTGTGGATTGAAGAATTGATGATTCGGATAGATGTGGGCCAAGCGTAATTCCGCACGCTGCTCATAGGGTGTCTGACGATCGGGAGTAACGGCCAGTCTTGCGTCAGGCATCCGTTCTCGAAGTCGAGCAATTACCGTGCGGAGCATCAACTCAGCACCTTTGTTGGTAAATCCGGCACCAAATAATTGGATATTCATATTCGTTCGAAAGCGAGTTGGCGGCGGAAGCAAAGTGAGAACAGGCAACAGTATTGGCGAGCCTATTTGGACACCTTATTGTAGCTTCTGATTTCATCCAAACTCTTCTTTTGCGAGTAAGGAACCGTGCCTGTGGGGTCGGGATAACCCAGTGAAATGCACATGACTGGGCGGTGGTTGTAATCCAAGTTCAAGGCCTTTGCCATTTTCTTCTCGAGCGGTTCAATATCGGGCCAATTGATACAACAGGAGCCAACTCCTTGCACTTCCAGGGCGAACTGAAATGCCATGGCCGCCAGCCCGCCATCCACGTAAATCACATGGCGATCTCGCTCGCTAAAGTAGGCATTCAGGTCGCCGACAATCACAACCAAGCAGGGGAAGTTCTGCGAGAATCCTGTGGTCCCCATGGGAATTGCCCCGACCTTTCGAGCAAGCTCCACATCGTCAAGTACGCGAAACTCAAACGGCTGTCGATTGCAGGCACTCGGTGACAGCTTGGCGACTTCCATGGCTCGATCAATCACTTCGCGCGGCACCGGTTTATCCTGATACCAGCGGACGCTTCTTCTCCGCCAAGCCAGTTTCTCTAAATCTTCGATCGTGATGTTGAGCGGAGTGGAATCGCGTTGGTAAGGAATCCACTCTTCCGCAGCAGAAGTACAAGCTGAGCAAGGAGGGAGTGCTGCAAACTTCTCGCGAGGAGGATCAATCGCTGGATCGCTAGCAACGACCGAGAAGTACTCCTTAAGAACGTCGTGCGCCCATTTTAGAAGCGGTGCAATGCGTTCGTTCGGGTCTTGCAGAAGCACTTGATAAATCGCAACGGTGTCGCCGATGTAGTCGCGGGCAAACACATCACGCCGGGGGCGATAGACCAACCCCTTTTCCAAGCGATGCACATTGCGACGCAACGTGTAGATCGATCCTTGATCGTCCGCTTCTTTTGTCGCACTCGTATGCTGCAACTTTCCATGCAACACCGCTCGATGCTCTCGACGAAACGTACCGCTGAACACGAAGTAGATGTCAGCCAACAAAGGCCACCACACAGCAAGCCGCCAGAGTGGGGGAAGAAAGTAAGTGTTAATGAGTTTCTTGATGAGACTACGCATTATTGTGCTTTCCCCGGCTTCTTCATCGATAGTCTGGCAATGTTGCCTATGTTCCGAATCTCTTCCAAGGCACCTGGAATCGCTAACAAACAGCCTACTCCGGCTATAGCAAATACAAGAGTCGTTGCGAGAAGTTCGCTCGCAGCGCTGGAGTTTCCCAGCCATGGCCAAGCCAAGTCTCTGGCAATCGACATATCACGCAGCCAGTAATGGTGAGCGATTCCAGCAATGGCTGCCGCGATGGCCGGGATCAACGTTGGATACCAAATCATGCGAATCAAACTGCGAACGCTTAATGGTGTGTTATGGAAACAATAAATGAATCCCGGCAAGCGCATCACGACGTAAGCTATACTCACTCCCCAAGCAATCTGTAGCACTCCGTAAGGGACACAAGCCAGCATCACAATCACCAGCACCACCGAATGCACCGTTCCCCAGATAAGCATCTCACGGACCCGCCCCGAAGAAGTGAAGGCCCAACCGGATGCTGGGATAATACAGTTCGCCCACGCTGCAGGCAGAAGCGCCTGGAGCAATGGCGTCACCGGTTCCCACTTCGCGCCCATGTAAATGTAGATCAATGGATCAGCCGAGCAAGCTAGCCAACCAATCACTGGCACCGAAGTCCAAGCGAAGGCGTTAATAGCACGGTAGTAAGCACGGGTGTAGCCTTCTTGGTCGCCGTTCAAGCGGCTAAGTGCAGGGATAACTACAGCTCCGAAGGGAGGAGCAATTTGCTGTAGTGGAAGTAGCAGCAACCGATACGCTCGCTCGTAGTAGCCAAGCAGGACCTTGCCCCAGAACAAGCCAATCAGCAAGTTATCGGCATTGCGTGCGAAGTAGTTTACAAACGAAAATGCGGTGAGGTTAGCTCCAAATACGGCCAACTCGCGAGTGCCTGCGTTGCGTTGCGGTAGCGAAGGCCGCCAATGGCATAATCCCCAAGCGGTTACCATCGTCGTTGCGGCAGTGGTCACGGGAATAAGCACTAAGGCCCAGTAAGCATTCGGCTGACCACGGAAATGCCAAGCCCACAGAATGCCAGCGGTTTGTCCCGCAATAAAAGCAATGAGACTTGTCGTTGCCAGCATGTGGAACTGCATCCCTCGTCGCATCATCGCCTCATGCTGAATTGAGAGGCCGCTGAAGAGGAACGAAAACGACAGAACTATCGTAATAGCAACGAGCTTAGGCTCCCCGTACATCCAGCCAACCAGTGGTGCCAGCCCGGAAGTGATGAGAGCGACTGTAGTGCCAAGGGTTGCCGCAATCCAGAACAGATTGCTTACCTGTTGATGGGTTATCTCGTCGCGTTGGACGGTCGCAGTGGAGAAGCCCGAGTTAACGAACATCGTTGCGAAGTTCGTTAACACCGTAACCATGGCGACCAGACCAAAATCTTCCGGCTCAAGCAGCCGGGCAAAGATCGGGATCGTGGCCATGCCGATCACCACGCGCGCAGCTTGTGCGGTAGCAGTCGACATGCCGCCGCGCACGGTTTTGCTCTTCAAGTCCCGACGCAATGTCTCACTTGAAAAATAATCGATCTTGGGACTTGAAGCGTTCAACCTTTTCGCTCGTGGTAAAGAAACACAGCGCAAGCAGGAAAGTGCTCACTCATCGCACTCGGCGACCTGAAAACTCTGTGTTATTAATTTTGTAGTTTTGCCCCGCGTAATTCCCACTAGAAAGGTCGACCTTAATGATCGATAGAATGTTGGGTTTTGCTGTTGCGACGAACACATTGCCCCTTGCGTCCACTTGCCATAGGCGCGAATTAGGCTGTTTGTCTTGGGTTGCCGAGGCGATACCACCAGGCAGAAAAGTAATGTTATTTCCATCGCCCCAACTCCATGTAGAACCAATCAATTGACGGGCGACGTTGCCTGCGTCTCCGGTGCTCTCTACCGCATCAGGGACCACTGGCTCTTCCTCAAGTTCCTCAAGCACTTCTTCCAAGCGACCAATCGCTTTAAAATGAGCAACCGCCTTTTTGTTGTCGCGGTCGAGCCAGAGCACCTGCTTCATGGCCGCAGTGGCCCCCGCCAGGTCGCCATCTCGCACTGCACTCGCGGCGGTTTTCTCAAGCTTCGACACCGCAATGCGGGCATGGCGACGCAGTTCTTTGTGATAGGCCTCCTGGGCTTCCATCGCTTCTTTCAGAAACGCTTCGCGGACGTCCTTCACTTCGTCGCTGGCATTTGCCGCCAAGGCTTGCGGAGCAATCAGCAATCCGAGGAAGGTGGCTGCGAGACCGGTTGCGAGAGCAGTTTTGAACATGGTCTTCCTTTCAAGCGGTAAATGCGCTGTTGGTTGACACTGGTTAAAGGGATGGTGAACAGCAAGAGAGCTTAAACACCTCTTGCCGCAAAGCTGAAAACCTGTCGTCGATCGAGTGCCGGTTTTCAGCGGATCAGGCTTGGGGCTATTCGGTAGTTACTTTACTTACAATCATGTCGCAGAGTTGACGAACCGCTCCACGCCCTCCAGGGTAGTCGAGCACCAGATTCGCAACGGGCAACACATCGGGGTGGGCGTCGGCCGGCACCGTGCCACAGCCGACCGCGGCCAGGCATTCGATGTCGTTGATGTCGTTGCCCATATAAACCGTGTTTTGGCGGTCGACACCATGCTCGGCGAGCCACTTGTCGAGCAACGGAAGCTTGTTATCGACACCATGCAAGCATTCGAGGCCGAGCTTACCGCAGCGATGCATTACGATCGGTACCGGTTCCTTCGAGAGCACCAGCAGTGGAATGCCTGTTTTCTTGAGCTGACCGATACCCATGCCATCGCCGCGGCTGCAGAGGGTCGACTCGCGCCCCTCCTGATCAACCGTCACCGAGTTATCGGTGAACACGCCATCGAAATCGAATACGACCGCTCCAATCGAATCAGGCAGCAGCTTGTCGCGGAGCATGGCAAAGCGTCGCCGCAATCGAAGCTCGGCGACGTCGAGGTCCGAGCTATCCGACAACACCAGATGCCGGTCGCGAGGCATCTCGACCAAGGCGGTCTTACCAAAGAAACGTTGTTTGGTTTCGAGCAGCCCGCTAGTTCGCATCGCGTACACCGCATGAGCCTCGAGGAATTGTGGGGCCGAGTCGTCCGAATGATCACCGGAGGGGCGATCGTGGTTCACCCCGACTCCACAGCCAGATGCGTCGTGCTGCCAGACAAACTTTGGAAACTCCACCACAGCCAGGGCGGAGTCGGCTTGCTGCTGTGCAAGCGCGTCGACCGTGCGGTCGATCTCTTCAGATGTCGTCAGCGGAGCCGACCATGCCAACTGCACCACCACGTCGGGGCGGTAGTTCTCGGATGCTTGCAACTGTTCCAGCACCTCGAGCATCGCGTCGGTGTCGTTCGTCTCGCGTTGCTGCATCACGACCTGTCCCCCGAACCGGCGAGCCACGTCGGCGATGCCCGAGTGGGGAGTCGCGACCACAATGCGAGTCACGCTCTTCGACATGCGGGCGGCCGTCACGGTGTGCCCGATCAGTGGGTGTCCGGCCACCGGCGAGAGCGGGTTGACCGAAGTGCGCGTACTTCCATCGCGGGCTGGTAAAATTGCAAGCACTTCAGTCATAGAATCCTTCCTCGTCAATGATGGTCAATTCGCGAGTACGCCCTCGTAGTAATCGACTGCGTACGACAGCGACGAATAAGGACTGATTCTATCATGAAAGAGCAAGTTGGTGAGGCTAGAGCCAGCGGGCTTCGGACGCGGAATTTCCCGCCCCACACGGCGTTAATCCCCCTACAACCGGCGCAGCACGGCGATTTTGCTACGTGCTAAGTGGATGTTTGGTTCGCCGCGGACGGCCGCTACAGCGTGGCCAGCACCTCGCGGGCGGCAGTAATCGTGGCGTCGATTTCCTCCGGCGTGTGGGCGGCCGACACGAACATGGCCTCGTACTGGCTGCATGGCAGGTAGAATCCCCGGTCCATCATCCCCCAGAAATACTGGGCGAATCGCTTGATATCGCACGTTGCTGCGGTCGACCAATCGGTGATCGGCTGCTCGCTGAAGAACAGCGTGATCATGCTGCCGATCCGCGCGACGTTGGCCGTCACTCCGGTGCTTTGGATCGCCTCGTTGAGCCCCGCTTCCAGCTGGGCGGTGAGTGCTTCGAGTCGTTCGTAGGGAGGATTGTCGCGCAGGGTTCGCAAGGTGGTGGAACCGGCCGCCGTGGCCAGTGGGTTGCCGCTGAGCGTCCCTGCCTGAAACACTTTGCCTTCGGGCAGGATGTGTCCCATGATTTCGGCAGAACCACCATAGGCTCCCACCGGCAAACCACCTCCCACGATTTTGCCGAGTGTTGTGATGTCGGGCTCGATGCCAAGCAACTGCTGGGCACCGCCGGGCGACAGACGGAAGCCGGTCATCACCTCGTCGCAGATCAATAGCGCACCATGTTCTCGCGTGAGCGAACGCAGGGCGGTAAGGAACTCGGTGGTGGGAATCACCACGCCCATGTTTCCGCAGACTGGTTCAAAGATCACTCCCGCAATCTCGCTACCATGCTGAGCAAAGGCGGCCGCCAGGGCTTCGGCGTCGTTGTATTCCAACACGATGGTATCGGTCGACGCTCCAGACGTAACCCCCGGCGAGTTAGGCACCGCCAGCGTTGCAGCAGCACTACCGGCTGCAACCAGCAAGCTATCGACATGCCCATGATAGTTGCCCGCGAACTTCAAGATCTTGTCTCTACCGGTCGCTCCGCGGGCGAGGCGAATCGCGCTCATCGTCGCTTCGGTGCCGGAGTTGACGAGCCGTACTTTGTCGACCGAAGGCACCAACTCGATAATCAGTTCCGCGAGTTCGTTCTCTCCGGGGGTCGGTGCTCCGTAGCTAGTGCCGCGAGCGATGGAGTGCTGCAACGCTTCAATCACCGGCGGGTAAGCGTGCCCCAGGATCATCGGGCCCCACGAACCGATGTAGTCGAGATAGCGGTTGCCATCCACGTCGATCAGGTAGGCTCCCTCGGCCTGCTCGATGAAAATCGGCTCGCCGCCGACCGCTCCAAAGGCCCGCGCCGGGCTGTTCACCCCGCCAGGCATCAGTTGCTTGGCACGTTCGAAGGCTTGGCTGCTGAGAGGACGATCGGCAACAGAAGACATAGCGTCGCTTTCGATGGTTGCTGGCCAGCACACGTCAGCGATCGGGCCGCGGTGCGCGTGGGAGTGTGGACTTCGACAAAGCCTTAAAATACAACGCCGCCGGCGTTGCCGCTACCGCCACGCTTCGAGCAACTCACGAGCCCTCCTCACCATCGGTTCAGCCCAAGGATCGTTGCCATAGAGTTCGACCACCGCAGTGCAGATGGCCGTCGCCTGAGCAGGGTCCGACTCGTACAAGCTTTCCGCATGGTCGAGTCGACTCGCGAGCGTCGCCAGGTCGTCCTCGTGCTGAGCCGCAAGGCGCTGCTCGAGCAATGCCCGCTGGCGACGAGCTAGCTCCACGCAGGCGGCCACCCGTTCGAGCTGCTCGGCATCTTGCGAACCCTCGTCGCCCACTTGGCCGAACAACTGCTCGAGATGCTCCAACTCTTTGGCGGCCTGCACCGGATCGGCGTCGAGCTTCCGCATGGCTGCCAAGTAAAGTCGCTCGGCCGTGTTCAAGTCGCCCCGCTCGCCGCGCCCGCGAACCAGGGTATCGAACCGCCGCTGCAGCTTTTCGAGTAGCAGCTCCTCTTGGTACCCAAGCACCTCGCCGGCCCGCGGATCGTCCGAAAACCGAGCAACGAACTCATTCACCTCGGCTTCGTAACCACGCAAATGATCGATGTCAGGCATCTCTTCCACCGGGCGGATTTTTGCGTACAGCTCATCGGCTGTCGATGGTTGCATCACCTGCCAGACGAACCAGGTGGAGATGCCAACCAGTGCCAGTAGTCCGAGACTTGCGATCCACACCGATGGCGAAACACCGCTCGACGATGGGCGTGAACCGTGATCCACTGCGGTGAAGTGATCGGTCTTCGTCGCGTCGAACATCGCCCGTCGGGTGGACGAATCGGTAAGGCTATCGACGGTTACCGCATCGCGTACCGCGGTCGGCACCACGTCGATGTCGATCGATGCCTGCGATTCGGGCGATGAGTGTTCGGTACCGGCCACCGTTGCTGCGTAAGCCAAGGGAGGCTTAGGGGAATCAGGCTTGGGTGGATCGAGGATGCTCGGCATGCCGTCGTTCGACGCCAGCTCCGGCGCATCGATCGGCCTCGATAACGCTTTGCGCATCGCTTCCAGATGCCGGGAGAGCACCAGCGTGTTCGGGAACCGATCGCTCGCATTCTTTTTTAGCAACTGCATGATGCAATGCTCGAGTTGCTCCGGAGCATCCGGTGCGTAGCGCCGCACTGGCTCCGGCTCGGCGAAGCGCTGCAGCTGCAACATTTCGGGCAGGCTCTTCGCCCGAAACGGCGGTCGCCCCGCCAGCAGTGCGTACATCACGCATCCCAAGCTGTACTGATCGCAACGGTCGGTAACCGGCCGGCCATCAGCTTGCTCGGGCGACATGTAGTCGGCTGTGCCGAGTACGCCGCCGGCCATGGTGAGCTGCGTGCCCCCGAACAGGCGGGCGATGCCGAAGTCGGCTAGCTTCACATGCTCGTTCGTATCGAGCAGGATGTTCGCCGGTTTGATGTCGCGGTGCACGATGCCGTGGTCGTGGGCATGCTTCAGCGCCCGGCAAACCTGGATCGAGATGTCGACCACCTCGCGCCAGGAGAACCGTCGGCCAGCCTTCAGTTCTTCCTCCAGACTGCGACCATCCACCAGCTCCATGGCATAGAACAGCGTGCCTGACTCCTCGCCGTAGCCGAACAGCCGCACGATGCCGTCGTGCTGCAGGGTTTTAAGCGACTCGATCTCGGCCTCGAAACGCTCGCGAAACCCCTCGCTCGTGGCCAGCTGCGGAGCCAACGCCTTGACGGCCACTACCTGGCCGGTGTCGTTGTGCTCGCCACGGTAGACCGATCCCATGCCCCCTTTGCCGAGGCGGTTGCCGATGCGGTACGGTCCTAGTTTTTCGAAGTCCATAGTCGCCCAATGCGGTGTTTAGCTTTCCATCTCCATGCTACTTACCAGCCGCGGTTAAGGCCAGCAGACAGCAGTCGCTCGAGTCCTGTTCTTCGACGTTGTGCCAGGTTATCCTACGAAGCATGCCTACGATCCTCGACAAAATTGTTGCTACCAAACGCCAGGAAATCGCGCGGGCTCAGTCGCAGACACCGCTGCAGGAGCTCCAGTCGCAGCTGGCCGACGCACCGCCGGTTCGCGATTTTTTCGCCGCCCTGGCGGCCGATGGTCCTATTAAGTTGATTGCCGAGGTCAAAAAGGCCAGCCCTTCGGCCGGGTTGATCCGCGAGGATTTCCACCCCGCGACTATCGCCAAAACCTACGAGCAGCACGGCGCGAGCTGCATCAGCGTGCTGACCGACGAGTCGTACTTCCAAGGACACCTCGACTACCTGCGGCAGGTTCGCGCGGAGGTCGCCATTCCGGTACTGCGGAAGGACTTCATTCTCGACGAGTACCAATTGGTCGAAGCCCGTGCCGCGGGAGCCGATGCAGTACTGCTGATTGCCGAGTGCCTGAGCCCCGCCGAGCTTGCAACGCTCCACGCCCAGGCGACCAACCTGGGTCTGACCGCGCTGGTGGAACTCTACGATCCCGAGAATCTCGAGTCGGTGCTAGCAGCCGGCGCGCGACTGATTGGGGTGAACAATCGCAACCTGCACACCTTCGAAGTCGACCTCGGCCATACGCTCGCGATCCGCCAGCAGGTGCCAAGCGACAAACTGCTGGTTGGCGAAAGCGGCATTCGTACCCACGACGATGTTGCCATGCTAGCAGCCGCCGGGGTCGATGCCATCCTGGTCGGCGAGTCGCTAATGCGCCAGCCCGACATCGGCGCGGCCGTCGATGCCCTGCTGGGCCGCACCGCGGGCTAACGCCAAGCTTGGCATCAAGCTGGCATTGAGTCGCTCGCACGTTTTTTGCTATTCCTTCGCTGAGATTGCGTCCGTACGCCCCAATCCAGGAAGAGAATCGATGCTCTACTTGCTTGCCGAAGCGACTACTGGTGAGTCGTCGGAGTCCACCAAAATAACGATTCCGCAGGAACAAGCCGAAGCTGTCAAGAAGTTGATGCAGTTCGACTTCGATCTGACCAGCGACCAATGGCTGTCGCTCGCGCAATACTATGGTTTGCGGGTCGCACTGGTACTCGTGCTGCTGACGCTGGCCTGGACCCTCGCTGGTTGGGCGTCGAGCATGGTTCGCGCTGGGCTGCGGCGTCTGAAGTTCGATGAAACGCTCACTTTGTTCATCGCGAAGCTCACTTGGTGGGGCATCATTCTCCTGGCCGCGCTGGCCTGTATGAGTAAGTTCGGCATCGAGACCACCAGCTTCGCGGCAGTCATCGGTGCGGCTGGTTTCGCTGTCGGTCTGGCGTTTCAAGGCACACTCTCCAACTTTGCTGCGGGGGCCATGCTGCTGGTCTTCCGCCCCTACCGCGTCGGCGACGTCGTCAACGTGGCCGACAATCTGGGTAAGGTCGACGAAATCGAGTTGTTCACCACCACGATCGATACGTTCGATAACCGGCGGATCATCATCCCCAACAGCTCGATCTATGGCTCGGTGATCGAGAACATCACCTTCCATCGCAAACGCCGCATCGACGTCGATGTCGGCGTTTCGTACTCGGCCGACATCGACGAAACCCGCCGAGTGCTGACCGAGGCCGCCAACGCGACCGAAGGAACCCTGCCCGACACCGAGCCAGCCATCGTGCTGCTGGGGCTCGGGGCGTCGAGCGTCGACTGGTCGGTGCGGGTCTGGGGCCCCACCGACAAGTACCTGGACGTTAAGCAGGTGCTGATCCGACACGTGAAAATGCACCTCGATTCGGCCGGCATCGAGATTCCGTTTCCGCAGATGGATATCCATCTCGATCGCTCGAAATAAACGCACCGAGCACGCAGCTCTCGAGCAGTAGCAAACGTCGCAAGAGTCCGTCGAACGCGAGTTGTCGCTGCCCGCAACCAACCAATCTTCCCGCCCCCCGGAGGGATAGATTCCCACTGCTCACAAATAGATTCCCAACGCTGGGCAATAGATTCCCAATTTACCCACCGATGGGAAAATTGAATCTCCGCTGACTCTACAAAACCAGTGGTTTTCGAGTGCGAATAGATTCCCATTTCCCAAAACGCATCGAGTGGGAAAGTATTCTTGGGGAGGAGTCAGGAAACAGGATTCGGGGGGCAGGGGAGTTTGGGATTTATGATTTCTGAGTGATGATTTCTGACTTGCGGATGTCATCTTGAGGGAGCTTCCGGCGACTGAAAGATCTCCGCCTACTGCTTACAGCTTAAGGCCTACAGCTTCGACAACCGCGCAGCAGCGAACGCCCACGCCAGCAACCCTTCGCCAGCGCGTCGCTAGGAGTCTGACATTTAGACCAGCATCACATCGCAATCACCTCCAATCACTAAAAAAGCCAACAGCCGATAGCTGAAAGCCGACAGCCAACGACCACCTGTCCATTAGAACACCACGGGTGGCCAATTCCTAGCGAAAAATTGAAAACCCAATAAGACGCAATTTCACCTAAATTTAACCCTCCCGCTTGCGGGACGGGTCGGGCTATCAGGCCCGGGGAGGGTAGCACCCGAGCGTGGCTCGCCCACCGACGCAACCTGACTGAATTAGCGGCCCCCTCTCAAGCATTCGGTGAAAGGAAAACATCCCCTCGCGAAGGGTTGCGCCGCCGGGGGGAGTGAACTGCGAAAGTCTCGGCAAGGTTAACTTACTTGGGCCGATGAAGCCGAGGCCGTTTAGGAGATCATCGAATGGATTGAGGTGGTGACAACCCCAGCAGCCTGGGTTGGGGAAAAATTGCGGTAAGGGACGAGATCCGCTAGGAGGTTCGACGGAGCCAAAGCGGTGCGGTTCTGCTACAATCGAAGACATGCTTATCCACAGTTCTTGTAGGTAAGCAGGTCCTGCATGGGCTTATCTATCTTTTTTGTGTCGAATCAAGTCATGTCGCAAGTACGTTTACTCGCCGTCGTGATGCTACTTCTCGTGCTGCTGCCGAGTTGCTCTCGCTCTACAGTTTCACCGCTAAAGCCTTCGCCGAACGGCTCGATGTTGTTGCTGACCGCTGTCAACCAAAGCCAAGCTGATCCGCGAAAATATCTTTGCGTGATCGTCGAGATTCAAGATGCCTCTGACACGACCCTGCACCGCGAGGTGACGCCCGCTTCTGACACTCAGCGCTGGACCATTCAATGGGTTAGCGACAATGAGATCCTTTTAGACAGTTCCGATGTCGGCCGCTACCGCATCCATCGTCAACCTGATGACACATGGAAAGGTGAGCTGGGGGCGACATAACCACCGACTGCAGTTGACCAGCAGCGCCCGCGATATGATGTGGTTGTCGGTTTGGAGCCTGCACTCCGCGGGCGGCCGGCAACTGAGTTTTTTACGTTAGGTGTCAATAATGAACCACTACAGTTCGCGGATTACTGCTTCTGTTCTGACCGTAGTTTGCTGCCTCGGTTGTGGAACCGACTCGCCCAGTTCTACCCCGAAGGTGGAGGATCGCGTCGCCGAACCATGGATCTCGAAACCCAAGGCCGAATGGCCACAAATCGTGTTGACCAATCATGCCGAATTCAACGGTCACAGTTCACTTCAGGGTGCTAGTACGTCTTTCCTGAAATCCATTCCGCTGCTATATGCTGCGGAATGAAAAAGCACATTGTTTGCCTGGACCACCAGGCCCGTGGAGGTTTGGAGCAGCTAGCACGCTCAGGCGCCCGCGCGGCGCAAGTGGTGCGTCGCTGCCAGATATTATTGAAATCGGACTCGGGATGCACCGACGAAGAGATCGCCGAGCATGTGGGCTGCACGACGCGCAACGTCCGAGCCGTCCGAAAGCGGTTCTGCGAAGAGGGCGTCCAGCGGGCGGTGTACGATGCGCCTCGCTCGGGCCGCCCCCCAGAGTTCACCAAGCGGCAGCAGCAACAGGTAATCGCCCTGGCGTGCAGCGAGCCGCCCGAGGGACGGGCTCGCTGGACGCTGGAATTGTTGTGCGAGCACGCGGTGAAGGAAGGCTTCGTCGATTCGCTCAGCGTGACGGAGGTCTCGCTGTGGCTCAAGGAACACGACCTGAAGCCGTGGCGAAAAAAACTTGGTGCGTGCCCAAGCTGAACGACGAGTTCTGTGAGCGGATGGAGGACGTCCTCGAGCAGTACGAGAAGCCGCTCGACCCGAACGAGCCGGTCGTCTGCCTCGACGAGCAGCCCTATCAGAGGGTCGACGACGCGCGGCCGCCCGAGCCCGCGGCACCCGGCAAGATCGCGAAGCAGGACTACGAGTACCGCCGCTGCGGAACCTGCAGCGTGTTCGTGGCGGTCGAGCCGAAGGCGGGCAAGCGATTCGTTCAGGCCAAGCGTCACCGCAAGCGAGCCGACTTCGCCCGGTTCGTCCGCGACCTCTTGAAGCGCTATCCCGACGCAGAGCGGGTTCATCTGGTGATGGACAACCTCAACACGCACAACGAGAAGTCGTTGATCGAAACCTTTGGCGAGGAGGCGGCTCGGCCAATGCTGGAGCGGATTGTGTGGCATTTTACCCCCAAGCATGCCAGTTGGCTCAACATGGCCGAGATCGAAATCTCGGCCATACAGCGACAATGCCTGGGACGTCGGTTGGCTTCGCTCGACAAGGTTCAAAGCGAACTCTCCCACTGTTCACGCGACCGCAATCGGAAGAAAATCAAAATCAATTGGACCTTCCATCGAAAAGACGCCAAACGCGTCTTCCCTGAACTCTATAGGAAATGACTTCCGGGACGACGTACTAGCAGCTTTTTGATCAAAACCCACGATGATCGTGTTCTGGCCGCTACCGCCGCTCACTTGATTGGATCTGCAGGCGGTGTCGAACCAGAAATCCCGATCAATCAGCTGAATTCGAAGATTCGAGCATGGAAGATGTTCCCACGCACAATGCCCGATGACTATATCGAGGTTCATTCGCTCGGCGTGCGAGGACTCGATGATGAAATCCTCGATTGGTTAGTACTTTCAATCGAGAACGCCGATCCACTTCCTGGATATCCGCTCAAACTACGCAAGGAACCTGTTCGGATTGGTGAGACCGTCTATCTGATCGGATGCCCCTACATCGAACAAGACTGCAAACAAAATGTGTATACAGGCACGATCACCGAACGAGCATTTGGCGATCGTTTTCGCTATGACATTGAACCACCCGTTGATATTCGCGGGTTCAGCGGCGCGCCCATCATTGACGAGAAGGGCTACGTCGTCGGGGTAATGACGGTGTGGTTCGATCCCAAGATGTCCGGTGACGAATATCTCGAAGCTGGTGGTGAGGATATCGCGTCGATCTATGAATTGGTCCAACGCAGCAACTGAATGGCACCTAACAATCGGTCAACCGGAGTTGGCTCGCCTTTCGTTTTTTCAACTTCGCTTCCTTTCAGCTTAGTGCTATTCCATGTCTGCGAGTTAGGCCGCAAATGTGCGGCCTACAGGTGATAGGCAGAAACTTCCTATAACCAAGTTACCCCTGAGGAGTTCCGCCTACCCAATGGGCAGCGACATAAAGTCAATTCTCGACCGCATCAACGAGATCGTGGCGACAACGAACACGACCGACTTTATCGTCCATTCGTTCGCCGGCGATTCGCTATTACTAATAGGTAGCTTTGACCTCTGTTACTACCATGAACTCGAAATCCGTTTTCATGATGTGTCGTATATCGGATTGACAGTCTACGCCCTTAATTCGCCAAGACTCACCGTGGCGTCAGAGAAAGAACGAAAGGCTCACGCCCATCTCGAATTGGATGATGACGACGTGTTGTTTCGCGTGCATGTTGATCCGAGTTTAAAGGGTGGGCATGTTTATTACGTTGCTGCGAAACGAGTGTCGATATCCGAGGACATCGTGTACCATTGACTTGAAGGACGGTGAACGTGTTGCCCAATGGGGCAAGGAAAAGAAGTAGCAATCGGTTGAATGGGAGCGGCGGATCACGTTGGTTTTGAAGTCTACGGTTACTGGCCGCCGCCACGTAAACCGTGACGTTAGCTACCTATTGCGATTCCGGAGTACGACATGCCAGTAACGAACGACAAGATCAAAGCCCGCGACATACTCAGCGAGATGTACGCCGACGGCTACTTCCCCGACTTCCTCGTAGACAAGATCAAGGTCATCCTCCTTGATATGTGTGAACAGATCGAGCACGAGCAACCCAAGGACGAAGATTCGCTTCTTAAGCTGACGCATGCAGCTACAAAACGAATCAACGACCTCGAAGAAGAGTTTGAAGAAAACGATAGCGAGTTGGAGACAGGAGCCCGAGAAGCGCTGGGAGCCGAGTTCGACTTCATCGTGCGTGCTTACGGCTTTGCGGACGTCGACATCGAAGATGTGATAGCTCCCCGTGAGTGGTAGAAGCGGCAGCTAACCACCGACTGCAATTGACCAGCATCGCCCGCGATATGATGTTGTTGTCGGTTTGGAGCCTGCTCTCCGCAGGCGGTCGGCAACTAAGTTTTTGACCTTCGCCGAACCGGACCACTTTTGCGCCAGCGACACCTCGGGCAGTTCGGCCAACGCTCAAGAAGCTTCGGCGGCTCCAACGCAGGATTCATTGCTTTGGCCGCAGGGGAGGGTTAGGATTTACCCATGGCTTGGCGATGTAGGCCCAAAGATTGTGGATAAGCAACGTTTATACCCAAATTGGTGTGTCCAATAACAAGTTCTGTCGCTGAACGGAGCCGAAACATGAAGCTGACCGTAATGGCTGCAACCTTGAGCATGCTCCTTTGCGTTTCTTCGTCAGACGAAATAGAGCGGATACTTGCGAAATACGACCAGATTGAATACTCCCATCAGTATGGCGACTTCTACAGATCGCTGTTTGCGGCTTGCGATGAATCCGACTTATCCGCTTTGAGCTCAAATAAGAACAATTCGATTGCCACGCAATCAGCATGGGAGATCGTCACTCAAACAGTGCCCAAAGAAGATGGCCCCAAGGTCTACCGACCAGATTCACACAAGCTTGTATGGTTCGTAGGCTTTTTTGAAGGGCGGAACCGAATTACTACGCCGGATTGGTGGCGCGCAATTGTCATTGACGCTCGCGCAAATCGACGCAACAACATTTATCCGGGCGAGCCTAAAGAACGACCATATCATCGCTCGGAAGTTGAGGGAGTGACGTGCCCGAAAGATGCAACCGTTACGGAAAAAGATCGTGTAGTCACGTATCGGGCCAACGAGAATTCGATTGTACTTCCTGAAGAACTGCTCGATCGCTCGGATGATAGCAGCTTGTGGTGCAATATTTCCTGTGCTTTCACGAATGATCATTGCTTTGTCGCGGTACATGATGATTTCGGGTATTCACATGATGTATCCTGCATTGATCGCAAGACGGACAAGATCGTGTGGAAATCTGAAGCATGTGGTTGCTGGTGGGGCGGTGCGAGTGGTATCCATGAATCATGGGTCACTCTCGTACCGACGGATGACGGCCGGGTATTTGCATTTGGTTCAGCGTCTATGGGGTTTTACGCCCACGGATTCGACGCATCAAATGGAAAGACACTTGTTCAATTCTCAAACAACTACTGAAAAACGCGACAGAACCATGCGGTGAACAGAAGCCGCCGATGACGCAGGTTTTGAATACTTAATTTCTGGGCGCGGTCCCCGCTGCCGTTCGCGGGTCGCCCCCCGGCCAGCGGGAAATGCGGCCAAATTTTCGCCCGACGGTCCTGAAGCGGGGTTCGCTCCCAGGCTCTTGAGCACTTGCTGCCTTGCGGGCAGGCAAGCCATAATTGTGGGATGTCTACGCTCAATGTTGCTGCCTATAAGTTCGTTTCGCTCGATCAGCTCGAGGATCGCCGCAGTCGGTTACGCCGCTTTTGCCACGAGCAAGAGTTGCGGGGGACCATATTGATTGCCCCCGAAGGCATCAATATGTTCATCGCCGGCGAGCGGCCCAATGTCGACGCCCTGATGGAGTTGCTGCAGTCCGACCCGGCCATCGGGCCGCTGGAGATCAAGGAGAGCTACTCCGACTACCAGCCGTTCACCCGGATGCTGGTGAAAATCAAACGGGAGATCATTGCGTTTGGTATCGAAGGCATCGATCCGGCGCAGTACACCTCCAAGCGCATCGAGCCGGCTGAGCTCAAGCAATGGCTCGACGAAGGACGCCCGGTCACGCTGCTCGACACGCGGAACGACTACGAAGTGGAGCTCGGCACCTTTGAAAACGCGGTGCATCTCGACATCGATCACTTTCGCGACTTCCCCGAACGGGTCGAAGCGATGCCGGCCGAAGTGCGTGAGCAACCGGTGGTGACCTTTTGCACGGGTGGGATTCGCTGCGAGAAGGCGGCCCCGATGCTCGAGCGACTTGGCTTTCGCGATGTCTATCAGCTGCATGGCGGCATTCTGAATTACTTCGAGCAAGTCGGCGGCGAGCACTACCGCGGCGACTGCTTTGTGTTCGATCAGCGGGTCGCTGTGGATGCGGCCTTGAGCGAAACCGACGCGGCCCAGTGCTACGCGTGCCAGTCGATTCTCTCGCCCGAAGATCAGCAATCGCCCTACTACGTGAAGGGCAAGTCGTGTCCCCGCTGCTACCAAACCAGCGACGAGGCCATGCAGCAGTCGATTGCCCAGAGGCATCGCGAGATCGCTGAGTACACGTCGCCGCTCCCCGGCAGCACGCCTTACGACAACTATCTGCCAGCCCACGTGTCGCAAGCACTCGATGGGCTGACCGTGCTGGAGTTTCTGCAAGCGGTGATTCCAGCGGTGGATGAGGACGTGTGGAAGCAGAAGATCAGCGAAGGCCGCATTCTGCTCGAAGGCAAGGCGGTGGCGGAAGATCGTCGCGTCGCGGTCGGCGAGAAGTACATGCACTGGCTCAGCGACGTGGTCGAGCCCGAAGTGAACGTCGACATTCGTATTCTCTACGAGGATGTCGACTTGGTGGTCGTCGACAAACCGGCACCGCTGCCGATGCACGAGGGGGGGCGGTACTGCAAGAACACGCTCTCCGCCATTTTGAATCAGGTGTACTATCCCGAACGCCTGCGGCACGCCCATCGGTTGGATGCCAACACGACCGGCCTGGTGCTGTGGTCGCGGAATCGAAGGTTTGCCAAGTTGCTGCAGCCGCAATTCACCCGTGGCGAAGTGCAGAAGTGGTACGTGGCCCGCGTGATTGGCCATCCCGAGCAGGACGAGTTCACCTGCAACCAGCCGATCGCGGTCGAGCCCACCCTTATCGGCGCCCGCATCGCCGAGACCGATGGCAAGCCGGCCGAAACCCGGTTTACCGTGCACTCTCGCAACGACGATGGTACCTCGCTGCTGATCGTCCAACCGATTACCGGGCGCACCAACCAGATTCGGGTGCACCTGTGGTCGCTGGGGCTGCCGATCGTGGGCGATCCCACCTACCTGACCGAAGGCCGCCTGGGAGATCAGCAGACGCTCTCTATGGACCAACCCCCGATGTGCCTACACGCTTGGCGCATCGCGTTCCGACGTCCGCAGGCGACCGAGCTTACCGAATTCGCCGCTCCGCTCCCTGAGTGGGCTGCTGAGATGGAAACGCCAGTAGGGCAGGGCGGATGATCACCAGTCGCCAGAACCCTCGCATCAAAGCCGCTTGCGCGCTGCGGAATCGCAGCACCCGCGAGCAAGAGTCGAAGGCCCTTGTGTACGGAGTCCGCGAGTCGGCCCGCGCCCTGGCGGTGGGGGCCAAGCCACTGGAGTGCCTGTGGTGCAGCAAGTACTTTCGCAGCGACGAAGCGTCGGCCGTGGTCGACGAGCTGCGACAAGCCGGGGCCGATGTGGTGGAGCTCTCCGACGACGCGTTCGACAAACTCGCCTACGGCGATCGGCTCGATGGGGTCGTTTCGGTCTTTGCGACCAAGCCCCGCGGGGTGGCCGACCTCGAACTGCCTGACCGCCCGCTGGTAGCGGTGCTTGAAGGCATCGAGAAACCTGGCAACCTGGGTGCCATCCTGCGTTCGGCCGACGGAGCGGGAGTCGACGCGGTGGTGGTCGCCGACCCGGTGATCGATCTTTACAACCCGAATGCTATTCGCGCCAGCGTGGCTGCGGTGTTTCAGCCCAACGTGGTCACGGCCACCTCGGCCGAGGTGATTGCCTGGCTGCGTGATCGCTCGCTCGCCATCTGGGCTGCGAGGCCTGATGCCGAGGGGCCGTACTGGGCGGCCGATTATTGCCAGGGGGGAGCCATCGTGCTCGGCAGCGAGTCGCAAGGGCTGACCGACGCCTGGCTCGGCAGCGGCATGCAACCGGTGATGCTCCCCATGCTCGGAGTGGCCGACAGCCTGAACGTATCGGTCACCGCGGCCATCCTGTTCTACGAAGCCCGCCGACAACGCTCGATCGCGCCCTAACCCGCTGACTCTATTGAGCCTTCCGCAGGGTTTCGAGCTGCTCGTCGATATCGCGGACAATCTCCCAGTCGGTTTTGTAATCGACCGGCACAAACCGGTCGCGGCCCGAAGCCCCATACGATTCGGCCAGCGGAGTTCCTTCCCAGGTGAAGTCGAGAAACGTTTGCTTGATCGTATCGCGTAGCTCTGGCTTCAGATTGTAGGCATAGCCAAGTGCGACTGGGGGGAAAGTGTTCGACTCGTAGATCACACGAATCGCGTCGGCCGAAACCTCGCCGCTCTTGACCAACCGGTCGAACAGATCGCTGGCCACCGGGGCCGCATCGGCGTGGCCAGCCAGGAGTTCCTTGATCGACAAGTCGTGCCCCATCGAAAAACCATACTCGTAGTCCCGCCCGGCAAGCATTTGCTGTTCGTTCATGAGATACGAGAAAGCCGCTTTGAAGCCCGAGTTGGAGTTGGGCCGGACGAACATCACGCGTTTGCCCTTCAGGTCGGCCGTGTCTTGAATCTCGCTATCGGCTTTCACCAACAGCTTCATCTTGTAGCCAAAGCCATCTGCCGAGCCGAGCGTGCAGACCGGGATGAATCCGGCCGTCGTGACCGCCGATGGGACCGCCCCGGTGTTGAAAGCAGTCACGTGCAACTCTCCGGCCGCCATCGCCGAAAGTTGTTTGGGGACAGTTTCGTACTGCGTGGCCTCGGTTGGCAAACCGGTCTTCTCGGCCAAGGCATCGAGAAATGGCTGCCAGGCCTGCAGTTCGGTTTCGCTCGGCTCTTTCGAAGCAACGTAACTGAACACCAGTTTTTCAGGCGCGACGCCCTCGTCGGCCGGCGGGGCATCGGGCAGCAGGTCGCCGTCGCTGTCGGTCCACCCTTCAAGCGGTTCGCGATCACTTTGGGCCAGCAGACGCGAGAGTTGATCGCTCTCCAGCTTCTTCTTCGTGGCCGCAGGTTGATTCTTCTGGTAGAGCCAGATGCCTACCAGAACAACGGCGATCGGAATCACAATTGCTCCCACGCGAGAGATCGACAGGGAGGAGGATTCGCTAGTGGTAGCAGGCGGGGTGTTCTCAGCGTCGGCCATCGGGCCCCTCCGAACAGAGCTGGTGGCTAGGGAAAATCGAATGGAAGTTCCCAGCGTACCAGACTTGCCGCAGGGCGCGAATCACGCGCAGTTCGGAATTAACAATCCACCAAGGCCGACTGGAATCGCTTATTGAACCGACGGCTTTTGTCGCTTCCGCCAGCACCAGCCGAAGCCGAGCGACGCCAAACCAGCGAGTAAAGCAGCCGAACCGGGTTCGGGGACCACGGTCACACCGCTACCACCGACCACGGCTGCGAAGGAGAGTTGGGCTCCGGTGGTCTCTGCGATGCCTTGCCGCAGCAGGGCGAAGTCGCTCCAGTCGGTCACGCCATCTTGATTCAGGTCGCCTCGTTTCCAGGAGAACATATCGCCGGACGCTTGCTCCCAGCCCCACCCTTGGGCGAAGGCCGTGACGTCGTCGTCTTCCCAGCTGCCGGTTCCGTCGCCGGAGACGACTCCATCGAGATTGATGTCGCCCCACACGCCGGCGCTGAGTTGCACCAGGTTGCCAGTGGAATCGTAGCCATACTCGCGGTTCACTAAAGAGAAGAAGCGAGTATCGTCGCCGGTGCCGGCCCACTCATAACCTTCGGGCGCGGAGATGTAGGCTTCGATCTGCGAGGAGTAATAGCTAAGGTCGGCGAACACATTCAGGTCGCCGTATACGATGTCGTCGCCTGAACCGTTGTCTTGATGAATCGCCTTGGCGTAACCACTGTGAATGTAGTTGGCCACCGCCAACATGGTGCCATTGAGTTCCCAGGAGCTACCATTCCAACTAAAGATGCCACCGCCCGAGTCGCCAGCGGCCGCCTGCATTTCGTTCCCCCCACCCGAAGTCGGAGTGCGCGTTCCGTCGAGGGTAAACTCGTAGTCGTCGAAGTAGAAACCTTGGGCGACCGTATCGACACTGTCGTCAAGCAGGTAGTAGCCGCTACCTGCCGACTTAAAGTCTTCCAGTCGTTGAGCAATCTGTGAACTCGATTCCACTTTGTTCGTACCCCAAGCGTAACCGCTAGTTGTCTGGCTAATCTGATAGCCAACCGCGAGCTGTCTGTTACTCGGTGCGTATTGATCGGGGTCCGACGAGTTAAAGCAACCGATACAATCGGTTTGGCCTTGCCAGGTGGGATCCGAGGTTTTGTCACCGGTCCAGTACACCAGATCGGAATTGGACCGTATCCGACCTTCAGTCATCACCACGACTTCCTTGTTAGTCGACATTCGACTATGTCCGATAGAAAGACGTTGAATGGTCGAGCCATCTACCGATACAACTTGCTCGGGAGTGCCATCGAACTGCGATTGGCTGTTAAGTCGGTACAGTTTCAGGTCGGCATTAGTCGTGTAGCCAGCGTTGGTCAACAATGCGGTGTTCTTGAGCCGAATGGTCGAGTTCGGCACGATGTCGAATGCTTCGTCACGGAACTTATCTTGCGTGGTCGAAGAATCGAACGTGTGATTCGCCGATAGCACCCATCCGTTACCAAGGTAAACCCCGCGTTGCGTTATATTGGCCCAGCCGGGATCGGTGTGCCCTGCAAATTCCGGCAGCGAGGTGTCGTTCGGCGCGGCGTAGTTGGCCGTTGGGTCGAGATTCATCACCACGATCGCCTCGGCTGCGGAACCACCAAATGCCAGCGCCGCCCAAAGCACGAGCAAGCGTGCTGCTAGAGGAGTGGAGGGGTACTTTTCGCGCATCAATCTCTGTCCAGTAAAGGTGCGGTGTTCCGCCCCCGCTAGAAGTGATTCGCTGCGGGGAAAGCGATATAGCTGGTGGTGGAGAAGTCGATATCTACCTTCCATCTTATCGAAGCCGGTTATTTTAGCAAGTTTTGTGCAGTTCCTGCAGTGAATTTCGGCGGGGCTTCCTGCCGGCATAACCGCTCCAATAGTTGCGTCGGCCGCGCCGACTGGCTCATTACGCCTTGTTGGCGGACAATCGCGAATCATACTGGCTCTTGGCGGTTGGATACCGAGCTGGCGACGTGCGTGGCTCCCCATTGGCGGTTGGCCAATCGCCAGCTTCGCGATCCGCCAACTCCAACCCCCTAAACTTGTGCGATGCGTGTTGCGGTTGTCATGGGCACTCGGCCCGAAGCCATCAAAATGGCTCCTGTGATTCAGGCTCTAGAGAAGCAACCTGGACTCGAACCGTGGGTGGTTCACACGGGACAGCATCGTGAGCTGATCGACCAGGTGATCGATTTGTTCGAGCTTCGCGTCGACCGCCGGCTCGATGTGATGCAGCCGGGGCAAACCTTGGCGTCGCTTACTTCGCGACTGGTCGAGCGGTTCGACGAGGTGCTGGTCGCTGATCGCCCCGACCTGGTGCTCGTGCAGGGCGATACGACCTCGGTGCTGTCGTGCGCCCTGGCGTCGTTTTACCGCGGCATTCCCGTGGGACACGTGGAGGCAGGTCTGCGGACCGGCAACATGGCGGCTCCGTTTCCCGAGGAAGCCAATCGGCGGTTGACCACACCGCTGGCGAGTTTGCATTTTGCTCCGACCACCACCGCCCAGCAGCATTTGCTGGACGAGCACGTTCCCCAAGAGCAGATCCACGTGACTGGCAACACGGTGATCGACGCCCTGGCGTGGGAGATCGATCGCCAGCAGCAACCCAGCACCGCGGCGGCCCTGCAGCAACAGCTGACCGAGCTAGTAGGGCCCGATTATGGCAGCAAGCGTTATGTGCTGGTCACCGGCCATCGCCGCGAAAACTTCGGCGACGGCTTTGCCCAAATCTGTCAGGCGCTAAAATCGCTGGCCGATCAGTTTGCGGACCACCTGTTTGTGTACCCGGTGCATCTGAACCCAAACGTCAAGCAGATCGTGCATCAGCAACTCGGCGAGACTCCGAACATTCGCCTGATCCCTCCGCAGCCCTATCGCGAGTTTGTCGCTTTACTGGCAGGTTGTCACGTGGTGCTTACCGACTCGGGCGGCGTGCAGGAGGAAGCCCCCAGCCTGGGCAAGCCGGTGCTGGTGATGCGAGAGACGACCGAACGCCCTGAAGGGGTGGTTGCGGGAACCGTGAAGCTCGTCGGCGCGAAAGCCGAGGTGATTGTCGAGCAGGTGTCCACGTTGCTCTCCGACTCGCAGGCGTATCGCGCGATGGCCGAAGTGGCGAATCCCTACGGGGATGGTCATGCGGCGCAGCGGATCGTCGAAGCCATCCTCGAGAAGTACGGCCGCGAGCAATAAGTTCGCTAGCCGAGCGGGCTAGCTGCTCGCGGTGGAAGTGGTCGTCGAGGTAGCCTCAACCCGTTGCTTGAGCGTGCCTTCAACGATTTCGCAGAAGCGGTCGCAGAGCTTCGCTTTGCTAAATCGGTCGTCGATCAGCGCCCGGGCTTGGCGTCCCATATCGGCGAGTTGCTCATCCGAGGTGTTATCGATTTCTTTCAGTACTTCGCGTACTGCGTTCGGATCGCCGGTCGGAATCTGCCAGCCGATGGGGGCCAGCTCGAGAATCTCCGAGATGTGGCTCGGCACCGGACCGAGGAACAGGATCGGCTTGCCAACGGCCATCGCCCCATACACTTTGCAAGGATGCACGATGCCGATCAGTGCCTCGGACATCAGCACCAGATGCACGTCGGCCGCCGAGAGCGAGTTACCTATCTCTGATAGCGGTTGGTAGGGAAGCGACACCAGGTTGCGAGGATGATGCTTGGCGATCGCCTCGTCGACCACCTGCTTGCCTGCCCCTGCTCCGATGAACATGAAGTGCAGGTGTTCGTTATCTTGCAGCTCGAGCGCTGCATCCACCAGCGGGTCGACCGGAGTCGTTACGCCATGGTTGCCGCTGTACATGATCACGCGTTTGTTCTCGAGCCCATGCTCTTTCACAAACGGGTTTTCCTGCTTCGGCACGATTCGCAGGCTGTCTTCCATCGGCCAGGGAGGAAACACAAACGTCTTGTCACGCACGTCGAGTTTGGCGTACAGCCGCTCGGCCATGAAACTGTCGAGGGCGATAATCGCCGACGCGGCATGCAGGTTCCGGCGATTGAGCCAGTTCATGGCTTTCACTGCCGGCGACGAAGGCTTCATCGCCCCGGTGGCCAACACCTGGTCGGGATTCAAATCCATCGCCCAGAAGGTGAAGGGGATGCCGCGCAGCCAATGAATCAGCAGCGCTGCCAACGACGCCATGGGAGGCGAGGTGCTTACGACCATGCCGGCCAAGCGGGGCATGAACAGCCCGCGGATCACCGCTTGCAGCAAGAACATCAACTGCCCGACGACTCGATGCAAAATGGTTCGCTTGCCGAGCGAAGAGAGCGGCAAACGAATCACATCGACTCCGTCGAGCACCTCGCGGCTGGGGTACTTCACCGATGGATCGGCGTACCCCCGCGCGGAGGTCAGTACTTTGACTTCGTACCCACGTTCCACCATGGCCACGGCCGCATCGGCCATATGTTGCCCTACCGAAGCAGGGTCTGGAACATAGACCTGGCTAATAAACAGTACGCGTGGCTTCGCCGTCATGGAGTCGAGTCGCTAAGTCGGAGGGCTCGTCGTTTTAGGTGGCCGATGCAGAACCGTGCGTGGCCAGATATTCTCCATGAATCCATTCGTAGGTCTTGGCCATGCCTTCACGCAAGGTGATGCCAGGGGCCCAGCCCAACAGCTCTTGGATGAGCGTGTTGTCGCTGTTACGACCATTCACCCCCTTGGGGGCGCTAAGGTTGTGATCGCGTTCGACCTGGATACCAGCGATGTCGGCGACCATATCGACCAGCCCGTTGATGGTGGTCAGTTCGTCGGAACCGAGATTGATCGGCTCGATGATGTCGCTATCGGTAATCTTCAGAATGCCTTCGATGCAGTCATCGATGTACATGAAGCTGCGGGTTTGCTTGCCGTCGCCCCACACTTCGATGGTGTGATCGCCAGTTTCCTTGGCGTGAATGATCTTGCGGCAGATCGCAGCAGGAGCCTTCTCACGACCACCGTCCCAGGTGCCGAACGGGCCATACACGTTGTGGAACCGCGCGACGCGAGTGGTCAGACCGTAGTCTTCACGGAAGTGGCGACACATCCGCTCGCTGAACAGCTTCTCCCAGCCGTAGCCATCTTCGGGCATCGCGGGATAGGCGTCTTCTTCCTTCAGCGGAACGACGTCTTCGCACTTTTGCTTGTCCGCGTTGTACACGCAGGCGCTCGACGCATAGAAGTAGCGATCGACGCCGGCGTCCTTCGCGGCTTGCAGCAGGTGCGTGTTGATCAACACGCTCAGCATGCAGAGCGCCTTGTTGTTTTCGATGAAGCCCATGCCGCCCATGTCGGCAGCCAGGTTGTAAACACGCGAAACACCCTTGCAGGCGGCTTCGCACGTCTCTTTGAGCTTCAGATCGCCCTGGATGTTTTCGGCTTGGTCGGAAACCTGGTACCACTCATCGAAAGGCTTGATATCGACGCTACGTACGTTCTTATGGCCCATTTCCAGAAGTTTGGCCACGAGATGCCCGCCAATAAAACCGCCACCGCCGGCAACCAAAATCACGTCGTTCGCCATGGTCCAGGAGTCCTGTCGAAATTGAAGAAGCTGAAGATATCTAAAGTTAGGTTACAACCAAGCTTAGCTGACAGAAAAGCTATTGTGGCCCACGATTTTGGATTCCACAAGCATCGCGACACCCGCGGCATCACTCCCGACTTGCGGAGTAACCGTTACAGACCAAACTCAGGCTATCGGGCGGCGACTTCTTAGGCGACATCCGCCCGTGCGGCATCGCGCTCGACCAACTCCAGGTCGTGAGCCAGCATCATGCTGACCAGTTCGCGGAAGCTCACGCTCGGCTGCCAGCCCAGCAGTTCGCGGGCGCGACTTGCGTCGCCCTGCAGCATGTCGACCTCCGAAGGCCGGTAGAACTCGGGACTGATCTGAATCAGTTTGCGACCATCGGGCGCTTGGCCGTACTCTTCGAGGCCGCGACCGTGCCAGGTGATCGGCTGGCCAAGCTCTTCGAAGACGATTTCGCAGAATTCCCGCACCGAGTGCGACTCGCCGGTCGCGAGCACGTAATCGCTCGGCTCATCGGCCTGGAGCATCATCCAGGCACCTTCCATGTAGTCGCCGGCAAATCCCCAGTCGCGTCGAGCGTCGAGGTTGCCCAGCAGTAGCATGTTCTGCAGGCCATGTTGGATGCGCGCGGCCGCCATTGTGATCTTGCGAGTGACGAACGAATCGCCACGCCGCGGCGATTCGTGATTGAACATCACCCCGTTCACGGCATACAGACCGTACGCTTCGCGGTAGTTGCGGGTGTTATGGTAAGCAAATGCCTTGGCGCTGCCATAAGGGCTGCGGGGATAGAACGGGGTATTCTCGTTCTGAGGGGTTTCCTGCACTTTGCCAAACATCTCGGACGACGATGCTTGGAAAAACCGCGAGGGGAGATCGAGCTCGCGAAGCGACTCGAGCAATCGCAGGGGGCCGAGTCCGGTGACGTCGGCCGTGTATTCGGGCAGGTCGAACGATACTTTCACGTCCGACTGGGCAGCCAGGTTGTAGACCTCATCGGGGCGGACCTGGCGAAGGATCTTGAGCAGCGAGCCGGTGTCGCGGAGGTCGCCATGCACCAGATGAAGAGCTCCCTGGTCGCTTGCCCCCTTTTCCAGAAGGTGCTCGATGCGATCGTAGGCGGTCGACGAGTGGCGGCGGACCATGCCCCAAACTTCATACCCTTTATTCAGCAACATCTCAGCCAAGTACGAGCCATCCTGGCCGGTGATCCCTGTGACCAAAGCTCGCTTAGGGGAGGGGGAATGCAACATCAGATATCCAAATCCATTGAATAGGCGCGGAGGGACTAATGAATCCGTTGCTTCAGCCTAATGACCAACGGACTCGGTTGGAACCGCCTGAAGGGGGGCGGCGGCTGGCTTGGTTCAGGACTAACGAACCAAATCGGCGGGGGGGGACTCCAAAGGACCTTGGGACGCCGACGACGGAGACTGCGGGTTGGCAACGGCCTTGGCAGCTCCCATCGACAGGTGTTCCGTTTCAATATCCTCTCGAATATACCGAATATCCTCCTCGATTGGCTCGAAGAAATCGAGAATCTGGGATATCTGAGATATCGTGGAGTGTTTTTTGTCCGTCTGAACTTCGCCCGTAATGTCCATTTGCCCTACCATATCGCCGTCGACAATCAGTGGATGGGTCAGATGCCAGACTTGCGAATCG
Organism: Aeoliella mucimassa; assembly: GCF_007748035.1. NCBI lineage: Bacteria > Pseudomonadati > Planctomycetota > Planctomycetia > Pirellulales > Lacipirellulaceae > Aeoliella > Aeoliella mucimassa. Next base: position 5,762,403 of record NZ_CP036278.1, read on the forward strand.
CGGGAAACCGGGCGTGAGGTTTCCCAATTGGCATAAAAAGCCTCGTGAATCAGCGGAATATCAATGGTGAGCTTCATTCGCGTCAGTTTGTAGCCGTCGGCCGCTTCGACGATGGCCGCCCAGAGCTTGCTCCACTCGCGAGAGCCTTGCAGCTGGATCGAGCTTTCGCGGAAATTGTGCTCGCCGTGTGGTTCTTTGGTCGAAATCGAGGTCGCTAGTCTCCGCATGCGTCCACTGACCAGGGCAAACTCAATGTGCCCAAAGGTCTTGGTGAACACCAGAAATACCATCACTGCAATCACGGTGAAGATCGCAATCCACTCGTTCCGCATGTAGATACTCAGTACCGCACTCAAGCAGGTGGTTGCGCAGATCAGCGAAATAAACAGCGATGCTTGTTGCACGCTCCACCCGCGAACGAGCAGCGAGTGATGCAGGTGACCACGATCAGGCGAGAACATGCTGCGGCCCGTCAGCTTGCGACGCAGCAACGCGGCAAACGAGTCGAGAATGGGGATCGACCATACCGCAATCGGTACGGCAAACGCCGCGGCGGCCGACGACTTGGCACTCGCTAGCACCGCGACGGTTCCGCACACCAGACCTACCAGCATGCTCCCCGTGTCGCCGAGGTAGATCGTCGCGGGGGCGAAATTGTATCGCAGGAATGCTAGCAACGAACCACCCAAGGCCAGCATCGTGGCCGTGAGCACCACGTTGTCTTGCAAACCACCGGTGATCGCAGCGAGTGTCAGACAGAGGATTAAACCAACGCTTCCTGCCAGACCGTCGATGCCATCAATCAGGTTCACCGCGTTCGTCGTACCGAGCAGCCAGAAGGCAGTGGCCGGAATCGCCAGCCAGCCGAGATTCACCTGATAACCAAAGGCCGAGAAGCCTTCGATCAGTGCACCGCTCCAAATCAACAGCGCTGTCAACGCAACCTGACCAAGCAGCTTGTACCGCCCACGAAGGCCGGTAACATCGTCCACCCCCCCCAGCACCACGATGCCTGCAGCGGCAATCGCCAGACACGTAAGCGGCAGGAAGTTGCTCGCGGTAATCAGCGTGGCATTCGCAAACGTGGCGTAGCCAAACACCACGGCCATCGACACGACCAGGCCCAGGAACACGGCCACCCCGCCGCCCAAAGCAACAGGTGCCTTGTGGGCCTTGCGCCGACGATCGGGCTTGTCGACAAACCCCAAGCGATGGGAAGTTGCGCGAACGATCGGGGTGATCATCAAGCTCAACAGAAACGAGCCGACACCAGCGATCAGATAGACAATAATGGTTGTTGAATCCAGCATTTACCGGACGCTCGTCAATTCGAAGGAGAAGGTCGGAGTGGGAAGCTCAAACGAATGCGTCATGCAGGCGACTTCCAATATATCTGTTGTTGCCAATCCGTCGACGAGGAAAACCGGCTCGTAGCAAACTTCCATTCACAACTACATTGCGTGAAATGGCCTGACTACTACGATTGGCAAGCTCTCTTCATTTTGACCCTTTTGTCCGTATGACGAAAGGGTTCTGCTCGCTTGCCTGGTTCCACGAAGTTGGTGACGCATATGCCGTGCCGGTAGGGTGGTTCTTCATGCAAATCTCACAAGGTGCTTGCGAGTGCTCCCCCTGCACAACTGACAGATATCCTCCATCCAGCAGGTCGCGAGCCTTGCAAACCCTCTGATCGCTAGCAACCGACCCAATTTCGTCGCCGCATGGCGGCAAAAGGCGGATACTCCCTCGATTACGTAGATCGCGATCGGAATGTTCGTCCGCTTCCAGGTCGGACTCACCGAGTTGCAAAAAAACGCCCAGCGTGGCGATTTGGCAACAGACTAGCTCCGATCGACGGGTGGCTCGCGATCGCGAATCACCTTTGCGGGGTTCCCCCCCACCATCACCCCGGCCGGCACGTCCTTATGTACCATGCTGCAAGCCGCTACCAACGCGTTCGCGCCGATGGTCACTCCGCCTATCAGCGTGCTACGCGTAGCAATCCAGGCTCCCTGCTCAATCGTGATCGGCGAGGTAATCAGATCGAACCCCCGCCGGCGGTGGTCATGGCTGCCGCAGCAGAAGTAGACCCCTTGCGACACGCAGACATGGCTGCCTATGCGAACCTCGGCCAGATTGTCGATCCACGTCCCTTCGCCAATCCAGACGAAGCTGTCGATCTTCAGCTTCCACGGAAACTTGATCCGCACCCACGGCTTGATCACCACCCCCTCGCCCAGCTTGGCACCGAACCAGCGAAGCACCATGCATTTCAGCCGACTCGGAATCGGCAGCGGCGAGTCAAACATCACCATGCTGGTAAAGTACCACAGCACCCGCGGAACCAGACCACCTGGATCGTAGTTGGTGACCTTGTAGTGCTCCAAGTCGACCCACGCAGCATCGCTGTTCGGCGAACTGCTGGGAGAGGAGGATGCCGGGTTGGAAGGTTCGGTCGCCAAGTTCAGGGGCCAAATTGAATGCGGTGAAGGATTTGGAAAGCAATCAAACGTAGCTTCAGGAATAGGTCATTGTACGCTGCCGACGCTCAGGATGCTGGCGCACTCTCTTTGCAACTCGCTTATCGGCGAGGCGGGGCCGTGACGATCTTGGCGATTTTGCGGCCTGTGGTGCTCAGCGGGTAGTCGCCCAGCTTGGCGAGCGCTACCCACTCGGTGGGCGTCGCCCGCGTGGACTTCAGCCGACCTCCCCGATGCGCGGCATCGTAGCAGTCGAGCGTAATGCGGTACCGCGTGACCCCATGCTTGATGGTCTTGATTAGCGGACCCACGTTGGCTTCCACTCCCGTTTGCGCAGTGAGCTTCTCTTCCAGCTCCTTGGTCGCCCACAGTGGGCCTTCGCTTTCGACCGCGTACCGCGGGAAATCCCACAGCCCCGCCCAGCGTTCCCCTTCTCCGCACTGACGCAGCAGCACCTTCTCGCCCCGGCGAACCACCAGGGCGGCTTCTCGCAGATCGGTATAAGTGGTCTTCTTGGTTGTCGGCAGCAACTCCTCCAGCACGCCGAGTTGCCGCGCCTGGCAGAGCGACTCCGCTGGGCACTCGCTGCACTTCGGTTCCCGCGGAGTGCAGACCAGTGAGCCAAGTTCCATGAGCGCCTGATTGAACCGCGAGACTTCGCTGCCTGGCAGTAGCTCGCCGGCGACGCCCCACAGCAGTTTCTGCCCCGCCGACTTAGTGGGGTCCTCTCGCAGGGCGACGAGTCGTCCCAGCAGCCGGAGCGTGTTCGCTTCGAGGATCGGCGCCGGCTTGTCGTAGGCGATCGACACGATGGCTCCAGCGGTGTACCGACCGATACCCGGCAGTTGCATCAGCTCTTCGACCGTCTCGGGGAACTTGCCCTCCAGCTCGCGCGACACCTGCTGAGCGGCCGCATGCAACATCCTCGCCCGCCGGTAGTAGCCGAGTCCTTCCCACAAGCGGAGCACCTGCTGCTCGTCGGCGTCGGCCAGATGGTGCACCGTGGGGAAGGCAGCCGTGAACCGCTCGAAATACCCCTGCACCGTGGCGACCTGCGTTTGCTGCAGCATCACTTCGCTGACCCACACCCGGTAGGGATCGCGGCTCTTTCGCCAGGGCAGATCCCGCTCGTGCTTGGTGTACCAGGTTGCCAGCCGCCGGCGAAACGACTGTTTCCAGCGGGCGGTAAGGAATTCGAGGGAGGTCTTCGTCGCAGCCATGCGAGAAGTGTAGAAACTGCGACTCCCGACGAATAGTACCGACAGGTCAGATTTCGCGGTCCCTCGGGCGTGCGTCGCCGCCGACCGCTCCACCTGCACCCGACCCGCCGGCAATGTTACAATCGGCCGTTTCACCAGCCCACCTTCCTTCATGGTTGATTCTCCAATGTCCAATACGGCCAGCATCATCGACGGTAAGGCGATCGCTCAGCAGATGCGGAACGAACTAGCCGAAGAGGTCGCCGAGTTCATTCAGAACAACAGCGTCACTCCCTGCCTGGCCGCAGTGCTGGTAGGCGAAGACCCTGCTAGCGAGGTCTACGTTCGCAATAAACGCCGGGCGTGCGAGCATGCGAACATCGACAGCCAGCTGCACCGATTGCCGGCCGACATCACGCAGGACGACCTGCTCGCGCTGGTCACCAAACTCAACAAAGACGACGCCGTGCATGGCATCCTCGTGCAGTTGCCGCTGCCCGCCGGGTTGGATGCCGACCTCATCCTGCAGGCCATTTCGCCTTCGAAGGATGTCGATGCGTTTCATCCCACCAATGTGGGTCGGATGGTTCAGGGTAAACCTCGCTTTCTGCCATGCACTCCGCACGGCGTCATGCAGTTGCTCGACCGCTCCGGCGTCGACACGGCCGGCAAGCACGCAGTTGTTGTTGGTCGTAGCGACATCGTCGGCAAGCCGCTCGCCGTGCTGCTGGCCGCTCGTGGAGTCGACTGCACGGTCACCGTGTGCCATAGCCGCACGGCCGACCTCGGTTACCACACGCGTCAGGCCGATATCCTGATCGCTGCCATCGGCAAGCCCGAGTTCATTACCGGCGACATGATCAAGCCCGGCGCGGTCGTCATCGACGTCGGCGTCAACCGTACCGATGCTGGACTTGTCGGCGATGTCGAGTTCGCCAGCGCCAGCCAAGTCGCCGGACTCATCACTCCGGTCCCCGGCGGGGTCGGACCAATGACCATCGCCATGCTGCTGGTCAACACACTTCGCGCGGCCCAATCGCTTGAGCAGTAAAGCTGTCGCCCAAACAGGCGAATGCACTCGGCTGCTTAGTCCAAGCGATGCGTGGTGCTATTCAGCGAGTAAGCCGAGTTGGTGACCGGATCCACAGGGATTCCGTCGGGAAAGTACTCGAGGTCGCCATCGAGCACCGTAAGATCGGCCGGCCAGTCTCCTTCGAGCACGTAATACCGCTCGACCGCCGAGTTGATGAGCACCCGATTCTCCGCGTCGACCTTCTCTTTGGCCGTCGAGGCCGTGACCGAAATACGCGGCACAATGATCGCCGCCAGAATGCCCAGGATGGTGACCACCACCAGGAGTTCGATCAACGAAGAACCAGACTTACCAGAGGAGCGACGCATGCTCAGACTACGAAAATCTCAAAAGGATCAGGCGCAAAAACTGGGCTCACAGCGAAACCCATAACTAAACGTACTACTTTTCCCCATCGCCTGAGGGGCGAAACCAGCCAGCCACGCCCGCCGGTTCGCCGGTACTCGGCCAGCCTGTACCGAATATACCGACAAAGACCAGTAGCCCCGGCCAGAGCGATCGGATACGATACAAGCACCCTGCGGGAGTAACTCAGTGGTAGAGTGCTAGCTTCCCAAGCTGGACGTCGCGGGTTCGAATCCCGTCTCCCGCTCTTTTCGACTTCGCGATCCCTCCTTCCGATTCTCTTCAACCTTCGGAGGGCCGCCAGCAATACGCCCCCGTCGACCGACAAGCGCCTCCGCCCTCCCCTGCTCTGGCGACGCTCGCCCCCGAATAGATTCCCACCGCTCCGAATAGATTCCCACGACACAGCAAATAGATTCCCAATTTACCCACCGATGGGAAAATTGAATCTGCTCGCACGCTATAAAACCAGTGGTTTTCGCACGCGAATAGATTCCCATTTCCCAAAACGCATCGAGTGGGAATCTATTTTGAGCTGGGGGTTGGAAGTTGGGAGTTGGATGTAGAAATGTCATCTTGAGGGAGCTTCCAGCGACTGAAAGATCTCCGCCTACTGCTTACAGCTTAAGGCCTACAACTTCGACAACCGCGCAGCAGCGAACGCCCACGCCGGCAACCCTTCGCCTGCGCGTCGCTAGTATTTTGACCTTTAGACAAGCATTACATCGCAATCACCTCCAATCACTAAAAAGCCAACAGCCGATAGCTGAAAGCCGACAGCTAACGACTATCTGTCCATTAGAACACTACAAGTGGCCAATTCCCAGCGAAAAGTGGAATGATCAGAAAAATCGTTTAGCCCGCAGCCGAAGGCGATGGCTAGCGATACAACGCAAGAGCGATCACAAGAATTCTCACGCAGAGACGCCGAGCCCGCAGAGGGCAAGAATACCACCGAGAGCCAGCTGAGATCGACATCTGACCGCACCCCTCTCAAGCATCCGGTGAAAGGGACACATCCCCAACAAAGGATTGGGTAATGGCAAGTTCCACATGCCAAAACACTACCCGACAACCATCGCTGCCGAAAATTGCCATGCCACTCCTGGCGACTCGTCGGACAAACAGGTGAATACCCCTGCGTAAAGTTGCTCGCGACAATCTTAGCTACAAGAAACACTCTGCTTTTCTTGCCGCAACATAACAATGCGATCTAGGGGCCTTGGCATGGGGGATGTCGTGAATAAGTTCTTTCGTTTCTGTCTGGTTGTTGCTTGCCTGTTGTTGGTTGTGGCTGGCGGTAGCGTATTTGTCTGGTGGCTGCAGCGTCCTCCGATGGTGACCGCCCGGGCAATCATCTTAGTCCGCGGGCGTCAGCCGGACCTTTTGGAAGAGCGGCCATTCATGCCCGTGGATAATCATGCTTACGACAGTTATCGAGACTCAACAGTCGCGATGATAAAAAGTCCAATAGTGCTCAATACTGCGATCACCGATAAGCTGGTTGCCGAGACTTTTCTGCGAGATGTGAAGAAACCCAACAAATGGTTGCGTGATCACCTGCAAGTCAAGTTCGAAGGCAACACGGAAATACTGCATGTCAGCCTAACCGAGACCAAAGACCACCAGCAGGACTTGGTGCGAATTGTTGATGCCATCTGTGCAGAAACACTTGCGGTGTCTGGTCAATGGGAACGTGCAGAAAGCGAGGAAGCGTACAGCATTCTAAAGGCAGAGAGGAATCGGCTCCGCGGAAGAATTGGTGAACTGACGGACGCCTATCGGAAACTCCAAGTAGAACCGGGCGTTGATGATAAACGAGCGAGTGAAGTTCACACTCAGATCCTATTGATGCGACTCTCGATAAAACTAAACGATTTGAATGTGTGTGAGAATGAGGTCCGGAGCGCCCAGATAGACTATAGCAACTGGAAGCTTCGCGCTGACAATGCTGTTTTGAGAATCCAAGCCATCGACAAACGAGTGTCCGCCGATCCTGAAGTGTTAAGGATGAAAGCCGACATCGAGACCTTGCAAGCGAAGCTTGTGAATGGTGATCCGCAGTCGGAAGAAGCGGAGGACAGTCGCACGAAGGACATTCAAGCCGAGCTGGCCGACAAGAAAGAACAACTCACACAGAAACAGACAGAACTCAGCGAGCAGGTCGCTAAACGGTTGGACTTGGAGAAGGAACTTACAACGGAAGCTTATAAGAGGAAGTGTGTGATGCTCACCACGCAAATAAAGTTCCTCAAAGAAGGTTTCGACTCGGTAAGCGATGGCGGAGAAGTTGTTCACGAGATGGGCATCGATGAATTGGAGCAGAATCTCATAAAGTGTAGATATCAAAACTTAATCTGACACTAACCAAGGTTTGAGGTTAGAGTACCGGCTGCAATCATTGCTTGAACGAGCGCAGCGAGTGATAGCAGTGATTGCAGCCGGCGGCCGCCTCATTTCCCCCAAGGAGTGTCCGAGATGAGTAACGATCAGAAAATCATCAAGAACAAGCTGGGCCTGCTGAAACTCGCTGAGCGGCTGGGCAACGTCTCCGAAGCGTGTAAAGTGTTTGGCTACTCGCGAGATAGCTTCTATCGCTTCAAAGAGTTGTACGACAACGGCGGTGAGGAGGCCCTCAAGGAGATCTCGCGGAAGAAGCCCGTCGTCAAGAATCGTGTGGCCGCGGAGGTCGAAGAAGCGGTGGTCGAAATGGCCTTCGAACAACCGGCCTATGGCCAGGTCCGTGTGAGCAACGAACTGAAGAAACGGGGCATCCTGATCTCGTCAGGTGGTGTCCGTAGCGTCTGGTTGCGGCATGAGCTGGAGACGTTCAAGAAGCGGCTGAAGGCTCTGGAGGCCAAAGTGGCTCAAGATGGTATTATCCTTACCGAATCCCAGGTCGTGGCCCTGGAGAAAGCGAAGCTGGAGAAGGAAGCTCATGGTGAAATCGAAACCGAGCATCCCGGTTACCTGGTGGCGCAGGACACGTTCTACGTCGGCACCATCAAGGGCGTCGGGCGAATCTATCAGCAGACGGTGATCGACACCTACTCGCGAGTTGCGTTTGCCAAGCTGTACGATCGCAAGAATGCGTTGGTCGCGGCCGATATGTTAAACGATCAGGTGATTCCATTCTTCGAAGCAGAGGACGTGCCGGTACTGCGCATGCTCACCGATCGTGGCACCGAGTACTGTGGCAGCCGTGAACATCACGAGTACCAACTGTACCTGGCGATCGAGAACATCGATCACTCGAAGACCAGGGCCAAGCGGCCACAATCCAACGGCATCTGTGAACGATTCCACAAAACCATGCTGCAGGAGTTTTACCAGGTCGCATTCCGCAAGAAGATGTTCAGCTCGATCGAGGAGCTGCAAACAGATCTTGACCAGTGGATGAAGAGCTATAACCACGAGCGACCGCACAGCGGTCGCTACTGTTACGGCAAAACGCCAATGGAAACCTTCGAAGATGCCAAATCGATCGTCAACGAAAAGCGACTGGACAAGAACTTGCAACTGGTCGCTAACTAGATTGTCTGTCAGATTAAGTGTTGGTTACTACACATAAAGCCACCTCAGCCATCCCTCGAACTCACCACACTGAAGGCAGAACTTGACCGATTAGCAGAGCTTGAAGACACCCTCTCCCGCAACCTTCTGCGGCGGGAAATCAACTTCCGGGCGGGGGCCCGGATTCGTTTAATGGATTCCGCTCAGATCATTGAGGAGTAAAGGCCTCTGAAGAACGACTCGGTGGTGATCTCTCCTTGCGATTCGACGAACACCACTGGCGGATGTTGACAAGCGATGGCCAACACGATGATTCACTCCAACACCTGGCGGACTGACGAGTCCGTTCTTGTCGATTGGCTCATCGGCGACATGTTCTTCATGGTTTCGCCGACCTGCAAGTCGTTTGCCACTTCTACTGCCATGAGATACATGGCTTATCAACGCAGCGCTAACTGAAGGTTGTTGTGCGCTGTGGGTCAATGTGTATGTATTAAATATGTGAACCGGGAAGTGAGCCCACCCGATCATAGCGAGTAGCTGTTTTCATCGAGTGTTTAGCAGGCATGGAGTTGTCCACGCGTTTTCAAAGCGAAGGTCACCTCGCACATCTCTGTTAGTGTCAAAAGAAGTTTTGATTAAGTTTATGTGAAGCTAGTTGTCCAATTTCTCACAAGGCTTATTCTGACCTCCACGATTGCTTTTTGATAAGCCGACGACCTGCATCAACATTGCGACACGTCATCATCTTTGGAGGGAACTGAGTAATGAAGGTCTTGCACCTGGGAAAAACCATTGCGCGCAAACTGGGGTTCAGCACCAGGTTTGCTTCCGGTGTTGCCTCGGCAGCCATCTTGGCGGTTGGCATCCTGTTTGCCGGAACCGCGGACGCACAAGTCTTGTTTACCGAGGACTTTGAGTCCTGGACACTCGAAGACTCTGGTTTCCGCCAAAGCCTTCCTTACGACCCGGCAGCCGTCTGGACCAATACCGCACCTGCTGGATGGACGATCGATAACGCGCCGGAAGGGTTTACCCCTACTCCCGATGGCGGCGTGACCGAATGGCGTGGCTGGGGCTTCGCCGACATTAACTGGTGGGACAACGTCTCGGGGCAGCTGCGCGGCGACTTCACCAACTCCAGCAGCTACGCGATGATCGGCGATGGCGACGAGTGGACCGACCTGCCCGGCGGCGGAACCATGAACACCAAGATCACCACTAGTCCGATCAATATCGGTGGCTACTCGGGCGATTTGGTACTGAACTTCGACTCCAGCTGGCGTCCCTACGCCTCGCAAACCGGTACCATCGAAGTGAGCTACGACAATGGCTCGAGCTGGGACGAAATCCTGCTGTTCGACAGCACCAGCAAGCCAAACGACGCCATTAATGAGAACCTGGAGATCTCGCTCGGCGCGGTAGGTGGTGAGACTAGCATGCAGCTTCGTTTTGGCTACTTGAACGCTGGGAACGACTGGTGGTGGGCGGTCGATAATCTTGATGTGCAAGACTCTACTGGCTCGCTGTGGAGCGAAGACTTCGAGGGACTTCCCTACGGTGACAGCGTCGATGAGGTGAATCCCGGCTATACCGAGAACACGGATGTGATTGCCACCACTGGCCAAAATGGCTGGGTAATCGATAACTCGCAAAACACTTATACGGCTAACTCGGCCAATCGCGAAGACTTCGATAGCTGGGTGATTATCGACAAAGACTATTGGAACGTCGTCCCCGACGCTGGTCAGAATCGCGACACGCAGTTTACCGCTGCAAACAACGATCACATCGCCGTGGCCGATGGCGACGTTAGCGAGCAAGGAGTACTCAACACGCTGCTGGTGACTCCCTCGATTCCCCTTACATCGACTCCCGCCATCACGCTGAGCCTCGACGAAAGCTGGCGCCCCGAAGGCAGCAGCACCGCGGTGATCGAAGTAAGCTACGATGGCGGCAACTCTTGGGCGCAGGTCTCCTCTCGTGTGGGCGACGAAACCGCGACTTACGATCCCGAAATCTCGGAGACTCGTTCGGCGTTCTCGCTTGTGGTGCCTGGTGGTGCAACCGAGGCGATGTTCCGCTTTGGCTACATGAACTCCAGTAACAACTGGTGGTGGGCCATCGATAACATCGAGGTCAGCGCGGTCGCAACCAATTTGACTTTGCAGGTCGACAGCGACGGAACGGCCACCTTCTCCAACTTCACCCCCGATGATGCGGTGGTGGTTGGCTACAGCATTAGCTCCGAGTCGGGCGCGTTGCGTGGCGATCAGCTCAATGCCTTGTCCGACAAGACCGGCTACGAAGACTGGGTGCAACTCTCCGACGACGAAGAAGCCTACCTGCTAGGCGAAGGCTTGCTGCTCGGTGGCACCGATGTGCTCGGTGGAGTCGGAGGGTTCTCCGAATCGCTCGGGGACATTTGGATCGCTGGCCCTTACGCCGACTTGAAGCTGGAGGTCTTGCTGTCGGATGGCAGCATCTTGAATGCCGATGTGCTTTTCGACAACACCTACAAGTTCGGCGACTTCAACCTCGATGGCGTCGTGGACGAAGGAGACTGGCCAACCCTGCGTGACAATCAACGTGGCAGCTTCGCTGGGATGTCGCAAGCCGAATCGTATGTGTTCGGCGACATGGACGGCGACGGCGACAACGACTTCCAGGACTTCAGCCTCTTCAAGCAGGCGTTTGATAGCGATCAAGGGGCCGGCGCCTTTGCTGCATTCCTCAGCGATCAGGCGAATGTTCCCGAACCAAGCTCCGTGCTCCTCGTTACCGCATTCGCCGGCGTTGGCATCCTAGGCCTTCGCCGCCGCAAGTAGTCGCAACCCATAACAACACGAGGGTTCCGTGCACCCCGCGGAACCAACTCCAACACCTACGAATACAAACACTCTCAGGAGTTCATGCACCATGAAGATTCGCAATCTCGCGGCCGGCGTGGCTCGGCAACTTGGTCGGGCTGTGACTTCGACCGTTGCGACCACCGGAGCGGCAATTCTGGCGGGCGGCATCCTGTTCAGCGGCCAGGCAGATGGCCAGATTCTCGTTAACCAGAACTTTGAAGACCTAACCCTCACCGCGGGTGATCCCAGCTACACCAATGTGATCCCTGGCTGGACTCGCGACAACAGCGGCATGTCGGCCCCCAGCACCAACTTGGCCTACGATGGCGGTACTGCCATGAATCGGTTCGAGTGGGAGTCGCAACAAGGCAACCAACTTGGGCGGAACGACACCGGATTCCTGCAAGGCAATAATGCCTTGATCTTCGATGGCGACGCCTGGGACGATTTTGCCGATGGCGATCAACTGGGTTTCAACTCCTACTGGTCGACCACGGTCGATGTGTCGAGCGTTCCAGCCGGTGCACTCGCGGTCGACTTCTCCTACGAGTTCGCTTCGTATGAATCGCAACAAGGTCTCGTGCAAGTCTCCTTCGACGGAGGAACCAACTACCAGACCATCCTCGATCTTGATTCGGAGGTTACTGGCGACAACATCTTGTCGGGTGCCAAGGTGACTTACGTCGAAGGTTCCGACTTCACCAACCGCACTTCGAACAACATGACCCTTCGCATCGGCATGATCGATGCCGACAACGACTGGTGGTTTGCGGTCGATAACGTGCTGGTCGGCGAAGTGAACGAAGTCGCCGGCTACTACACGCTCAGCCTGCAGGTCTCCGACTCGGGCGAGATGGCCATCGTCAACACGTCGCAAGATACGGTCTACTTCGATTATTACGAAATCACCAGCGAGGCCGGATCGCTCGACTTGGCCAACTGGACCAGCCTGCAAGAGTCGGGCCTCGCTGGCACTGGCGGCAATGGCACTGGCAACGGCTGGGAAGAAGGTGGCAACCTGAGCGACTCCGCTCTGAGTGAGCTTTTCCTGCAAGGAGCAACCTCGCTCGCGCCCGGAGAGAGTCTTAGCCTGGGGGCTGCCTATGACGGTCCGACCGAAGACCTGGAGTTCACCTTCGGTCGTTACGGACAGATCGAACTGGTTACTCCCGATGGCGACTACAACGACGACGGAGTGGTCGACATGCAGGACTACGATGCCTGGAAGTCGGCGTTCGGCACCAGCGATGCTGCCACCGATGGCAACGGCGACGGCACCGTGAACCTGGCCGACTACACCATTTGGCGCGACAACCTGGGAGCCGAAGGGGGCATGAGCCCCGTGGGTTACAGCACGCTCTCCGATGGTTTTGTTCATTACCTGCCTTCTGGGGTTTCCGCAGTGAGTGCAACGAATGTGCCTGAACCGGGTACGAGTGTTCTGCTCATCGGCCTGGCAACCCTCGCAGGTGGCACTGTCGTCCGACGTCGTTTTTAGGATCATCCACTCAAGAGCTAATACAACGATTCCACACGGCTTACGAGCCGTTGATATAAGGAGCTTCCTCGATGCGAACTCAACGCTTTCTGACTCTGGCGTGTGCTTGCGTAGCCATCGGCATGGCGACCATGGCCACCGCCGCGGTGCGGTTAGATCGTCTTTACTTGCTCGGCGACGAAGACGGGTCCGGGTTCTCACCGGTCTCGCCCCCGGGCACCGTCGCCGAACTCGGCGCAAAGGACCTGGTTCAGCCCGATCCCACATTTGGTGGATCCTACGATAGCGATCCCTTCGCCAGTTCGGGCACCAACACCTACATCGACTTGCTTACCCCGCAGGCGCTCGACCTTACCAATTCGCTCACCAGCTCGCCGACGTACGTGAACGTCGCCTCGCGCCCCTCGGTTCCTGGCGAATCCGGCGTAGTAGGCGTGCGGTTTGTCGGCAGCAGCCAGCAGTACCTGAGTGCCGGGGCACTCGGCTCGCCCTATCCCAAGAGCAAGGCCCTCGGCGATCCTTCGATCTCGGTTTCCTCCAGTGCCGACGACGGCATCGGCTCGCCCGGCACCGGCGTGAAGGACTACTCCGGCATCCGCTCGCGCGGCATACAGTTCTGGGTGATGCCCGAAGCAGTGGCCGCAGGCGATCAAAGCATCATCAGCGACAGCAACGCCCACGGCGTGCGTATCGAAGACGGTCTGTGGACCATGCGATACAATGGAGTCGACTACGCATCGGACCGCGATTCGCTGGCCGCGCCGACCAACGGAGAGTGGTATCACGTGATGCAAGTCGCGGATCGCGACAGCAACAACAGCGTGCTCTATGTCGATGGCAACGCGGTCGCCCTGGCAACCGGCAACTATTCGTTCAGCCCTGGCGAAGGTTTTGATACTTTGCTCCTGGGTGCCGGCGACACCGATACCGATGGCACCCGCGAAGACTTCTTCACCGGCACGCTCGACGACGTCAAGATGTTCGTGTGGGGCACCTCCGAGGCCACGTCGACCAACTACGGTACCTTCGATCTGTTTGCGGATAACGACTTCATTGCCGACGCCTTGTCGGCCAGCGCCGGGGCTGCCGACGTGAACGCCGATGGTGTCATCGACTACTCCAATGCGGCCGGCAGCGACCTGAATGCATTCCTCGATGGCTGGGGAACCAGGAACCGCGTGAATGGGGTGATCGTCGCCGACCTGTCGACCCGACTGAGCGGCGACATCGACCTTAACGGCAAAGTCGACCTGCTCGACCTTTACGAAATTAACCAAGCCAACTCGGCCGCTGGTGCTGCCTTGTTGGCTGCCATCGGCGGCGGCACCGCCGTTCCAGAACCAAGCACCATCGTGCTTGGCAGCCTGGCACTGTTGGTCGTTGGAGTCGCTCGCCGGCGTTAATGCTTATTGTAAGCGACTCACGGGTTCGTGCACCGAGCGCGTGAGTCGCCATTGTTCATGGTTGTGTGTTTCCTCGGGTGAAGAAAGTGAGATGAGTTTCATGGATCGAACCAAGCTGCCGAAACGCGCCAGCTACGGGTTTACGCTCGTGGAACTGCTGGTTGTGATTGCGATCATCGGAATCCTGGTTGCCTTGTTGTTGCCTGCAGTACAAGCTGCCCGCGAGGCAGCCCACCGCTCCACCTGTCAGAACAATCTCAAGCAACTCTCTTTGGCGTGCTTGAACTTCCACGATGTGCGTGGCTACTTCCCGCATGGGGCTCGCACCCAGGAAGGCGGTATGTGGTCGTACTACATTATGCCGTACATCGAACAGGAGGTGGCTCAAGACCTGGTCGCCATCGCCGATGGCAGTTGGGATCCGGAGTTCACACCTCCTCCATGCGGCAACAGTCAGTGGGCGCTTTCGAACCCAAATTACACCTGGGCATCGCTCGACGATTGCAGCAAGAACATTCGCGCCTGCGAAACCCTGCTGCCTGCTTTCCGTTGTCCTTCGTCGGCCGCTCCCAACCATGTGTGGGACTCCAGCACCTGGCCCACTCCCTGGCACGTCGTGCGTCGCGTTCCGAGCAGCTACACCGCGTCGGCTTCCGGCTTGGCTCAAAACCAGGCCAGCGTTTCGGCCAGCAGCGGCAGCATGACTCCCACGGAATGCAAGTCCAAGTACTCTGGCAACTCCGGGCTGCATGTGTGGGGTGACCTCGACGGAGTGATGTATTCGTGGAGCAAGGTGAATATGGCCAAGATCACCGACGGTAGTTCGAAGACCACCCTGCTCGGCGAAGCCTGGTTTGATGCCGAAACCGCCGGTCGCTTGTCGAATCACAACCAGGACCGTCCTGGCGTGAAGATCGACCACTGGTACGTTGGTAGCGACGACATCGACAGCTACAACGGCATGGACGTCTCCGAGGCCATGGGCTCGACCGGCGTGCCGATCAACTACTACAAGGGCTTTCCGAACAACAGCGCTTGCGAGTCGGCTCCGTTCAGCTATACCGCTTCGAACCCCGACTGCCATAAGGTGCAGATCGGCTTTGGTAGCGATCACCCAGGCGGCACCCACATGGCCATGTGCGACGGTTCGGTCGACTACTTCAACGAGGACATCGACCCCGCAGTTTGGTCGGCCTCAGGCACTCGCGCCAGCCAAACAATCGCTGATATGTGCTATGCGAACGTTTCGTCCGGCGGCGGTGGCGGCGGTCGTTAATCCGCTCCCTTCGCTCACAGCAAACCAACACACAGCACAAGGCGTGAACTATTTGTCAGCTCACGCCTTGTGCGTTGTTTTCACGACTTCATCCACGCACGCTACTTAGTAGCTTGCGGGCGTTTGTCCAGTTGTCGTTTTCCCTTCGGCTTCGCCAGTTCGCCTTGCAGCCAGGTGAGCTCGTAATCGCCGGGGCTTAGTTCCATCCCCTTTTCAATGTCGGCTTTCGCGTCGTCGTCGCGGTCGGCTTTCGCATACAGCCAGGCTCGATCGCGATACGCCCAGACCATTGGATCGGCTTCGATCGACTGCGAGAGCAGCGTGATCGCTTGCTCGGTGTCGCCCGAGTTGAGCGCCTTCTGCGCTTCCATGTAAAGCTCGCCAGCGTTGCCAAAGTCGGGTGGATCAGAACTCGATTTACACCCAACAGCTAGACTCGCGAGCAGCCCCACGGTCACAATACAAGTGAGATAGCCAGGCCTTCGCATAACAGATTCCTCATTAGAGTAAATGGCTTAGAGAGGGTACCGAAGAGTGTGCCGAAGCCTATGCGTTTGTGCAAGTAGAACTAACGTCGATTCTCCAGAAACTTGTTGCACTTCGCCGCGACTCCTCATCAACTTGTCGGAACGATGACAAAGAAGCAAAAGAAAACGCGACTCAAGAAGCACGCCGCCCAATCGCGTTCCACGGCAACATCGCAAGCGGCTGCTGCGACTGCTGTCGGCGATCTTCCCATCCTGCAACAAGCACGGGCGTTGTGGGCAGGCAATCGGCTGTTTCACGCACTCGCATTGTTCGAACGCGCAGTCGCTGAGCATCCGCACCACTTGCTCGCCGTGGTCGATGCCAGTCGCGCACTCGGCGAGTGCTATCGCATTCCGCGGGCGTTGCACTTGCTGCAAGACGCACAGCAGCATCTCGGCAATAACGCCCAGGGCTGGTTTCTCGTTGGGCAGAGCTACCGTATCCTGCGACATCCTACCGAAGCGATTCGTTGCCTCAAGCGAGCGGTGCAGCTCGATCCAGCCCATCTCGACGCCTGGCTCGAACTGGCTTTGCTGCACGAACACGCAGGAGAACTGGATGCCGCGCTCGAGGCCACCCATGCCCGCTTGCGACTGCAGCCCGACGATCCCGAAACGCTGGTCGTCCGCGGACGTATTCTCCGCCGACAAGGCTCGCACGAGCAGGCTATCGAGCTGCTCACGAAGGTCGCCCAAGCGGAGCGGCCGCACTGGCTCACTCGCAGTCGCGCTTACAGCGAACTCGCCCGCACGCTCGATGCGCGCCAGTTGTACTCTCAGGCCTGGCAAGCCGCCGTAGAGGGCAAGCACCTCGGCCGTAAGCACGCCAGAGAGTACCGCGAGCATCGCCATCAACAGCGAACCACTCATCAGCAACTCCTCGAGTCGTTCGACGAATCGCATCTGCGAGCCTGGCAAGAGTCGGTCAGCGACCCGCAAGCGAGTCGCACGATGCTGCTTTCCGGACTCCCCCGCAGCGGCACCACCCTGCTTGAGACGATCCTGTCCCGCCATTCGCAAATCGTAACCGCCGACGAGTGGAACGCATTCTCGCGCTTCATGATTCCCATGATGCTCAGCGACATCCCCCTCGCCGAACTGGAGATCGACGTGCTCTCGGGCATTGCAGACGACAAGCTCCACGAGCTTCGCGACACGTACCGCTCGTTTCTCCTAGCCGCCTTGGGCGCTTCACCCGACGCCGACCCGCTGCTGGTCGACAAGAATCCGTCGCTGCTGCCGGTGCTACCGACGTACCTGCGACTGATGCCGCGAGCCCCGCTCGCGATCATGCTCCGCGATCCCCGCGACGTGCTGATAAGTTGTTTCATGACCTTTAGTCCTCTTAATGATTTCAGCGTTGATTTTGTCGACCCCGATTCTGCCGCCCAACGAGTGAACGACGACCTGATGAACTGGCACTCGCTTCGCGAACGCTTAGCAGGCGGGTGGGCGGAGATCCGCTACGAGCAGCTGGTCACCGATCCGGCGCAAGCCGTCGCTCCAGTGCTGAAGCAGTTCGGTGTGACCGCGGAGCCAACGATGTTCGACACGCGCACCCCCGCAGCCGACCTGCACATCAGCGCCCCCACGTACGCCGAAGCGACGATGCCGATCTATCGGACCGCCAACCAGCGGTGGCGAAACTACCAAGCCGAACTCGAACCACTGCTGGCAACCCTCGAACCAGCCATAGAAGCCCACGGGTACGCCTAACCGAGCCAGCTCACTGAGACGCACGCAATCGCGAGCACGCCTGTCCAACCGCGGACTCCGGAGTTTTGACATTAGACAGTGATCACGATGATTGGTGGAGCTCGCTTGATCTTGAATGGTAGGTAATGCTGTTGTCAGATTCGGAAATCAAACCAGCCTCGACCGGGAACTCTAGTATTGCGGCAGGTCTTTTGGGGCGTTCCCATCAGTCCGATATCTGAGTATTTACGGACAGGTGATATTGCGAGCGCTAACTCCACACGGACCAGCTGCAATAAGACCCGTAGATCCACAATCACTTTGGCCTACTCCATTGTCGTCACCCGTGTTAAAGTGGCACCGCGGTGGACTCCTTTCGTGTGAAGAACGTAGTACTTATTCAAAAGGTGTTGAGGCGATGAATCTAAATGCTGGTGGAATCGTCGGTGGATTAGCAGGGGCTGCCATTGCCATTGCCGTGCTTTTTCTTGCATTCGAACCCGATACTTCTCGCAATCGCGGCATGGGTAAGCTGGTCGTGTTGGGAGTCGTCGCTGGCGCGGCGGCTGGTAACTTCCTTTGGGACCTTGTTCGCAAAGGCTTCCAGAGCAAAGAGTAGCTGCATCTCTTGCGATGAAGGCACTCGTCCACCGATTCATCCTGAAGTTGCATTGCTTTAAGGCTTCTTCGATCCCTCTCCTCCTTACCTGGATAGTCCAGGACGGTGTGCTCCAAGTCTTGCCGGGTGTGCTCCGCGTCGCCCTCCCCACAAGGCCACCAAAGCCAACAAACAGCAGCCTAGGCCAGTAGGTTCAGGCACCGTCGCGGTGGTGGGGACGATGTTGTTCGGGCGGGAGTTGCCGAACGACTCTTTCCATAGCAGGTAGTCGGCCGCGTCGACGATGCCTTTGCTGGCGCCGAGTTCGTCGCCGTTTCCTTCCAGGTTGAAATCGGTTCCCAGGTTGTCGCGCCAGAGGGTGTAGTCGGCCAGGTCGACTTGGCCATCGTCGTTGAAGTCGCCTGGCAGTGGATCGAACACGGGTATCGAGGTGGGCACACGAAGTTGGTAAGCCGCGAGCGATCGCAAGTTGGTTGCTGAGCCGAACAGGAAAAAGTCCTGCGTGGTCGCGTCGGCGACGAACGTACCCGTGAAAATCGGGCTATCGACCAGCTTGGCCGATGGACTCAGGCTGCCGACCGTTGGGGCGGTTTCACTTTCGTTTTGCGTATCGCCAAGCTGCACGGTTTGATTCCCTACGCGGTCGTCGCTGATCAGTACTTGCAGTTCGTAGAAGGTGCCGACTTCGAGACCGAAGAGCGTCGCTTGCTTCACTCCGAGTCCTGTGCCTGATTTGAAGACGAATCCGTCGAGCACGGTCTCGAAATCCGTATCCACGCTGGTTTCGCTGGAGTCAAAGAACGAGTCGTTCGTTGTTTCGAAGTCAAGGCCAGTCAGCTGGATGGTATCGCTGTTGGTGCCGCTTGCAGCCAGGTTGGCAAAGGGAATGGTTTGTCCGCCGGACTCGACGTTCACTGTGTCGGTCGATCCCCAAGAGCCCGCGTGAACCAGGTCGCCGGTGGTGCTCAGGTCCGATTCGTCGGTGATGGTCTTTGGGCGCTGCCAGGCAATCTGTGCTGCGGTTGCCGGGGTGTCGGCCAGGCTTAGTAGGAGGGTGGAGAGGGCAAGGGTGGTCGCAAGGTAGCATTCCATTCGGTGAGTCATAGATCGCCGTCGAGTGAGAGACTCCCTACACAAAAAGAACCGCCACGAATGGTAGGTCTTCAACCGCTGCAGGGGGGTACCCAATCGGTCGACGGCCATTGATTCGTAGCGGTTGCGTAGGAGTCCGTGCAAATCGCCTGAAGTCAATTCAATGATGACCGTAATCTAACTACTGGATACCAAAGGGGCAATGGTTTTGTGGGGCAAAGACTGCAGAGCGTCTTTTCACTAGAACAGCACTAGCCGAGCCACCGTCCAGCGAAATATCCGACCGTGCTTACCGTGGCCGAAATGAACGCGCCCCACGTCAGGTCGATGGCGGTCACGATCCATGGCCATTGTTTTACCGTAGCCTGGTTCGTGAGATCGTACGTGGCGTAAGTCACTAGGCCGAAGAAGGCACCTAGCGCGAGCGCCCTCCAGAACGACCCGGCCGCCAGGGCTGGCATCGTTGCGAACACCACCATCCCCGCGACGAACAGCAGGTAAAACACGCCGGCCGCGTAGAGGTTCGGCTGTTCGGCCAGTAAGTAGCCCAGGTGCTTTTGATAGAACCCGCGAGCGACGGCCGCCAGCCAGACGATATCGATCGCCAGGAACGTTACCAGGGCAACAGCGTAGATTTTCAGATAGAGCAACATGAGCGTGAAAATGGAGAGGTGGCGATTCGACAGGTGCAGCATTGTAGACGCGATGCGACAACCGACCATGGCAACCACCCAAAACGCGGGCAGAACCGGCATTCCGCGAGAATGCCCGCAATCCACACCATCGAGAAGGAAGATGCAAATAGATGAAAACGGCCGAGCAGGCTACAATTTCGAGGAATGCTTGTTGGCGGTAGTGCGAGGCGTGGTCGCTAGCCGATGACACCCAACAAGCAACCTGGCTATTTTCCAAACTCCGAAGAAGCATTGCATCGTGTTTACTGAAACTGAAGGCAGCCGCAAGGCGATTGGCGACGTCGATATTCTGTACCACGAGGGTCTGTACCATCTGTTCCATCTGGTGCTGCCGAATCACGACTTTATCGCCCACGCGGTGAGCACCGACGCTATCAACTGGCGGCGCGTGAACAACGCTCTGTTCATCGGCGATCCCGGTTCGTGGGACGACCTGATGCTGTGGACCATGTCGGTCTCGCCCGATCCGCATCAGCCGAATCGCTGGCGAATGTTCTACACTGGTTTGTCGCGCCGCGAGCAAGGCGACGTCCAGCGCATCGGCCTGGCGGTAAGCGACGATCTGTATCACTGGCGAAAGACTCCCGTCAATTGGTTCGACCACCGAGGGGCACACGATCCGCCGCTGGTGCGTCAAGCGCGTCAGATGGCACTCGAGCAACCGTTGAGTTGCCGCCATGCGCCGATCGATACCGCGAGCGATCTGCCGCTGGAACCGTCGCCGGAGTTCTACGAGTCGACCGTCGACGAAGGTCGCGAGTGGGTGAGTTTCCGCGATCCGTATTACTATCGCGAAGGGGATCGCGGGTGGCTGATCATGGCCGCCCGCACGAAGGAAGGCCCTGTGGTGCGTCGCGGCTGTGTCGGGGTGATGGAGGAAGTCGCCCCCGGTAAGTTCGAAGCCCGCCCGCCGCTGCATCATCCCGGCTTGTACGACGACATCGAGGTGCCGAACCTGCTGAAGATCGAGGAGGAGTACTACCTGATCGGCAGCCTGCGCGAGGACGCGAAGATTCGCTACTGGCATACCAGCAAAATTGGCTCGCCATGGCGGAGCTATTACGACAACGTGCTGCTTGCCCAAGGCAACTACGCCGCACGGGTGTGTCAGGACGACAAAGGCTGGCTGCTCTGGAACTTCTTCTCGCTTGGCGGGCCCGACCGCACTTCGAACAATTTGATGCCACCACCGAAGCGATTGAGTCGAGCCAGCAACGGCTTGCTTCGCGCGATCACCTACGAGGGATTTGACAATTGGATCGGCCGGCGAATCGATGCCAGCCGCATCCGCCCGCTCCGCGATTACACGGGCGAGCAGCACATTACCGTTGAGAGCAACGCGTTTGATTTGGCGTGCGAAGCTGGTTATCAGGTGTTTGTATTCGATGGCAGCTTGGAGTCGGCAAGACTTAGTGCCAAGATCGATCTGTGCGGGCTCGGCAAGTGTGGCATCGTGTTCCGAGTCAATCCCGAAACCCAGGACGGCTACTACCTTTCGCTCGACCTGCTCAAAGGCATCGCCCAGCTCCGCTCCTGGCAAACCGGCCAGCCCGGCACCGGCGAGCACATGATGCAGTTCCGCACCTTGCAGGGGGGCAACTGGTACAGCGAAACTCCCGGCAAGGCCGAGCTTACGCTGATTGCTTTCGGGCATTACCTGGAGCTTTCGGTGGACGGGCGGGTGATTCTGACGCTGGCCGATTCGACCTTCACCGAAGGGCTGTTCGGCGTCTATTTGGAGTCGTCTCGCATGCGAATGTACGACGTTGAATTCCACGAAATGTACAGCCCCCAGCAGTCGGTGCAACATCTTGTGACTGGCTAGCCATGGTGTTAGGCTTTCGGCAGCGGTGCGTGGCTTTGATCGTTCACAACTTGCTTGTCGCAAAGGGGCTTTCTCATGGACCAACCCGAAGTTGTCAAAAAGCTCTCCATCATGGTGTGGCTGCTGGCCGCTAACATGATTGCAGTGGTGGTGCTCGGAGCCGGGCTCGTGTTTGGGCTGCTGCCGAAGATCGAGCGGGCGGTGCAATCGGTCGAGCGAGTCGAGTCGCGTTTTGGTAACTTTGCCGACAAGGTGCAGCCGGTTGTCACCGCGGGTGCTGGTAAGGCAATCGAAACCATCAAGAAGGTCGACTCCGACAAGTTGTCGGAAACCGCGACCGAAAAAACCGATCAAGTGATCGAAGCCGCCGCCGAACGTGCGAAGCGACTCTTTAATCGCGACAAAGAGCCCGAAACGGTCGAAGCGGAATAGCCGTTGGCCAAGCTGCTGACTCCCCCGGTGTTTTAACGGTAAAGCGTGTACCCTAGCTGTTTGCTGCGCAGAGTCTGGGAAGACTCGCGTGATGCGACTATCATGGATGTGCGGTGGTAACTGCATCAGGATCCTACTAGGGGGTGTCGCGGTGAAGCGATTTGGCAAGCAATTTTCGGTGCAACTTCTGTGCACCTGGTTTTGTATGGTCGGGGCTTGTGCGTTGGTCGGGTGCGGCGAGGGGGACACCGCGGTGTCGACTCCGGAGAGTGCTCATCCAAAGCCGGAGCCGAGGCTGATTCGGCCTTCGGGAGTTCAATCGAAGTCATCCAGTCCGCGACCTACAAATACTGTTCGCTCGAATAGCAACGAAGTGCTGTTCACGCCAGTCGATTTGCCGGTGGTGCAAGTTCCTGAGTATGTCAACGCCAACGAGATCAAGCAGATAAACTCCTTTGCTTTAAAGGGACATAGCAGCACCGTCCAGCAGGTTGCGTTCACCGTCGACTCGACCCACGCGCTGACAATCGACGACGATGGTCATGCCGTGTATCGCGAAAGCTCTACTGGTTCCGAGGTGCTCTCTTGGGACCTGCCAAAGGGCAAAAAGGTGTACGATCTCGATATCGCCCCCGACAGCAAGCTGGCGGTCACAACCCACGACGATGGCGAATGCATCGTGTGGGATCTTGCGACTGGCGAGCAAGTACAGTCGATACGCGACGAGACGATTCCGCTGCCAAGGTGCCGGTTTGCAGAAGATCCACGATACGTTGTTGTGGGCGGTGCGGACGTTCAGCAGCGAGAGAACCACAACCGGCTTCACATCAAGATGTACCTGTACGACTTGCAGACCAACACGGCGGTACGTAACTTCGCAAGCTTCGACCCGAAGTTTGATCGGAGTATCCACGACGCATCGCAGTTTACCCTCACAACTGGTAGCGAACCTTGTGAATGGCTTGCTCAACTTGGCATGATGGCTTGTTTTCAGTCGTTGCGACTGGAAAGCAAAGAAGAAGGAGTGTGGTACGTCGGAAGGCTTCGCGCAGGCGGCATGGAGTTTAGCGATCACGTTTTCGACAAGCCGCTGGGGCAGCCGATTGATATTGCCGCTTCGACCGACGATCGGCATCTGGTCTTCATGGCTACCGACAATGGCCAAATCATGGCGTACAACCAGAAGAACCAAAAAAGGATCGGTCAGCACGAGCTTTCGATGGAAACCAAGTGTCGGGACCTGCAATTCTTGCGAGGCTGCAACGTGATGGCGATCTACGATGGAGATTGCAGCCTGACGTTCTACGATTACGACGTCGGAGGATTCACTCAGAAGTTTCCCCCGCAACGTACCGACGTGCAACTGGCTGTCGTCAGCCCCGATGCGCGAAAGGGAATTAGCGTCTATGAGAATGGCGACATTCGCCTGTTCGAACTGCCGCCCCCGGCCTGGTCGGCAGAACTCGTGATCGGCTACCGCTTGGCGCAAGCCGAGAGTGCTTGGGCGAATAGCGATTTCGAAACACTCGAGAAACTGGCAGACAAGTTTCGTGAAAGAGGTTCGTTCGACATGATGGGATTCCCCATGTACTGGAAGCTCTACCAGGCCGTGCGACAACCTGAAGATACAACCTCGTCTGGCTGGCGCGATCATCTGGCGAAGTTCGATGCCTGGCTCGAGGCGTATCCCGAGTCGAGCACCGCCCGCATCGGCAAAGCCGAAGCCCTGCACGCGTACGCGTGGGTTGCCCGCGGAACCGGGTATATCGGATCGGTCACCGAAGAAGGGTACCTCCAATTCAAAACGCGACTGATCCAAGCGGCCGAGCTGCTGCTGGAAGCCCAAGAGCGAACCGGCGACGATCCCGCGTTGTTCGAGTTGCAAATCCGCATCGGTCAAGGATTGGGACTTCCCAAAGAAACCTTGATGATGTCGTTTCTCGCAGGGCGTGCGGTGAACGAAGACTATCTGCCTTTGTACTCGTCGATGGGCATTTGTTTGCTGCCTCGCTGGATGGGCGAGCC
Organism: Aeoliella mucimassa; assembly: GCF_007748035.1. NCBI lineage: Bacteria > Pseudomonadati > Planctomycetota > Planctomycetia > Pirellulales > Lacipirellulaceae > Aeoliella > Aeoliella mucimassa. The sequence goes on from NZ_CP036278.1 coordinate 5,786,972, forward strand.
GGGCGACTTGGCGGCCTTCCTGCAAGCCGAGGCCGACAAACGCGACGAAGAACATGGCGCCATGATGTATGCCTGGGTATTTAACCAGATGAAGTGTTTTTTCGACGAAGGGCACCTTAGCAGCTTTGGGTTCGACTATGAGCGGATTCACCAAGGATCCGTGCTTCTCGCGAACAAGTTCACCGGCACAACCATGTACCCGACCCTGCGGGCGTGGACGGCTTTGCGGCTCAGCGATCGCGAATTGGCCCGCCCTGCGTTGGAGAAAATGGGACATCAGTACTACCAGAATTACTTTACCGACAAGAAGCAGTTGCTCCGTTATCGAACGTGGGCCGATGCGTCGAAGGTCTCCGAGCGGCAACTCTGGGATCGGTTGGCCGATGCGCGAGTGCTGCTGAGCGTTGCTTACTCGCCCGAGGGCGACATGATCGCCACCGGCGGCACCGATCGTGGACATCAGATCAAGTTGTGGGATGCGGCGACGGGCGACCTGAAGTTTGAACTGCCGGTGCTCACCGTCGTGCGCTCGCTCGATTTCCATCCGACCGAAGGCAAACTGGCCACGGTCGGCGGATACGACAACGCAGAGGGAGAGCTCTACGTATGGACACTCACCGACGAGGGAGTCGAGCACGCGGAACTCGACCCACCCCCTGGCCTGCTCACCGTGGTGCGATTCTCGCCCGATGGCAACTACCTGGCCGTTGGTAGCAGCGAAGGGGAGGTTTGGATCTGGCGCAAGAAAGAAGTCGGTGCTGGAATCACCAAGATTAACATCGGCGCCGGCGTGGGCGACATTGATTTCTTTGACGATAGCAAGCAGCTGGCGATCTCTACCCAATCGCATAACTGCGTGGCGAACGTCGATACAGGCGAAGTTGTTCATCGGATCCGATTCGCTGGGCTAAACAATTGTGTCTCGCTTGAAGCCATGGAAAACAACCTGCTAATCGGGGGGCAATTGTCGGGGATCATGGGATTCAGCCTTCAAGAGAAGAAGTTTTTGCCTGTGCTTACTGCTGCTTGGCCAGAGAACGAGTATCCTCTCATAGCGCGTCCTGAGCTGCCTGTCGCTGAACAATTTGCAATTCGCTCCATCGATAGCTCGAGCAAGCATCGGCTGATTGCTTCGACCTCCGAGCGGTTGACCATTTCCCATCCCGAAGTGGACGGGCATCAGATTTCTGTGTTTGATGCGGATACGCGACAACAGCGTTGCCATCTGTTTGGTCACTGCTTGCGAATAACCGACATTCGGCTTTCGCCCGATGGCACCAAGCTGGCTTCGGTGAGCCTGGATGGCACGCTGCGAGTGTGGAACATCGAAGGTCAAGACGATTTACAGCATGCGGTCGAACTAGGGAAAATAACGCTTACCCCCAACGAACCAACAAAGCCGACCGAACCGGTGGCCGACGAACCACCAGCCGACGAACCACCAGCCGACGAACCACCAGCCGACGAACCACCAGCCGACGAACCACCAGCCGACGAAGCTGCCAACGCTGAAACCAATGCTGCTGAGGAAGCGGAGCCAGAACTGCAAGCAGAGCCTGACACCGAACCAGCACCGGAGTGATCCAGGCAGAAACCGTGAAAGGTCGCATCGTTTTTTTGCCCCCACCGAATTGCCCCCAAAAGCGGGAAATCGATTCGTGGGGGCTTTATTCTGATTGCACGTCGGCCGCGAGCATTGCCTTTCCCCCTGTATTTGCAGGCGTTTTTTCATCTAACGGGAAATCCATCGCCAGTCATTTCGCCCCACACCGCTGGCGAGTGGGGGCAAAACTCCCCCCACGACGACGCGTAACCAAGCACCGATTCGCTTCGCACAACCACAAGCAACGATCCACAGCAGGCTCCTTTCTTACACAACAACACAGATACACCTGAACACTACCTGTTTATAGCAAATCAGGTGGCCATTTCCCAGCAAAAACCGGTGCATTCAGAAAAGTTGTTTCGCCCGCAGCCGGAGGCGTCGGCTAACGATGTGGAGCGGGAGCCAGCATAAGAATCCTCACGCAGAGACGCAGAGCCCGCGGAGGACAAGAGCACAACCGACAACTGGATAGCTAGCCTTCTACTCAAACATTCCCTGAAAGGGAATCGTCGCCTAGCGAAGGGGTGTGCGCCGGCGAGTTCCGTGAGCCAAAGCGCTACCCTGGATAGTGCTACAGCCACAGATGGAGTCGCCCGTTGAGCATGTCGGGCAGGGCTTTTTTCACGAGTTTGCGGACCGTGTTTTCGTGGTAGCGGGTGCTCAGGTGCGACGCGATGATCAGTTCGTTTTCGAACCGCTCGCGGCGTTCCACGAAGTCGTCGAGGTGGATATGCCCGAACTTGTGGATCTTCTCTTTGCGATGGCCCGGCGCGACGAACGTGAGTTCGCAGATCAGCACCTTGGCCTGGTACATCTCGGGGTTGTCGTCGAGTCCCGGCGGGGAACTGTCGCCAAGGTAAGCGAGCACCGCGTCGCGGCGTTCCTCGGACACTTCGGTGCCAGCCAGGCGGAGGTCGCGAATCTGCATGCCGGCGAGTCCCTCGTACTCCGGCTTGAGCTTCTTGCGGCACTGCCAGACCACGAAGCCCATCGACGGCACCGTGTGCTTGGTCGGCACCGTGGTGACCACGTACTCCCGCGACAGCTTGATCTCCATGCCAGGCTCGATCGGCCGCAGGTCGGCAGGCAACCGGCCGCGGTCGAGTCGCGTGAAGTTCTGCAGGATCGCTTCGACCGGTTCGATGGCCGACGTCGGCAAGTAGATGGTGGGCGGGGCCATTTTCATCATCCGCCGGCGAGCGACGTACACCGGCAAGGCTGCGATGTGGTCGAGGTGTGCGTGCGACACAAACCAAGTGTCAGTCCCCATGAAGCTCCAGGGCTGTGCGCCGAGATCGAATCCGATGCCAAGCTCGGGGATGCGCCAGTACGACTGCACGGCCGCGCGCGAGTAGCCCTCGATCGTTAGACCGCGATGTTGCAACGATTGCAGGGGGGCGTTCTCAACCATCTGGAGTTCGAATCAACAGGTAGGGGGTGCGTACTGATATCCACGAAGCCATGAAAACCACAGAACCATGGAAAAGAGCGACATGATACCAATTATCGAGGTTCGTCGGCAGGAGCCAACCCGCCCCGGTTTTCGGCAATTGCCCGGAGAATCGCGAGTTGCGGCTCAATCGGCCGACTCACTGACTGCACTCACTTTGATCTGAGCTGGCAGCTTTTCGGGGCCTGGCTCGATGAGTATGTCGCCATACCGCTCGGCCTGATGCGCCAAAGCGTAGCGGTACCGCACCATTTCGAGCACCGCCAGAAACATGCCAACGAGGGTCGATTTGTGGACCGCGTTGGGGAAGAGGTCGAAGAAGGTCACGCTGCCTTCGCGTTGCAGACGCTCGTCGAGACGCTGCATGTAGACGTGTATCGGCGTGTCGTCGTACGTAATGCTGGTGGCCACCGGCTTGGCCAGCTTGTCGCGTAGCACCCGCCCAAACGCACTGACGAGGTCCCACAGCTCCACGCCAGCGATGGCGGGCACCTCCTCGTGCTTCTGACGCGAGCCAAGGTCGTTGGCCGCCCGGGCGTAGCGATCCTGCCATTCGCGGCCGCGTTGTTCGAGATGCTGCGACGCGTCGCGGTACTTTTTGAACTCGAGCAGGCGTTCCACCAGCTCCTGGCGGGGATCTTCCAACTCCTCGGGCTCTTCGGCTTCCTGACGAGGGAGCACCATCTGCGATTTGATCTCGATCAGCGTGCTGGCCAGGTCGAGAAAGTCGCCAACCGCGTCGACGTCGATCTGCTCGAGCACCGAAACGTGCTCCAGAAACTGGTCGGCCACGGCCGCGACCGGAATGTTGCTAATATCGACCTCGTGCTTGCGCACCAGGTGGAGCAGCAGGTCGAGGGGACCGTTGAACACGTCGAGTTGGACGCGAAATTGCATCGGGGCGGTCGATTCGGTGGAGGTAGATCGGAGGCAACGCAGACGACGCGAGTTATTGCAGACCGAGCCGACGAGGTCCATTCGAGTTTCGTGCTAGCAAACGCAAACACCCCGACAAGGCAGTAGGCCCGGCCGGGGTGTTTGGTTTACGTTTTACGAAGCGTCGACTGGCGACTTAGGCATTAGGAGCTTCGGTGGCATCTTCCACCGCGTCGCTAGCTTCCTCAACGGCATCGCCTGCGGCATCGGCAGCTTCCTCAGTGGCCTCTGCAGCAGCGTCGGTCGCTTCAGCAGCGGCTTCTTCCGCGGCTTCGGCAGGAGCTTCAGCGGCTTCTTCTACAGCCTCCTCAGCAGGAGCTTCGGTAGCAGCAGCTTCCGCCGCGGGAGCGGCTTCTTCTACGGCTTCTTCGGCTGGAGGTTCAGGCACAGCAGGCATGGTGTCGGCTGGCGAAACCTCGGTGGGCTCGGTGTACTCTTCTTCCACGATCACTTCGGTGCTACCGCAACCAGTGTCGCAGCCGCAGCCAGTATTGCAGCCGCAGGAGGTCTCGACTTCGCAGCACGAAGTCTTGCAGCAGCGGTTACGGAACTTCTTGAACAGGCCAAAGGCCTCGGCTTCGCTAGCGCTGCCAGCGAACATAGTGCAGATGGCAGCAACCACCACAAAACGAAGAATCGATTTCATCACAATCTCCTCAGTTTTCGAATAACGGCCCTATCTTCGGCAGGGCGAATAACCGACGCGAGCGAAACCGCCACGCGGCACCGATTTCAGCGATCCTGCTGTGGGCGCAATAGTCTTCCTGTCCAGCGCGGTTTACTCAACCTATGTAAGTTATGTGTAGGAGTCAACTATAGCACTGCCAACGGGGGAGGAACGAAAAAAGCTTGATGACCGAAGCCATCAAGCTTTTTGGAGTTCATTAGTACCACGATCAGGCGTATATCACGCTCGAAGGTGGTCTTGGACTCATAGCCGGGAGGGCGAGTCCCTACGAAGTTGAGCTGGTTTCGCGGGAAACCGGCGTCAACTTAGCAACCGCAGCTAGGAGCGGGTTCGCAGCAGGTGTCGCAGCACTTCTTGCCGAACTTGTCCTTCAAGCGGCTGAACAAGCAAGGCTTCTTGCAGCAAGGATCAGCTTCGCAGCAAGGGGCGGGCTCGCAGCAAGGAGCTGGTTCGCAAGGAGCAGCTTCCACGCAAGGAGCGGGCTCACAAGGAGCTTCGCAGCAAGGAGTAGCTTCGCAGCAAGGATCACAGCACTTCTTACCGAACTTGTCCTTCAGGCGAGCGAACAGGCCGCAACGCTTGGGGCAGCAAGGATCGGCTTCGCAGCAAGGAGCAGGCTCGCAGCAAGGTGCAGGGGCGGGCTCGCAGCAGGGAGCGGGCTCGCAGCAAGGGGTGCAGCAGTCGTCACCACGCAGCTTGCACAGCAGACCAAAACCAGCTTCGGCTTGGTTCGCAGTAGCAACGGCAAAAGCGGCAACAACCATCAACGCGAAAACACGCAGCAAGTTGGTCGACTTCATCACTTTCTCCTTCTGAGAGAATCACATGTACCAACACGGAACACTAATCGATTGCTTCATAAATGGGTCCCGCCGACACGTGCGACGGAAGCAATCGAATGAACCGAAACTTATCGGTTCGATTTGACTACAACTGACTCTGCTTACACATCAGAGCCAATGGAGCAGGCAGAACCTGCAGGTGGGGTAAGTAATGTAGTATGCAAAGACTACGCTAACCTTGTCGATTAGCAAGGAAAAGAGTAGCAGGGGGACAAACGTTGTCCAAGGGGGGCACCCCTTTCTTGAATGTTTCTGGGAAACTTTTCTTGGCGCAAAACACAGGCCCCACACCGGGCGAGATGCCGGAGTGGGGCCATAAGTGCTTGTAAATTATAGATTTAGGTCGTTTTCGATTATCGATTTTGCGCACCAGCGGGAGCCTGAGCAGTTTCCGCAGCCGCGGCCTCCGCGCCCGAATTTGCGGCGGTCTGCGCCGAATTTGCGGTATTCGCTGGTTGCTGTGGTGCTGCTTCGTAGTTCACGAGTACCGGTTCTTGACCGTTACCAAGGTCATAAACGATACCGCTCAACCGCCAGTCGTTGTTCACTTGTCGCATGATGCAGCACAAATCGAGCTCGACCGATTCGGTTCCGTCGCTGACGGTCATGTGATATTCCACCGCTGTTTCGTCGGTGTCCATCGCATTTTCGCGAAGATTCGTCGCTTTAAAATCGGCCTCAGCAACAGCTGCGAATTTGAATCCCTGTCCGTAGTCTTCGAGTTGCTTGGCCGCGAGCGGAGTTAAGCAACCCATGGCAGTGGTCTGATCGCCGGTCGAGATGGCCTTGAGAAACTTGGTCGACGAAACTACCGCGGGATGCTTGTTGATATCCGACGCGCTGGCCGACGCCGACGTAGCGGTGCCACCTGTCGACGGAGCATTCGAAGCGGTATCGCCTCCCCCGCAACCGAGGGCAGTAACAAAGGTCAGGCTAACGAGAGCACAAAGACAACGCATGGCGCGTGCCTCCTCCTTGAGAAACAATGGGTCGAAAACACGTGTGGGGCGGGGAGTTTTGCAAACCCCCGCCCCACCGTCAAGACGAATTCAACGCTTGTTGCTACCAGGAGCAGCTCGCGAAAAACACTTATAAACCAGGAGTGGTCGAGACATCGGCCGACGATTCTTCGGGCCGGGCCTCGAGCTTGCTCTTGAGCGTATCGAGTTCCTTTTGCAGTTTCGCTTGCTGCTTGGTGAGATCGCCGAGCTGTTTGCGAAGTTCCTGCACTTCCCGCGGGACGAAGGGGGCATCGTCTTCCAGCTTCTTGATCGCCGCGGCCGCAGCGGTTGCGTTGCGACCTTCCCCTTCGCGATCGGCGTACGAACGCAGAGCGGCAACGGCCGTGCGATCGCCCAATTCGCCGAGGGCTTCGATCGCTCCCTGGCGGGCCTTGCGCGAAGGATCTTGCAGGGCGTCTTCGAGCATGTCGCGAACCGGTTGCTTGTCGTCGGCTTCCTTCCACAGCTTGGCCAGCACCTGCAGCGCCCGACCGTAGTCGCGATCGCCGAACTTCTGGCGGTCGCGCTGCAGCACTGCTAGCACTTTGCCCCGCAGCGAAACATCGCCCGACGCCCCGAGCGCGCCGATGGCTGCCATGGCAATCTTGTTCTCGAAGCTCGGTCGATCGAGCGCCAGGATCAAGGTGTTTTGCACGTCGTCAGCGGGGTACTTGCCGAGCCCCCGCACGGCAGTCGCCACGATGGCGGTGTTCGACTCGTTCTCGACCACTTGCTTCAGGATCTCAAGCGTGGCCGGCTTATAGAACTTACCGATGCTCTCGACCACCGATCGACGCACGCGGGCGTCGGACTGGGTCATGCTTTCGGTCAACGCGGCAAACGCTTCGTCGGTGCCGAGCTTTTCGAGCGACTCGGCCGTTCGATACGCACCCCGTAGTAACCATCGTTGTTAAGGGTTTCCTTAAGGGCTTCCACCGATTTGTGGTTGTCCTTCTTGCCCAGCACGCGAGCGGCCATCAAACGGCCAATCATGTCGTCTTCGGCCTCGAGCTGCGTGTAGACCATCGCATCGGGCTTGTCGAAGTCGACTTCGGCCAGCACGGTGAACTCCGGATCGAACCGCACGAGCGTCGGTTGCTCGTCGAGCGGTACATAGAAGTCGTGCTTCTCTTTGTTGATGGTAACCGGGTGATCGACTGGCTTGCCATCCACCACAAAACGCAGCGTCGTGGGAATCTCGAACAGCCCGGTGTTGTCGTCGACCTTGTGAGTTTGCTCGACGGTGACCAGGGCCAAGCGTTCTTTGGCCAGCCACTTGTAGCGAACCTTCAGCTTGGGAGTACCCGCTCCAAAGACCCATTGATCGAAGAAGCGATCGAGCTCGCGGCCCGAGACTTCCTCGAAGGCGGCTTGCAGGTCGGCCGTGACGACGCTCGACTGGCCGTTTTCTTCGAGGTAGTGCTTGATGCCTGCGCGGTAGAGATCTTTGCCGAGTTGGCTGCGAAGCATGTGCAGCACCCAGCTACCCTTGGGATACGCCCGATAGTCGAACTGTTCCCAAGGATTGTCGTAGCCGCGGAACACAATGGGCTTCGAGTCTTCGGCTTGCGGCAGCACCCGCCCCTTGGCATCGCGCCAGAGGCCGTAGTTCATCTCGTCGCGGCCCAGCTTATGGCCCGCATACAGATGGGTGTAATAGGTGGCGAAGCCTTCGTTCAGCCACAGATGGGCCCAGTCTTCGCAGGTGACGTAGTCGCCGAACCACTGGTGCGCCATCTCGTGGGCGTCAAGGTTGCGGCTCGAGTAGATGTTTTCGGTCTCATCGGAGAAGATCGTCGTGTGCGTCAGCGTAGTGATGGTGGTGTTTTCCATACCGCCGCTGTTGAAGTCGCGAATCGTCGCCTGATCGTACTTGTCCCAAGGGAACGGCATGCCGATCTCGGCTTCGTAGAACTCCATGATCGTGCGGGTGTCTTGGAACGAGTTCGCCGCATGCTCGGCCAGCGTTGGTTGAGCGAAGAACCGCAGCGAAACGTCGCGGTGCTTGTCTTCCAGCACGTGGAACTTACCGGCGACCAAACATACCAAGTAGCTGGCGTGCGGCTTGTCCTGCAGCCAGTGCACGGTCTTCAAGCCTTGCTCGTTCACTTCATCGGAGAGCATCTTGCCGTTGGAAACGACCACCATTTCCTTCGGAACCGTGCAGATGACCTCGGTGGTCGAGCGTTCGTTCGGATAGTCGAAGCAAGGGAACCAGTGCGGGGCTTCGTGCGTTTGTCCCTGGGTCCAGAGATGGGTGTCCTCTTCGGGATACCCTAGCTCCGGCGTGCGGAAGTAGAGCCCCTGCTTCGGCTCGGCCGAGTAGGTGATGGCAACTTCCACGTCCTCGCCCACCGGCAGCGGGGTCGCAAACAGCAGGGTCAGCTTGTGATCGGTCAGCACGTAATCGGCCAGCGGCACCGACGACTCGATGTTCGACACGTCGAGCGATTCGGCGTCGAGCGTCACTTGCTCAACTGGCTTCGAAATCGGGGCGAACGTCAGCGTGGTGGTGCCGGCCACGGTCCGCTTGGCGAAGTCGGGAACCACATCGATTTTGATGTGCTTTACGTCGACCACCCGGTCGGGAGCGTACTTGAGGCCCATGTCGCCGCTTTCGGTCGCGGCGGCAAACATCAGCGAGTGGTCCTGCCCACAGTACCGGCAAATATGCTCGTGTTCCTCGGCCAAAGCGGGAACGACGAGAACGCACGCGGCTAAGAACCATCCAATAGTCCAACGTCGCAACTGCAACATGTGCTTGTTTCCTTAAAATAAAGAAGGTACAGGGCCAAGCGCGCGGAGCGGGCCCGGGGTGGCAGATAGGGAGAGGGTGTTCGCCTGGAGGGACAGTCGAGTATAGCCCGAGAGGGCCTCGATTGCCAAATTTTCGGGCCAGACCGGTTTTACGGGAGCCTGGAGGCTGGTCCAGGCTGGTATTAAAGACCTGCTAAGCCATCAACTTCGTGGCGATTGCCCGGATCACTGCGTGCACCTTCTCGATCGGCTCGGCAGCACTAATCACGTGCACCGCCGGATCGGTGGCCGCCTCGGCCAGATAGCCCTCGCGGAGCCGGCGGCGGAACGCGTCGCCCTGCAGTTCCATGCGGTCTCGCTCGCGGTTCATCCGTTTGTCGGCTTCTTCCACCGGCAAATCGAGCACGAATACCGCGTCGGGGGTGATGCCATCGATCGTGACGCTGCCGACCGTTTTGACGTCGGCTACTGGCAATTGCCCCGCGTGTCCCTGGTACACGACGTTGGCCAGCAGAAACCGGTCGGACACCACCACTTCGCCACGCTCGAGGGCGGGGCGAATCACCTCTTCCACCAACTGCGCTCTGGCGGCCATGTACAGCAGCATCTCGCTCCGGCGATGGATTGCTACCGCGTCGTCGGTTGCCAGCAGCACCTCGCGAATGCGTTCGCCAAGCGGGGTGCTCCCCGGGTCGCGACACTGCGTGACCTGGTGACCCGATTCCGTGAGCCATTGGCACAGCAGGTCGATCTGGGTCGACTTGCCTACACCATCAATTCCATCGAACGAAAAAAACAAAGCAGCATCGGGGGGCTGGAGACGAACGGGGGCGAAACAACCGGAGCAGCGAGGCCCCTCGGCTAGCAGGCAGGTCAGTAGACTCGGCCGGCGAACAGGGCAACGCGACTCACGCTACCCACTATACCCCATTGGTGGCCGATTATCGATCGTAGATCTTGGCCATGTTGGCCGCCCGCTCGCCCACCAGTTTGCGCAATCGCGCGGGGCGGAGCACTTCGGCCTGGTCGGCGTAGCCGAGAATCCACCAACTGATTTCGTTCAGGCCTGAGACCGTTGCTTCGAACAACAGCGAACCATCCGGCTGCAGAGCGAGTTGCTGCGTGGGATGCCACTCGACTTCGGCCACGTTGGTGGCCACGAGCGGCGAGAACCGGATGACTACCTGCAGGTCCTTATTGCCTTCGGGCACGATGCGCCAGGCGTTTTTCAGATACCGCTTCAGGCTAAACCCGCGCGGCAAGCGATACTCTTCGTCGAGTATTTCGAGCTCGGTGATGCGGGCCAGCTTGAAGGTTCGCACTTCGCGATGAATGCTCGACCGCCCGACCACGTACCAGCTATGTCGGCAATACATCAGCTGGTAGGGACGCAGCTTCGTGCTGATCGTCTCCCACTCGGTCAGGCTGGCGTACTCCATCCGCAGCACGCGACGCTGCCGGCGGGCTTCGAGCAGCTCGCCAAACAGCTTCCGCTTGCCATTGAGGTTGGCAACCCCTTGCGGCACGATGGTCACTGCGTCGGCCACCTCGTGCAGTTGGTCGCGCGTTTTGCGCGGTAGGCTTCCGCTCAGCTTGCGAGCCGCCAGGCCGGCGGCCGTAAAGAACGGCACATGGCGATCGTCGCCCATCTGATTGGCCAACGTTACCAACGCGGTCGCTTCGTCGATCGACAAGTCGCCGACGTTCAACGGCACCGGCTCGGCCATCGAGTAGCTTTCGGCCTTCCGGTTATAGCGGAGCCGGATGCCCGCGTCGCGAAGTGTTTCCAGGTCGCGAAAGATCGTACGCCGACTCACACCATGCACCTTGGCCAGGTGCTTAGCGTTGTGCGTTCCACCCTGTTCCAGGGTTTTGAGGAGTCGCAGTAGTCGGGTAATGCGTTTGTCCTTCATCCGAGCGACCGGTCATCGGCTGGGGTGTCTTCGTAGGTTGCGTCGTTGCTGGTTGAGCTGTCGCGTAAGTGATGCTCGCCTGCGGCGCTGGCATTTGGTAGCTCGCCTGCGATACCCGTTCGGGCGACGAAGCGGTCGAAGGGTACCCGGCTGGCTGTACCGCACCGGCAGGTTGCAGCGAGGCTCCGGTGTCCGAAGCTCCCCACTCGTCTTGCGGTGCGGCTGGGGTCGGTTCGCTCATCGGCACTTCCTCGCCTTGGAACTCACCCTCGTACATCATCGGTCCTTCCATCACTTCACCCTCGTAAGGCATGCCTTGGGGAGTGCCGAGCGACTGGCTCACTGGCCCGCGGCTCATCACGTTCGGACGAGTGAAGCCGTAGTCCAGGTACATGCTGGCGTCCCGCTGGCGAGCTCGACGCAAGGCGTCGAAGTGAGCCTTGCCGGGCCAGGTGCCTTCGGCAAGATACACCCCGTTGTAGTCGAGCAGCGAACCCTTGCGGTAGTGAACTTCTAGGATAGACAGATTGTAGTCAACAAGCGACCGGTAATAGGCACTTTCTGCCTCGGCCTGCCGGCGTTGGGCATCCAGCAGCAGGTCGAGCGAGACGATACCCTTCGATTCGGAGAGGGCAACCGCTTGTACTTCGCGTTCGGCGGCCACTTTTCCGTTAAACCGGGTCTGCGTCACCTGGTAGTTGTAGTCGATGTCGCGGATCGAGTCGCCCAACTGGTGGGAAACTTCCAATTCCAGGTCCTGCAGCAAGGCTCGTTCGCGGGCCAGCAGCAGTTGCACGTGGCGAACCCCGTTGAGCTGACGACGGTAACCAATCGGCACCGACAGTTGCAGGCCGAGTTCCCATTCCTGGAAGTCGCCGCTAGTGAGCGATTCGAAGGCACTGGTGCCTTCGGCAAAGCGTCCCGAGGCAGCCGGATCGGCATCGTGGTTGATCAGCTCATCGCCAGCACCCAGCCAGCGGTAACGACCTACCGCGTCCAAGCGTGGGAGCAGGTGGTTGCGAGCGGCGATCAATTCCAGTTCGCGACGCTTGATTTGCCACTTCTGCTTGCGAATCTCCACCCGGCGAGCCATGGCCTCGGTGCTGGTGGCCGCCCAGTCGAAGTCGACACGGGCCATCGTCGGTTCGTCGGACGGACGAATCAGGCGACCGTCCGACACGCTCAGACCCATGATGTAACGCAGTCGGCTTTCGGCACGGAACAAGTTAGTCAGGGCTTCTTCGACCTGAGCACGGAATTGGAAGAACTGAGCCTCGGCCTGAGCCTTGCGATCGGCACTGCCGCCGCGGGCACCGTTGAGGAACAGTTGATTCACGCGAGCCCAAGTCGCCCGCGAGCTTTCCAAACCTTGCTTACGAGCTTCGAGATCACGATAAGCGAAGTAGAGTTCCCAGTAAGCTTGCTCGACATCACGCATCAGGTTGCGAATGCCACCTTCGAAGTCGGCCAGCGTCTGGTCGGTACGAATGCGGGCGATCATCACGCCGTCGAAGCTGTTGGGCGAGTTCGCCGAGTACTGTTCGAACGAGTGATGCCCTGCAATCCGGTTGTATTGAGCCCCGCGACCTTGGAACAACGGCACATCGAAGAACGCTTCGAAGTTCGTTTCCCAGTCGCTCGGTGTTTGGCGGTTACCGTTATTATTACTGTCGTAGTTCGTGGAGTGCGACAAGCGGAATGTCGAACCATCAGCAGTCTTCTTCGTAAGCCCGACGTTCAAGTTACCAATGTCTTGCTGGAAGTCTTGAGCCAGGAACGAACCGAACGACGAAGGATCGAAGTTCACCGGGTTATCGTTCTTCTGCCAGAGCAGGCTCGAATCGAGCTGGGCATCGAACTCGGCCAAGGCCGACTCGACACCAATGCCATCGAACGACGAGGCGTAAGACTGTCCGTTGCCGGTTTCAACCAACGCAGGATCGTAAGTGGTGGTGATGGCCGACGAATTGATGAGCGTCCGCGAGATAGTCTCGGGAGCGTTGGTCAGCACCCGCCCGCCGAGCTGACGCATGACCTGGCTATTGCACATGGTAATGCGAGTCGCTTCCTCGAGCGAAAGGTCCCAGACCTCGTAGTTGTCCATGTTCTTTACCGACAATGGACGTTGCGCCTGAGAGACTTCGTCGAGCTTCGGCTCTTCGACATCGGGATATTCGATGTCGGTCGAAACATCCACGTAGTGCGACAGATCGCCGTCTTCATGGAAGTAAAACGGCTGCATCGGCTGGCAGCCCGTGGCCAACATGAGGAAGACCAGGGCAAGACTAATGTTGCTGAGGGTATGCCGACTCATGATGTTTCGGGGGTATGCGTAAAGTGAATGTGATTCCGGGCGATCACCGCACCCTCGAAGTGCTAGCACTGCTCGCACTTCTTAGGCGCAGTCGCTCGAATGCTCATCCCCCCATGAGTATTCAGCAAAATTGTTATCGTCGGCCTAATCGTCAAACTTTGACATTTCCCTGCTTCGTTCCAAGAACCTGCAAATTCAGGCTGCTAGCTGCCAGCATTGCTGCGAATGGCGAGCCCCTCTTTCGCTGGCTGCGTCGCGGGAGGAAGATAGCGTTAGGCTGCTTGGAGCCGGTACTTTTCGGATGTTCGTGGATCCTGCAACACACACGAGGGGGCGGCGATGGCTGAGGTCTTGCAACTCACCGACGACTGGCGCGGCGAACACTACCACCGCGATGGCTGGCTCGTTATCCAGCTGATTCCGTCCGGCGACGGCTTTGCCGACCCGCTCGGGCTGGCCGAGGCCCTTTGGGGCACCGTGGCCGACTGGCAACCGCCGATGATGGTGCTCGACCTCGCTCAGGTGACGTTTATGTCGAGTTCGCTGATGGGCAAGCTGGTTCAGCTGCACAAGCGAATCGCCATGGCAGCCGGCGAGTTTCACGTCGCCTGCCTGGCTCCGCACCCCACCGAAGCACTGCACGCCTGCCGGTTGCACACGGTGATTCCGCTGTTCGATAGCGTCGAAGCGGCCGCCCGCCTGGGGGTGCGTTCGTAGGTGTCACTGGCGGTCGGGCCCAGTCGCAGGGATACTCTATATCTTTGCCACCTCCGCCAGCTGCCGAAGTTTCCTCCCTATGTACCGTCGCTCGCTCCCAAAACTCATTTGGTACCGCCTCACGCAGTGGGTCATCGGTGGGTTCTCCCGCTTCTATTTCCGACTCCGCCGGCGTGGACATCACAATATGCCGCCGACTGGGCCGGTCGTGGTGCTCTCGAACCATCAGAGCTATCTCGATCCGCCGATGATCGGCTGTTTCATGCCGCGGCCGATCGCCTACCTGGCTCGCGATACCCTGTTTCGCGGGATCCTCGGCCCGCTGATCCGGGCGTACGACTCGATTCCGATCGATCGCGATGGCAGCGGCCTGGGCGGCATCCGGGCGACCCTGAAACGCATCAAGCTGGGAGACGCGGTGCTGATGTTTCCCGAAGGCACCCGCACGCCCGACGGACGCTTGCAGTCGCTGAAGCCGGGATTCATTGCACTGGTGCGCCGCGGCAAGGCGAGCATCCTGCCAGTCGGCATCGCCGGCAGCTACGAAGCCTGGCCCCGCGGCCGCAAACTGCCAGCCCCCAAGAAAATCGCGCTGAGCTACGGCGAAGCGATCCCACCAGAAGCGATCGCCGAGCTCGACGACGACGCGCTACTGGAGCTCGTCGCGCTCCGCATCGCGACCTGCTTCGCCGAAGCCCGCCAAATGGCCGGCTACGCGAAGAAGGATCCAGCGGGGGAGTAAGCTCGAGTGGGCCGACGGCGGGCGAGCACTGGCTGCGGAGGAAAGGTCCGCGCAATAAACGCCCGCGCACAAAAAAAGCCCGACCAAATGGTACGGGCTTTTTGAGTAGCTCCCCCGGCAGGACTCGAAACAATCGACCTAACCCATTGGGTAGACAATAACTTACGACACGGAGCGATCCCTCAAGACTTTCGGCCAGGGTTGGGAGCCGGAATCGTGGTTTCTGGAGCAGGTCCAAGGACCGCCGAGCGATAGATTCCCAACACTGGGCAATAGATTCCCAATTTACCCACCGATGGGAAAATTGAATCGGCACGCACGCTACAAAACCAGTGGTTTTCGCGCCCGAATAGATTCCCATTTCCCAAAACGCATCGAGTGGGAATCTATTTTCCCGCTGGGAATCTATCGTAAGTCGTTGATAGGTAATAGGTTGCATCAACACCTCCGGGATTGTTACCCAAAATAGATTCCCATGGGTGGGAAAGTATTTTGAGTTGGGAGACGATTGGGGATTTGGGATTGCGGAATGCGGAATGCGGAGTGTCATGCTGACGGGAGCTTCCAGCGACCCGAAGGACTCAGCCTACCGCTTACAGCCTATAGCCTACAGCCTTGACACACGCGCAGCAGCGAACGCCCACGCCGGCAAACCATCGCCTGCGCGTCGCTAGAAGTCGGACACAACCCAAGCATTACATTTGATTCACCTCCAATCACTAAAAAGCCAATAGCTGAAAGCCGACAGCCACAACACCACCTATCCATTAGAACACCACCGGTGGCCAATTCCCAGCGAAAAGTGAAGAGAAAAGATACCCGCCCGCAGGCCCCCCCCTTCGGGCTCCGCTGGCCCCGTTTCCGCAACGCAGGTCGACCTCTCTGGGCGGGGAGGAGGGATGTAGAAAAGATACGTTACGGTCCAAGGAGTAAGTGGTCGAACAACACCAACTGCAGCATGCTATGCATGAGGGGGAAACACAAGTGCCACGCAGGCGTTCCTTAAATGCTACATCTATAACGAGTGGAGCAGATTTTTAAGGCTGACACCGTCAAGCCGACCGTTCGATATCGCGCTTACCTGCAGGGCCCTGTAAGACCTTCTTGTGTCACCTATCCTCACCAGCTAGGACCCCGGCGGGACTCGAACCCACGACCCACGGATTAAAAGGTCGGACGTTGCTTCGCATCACATCTGTTGGTTTAGACTAGAAGCCGTTGGCACAACGGTACTTAGGATTCTCTGTGATTGCAAGTTCGGCTTGTCTCACTCTCTAGACTACAAATTGTATGCCTGTCTACTCGATTCCGTGCCAGATTGTGTGCCTCTGATTGCGTTCATAGCCTAATGCTGTAGCTGCTATTGTGCGTAATAGTTGGGGTTCGCTAACTGCGTAATTCTTCGGGTTCAGGGACAACTGGCTGTAGAAAACCAAAAGCCTAACCGTTAGCAGGCGAGAAAGAATCTGTGTTTCGCCGACTTTCAATTACGCACAAGTTCCTTACTGATTTCGACTCCCCCTAGACGAGAGGATATTGACTCACTCTTCAGCAGCCGCTTTTGCTCTCTCTTCCGTTGGTATGCGAATCGGCGCGAGCAGCTTGCGTGCGGTCGGATCCATGCTTTCGCATCGATCCATGGCCTTCAGAGCCTCGCCATAATCATTGTGCATGTACAATGCAAGAGCGTAGGCGAATTCGTAGTCGAAATTCTTATGATCGGTCTTGTCGGAAAGCGTCTTCAGCAGCTCGCACGCTTCCGCCACTTTGGCTTGATCACGTTTTTTGAACTTCCGGTTCTCGCGCGCCAGGATCACTTTGGCGAGTGCGAATGGAAAGCGATAATCTTCGATTACATTCAACGATACTGCCGAGCGAAAATCAGCTTCGGCTTGCTCCAAGGCACCCGCTTCTTGATTGTGCAGTCCTCTAAGATAGTAGCCATGGTGATGCCCTGGCCATATCTCGATCGCCTTGTTTAGCGTTCGCAATTCCTCTTCGGTATCTCTCAGCCCCGACAGCGCAATCGCGTGCAGGTAATACGCATTCGGGAAATAGGGATTCAACATCAAAATGCGCCCCGTCGCTTTCGACGCGGGTCCGTATTTACCTTCGGCAATCAACAAAAAAGCCTCAGCGATACAAGCAAGATCGGTTGATTGGTCCAAATGCCCCGCTGAAAGCGACTTAAGAACCTCAAGGTGCTCGGCACTAAGATTGCACCGATTCAGAATAGGCATCAAGCAGGCAAACCAATACTCGTCATAGTTTTTTTCCTGAAGCAGCAAATCCAATTCCAGGGCCACTGCCTGACCGTCGCCTTGTACAGCTGCGGAAACCATCGCCCGCACGTAGCGAATCGGAACAGTGTTCTGAATGCCAAGTGGCATATTGGCAAGCAAGCGACTCGATTCGTCATCGTTGTTGAGCAAGACGTTTACCTGAACGAGGCACGCATAAATCTGAGCGTCTTCAGGACTCTTTTCAAGTTTCGCTGCTAACACCGCCGCGGCCTCTGATAGCGGCACGACACTATCACGAGGTATCCAACCTGTGGCACTGTCCGTTATCCACACCTCCCCTTCCCGACACTTACCGCAATTGACGATGCGGTAGGCGGGAACTTCAACCCCTTTGTCTGGGCCATCCTGCGGCGTAGCTGGCACCAGCAATACGGCCTCGAATGGTCGAGTATCGCAATTGGCAAACTCGGGAGGCACCTCCTCTGCCGATGCTGCCCAGGGAGTCAATGCCGTGAAAAGGAGCACCGGAAGTAAACAAACATTCACTCGTGTGCAAGCATTGACTCCACTATTAACTGCATACTGCTTATTCTGTTTTCCAAGGCATGCTATTAATACCATGTTCACCGAAATTGCTCCATTGGAAGATTAGAGTCGAGGCATCCCTAGCGGACAGTGGAATCGCTTCAATGACTTGATCGCCTGCACTTATTCTGAGTGTAGCCCAAATATGCTTTTCATTCGTCAAAGGGTGAAATCCAACATAAACATCGATATGGTGTTCAAAGCTGTAGATGCCTCTGTAACAGTCCATTGCATTTGATATCTTTGACGCTAAGCTACCTGCAGCTCCGACTCGGGTACCGATTCTGCCAAATCTCTGAGAATTCTTAGCTACGACGGCATCCGCGACAGGATTCTTATTCCCAGGATTTCGGAAGTCTCCAGGAGTCTTAACGTCTGTATCGTTTATAGATTCAGAACCAGTATCAAAAGCAATAGCCCCTAATTGCGTTGCCAAAAATGCTTCCTTATCACCGTTACTCCACGGAATTGACGTATAGGGTGTATCCATTTGTGGATCCGTTGGATCGTCTCCATAAGCCTCGGGTCCCATGTACGGTTTGCCGTAGACGAGCATCTCGCCTTTCATGGAAGCCCAGTACAACATGTAAAAGTGCGATAACCCAAGACTTTCGGACAGTGGCGGGAGCCGGAATAATGGTTCCCATAGGAGGTCCGAAATATGGACGAGCAAGCGAAGCGGCAGCGGCCGACGTATAGCGATGAGTTCAAGCGAGACGCGGTGCGACTGGTAGTTGAGGAAGGTTATTCGTTCAAGGCAGCCTGCGAGGCGGTGGGGGTATGCGATGCCACGCTGCGGGCCTGGCACGCCAAATTGGCTCCCCCGCCGGAGCCGTGCGGTGACGACGCCACGGTCGAGGAGATGCGAGCCGAGATCGCTCGGCTCCGCAAACAACTCAAGCGGACCGAACTGGAACGAGAAATCCTAAAAAAAGCCACGGCGTACTTTGCGAAGGAGTCGACATGAAGTACGCCTGGATTAGCGAGCACCGCGACTCCTTTCCGGTGGCCCTGATGTGCCAGCTCCTTCAGGTCAGTCGATCGGGCTACTACGACTCGGTCGACCGTCCGCGAAGTAAACGCTCCGAGCGGACGGCCAAGATTCACGAGTCCGTACGGCAGGTCTTCGAGGCAAGCGACACGATCTATGGTCCCCAGAAGATCGCTCACGAACTCCAGCAACACGAGGAGTTGGAGACGGCCTGTCGTAACACGGTGGCTTCTGCGATGAAAGAAATGGGCCTGAAAAGCCGAGTCCGTAAGCGGTTCACGCCGACGACGACCAAGGCGGATCCGTCCAAACAGCAAGCGCCGAACGTCTTGGATCGGGACTTCGATGCGGAGCGTCCGAACCAGAAATGGGTGACCGACATCACGTACTTGCCGACGCTGGCTGGTTGGGTGTACGTGGCGGTCGTCGTTGATCTGTTTAGCCGCAAGGTGGTAGGTTGGTCGATGAGTCATTCGCTGGCCACCCCGCTGGTGAGCGATGCGTTACGTCAAGCCATCGAGTCACGACAACCACGTACTGGCGAACTGCTGCATCACAGTGATCGCGGTTGTCAGTACACGAGTGAGAGCTATCAACGGACCTTGCAGACACTTGGCATCGAGTGTTCGATGAGCCGCCGGGGCAACTGCTACGACAACGCGGTTGCCGAGAGGTTCTTCTGGAGTCTGAAACATGAGTGGACGAAGCACTATGAGTACGCCGACCTTGAGTCAGCACGCCTGAGCGTATTCAAGTACATTGACATGTTCTACAATCGCCAGCGACTCCACCCGTCGCTGGGTTACACCCCCCCTGAAGCATTCGAAACCGATTACGCCCCGACCGTAGCGGCGTAACAGAATATGGCTCCCGC
The DNA here is from genome assembly GCF_007748035.1 of Aeoliella mucimassa. Taxonomy (NCBI): domain Bacteria; kingdom Pseudomonadati; phylum Planctomycetota; class Planctomycetia; order Pirellulales; family Lacipirellulaceae; genus Aeoliella; species Aeoliella mucimassa. The sequence continues at coordinate 5,806,631 of NZ_CP036278.1, forward strand.
CGCTGTCCGAAAGTCTTGGGCTATCGCAGCCCAAGTGGTCGGTGAGCTTGTTCGGCAAGATCACATAATAGCTATTCTTTCCAGAACGGCTTCCAGTTTCCAGCATCCCATCGACCCAGAGTTGCACGGGCTCCTGCGCAATTCAAACCCGTTTCTGGCCTGCTTGCGAAGTCTTCAAGAACTGCCTTCGCCTTCTCATGTCGATCTCGTAAGAGAATGCAAGCAACTTCACACCTTACGGCTGGATCTTGGTGTGATAATAATGTTGCTAATCTATCGAGGCCGGCATCGCCATACCTTGGATATAATTCGTCCAAGGCATCTAATGCGGCAGTGTCAAAATCATTCGCATCATCTGGATCATCGCATGATTCACGTTCTAAGAGATTCGCCACATAGTCATCGACCAATTCCTGTATACGTTCTGTGCCATCCATCTTGCTACCTCTTACAACCTCGGAAAAACATACCCCGGTGGCCAACTGCCAGTTAGTTCGTATTCTACTAACGCTTTGCCGAATTGCCACTGTTCCTCGTAGGTAAATTGGCTAATCCAGTCTTGAACTGTTTGCGTACGGTTACCAGTTACAGCACGATTTGCTTGTTGCTGGAATTTCGTAATATTGTCATGAGTGCCGTTTGGCAACGCAATCACATTGCAAGTGTTGTGGATGTCCTGAGGCGTGAATTTCTCAAGATTGCGAGGTCTTTGTTGTACCAAATGGTGCCACGAATGGTTATCACCAGCCCTGCCCAAATGCTTCACCAGTGATGGATGATCAACAAACCCAAGACCTTTCTTGCCTGTCTTCATAAACGAACGTACCGCTTGGGGTACTTTAATTTTCTCTCCAACTCTAAAGAAAATGACTATCTGGGCATTTGAAACGTAAGGCAGGAATCCGATCGAATTGAAGGCGGCAGAATAGAATTGCCCTTTCTTGATTTCTCCGCCGACATCTGCCGCCGTGATAACGATGTCGTAGCCTTCATTGTAAAAGCTAAGAAGGCTAAGATATGCTTGAGTCCCAATAACGGTAGTCCTTACCGCTTTCTTGTACCAGTTCTGTATGTACTCCTGATAGGCACTTGCGGGATCACTGCTGGAACAAATAAGGCTCGCTTTATAGTGATTGCCAGGACCGATGAACTGGTCTTGCAGATTTACAAACTTGACAGCCGCTTCCCACTCGTTGAGATCTGTATCAATGTGGGCAACAGGACTGCCATCTTCAGCTGTACGTAGGGAACTCCACCAATAATCCCCAAAGTTAGCCGTTCCACTCTGCATTTGGAACCAGCGTAAAAACTTCTCATCGAACTTCCGCACGTTGTCCCAGAACATATCCTCATTAAACAGCCCAGTAGGGTCGATGCTCGTTGTTGCCTTATTCCCCACAAAACCATACGAGTTCGTGTCGTCCCACACGAAGTCTTTGCTCAGCCAGCTCCCTGTTGTCGGATCGTACCAACGGGCTTGCATCCAGTAATCACCAGTCGTGGTGTCCTGGGGTTTGCCGTTGTAGCGGAAGAGAGTGTCGTGGCTCGCGTTACTTTGGCTCTGGAGATTGCCAAACGCATCGTACACCAAGTGGTTCACTACGTCGGTGGTTCCGTTCACCTCGTCGTAGATCGCGAGATCGTGTACCGTTCCTTTGTGATCCGTCAGTGCCCACAGCACCTCGTCGGTCACCATGTCGCTGGCGGTGCTATCCCAATGCACCTGCTCGTCGGCTAGTAGTTGATCGACCGCAGGTCCCCACAGATAACGATGGCTGAGGTCTTCTTTGGTGAGGTCCTCACTGGCGGTGGTTACTGTATCGTCAAGCTGCATGACGATTTGTCCGCCATCGTGGACGAAGACGGTCTTTTCGTCCGGCGTGCCATCGCCATCGGTGTCGACCGTGCGAGTGATCCACTGATTCATCGCATCGTAGGTGTGGGGCAATTCCTGCGTCTCGGTCCGACATAGAGATCGATGATCGTAACTCTTGGCAGACGGTTGCGGAGGTCTCGGGGATAGCTCATGAACTGGGTATTGCTCGAACCATAATCCCACTGGAGCCAACTAACCTTCGAACGAAGTACCATCGGCAAATTGAATGCTGCTTTTCAAATAGCCTCCGTTTTCGTCGTATGAATTCCGAAACTTCTGGTCGAGTTTCCCATCGTAGTCATAAATCTCACCGCAAACAAAACGCACTCCGAGACTGATGCGGCAAGTCCCGTTGTCATCAAGTAGTGGGTGCAACGAGTCGTAGTATTCAACTACCGACATATCTTCTTCTATGACTACTACTTCATTGCTATCCAATCCCCTCAAAATAGCTCTTCCCTTAAATTGACCGCCTCTTTTATTAGTTTCCACCGTTCAAAATCCTGTAATTAGTACCCAGATTCTTTGACTGCTTGCAAGAAATCGTTTAGGTACTTCTTATAGATACCACCGTCCGCAGTTTTGTAGAACTCTGTCAGATCGCGGATTACCTCTTTTCGGTCGATGCTCTTGAAGGCTCCCGCGCCTTTTGCGCGAGCATACTTGCAATTCATCCACTTGTCCAGTGAACTATGGAACTGATAATGCAATTTGCGTGGTATCTTCTTTAGTGTCTGATCGGCGGCTCCGCCCAGATACTTAGGAAAAGGATGATGCTTTGGCCATACACTGCTTACTCCACCGGAACTTCCGCCACCCGTTGCCTGATAGACATTCGCGGCTGCATTTCCAAGGTTTGATGTTGCTGCCGCTGTTATGCCCAACTGAGCTGCTAGCTCTGCCGTCAATACAACTGCCTGTCCGTTAATGAATACAACCTCAATATAGCCTCCTCCAACAACCGCGAGCTGAGCAACTTGAACCGCTCCACCCGCTCCTCGCAATGAATTGATCGCGGTTACTGTTCCACTCATGCCGCTCACAGTCATGACGGCATTCATCGTGAAGCCAGTTACATGACCAACTGTTTTACCCGATTCATAGTCCTCGCAGTGTCCATACTGGGGACCGAAACCAGTTCCACCACCGAATGGGTTCAGTGAGTCTGTGACACCATCTACTTCACCCGCAAGGCTCGACGCTTGCCTGCCCGATACGGCTGACTCTACGTAGCCATCTACGAATGCACCGATAATTGATTCTTCGTTATGTTCGCTTGTGCCGTAATAATAGTCGGGAATCCATCCTTCTTTGCCTTGCCAATAGTCTGGAATCCACCCTTCTTTACCTTCAAGGTAATCGGGAATCCATCCCTCTAACCCATCCGGGTCTACATACCCCGTGACCTTATTCCCGACGTATCGATAAAGATTCACATCTCCCGCATCAAAACCCGTGGGGTCTTGGCTTAGCCAGCCGCCGGTGGCTGCTTCGTACGGCCGGTGTTGCGTCATGTTCAGGTCGGTGGTTTCATTAAGCGGGTGGCCGGTGTAACCGAACAGTTGCTCCACTGCCTCGGCATGAGACTCATTCACTTGGTTACCCGACGCATCGTAGAAAGTTTCACCCGTGATATTTCCGTAGCTATCAAACTCGGTATGCTTGCGAAGCGTTCCGCTTTGGTCCACCAGGTCTCGCACTGTTCCCAAGTGATCGGCCAGTGCGAACAGCGATTCGTTCTGGCTCGCGTCGGTAAGGCTCTCGACCGCTTCGTCCACAAGCAACTGGTTTCTACTCGGTCCCCACAGATACCGATGGCTGAGGTCTTCTTTGGTGAGGTCGCTGAAGGTTTCGAACTCGTCGTCATAGGGCTTCGAGTCTTCGAGCTCCATGACGATATGACCACCATCGTGCACAAACACAGTAATGTCGGCATTGCCATTCCCTTCGGGGTACGAGACAACTCGCCGAATCCAGTTGTTCTGGGCATCGAAGATATGGCTGACGATCTTATCGGCCGGACCATCGGCACTCTGGGCAATGGAGACTTCGACGAGCCGATTGCGATGGTCCCACGTATAGAGGGTGACATCAATATCGTCCTGATCCAGCACTCCATTCGAATTGTCGTCTATAAACCGTGCGGTACGATTTCCCTCGTGGTCGTACGTATAGTGGTAGGTGCCATCGAACTCCAACCGATTGTCGTCGTCGGTCGTGTAACTCAGGCGGTTGCCATTCTCATCGTACGAGTAACTCTCATCCGTACCGCTCGTATAGTCGGCATCGGTCAGTTGGCCCCGATCATCGTAGTCGTAGTCGACGTATTCTGCCGAATAGTCGTAAGGGGAGTTCACCCCATTCGGCAGGAAGTCGAGTGCATCGAGGCGGTTTTGGTTGTCGAACGTGTAGCCGTAGCCTGCCAGGAGATTGATACTGCTACCATCGCCTTCCCAATGCTCGATCGAATCCAGACGCCCCCCTGCGTCGTAGTTGTACTCGGTAGAGGCGACTTCGGTGCCATCTTCACCGGAGTAGGTAAAGATGCGATTGATAAGATCACCCGAGACCGGAGTGGTGCCGGCATAGCGTGTCAGCGATTCCAGTTGGCTCGCCCGATTGTACGTCAGTGTAACATGCTTCTGAGCAACGTCGTTTCCACTGTTGTCTTTCTGGCTGATGTCGGTGAGTCGATGAAGATTATCGTAGCCGTAGATGTTCAAGGCGTCAGCGGTGGAAGAGCCATTGTCTTTAAAGAACGTACGTCTAGTCGAAAGTCGGCCCACGGTGTCGTAAATGGAATTGATCTCGATTGTCTCACTCAGCCCAGCGATGTTGATATCTCGCTCGGTCAACTGATTGTGTGTATCATACGTGTAGCTGTAATCGTGGTAGCTATCTTTCGAGTTGAGCAAGCGTCCAGAGTGATCGTAAGAGTAATTGATCACATGAGCTGCGTTGACCGTGAGGGTGGTGCCGGTGATGTCGAACTCGCCCTCCGGGCCTACCCCACTTGTTGCTCCGTTCCATTGTTCCGGGAAATACTCCAAGTTGCCCGACAGATAGCCACTGAGGATGCCATGCTCCGTGCCGGAGGTGCCTTCGAGGCTGGTCGCTGTGTTGCTGTCGAAGTCGACACTGGCCACGATTCGGTCGGTAACAACCGGGGTAAACGAGACCCACGAGGTGTTATTGTTGTATTGCCAACCGGCAGTGCTATCGAAACGAACCGCGACGAAATGGTCGGCATTGTTAATGTTGTTATCGCCGAAGCGGGTGTGGACGCTCTCGTCGCTGTACATCAGGTAGCCGGTGCCCGTGGCAGCATCGTCGACTGCTACACCAGAGTTAATCGGCGAGACCGTGTGGTTCTGAGTCGAGCTGCCCACCCAGACTTCGTTCGTTAAGCGATCGAGGTTGTCGTAGTAGTATTCGGTGGTACGGCCGTTGCGGTCAGTACGTTCGGTGAGGCGACTCGCGTCGTCGTAGGTGTAGTATCGACTGTAACCAAGCTCGTTGGTTTCAGCGACGACGCGATTCAGCTCGTCGTAGGTCCAAGTCGTGGCATTGTCGACAGGATCGGTTAAAGTCGTGAGATTACCAACCAGGTCATAGGCGTACGTGGTCGTCCCCCCCGTCGGGTCGGTGGAGGTCTCGGAAATCAGTCGGTGCAGAGCATCGTAATCGTAATCGCTGCCATCCCCACCGGCATCGCGGACCGTGAGCACGTTGCCGACGGAGTCGTACGTGTACGAGGTATGAGGGGTATTGGTTGTGTCGAACCCGGAGTCGTAAATGCCGAGACCGGCTGTGGTAACATCGGGTGACCACGCAGTGGTGACACGCCCGAGCTGATCGTACTCGAAGCTCGACACTCGGTTTTCGGGATCGGTAACATCGAGCAACTGGCTCGCTGCATCGTATCGATAGGTGGTGACGGGGCCATTGCCGGTTGCCGCGCCGACGGTTCCCCCAGAGTATCGGCCACTGGTGGCATCGGGATCTTCTTGAATGACACGGGTCAGCCGATGCAGTTTGTCGTACTGGTACTCGGTGACATTGCCGAGCTGATCGACATCGTACTGCAAGCGGCCATACGAATCATAGAACTGGTGAAGCTGTGAGCCAGCAAGGCTCGGAGTCGTTTCGTGTGGAAGGGTAACGGTCGACAAGCGTCCCAGGCCATCGTATTCGTAGCTGGTTGTACGGGTAACGGCCTCGGAGCCATCCCAGCCAATCGTCTCTTCGACGCTGGCAAGCATTCCATCCGCGTAATAGGTGTAGCTGGTAATGAGATCTTCGTCGGTGGCAGCTGAAGTAACCCCGTCGACGTAATTGAGAATGGACCGCTCAAGCCGCGATTGGTCGTCGTACTCGTAGACCATGTCGCGATCTAGCTGGTCGGTAATGACACGGACGTTGGAAAGCGTGTCGTACTCATAAGTGATCGGCGTGGAATCTTGACCGGGCAGAATTAGTTGCAGCACGCGTCCGGCGTCGTCGTACTCGTAGCGAGTTACCCCTCCTTCCGCATCGGTCGAACTGGTTAGTTGCCCCGCCAGGTCGTAGGTCATCCCAACATGGACCCCGAGCGTGGCGTACAGATCGGTAGAGCGATGTAACGCATCGTAGCCGTAGCGGGTGACATTACCATTGGCATCTCGATCGGCCAGCAGACGCCCAACCGAATCGTAGGCGACGTGAGAGACGGGGGCCTCCAACGGACCATTGCTGCTGCCGGTGTCATCGGGGTCGGGCTCCGTGACACGAATCGGACGATTGAGCAAGTCGTAATCGTAGCTGACCGCACGGCCAATCGGATCGATGATGGACGTTACGTTTCCAACATCATCGTACTCGTACTGAATACGTATATTTTGGTCTTCGGTTGCGGGTTGGTTAGCTTTGTAATTGGCGTAAACATCGGTTACGCGGTGGCGAGCGTCGTATTCATAGTGGGTGACGATTTCGTCACCGGAGATAGCTCCATCGAACGACTGTATCTCGTTTTCAATTCGACCGGTGGGGGTGTATTCGTAGCGGTAGCTGATCTGATCGCCTGACACGGTGCCGTTTGGATCGGGCAGCGTGATTTCAGTAACCATATCCAGACGGTTGTAGTCGTAATTCGTGGTTCGAAGTATGTCGTCCGAACTTGAGATCGTAAGATCTCCGCCAGAGAGTTGAACGTCCAAAGTGTTGACGACTTCAACCAACTCGCTTACTACCTCGGCGTTGCCGTAGGCATCGAACTGGGTCGTGATGGCATAACTAACCACATCACCATCGACGACAGTTGCTACGGCCTTGACAGCGAGAATATGAAGTGGATCGGCACTCCCTCCGTCGGTGGTCGGATCGGTATAGAGATAATGCGTTTCGATGTCATCCAGATCGGAGCCATCGCTATCAACACGTTCGACAATGGTGTAATCGACTAATCCACTACTTAGGTAGAACACATGTGACACTAGGTCGTCGTTCTCACCAGAAGCAGAGTCATCTTCGAGTCCTATGATTACGCGTGTGGTGACCTGTGAAGGGGCATTCTCGCCATACTCTGTTGACTCGTGATAGTCGACTTTGACCAATCGGCCGAGTTCATCGGTGTAAGTCAGCGGGCGATTGTATGAGTCGTACGCTAAGCCCGTTGTGGCAATTGCCACGGGAATTGCACCTGTAACATCGTAATAGGTGGTACCCGTTTGATTGAACTTGCTATCGTAGGAGTAAGAGACCTGATCAATCAGATTGCCTTCGGCATCGTACGACTCCACCAACGTTGGCTGACCAACAGCATTGCGTTCGTACTCGGTGTAGCTACCCGTTGGGTCGGTTACTTTTGAGATGAAACCATCCGAGTTTATTTCAAAATAGGTGATACGACCTAATTCATCCGTGTAGCTGCCTGTCCGAGACGAGGAACCACTCACTGAGGTGATATCGCTTGACCGGAAAATAGGGTAGTTGCTTGAGCTTGTCGATTTCAGTCCCGAGAATACTGCCTCCGAGAAAAGGCCTGACAAGGGAACAATGAGTTTAGTTGTGGTGCTATCTGGATTGTTGGTGGTAACGACCTGTCCGTCGGCTTTGTAGCTATACGACGTCTGATTGAGTTCTGCGTCCTTAAACGAGGCGATACGTCCCTCTTCATCATAGGTAAACTGAAACAGAGGACCACCGCCTTCAGTAGCTGGCGATTCGGTGCTGGGATCAGGGACTTCGATTCCAACTATACGACCCAAGCTATTGCCACTCGATCCATAGTGAATCATTGTAACGCGGCCAGCATAGTCGGTGACTTTGTTGATTTGACTACCATCCCAATTAAAGGTGGTCGTATGATTATCGAGCGACGAGGTTACGGTCAGGATCTTGTGGGTATTATCAATGTAGCCATAGCCGATAGTGTTACCATAGGCATCTTCCCGTTGCGTGATCCATCCTTCATCATCGAAGTAGGTTTTATTTTGGAACTTATCAGTTAATATAAAACCATCCGAACCGTCCTCTGTGATTTGAGTGGCATTCACATCATGGAGTGCGGTCGATCCAATCGACGATCCGCCGTCCACAGGAAATTCTAGGGTGTATCCGTCTTCTCTCATCCAGTAGATACTTGCGGCCCCTGCGTCGCCTGGAATAAAGATCAGACGTTCCAATCCGGCCATATTCCACCCTTCACCAAAGCCATAATCCGGCTGATTCAGCACCGGAAACCAGGTCGCATTATTGAATGCCGCCTGAGAAGGAGCTGGAGCTGCTGAATCGTAGGGCCGCACAAGAACCTGATGGTAGCCAGAACTCAGTTCCGATGCATCCAGGCCAATGTAGGACGAATAGGGTTCATACAAGACAGGGGCACTACCAATCTCGAGTTCCGGTCGAAGACCGGGCATTGGAAGTGTCGTCCACTGCGACAGGGTGGAGTGATCGGCAAAATAGACATCAAGTGGAAGCGTCGTGCCCAGCCCGGTAAGATCACGCAGTACCAAGTCAACCAAAGCAAGGGCAGAAGATTGTGAAGAAGGAGAGTACTGCAGAGTGCCTGCTGGACCTGTCGAGACTGAGGCGCGGGTATCGCCTGTGGTGTTGCTGGTGTCGGCGCTGACGCCACAAGTACAATCGCATGGGCAGACAGGAGGTGGTTCATCAGGGCTATTGATGACTTTGGTGTTAGTGATGGAAGCGGCTTCGTAAAACTCAATGTGGACATCACTGGTCTGCCGAACCCACTCCGCACTGAAACCACTACCAGTATCGGTATAGACAGTCTTATCATACACGTGATAGGTGAGGGTTGCGTCTCCACTAAATGTATCATCCACGCGATAGCGCAAAATGCCTGGAGTGACATACTCCTCAGAAAGAGCAGCCCAAGTAATCTGCCCACCATTGTCGACAGCATATTCAAGTGTCCCTTTCGCTGGAGGGGTTAACTTCAAATACTCATTGGCCGAGGGATCAGTGGGTTGTGCATAGAGGTAGGAACCATCAGTTGGTGCCATATAATTCGAAATCCCAGGTGCGGGATCAAATTCAACATAGCTTGTGCTAGAGTCATTTGGATCTCGTTCAAGTCCCATTCGCCCATCACCATGATAGAGGCCTCCTTGTGAGATCTGGTAACTGCTGCTTGAGAAGTATCTTCCGAGTGAGACTGATAAGTAAACTACCGCTGGCGTGGAGTTCTGACTGCTATCTTGCAACACGATATCGAAGCGTAGAGTGACTGCCTCAATGGGAATGTCAGTCACTGTGAGAAGCCCCGTCGCTGACAACTGCGCATTCGACGGTGAAACGCCTGATGGCCAAGAGAAAGCTACGGCATCATTCTCTTGGTCCTCCGCGAACAGTTGTATATCAATCGACAATGTCTTAGATACGAGATCATAGGGAGAGTCGTTGTCATATGTGTAATGCTGCTCGTGGTGGACGAAAGTCAAGAACACATTATCTGCTGGAAATCCACCATCATTAGAATGCTGAGAATCAACCGGCGCACTTGGATTCGTATGCACACCGTAATACGGATCATCTACTGTTGTCGATACATTGGCCGTACTTTGAAGAGTGGGAGCATGGTTTACATACTGCGAAGCAGGCTGCTGTTCTACAGTGATACTCCGCTCATCCAATATGACTGGCTGACCAGGATCACTTTCATTCACGGCCATGACTTTATACGGATGGCTGGTGGTACTTGATGTCGTGTTCTCTGGAGGTTTAATGGAGATCAAGTTCTCGGTGATGGTAACTCCAGTCGTGACCACATTTCCTTGACTATCGGTGACGTAAAGCGATATCCATCCAGTCGTGGGGTTCCTCAATTTGAGGGCAGGAGGATAAACGACGGCGTGTTTTACGACAAAGGTATCGTTATTGGGGATTTGTGCCGGGCTAGTTTGAGTTGCTGTATATTGCCAGGTAGGATTGCCAATAAAGCTGAAAAAGGGTTCTGTGCTATTCGGTATGGCAGTCGGCGTTTGATCGGCTCCAAGGTCCGATATTTCGCCTGAATCGATTGTGTCATAACCGTCATTTCCATAGACGGCATCACTCCCGTTTCCGCCATAAAGCACGTCCCCACCTTCGCCGCCGTACACCTCATCGTTGCCATCCCCGGCGAAGACAACATCGGCCCCGGCGTCTCCATAGATGAGATCGTTGTACGAACTGCCGAAAATCTGATCGGCACCTTCTCCGCCATAAACAGTAAGACCAAGAGGGAAATCGGCAGCGACGTTGATAATGTCGTCTCCCGCTGCACCATAAACGGTCACCGAATTGGCGTTTGCAAAATCAACCGGTAGTTCGAGACCACCCAGCGTGTCGAAATAGACATGATCGCCATTAAGGGTAATCGATTCCGATCGATCAGTACCCCAGATCGTATAGTTCCCATTTCCATCGTCGTAGATTGGGCTTTCAAAGGCCCCGATGTCGACGGTGTCCCCGAGTTGTCGAGGGAACTCTCCGCTCCGTTGATCCGTTGAAAGAGATGCTGCTTCTGCGTTATCGCCCATTCCGATCGCCGGACTATTCGGCAATAGTGCATGTGTTGGAGTAGTGCCACCGTAGTATCCGAGTTCTGTGATCTTGGCATCCGTGGATGCGACCAGAGCAATGTTCTCATTACTGGCAGCCGTGAACGTACCCAGAGCACCGGAAGCAATCTTATACATGTTATGTCCACCGCTGATAGTAGAATCTGTGGAGACATAGAGATCTACCATGTGCGTCGCGCTGATATTAGCAACTAGAATTGTGTTGTTGATATCTAAATGTGGACCGATCTCATCCTCTTCCAATCCCTCTTTTTTCGCGACCCACAAGCCAGCAATATGTCCACTGCTGTTTGTCCTGTTGTGAGCAATGGTGCTGTTGGTGACCTCTACTGATAGATTTCCATCGCCAAGGATGTACACGCCACCGCCACCGGAACTAGAGGTGCCACCATTGTTGGTCGAGATCGTGGTGTTGGCGATTCGGTGAGCTCCGTAAAGACCGGCTGCATTGGAAATAAAGATACCAGCGCCCACCCCAGTTGTTATGTTTTGTGAGAACGTGCTGTCTGCAATGTCAAGAGATGCCGTTGCGTCATGGACCGTCCTGTAGCAGATGCCGCCACCATAGGTTGATTGGTTACCCGTAAAATGACTACCCGATACGGTAACCTCGGCATCCAGTGCGTATAACCCGCCACCATATCCGGAAGCAAAGCCATCCGCGACTGTGAGTCCATCGAGTTCGATGGAGGTCCCAGCCGCAGCATGAAGAACGCGTGTCTGCTTAGCTCCGCTAATCGTTAGTAAATCAGCACCAGGACCTTCGAAGCGAATGTCGTCGTCGAGCACCAATTGATCTGCGGTGCCATTTTCGTCGATGTCGCCAAGAATGATTTGTTGTGGGCCATCAGCAAAGAGTGATTCGTCAAACGTAATTGTTTCATACCACCCTAGAGCCGCGTCTGCCTCCAGAAGTTCTCGGAGAGTATGTTTGTCGCGGCGGAGGTTATCCATGCCCGCGTCGTCGAGAGAGTTAACGACTTGATTGGGGGAAGTGGTGAACTCAAAATCGAGCGTATCATTGGACGTATTGGATTGGGTTCCTTGATTGGGAGTTCCCTCCACCTTTGCATACACCGTATCGGTTGCAACGACGGATGCGAGATAGCTCGGGGCAATCGTCAGGCTGTGCGATCCTAACGCTCCAGACTGAATCGACGATGTGTAGAAAGGCGTTCCAGGAGCACCAGAGCGATACAGTTTTACCGTAACGTTGGTAAAACCTTCACCAAGCACTGAGTAGTCGACGCGCAGGTCGTCGCCATCAACAGTAAATTCGTTGAGAACCAAGTCAGGGGCAGTGGTATTGCTAAGCGTAGGGCCATCCGGCCCCGTCGGCTGCGAAGCAGTGAAGTAGACTAGGGTATTTGTGTCAGCGGGGCGCAACCAGAACATCAACTCAGGGGACTCTGCCACAAGCCCCGTTTCGCCTTGCCGCGCGTTCCAGACATCAAAGTCCGCTTCGTTGACAAAGCCATCGAACGTCGCATCCCCCTGTCCAAATCGGGCGTTGGGGAGTTCTACGCTCGAAGTCCCATAGCTGGCCTGGTAGATAGACCAATCCAAGGCATCAACACTACCATCCTGGTTGAAGTCGCCGCGAGAGACTCCATGACGCCGAAAGAAATCGTCGACATCGTCGCTGTCGATATCTCCATCTGCATATCCCCCGTCGTTTCGTAGAGTTAGGTCGTCAGTATCGTTCGCACGAGGACCATACTCGGCCACATAGGCACTCCAATCGACCACCGCCAGATGGAAAGCCTCGATGTCACCCGTCATGCCATTGGCATCAAACACGCCGTCACCATTGGCATCTCCGTAGATCGCCGCACGGTGAACGATGGCATCAAGATCGACCTCAGTCGTTGACTGGCCGACCCACGTGCCGACATCGGTGAATTGGTCGACTTTGCTATCCAAGTCAAGCGTCTCATAGATGCGTTCCCAGGTGAGATTAGTTTCATCCCAGTCGCTGGCAGTGCCTGTTCCTCCGAGGAGTGAATCCCACACCCAGACATGTACATCACCTGAACTTGGATTCAGCTCATCTAATTGCAGCGTGGAATGGCCTTGTTGACTAACTCCACTCGAACTGTGGAAGCCCGAGTTGGGTGAATTGATTGATGATTTTACAGCGCAAGCGGGCTTCCGTTTGTTGGTTTTCGAATACTCGGTTTTTGAGATGGCTCCCAAAGCTTTGTTTCACTCGGTACATGGTCGTTTCCGCCAAGCTTCTACGATGATAGCCCACTTCCTCTTTCCAACTCCTACGCCCCTTGCGTCGAATCTGACGAATTGCCTCGTCCCGGGGCAAAGGCTCCTCCGCAGAGTTGCCATGTTGTTTGATCTTGGCGTTGTGCTGCGGCGGAATCACCGGCTCAATGCCTTCGGATTCCAGCCCTTCATAAACCTTCCACTTGTCGTAACTACCGTCGCCGTGAAACTTTTTTACGGGCTGCTCCACCTGCTCCAGCATTTCGGGAACCGCATCGGCATCGTGGCAACTGTTCTCGGTCAAAATCTCCGCCACAATCTCGCGGGTGTCAGGATTCACCGACAAATGCAGCTTCCGCCATGTCCGCCGCTTCGACTTGCCATGCGTCCGCATCTTCCATTCGCCCTCGCCAAACACTTTCATGCCGGTGCTATCCACCACGATATCGATGTCGCCCCTCTTGTTAGCGATATCGAGCGAAACATTCAGCTTGCTGGCTCGCTTGGCGAGCGAAGAATAATTGGGAATCGCTGCCTCGACGCCCAACATCGCCACCAGCGAGCGGCCGAATCCCTCAGTCTGCCGATAGGGAAGTTTCAGCAGTTCGCGAATCGTCAGCAAGCACTCGATCGCCGTATCGCTGAAGACAAAAGGGCGACCGACTTTTGTCTGGTCGTTAGGATGTTCCCAGTTCTCCAACGCCTCGTCGCTAAACCAAATAGTGATGTTTCCACGCTCGATGAGCGACTTGTTATACTCCTTCCAGTTCGTGACTTTGTAGGTTCGTTTTTCTTTCGTAGCCATGTTCGATCTCCGTAAAAAAGGTACGTGGTTCCATTCCACGTTAGTTTTTACGGAGGTTTGTGACTAATTGTTCAACAAGGCCGCGTGGAATCACTAAGTATCAAAGGAGCATGGAAGCTCGCATATTCTCCTAGATTGAATTTGATAAGTGTTTCTACGTTCGCCGCAGGGGTACCCGTGACATCCAAGGTGGAAGTCGATCCATACGACGTCGTCGGACTCGCCTGGGAAATTTTTCCATCTTCGACTACGGAAGAGCCCTCAACATCAAATTCTAGAGAGGCTATCGATTGCTGATTCCGCTGTACAACTTGGACCATCGCTTGGTAGTCACCAAGCTCTACCATTACCTGCGGCGTGAACCGATACGCTCCCGATTCAACCGCGGCAAAGATTTTTAGGTCTCCGCGACCATTGGTACTCCGCTCAAATTCGTGATCCAGCTTCAGGCCGGTAAAGAGAGTGTGATAAGTGTCACTGACAGCAACAAGTTCGTTGCGTAAACCTCTTGCCGCACTCGATACTTCCGCATCTATACTATCGAGATCTTCGGACAAGTCCTCAGCCAATAACAGTGCCATCTCATTGTAAGAGTCTTCGCGCAGCCGAACGGCTGACTCGCCTGTCACGCTAGATTTGTTCGCTTGCTCAAGACGCATCTCTTGTATGCGGCCCGCCATTTCTGCGTACAAATGGGCACGTGTGAATTGCGATTCTAATGGATCGTTACCCACAATGCTGCGACTTGCCAGTGCCTGCAGATCATTGTCAGTTGCGGCCGCCATTTTTGCAGAAACACTTGCACTGGAAGCATCCATAAGAGACTGCTGATCAACGGTAAGCGGCCCCACGATATTAGCCAACTTCGCTGCAGTTCCTTCGATAGACGTGCTGGCGAAGCGAATGGACAATTGCTGCAAATCTACGTCGCTATTAGAGGTTACTTGTTCTTGTGTGGCACGTACGCGATCTGCGAGGAACTCGGTCCGAAAAGCCTCCTCTGCGATATCGATGGAGATTTCGTACTCTTCAAGCACTTGCCCGTTGAGTTGGAGTTCAAGCCTCCGAGTTTGAAGACCAGTAGGAACCATACCGGCAAATTCAGGATTGATCGAGACCGTTGCCTGCGGCCCTGCTTTCGTCTGAGTGGTGGTTACGATGAAGTACTCCGGACATTCCTCTCCTTCCTCAAGGCCAACCAGCCTGTCTTCGGTGAGCGGCGTGTCGTCAATAAGCACATAGCTAGCTTCTTGCTCTACGGTAATTGCAGTTGCGTAGAGAGGGGCCAATTGCTCGAAATCAGTACCATCAATGACCAACGGGTCACTACTTAGTAATTCTCTTGCTTCGAGAGGCTCGATCCGACTGCTTCGATGGCGTCGATCCGATTGCTGACGAGTCCTAGAGCGTTTGAAGCCGAGCTTGGTGCGAAGAGTCTGCCAAGAGTGTGGAAAACGGCGCATGATCCGACCCCTGATGCCAATTCGGCTGGGGTCGATAAGACCTGAAAACACCCCCCCCTTACCAGGGGCCACCACTGTTTTCAGAGAGCTTTTCCCCTATCCATTCCTTGGCCATCTGAAACGTGTAGTGTGAAGTAATGACAGGGTACATAAGCTGTCGATTGGCGGACAATCTATCACTGTTGCAGATCCTCTGCAACCTTTTCTTTTGCACTTCTCTGGCCTTGTTTTATGGTTTTCCTTAGCGTGACTTGACTAATGACTAAATTAAAGAGCTTTGCCTCACTAAGCACTCCTTTTCTTCATCAATAATAAACGATCATGGCTTGACCCCTCTTGCGAACTACTAGCAGTAAAGCACTACCTAAGCCACTTGCTACTTACTTCCAGAACAGAACTCCTACACCAAATGCGATTCGGTCATCCGAGCTGAAGTGCACCGCGTTTGGATAGAAGCCCCCGTTGTCATCTAGAGAGGGGCGATCAGGTTGCGTCTGGCCTCCTTATAGTGCCCCTCCCCCCCCCGTCTTCCACCTCCAATCGTTGACGGGTCAGCTGCAACAGAAACATCGGCCACACCTACCCGCTCACAAGAAAGGATCTCATAACAAGGTATCTCCCCCTTAGCTACCAACCGGCAATCAAGACCCAAGCTGAAGCTCGGCCATTCGGCAATCCACAAGCAATTGTGCAACATGGTGGAAGATGTGGAGATCTAGAGGGCATCGATGTCATTTCCTTCCGCGAGAGGGCTTGGCTTGACACTCTGATTGAGAATCGCTGAGCATCGTCGCTGCCGTATAGATCACTATGAATTCAGTGGCCAATCAGGCACTTACTTCCACGAGTGTAGTCGAACGTAGATGGCCACAGTTCCCGAAGTCTGGCCGAACTGTTGGCAGTCGATGGGTTATCTTTCTAAGGAACAAGGTAGTCACTTAGCGATTTCCTTAGCTCCCTTAGCTCCGCCGGATCGGGAAGGTGACACAGCTTGTTGATACTGCCTAGAGCATTTCAGCTTGTAGCGTCACCCATACCCAATGAAAGTTGATCGGTACTATGCCAAGTAGTTAGCTAGTACTTTGTAAACCTGAGCGAGAGCCAATCCAGTGGGACGGAGCTGATAGCTCGCCGCTGTCGTTTGCCACTTGGTTTGGCGGCTTGAAATACCCCCGATCGATTTTGCTGCCAAAAAACATGCGGGACTCTGGTATCGCTCGGCAGGGGGAATGTGGTAGGTTTGCCCCCCCGGGTCTTTTCCACTAGCCCCCGGGGACCCGGTTTACGGCGGTCGAAGCAGGCGCATAGACGCGCTGCTCGAACTAGTGGTGGTAGTAGCAATCGAGCCGGAGCCGAAAGATTGCTGGGTCCTTGGTGGTTATGGCAGGCTGTCAGCACCACACGGAAGAATCGAAAACTAGAAATCCGTCGTAGTCGGCAGCCACCCTTTAGGTGCTACGTTCGGCCCGCTGCTGCGCTGCAAATGGAACTGCTGCGACAGCTAAACTTCCGTACCGCGATCGGCTAGAATGCAAGCCTCGTTACAGCACAAGCCGACTGATCATCGGCGTTAGGCTCGCCACGGGCGCGGCGCGTTACCTACCTTTCACGCCCCGCCCTGGTGAGCTGCTTTGAAAGGTAGATGTCTAAGTGTGGAAAGAAGGATATACCCCAGAAGAGGTCTTCGGTGAATGCATATGGAATAGTGAAGAGAATGAAGATCTCATGGAATTTCGCTCGCTAGCGCGTACATGCATTAGTATTGCAGATGACGTTGTGAAATCTGCAAGAGAGGGACGTTGCATTGGAACACCGCTTCTCTATACATGGGACTTTGACGATCTGACTTCAGCAAGTCACGAATTCAACTACCTACTCCCTGAAGTCATAGCAGCGTCATTGAGACCTCTTTGAATCGGTCATATCTGCTGTGCAAGTGCGCACGAACTCTCACTGCTAGTGTACTTAAGGCTATTTTCCGCCATTCGTGACGCCGTTGGCCTCATGCAATTCTCAATCGACCAGGATAGAGAGTTCGAATTCGCAAAGTCTTTCGAGGCCGTGAAACCAGTCATCGTATGCGCGGCAGCTGAAGCTCCATACTTCGATGCGAGTTTACTTTCAGCCTGCATTGATCGGGAATCGGCAGTCGCACATATGAATCGATGCATTAACCAAACCTCAATCACTAGATCCTCATGCAGTACAGAACAAATTACAGAGTTAATTCGTCCAGCTTACGATTACATCGTTGAGCATCCAGGCTCATACGGTAAACAAATCGCAAAAGCCATTGGTGTCGAGTATTCGACTTTCACGCGGCACTACACAAAGCAACTTCGCCCATTTGGGCTTACGAACGTACCAGGCAAAGGATATTACATTAAGCGAGGGAGCGCGGAACCGCGCTAAGTCGGCGCTTGTAGATATTCTTTCTGTGGAATTCATACTTGGGGCATGAGCACTGCCCCGCATATTTCTGAGTCGGACCCACTCGCCCTGACCAAGGCGGAACTCGCCCGGGCGCTGGGAATTTCTGAACGCCACCTGCACACGCTTGATAGCACGGGCCGACTCGGTCCGCGAGCGATCCGGCTCAACCGATCGGTCCGCTACGTGCGGTCGGAGGTCGAGGCCTGGCTGGCCGCTGGTGCGCCCCCCACGGAGTAGATGGAACTATTGCGGCTGATCACCGCGATATTAACGAATGCTAACGGCAAATAAGGTAGGACCTTTGAGTAATTGTATCCTTGATGCTGCCTTAGGCTATGCCGGTCGCGAGTGGTCGCTGGTGCCGATTCGAGCCGTTCGAAAAAAGCCAACCGTCCGGTGGAAGCAGTATCAAAGCCAACCGCTGGCTATTCCTGCTGGTGGCCGAGAAGGTGCTGGCCCTGGTAGAGAAGGGGGACCGCCTGCGCCGTCGGGCTAGTCGTTTCCGGTATCTGGGCGAGTTGTAAGGGGCACAAGTGATAGCGAAAACGGCAATCCGCCGAAAACCTGCTTCCGTGGACGTACCCGCTGGCGTATACTGGCCTGAATACACTTCAGGAGAACCAGCCATGGCCAGCGAAACCGTCCGCATTAAACCCGAAACCCACGCCAAGCTGCGAGCGATTGCCGACGATACCGGGCAAACCATGCCCGAGATTCTGGAGCAAGCGGTCGAGCTACTACGGCGCAAGCGTCTGCTCGAAGCGACCGATCGAGACTACGCTGCGCTGCAGGGCGACAAGAAAGCCTGGAAGTCGGAACAAGCCGAGCGGGCCGCGTGGGATCGGACTTTGCAAGACGGTCTAGAAAAGGAGTGACGATGGCCAAGGCTGACCCAATGCGCGGCGAAGTATGGGACGTGGACCTGAACACAGGGGAGGGGCACGAGCAAGCTGGTAAACGACCGGCCGTTATTGTGTCGGCCGATACTCTCAACCGAGGGGCTGTTGGCCTGCTGGTGGTGGTGCCCCTGACCAAGCACGATAAGCAGATTGCCCTACACGTGAAGGTTTCCAAACCGGATGGCGGAGTAACGGTAGATAGCTACGCCATGCCTGAGCATATCCGTAGCGTTTCCAGAGAGCGGTTAGTCCGACGGCGCGGCAAGTTGGACGTGACGACGTTGGCGCGGGTTATGGATCACGTGATGGTAGTTCTAGACGTATGATCACTGAAAGGTAGAACCTAGTGGCGAGTATCTCGAAAGAACCGAACGGACGCCGAACCATTCAATTCATGGCAGGGGATGGCAAGCGTAGATCGATCCGCCTGGGTAAGGTCGCGCAGCGCGTCGCCGAGGGAATCAAATACCGTGTGGAGGTAATCAACTCCGCTGTTATCGCCAAGCAAGCCATCGATCCCGATACAGCCCGCTGGTTGGCTTCCATCGATGATAAACTCTACGCCAAGCTGGCGTCGGTCGGCTTGTGCCATTCAAGACTGACGGCCAAGCTGGGCGAGTTCCTGGACGAGTACGTCAACGGGCGTACCGACGTGAAGCAGTCCACCCGCGATCACCTAAACCGAGTGAAAGCCGACCTGACCGACTGTTTTGGTGCCGAGACTCCTCTGGCGGCATTCACCCGCGCCGATGGCGAGCGGTTCCGGGTGTGGCTGGTTGAAAAGAGAGTATCGAGCAACACGGTCCGCCGACGGTGCGGACGCGCTAAGCAGTTTTTCGCCCATGCGGTGGACCGGGAGGTCCTGGACCGCAATCCCTTTGCCGAAGTGAAGTCGGCAGTTCATGCGAACAAGTCCCGCTACCACTTCGTGACCCGTGAGGACGCTGAAAAGGTGCTGGACGCCTGCCCCGACGCCGAGTGGCGGCTGATCTTCGCCCTATGCCGCTACGCGGGCCTACGGTGCCCTTCGGAAGTGCTGGCGCTGAAGTGGGAGCACGTGAACTGGCAGCACGACCGCTTGACTGTGCCGAGCCCCAAGACAGATCACCATGCGGGGGGCGATTGCCGGATTATTCCGATCTTCCCAGAACTGCACCCGTACCTGGAAGATGCCCAACGGCTGGCCCCGCGCACAGCGGAACATGTAATCACCCGCAATCGGTCGGAGAACGCCAACCTTCGGACCCAGTTGCATCGGATTATCAAAGGTGCAGGCGTGAAGCCCTGGCCAAAGGTCTTTCAGAACCTGAGATCGACCCGCGAAACGGAGCTGACCGAGACGTTCCCCTTGCACGTGGTTTGCAGTTGGATCGGCAACAGCGAGCCGGTTGCTAGCAAGCACTACCTGCAAGTGACCGACGGCCACTTCGCCCAAGCCCTGGAGCCTGATCCTGAGGCGCTGCAAAATCCGGTGCAGCACGCGCCGGAAACGTTCGGAACTGCACCGCATCCTGCAGCGCTCGAAAAAGAAAAACCCGGGAAACACTGCAATAATAGTGGTTCTCGGGTATTTGAAGCTCCCCCGGCAGGACTCGAACCTGCGACAAGGCGGTTAACAGCCGCCTGCTCTACCAACTGAGCTACAGGGGAATAGTGGAAACCTCTATCTTATCGGCCGACTCGCAGGGGTTCAATAGGCTGTCGCCCCCGAAAACCGGGCCGTTTTTGTCGATTATGCCAGCAGCGGGTAGTCGCGCCAGGCTGAGATAGGGACCCGCGGCCGCTCCCGCAGGTTCACCCCAGGTACTCGGCTGCAATCGCTGGCGGCTGGTGGGCTAAACGTCGACCAGGTCGTCGGCTCCGGCACCGCGGATTTTCTCCATCACCACCTGGTTACCACAGCCGTTGTACTCGACCGTGGTCATGTAGGCCTGGATGAGCATGACGCCCCGCCCGCCACAGGCCTCCAGATTCTCCGCATGGGTGCAGTCGGGCACCTTTTCGAGCTTGAAGCCGGGGCCTTCATCCTGCACTTTCAGCCAGAACCGCTCGGCACTTACCTTGCACTCGACCTGCACTTTTTTCGACTCGTCGTACTTATTGCCGTGGCGAATCGCGTTGGTTAGCGACTCTTCCAAGGCCATTTGCACGCCGAACAGCTCGTGATCGCTCCAACCCAGCTCGGTTAGCTTCGCGAGGATGGCTTCCATTACCTCCAAGTGCGCATTCCGCTTGCTGGGTAGCGATCGTTCGATCGTCCAACTCCAGTTGTGTTGGGTCATGGCTCGCCTTCACGCTGATACCCGCCAGCTATCCGCAAGCTGAGGGGAGTGAGTAAATGAGTTTGGGCGGAGGGGCAAAAGGGTCGGTCGCTCGCGAGCCTTGCGATAACGCAACCGCCTTGCTGGCTTTTACAACACCGCTAGGGCGTCGGCCTCGTCATCTTTTATAGTAAACAGCTTGGTCAGCTTGGTGATAGCAAACACTTCGTAAATTTCTGGACGAATATTCGTGAGAATCAATTCGCCCGAGTGCGAGCTCACCTTCTTTTCGAAGCTGATCAGCTTGCCCAACGCGGCACTGGAGAGAAACTCGACGTGCGAAAAATTAAGCACAAACTTGCGATGATCTTCGCGCTCGACCAGGTCGTAGAGCTCTTGCCCCAGTTCCTGGATTTCGTCTTCGTCGATAATCTTCGAGTCGGCAAACGTAACGACGGTCACGCCGCCTGAATCGCTAACCTTGATTCGATTCTGTTGTGGCATCAGCCGGGCCTTCAGGGGATCGAGATAGGGAAATCGCCAAATTCAAAGGGCCTTGTTGAACAATTAGTCACAAACCTCCGTAAAAACTAACGTGGAATGGAACCACGTACCTTTTTTACGGAGATCGAACATGGCTACGAAAGAAAAACGAACCTACAAAGTCACGAACTGGAAGGAGTATAACAAGTCGCTCATCGAGCGTGGAAACATCACTATTTGGTTTAGCGACGAGGCGTTGGAGAACTGGGAACATCCTAACGACCAGACAAAAGTCGGTCGCCCTTTTGTCTTCAGCGATACGGCGATCGAGTGCTTGCTGACGATTCGCGAACTGCTGAAACTTCCCTATCGGCAGACTGAGGGATTCGGCCGCTCGCTGGTGGCGATGTTGGGCGTCGAGGCAGCGATTCCCAATTATTCTTCGCTCGCCAAGCGAGCCAGCAAGCTGAATGTTTCGCTCGATATCGCTAACAAGAGGGGCGACATCGATATCGTGGTGGATAGCACCGGCATGAAAGTGTTTGGCGAGGGCGAATGGAAGATGCGGACGCATGGCAAGTCGAAGCGGCGGACATGGCGGAAGCTGCATTTGTCGGTGAATCCTGACACCCGCGAGATTGTGGCGGAGATTTTGACCGAGAACAGTTGCCACGATGCCGATGCGGTTCCCGAAATGCTGGAGCAGGTGGAGCAGCCCGTAAAAAAGTTTCACGGCGACGGTAGTTACGACAAGTGGAAGGTTTATGAAGGGCTGGAATCCGAAGGCATTGAGCCGGTGATTCCGCCGCAGCACAACGCCAAGATCAAACAACATGGCAACTCTGCGGAGGAGCCTTTGCCCCGGGACGAGGCAATTCGTCAGATTCGACGCAAGGGGCGTAGGAGTTGGAAAGAGGAAGTGGGCTATCATCGTAGAAGCTTGGCGGAAACGACCATGTACCGAGTGAAACAAAGCTTTGGGAGCCATCTCAAAAACCGAGTATTCGAAAACCAACAAACGGAAGCCCGCTTGCGCTGTAAAATCATCAATCAATTCACCCAACTCGGGCTTCCACAGTTCGAGTGGAGTTAGTCAACAAGGCCAATTCAAAGACTAAATCTAGCCAGCTTATCACTTAGTAACTGTAGAGAATCGTACCCAGTCGACCATGTGACTGCAAGTCACAGCGATTCCGGATAGCAACCTACTCAACCGCCAAATCGGCCCTACTGCGATAGGGGTATCCGCGGTAAACGGCCCTCCCCAATGGACACCGCGGGAACCTGCAGGAATATTAGAGGTTTGCCCAGGCGGTTCTGCCCTTTACGACATTTACTTCGCGGTGGCCTGCTATGCTTACGACTCCCCAAGTTCAATCGATTAGCGAGCAACTTGCTCAGCTACTGTCCACCGTTTCGAGCGGGGCCTCAGGGGGCTCGCTCGTCGAGCAAGCCATCGCCCTCGCGCGGGAGTTGCAAAAGCGTTCGCACGATCTGCAGACCCCCGCCGAACGTCGCCAGCAGGTGGAGCTCGATCGCATGATCCAGAGCCCGCACGACAAAGCAACGCTCACGCAAATGACCGACCAGACTTTCCGGTCCCGTGAAGCGCAGCGTTCGGCCGACCAGTTCATTCATATTCTCGACGTGCAAGGCATCCCGCGATTCTTCAGCCCGCTCGACCGCACGTTACTCCGCGGCTTCCAGTCGTTCGGGGCGTACCTGCCTGGGGTGGCGATGCCATTCGTCAAGGAGAAGATGCAACAGGAGACAGCCAACGTTATCCTGCCGGCCGAGGAGGAGTTGCTCTCTTCACACCTCAAGCGTCGACGCACCGAAGGGGTGCGAATGAACGTGAACCACCTCGGCGAGGCACTGCTCGGTGAGCGCGACGCGAAGCGGCGGCTGGAAAAGTACCTGGCGGTGTTGCAGCGTCCGGAAATTGAAGTGATCAGCGTGAAGATCTCGACGATCTACTCGCAAATTTCCGCGCTGGCTCGCAAGCACACGGTCGACGAGTTGTGCGATCGCATCGAGCTGCTGTTCCGCGCGGCCTCGCGGGGTAAGTTTGTTCGCGATGATGGCCGCGAGGTCTCGAAGTTTGTGTACCTCGATATGGAAGAGTACCGCGACATGCACCTGACGGCCGACGCGTTCATGAAAACGCTCGATCGGCCTGGCCTGGAGCAAGTGCGGGCGGGCATCGCGTTGCAGGCGTACGTGCCCGACTCGTTCCTGGTCTTGCAATCGCTGCTCGAGTGGGCTCGCAAACGCGTTGCGGCCGGCGGCTCGCCGATTACGATTCGCCTGGTGAAAGGGGCGAACATGGAGATGGAGCGGGTGGAAGCCAGTCTCGAAGGCTGGCCGCAGGCTCCTTACAAGATCAAGATCGACTCCGACGCTAATTACGTTCGCATGCTGCACGAAGCGTTGCTGCCAGAGAATCGCGATGCGGTGCAAATCGGCATTGCCTCCCACAACCTGTTCACGCTGGCCTACGGAGTGATTGCCGCCCACCAGTCGGGCATGCTCAACCAGGTGCAGTTCGAGATGCTCGAAGGCATGGCTAATCACCAGCGGCGGGCTTTGTTCGAGCTGGTGCAGAACCTGCTGCTCTACGCCCCGGCTGCGCATCAGGACGACTTCATCTCGGCCATCGGTTACCTCGTGCGTCGCCTCGACGAGAACACCGGCCCCGACAACTTCCTGCGTCACGCGTTTAACGTGCAGGTGGGGAGCGACGAGTGGAATCGCCTGGAGCAGCAGTTCCGCGATTCGTTTAGTAACCTCGAAACGGTCGGCAGCCAGCCGCGGCGAACGCAAGACCGTCGCCAGCAGGGGGGAGCCACGCCGCAGAGCCCGCAGGAGCCCTTCCAGAACGAACCCAACACCGATTGGGCGCTCACGCAACATAGCGAGTGGGCCGAGTCGATCATCGCCAAGTGGCAACCGCGTCACAGCGACCAAGCCCGCGATGTACCGCTGGTCGTCGGTGGCGAAGAGATCTACGACGGCCGCGATCTGGTCGACACCATCGATCCTTCCCGTCCCGAGTTGGTGGTCGGGCGGTTCCGTGCGGCCAACTCCGACGACGCTGAGCGGGCGATTCAGACCGCGGTGGACGACAACGATGGCTGGCGGCGACGCTCGCCGGTGGAGCGAACCGCGACGTTGTACCGCGCTGCCGACCTGATGGCCGAGCGCCGCGGCGACTTGCTCGGCGTGATGATGGCCGAGGGAGGCAAGCTGTTCACCGAGAGCGACCCTGAAGTGAGCGAAGCGATCGACTTCTGCCGCTACTACGCCCGCACCGCCCAGTACTATTACGAGATGCCCGACCTCAACCCCAAAGGCAAAGGGGTAGTGGTGGTCGTGTCGCCATGGAACTTCCCGCTAGCCATTCCGTGCGGCGGCATCGTGGCCGCGCTCGCAGCAGGCAACACGGTGATCTTGAAGCCGGCCAGCGATACTGCGTTGATCGCCTACGAGATGTGCCGCTGCTTGTGGGACGCGGGGGTACCAAAGACCGCGCTGCAACTAGTAGCCAGCAACCGCCGTGATGTGTCGCAGCAAATGGTGACCCATCCCGCGGCCAACGTCGTGGTGCTGACCGGCGGTACCGAAACTGCCGCTCACCTGCTGAAGACGAAGCCATCGCTGCACCTGCTCGCCGAAACTGGCGGCAAGAACGCGACGATCGTCACCGCGATGGCCGATCGCGATCTGGCGGTGAAGAACGTGGTTTACAGCGCGTTTGGCCATAGCGGTCAGAAGTGCTCGGCCACGTCGCTGTTGGTGCTGGAAGACGAAGTGTATCACGACAAGGGATTCCGCGACGTGTTGTGCGATGCGGTCGAGAGCTTGCGTGTTGGCTCGGCCTGGAAACTGGCGACTCGCGTCGGCCCGCTGATTCGCCCACCGCGCGGCGCGCTCGAACAAGGCCTCAAGGAACTCGAGCCCGGCGAATCGTGGGCGGTGATGCCAGAAGTAGGCGTCGACGACAATCCCCACCTCGTCTCGCCTGGCGTCAAGTGGAATGTCACCGCGGGATCGATGACGCACTGCACCGAGTTCTTCGGTCCGCTGCTCGGCGTGATGTGTGTCCGCACGCTGAACGAAGCGATTGAGGTGGTGAACGCCACTGGGTTTGGCCTGACTTCAGGACTCGAAAGCCTGGACGACCGCGAGTACGAGATCTGGCGAGACGGAATCCGGGCGGGCAATCTGTACGTGAATCGTTCGACCACCGGGGCGATCGTCCAGCGGCAGCCGTTCGGCGGCATGGGCAAAAGCAACGTTGGTCCCGGCATCAAAGCGGGCGGTCCGAACTACGTGGCTCAGCTCATGGACTTCGCGGCCAATCCGCTGCAGCCCGACGAAGCCGAGTCGAATGACCCTCAGAATTCGTCGATCGCCCGCGAGCTGGTGTATGGCTTCGATGCCGATGGCGAGCTGGGCTTGGACGCGGCGATTGCCAGCTACGAAAAGTGGGCCGCCGAGGAGTTCCATCAGCAGCACGACGACGTGCGGTTGCTGGGCGAGGATAATTTCCGCCGGTACCTTCCGGTCGAGCTGGTACGGCTGCGGGTGCATGCCGACGATACGCCTCGCGAGCTGCTGCTACGCGTCGCCGCGGCGATCATCGCGGGCGCGCGGGTGGTGGTGAGTGCTCCGCCGCTCGATCCGCAAACGACTATCGCCCAGGTCATTGCCCAACTCGATCAGGTAACTGACGAGTGGGGCGCGGTGATTGAGTTCGTGGAAGAAACCGACGAGCAACTGGTGACCGCGATCGGCGAAAACATGGCCGGGCGGATTCGCTATGCGAATGGCAGCCGGGTGCCCGAGGTGATTCGCCAGGCCACGGCTGCGGTGCTGGACTTCGTGGCCGACACGCCGGTCTCGTCGCACGGACGGGTCGAACTGCTGTGGTATCTCCGCGAGCAGTCGGTCACCAACCGCTACCATCGCTACGGCAACTTGGGCTTCCGCGCGGAAGAAGAACGCGACGAACCGTCCTAAAAAGTATTGCAACAACCAAAAAAAGGAGCGACTAGCCAGGTTGGCTGGTCGCTCCTTTGCGTTACTGCGTTGGAGTTCGGTGCGAAGCGATTAGGCGCTTACCGCGGTCATCCAGCCATGGGCCATGAGTGCCGCGCCGGCCGCGGAGGGATGCACCCCGTCGCCAGCCCAATGGGCGGGAGGAGCCAGCTTCACTGCTTCGTCGAACATCGTTTGGTACGGCACCCAAATCGTGTCGAACTCTTCGGCCATCTGCTTGGCCGCGGCGCGGAAGTTGTCGAACGCGGGGAACCACTTATCGTTTACCGCTCCACAACGCAACACGAACGGTTCGCACAGCACGAGCTTCGTTTCCGGTAGCTCGGCCTTGGTGCGGGTGAGCAGTTCCTGGTAGTCGTTTCCATAAACCTCGAGCATCTTCTCGAGATCGTCGTTGAGGTGATGCCAAATGTCGTTCACGCCGATCAAGATGCTGAGTACGTCGGGCTTCAGGTCGAAGCAATCTTCCTGCCAGCGAGCAGCAAGCTGATTCACCTTGTTACCGCTGATGCCGCGGTTGTAGATTTTCAGCTCGGCCTTGGGGTGATCGACCAACAATTCCGCCGCGGCCAGAAACGCGTAGCCTCCGCCAAGGGCTGCCTGGTCGTTGGCTTCAGGGATGCCGCGCTTGCGACCTGCGTCGGTGATGCTATCGCCTTGGAACAAAATCGTACTGCCGGGCGTGATGATGCTCTCCGCCGACGCGGGGCTATCGGCGGCCTTAGCGGAGCCAGAGGCAAGCATGCCAGCCGCGGCTGCCGAGGCGATTCCGGTGGAGAGAAAATGGCGACGATCAAGCGATGAAGTCATGGTAGTGAGCCTGGTAAGGTAGTTGTGAAGTCCAAGGCCATGACCACAACGAGCGTCCGCGCGGTGGTTTGGCCTTGATTCATGCTAATCCTTGCCAGCTCGCGAGTCCAGTTTCGCCTGTTTGGAGCCCCCAAAGGTGCTATAGCTCGACGATATTCACTTCTCCGCTAGGGAGGTCGACGATAGCCAGCGAGTGCTTCGGCGCACGATAGAGCGCCCCTGGATTGAGGATGTGCTTGCCATCGATGCACCGATCGTCGACCAAGTGAGTATGCCCGTAGCACACGAACTGGTACTCGGGATTGTCGAGAGCTTCCTGGAATCTGCGCCGCTCGTGGCTATGCAGCAAGGCGAAGCGAACCCCTTCGAACTCCAGGTCGCCAAACAACCCATGGCAGTGCTGGCCGGCTTTCTCGATCACCTTGGCCAGCCCCGCCTGGTCGTAATCGCAGTTACCAAACACAAAGTGAGTGGGCCAGGCCGAGAACATCGGGACGATCTCCTCGGTGCCGATGTCGCCGCAGTGGAGCACTTGGTCGACATCCAGGCTATCGAGTAGCCGAATCGCTTGCCGAGTGTTTTCGACGTGTCCATGAGTATCGCTAACAATGCCAAGGCGCATAGAATATTTCTTCGCAGTTGGAAGTTTCAATGGAAGCAGATTAGAGCGTTATCACCGTTGCAATTCCGCCTAAATGTTGGTGTACCGCCGCCATTGCGCACGCCACGCACGAACATGGATCGGCAACTTGCACTACGGTTCGATGGTTGGGGAGCTATCGTTATCGAACTGGCGCAGCAGCGCGGCCGCGCGTCGACAGAGCGCCGGCTCCACCAAGCTGTATTCTGGCGCGTCGACCAGCAGTGTGCATAGGGGATCGCCTTGGGCGATCGTCGACCCGGTGGCTGGCACATCGGCCACGCCGACGCGGGGCAGGTTGCCGACCGTCACTTCGCGGGGGGCAAACAGATACGCTTTGCCGCCAAACCGCCCGGGCATCACCGTCGGGCCAGGGGGGAGCTGCTCGGTGATGCAGCTGGCCACGTGCACGGCCATCATATTGAGCCCGGTGAGACGCTCGATGACCTCCATCGATGCGGTGTAGCGCGGGTTGACTTCAATCACCCAGGCCACGTTGTGCGAGTCGAGCACGAAGTCGATACCAAACAGACCGACCAATCCCGCTTTGGTGGCAACCACGCGACCTGCGTCAATCACTGCCGAGAGTGCCGCGGCCGACAACTGCAGCGGTCCGATCGATCCGGCGTATTGGTACGGTGCAGCACCGGTCCAATGTCGGCCTATGAGTTGTTCGGTCACGCCGAGCAGTTCGACCTGCGTGTCGGCGGCCACGAACGCGGCCGAGATCGCCCGCCCAGCGATGCGTCGCTGCCAGTAGATCGTTCCGCTCGGCAGCGCATCGCCGCTGGCGTCGGCAACACCGATGCCGCCAGCACTGGTGGTCGACTTCACTAACCACTCTTCAGTCGAATTCGGTTGCACGCTGGCAATCGCGGGGGTGGCGACGAGCGACTTTTGCAGCCAATCGTGGAGCACCACTGGGGAGCGACATGGCTCCAGCACCTTGGGACCATTGCCGAGCAGCGGGCGAATCCGCGCCATCTCGGCTACCAGTTGGGGATAGTTTTCGAGTCCGCCGGTGTAGAGCCAGGCGTCGACCTGCTGGTTTGCGAGCCAACTGGCAAACTCACCGGGCCAGTCTTCGATGCGTGTCGCAGGGCAGCGATCCACTAGATCGGCGTCGGCGAACAAGTCGGCCGCAACCACCTCGTAGCCAGCCGATCGTGCCGACCACGCTGCCGCGCGGGCGCTGGCTCCTACGATGGCCAACCGCACGACACTATTCTCCGCCGTGCCGACCACGGAACGAGTCGGCCGGATACTTCTGGGCGTTCTTCACCATCTTGGCGTGGATCGTCTCGCTCAGGTCGACCCCCAGCGAGTTGGCGATCGCCAGCGTGTACGAGAGTACGTCGGCAATCTCTTCGGCCGCGGCCGCAAGTTTCTCGGGATGGTTGGCCACCTCGCGGGAGTCGGCCACTTCGATCCATTGAAAGTGTTCCATCAGCTCAGCCGCTTCCACGGCCAAGGCCATGGCCAGATTCTTCGGCGAATGAAACTGATGCCAGTCGCGCTGGCCCACGAAGTCGTCGACCAGCTTCTTCAGCTCGGCGACGGAGGTATTCGAATCGTTCGGTGCAGGGGAGGTTGAGTCGGTCATAGCAGCGATTTTGGACTGCAACGCCGTGGCTGGCAAGATGCGGCCGTGGCTTCCGGCGGGGTTACGGCTGATCGAAGCTCCGGCAACCGGGCGACAGCAGATCGGCTTCGTCGAATCCTGGCAGCAACCGTTGGCTGCTGGTGTAACGCTTCGCCTGCCAGCGCTGGCGATACCCTTCGGCCAGGTGCACGGCAACTTCGAGCACCAGCAGGTCGGCACGATTCATCACGTGCCTGGCACTCCGGCGGCCAAGTCCGTCGATCATACCTTCGAGCACTTCGACGTGGAGCTGCATCACCTGATGAGCGGTAATGCCCGCATCCACCAGCACGTCGGCCAGTTTGGTCATCTCCTCGGTCAGGTTGCCTGAGCCCATCACGACGTAGGTTTGCAGCAAATCGCGGTAGTGCGAGATCAGCATCGGCGGCAACGGGGCGCGGCTTGTCGTGACCTCGGCCGCTAATGCACCGGCCAGCCCTTCGGGGGCGTCGAACTCTCCGGCGTCGATCGCTTCGAGCTCGGTAAGTAGCTTGCGTTGTTCGGTCAGCAGCCGCTCGGCCTCGGAATGCTCGCTGGCGAGTCGTTGCCGCTCGGCTTCCTGCAGCCGACGGTTCTCCCGCACCACCTCAAAGCGGCGAATCGCCCGAGCGAATTCCCATAGCAAGCAACGCGTGGTGGTTTGTTTGAGCGAGCAATAAGCGTCGGCCCCCACTTCGTACACCAGGGCTTCGAACACCTGAGGGGGCTGGGCCCCGAGCACGATCATCGGCTCGTCGTGTCCACCGGTGCGAAGGCCTTCGACAAAATCGAGCGCGTCGAGCACGCCTGGTTCGTGGAACACGACGACCGCGTCGAACACTTCGTCGCGAAGCGCCGACAGCCCGGCGGTCACACCGACGACTTCGGTCACGTACACCCGCGACGCACTGTCGGTAGCAAACGCTTCGACCAGCCAACTACTGCTTCGATGCAGCGTGGTGACGTACAGCACCTTCAACCGATCGGGTATCCGCGGCCGGGGGGTGCGTGAAGCAGATTGTGGGCTTGCTAGGGCTGACATCCATAGTCTCTCTATTTCGACCGCGGTACGTTAGAAGAATCGAGCACCGAGGTCAACGTCGACGCCGAGGCGGTGATCGGGGTACAATCGGGCGTGAGTGATCCTTCTATGAACCATTAGTGCTAGCATCCGAATAACCATGCGAATTGCGTATCTTGATTGTGCCAGCGGTATCAGCGGCGATATGACCTTGGGAGCCCTGGTAGACGCCGGCGTTGATTTGGCCGCCTTGCAGGCCGGCATCGACTCGCTGGGCTTGCCGAGTTGTCGGCTGGTTGCCAGCGAAGTGAAGAAGCGAGGTTTCCGCGCAACGCAGATCGTCGTGGAACACGAGCCTGAGCACGCCCATCGCCATCTGCATCACATCACCGCGATGATCGAGCAGAGTACGCTTACCGCGAAGCAAAAGCAGCTCGCGAACGATATCTTCCTGCGACTCGCCCAGGCCGAAGCCAAGGTTCATGGGAGCACCATCGAGAAGGTCCACTTCCACGAAGTCGGCGCGGTCGATTCGATTGCCGATATCGTCGGCGCGGCCATTGGTTGGGACCTGCTGGGGGTCGACCGCGTGGAGGCCTCGCCGATTCCCACCGGTACCGGCTTCATCGAGATCGCCCACGGCCGCTGCGCGATTCCCGCTCCAGCAACCGCCGAGATGCTTCGCGGAGTGCCGCTGGCGGACTTCACTCCCGAGGGAGAGCTGACCACCCCCACGGGGGCGGCCATTGTGACCACGCTAGCAAGTAAGTTCGGGCCGATGCCAGCTATGGCGATCGAAACCATCGGCCTGGGGGCGGGGCAGAAGGACTTCGACCATGCAAACATCTTGCGGCTCGTGATCGGCGAAGCCAGCGATGCCAGCACTGTGGTCGGCGACAAGATCGTGCTGCTCGAGACCAACCTCGACGACACCCCCGGCGAGCAGCTCGGATACTGCCTGGAACTGCTCTGGCAGGCCGGAGCGGTCGACGTGGCGACCACCCCAATTCAGATGAAGAAGGGCCGCCCAGCGGTGCAGCTAAGCGTGCAATGCCCGCTCGATCTGGCCGATAAACTCGAAGCAATCGTGTTCCGCGAGACCACAACGCTGGGTCTTCGCCGGCAAATCGTCGAGCGTCGCACCCTGCCACGCCGACACATAGAAGTAGAAACCCCGCTCGGAGTGCTGGCAGGAACCGTGGCCACCCTGTCCGACGGCACCGAGCGGTTCGCCCCCGAATACGAGTCGTGCCGCACGGTCGCCCAACAACAAGGCCTGGCACTGGCCGACGTGTACCAAGCCGCCCGACAGGCGTTTGGCAAGTGATCCTGACCGGTCGAAAGGAGCTCGACAATGCTGCTAGCCCAATTTGCACCGATCTTGATGTTCGTTGCTGGCATTGCCTTAATGACCATGATCCTGCTCCGCCGGACCTATCGCACGATCGGCCGCCGGCGGAAGTTCGATAGCCGCCCGATCGACGCCCAGCCCCGCCCGAAATCGGAGTGGGACGGTGCGAAGGCCGACTCGACCGCGGTCATCGAACGGCAACGCGTTGAGCTCGCTGAAATGAGCCGCGACGTCAACGGGCAGCTCGATACAAAGATCATGATCCTCCGCGAACTGATGACCCAAAGCCAGCAGCAAATCACTCGCCTGGAGCAGTTGCTGCAGGAATCAGAAGTGGCTTCCGGCGACGCTCGTTTGCGCTAACTAAGTTCCTCGATGCGGGCGAGGATCGCGTCGCGCCCTACCACTGGCGACTCGCAGCGGTTGTTCTGGCAAACGTAGAGCACCGGCTCGTCGCTGGGGGTGCGTCCCTGGTATAGCTCGTCGATCGCTCCCTGCTCGTCGGCCGACTCCCTTGCGGCGATCACCCGACTGGCGATGAACTTGCCTTGTGCACTCTGGGCGAGTTGCTTCGCCCCCGCCCCGGCGAACACCAACTCGTAGGTCGGACCTAGCCGGAAGTCGAGCGCGACGAACATCCGCCCGGTCGCCATCGGTATTTGCTGCATCAGCGGAGCAGCGGCCGCCAGAATCGTGTGGGCGGTGTCGAGGTAGTCGCCCCGACCAATCAGCTTGCCGAGTCGCAACAGCGCCGAGACGGCCATCGAGTTGCCACCTGGGGTCGCGTTGTCGGTCAGGTCTTTGTTGCGAGTGAGCAGCTTCTCGTGGTCGTCGGCGGTGAAGTAGAACCCCGCGTCGTCGCCGCCAGCGAAGCGGGCGAGCACCGTGTCCATCAACTCCGTCGCGGCCGTCAGCTGCGACTCGTCAAACGTGGCCTCGTACACACTCACCAGTGCGTCGGCCAGCGTGGTGTAGTCGTCGAGGTAGGCGGCGAGCTTCGCGGTGCCGCCGCGCCAAGTGTGTAGCAACCGACCATCGGTGTCGCGCATTTCGCTCAGAATGAACTTAGCCGCCTTGCTGGCCGCGTCGATGTAACGCGACTCACCAAGCGCCGCACCGGCCCTGGCCATCGCATCGATCGCCAAGGCGTTCCAGGCCACGAGCACTTTGTCGTCGAGGCCGGGCCGCACCCGCTCACCCCGCACCGCCAGCAGCTTCGCCCGACTCTCGGCCAGCTCGTCGACCAGCGATTGCTCGTCGCGGCCGAGCAGCGCGGCCTGCTGGGCGATCGTCTTCGGCAGGTTCAGAATGTTCTGGCCTTCGAAGTTACCCGTCTCGGTCACGTCGTACACTTTGCAGAACAAGTCGGCCGCCTCGCCCCCCAGGATGTCGCGAATCTGCTTGACCGTCCAGACGTAGAACTTCCCCTCCACCCCTTCGCTGTCGG
Source organism: Aeoliella mucimassa (assembly GCF_007748035.1). Classification (NCBI taxonomy): domain Bacteria; kingdom Pseudomonadati; phylum Planctomycetota; class Planctomycetia; order Pirellulales; family Lacipirellulaceae; genus Aeoliella; species Aeoliella mucimassa. Next base: position 5,840,087 of record NZ_CP036278.1, read on the forward strand.
CATCCTCGGCGCTATAGAATCCGCCATCCGGGTCGTTCATATCACGCAGCAAGTAGTCAAGTGTTTCGACCACGGTCTGGCGGTAGTTCGGTTTGCCGGTCGCCAAGTAGGCTTCGAGATACACGACGCTCAGCAAGGCATTGTCGTACAGCATTTTCTCGAAGTGCGGAACCAGCCAACGTGCGTCGACGCTGTACCGCGCGAAGCCTCCCGCCAGGTGATCGTAGATGCCGCCGGCCGCCATGCGATCGAGCGACAGCAACACGAGATCGTTCCAGCGTTGGTTGTTGGTTCGCTGGCTCCACCGGAGCAGTAGTTGCAACTCGAACGGGTGGGGGAACTTCGGCGCTTCGCCAAAGCCACCATGGATGGGGTCGAACATCCGCTCCAGCGAGTGAGCAGCCGCGTTCAATAGATCGCCGCTGAGCGGTACGCTTGCTCCTTCTACGCCCTTGCGGGTGATCTGCTCGATCTCGGCAGTCAGTTGCTCGGCACCCGCTAGCGCCTGATCGCGGCGATTGGTCCATGCGTCGTCCACGGCCATCAGCACCTGATTGAATCCCGGCATGCCCCGCGAAGCGGTCGGTGGCCAGTAGGTGCCGCCGTAAAACGGTTTGAGGTCGGGCGTGAGGAACACGCTCATCGGCCAGCCGCCATGCCCGGTCATAAACTGCACCGCGCTCATGTAGATTTGGTCGAGGTCAGGGCGTTCCTCGCGATCGACCTTCACGCACACGAACTTTTCGTTCATCCACTGGGCAATCTGCGGATTCTCGAAACTCTCGTGCTCCATCACATGGCACCAATGGCACGACGAGTACCCAATCGACAAAAAGATCGGCTTCTGCTCCGCCCGCGACCGCTCCAACGCCTCGGGCCCCCAGGGATACCAGTCCACGGGGTTATTCTTGTGCTGCAGCAAGTAAGGGGAAGTTTCGTCGGCAAGTTTATTGGGCATCGATTGGTTCCTTCCCCGCCGCCCCCTGCGTGTTCCGCCTGCGGAGGGGGGCTGGGTATGGTAGGTAGTCTGGTATTCCGCATCCCTCGGCTGGGAAGCACGGAGAAAATAGATTCCCACATGGGAAACTATCGATTTGTGTAAGTCTCGTAATAGTAGTGATTTACAGCATGGGCAAAGTTCCCATTCCCAAAATACGATTCGATGGGAATCTATTCTGGCTGCAGGCACTCGCGGTAAGTCATTGTAGGGAAACAACTTGTGAGTAGTAGCCGGCATGGCGACGCGAAAATAGATTCCCACCGGTGGGAAAATTGAAATCGGGAACGTGGAACTACCAAAAAGAGGATAGGAAAAACTACTAGAAAACCGACTCTGAACTCAAATTGCATAAAGTGTCCATTTATCCACTTCGCATTAAAGCAAATAGCGGGCCGATTTCAAGCAAAAACTGGAGCAGATGACTTCCTGACTCCCCCCTGGAGTGGCTAGCTGCGCGGCGTGTTGCCGAATGCAAATCACCCTTCTGCACCTCACCAAGGACCTTTACCAAAGACATCTGTCGTGGCAACGACTCCCAAGCCCCCCGCCCAAGTGCTGACCATCCTCCCTGGATTTAACGATCTGGCGAAATAGTCTTGGCCCTGTCGAGCGTTTATACTTCGGTCTTGAATCGCGGAGACCGGATCGCCGACTTAGCTCAACACAAGGGTCGCCATGCAACGTTTCACATTGGGTCTTCTCACGCTCACGCTCACGCTGTGGTTCTACTCCATCGCTGGCCAAGCTGCTGAGGGGATCGAGTTTTCCAGCGAATCGATTGGTACCGTTTGGGTTCAGCCGACCTCCGTTAGTGACTTTGGCTATCGGACGTTTGGGAGAGACTTGTCGCACTGGCGCGAGCTTGGTCCTGCAGTCGGGCGGGTCGAGATACCCGAGGACCACGACGTGCGACTGGTGCTCAACACCGCGGCCGCTGGCCAGTTGGGGTGGACCGCGGAAGTCCCCGAAGGCCTTGTCGATATGGTCGAAGCTTATGGCTTTGACCTTGGCGACTCCGGCTTTTCGGATCTCACTCACTTGGCTGGTTTACGTTGTTTGTCGCTCAGTAATGTCGGGCTGACTTCGAAGATTGCCGACGATATGCCGAGGTTGCAGCAGTTGCAGTTTCTCTGGATTGGTTCCAACGCCGAAGTAGGCGACGCAGCCATGGCAGCGATTGCTGCGCTACCGGAACTCGAAGCGATTGGCACTTACCGAACCGCTGTTTCCGACGAAGGTTACCGAATACTCGCTCAAAACCAACAATTGCGGGCGGTGTATGCCGGGTATACGGCCATCACCGACACGGGACTGACTTCACTTGCCCAGTTGCCCAACTTGCGGGCGATCAGTCTCTCCGCAACCAATCCGGAATTCCGCGGCGACGATCCAGAGCCTGTCATCACCAACAGCGGACTGGCTAGTCTAAAGAACTGTCCCGATCTCGAGCACCTCGACATCAATGGTTCGCAAGTCACCGACCAGGGACTTCGGCAGCTAGCGAGCGACTGCCCGAACCTGCGTCGGTTGAGTCTCGACTACTCGAGTCTCACTAGCGACGGGCTGCAACACCTCGGCTTGTTCAAGGAACTTGAGTACCTGCGTTGCTATGGCATCGACATCAACGACCAGGTGGTTGAGCACTTTGGCGACCTACACAAACTTCGCAATATCACCGGTGATTTGGAGCTTAGCAACGCAGGAGTAATGCGACTCGCTTCGCTCCCCAGTCTCGAGAGGCTAGGTATCTCTGGCAAATGCGACGACGCCTGTATGCCAGCGGTGGCAGCCATGCCGGCGCTGAAAGAGCTATCGATTCAGCATACGCTCATTACCGACGAAGGATTCAGCCAGCTGGCAAACTCCACGACTCTCGAGAGGGTGCAGATCACTGGAAATCGCATGACGACCCGCTGCGTCGAAACGCTCGCGACCATGAAAAGACTCAAACACATCGGCATCATGAACGTGGATCCTCGTGCCGATGGAGCGCCGGTCTGGCAGCAGCTCGAAGAGCTGTCGTTTCTCGAACAGGAATTATTACTATGCGAGTGCCCTAGGCTTGAGCCAGACGACATCGCCAAGCTTAGCAGCTTTCGCCATCTGAAGCAGTTGCGCATCGACGGTCGGCAAACATTCACCGATGCGGACCTTGCACACTTACAGAACCTAGACCACTTGGAGTATCTGGAACTAACCAACTCGGTGATCACCGATGAAGGGCTGAAAATAATCGGCCAATTGCCTGCGTTGGAACGATTGCAGATCAACTGCCTGGCAACCGAGCAAGGAGCGGAGATCGTTGCCGCGGCCCCTCGCCTGCTGTATGTCTCGATCGGATCGCCACATCTCACCGAATCGATGATCGAGCAGCTGCGTGCGAGCCATCCCAAGCTCGTGAGTCTACAGCTTCGGGAGTTCCGGCTGGGAAACACCGAGGTATCGAAATCAACATCATCGCGAGACTCGTTTTGGCGCGAAGGAACCGAGCAGGAGCGCGAGCAGTTGAACGCCCTCGAAGGTAAGCCCGCCCCCACATTGGCGGTCACCGAATGGATCAACAGCGAACCGAACACCAGCCTCGAGTCGCTCAAAGGGCAGGTGGTGCTCGTCGAGTTTTGGGGCACTTGGTGCGGCCCATGCCGGGCGCGGATGCCTGAGATCCGACGCTTGCACGAAAAGTACGCTGCAGAGGGGTTGGTGGTCATCGGCATGCATTCCACAAATGCCGCCGACGAAGCGGCCGAATACGTGGAGTCGAACAACATTACCTGGGCCATCGGGCTCGACGATTCCAAGCAAACATCCACCGCCTATGAAATGCCGTACTGGCCTTCGCATTATTTGATCGATCGCCAAGGGGTGCTGCGGATGGCGAATCCCTATCGCGATGAACTCGACAAAGCGATCGAGTCGCTCCTGCAAGAAGAATAAAGAGCCACTGGCTGCCTGTTTGCGGAAAGGCGATACGTGTAGCTCCTTTGGCCCCGTGGCTTTCCCAGCGTTGCTCTCGTTCTATAATTGAGTAGTGTCGTCGTGGCCCGTTACGATTGTCTTTCGATCGAGGGGAGGGTGTGATGCATACTGCTTCGAGTGCGAAGAACGTGGTGGCTAGTTCCACCTTTGGCCTGATCGTGGTGTTCACCCTGATGTTCTGGCTGCCGCAGTTTGGTAGCCTTGCCATGGCATTCGGGTGTGCGGTGTTGCTGTCGGCTTACGTGCTGGCCTTGCCCGATCAGTTCCGCACCCAGAGTGGCTCGCTGGTGCCGGCCACTTGTTTGCTTGCGGCACTGTGGATGGCCACCGCAGCGGTTGCCTTAATGGCTTGGCTCGGCCAACTACAAAGCTAGCGACCAGCCAGTCCGATAACTACGACAGGAAAGTAGCTGAGACCGATGGAACCGACGACCCCCTCGACCATTTGTTGCATTGTCGGGGGTGGCCCGGCCGGAATGTTTCTCGGTTACCTGCTCGCTCGCGCGGGGATCCAAATCACGGTGCTTGAGAAGCACACCGACTTTCTTCGCGACTTCCGCGGCGACACCATTCATCCTTCGACCATGCAGTTACTGAAAGAACTCGACTTGCTCGACGAGTTCCTGCCGTTAGTCGATTTTCGTACCGACACCCTGCATGTGAACATCGAAGGTCAAGACTTCGTCGGGCCGACCTTCAAGCATCTCAATACCACCTGCCCTTTTATCGGGTTTGTTCCGCAGTGGGACTTGTTGAATCTGATGAGTGAGCAGGCGTCGCGGTACGCGGAGTTCGATCTACGGATGGGCACCAAGGCGGTCGATGTGATCCGCGACAACGAGCGAGTAGTAGGAGTCCGTTGGGAGTCGGCCACCGAGCAAGGCGAGATACTCGCCGACCTGGTGGTTGCGGCCGACGGCCGGAGTTCCACCATACGCGACGCGGTGCATCGCCAGGCATCGCAGCAAGGCATACCGATCGACGTGTTGTGGTTTCGCCTGGATCGTCCGGAAGAAGACGACAGCCACACGCTGGCTTGGCTGAAGAATGGTCACATGCTGGTCACCATTCCTCGCCGCGACCATTACCAAACCGCCATGGTGATCAAGAAGGGAGCGTTCGACAGCATTCAGCAGCACGGCCTGCCGGCGTTTCGCGAAACGATTGCCGAGGTTTGCCCACTGCTGGCAAACGTCGCCGAGGGAGTGCAAGACTGGCAGCAGGTAAAACTGCTCACGGTCGAGATCAGCCGCCTCGAGCGGTGGCATCAAGAGGGGCTGCTGTTCATCGGCGACGCGGCACACGCAATGTCGCCGGTGGGTGGAGTCGGCATCAACCTTGCCATTCAAGACGCCGTGGCGACGGCCAACCTGCTGGCCGAACCTCTTCGCCAGCAGAACGTCAGCGAGCAGCATCTGGCCGCGGTGCAGCATCGCCGCGAGCGGGCAGCCATCCGAACGCAGCGGGTGCAGTCGATGGTCCACTCGCTACTGTTCGGCCACGCATCGTCGCCGGGGCAGCCGTTTTCACCACCGTGGTACGTACGAATCGGGGTAAGCGTGCTACAACCAGTGCTCCGCCGCCTGGCAGGCCGCTGGGTCGGCATCGGCTTTCAGCCCGAGCACATCGAAACGCCCGACGTGCATAAGCCGTGAGCGATCGAGACTCCATTTCGCGAGCGACTGCCATGGTTAAGGCGTCGGTGCTTCGACGCCAAGCTCTTTAAGTTCGACTTCACCATCGCTGTTAAGCTCGTAGCGGTCGATTCGTTTCGGGAAGAACCAGCCTGCTTTCTCGCCGACGTACAGCTGAGCCGATCCTTCCGGCAGATATGAACCGACCTTGCGGAACACGGCTTTGAAAACCCTTGTTTCCGGGTACGTATTGGCCTTGAACTCGTGCAGGCTCCATTTGTTCAGAACGAGTACTGCATTTCCGAAACCAACGTCGACCCTCTCAGCAATCTCATCGGGCAAGAGAGGCACTGCCTGCGGGCGCAGGTGGATTTCTGCGTAGTCGACGTTACCAGAGTAGACGTTGAACGACAGCGCGGAGTCCCAGCGATTGAAGTTGTTCAGCACCGGCAGGATTCCCACGAGTAGCACGACAAGCCACTGCGGAGCGCTCTGCAGTCGCGGCGCTGCGAACATCTTCTGCAAGCGAAACGCCGGGGCTTGCCAGAACAGCGTCCAGGTCAGCACGGCAACCGACATGCCCCACATCCACGAACTGTTGTTCCAATGACTGCGGAGGGGGCCGATCGAAAAAAGAATCAGCAGGTGCATGAGCATGGCGCCGATCAGCGCGAGGTGTCGCAGCCGAGTGGTCAGCAACCCGACGCCAATCAGCACCTCACACACCGCGGCCAGCACCGCCAAGGTAGGCAGCAGGGTCGTTTCGAATGGCAGCAGCTTGACCACTGGTTCGACAAACCAGGGGAACTCATTGTAGAAGAAATAAGGATTGAGTTTCTGCACGCCGCCCCAGAAGTAGACCATCGCGGCGACGAATCGTAATCCTGCCAGAATGCGCTCGTCGGCTGCTTCCCCTTCCTGGCCTCGGTGGGAGACCAGCAGCACGAAGTACAGACAGAACATGTAGAAGGAGGGCCACAACCGACTCTGATCCTGGAGAAACAACACTCCAAAAGCCGCCAAGACGATCGCGATCAGCACTTGAGACCGTGGCCGAACGACGATGCCCAACAGCGACGCGACGAGCATGCCGAGCCATGCGTAATCGAACGGGTGCGAGAACGAAGGGAGGCCCTCCAGCAGTGGCACCAGCGGATAGTAGGGTCGCGAAACCCACAGCTTCCAAGAGACCACGAGACAACACAACACCGCAATGGCGAGCACGCGCGTGAAGGCGATCAGCCGGCGCTGCTCGTCGGCGAACACTAGGCTATCCAAAGAGATTCGCATGGTGGAGCGATTCGAGCAGAGGACGAACTACGGCGACTGTTCGGGGTTCTTCTTTAATTCAAGGCATACCATACGGTCTTCGCCGCGCAGGTAAAGCAGTCCGCGGGCCAACACCGGCGCGGTCCAGGCATAAGGCTTCAGCAGTTCCTCGCCGTCGGCATCTTCCAGCAAGTACGACTTCACCAAGTCGTACTTCTCCGGGTTCACCTTCAAAATCTGAATGGTGCCATTTTCTGCGAGGCTAATCAGGTGCCCGTCGGCGTAGAGCAGCGAACAGCGGCCAAAAAAGTCCTGGCTCCACTTCACGGTGCCTGTCGACCACTCGATGCAGCGAGTCTCCGCCCCGTTGGTATGCCGGCCGCTGCTGCCGTACAAATACCCCTCGTGGTAGATGGCCGTGTTCCAATGGAGTTGCATGGCCTTTTGACGCTTCCGCACGTCGTCTTTCCAGACGATGTCGTACTCGCCGGGCCGCACCCGCAATAGCGAACTGCCCGGGCCGTAGGTTTCGGAGATGAAGACCTCGTTGCCCACCACCACCGGCGTCGAGGCATTCACGCTATTAAACATCTTTGCCCGCCAAGGGTACTGGAAGTCGATCTCGCCGGTCCGCGGATCGAGGGCAACCAGCCCGCCGCGGGCGAAGACGAAACACCATGGCCGGCCATCGATTTCGGCAATCACAGGACTAGCATAGCTGGCCAGTTCGTCCGCACATTTCCAAACGACCTTGCCTTGAAACTTGTCGAACGCCACGACCCCGGTGCCGTTCCCGCGCAGCGGGCCCGCTGCGTCGTACACGTCCTCCAAGTCATTCGGTGGGCTGCCGCCGACGTGGACAATCAGTAGGTCCCCAAACACCAATGGAGTGCTGCCGACACCGAAGAAGTTCTTCACCACGTCAAACTCTTTGGACGTGTCGACCTCCCACAGCAGCTTGCCATCGACCACGGCCGCACAACGCAGCACGCCTTCCTCACTAAACGTGTAGACGCGGGCACCATCCACCACTGGCGAGCAGCGAGGGCCGTTGTTGTAACCGAGAATATCCTCGTAGCTGGTCGGGTAACGGGCGGTCCAAAGTGGTTCGCCAGTTTCCGCGTTGCGGCAAATCAAGTGGTCTTCGTCGCCATGGCGGTCGAAGTGAAACAACCGCCCCCGACTAATCGAGGGCCCGCTGTATCCCACCCCGATTGGAGTCTGCCAAACAATGGGAGGCTCGTCGTCGGGCCAATCGAAATCGAGTCCCGTCTCCTGCGATTTGCCGTCGCCGGTCGGCCCTAAGAAAGTCGGCCAGTCGTGCCCAAACTCACGCGTCGCCAGGTTCGGCGGCAGCGTCTCTTCCCCCTTCAGCTCGCTCGATACCACCAGCGCGGACATCAGCGGCACGAACAGTAACCAGCGAGGCATTTTCACGATTCGTTTGCGCGGCATGGGCGGATTAGTCGGGGAAAATAGGTCGGTCCTGCCGGAACAAAGATGCCGACAGTATTGTCAGCAAGAGTATAGCACACGGTTTTAAGCCCCCTTGCGGCGCGGGATTGGAGGGTGGGCAAGACGTATTGGTAGCAATTCGCAGTCGCGAACTATCCCGCTTTGCCCCTCTTCAAGTACATTTGGCGAGACGACGCATCGCTGGCCGCGGCATCTAGAGATGTTACCAAGGACGGCGGGTTTTGCAGAAGCGGTTCCTATCGCCGTCTCAACAAAGCAACACAGCTTACCGCTACAACTAAGAGAATACTTGTGGATGGTTCAGGAATCGGATTGATTTGCGCTAAGAACAATCCCCCTCCACCTTGCTCGAAACTAAGCAATACTCCAACGGTACCCATTTCGCTGAGTCCAGTCGGAATCCCGGAGGTGCGCAAATCCCTCTGCACGAGTTTGCCCTGCTCCAAGAAGTCAATTGTTTGTCCCTCAAAGGATACAACCTGCGTCGGCCTATCTGCTGGTTTGAGCCAGTACCCATGCCCAAAATTGGCTGGACCAAATCCAGCCAACCTTGCACTGAAAAGCACGTCGCCTCGATCATTGATGTATCCGCCTGGTAGGCTGGTGATCGCAGTATCAGTGCCAGGAGCAATGTCGCCGACCTCAACGATTAGAGACGCATCCATCGGATCGTCAAGATCGAAAGACATCAATACTCCTCGCGTATTTCCATTCTCCGATTCAAGCGTCGCAGTGACGAGCGCCTTGCCGACGCGATTGAGGGATGGTGTACCGATGGTCTGGATCGTCTCCCCCTCACCGAAAGGCGAGGGGTCTCCCGTCGCGAGCACTGAGCTCAAGTTGCCCGGCCCTCCGACAAACAAAGCATCTCCAACAGGCTGTGACGATGCATCGACGATCCGCGATCGGAACACGACCTCATTGCTGCTGGAGACTTGGGCGAGTTGGTTGATGAACGAACCGAAAAACTGCTCTGGGAAGCCTGGAACTGGTGCCCCTTCGGAGGCAACCAGCTGTACGTCTCCCGGGACGCCGGCCCAGATTGCACGTCGACCTGATTGTAAACTGTCCGGAACTGCGGCATACCCCGCATCGTTCTTGGAGAACCCGCTTACCAATCCGCCGATCTGGTCGCCAGGCAATCCAGGGGCAGGATCACCCTCTCGAAGCAATACCTGCGGATTATTGACAGGTCCAATCCACCAGGAGTTGTCATTATCGGTCGTAATGCCTGGACCATCGAGTGTCCGCCGAAAACTAACGATTCCACCATCCGAGATGGAGACGCCTACCGATCCAGGCGAGATCGAAATCCCAGGCGCCAGTCCCGGGGCTTGTTCGTCTGTGCTGAGCACGATTGTCTTGCTCTCCCCATCAATCACGACAATGTCCTGATCGGCACCACGCTCCGACACAAGGGTGACTTGCCCAAGTGAGTTTATAAATCCCGATCCCTGGTTGTAAAAACTCTCATACTCTGCGCCAGGGCCTGCCAGCGCGATTGGCCGGGATCCCAGAACGTCGTACACCCAAATCCCCTCTTGTCCGTTCGATAGATCTGCCTGCCATGTAAGGCGACCATCACTGCTGGATCGACTCCAGATTGGGTAACTCGTGTAAACCACATCCTCAAGGCCCGCAGCTGCATCGCCGACCAATGCAATTGGAGTGAGCAGCACCGGAACGTCTGCAGTAGCTAGGCGTGCCAGAAAGCACGTCAATAACCCTGCAATCACAACAGCTTCTATGGAGTCTTTCAGGTACAAGGAGGATCGAGTCATCCAGCCACATCGATGTGCGAACATGAGATCAAGCACCTGTCTTTGGTACATTCAACCGAAGAAGTGACACTTCATTGCTAGACGGAACAGACTCTACGAATAGTCGCCAAACCAACCACGGGTAACCCTCCAGCAGTAAAGGGCTATCGGGGAAGCGATGAAACTAGCATACCAGATCGATACACACAAGATAACAGTTTCTCTGGAAAAACACCTTTGGAAACCTCTCAGCGATTCCACCTTCCAACGGGAGCAAGTCGCGTAATTAATCAACTTCGGAGGCATCATGTGATCGCTCCGGGCGTCCAATCCGCCACGCTCGAACCACCCGCGGCAGGTTCACTTCATCGACAAGTCGCTAAGGGTGAGCATCGCGGACGGCACCTATTTGATGGCATCGGTAGTTATTAGTAAAATCGAATCCGATGACTGCCACTTGATAATGACATGTGGCGAATGGAAACTTTAATCGACTGCGGAAGACTGGTTTGACGTTTTCTGCGTTGTTCGACGTGAATTTGAAACACTAGAACTATTCCCTGCGTGTTGCGGCGCACATCTCCACGCATTTCCGTTCGGCGAACACGATGGACTTTGACACCAATCTGCATCTGTAAGCGACCAATCTGCGGCTGCAATTTTCTTGCGGGCCGAGGGGTGCAATGGTGCGAAACATCTTTCTGTACTACTCGCACGGTGCAAGGCAATTAACGCAAACAAGGATCTAAATCGGTTCGAGGAAGCACTACTTGGATTCGGTGCGATGACAATGGGTGACATTGTTGGCGAAAGTGGATTTGATTCGGCAGACTCCCTTCATGTGTCGATCTTGCAATGGATTATGCAAACTACTTTATGCCGAAATATTAATGTGGCTGGCCACTCTATTCATGGATTGGGAAATCTTCGAGCAAGACTTCCTGAGGCCATCGAACATCTCTGCGGTATCGTGAATTCGGCTCGTCGAAACGACGAGCACGAACATGTGTCGCTACGTGCTACTGCATTACGGATCCTGCGACGGCTAGACCCCGTGATTGCTGCCGAGTTCGTTGGCACCCCCGCGTTCGACGAATATGCTCACGCTGTCGAGCATTGGTTGGAAACGGACGCTTCAAAGAACACCGAGACCCGGCTTGAATTGCAAAACGAAAGCGAGTGGTTGACGGAGGTGACGAATCGACGAACCAAGCCATAAACCCAAGTCGCCGATCTCGCGTTTTCTTGCATACACATCACCCTCGTGCAGTTCGGCCTGCTCCTTCGCTGCTGCGGTCGAACCAACCGCTGTCTCATTCCTACAGCGACAAGTCTCTGAGGTAGAGATTTTCTTACACCACCTCCAGCAGTTACAAACTCCCCCGACTTGCCGCGCTGGTTACGGTTTGCTCGCAGACACAGGCTCGGCGATACCAGATCGACTCCAGGCATTTGGCCGAGGTGCAATTGTCTCACTAGCAGTCGGTACGTAGAGCACAAGTGTGGTTCCATGCAGTCCGGCTTTTAAGCGATCAATTCCTTCGTAGGTTAGCCGCGAGTTGTAGATTTCGATTTCCCGGACCGCTTCGAACTTGAGCAAGATATCGATGTAGCGATCGTCTGGCTGATCGCTGATCGAACTGCCATTTAACGAGATGCAATCGACTCGATGAAACACATCGCCCCATGCGGAGTGTCGCCAACTCTCGGGGACGAACCAGGGTCCCGCCCAGCGAAGCTGTACCTTCGCCGGGGCAGTGAAGTAACGATCGAATTGAAAGCCATAACTCACATGGACATCACCAAACGTTTCCAAATCCAACGCGTCGATGGCGGCTAGCTCTTGCGCCCGAATTGTTGCCGAGTGCCGATACCAGGCCGCCAGCGAAGCGACCAGGGTGAGGAGCAGCAGCAGGTGCCAGAGACGAAAACGCAAGAGTCGTCGAACCACGCTTCCCCCCTCCAGATGGTTGGATTCCAGAACGACGCGGCGCTGACAAATGCCTGGCGAATGCTCTGGATTTTGCTTGATTTTGGCCGGCGATCTGCTCTAATAAAAGCATGTACACGCATTCACTATCGCTGTTTGGTAATATAGCGGACCTCCGGTCTCTTTCAAACGCTCGTCCCCTTGCGGGCGGGTGGGGGCTTTTGCTGGCGATTCTGCCCCCACCCCGGGGGCAGCGATTTCGACTTAGGTCGCGAGCAACCTGCGCAAGTCGTGCAGTTGCCAGCACTTACCGCTCGTGCGATCGGCGTAAGAATAGCCCCCACCGATCGTATTTCGGCAAATGGGGGCATAACGAGTGGGGGCAAAACGCTTCGCGCAACGCGCGGCAATACGCTTCACTCCGCGCAACAACGCTGGCAAATCGGTGCAGGCGTTTCGTGCTGCGGCTTAGGTGTAGCGAACCCCTTGGTGCTCGGGCTCGAAGAACGCCGGCAGCAAGCTATCGACTCGCATTAGTCCTTCGCGAGTAAGCCGCACGCGATCTTCATCAAGCAGGGCCAGGCCTTCGGCGACGTACTTTTGCCAGACGTCGTTCCAGTGTTCCACGATATTTACCTGGTACTTGTTCGAGAAGTAGCTCGGATCGAGCCAGCCCTTCTTGAGCTGCAGCACCATTTCGCGAACCAGCGCCTGATGCGGGGTGATGCGAAGCGCGCGGCCGATCGGCAGTTCGCCGTCGTCGCTATCGGCTTTCAGCCGCCCGGTGTAGGTGCCCCACTCCGGCTCGTTCTGATAGTGCACGCCCGACACATGGCCGAAGCTGGCGATGCCGGTCGCGAGCAAATCGCTTCCACGCCACAGGTTGTCGCGGTAGCTGAACTCGACGCCCGGCTTCACCATCGTGTACGCGCTCGAAGTCACGTAGCCGGCCGTAGCGAGTGGGTCGAACGCCCAGGCGAGCCACTCCCGCTTGGTCTCCCAGTCGGCCACCGGCGACTCGATGTTGCCGCCGAGGATGTCCTTGGAGTACTCCGTGTTGTACGGCAGCTCCATTTGATAAATGGTGACGCTGTCGGGGTCCATTTCAATGGCCTTATGCACCGCGTCTTGCCACTTCTCGGTGGTGTCACCAACCATCCCGCTAATGAGGTCAATATTAACGCTATCGAATCCAGCTTCCTGAATCCAAGGCCAGGCCCGAAAGATCTCGGGCGACTGGTGGGCGCGGCCGTTGGCTTCGAGAATCGCGTCGTCGAAGTGCTCGACCCCCAGGCTCAATCGGGTGACGCCGATCTCCTTGAGGGTTTGCACCTTGGCTTCGGAGAGCGTGCCAGGTTCGCACTCGAAGGTGACCTCCTCGGCCAGGCTCCAATCGATGTTCGCCCGCAAGCGGTCGACCAATCGATGCAACTGACGACTCGAAAGGAACGACGGGGTGCCGCCGCCGAAGTAGACAAACCGGAACGGCCGCCCACCCATGACCGGCAACTTGCTTACCAATTCGATTTCGCGCGAGAGCGCGGCCAGGTACTCTTCGACCTCGCCGGCGTTCTTCTCGGTAAACACTTTGAAGTAGCAGAACTTGCAACGCTTGCGACAGAACGGAATGTGCAAATACAGCCCAAGCGGCACCTCGACCGGCGGCGACTCGAGCGCCTGCAGGGCGTCGCCCACGTTGTCTCGCGACCATTGCGAGAAGGGTGGGTAGTTGCTGATGAAGTAGGAACCGACTTCGGTTTTGGTGGATTCAGACATATTGTTTTTCGTAGCCGCTAATTGATGAAACAGATCGCGGAGAATTGTTAGATGCGTGATTTACTTCTGCTCGCCGAAGCAAAACAGGATGCCGCCGGTGTTGCCGATCAGCAGCTTGCCATCGACCACCGTCGGCGAGGCGACAAAGTTATTGCCGGCGTCGAACTGCCAGGTCTCTTCGCCCGATTCCAGGTCGATGAGGTGCAGCTTGCCACGCTGGGTGGCAGCCACCGCGACGCTGCCGGCGATCACCGGCGAGCTATCGACCCGCGTTCGAGTGGGAAAGGTCCAAGCCGACTTGCCGGTGGTCACGTCGATGGCAAACACCGCTTTGCCTTGGCTGCCGTAGATAGCGAGCTTGTCGCTCACCGCCGCGGCGGTGCGGATGCCCTGGCGTCGGCGGCGGTCGACGTACTTCCACAGCACTTCAAAGGGAGACTTGCCGGTGTCTATCGCGAAGAAGCTGCCTTCTTCGGTACCAAAATAAATCCGCGAGCCAATCGCGGCCGGCGTGCATCCGGTCGGGCCATCGATCTCCAGAGAGTCGACCTCCTTGAAGGTCTCGATGTCGATCGCGTGCAGCTTGCTGTCGCAACCGGCCAGCATCGCGCGACCGTCGACAATGGTCGGCGTGCAGCGAAGCGGCGCGTCGATCACGAACTCGCCGATTTGCTTGCCGGTGTCGGCTTCGTGCTTGGTAAAGTGGCCCGACTCGGTGGTCGCCAGCACTTTGCCTTGGTGAACCATCGGGCCGGCCATCAGCTCGGCCGAGAGTTCCACTTGCCACCGCTCGGTGCCGTCGGCCATGGCCAGGCAGCGGAGCACTCCGTTGTAGTCGCCGACGAACAGGTGATCGCCGTCGATGGCGGCCGCGGAGAGAAAGCCGGAGTCGTCGAACGCTTTGGTCCAAACCGCTTTGCCAGTCTCGATGTTCACCGCATGGAAGGTGCCATTCACATCGCCGAGGTAAGCAATGCCATCCTTCACCACCGCGGTGGCTTCGAAGCCGGTATCAGGCGCTTCGTAACGCCAAAGCTCGGTTGGCTTCGGCGTGAGCGGAGATGCAGCGACGCCGTTCGAGGCGGCGGTACCGCGGGCGTACAACCAGTCGTCGGCCTGGCAAGCCGTCGATACGAACAGCCCCACGCACAACAGTAGCGAGCAACGAATGACGATTGTAAACCTCTCCGTGTTACCAGGCTGCTTCATAAACATGCAGGTAATCCTCTTGGCTCATCTCCACAGGATTGAACGTACCGGTCCATTGCTCGGTAGCCGCGGCAGCGAGTTCGGCAAGCCGCGCGCGGTCGACTCCACACTCACTCAGTGTACCCGCCAGCCCTGCTTGCTGTCGAAGTTGCGAGACGAGATCGGCCAAATCCTCGGGGGATTGGCCAGTAAGTTCGCGATACCAGTCTCCGACACTTTGGCCGTTGCGACGTATTATATGCGGCAGCATCAAGCCGACCGCTTCGCCGTGAACCACGTTGTATTCCGCGGTCAAAGGGTTTGCCGAAGCATGGGCCGAGCCGAGCATCGAGTTCTCGATCGCCAGCCCGGCGAACATCGCGCCGAGTTGCATGTTGCTCCGCGCACCCAAGTTTTGCGGTTCGGCCAGCACCACGGCAAACGCGGGAGCGAGCAGCGCCCACGCTTCGCGACTGTAGGCCAGCGACATCGCGTTGCGACGCTTGGTGACAAACGTCTCGAGCGTGTGGGCAATCGCGTCCATGCCGGTGAGTGCGGTCACGCGGGCGGGCTGGGTGATGGTGAGTTCGGGGTCGAGTACTGCGATGCGAAACGCGGCCCGCTTGTCGCCGCAGGCCATTTTCACGTGGGTCTCGGCATCGGAGATCAGCGCGAACGATTGGGTTTCGCTACCAGTGCCGGCGGTGGTCGGCACGGCGATCATCGGCAGCATGTCGGCCGTGGCCTTGCCGACGCCCCAATAGTCCTGCATCCGCCCGCCGCACGAGTAGACGAAATTGATTCCCTTCGCGCAGTCCATGCTGCTACCGCCGCCGATGGCGATGATGGCCTCGGGGCGATACTCGCGGGCGTGGGCGACGCCAGCTTCCACGTTGGTGGTCGTGGGATTCTCCTGCACTCCGTCGAACAGCTCGCCATAAACGCCCGCCTCGGCCAGCGACGCGAAACAACGCTCCGTATGCCCAGCGGCAATGATGCCGGCGTCCGAAACCAGCAGCACCCGCTGCACGCTCAACGAAGCAGCCAGCCCGCCCAACTCGGCCAACCGGCCAGGGCCAAAAACAATTCGCGTAGGGCAATGAAAATCAAAGGCCATGGAACTTGCCGTTGATAAAAGGTGGGACGGCCGGGGGGAGGATCGCAGTGTTGGAGGTTAGAGGCGAAGTAATTCAGATTAACGAGGGTACGATGTACAAGTCAAAGCAAGTGAGGAAACCAACATCCCCCTCCCCGCAAGCGGGAGGGGAATTGGGCGGTTCGCAAGGCGAGCATGGAAAGCCCACTGCTCGCTTTACTAGTTACGGTCATCTAGTTGGCTACCTGCACCGCGCGGTTCTTGTACAGGAACTCAATCAGGTTGCCTTCGTGCGGTTGCAGCCAGTCGACTTGCGGGGTGGGGATCGGACCGAGGTTCAGGCGGTCGATGTTCGTGCTGTCGAGCAGGTCTCGGCGCAGGCTTTCGTTGTTCGTGACACCGGTGCAAATCAACGAGTAGTCGATCGCGTCGAGCATCTTCGCTTCGGGACATTCGACCACGTTGACCATTGGGAACATGTATTCCTTGTTCCGCGAATCGCTTTCGATCGACGCGTGATGCAGCACCACCGGGCGGAGGTAGGCCACGGGGTCGCGCTCGACCAGGCGGTCGCCATACTTGCTGGTCATGTCGGTCACGAGCGGCGCCTGGGCGTCGTTTTCAATGGCTCCCCAGATCGCCTTCGCCGCACCCTCGATGGTAAAGGCGGCCAATCCGGCGTTGGGATCGTCGGGCGGCAGCACTTCGATCGGGCCGAGTTTGGCGGCCAGGGCTTCGGCAATTTCCTTGGTGTGACGCGAGGCATAGATGCTCGACGCGTTCAAACAGCTTCGCCCACCGTTGCGGTAGACGCTGTCGGCCATCATGTCGATGTACTGCTCCCAGTTGTCGACGCAGTCGTCGCCGAGCAAGATCTTCGAGTACCCAGGCCCATGCACTTGCACCTTGGGATTGCCGGAGTACTGCTGGATGGTCTGCGGCCCGCCAAAAATCATGCTCCGGCGGCAGCTCGAGAGGATTGCCCCGCCGATGTCGGCACCCGCTCCCGGGTACAGGCAGAATGTTTCGCGGGGAATGCCCGCTTCGACCATTGCCGAGTAAACCCGGTAAGGAGTCCACGGTTCGCTGGAGCCTGGCTTCAGGACCAGACCAATCTGCAACGCGATCACCGGAATCCACAGCGTGTGCACGCCTGGCGAGTTCGAGGGGAGCACTGCACCCAGGGCGTCGCACTGCGCCTGATAACTAAGCGTCACCCCACGACCTTCTTCGCCGTAGCCGCGAGCGAGGATGTTGAGATCGAGCCCGCGCGTGAGGGCGTCGAGAATCGTATCGATGTTCTTCAGCACAAACGCGTTCTTCGTCACGTTCGCCCGGCACATCGACACCGGCATACCGGTGGTGGCCGACTGCTGCTGGATGAAATCCTCGGGCGTTTGCTGGCTATCGCCAACGGTCAGGGTGCCGTTTTCAAACAGCTCGCCTGCGTGCTTGCATTTTTCGATCAGCTCGGCCGGCGACATGTCCTGCAGCGCCCGACGGGCAAACTTGGCCTTCTTGGCGTCGCGTTGCACGATGCCCGAACCAACGCAGTGCATCTTGGCAACCGGCTCGCCGGTGTAGAAGTGCTTGACTTCGTCGACATCGAGCGATTCGTACGGTTCGCCCCAACGGATGGCTTGGAGTTCGATCATGGCATGAGAGGGGAAAGGGGGAGATTCGTGGGGGAAGCAGCGGCAATCGCACTAGGTAACGCGAAGGAAGCGAACCATCGGTCGAGGCTCAAGCAAAGTCGTCTGGTTTCCAATTTAGTTGGCAATTGGTCAGCAGATCCTTGGCCGCCTGGCCGGTCAGGATTCCTTCTTTGTAATACCGCCGGAGCACATAGTAAAACGCGTCGGCCACTTTCTGCCGCTTGGCCTTTAGCAACTCGGGATCAACGCGGTAGCGATCGAGTTCCGACCTGGGAACCTGCTCGCCACCGCCCCAGTTATTTTGACTGCCCGCGGAGTAGGGTCGCTCGTCGGTTATGTCGACGTCGTGTTTGTCGATGTATTCCTGCTGAGCCGACTCCAGCAGCGCCAGGCGGGCGGAGTAACCGTCGATCACCGAGAGCACATGCTTTACCTCATCGACCCAAAAGTCGATGTTCGCAAACTGCCCCGCCAGCTGGAACCTGTTCATCGTCAGTTGCTTGCCAAGCGTGGCAGCCACTTCGTCGGCGAGGCGAATTGTATAAGCCATATGGTGTTGTTGCCTCCGTCCGCGACGAGCCGCGGGTTGAATACTCTTTCGGGTCCCTGGGGGTGTGGGGGATTTCAAATCTCCAGCGAGTCAAGCAACTGGCAAATAGTGAAGCCACCGTGGAGCTACAAAGCGAAGCGAAACACCAGACGTCGACCACTGATCGGATTACGTCTGGCACGCACCGCCCGCTAGCATCACACATCGCTTGCCGGCAAGCTGACTCGCTGTGGGTGAAACACCGCTGCAGCGATCAAGGTTCGCTAGTAAACACCTACGGTGGTACCGCCGGCCAACTTGCTGAACGGGCGGACGCCGCTGATGCCGTCCCACGGGTACTTCTCGTAAGGCGGTTCGCGTTCGCCTTCGTCGCGTTCCAGGAAGCCTGGCACGAAGAACTCTTTGGTCAGCGTGGTGAGCTTCGAGCGGCCTGTTTCGCCGTAGCCAACCACGCGGTCAGTCTCGTCGAAGTCGACCACTTGCAGTACCGCACGAGGCTGCGGGGCGTGGTAGGTAATCTTGTATTTGTTCTCCGCGGTCACCGGTTCACTACAGGCCAGCCCCATCAGCGTGTTGCCATACGTGGGAGTCATGTAGATACCGCTCTTCTCAGGCGGGCCGCCGAACAACTCCTCGACACAAAACTTGGTCCACTGCGGAGTGAATTCGGTTCCGCCGGAAAAGATGCCGGTGATGCCACACTCGGCGAGCGAGGTGCCGCGGTTCTCGAGTTCCAGGCAAAGCGACTCGATGAGCTTCGGCGTGCCGAACATGCACTTCACGTCATGCCCAGCGGTAAGAATGGTAATGGCCTGATCGATGCAGTGCTTCTTGTACTCCTCCAGGTGATCCATCCAGCCCTTCTTGATGAGCTTGATCACCCAGCGGGGGTCGAGGTCGATGCAGAAGCAGATGCCGCCGCGGTGCTGCGCCAGATGCTCCACCGCCAGGCGAAGCCGGCGAGGGCCGCTCGGGCCGAGCATCAGCCAGTTGCCTCCCGGGGGGAAGTACTGGTCGGGCAGGGTGTCGGAAAACAGCGAGTAATCGGTGCGGAAGTCGTCGATCGCGATGCGGCTCTTCGGCACACCGGTGGTGCCGCCGGTTTCGAACACGTAGACCGGCTTATCGGCCAGCCCCTGTGGCACCCACCGCCGGACCGGCCCGCCGCGCAGCCATTCGTCTTCGAAATCGGGGAACTTGTTCAGATCCTCGAAGCACTTGACCTCAGTCAGCGGATCGAAGTTCAGTTCGCGCTTCTTTTCAAGCCAGAAAGGGCAGCCTGTGTTATCGCTAAAATGCCAGTGAACGATCTCGAGTGTGTGCGCATCGAGTTGGTCGCGGGCCTGATCGATGGCCGCCTGCAGCGAATCCGACATGGGTAACCGTCGCCTACAAGGAAGGATTTCGAGGGGGGACGACGCCAGAACGATACCATGGTCCGCCCGGCGCCTGATGCACGATAGCGGAGTGGGTATCAGATGGCAAGCAATCGCAGAGAATGGCGGGAGTTACCGCCAAAAAACCTCTGCTTCCCCCCAGAAAACCCGAACGCAAACCGTCTGTCGGGCCCGAGCACCGCCGACTTGGGTGCCGCTGGTTGGCCGTTACGACTGGTTGGCTGTTACGACTGGGCTTCGGCATTGGCCGACGCTGGGGTAACGCCCAACTGAGCCAGCACCTGAATCACCCCGTTCAAATGGGCCAAGCGAGGTCCGTAGCGGTCGATGAACTCGTTGAGACGAACTCACCGTCTACCAGGTTCTCCTGGGAGTAGCTGACTTCGTCGGTCAGGCGGTCGAGATACTCGACATGCACGCGACTCAGTACCTCGGCCGCTTCGCGGCAGCCTTCGGCCAGATCGGGGTTCGCCTTGCGCCATTGCTGCAACTCGTGGTTGCGTTGGCGCTGCGTGGCCGACATCTGTGCCAACATTTCTTCAAGCAGTTCGTTCGTACGATCCTGAGCGGCTAACACCTCACGTAGCAATTCCACTTGCTCCTCACTTTGCGTCGATACGGGGCGGGGCTGGCTACTAGAGGTCACGTCGACCTGGGAATACATCGAAGCAAGCGATGGTTGCTGGTTGCTCATTCGACCCTTTGTCCTCGGGGATTGATTTCCTGAATGGATTAGCCTGAAACATGTGCACCCCGATCGCCCGGAAGCCCGCATTCCGCAAGGCAGAATCCAGCAACAAGTGGGCCGCGTGTGCCAGCACTGACAGCACGTGGGCGGGGGCTATCACTGTTCCGTGCCCCATGCACTAGCGTTTCAGTGTAGTGCATTGCCGCCCGGCGTTCCAGAATCTTGCTACGGAAATAAGTACGGTTTTCTGTGCAAAGTTGTTCAAACACCGGAAACCAGAGGGAGCAGCCAAACTGTAATGATTCTGCGGAATTCAAGTGCTCGTGTCCTATGTCCCGATTTTTGTTTCGTAGGCGCACCGTCGCTTCGTTCTGCCGTTTGCTAGCACCAAGTTGAATCGTCTCCGCCGAACCTACGTTGTCCATGAGTCAAACTCCCCCCAAATCCTCTGAACCCGTCTGCGGGTTCCTTACCGTACTGGAAGACCCTGCTGCTGGAATGGTAGGAGGGCTACTGGTATTGGACCATCGTGGCCGCCCACTCGAGTTCCACTGCACCACGCCGATTGTCCCCAGCCGGGCCGAGGAAATCCTATATGGCCCAACGCTTCGCCCGCATTTCTATAGCGAGCGGCTAGGCGTTGCCTTGCTGGCCAAGGCCTCGGTGAAACCAGCGTTGGTGGTCGTCAATCAGATGGACTGCTGGCAACTCGCGGACGAAACCAACGTGCCTGTCGTACTCGTCGACCCACGACCTAAGTCGACCCAGGGGTCGCCGAGTATCGACGACAGCGCGCCGGCGAGCGAGGCCTGCCTCGACCGGCTTTCGCCCGATGCCCGCCCGGTGGTCGAGGAGATGCTGGCAACCCTCGAGCGGTACATCGACCTGGCCGAGCCTTTCGAGCGCATCGAGGAGGCGATTCGCGAGACCGGCTTGCTATCGACGGAAGAAGAAGTGCCTGCTGCCGAATTCGAGGAGCCTTATGACCTTGCCGCGTGATCGCCAAACGCAGGTGGTGCCATTCGCCCTGTCGCTAACCAATCTGCCGGCCGAGGGGGAGACTCCGCAGATTCGCAGCCAGGCGATCTCGGCCAACCTGGCCGAAGCGGTGACGCTGCCGCTCGAAACGGCCAAGGTGAAGGTCAAAAGCTTTCGGTTCACCCACAGCGAGCCGCTGAGGAAACGCGAGCCAGGCGAGGGGCCACCGCCACCAGCCCGCAAGCGGTCATCTAAGTGCACGCGCATTCGTGCACCCCGCGACGTGGTCCGCCTACAAGATCGGCTAAGCTACCTGCTGCAACCGCCGCTTGAGTCGCTGCTGGCCGACGAACTGGTGGAGCTGCCATTCACGCCGTTTGAGTATCAGCTCGATGGCATTGCTTTCCTGTTCCCACGACATCACGCGGTGCTGGCCGACGAAATGGGCTTGGGCAAGACCATGCAGGCGGTCACCACCTCGCGACTGCTGATCCGCAGCCAGCAGGTGCGGCGGATGCTGCTGGTGTGCCCCAAACCGCTGGTGACCAACTGGCAGCGAGAGTTTGCGTTGTGGGCGCCGGAGATTCCGGTGACCGCCATGCTGGGATCGGTCGCCAAACGCGAGTTTCTCTGGCGGCAGCACCCAGTCGTGGCACTGGTGAACTACGAAACGCTGGTCCGCGACGAGCCGTTGATCGAGTCGCTGGGGCTGGAGTTCGATTTGGTGGTGCTCGACGAGTCGCAACGCATCAAGAATCGCAGCGGCACTACCAATCAGGTGGTCCGCAAGCTCATTCGCCAACGGAGTTGGGCCCTCACCGGCACGCCGATTGAGAATAGCACCGACGACCTGGTGGGCATTTTCGATTTCGCCTCGCCCGGCCACCTACGGCCTGGCATGAAGCCGCGCGAGATGAGCCGCGCGGTCTCCGACGTTGTGCTCCGCCGCACCAAAGACATGGTGATGCAGGACATGCCGCCGCGGTTGATCCGCGACTCGGAGATTGACCTCACGCCTGAACAATGGGAAACGTACCAGCGGGCCGAGTCGGACGGCGTTGTCGAGCTGGGTGACCTGGGCGAATCGATCACGCTGCAGCACGTGTTTCAACTGGTACTACGGCTCAAACAGATTTGTAACTTCGACCCGGTCACAGGTCAGAGCAGCAAACGAGATCAATTAATCGCAGAGCTCGAAGAGTGCGCAGCCAGCGGCCGCAAGGCGATTCTATTCAGCCAATGGGTCGACACCATCGAGAAGCTGGCCGACTCGCTGGCCGATTTCCATCCCGTGCAGTACCACGGCAAGGTGCCGCACGCCAAACGTGACGGCGTGATCGAGCAGTTTCGCAACGACCCGAAGTGCAGCATCATTCTCATGAGCTACGGCGCCGGCAGCGTAGGGCTCAACCTGCAGTTTGCCAGTTACGTGTTCCTGTTCGACCGATGGTGGAACCCGGCAGTCGAAGACCAGGCGATCAACCGCGCCCACCGTATCGGCTGCGCGGGGCCGGTCACGGTCACGCGATTCCTGGCCGCTGGCACCATCGAGCAGCGCATCGACCAGATTTTGCGAGAGAAGCGAGACCTGTTCGATTCGGTGTTCAACAACGGCAGCGGCTCGCCGCGCAACCTGAGCCTGTCGCGCGAGGAACTCTTCTCGCTCTTCAACCTGCAGACGCCCGAAGGTCGGATGAAAGCGGCTTAGCTGGAGTTGGTCTCCACCCAAAATCGGTGGGGGGCGGTTGCTATCGGCATGTCGCAACGATAGCTTCGGGTCTTTGCAAACGAGCCTTAAGCCTTCCACGGGAGCAATCACGATGAGCGAAAAGTGGCCACTGGGTGTATTCGCAAGTATCGACGCCGGTCTGGGGGTCGACCTCAATGTTGCCAAAGAGCTGGGGGTTACCACGGTTCATCTGCATACGCCTCACGCCGAATCACGGACTCCGGAGCGGATAGCTGAGTTTCGCCAGCGTCTCGACGACCTGGGCATTCGAGTGACCTGCGTGTTTGCCGGCTTCGAAGGCGAGAGCTACGCCGATATTCCCACGGTTGAGAAGACCGTCGGCCTCGTGCCGAAGGAAACCCGGGCAGCTCGCACCGCTGAACTGATGGAGATCGCCAAGTTCGCCCATGCGATGGGAGTCGACACGGTCGGCTTGCACCTTGGATTTGTTCCCCACGATACCTCGGATCCCGATTTCGCAGAGCTGGTCGGCATTACCCGCGATCTGTGCGACCAATGCGCCGGCGACGGGCAAAACGTGCATCTCGAAACCGGCCAAGAACCGGCCGACGTGCTCGAAGGCTTTCTGACCACGGTCGATCGGTCGAACCTTTACATCAATTTCGACCCGGCCAACATGATTCTCTACGGCTGTGGCGAGCCATTGCCTGCGGTCGAGCAGCTGGGCCGCTTTGTGCGGAGCGTCCACTGCAAGGATGCGACCTGGAGCGATAAGCCAGGCGAGACCTGGGGCTGCGAGACTCCCCTGGGCGAAGGGGATGTCGATTTCCGAAAATTCCTCGCGGTACTCGACAAAATCGGCTACACCGGTCCGCTCACCATCGAGCGGGAGATTCCGCAGGAGCCGGAACGTCAGAAAGCCGAAATCGGCGGTGCGCTCGATCTGCTCAAATCGATCAAAGCCGACTACGGTTTATAGGCCCAAGTGCCAGAAAAAACGCGCCGAGACCGGCTGAAAACGGTACAGTTACAGACTAAACTGGAGGTTTTGGACCTCGCTGCCCGTTCTCCAAGGCATTGGCACCATGCGCGTACGCACCCTGACGCTGGCAAATCTCACGTTCCTCGGCTGTCTGACCCTGTGGGGGCTGGCACCCGCTGTTGCGCAGGAGGGGGAGCCCGCGGCTCCGCCGGCGGCCGAAGCACCGGAACAAGCGGAGCAGCCCGAGCAACCCGAAGCCCCACCAGCCGAAGAGCCGAAAGCCGAGCCGCAGCCGGAAACTCCCCAGCCCGAGCAGCCGAAGGCGGAAGAGCCGAAGCCTGAGGAACCAAAAACTGAGACTCCGGCGGAAGAACCCAAGGCGGAGACTCCTGCCGAACCGGCCCAGCCCGAAGAGGGGATGAAGCAAGAGTCGGCTCCCGAAGAACCAAAAGCCGAAGAACCAAAAGCCGAAGAACCAAAAGCCGAAGAACCAAAGGCTGAAGAACCAAAGGCTGAAGAACCAAAGGCTGAAGAACCAAAGGCTGAAGAGCCCAAGACGGAGCAACCTCCCGCTGAGGAACCAAAAGCAGAAGAACCTCCTGCCGAACTGCCGGCTGAGGTCACGCTGACCAAGTACGTCACGCTGCCGATGGTAGGCATCTACGGTCGGGCGACGGTGCACATCGACCCGGTTGATTCGGCCATCGCTCATGGCACCTTCACGATGCCGAAGCCTGGCGACGACCTCACCGCAGGCGATGGTCGCGAGGTGAAATGGCGCGAGGCCACTTCGGCCGACGATGGGCTGCTGTCGACTCGCTCGATCCGCGGCGGCTACGCATGTGCCGAGTTCGAATCACCGGTCGCAGGTGTCATGCTGCTCGAAGCAACCGGGCATGCGACCGTCTACGTGAACGGCCTGCCGGTGGCTGGCGACCCTTACGCTTATGGCGACTTCAAGGTGCCGGTCGAAGTCGTAAAAGGCATCAACACGTTTGTGTTCCATGTGGCCCAAGGCGAACTGCGAGCCAAGCTCGTGCGGCCCGAAACCAAGGTGGCCTTGTCGTCGTCGCGACATACGTTGCCGTCGCTGGTGAAGAGCGAGAAGGCTACCAAAGTGTGGGCTGCGGTCACCGTTGCCAACCAGCAGGGCGAACCCCTCGCCAGCGCCAAGCTCGAAGCCCAACTCGACGGGCAGCCAGCTTCCAGCACCTCGATTGCCTGGCTCGATGCGGCCAGTTTGCGGGGCTGCCCGGTGGAGATCGAAGTGCCTGCGGGGCTCGATAAAAGCGTGGCCGAACTCACCCTTCGCGTGAAGCAGGGGGACCAGGTTTTGGCCGAACAGCAATACGAACTGGCGGTCGTGAAGGCCGACGCATTGCAAACCCACACCTATCGCAGCCGAGTGGATGGCAGCGTGCAGTCGTACGTTGTCGTGCCAGCGACGACCACGTCGGCCACCACGCAAACCGTATCGAACAACGACAAGGGCAATTCGGCCCTGGCCGCGATTGTTGCCTTGCACACCGACGGCATGACCGCCCAAGACTACGCGGGACTCTTCCGGGCGAAGACGTGGGCGCACCTGATCGTCCCCAGCGGCCGCGGCATGTACCCCCTCGACTGGGAAGACTGGTCGCGGATCGACGCCAGCGAAGCATTGGCCGACGCCCGCACGAAGTGGGACATCGACGACGAACGAATCTACGCTAGCGGGCATGGCATGGGAGGGCATGGCGCACTAGTGCTGGCCACGACCGAGCCCGATACCTTCGCCGGCGTGGCGACCACCGCCGCCTGGCCGAGCCTCTGGACCTACGGCGGTGGCATGCCCGACTACCGCGATCCTTCGCCGGTTCAGGAAATGCTACTAAGGGCGGCTTCGCCGAGCGATACGCTGGCCCACTTGAAAAACCTGACCGGCAGTGGAGTCTATCTGGCTCACGGCGCGGACGACGATCAGATCGATCCCGGTCAAAGCCGACTCGTCGCAAAAGAGCTGGCCAACTGGCACAACGATTTTGCGTTCCACGAACTCTCGGGCAAAGGCAACTGGTGGGGTCCCGAAACGGTCGACTCGGCCGAAGCGATGCAGTTTCTCGCCGCGCGGCAACGCGATAGTTCGAAGGTTACCAAGGTAATACTCACCACGGCCGACCTCGGCACGGTTGCCACCAGCCACTGGCTGACGATCGCCGCCCAACAAGAGCAGTTCGCCGAGAGCAGTATCGAGATTGAACTGAAGCAACAACCGCTGGCGTTTGTCGGCACAACGAAGAACGTTAAACGCATCACGATCGATAAGTCGGCTGTTCCGCCGCGGAAGCCGTTTGTCGTGCGACTCGACGATACGAAGTCGGTACCGTTTGCTGGCATGCCCGCCAGCGGCCAGGTATGGCTCGAGAAGGTCGGCGACCAATGGATGCGGCGCACCTCGCCGAAAGACTCGGACAAGTCGCCCCAGCGCTATGGCGGCATGAAGCAAGTGTTCGATCATAACGTGCTGCTGGTGTATGGCACCATTGGCAACGACGAGGAAAACGCTTGGTCGCGGGCCAAAGCGCACTACGACGCCGAGACGTTCGCCTACCGCGCTGGGGGAGCCCTCGAAGTGATTCCCGACACCGAGTTCAATGCCGATACCACCAAGGACCGCAACGTGGTGATCTATGGCAACGTCGATTCGAATCGCGCCTGGGCGATGCTCATGTCGAGCTCGCCAGTGCAGGTGCGACGCGGCCGCCTGACGTTTGGCATCCGCCCCGAGCAGGGGGATGACCTCGGTCTGATCGTCGTGCGTCCCCGCAGCGGCAGCAACACTCGGCTGGTAGCCGCCGTGAGCGGCACCGGTGCGAAAGGCATGCGACTCACCAACCGGCTGCGATACTTCTGGGCCGGCGTGGCCTATCCCGATTGGCTATTGCTGGGGCCCCAAGCTCTAGAGAATGGCGACCCCAGCATTCGTGCCGCGGGTTACTTCGGTGAAGACTGGGACGTGGAAGAAGCCGACGTCGCCTGGCGCGACCTGGCCCTGTAACCACGCGTACTGCGTTACTTTGCGGGGGTCAGCTGCAGTTGCTCTCGCAACCAACCAGGGCGGTTGGTCGTTATGCCGAGCGCTCCCTGCTTGGCGTAATAGCGGGCAATCTCGACGTCGTCCACGGTCCAAACGTGAAACTCCTTGAGCCCCTGCCCTTTAAGGGCTTGAATGAACTCGGCGTCGAACACCGCTTGCTTGCACTGGCTTCCTAGACCATCCGCACCGGTCTCCGCGAGGGTTTCGCTTACCTCGGCGAGGGTCGGCTTCCAGGTACCATCCTTCTGGTCGCGGTAGCTGGTAAGCCAGTGAGTGCGGAGGTCGGGCAGGGTTTGCTTGCAGGCTTTCACCGTGTCGGCGTCGAAGGCGATAATCGTAATCATCTCGCGAGGCACTTTGCTTTCGGCCAGCACCTTGGCGAGCGGCTCGACGATCTCCGGACCGATCTTCAACTCGATTACCATGCGTTTGCCTTCGGGCACGATTGCCAGCACCTGCTCAAGCGTGGGAATGCGTTCGCCAGCGTACTTGGGATCTTTCCAGCTGCCGACATCGAGCTGCTGCAGTTCGGCCAGGGTCGACTCGGCAACCACCAGCTTCTTACCAGCGGTTCGCTTGGTGTCCTTATCGTGAATGCACACGATCTCCCCGTCGGAGGTCAGGTAGAAGTCGCCTTCGACTCCGTCGGCCCCCTCATCCCAGGCCAGCTGGAACGACGCCAGGGTGTTCTCCGGGGCGGCGTACGATGCGCCGCGATGGGCCACGATCCATTGCCCCGAGGCGGTGTTCATCCACATGCCCCCCACAACAAGTACCAGTACGTTCAGCCATCGCCAGTTGATCATCAGTGCCTCGGTTGCAAAAGTTGGGTACGCACCACCGCCGCCAATATGTGTTGTGTGTGTCGCTACGCCAATATAGTAACCGCTCGCGGCTCTAGGCCTGGGCTTGGGCGCTCTCGTAGGTTCGGGCCGTCGAACCGTTGCCGACATTCGACAGGGCGATGTCGTAGAGCTGCTGACCAGCCGGCGTGGGATAATCGCCGGTGATGCAGGCCTGGCAAAGGTCGCTTTGCGGGCGGGCGACCGCGCGGGCGATCGAGTCGACCGGCAGGTAACGCAGCGAGTCCGCTCCCAGCTCGCGAGCCATCTCGGCGTATATCTCTTCTAGCTCTGCCCCTTCGCGCATGAACTCCGGAGCAAATAATTCGTTGATGGTCGACATGTCGATGCCGTAAAAGCAGGGGGCCACGATCGGCGGGCAGGCGACTCGCACATGCAGTTCAGCGGCCTTACCGATTTCGCGAATCTTATCCAGCAGCACTCGCATGGTGGTCGAGCGGACGATGGAGTCCTCCACCAGCAGCACTCGCTTGCCTTCGAGCACCTCGGAAAGCGGCGTGTACTTCGACGCGGCCTTATCCTTACGACCAGCACCACTTTCGATGAACGTGCGCCCCGAGTAGCGGTTGCGAATCAGCCCCTCGACGCTCGGCACGCCGAGCTGGTAGGCCATGGCATCCGCGGCCCCTTTGCTGGTGTCCGGCACCGGCACCACGATCGTGTTGTCGTCGATCGTTACGTCTTCCAGCTTGGCCAATTCCTCACCGAGGGTCTTGCGCGACAGGTACACGCTGCGGCCATCGATGTTGCTGGCCACGTTGGCAAAGTAGATCCACTCGAAGAAGCAATGCGCTCGCCGTGGCGATTCGGCGAATCGTTCGATCTTGATCTCGCCTTTGCTGATGGTGATCATCTCCCCCGGTTCGAGCGAGTGAATATTGTCGGGCTCGAAACCCAGATTCAGCAGGGCGACGCTTTCGCTCGCGGCCGCGAACAGGGGGCCCTGGATCGCGTAGCTCACGGGTTTCACGCCGAGCGGATCGCGGGCGACGAGCATCTCGCCCAAGGCGTTGATCATCGCGATGCTGTACGCGCCGTCGAAACGCTTGGAAACGCTCCGCATCACCTCGACCATAGAGGGACGCAGATCGCCCGACATTTCGCGGCTAATCTCGTGCATCATAATCTCGGTGTCGGTGGTCCGTGCGAGATGATGATCGTCGTCGGCGAGCAGTGCTTCGCGAAGCTCGCTGTAGTTGGCCAGCTGCCCGTTAAAGCAGAAGCTGAACCACTTACGTTTCTGCAGGTGGTGCCGCTCGAACGGCTGGGCGTAGCTGCGATCCTCGGTGCCACAGGTCGCGTAGCGAACATGGCCGATCGCTGCGCAGCCTTCGTATTCTTTCATCAGGGCTTCCGACTTGCCGCGGTGGCTCAGACGGAACACCTCCGACACGCTGCCCAATTCGCGGTAAGTGTCGATCAGCTGCTGCCGAGTCGGGGAGTAGCTGGTCATGCCAGCGGAGAGTTGTCCCCGGTTCTGGATGTCGAGCAGCATCCGCGGCATCAACCGCGATACGGCATCCGGTCCCTGCATGGGGCAGAGCGGGCTCGGCTCGTCGGACGGCAGGTGGTAGATCGCGGCAATGCCGCACTCATGGTGTAGTTCGCTCATCGACGGGTCGGTTCCATTCGCAGAGGGGGCCGAAGCGATTCGGAGGTCGGCCATCAGGGTGGGGCGTGGCCGCTCGACGATTTCGCTCAAACCCCAATTGTAGAAACTGCCGCCTATCGACTCAACCGACCGACACATTTTGTGTACCGCCCGGTGCGGGTTACGGTACACAACTCGGCAATTTTTGCCCCTTGTAATGGTTAGCCACGGTGGGCACCGCCTAAGCCCACCGGGCTCCCATTACGTTCATTACCAGCCGAAGCTACGGCTGCGAACCAGGTCGAACTTATCTTGTTGCAGGCATTTCAGCGTCCACTCGGCCTCGGCCAGTGCCAGGCGAGTACGCTCGACATCCACTCCCACGCTGCGCCCAACGCGAAACCGGTCGAGCGGCTCCCACTCGGCCAGCAATCGCTCGAGCGAAGCGATCTCGGCCTTCTGCAAGCGGATGCTCGCGTCGAGTCGGGCGACCTGCTGATGGTAGTTGCCGTAATAGGTGCCATAAACACAAGCCGGAGGGTGGGCCTTTGCCGAGGGGAGGGCCAGCAATCCGAGCGAACAAACAGCAGCACAAACAAGCAAACGGAACATGGCAGCAGACTCTCAGCGGAGGGGAAGAGCAGGGGGGAAGCCGGGCAGGCAAAGCGCGGCCGCGGCCTACCTTCCATGCTAATTACCCGATTCAGGGGATCAACTTCCGCGTTCCCGCAGGGCGCCCATTTCGCCCCGCAGCCATCACGAATTCGCAGAATACTGCACCCATAGGGCGAATGGGGTAGAATACAGCTGGTCCCTGGGGTATCTCCCCGGCAGGGACGACAGGTGGTATCGAGAGCGAACAGAGGGGGCAATCATGCGATGGTCGATGCGAGGGATGCTAGCGCTCTTGGCCGCGACGAGCGTCGCCCTCGCCCTGCGTGCGCAACCGTTGGAGATCATCGGCTTGGTGCTGGCGACCGTCATCGCCCTGGCGGGATTCGTGTTGTCGGGCGACGAATGGCGGCGGCTCGCCTACGGAAGTCTCGCCGGAGTGATCGTGGGAGTCTTCGTGATGAGTGCTTATGCCAGCCTACGCTTTGGCAGCATTGGACCTTCTACCTACCAAGAGTCCGATCTGCGGCAAACTCTGGACTGCTATGCCTTCTTAGTCGGAGCACCAGCCGGAGCGATGGTCGCGTTCTTGCGATCGTCAGGGGATGGCAATAACTCCGACACCCCAAACGAATCAGTTTGATCGACGAAGGAGAACGCGTGATGCAATTCTCGATGAAGAAAATGCTGGTCGTGGTCTTCCTGTGTGCGTACGTCTTGGCTGCTTACAGTCGAGGCAACTACTTGCATGGAAGTGGCGGAGCAACACTCTACGTGTTCGTCGCCTTGCTCATGACACTACTCTTCGCTCGGGCGGTCTGGCGGAAACCTGTCGAACGTGTCTGGCTTGTGTTGCTCACGGTGTTTGCGATTCCGGTATCGCTGGCGTTTGCCTATCCCGCACTCATCAACCCACAATGCCAGTACTTCATCGACCAACAAGCAACCGAACACCAGGCCCGGCAGGAACTAGCAGCCCTGTTTGCCGACGACCCTGCGTTCAGCAACTTGGGTGTCTCGACCGTGCAGGTGAAGGGGGTGAACGTCATGATTACGGGAAGCGTACCGACCGAATCGGACCTGGAGCGGTTGATGTGTCGAGTGCAAGAGGAGTGCGATTGCTACGAGATGTGCGGGATTCTTTGGGAAGTGAAAGTCGACAAGGAACGAGAATCACTAACGACCCAATAATTGACCGATTTGAGCGAATACAGAGTGATTCTCAATGCACCATTTCCGGCCCTTGCTCCCCGCGTTCTTTCAATGAGTACCCTACTTTCTTCTCCAAACGCAACCAGGTGGGTCAAATGGTGGACTCCGGTGATCGTCTTTGCCATGCTTGGGGGGTGGTTTGTTATCAGCCTGGTTTTTGTTCTATTTCAATCCTTCTCCTTAATCACCCTCTTTCCTCCACCAGTATTCGGGGCGTTCTTCTACGTGATTAGAAGCAGTTACGGATTTATCGCCGACGAAGTTTGGCTAGAGGACGTCACAATTGTTGTGCGAAATGCTGATTGCAAAGACCGCATCTCTATTGACGACATTCATTTCGTCGAGCAGAAGAAGCTAGGGACACTCTTCAGCAACGACCTTAATCGTTTTGAGATAGCTATTCTGCACCTTAAGAGACCTTGCACTCTTGGGGCGACGATTGGCTTTGCACCTCCTAAAGGCGACTTTCACTACATCGAAGGATTGCTCCAGGAGGCTTACCGAACCAAAGTGTGCGACTCGCCCATGGCCGACTCGTGGGGCCAACCATGAATTGCCCCACGTGCTATCTACCGCTTGTGACCGAAGCCTTGCATGGGCAGCAGGTCGATCGCTGCGCGAACTGCGGTGGGCGGTGGCTCGATCACGCGGAGCTTGGAGCAATCGTCCGTCACGTGGCCCCGGCCGACGACTTGTCGGACGCTGAGCCTTGCACCACCGAGGAGTTGGCGTGCCCGCACTGCGAGAGTCGACTCGAGCCATTCGAGTACGCCCACGACTCCGGTGTGACGATTCACAAGTGTCGAGCATGCGAGGGTGTTTGGCTTACCGCAGGGCAACTGACGCAACTCGTCCGCTACCGCCAGGGGACGCCCGCCGAACAGCGTCTGAGCCAGGCGATCGGCGACCAGATGCAAACCACCGCCCGCTGGCAATTCGCCCGCGGCTTGCTCCGATCGCGGGTGTTAAGCGGATTGGTGGTGGCTCTTTGGCTGTGCTCACGGCTGAGCAGATTCGACGTGCCTTGGAACTATCGATACCAAGGCCTCTACGCCATCTTGTTGTTAGGTTTCATATGGTTCCCGGATGCCTTCAGCAATATGCGATATGCCCGCTGGGGCCAGGTGCGACCTCGCGTGAGCTCCACCGCGCCAAGCGATATGGTCGCAATAGCTGGCTGGCTGCTATTACTCTCCCTGCTCTTCAGGGCTTGGATGTTTCCCAGCACGGTGCCTTGGTGGCGGGTGCATTGATAAAAAAGGGGCAATCATGAGTCTGTCGCTGAAAACGCTTTTCATGGCTCTTACTTACGTGGCCATTGGATTTCGCCTTTGGATGCTCTGGTAGCGCTCCATGGAAGTTGAACCATGACAACGAACCTCATCATTGCACTCGTACTGGCGGTCGGTATCGTCGTGCTTTGGGGTTGGTTGGGCGATTGGAGTGGCAGCCGTTCTCGATCGGCCGAGCAGCAATACTGGTTATCCCAACAACTCCACTGCCCGAACTGTGGAACTCAATACCATCTTCAATCACCACTGACACAGATCAGCTGTTTTGGAGAACGTGTTCCCCAATCGGGCGTGTCGCTCGTTTGCGTACGCTGTGACGAAGTTGCTATCTTTGCGTGTTACGAATTCAGCGAGCCCCCGATGTTCACTGGATTCGACCGCCGCACCCGGCAATGCAGCAATTGCGGAGAGCAATGCAACAGCACTCCCGACGAGGCGTGCCCCATTTGCGGAAGTGTCGCCGATAAGACAATCGCCTAGTTCAACCGACCGTCCAGACGAAGCTGCTTGGGTTGAAATCAGTCGAAGCGTTAGTCAAATCGATCGAGGCTTCCTGCGTCATGCTCATCGGCTTGCTCGGGAGTCTGGTGAGTCTCCACGTCTGGAAAACCGCCCAAGAGGCTCAACCGACCGAGGCGGGGTAACAGCCAATGTACTTCCCAGTTCTAACTCCCTATCACTATCACGGCTGCCCTACCGGCCTGCTAGGCACTTGCAACATTGGTTGGCTGGTGCGTCGCGTGATTTCCCAACGTCAAAAGCCTTCCGGCCTGCCATCTGCCGCCAGGTACTCGGCGTAACGAGTGAACTCTGGCCGCCGTTCTAGGTAGTCGGCGTAGGCCGTGAAATGGTAGCGGCACTCTTCGATGAGTTCGGCATGCTCCTGCTCATTGCCATGCTGTTTTGCCAGGGCTTCGAACTCAGCAAGTTCCGCCTGCAGAATGTGGCACTCTTCGAGGCTTACGCTATTACTCGTCCACCAGGCAAGCACTCCGTCGGGCACTTCGTGAATGGCGAAGTCCAGCGCCCCGGCGATGGAGTCTATAAGCTTGCCGCGAGCCAGGGCGTCAATGGGGTCCTGGTCGATTGCTAATCGCAAAAGATCCCTATATGTACGTTGCCCCGCTGGCAACTTGCTCAGGCAATCTGGCGACTTGTAAAGCTGTGGATAAAATCCCGCCATCCATCGGGCGCACCCCGGCAGCCGGTCCCGCAGGCCGGCATGCAGGGCGGGAAAGATCACCTCGCGAAACATGGGAGATCGCACGGGAGTGCCCTCGTCTCCCTCCAGCAACTCACGAGCAAACTCCCTCGCCCACACATAGCGATCTTCCTCCGGCAGCTGCATCAGCAAATCGATTAACTCACGAAGCCGCGCCATCGACACATCGCGAATTCGATCGCGTTCCGCGGCTACGTAGTTCTCCTTGGCTCTTTCAAGCGGATTCATGGCTAGACTTCGTTCGAAGGACAGGAGCAGGCGGTTGCTTTACGACTCGGACCAGCTTCTTGCTCTTTGTAGCAAATCGGTATCTTGCATCGCAGTGTGTGCAAATCGCGTCGTGAGTTCGGACTCTGTGGCGGAATCTGACTCCGGGATTCTTTGACAGTCGTTCGTTCCAGTATGCCTTCCACTCATAATCAGAGCGTTGTACCGCTGACCATCCCAGTAATTCCCCACACTGTTCACAAAGGGTCTTTTCGACGCATCTTCGAAGTCGGCGGCGACGAATCGAATCGCTCACCGCAATACAAGGCAGCACCAATGGGAATGAAAGTATGAATACTACCACCACAATCACCACAAGTACTTTTTGCAACACGTTCTTCATGGCTGCGTTCGCAGTGCACACGTTACAAAACCACTACCCGGTGTGTCGGCTAGTTGCTGCTTACTGACGAAGGGCCAGACCTGCAGGTCGCCGATTTTGTTGGCTTCGACTTGAAACGACTGATCATCGGCGTGTCGCACCTGGGCCATCAATCGCGACACGACCAGGGCAATCGCTCCGACGCACGCGAATATGGCTGCTAGCTCCAGGTCGCTGGCAAATACTAGCCAAGCCATGACGAACAGGGCCAACCCCAACAAGCAGCCCATCGACTCGAACATGCACACTCCCATGTCGGCCAGCGACCGTTTCTGTTCGCGGTAAACGTATTTCAAGTCGGTACGCAAGAACAACACCGCATGGGCGGCCCGCTGCCGAGTTGCTTCGCTGACTTTGTGCCACCCCTTCAGAGAGTAAGGCCAGAGCACGTCGCTGCTGTAAAGGCTCCAGCCGAATTGGGCAACCTCGCGGACTGCGGGATCGCTCGACTGGCGGTACGCGTCGTAATACGAATCGTCGAAGTCGTCGTTCGATAGTTTGCCGGTCACCAGCTGGCGAAGTTCTTGGGCAAGCTGGTCGCGGAGTGGTCGGTCGATCATCACAGCCTCCTCGATTGTAAGCAGTTCGTTGGCAAACAACTCTACGACTTCCCCCAGCGTCAATTCCACCAGGTGAAGCCACTCTTCCTTGCTGTGTCGGCGGCCTAGCAGTTTTTCGATGCGAAAGATCGCGTCCAACTCGCACAAGTCACCGGTGCGGATCGAGATCATCACCCCCAGGTTGTCGTCGGGCACAAAGTGGGAGTGCGTCCAGCCGATCGCCTCGACACAAGCGTCGATGATTCCCTCGGCGATCTGCCGACGGAGATCGTCGTGCCAGTAGTCGACCGGGGAAGGATCGCGGAGATTAAACTGTCGTTCCAGGTCGCCTTCAACGGAGCTCAATCTTGCTTCTGCGACGAAAACAGAAACATACCGCCCAACGAGGGGAACTTGTTTCCATTTCTCCTCCCCTAGCGACGTTTCGGGCCATGGCTCGGGATAACGTAGTGGTTCGATGGATCCACTCGTCGTCATCGGTTTTGACTCCTGACTGGTTCGCTTAGACACGAGGGATGTTCCATCCACCGCCGTTAATTTCCAATCCTATCGTCCCGCGGTTACAGTAACAATCATCTTGTGTTCGTTCTTCCAAGGGGAGTCACCATGGTCTCATGTGCGTTTCGCTCTACCACCGTGTTGTTGCTCGTTGTGTTCGTCGCTCAAGCTCGTGCTGAGCAGCCGAACGTGCTGTTCATTCTTACCGACGATCAGTCGTTCGACGCGGTGCATGCGCTCGGGTGGCAGACCGTGGAGACTCCGAATCTCGATCGCCTGATCGAGCGCGGCACCACATTTACTCATGCCTATAACATGGGTAGCTGGAGCGGAGCGGTTTGCGTGGCGAGTCGCACCATGCTGTTCACGGGGCAAACCGTGTGGCACGCTCAGCGCGATGTGCCGAAGCTCAATGCCAAGTACGTCGACACTCGAAACTCGTGGCCCCAGCGGATGAGCGACGCTGGCTATCGCACCGGAATGACCGGCAAATGGCACGTTGCGGTTCAAGCCGACTCGGTGTTCCACGAAGTCCGGCACGTTCGGCCCGGCATGCCGAGGGACAAAGCGAAGATGTACAATCGCCCGCACCCCGGCGAGCCCGACCCGTTCGACCCTGCCGACAAATCGGCGGGCGGCTACTGGCAAGGTGGCAAGCACTGGAGCGAAGTGGTCGCCGACGATGCGATTGCCATGCTCGATTCGCCAGAGGGAGACGACCGGCCCTTCTTCCTGTACACCGCGTTCAACGCCCCGCATGACCCACGGCAATCGCCGACCGAGTTCCTGGCCCGCTACCCTCGTGAGCAGATGGACGTGCCGAATAGCTTTTTGCCAGAGTACCCGTTTGCCGAAGCCATGGGGGCTGGCCGCGGGCTGCGCGACGAGCGGCTCGCTCCGTTCCCTCGAACCGAGTATGCCATTCGAGCGCACCGCGCCGAGTACGCGGCCATCATCACTCACCTCGACGTGCAGATCGGTCGCCTGCTCGACGCCCTCGAGGCTAAGGGGCTGGATGAGAACACGCGAATTGTATTCACTTCCGACCACGGCCTGGCCATCGGCAGGCATGGGCTGCTCGGCAAACAGAACATGTACGACCACAGTGTCCGCATGCCGCTGGTGATCGCGGGCCCGGGCATTGCTGCTGGCGAGCAAATCGACCAGCGGGTCTACATGCAGGACGTAGTGCCTACCACGCTGCATTGGGCCGGGGCCAGCACCGCTGGCATCGAATTCCAGTCGCTCATGCCGCTCGTGGCCGGCGAGACCGACTCCGCCCGCCCTTCGATCTACGGCGGGTATCTGAATCGGCAGCGGATGATTACCTCCGGCGACTGGAAGCTCATCGTCTACCCGCAAGCCAATGCGGTGCGGCTCTACAATCTGGCCGACGATCCGGAGGAACGACATGATCTTTCTGGCGAATCGGAGTACCGCAGCCAGGTGGAGGAGCTGCTCGAGAAACTCCGCAAGTTGCAGCAAACCCTCGACGATCCGCTCGAGTTACCCGCCGAATTGCTGTCGGCAACGCAACCGCAATAGTTCTGTGCGCAAATGACTTGTACCCTCGGAAAGTTGCCCAAAAACTATCGGGCGCTTCCCCTAGTCTTTGCTCCGCAGGGCCCCTAGACTAGCGGTTTAGGCATACGCCTCAGGCGGAACCAGTAGGCCCGGCCCCCAGCGTGCGTGGCGAAATCGCTGCTGCCGGATCGGGATCCATCAGCCCCCCTCGCCAGGTTCAGGATTTTGCAGCGATGATTATCGGTGTCCCCAAAGAGATTAAATCGGACGAATATCGTGTCGCCATGCTCCCCGTGGGAGTCGAAGAGCTTACCCGCCGCGGACACAAGGTGGTGATCGAAGCCGGCGCTGGCATGGGCTCGGGGCTGCTCGACGAAGACTATCTGGCCGCTGGAGCTGAACTGCTGTCGAGCCCGGCCGAGGTGTTCGCCCAGGCCGACATGATCGTCAAAGTCAAAGAACCCCAGAAGGCCGAATGGGAACTGATGCGTCCCGGCCAGGTGGTGTTCACCTACTTCCACTTCGCTGCTGATCAAGAGCTGACCGAAGCAGTGCTCGCCAGCGGGGCGACGGCCGTTGCTTACGAAACGCTGGCGGACTCCGAAGGTCGCCTGCCGCTGCTAACCCCAATGAGTGAAGTAGCGGGCCGCATGAGCGTGCAGGAAGGGGCCAAGTACCTAGAGCGTCCGCAGATGGGACGCGGGATCCTACTCGGCGGCGTGCCGGGCGTTGCTCCGGCTCATATCACGGTTCTCGGTGGCGGTATCGTCGGTGCAAATGCTGCCCGCATTGCGGCTGGCTTCCAAGCCAACGTAGCGATTCTTGATATCAACCTCGACCGCCTGCGTTATCTCGACGACGTGATGCCGGCGAACGTCGACTGCTTGTACAGCGACCGTCATACGATCCGCAAGCAACTGCAGCGGGCCGACCTGGTGATTGGTGCGGTGCTGATTCCCGGGGCCAAGGCTCCGCGGCTTGTGGAAGAAGAAGATCTGAAACTGATGCAGCCTGGCAGCGTGATCATCGACGTGGCTATCGATCAAGGTGGTTGCATCGCGACGAGCCGCCCGACCTCGCACGCCGAACCAACCTACATGGTGCACGACGTGCTGCACTACTGCGTGACCAACATGCCTGGTGCCGTTGGACGCACCAGCACATTCGCGTTGTGCAACGCGACGCTACGGTGGGTGCTCGAAATTGCTGATCGCGGCATCGAAGAAGCCGCCAGCAAGTTCCGCCCAGTGGCCAGCGCCATCAACATGCATGGCGGCAAAGTCACGAACCTTGCCGTGGCCGAGACGTTTCATCTCGAGTACGATAGTACGTTCGCGGTTTAAACGCACACGCTTTCCCCCGCTGCGACGGAGCAGGAAAGGTGGCGATCCGCGAAAGCCTCGCTTGTCGGCTGTGCATAGCAGACGAGAGGGCCGATTCGCACTTGCACCACCAGCACCACCTGCAGGGAAGAGAGCTTATTGCGTATGGATCCAGCCACGCAACTCAATTCGTTACTTTCGCCGCGGTTTCTGTTCCGCTTTGCGGTGCCAATCCATCGCAAGCAGCCGCTCTGGACCGGTGGGCCACTCGTACTTGGCGACGAATACAAGCTGCCGAACCTGGCGGAACTCGACTCGGGCACCAGTAGCAACGAGCGATCGTTTGCCGACGTGCGCATGGCGTGGGACACCACCGGCGTGGCCATCACCGTCGATGTGACCGGCAAACGGCAACCAGTATGGTGCCGGGAAACGCGTTTGGAGGATAGCGACGGGCTCGTGGTGTGGATCGACACCCGGGCGACGCACAACATTCACCGCGCAAGTAAATACTGCCATTCGTACGTGTTCCTTCCCTCCGGCGGCGGTCGCCAGTCGAACGAACCGCTGGGCGATCAGATGCTCATCAATCGGGCGAGGGAGAACGCACGGCCGATTCGTCCCCGCGAACTGCAGGTGCAGAGCAAGGTACGCGACGACGGATATCATCTGGCCGCGTTCGTGCCAGCGGTAGCACTCGGTGGGTTCGACCCCGCGAATCACGGCGCGATTGGCTTTACCTATGCAGTAATCGATCGTGAGCTTGGCCTGGCAACGTTTGCCAACGGACCAGCGTTCCCCTTCGGCGAAGATCCCAGTTGCTGGGCCACGCTGGAAATGGTGGACTGATTGGGAAGCGATGGGGGCTTAAACGTCTAGCGTTTGTCGTTCTTGTTGCCTTCGAACTTGCCAAACACCATGCGCCCTGCACTGGTTTGCAGCACACTTGTCACGGTAGCACGCACCATCTCGCCGATGTGCTCGCGGCCACCTTCGATCACCACCATCGTGCCATCTTCCAGATAACCAACGCCCTGGCGGATGTCTTCGCCTGGCTTGATCAACTGCACGTCGAGCGTCTCGCCCGGCAGGAAGATCGGCTTCAGCGAGTTGGCGATGTCGTTCAGGTTCACCACCCCTACGCTGTGCAACTTGGCGACCTTATTCAAGTTGTAGTCGTTGGTGACTACCTTGCCTTCGAGATGCTTGGCCAGCAGCACCAACTTCTGATCGACTGGCTGCCCGGCGAACTCCGGTAGCTCTCGCTCGAAGATCTGTATGTCCACTTTGCCATTGCTCTGCAGGCGGTTCAGGATGTCGAGCCCTCGCCGGCCGCGACCTCGCTTGAGCTTGTCGCTCGAGTCGGCAATGCCTTGCAGTTCCGAAATCACGAACTGCGGCATGATCAGCTGATTATCGATTACCTGGGTCTCGACCAAATCGGCAATGCGACCGTCGATCACCACGCTGGTGTCGAGCACTAATGGCTTGAGGCCTTTGATCTCTTTGGCAAACTCGACATAGGGAATGATGAAGCGAAAGTCGTCGCGAGTCTGCAGCAACACGCTGATCGAGATGTAGCAGGTAATGGCCGCAATCGACAGCTTGAACCAGCCAGCGATATCGGGATTACGCACTTCGTCGAGCAGTGGAGTCAGTCCCAACTGCAGCACATAGCTCAGAAACAGTCCGATGACCGCCCCGAAGTAGACAGCCGTAATCACGTCCAGCCGCTTGCGGCGAATCGAGATATCGGCCACCAGCACGCCGATGGCTCCTAGCATCACGCCGAGAAAGGCGAGGATGGGCAAGAAACTGTTATTGCTTTCGAATACCTTAGAGCTGACCACCTGAACGCCCAAGGCGATCGCGATCATCAAAAAGAGCACACGGAGTATAACCAGGGCCATGGCAGCGGCTCGGCAGTGGGGCGAGGCGGTGGGAAAACAATATACGGATAGCCGGCAGGCGGCAAAACAGGATAGTCGCTGCCTATGCTATCATTTTAGCCGAGCGGTTGCAGAGGAAACAGTCGGAGTTGGCTGAACCATCCAGAGTGTCCACCTGTAGCCCCTACAATTGCTACGATCCGTTCAATTATTGGCGTAAAACAGCGTTTCGACAATCGAACTGACAAAACGTCGCTTCCCAGAACTTATTCCCCAGGCCAGAGCCCCGTACAATAACGGCATGCTACTACTCTATTTATTTCTGTTGTTCACTGTAGGACCGCTCCTGGAGCTGTCGCTACTGATTTACCTAGGCGCTCATGTCGGGCTGGTCGAAACGGTCGGCTTGGTACTACTCACTGGTATCGTCGGTGCAGCGCTGGCTCGCTGGCAAGGCGTGAAGGCTTTGTTGCGAGTACAACGTCGAATCGGGCGAGGGCAGGTGCCGGCCGACGAACTCTTCGACGGGGTACTCATCCTGGTCGCTGGACTCTTGCTGATTACCCCAGGGCTGATCACCGACACGTTTGGGTTCTGTTTGTTGATTCCCCCCGCTCGCAGCGTGATCAAACTCTGGCTCCGCAACTGGGCGAAGCACAACATCGAGGTTCGCACGACGAGCAATGTGTCGCCGATGTGGGGACACATCCATTCTCAGTCGCAGCAATATAACGACCACCCCTACAACGATCAGGTGATCGATGCCGAGGTGGTCGAAACTCGCGTTGTAGACTAAGCGTTTACGAGGCCGACTTCAGCGC
Organism: Aeoliella mucimassa; assembly: GCF_007748035.1. NCBI lineage: Bacteria > Pseudomonadati > Planctomycetota > Planctomycetia > Pirellulales > Lacipirellulaceae > Aeoliella > Aeoliella mucimassa. Next base: position 5,881,263 of record NZ_CP036278.1, read on the forward strand.
GGCCAAGGCAGCTTCGTAGTCGGGTTCGTTGGTAACTTCTGGCACGTACTCCGCGTGCACGACTTTGCCAGTGCTATCGAGCACAAAGCATCCCCGGCAGAGGATCTTCAGCTCTTCCATTAGCGTACCCCAGCTGTTGCCGAAGTTGCGATCGAAGTAGTCGCTACCGACCCGCATGTTGGTGATCTCTTCAGCACCGCAGAAGCGGTTCATCGCGAACGGCAGGTCGAGGCTCACCGTGACCGCGTTCACCGAGTCGCCCATGCTGGCGAGTTGCTCGTTGAACTTCTTGGTTTGAATGGCACAGACTCCCGTGTCGAGCGAGGGAACAATGCTCAGCAGCGAAGGCTTGCCTTTGAGGTCAGCCAATGTGAGCGTTTGCAGGCCCCCTTCGAAATAGTGCAGGGTGAAATCCGGCGCGTCCTGCCCCACGGCGACAGCCTCGCCGGCCAGAGTCATTGGATTGCCCTTGAATGTAACCGCTCCAGAGCGAGACATACGTGTACTCCCTTGTTCATACTTTGCTTAGTGAATGTGCCGCGTCGCTGCACTCAGTATCGCGCCGGACAGCGATAGATGACAAGGGTGGTAGAATTGTGCGACATGCAGCCGACTACTGAATCGCTTGTTGATAGCAGTGATCGAACAATAACTCCCATTCGGCTTGCTGCACCGCCCGGCAGAACTCCGCATGGGTGTTTCGTCGCACCGCTTGCTGGCAAGCGTCGACAAACGCCATGGCGTCCCAATTGCCAGCAGGCAGCACGCCTGCTGCATCGAACTGGTCGGCCAGTTGCTCGGCGACTCTGGCCAAGGGTTCGTACACGGGGTGATACCCAACGTTGCGGAACCAGTACTTGGCGTTCGAGAAATCGCCCTCCCGGCGGTGCATGATGCCATGCCAGAAGCTGCCGGTCGGTCCGCTAATGCCTTGGCTGATGTTGTGTGAATCGTCGAGGTAGTCGTACAACAACCACACGCCCGACAAGCACGCCTGGGCCATGGTGCGATCGGCCACTGCGGCTGGCTCGAAGGTGGTTTTCGGCGACATGGCCGATAAGGCATCCCACGCAGCCCGATCGGCTTGTCCTTCGTCCAATGGTCGGCAACGGTCGATCGAAAGCAACTCAGCGAACTTTGGTCCGTATTGCTCGGGTTGAAAGTCGTGCATGGCGGAGTCGGGGGGTAAGAGTAGTGAATGCCCCCGTGAATATACCCGGAGCCTACCGCGCATCAAAAGACCCACTAGCAATCACGATCGATCACTAGTGGGTCTTAAGTTGTACGTAGAGCGTTGCCAGTTAGGCAAGCTTGCGATACCCCACTAGGCCAGCAGCCAAACCGACCAGCAGCAACACGCTGGTTGGCTCAGGTACATTCTGGTATTCAGGGTTCGTGACCGACACGGGAACGATCGTGAGATCTTTCTTGTCGATGCTGGCAATCGTCACTGGCGACGCTTCCGCAATCGCGTTCAGGCGGTTATCGATCACGATCTCGGCCTTGGTCACGCCGAACTCGTAGGTTACTGTCGACAAGGCAGTAGCGAAGTCGATGAACAGGCTATTGTTCCATTCGCCAGCAGTCTCGGTAGCACTCGCCATGTCGAGCGAGAAGATGTCGGTGCCCGACAGTTCCCAGGTCGATGCCCCCGGATCGGCCACGGGGGCGCCGTCGATTTCGAGGATGTGCACTTCGGCGTACAGAATGGCTTCGACCAGCGTGCCAGCGCCGCCAGCGCCGGTAAGCGAGTACAGGCCCGACTCGTCGATGGTAATGCCGGTGTAGCCACCAGCTACGGTGTCGCCTGTGCTAAGGGCCATCATTTCGACATTCAACTGGCCATCGAGCGAATCAGAAAGACCAGTCGAGGTTTGTGCTTTGACACCAAAGGTCTTGGGGTCGAAATCGAGCTCGTCGCCATTCAGCTCAGGCGCGTCGTAGAGCGGGGGGGTCGACGTGGAGAAGGAGCTCTCAGTCACGTCTTTGTACATGGTAATTGCGGGTGCTGGATCGGGACCAAAGTCGCCGTAGTCCACAACAAATGCCGCATAGGAAGTACTGGCTGCGGCCGAAACGCAACTCATCAGAAGCCAAGCAAAAGCTCGGCGAATGTTAAAACTCATAAGGTCTATCCCCGTTGTAAGTTCAATTGTTCTTGGAATTCCTTGTCGTTCGCTCGACAGTGATTTGCGAGAGTGGATCGCAATCAATTGCGATCACTGGTTTCGCCATTAGCTATCCCCAAACACTTGCTTACAAAACTAGTTGCCCCTCACCACGATCCGTTCCAAAGCATCACTGGCGTCATCGCATCGACGTCTGCCGAAAACATAAAACGACCTCTCTATCATTCACCTCCCACGCTGCGCATGGAGAATCAAATTGGTGAATCATGGAGAGGTCGCTTAATAGGCTTTGCCGATTGTGGGAGTTTTGAATTCCGTGAGATCTTCTCGCTGCTAAAGTTTTCCTATCCTTCGCACACTATCTCCAGCCTACACAGAACCGCAGGTAGGTCAACAAATGCGCAAGCAAGAAATGAAGTTTTCACAAAAAAGCAGGACTGTAATGGTGTAAATCAACCATCACAATCACTGGAAAACTAGCGAGTTTCGACACGTTCAGTGCGAAGCGTCGCCCTGGTGTCGATCGTTCTGCCCCGAGAAAAAGTGGGCAAGAGCAGCAAATTATTGTCGACCGGCACCTGCACCCGTACGGTGACTTCCGAGGTATCGGAGGTTACCACCTTGGGGTCCACCGAGATGGTGGCACCCCGCGTACCGACGGCCGACATGATTCGTTGGGCCTCGGCCACCGCTTCGTCGGCAGTCGCTCCAGGCACCATCGCGGTTCGCGAGGCTTCGTACGCTGCATTGTCGGCGGTGTGGCGAATCACGTTGAGCCAGCTGAACTCAATCAACGCGAAGATCACCATGAAAAAGATCGGTGCGCAAATAGCGAACTCGACGATCACAGCGCCGCGACGATTGGATGGCTGCCGACGGGTCAAACGTTGAAACATAGCGGATACTCTTGGTTGGCTTGGCTCACTCTAATCGGTCAACAACACCGGCAGCGTGCGGGCGATTTCTTGGAACACGGCACTCAGGTCGCCCGCCGAGTCGGCATGAAAGTGCTTGCCGCCGGTAATCTCGGCGACCTTTTTCATTCGGCTCTGATCGGCACCAGGGCTGAACGAGATGGTGTGTACCACCACGTCTCGGGCAACGGCCTGCTTGGCGGTGTTCGTGGGGTCGACCCCCAGGTTGTGAAGCCCGTCGGTCATCAGCACGATGGTCTTCACCGCGTAGGGTCGCGACCGCTTGCTGCAGATTTCGTTGATACCTTCGTTCAACCCTAGACCAATCGCGGTACTACCGCCGATGCCGTTGGTCATGAAATCGTCCATCACAGCGCGAATAGCCGAGTAGTCATCGGTGAGTTCCTGGCGAACGTCAGCGACCTTATAGTCGAGTTTCAAACCTCCCCCGCAGTTGAGCTTGAAGTTGCTGCTATAGCTGGCCAAGGCAACGTGTTCTTCGGGAAAGGTGAGTTCCAGTTCGTCGAGAAACACGTTGATCGCATCGTTCAAGGCCCCAAAACGAGTCCCTGGATCAAGCGGTCCGCAATTCTGCCCATTGGCATTCCGTGTGGAGCCTGCTGGCAATCCCATCGAACCCGATCGATCGATCACCAAGCAGATATCGCGATCGAGCACCGTGGAAGTCGCTTGCTGGCGGGGTTCAAACTGATTGACACCTAGCACGCGGGCGAAGAACAGGTTCACCGGCCCGCCGGCCGAGCCTTGGGTTCGCAGCCCGTCGACCCGCACTGCATTGATCACCCCCTTCTTGGTGGGAGTGAATTGAAAGCGGCTGCCGTTGAATTGCTCCGACAGACCAAATTCCACGTCGCCGGGCGCTACTTGCATGGCGGTGCCGGCCACCTGGTTGCGACTGGCTGCCTCGATGGCCGCCGCCCGAGCAGTGTCCATGTCTTGCGATGTCGACAGTACCTTCGCCCCGGCGCGAGCCGCTGCGTCGGTCGCCGTTCGCAACTCAGTATTCACCAGTTGCATCCAGGCAATATCGATAGCGATAGCGGACAGCACCACTATCACTGGCAGCAGGAACGCCACCAGCACCAAAATGGCACCGCGTCGATTCGACCGAGATCGGGATAAGGGGTGGACAAGTCGTAGGTTCAACTCAAATCTCCTTCATCATCACGGCCGATGCCTGGATGGTGCTACCTCGGAAGAATTTCACTGGGACAACCGCGTTTTGGCTCGATGGAGCCGTGACCTGAATGGTCATGTACTCGCCGACATTCAACTTTTCGATGTCTTTCGGCAACACCTGAATCGTTGCGCCGCTGATGTTTCGGTCGTTAAGGATGCCTTGGCAGGTCGCGGCGACTTCGGCCGTGGTAGCCCCCGGCTTCACTGCCGTGTGCGAGCCTTCATAGGCAGCGATCGCCAGCGACTGCTTCAGGAAAATCATGCTACAGGTCTCGATCATGCCGAGCATGATCAGCATGATAATCGGCAGACATACGGCGAACTCCGTCGCGGCAACACCGCGACGTTTCTTGGAGTTTCGGTTCTTGCGACGGATCATACGAGTTGCTCCTCCTTGACGGTGTCGTCCCCTTCGAGCGTTGCGGAAGGCTCATCGTGCAGGCGGCCGATCACTTGATTCAAGTCGTCGGCAATCTCTTTCCAGAAGTCCTTCTCACGGAATTTTACGTGCCCTGGGTTTTCGCCTTGGGCCAAACTATGCAGCACCTTTCGCAGGCGGAACACAGGTCCCACGAAGCGGTGACTGAAGCGAATCGAGTCGTAAATGAATACGGGAATCAAGCAGGCCAGTACCATCAACAGCGGACCATAGGTCCACCAGGTATCTGATACCACCGCACTAATGGGACGGAAGGGATCGTTCATCCACTCCAATCCGAGCACCAGCACACACACAACCGCGTTATATATCACCCAGTGCCAGAGCAAACGCCGCCACAAGGCGCCTTGCACTTTGGGATCGACATACAGTTGGCTGCGGGAATAGCGACTCATCGTCATTTACCTTCAGTAGGAGCGAAGGAAAGGGAATTCGGGTTCATATTCGAGAAAGCCTACTCCACGAATAGTTAGGCGGCCGGCGAAACCTGCTTGCAGTCTTCCAACTGCGCCCCGTGACTGTTCGCTGCCAGCAGTACGACCGACAGAATCGGCACGAAACCATCAGGCCGGTTCCTTGCGGAGCAGTGCATCTGGTGAGTTTGCCCCCCTCCCAGGCCGGTGGTACGATGGAGACTCTTGCGTGCTGCCCCCTCCCCTGCCCTACTTGCCGGAGCTTGCCAACCATGTTGCGATCGCTAGCGTCGAAATCACTGCTTTCCCTCGCCATGCTGGCAGCCATGGCGGCAAGCCATGCCGACGAGCAATCGGCCACCGCTACGTTGGAAGCGGCCGGCTTCTCCGTGAGCGGGTCGAAGCTTGTGACCGAGAGCGAGCGGGAACTCAGCAACCAACTCCGCGCGACCAGCAAGCTCCGCAAGGACCTGCTCGACGCCACCCGCGAACTCGCAGGCGTGCAGGCGAAGGTCGATGAGTTCAAGGCTCAGCTCAACGGTCTGACCCGCCAGCGGGTACAGCTCGCAACACAGCTTGCCAACGTCCGGCAAGGCGATGTCGCGACCAATAACAAGATTGTCGGAGCCATCCAGGCCCTCGACGGGCAGCTCGAACTGCTCAAAGGCAAGCAACCTCAAGCCGACGAGGCGATTGCCAAAGCCCGCGGCGGCTGGAACAAAGCTCGCGAAGCCTACCTGAGCGAAGTGCTGGAACTCCGCACCTTGGCCGACAACGCAACTGCCATCTACGACGAAGCCGCCGAAAACAAAGAGCTGCAAGCTGCCGTGGAGGAGCTGAACAAGTCGACCGGCAAAGAGTTTTCGCTCGAAGCCCCGCGCACCCTGGCGAGCTCCATTCGCAAGCTCGAAAAGATCGAAGACGACGTGCTGACCGAATCGATCACGTTGCGGCGGCAAGGCAACACGCTGTTTGCGAACGTGGTGGTGAATGGCAAGTACGAAAAGGAAATGGTGGTTGACTCTGGGGCGAGCATCCTCAGCCTGCCCGCCAAGGTCGCGCAGGAACTCGGCATCGAGCCCACCGCCGACGATCCTCCCGTGCAACTCATGATGGCCGACGGTCGCACGATCGAAGGTCGCCTGGTCACGATCGACGAAGTCCGCGTAGGGCAGTTCACCGTGCAGAACGTCGAAGCCGCCGTGCTCGGCCCCGACGCAGTCGGTGCCGAACCGCTGCTTGGCATGAGCTTCCTGGGTAATTTCAAGTTCGAGCTCGACGCCAAAGCGGGCACACTGAACATGGTAAACATCGAAGGGGCGAACCCTGCCGACGAGAAGCCAGCCCGCGGGCGTAATCGATAATCACTCATTCTGCCGCGCAGGCGTGTATCAAGCCGAAGCCGTGCGATTTCCTGGTCCTCTCTTTTGCGACGAACCCTTCATGCTCAGAACGTTGACTATCATCGGGTGTTTGCTAGCCGTTCCGGTGGAAGCAGCGGAATGGAAATCGGCCGATAGTAAGTTGTCGGTCGAAATACCCGATGAATCGAAGTTCGTCATTGGAGAGGCCGATCCTCCCATCGCTGCGATTTGGATCTCGAATGACGAGACCATTAAGTTGAGTGTCGTGGAGGTCCCGATGCCGCCAGGGGTGAAGCTTATTCAATCCTCAGCAGAAGAAGGTCTGGCAGAGGAAATGGGCGGAGAGATCATCGAATCGTCATCAAGACAGCTCAATGGGCACGACGTGTACTTCATGACATGCCATGGCACAATACAAGACACGGAGCTCTATTTCTCGCAATCGATCGCAGCCATCGAAGGCAAAGTATACAAGCTCATGGCCATCGGAATGGGCAGGGACATTCGTGGTGACGCGGATGTCCACCGATTCTTCGACTCGCTTCAAATCCACGTAGCACACCGCCCTTCCCCTGCCAGAAGCCGCACCGCCGAACGGGAAGAAGAGGACGATCAGACTTCTGTAGACAATTGGTCTGGGAAAATCGGTGCTATCAGCCTACTGTTCCTTCTTGGTTTTGGAGTCTCCAAGCTCTTGTCGAAGAGCCGTCGATAGCCCTGAGCAATCTCGTAGGAGCTTGTTGTCATGAGCCACTTTTGCGATCGTCGCGAATTTGCCACTCGCATGGCGGCGTTGCTCGCCAGCGTGTCGGTTCCAGTGTTCGAGTTCGCCTCGGCTGAGCAAGCAGCAAACGCCCCGCAGCGACTGGTGCGATTGGGAATCAATGCGTTGGCTCGCGCACCGGAGCTGAACTACTTTAACGATGGGCATCGTGGGGCCGCCATGATTTCGGCCCATATGATGTGTACCGACAACGAGTTCGACGATGCCGCAGTGGCGAGGATCGGCCAACTCTTCGATCTGAATTGGGCGAACTCCAAACTCTGCCAACCATATCCCGATGGCGACCCGGTGCCGGATGCCGCTGCGCAGGTCGGCAAGGCGCTGGCCGCGGGGGGAACCTTACTCCGCCAGGTCGGACATGACGCCATCTTTGCCATGCACGCGATCAAGGCGTTCGAAATGATGCCGGAGCTGGCGACCCCCGAGCGCACCGCAGGCGTCTGCCGGCTGATTCGTTCGTTCAAACCCTGGCGCGACGTGGAACCGGATCCCGAGGTCGATCCCCCACCGTTTGCCGAGTCGGCGGCCGCGGCTCGCTTTGTATTGCAGGAAGCGAGCGAAGCAATCGACCGCTTTGCTGGCTACGGGCAAGGCTTTGCCGGACATATGCTGACGTTTGGGCAGTCGCTCATCGAGTTAGCCGATTCGGGCCACGAGGAGTATGCCGAGGGGTGTCGCACTGCGTTTTGCAAGTATGTCACGGTCACCCGCCAGGGCCCCCAACCAGGCGACCGTAAGATCGCTCCCCATCGCCCCAGCGAGCTCCGTCCGGAAGTCGCGGAGTACTGGAACAAGCGGGGAGATCACACGCTGGGCCTCGGTCACGTATTTAAGTACCCCTACGCGTACTACGATTTGGTCGCCCGGGCCGACGATGCGGAGCTAGCCGAGAAACTCGACGCAAAAGCCTGGCGGATCTTCTAAGTGGCTCGCCTTCTCGTAGCCGCACCACCGCAGAGCAGCGATTGTGCCCCCAACCGTCTGCTCACCAATTGCCAAGTATTGCCCTGCTCTTTTTTTGTTGCGCCAAACGAACTCCATCGATTCCACGATGACGGGTGGAAATTGCGTGTACTTACTTCCCAGACGCTTCGCTTGTGGTATCCTGCGTAGGTAGCTTGGCTATCGCGGGGGGGTTCTTGTTTTGTGTGTGAGCCCAAGTCTGGATTTCCTTTTCTAAGCGGGGGTGCGTCATGTTACTATTTCGAGCGATTGCGCTGACAACGATCTGTCTCTTTTCGGTATCCACCAATGCAGGTGAGCCGGTAAACGTGATGAATTACATTCGCGCCGAGAGCGATATGCAATTCAAAGGGTACGCCAAGACCAACGGAGGTATCGGCAAGCTGGTGCACATGCGCGAGCCTTACTCGGTGGAACATCAAATTACGATTCGTGGCAATCGCGACACACTTTATTCGTCGGCGGTGTTCGACCTAACTTCGCCGGTGACGATCGTCAAACCAGCTTCGCCCGATCGCTTCCAATCATTGTTGGTGATCAACCAGGATCACTTTAATCCGGTACTCAAGCATGGCGCCGGCACCGTGAAACTTACCCTCGATAGCGTAGGTACTCGCTATGCGATGGTGCTGTTCCGCACGTTTGTCGACCCCGACGATCCTGCTGATGTGAAGAAAGCCCACGCATTGCAAGATGCCATTGAGGTGAAACAAGCTGCGTCTGGCAAGCTCGATCTGCCCGACTGGGACGAAGCGTCGCTGGTCGAGACCCGCCAGCAACTCAATCAACTCGCCAGCAAGGTCCCTACGTTTACGAACGCCTTTGGGAAGAAGGGGCAAGTGAATCCGACCGAACACCTGCTCGGCAGCGCGTTTGGCTGGGGTGGCAATCCGGAGCGGGGGGCCATGTACTTCAGCTTCGCTGTGGAGCAGAACGATGGCAAAACGCCCTACACGCTAACCATGCCCCAAGATGTTCCCGTCGATGCCTTCTGGTCGGTTACCATCTACAACAAAGAGGGGTTCTTCGAACCAAACGACCGCGGGCTCTACTCGTACAACAGCATAACCGCCGAGCGGAACAAAGATGGAAGCGTCACCATCCACTTCGGCGGCGATCCCCAGCAATCCAATTATCTGCCAATCACCGATGGGTGGAATTACATCGTGCGATGCTATTTGCCAAGCTGGAAAATGCTGGAAGGCGACTGGACCCCACCAAAAGCCGAAAAGACCAAGTAGGCTGCAAACACCGCCACTTTTTGATCTTCGGCCAGCACCGATACCCTCCAAATCTCTCCTGCCTGTAACAGGCACTCTCTCCCCACGTACATGGTGGTGAACACGGGCAGCATCGCCCGACACCGCACCACCACTTAACGCATTGGGAGAGAGTGATGATCACTAAGAACCGCAAGTTTGGCAAGGGAATCGAGTCGCTCGAGGCCAAAACCATGATGGCCGGCGACGTGGCTGTGAGCTTTGATGCAGGCGACTTGTTCTTAAACGAAGCCGCAGGCGACATCGGCGAAAACCAGCAAGTGCAGGTCTCGCAACTCACCGATGGGCGGATTCAGGTGCAAGGTCTCAATGGCACCGAGCTCGACTACGTCGTCCGCCGGGGCGATGCGCTGGGCCGCGGCCAGTCGGTCGAGGTGATCGACGCCGACACGATTATCATCTCCGGCATGCAGAACCTGAATGCCAATCTCGGTGAAGGGAACGACTTGTTCCAGACCACCGGCGAGAAGATGAGCGTAAACAACGTGAACATCGACATGGGCATCGGCAACGACAGCGATCGGGTAAACCTACAGCGTGTCGTCGCCAGCGGTTTGGTTAGTATCTCGACCGGCGGAGGGAACGATAGCGTACAAGTCGCCAGCAGCACCTTATTGAACGACGATGACGCCCTCGAAGTCTTTACCGGCGACGGCCTTGATAGCGTGAACATCTTCCGCGTTTTCTGCGAAGGCGACGTGCTGATCGATACATCCGATAACAACAATCTGAATGAGCGAGACACGGTAAACGTAATTGTTAGCGAGATGGACGACCTCGAAATCAATCTCGGGGGTGGAAACGATCAAGTCGACCTCGCCTTCGTCGATCTCGACACAGCCGAAGTCAACGCTGGCGACGGCGACGACGACGTGCACGCTGCGGCTGTTGATGCCTTTCTCTTCGACTACAACGGCGGAAGCGGCTTCGACGAGTTCTTCAATTATCGCACGAACTATGGTTATAACCCCGATAACGATTTCCAAATCGACTGGTTCTCCAGTGTCGAGCAGTTCAACGACAAGGACGATCTATAAACCTGCCTGGCAGTGGTCTTGCCAAGGTTTTGCGAGCAGCCCCGGATCGGCCGATGCCATCCGGGGCTTTTTTGTTGGGCCTTGCGAATTGTCGTTCCGTCGGCAGTCGCCCGCGATATAATCGCCGGGGACCTATAAGCTGAAACATACGCACTCCCTTCGAGATCTCCCTCGCCCATGCATCCCGACGTTCACCAATTTCTTCGCAACGAGAAACGCTGGCCCGACGAGCTTGCCGCGCTCCGCGAAATTGCCCTCGAGTGCAAGCTGTCCGAAACGTTCAAATGGCGGGCCCCTTGTTATACCTATGAATCAAAGAACATCGTGATCCTTGGTTCGTTCAAAGAGAGCTGTGTTATCAGTTTCTTTAAGGGGGCATTGCTGAAGGATCCCAAAGGGGTGCTCGAAAAGCCGGGTGAGAACTCCCGCTCGGCGATGGTGGTTCGCTTTACGAGCATCGCGCAAGTGAAGAAACTTCGTACGACGCTCAAAACCTATATCCGCGAGGCCATCGAAAACGAAAAAGCGGGGCTCAAGATCGACCCGCAAAGCGCTCCCGAATTGCCAGTGCCCAAAGAACTCGAGCAGCAACTCAGCAAATCGCCGAAGCTGGCCCAGGCGTTCGCGGCCCTTACGCCCGGGCGTCAGCGGGCGTATCTGATGCATATCTCATCCGCCAAGCAATCCACCACTCGTCTGGCCCGCATCGAAAAGGTCCGCCCTCGCATTCTCGATGGCAAAGGGCTAAACGACTGCACTTGCGGACTCTCGAGGAAGATGCCGGGTTGCGATGGTTCGCATAAATCGCTGAAGCAGTAAGGAAGAGAATCTCGCTCGAGCCAATGCTGCGACTTGTACGGCTGTTGTCCCGGCGCTATGCTCAGGATTCGGCATCCGTGTTCGCTGCTGCACTTTTCTTGCGAGTCTTACGTCATGTATATTCAGGCGATTGTACTGCGTATTTCGATTGCTCTGCTCGTTTGTCTCTCGCTCTGCCCTGCCCTTGTGCGGGCTGAGCAACCGATGAACATCGTGTTGCTCTTCGCCGACGACTGGCGACACGACACGCTCGGCGTGGCCGGAAATCCCGTGGTCCAAACTCCTCACCTCGACCAACTCGCGAACCGAAGCGTGCGCTTCACTCAGAACTGCGTGACTACCAGCATCTGCGGAGTCAGCCGGGCAACGCTACTCACAGGGCAGTGGATGTCGGCCCACGGTTGCCGAGGCTTTACCATGTTCGAAACAGACTGGGAAGATACCTTTGTGTCGGTGCTGCGATCGCATGGCTACCACGTGGGACACGTTGGCAAATGGCACAACGGACGCTTTCCCAAAGAGCAGTACGACTTCGGCACCGCCTACCATGGCAAGCACTGGTACAACGTCGATGGCGAGCGCATGCACGTGACCGCCCGCAACGACCGCGACGCCCTCAAGTTCCTCAACGATCGCCCTCGCGACAAACCGTTTTGTTTAGTTACATCGTTCTTCGCTCCGCATGCTGAGGACAACAGTCCCGAGCAATACCTTCCGCAGCCATGGAGCGAGTCGCTCTACGAGGGAGTCACCATCCCGCGGGCGGAGAATGCAACGGAGGAATCTTGGGAGCGGTTACCGCCGTTTTTTAACGAGCAGAACGAAGGCCGCGCCCGCTGGCGGAAGCGTTTCGACGAGTCCGCAAAGTACCAGCGGATGATGACGAACTATTACCGGCTGGTTTCCGAGGTCGATTCGGTGTGTGGCAAGATCCTCGCCGAACTCGACCGCCAAGGGATTCGTGACAACACGCTGGTGATCTTCACCGCCGACAATGGATACTACCACGCCGAGCATGGGTTGGCCGACAAATGGTACCCGCATCAAGAAAGCATCCGCGTGCCGCTGATGATCGACGACCCTCGCCTTCCCGAATCGCGGCAAGGTACCACCGACGAACACCTGACGCTCAATGTCGACCTGGCCCCCACCATCCTGGCGGCCGCTGGTTTGCCGATTCCTGCTACGATGCAAGGTACCGACATCGCCCCGCTTTACCTCGACGCGTCGCCGCCGGAGTGGCGGACCGACTATTACTACGAGCATCCAACGATTCGCGATACGAGCTTCATTCCCACGTCCGAAGCGCTGGTGACTCCGCAGTACAAGTACATGGTTTGGCCCGAACACAAGTACGAACAATTGTTCGACTTGAAAGACGATCCGCAGGAAGAACATGACCTCGCCAGCGATCCCGAGCAACAGCAGCGACTCACCGAGATGCGGCAGCGGTTCGCGGAACTCAAAGCCAAGGCGCAGAAAGCTCCCTAGCATGATTCTCCCTTTGCAATCATCGCTGCTAGCTTCGTAGACGTACGCTCTTTCGCACCGGCGATGCACTTTGTTCAGCCGTTTCTCGCTGGACACTTTGTCATCTCCACCGAGCGGCCTACACTACCCAATCCATGGCGACGCTGCTGCTTTCTTAGGCAGCAGCCAGTCGCCTGCGCGATCTCTCAGGCGGCACGGTACTCCTAAACCGTGTCGAGACGCGAACTTAGCGACCTATCGCTCGAGCGGCGCGCCTTTTGCGAATCGTTGAGCGATAGCAATCGCAGTGCGCGCTGCCAGCCCGCTCGCACTGCAAGCAGAGGCGACGATTTACAAACCGATTGAAGTCCCTTGGGGAGACGATGCAGCGACTAAGCCTGACCACTTACATTCTTATTGGCCTGTTTCTTGGTATCTTCACCGGCGTGCTGATCGGCGAGCGTGCTGAGGTGCTCAATCCCATCGGCAACGGATTTATCCGCTTGCTACAATTGCCAGTGCTGCCCTACTTCATCGTCGCACTCCCCCTAGGTTTTGGGCGGCTGAGCTACGAAGAGGCAAAGCTCACCGGCGCCCGTCTGGCGCTGTTTTCTGTATTGCTGTGGGGGCTCGCGATCGCGCTGGTGATGCTCTTGCCGCTCACGTTTCCCGAGCTCGAATCGGCTAGCTTCTTCAGCCACTCGATGGTCGAACCGGCTCAGAAAGTCGACTTCGTCGAACTCTACATTCCCGCCAACCCGTTCAGCAGTTTGAGCGAAGCGGTAATCCCAGGCGTCGTCGTCTTCGGGGTGGCTCTCGGCATCGCCCTGATCGGTGTCCCAAACAAGCAGCAGCTTCTCACGGTACTCGATAGCCTGGCCGACGCGTTGGGACGCATCACCGGATTCGTGGTCAAGCTCACCCCGATCGGTGTGTACGCCCTGGCCGCGAGTGCCGCTGGTACGATGACACTCGAAGACCTCAGCCGCCTGCAGGTCTACCTGATTGCTTACACCGTGGGAGCATTGATGCTGTCGTTCTGGCTCGTGCCGATGCTCGTATCGTCGCTCACTCCGTTCAGCTATCACGATGTGCTCCGCGCCACGCGGGTGCCGCTGGTCACGGGGTTCACCACTGGCAACCTGCTGGTGGTGCTGGCCATGCTCGCCGAAAACTGCAAGCAACTCTTTCAAGAACAAGAAGAACGCAGCCGCCGCCATGCCGAGTCGGTGGTCGACGTCGCGCTGCCGATTGCCTTTACGTTTCCGAACCTCGGGGTGGTACTGTTGCTGCTCTTTATTCCCTTTGCAGGCTGGTTCACTGGTGCGCCGGTCTCGCTGGCCGACTATCCGAAGCTCAGCGTGCTCGGCTTTTTCAGCTTCTTTGGCAGCGTCGAAATTGGTTTGCCCTTCGTGTTGCAGCAACTGCGGATCCCGACCGACATGTTCCGTCTGCACGTGGTAACGCTGGTCTATATCGGCCGCCTCGCCACGATGCTGGCAGTCATGCACCTGGCAGCGGTCGCGCTGTTGAGCGCGGCAGGCAACGCCGGGTGGCTGAATGTTCGCCCCCGCAAACTCATGACGTACGCTACCACGTCGGCTTTGCTGCTGCTGGTGAGCATCGGCTCCGCTCGGATGCTGCTGCAGAACACCGTGGATCAAACCTATTCGAAAGACCAAGTGCTTACCGGAATGCGGGCGACGAGCAACTCGCCAAACAGCGGAGTACATCGCGAACCGCCCGAACCGATTGAGAACGAGCAGCAAGCCACTCCGCTTGAGTTGATCCGTCAGCGCGGCGAGCTTCGCGTTGGCTACGACCCTGACGGACTGCCGTTTAGTTTCTTTAACGACCGCGACGAGCTGGTCGGTTTCGACATCGAAATGACCGAAGCCCTGGCCGACGAACTCGGCGTCGAGGCCGTGTACTATCCCTACGACAAACTGGCCATGGTCGAAGGTCTCAACGGCAACCGTCGCTACGACATGCTCGTCGGCGGGCTGTTCGCGACGACTCGCCGGGTGGAAGCCATGCGTTTCAGCGATCCGTATCTCGACCTGCACCTGTCGCTCATCGTGCCCGACTATCGCAAGCAGGAATTCACCAGTCTGCACCAACTTCGCAGCGATCGCCATCTTCGTATCGGCGTGCTCGAACGCCCGTACTTCGGTGCTCGCATTCAACAAATCGCTCCCGACGCAGAGATTGTGCTGCTCGACTCGCCGCGGCCGTTCTTCGAAGGCGAACAGAAACTCGATGCCCTGGTGATGAGCGCCGAAGCTGGCAGCGCCTGGACCCTGCTCTACCCCGACTACACGGTGGTCGTGCCGAGCGATGCCGAGTTGACCGTGAGCGTTGGCTATCCAATGCCGCTGCAGGGAACCCATTTGGAGAACGTCGTGAGTCACTGGATCGACCTGAAGCAAAAGGATGGCACGATCGACGGACTCTACGCCCATTGGATCGAAGGCAAGTCGGCCGAAGATAGAGGCCCTCGCTGGAACGTGATGACCAACGTGCTCGGCTACGGAACCCAGCCCGAAAGCGACACGACTCTCACCACCCGCAAGATTACGAACCCAGCCGTGTCGACCGCCCGCTAAAGTAGTGCATTGCTTGATTGGTTGGAGCCTGACATCAACAAACCAATGGTCCGCGTCAGGAAGTAACTCACAAAGATCAAGCAACCGATTGCCATCAGCGATTCGCCGAACAAGGTCGCCTGCCCCAGGAGTGACGATACTGCTGCCACGCAGGGGAACGAGAGTGCTGCGATCCAAAACGCTTTCATGACCACACTACCTGGCGGTCCAAACAACTCGCGCTGCGAGATCTTCTTCCACCATAGTGCAAGCGAGATCAGCAACAGCGAAGCTAAGAACACCACATCAACAAAGCCTTGAAACATCGCCTTGCTCCAGTAAATAAGCCAGCGGTTCAACAAGTGGTATTCTACCACGCCTCGACGTTTGAGTACGCCACAATCGCCATTCACAAAAGTTGTTGTGCTGGGAGAGCCAACATGCATCCCTCGAGACCGTACATAATGTCGAATCGAGGCTGCCAGAATAGATTCCCAATTTACCCACCGGTGGGAAAATTGAATCTGCGCGTACTCTGTAAAACCAGAGGTTTTCGCGAGCGAATAGATTCCCATTTCCCAAAACGCATCGAGTGGGAATCTATTTTCGCGGTGCCTGGCGGTCGCAAGTCGTTTGTCAGCAATGAGTTGCATCAACACCTCCGCGATAGTTGCCCCAAATAGATTCCCATGGGTGGGAAAGTATTTTGGGGAGGAGTCAGGAAGCAGGATTCAGGGGACAGGGAAGTTTGGGATTTATGATTTCTGAAGGATGATTTCTGACTTGGGGATGTCATCTTGAAGGAGCTTCCAGCGACTGAAAGATCTAGCCTACCGCTTCCAGCCTAAAGCCTACAGCTTTAACAACCGCGCAGCAGCGAACTCCCACGCCGGCAAACCTTCGCCAGCGCGTCGCTAGTATTCTGACCTTTAGAAAATCATCACATCTGGTTCACCTCCAATCACCAAAAAAGCCAACAGCCGATAGCTGAAAGCCGACAGCCAACGACCACCTGTCCATTGGAACACCACCGGTGGCCAATTTCCAGCGAAAAGTGGAGAGAATCTAAGCATCAAATTTAACCCTCCCGTTTGCGGGAGGGTCGGGCTATCAGGCCCGGGGAGGGCAGCACCCGAGCGTGGCTCGTCCACCGACGCAACTTGACTGGGCTATCACCCCCAACCGGCAGCAACGCCCGCCTTTTCAAGCAATCGGTGAAAGGGGAACATCGCCCGCAAAGGGTTGGGGCAAACTGGCTCCTTCACTTTGCTTAGGCAAAACAACACTGAGAGATATGCACGCTTTATGGAGCCACATCAGTTGTAGTCAAAGACGGTTCAGTCTTCGTCTCATGCATAACTGGCGGTGAGATTTTCCGCGGGTGCGTAGTGCTAGAACCGTAAAGGGCACAAAGCCGTTCAAGAGTCATACTCGGAGACTGGCATCCGGGCACAACGAAAAACAGAATTACGAGTAAAAGCAGTAGTCGCATTGCGTCGCAGGAAGAGGTAAGGAGACAGCGCCATCTTCTAGTACATTAGACGCTTATCGACGTGATGGAAATGCCAAATTGGCATTAATTCGTCGGTGTGAAACACCCAATCCGCTTAGCCACCAACAAAGCTCCTCAGGTACGCTATTCGCCGGAAGATTTTGGGGTGATGATTCAGTTAGCTTCGGAGACCGTCGAATTGATCGAGATTGTGACATCCTCAGCTACTAAGCAATGGCAACGTCGCGGGTACACCCTACTCGAAGCCATATCTGCAGTATCCACCTAAATAAGCAGCGATCTGGCCGCAAGCCTCTTGGTGATTTGACTATTGGGATTCCGTATTTGTAAGATCATTGGGAGATAAACAGAATCCAGTTTGTCTAATTAACGTTATTTGCCCGAACCTTCATCTGTCAGAAACGGTCCAGCTAGGTATGACCACGTTTTCACCAAAATGCTTTTCGCGTTGATCCATTATGACTGAATCGTCAGATATGTCAAAATACAAGCCTGGCTCACTGTTTGATGAGCCGCCAGTCGGGGTCTTCCACGATCAAATGGCTTGTGTTGGTACTAACGGCGGTCCTTATCAGTTTGATGACTTTGCCCATGGATACTTTGAAGCGGCTCGGCGAATAAGTGCCTCTCTCGTAGAAGATGTTGGATTTATTGATATTCTCGTATACCCGATTGCTTTTTTGTATCGGCAAGGCTTAGAACTCGCGATCAAGCACCTCATCTATTTCCTTTCGCCACACTACGGCGCCGGTAGTTCGCCAGTTTTGAATCACGGGATTATCAATAACTGGAAGATCCTTCGACCTCTAATTGAAAGTCACGCCACCATTCATCCGCACCGGGAATTGGCACGCAAACAATTAGACGGAATCGAAGCTATTGTTACCGATTTCGATAAATTCGACCCGAAGAGTTTTGTGTTCCGGTATCCCGAAGATAAGTCTGGCGGGGTATACATCAAAGATCATATGCGTATTGACGTTGCTCTTTTAATCCAGGAATTGACCCTCGTGATAAACTGGTTTGAGAATGTGGTAACTGGGACGCGTGAGGATCTTATCGCATAAGTCGCAAATAACAAAGCGAAGTGACGGAGCGAAAATCGCGTTCCGACTTTGTCGCATTATCAAGATCCCTCGCTTTTCCGCCCGTTGTTCGCCATCGTTCTCTGGCAAATCGAACCTTTGCTACAAATTGGCGTCATGCCGTAAGCCCCATAAACATGGAATGACGTATGACACCGGCAGAGACTTTTAATCTACTGCAACAAGAGGGATTCCTCTTTCAGTCATCGCTTACACAGGGGCTTACTGCACTGCGTAAGGCCAATGATTCCGATTCGCAAAAGGGCAACTACTACGTTGCATTCTTTCAGTTGTCGATCGGTCTAGAGCGATTGATGAAAACAACAGTGATCATCCACCATATGTGGAGAAACAGTTTTTCCACTCCGTCTAGTGACGTTCTTCGCCGACTTGGACACCGCCTCCGAGATCTATACTCGCACTTGCAATCACTCGATGGTGTTGACGACAACCCATTGGGCAAGATCGCAACTACGTCGATCAGTTTTGACATTCTGACTGTACTCGACTCATTCGCACGGTCATCGAGGTACTACAACTTAGACACGCTGGCTGCCAGCACAACTGCTTCGAATCCGATCGATGACTACAAACTAGTGATGCAACGCATCCTCGAAGAGGATATTGCGCAGAAGGTTGTCAAGCGAACGATCGCTCGCCAATCTGCTCTTGCGACAAACATGTCGCCTATGGTGTTCGCAGTTGATCCCGCTGCACCGAATGAATCATCACACGAAATACTGACCCGGAGCTTGGTTAATCCTGCGCTGCAAGAACTTGCCAGTCCTCACGCTGTGTACCACACCGTGGTGCTGATAGCAGCATTGAAGGATTTGATTGAATTCGTCGTGAACTCGACCCATTCGGCCGCGCAACAAATGGGGCAGACGCAAATAGCTGTGCCTTACATGGACGAGTTCTTGGACTTCGCGTGGCTGAACAAATCGCACATACTTAAGAAAAAACGATGGCCATAGTCACAATGCCCAGATAACAAAGGCATGAACGCGGAGCGACCGCCAGCGCGTTTCCAAATGGGACATCTTAGGCTGTCGCCCGGTTGTGACCGACGTTACGGGGCTCGTCGGCAGTCCCTCAACCAACATCGGTGTGCCCAACCCCCGCGTATCCCCATGTGTTAGGCAAACCTGCCGAATCGATTTCGCTCCGCGCGTTAGGGAGCACCAACGCTAGCCGACTGCAGCACCGCGTTCAAAGTGATACACAGGGCGCGTTCGCCTGCCGCATGATCCGTGGGATACTTCACGCATCGCCAAAGCAAGCAGTATAACCAAGCGGTGAACGGGAGTCCCCGATGACGCGGGTTATTGTATCATCGTCACTTAACGCCTACCCCGTTACCGCCGGCGTTATGTTTTCAAAAGCAATTAGAGATACCGAACTATGTCGCAATTCAACGATGTGTCCATTACCAGAGAAGCAAACATCTACTTTGACGGAAAAGTTACGAGCAGAACCATCCATTTTCCCGATGGGACGAAGAAGACCCTGGGGATCATGATGCCAGGAGACTATGAGTTCAACACGGAGGCAAAAGAACTGATGGAAATTCTCTCTGGCGATCTCGAGATTCAACTTGTCGGTGAGGAGTGGAAGAAGATCGCACCTGGCGGATCCTTTGAAGTTCCGGCCAATTCAAGCTTCAAATTGAAGATCGTCGAAGTCACCGACTATTGTTGTAGCTATCTGGCCTAGAACCGAAACATAACCAGTAGCTTCACACGACGGCATGCGCCAGAACAAACGTCGGCGGTGCCCATTTGTCGCTAGAACCGCTTGGGGCGATGAACCTCAGTTAGTTTCCGAGACCGTCGAATTGATGGAGGTTGTGACAACCTCAGCGACTTAACTAGGTGCCTTCAAAACGCATAGGCGTGTCACGCCGAGGCAGTTTGGCACCCTCAGTCGGAAAGAGTTAAACTTACAATATGTCATGCTCAGAAAGCATAGAAGTTAAATCAACTCACCTCCTTGCTCTTGTTGCATTGCCATGCAAGCCGCCAGCATCCCCGAAGACTTATCATGGTGGCAGCGTGCGTTGCAATTGCTGCTGGCTCCAATAGTATTGCCAGTGTCACTTCTCGTAGTCGGAATCCCGCTACTGATCATCGTCCTAGTGTCATTGCCTTTTTCTGCTTTTCACCGCTGGGCTGCATTGCGGCGTGACGACCGCTTGGAGGACCGACTTGCAAGCGAAGGGCGGTGTCTTCGGTGGCAGGAGTTGAAGCACCTCATTGCACGCAAGGGAGGGACGCTTATTGTCGAGGTGCGACATAAAGACTGCCCAAAGTTGTGGTGGACCGAGGACGATATGAGAAACCACTTTGCAGGCTGGCTACCTTGCCTGGAAGAAGCGATGGAAGAATTGTTCACTCCAGGAAGTATAGACGACTTTACGGAATGGTGTTACGACCGATATCTAGTGGAACCCGGGGGCAAAGCGATTCTTTGCCAGCGGTCTTCAGCTTCGCTTCGTGTTGCTGAAATTTCGATGACTGCTGAAGAACTCAATCCCAAAACAGGTGTTGCCTACGTGCCAAGCCTTCACCGGGCAGAAATAGATGGGCGACCTGTTTAAGTGCCTCGGCCACATCGTTCGACGCGGGTCTCGCCGAGCCACGGAACTGCCCGCGGTGTGCCCAACCCCCGCGTATCCTCATGTATTAGGCAAACCTGCCGAATCGACTCCCAGCCGCGCAGTAGTTAGCACCAACGCTAGCCGGTCGCAGCAGCTCGCCCCGAGTGGTTTGCGGACGCATCGCCGGCCGATTCCAGTGGCCCACCAGGCGATGCTGGCTCCCCCACCGGCCAATTGGAAATGGGGCCAAATAGTCGCCCGACATACCTACCAAGGCGACGTTTGCACGATGGTGCTAGCAATAGGACAAGGGCGGCATTTATCTCGCTTGGCACCACCAGCCGGTTTTGTTACCTTGCGGCCCTCAGTTGGGACAAGTGGCTCGACCGCTGCTTGTTCCTGCCGATAGATGACCTCATCTGGCCGACACGGAAGGATGGCCCCTTATGCAAGTTCAGGGCAAAGAGAAGCTGCGGGTTCATATACGTTGGATGATCCGCCGCGATATGGGCGAAGTGCTACAAATCGAGAAGGGAAGTTTTGAGTTTCCTTGGTTCGAGGAGGACTTCGTTCGCTGCCTACGCCAACGAAATTGTATCGGCATGGTTGCCGAACATGGCGAACGGGTTGTCGGCTTCATGATTTACGAGCTGCACAAGACTCGGTTACACGTGCTCAATTTTGCCGTGGCTCCCGAGTATCGCCGATTGGGCATTGGTCAGCAAATGATCGAGAAGCTAGTCAGCAAACTCTCCAGTCAGCGCCGCACCCGGATCTCGCTGGAAGTTCGCGAAACCAACTTGTCCGCACAATTGTTCTTCAAGCAAAACGGTTTTCTTGCGACTGCCGTGCTGCGAGATTTTTACGACGATTCCACGGAAGACGCCTACGTTATGCAGTACCGCATCATGAACGAGACGGAGGAGTACGAATCCTCCAACCGCATTCATCGTTTGGCAGGCTGAATTACCTCGTAGTTAGCATCGCAAAAAAGAAAAAACCTGGAGGCTCCTTACGGAACCTCCAGGTTTTTTTGTTAACGTCACGTCCGGCCATTTTGGCCGAGTGCTCCTGACGGATCGCTTAGGCGTCCTTCAGGGCAGCTTGGGCAGCAGCCAAGCGGGCGATTGGCACCCGGAACGGGCTGCAGCTCACGTAGTTCAGGCCAACCTTGTGGCAGAACGCGATGCTGGCAGGATCGCCACCATGCTCGCCGCAGATGCCGAGCTTGAGCTTGCCGTTGGTCGCACGACCCTTTTCGACAGCGATCGAGACCAGTTGGCCCACGCCGGTGGTGTCGAGCGATTGGAACGGGTCCTTCTCGAGAATCTCTTCGCCCAGGTAGTCGGGCAGGAACGAGTTGATGTCGTCGCGGCTGTAACCGAACGTCATCTGAGTCAGGTCGTTCGTGCCGAAGCTGAAGAAGTCGGCCTCGGTGGCCACTTCGTCGGCGGTCAGAGCAGCACGAGGAATCTCGATCATGGTGCCAATCAGGATCGGCAGCTTGCCATCGAACTTCTTCTTGGCCTTCACGTCTTCGATGGTTTCCTCGGCGATCTTACGCAGCATCGACAGCTCGTTCACGGTTCCGACCAGCGGAATCATGATTTCGGGCTGGGCGTCGATCTTCTTCTTCAAGCAGCTGATCGTCGCTTCGGTGATGGCGGTAACCTGCATCACGAGAATCTCGGGATAGGTCACGCTCAAGCGGCAACCACGGTGACCAAGCATCGGGTTGGCTTCGTGCAGCTGAGCCACGCGGTTCTTGATCTTGGCAGTGGTGATGCCGGTGGCCTTGCTCACTTCGGCTTGGCTCTTGGCGTCGTGCGGCAAGAACTCGTGCAGCGGGGGATCCAGCAGACGAATTGTCACTGGCAGACCCTTCATGGCCTTGAAGATGCCTTCGAAGTCTTTCCGCTGGTAAGGCAGCAACTTCTTGAGAGCCGCTTCGCGAGCTTCCTTCTCTTCGGCCAGAATCATCTCACGCATGTGGATAATGCGCTCAGGCTCGAAGAACATGTGCTCGGTACGGCACAAGCCGATGCCTTCGGCACCGAAGTCGCGAGCACGCTTGCTATCGGCCGGCGAGTCGGCATTCGTGCGAATACCAAGCTTGCGGTACTTGTCCGACAGCTTCATCACGGTTTCGAAGTCGCCCGACAGTTTGGGCTCGACGGTAGCGAGTTCGCCGCCGTAGACTTCGCCGGTCGAGCCATCGATCGACAGCACGTCCTTGTGGGTGTAGGTCTTGCCACCGACTTTGATCTTGCGACCCTTTTCGTCGATTTCAATAGCACCTGCACCAGCGACGCAGCACTTGCCCCAACCACGGGCAACCACCGCAGCGTGGCTGGTCATACCACCGGTGCTGGTCAGAATACCAGCGGCCGAGTGCATGCCGTCGACGTCTTCAGGCGAGGTTTCCTTACGAACCAGCAGCACCTTTTCGCCGTTGTGGGCACGCTCCACCGCTTCGTCGGCAGTGAATGCTAGCATGCCGAACGCGGCACCCGGCGAAGCGGGCAGGCCGATCGTCA
Source organism: Aeoliella mucimassa (assembly GCF_007748035.1). Lineage (NCBI taxonomy): Bacteria > Pseudomonadati > Planctomycetota > Planctomycetia > Pirellulales > Lacipirellulaceae > Aeoliella > Aeoliella mucimassa. The sequence continues at coordinate 5,904,394 of NZ_CP036278.1, forward strand.
GCGGCTTTTCCTTCTTCTTGGCAGCCGGATCGAACGACGGCAGCAGCAGCTGAGTGAGGTCGTTTGGCGGAATCCGCAGCACGGCGGTCTTCTCGGTGATCAGCTTTTCCTTGACCATCTCGCAAGCGATCCGCACTGCAGCAGCACCGGTCCGCTTACCAGTACGAGTTTGCAGCATGTACAGCTTGCCACGCTCGATGGTGAACTCGATGTCTTGCACGTCCTTGTAGTGCTTCTCGAGCTTGGTCTTGATGGCCATCAGCTCGGCGTGCACCTTCTTGCCGATCGTCTTGTCGGCGTCGCACTTCCACTTCGGCATTTCGGCCACAGGTTGCGGGGTGCGGATACCAGCGACCACGTCTTCGCCCTGGGCGTTCACCAGGAACTCGCCGTAGAACTTGTTCTCGCCGGTCGAGGGGTTGCGGGTAAAGGCGACACCGGTGCCGGAGTCTTCGCCCATGTTACCGAACACCATGCTCTGCACGTTAACGCCGGTACCGACCAGGCCGGTGATACCTTCAATGCGGCGGTACGAGATGGCCTTGTCGCTGTTCCAGCTCTTGAACACCGCTTCGATAGCCAGCTCGAGCTGCTTGATGGGGTCTTGAGGGAATTCTTGCTTGGTGTGCTTCTTGTAGACCTTCTTGTACTCGGCTACGAGTTCGATCAAGCCCTTGGTCGGAACTTCGGTGTCGAGGTCGACGCCGTACTTCTTCTTGATTTTGCTGAAGGCTTCTTCGAAGTACTCGTGGTGCACTTCCATGACCACGTCGCCGTACATGTTGATCAAGCGACGATAAGCGTCGTAAGCAAAACGCTCGTTGCCAGTGTCGTTGGCCAGGCCAACCACCGACTCGTCGTTGAGGCCCAGGTTGAGGATGGTGTTCATCATGCCGGGCATCGACAGAGCAGCACCCGAGCGTACGCTCACCAAGAGAGGATTGTTGGTGTCGCCGAACTTCTTGCCGTTTTCCTTTTCCAGGATGGCTACTGCGGCGTTCACTTCGTCCATCAGGCCGGTCGGAAGCTTTTGCTTCTCTTTGTAGTACTGGCCGCAGCACTCGGTGGTGATGGTGAAACCTGGAGGCACTGGCAGGCCGATCGAGGTCATCTCGGCCAGGTTGGCACCTTTGCCGCCGAGCAGTTGCTTCATCGATCCGTCGCCGTCGGTACGGGTCTTGCCGAAGTAGTACACCATCTTCGACTTGGAGCTGGAAGATTTCTTCTTCTTGGCCATGCCTGGGTTGTCCTTGGTATTCTTGGGTGGAAACGATTCAATGTAGGTGTCATGGCAAGGGTGCGAAGCGATGGCACGATGGCCAGCCGGGCAATGTGGCCCCAAACGCAGACCCAAGGCGGGCCCCTTGCAGCAATAAAGAATGGGTCAATCTAGCGGGCGATTTGGCGATTCGTCAAGCGTCCCACCCCTTGCGACCCGCGGAGAAACCCCTGTGAGTACCATCCAACAACCCCCTACAGACCCCCGCCGAGTGCTCGGGCTCATCGTCGGATTCGAGCTGGGCTTAGGGGCCCTGGGGCTCGCCATTGCCTGGCTGGCGGACATCCCAATAGCCGACGTTTGTTGGCCAGCGGACCTCGATCGGGCTGCTGTTGCAGGGCTGCTGGCCGCACTGCTGCTGATGCCAGGGCTGTTTTTCCTGCTTCATAGTCGCTGGCGACCGCTCGTTCGGCTTCGGCAATTGGTCGATCGGGCGATTGGGCCCTGGCTTGCTGGGCAGTCGTTCGGGGGGCTACTGCTCATCTCGTTGGCCGCGGGGGCTGGGGAGGAGTTGCTGTTCCGCGGCGCCCTACAACCGCTGGCGATTCGGGTGACGACACCACTGGTCGGCATCTTGCTGGTGAGCCTGTTATTCGGAATCGTGCATGCGGCTTCGCGGACTTATTTCGTACTGGCGACGGTCATCGGCGTCTATTTTGGCAGTCTCGCCTACTGGCAGGGGGAAATCCTTAGTGCCGCGGTGGCCCACGCCCTGTACGACTTGGTGGCCTTGAAAGCCATGCTACGGCACCGCCAGCCAGCAGCCGGCGAGGGAATCGCTTAGCTTGTTGCGGCTAGAACTCGCAGCTCACCATACCGAACACGCCCGTTTGCACTTCGGTCGATTCGTAAAGGTCCTGGGTCGATTCCAGGTGCTTGTCATCGAATAGGTTCTGTCCCACGACCGAGTACTCCCAGTGCTTGCAGGGACGGTAGGCGAGTCGGACGTCGGCCACGATGTAGTGCGACACGCCGCCGCGGACCGAGTCGACGTATCGAAGCGTGCCGTCGAACTTCAGTTTTGAAGTCAGATCGTGGCTCGACGTGATCGAAGCCGTGTTGTGCACGAACATATCGAGCGGCACGCCAAACGAGTCGATCCCTGTGGGGCCCAAATCCCCCGTTGTTTGCATCCAGGTGTAGAATCCTCGCAGCCGCCAGCATTCGTTCACTTCGAGCATGGCCAAAAGCTCGGCTCCGTAAACCGCGCCGGAGTAGGCGTTGTCGTATTGCACCGTGATCAACGACGGCGTTTGGCTCTGAGGTACAAAGCTGATCACGTCGTCGTAGTCAGAGTAGTAGGCTGTCAGGTCCCAATAGAAGCTGTCGGACTCCTGTCGGCGGATGCCAAGTTCGTAAACCATAGCCGATTCGGCCATGACCGAACGCGAGCCGACGCCCAGCACATCGGGCGGCGATGGCTGTGGCAGATAGTAATTCAGATCACGGTCGCTCTGGCTGGGGGTGCGTACCGCCCGAGCAGCCGACGCCCAGAGCGAGGTCCGCTCGTCGGGCGTCAGGGCCAGCTTAACCGTTGGCTGATAGGTGAAGCCCACGAAATCGGTATGTTCCATCTTGCTACCCAAGGTCAGGTACAAGTAGTCTTCTGCAACCGTGTAAGTGTCTTGGAGGAAATAGCTAATGATGTCGAACTGATCACGCTGCGGCGCGAGGAAGTCCCCCAGACCAGTGCCGGTGATGCCGGTGTGATAGTCACGAAAACCAAATCCACATACAATGTCGTGTCGTTGTCGCCAACGAGTATGGAACAGCGTGTCGAGATCAAAAGCGCGGTGCGCTGATTGGCTATTCACATAGAAGGGTGGGAAGTCGTCTTCGCGATCGAACTGATCGTAATACAGCTGAATTTGCCAGTCGGTATCTTGGTCGACTTGGTGATTCCAGCGAGCCAGAATGTTCTCGCTTTCGATACCAACGTAGGGGGCTCCAAAATTGGAGTTGCCTTTAAGCAGGTTTCCCGTGAAAGTGAACTCATCCTGGCAGGTGGGCTTCCAATCGGCGCGGAACCCGACGGTCGCTCCATCACGACCATCGCTGGGAGGCTGATCGGCCCGGTAGCCGAAGTCGTCCTCGGATTCCATGGCATACACTCGGTACGTGAGCTCGGAGTCGCCGCCGCCCCAACGGAGGTGCCCAAAATGGCGGTGTTCGTTGCCTCCCCCTGCTTCGGCATAACCACCTCGGGTATCGCGGGAGTGCTTGGTGACGATATTGATCACCCCGTTGGTGGCGTTTGCTCCCCAGACCGACGAGCCCGGCCCGCGAATCACTTCAATCCGCTCGATATCGTGCATCGGTACCAACTGCTGGTCCCAGAACGTGCCGCCAAAGATAGGAGTATAGATCGCCCGGCCATCGATCTGCACCAGCAGTTTGTTCGCGTATTGGGTGGAGAACCCGCGGATCGAGATCGCCCACGTGTGGGAGTTCGAGCGGGCGACGTGCACCCCGGGCGCCAAGCGGAGGGCTTCGGGGATGTTGCGGGCGCCGCTGCGAGTGATCATCTCGTTGGTGATCACAAATACTGCTGCGGCGGTTTGTGAGATCGGTTGGGCAGTTCGCGTGGCGATCGACACTTCGGTGTCCATCTCCCCGGCCACCATCACATCGGCCCGCGTGAGTTGCTCAAGATCCATGTCGAGCAGGTCTTCGTCTTCAACGTCATCAAGCGAAGGTTGGTCTAAAGACTGCTCGAGCGAAATGGATTCGGGAAGTGTTGGATCAGGACCGACGCTAAGTTGCTGTGCGCACACCGGGGCCACAAATAGCGTGGCTGTCAGGCAAGCCCACACTCCTTGTGGAAATTGCATTGTACCTACCCTTCGAACAGCAATTGAGCAAATCGAACCGACATGGCCATCATGGATCGCACCTCCGTGACTGCGCGAGCGCATGGCGACCCCTCAAAAAGCAATCGGCGGTTCGGTGACCCGAGCGACGAACATTTCGGTGCATAAGCGGTGGAGGCGCTACATCGTTCGTTGCGATCGTTACGACCGCGCCAAGCCGATCATAAAGAGGAGTTGATTGGCAAGAAATGCAAAGAATGGCCAGCCGATAGGTGTTTGATTGCCGAGCGTTTGTGTGATCGTTTTAGTACAAACAACCTACGACTTACTTGGACGCACCGCAGCGATCACTTCGACTTTGCCCGCTTCCGAATCGAGCTGTGTCCCCGGCGCGAAGCTCCCGCGGCGAATCATCGCCAGGCTCTGCCAGCATTCGCCCACTAACGCGGCGGTGGTTACGGAGCCCACCAGGTTGTCGTCGCGGTGCAGCGTGGTTCCCACCGATAACTCAACGCCCGGCGAAGCTCTTACCACCGCGATTTGTTTGTTGACATGCCCCAACGCATCGAGGCGGGCGATTGTCTCCTGCCCCAGGTAACAGCCCTTGGTGAAGCTAATCGCCAGCTCGTTGCGATTCAGCTCCTGCGGCAGCGTGCTTTCACCGAAATCAACGCCGGCCAAGGGCCACCCGGCCGCGGTCCGCAGTGCGTCAAATTGCTCTACGGTTGCTGCTTGGTAGCCGAGTTGCTCGGCTCGTTCGATGTTGCCAGCGAGCACGATCCAGGCGTCTGCCCCGGTGAGCGTGCAGGCGAAACCATCTGCCGACTCGCAACCTTCGAGACTCCCGGTCAGTAGCAAAGGCTTCTCGGACGCGACTTCGACCGTAGCATCTTCGCTGATGATGTACTTACCGAAGTGCTTGGCCAGTTCCGCTACATCGGCAGCCAATACGACTAGTGAGAGTACATCGTCGCCGCAGCAAACCACGCAGTGAGCGACCACATGCCCCTTTACGTTGGTGACAAATGCCTCGCACGCGTTGCCAGGCGAGAGCTTATTGACGTCGGCGGTGCAGAGGTTGTGCACAATGCGGGTGCGGTCGGCACCACGAATCGTCAGTGTCGAGGCGGGCCAGTCGGCGAAGTAACGTAGCTCACTCATGAGGTGGTCCGATTGTTGAATTAACGCGAGTGAGCGGGGAAGCGCGGTACCGCGTATTGCCCTTCGTTCAGCACCAGGCAGCTCTCGCTGCGCTCGACGAGCCGAGTCAGTTCTTCGGGCGAGTTGACGTGGGTCATGCCTAGCTCTTCGACGGTTTCCTCGTCGAGTTGGCTCATGAAGTACACCGGGCCGCGGCACAGGGCTTTGTAGATTTCCCAAGCCGCCTGGGCGTCGTCGGTCTGAGCCCCTTGCAGCTCCGAAGCCACGCGTTCGAGGTCGCCATTCATGGTCATCAGTTTGCGAAGCGTCTTGCCGGGTGGGGTGTGGATTCGCGTGCAAATGGCCACCGCGCTGTAGTCTTCGTCGGCCGCGAGGCTCGCAGCGTACAATGCCCGCGCGACGTTGTCCCACGTTTGTTCTTGCTCGTTGCCTGCCAGGGTGGCGACCACCAGTCGGGCGCGGCTTTCCACTTCCTGAACCCACTGGCTATCGCATGCTTCCGCGACCGCCTGGGCGACGTCGTCGGGTGCGCCGGCAACCACCTTGGCGACACCGCCGCCAGGAGCAGGGACCACTTGCACCACCAGCGAGGCACCAAGCAACCACCCTGCGCGATCAGTCTCGCCACGTCGGGTGGACACGGCGGTCGGACCATCTAATGCGTCGGCCTGCTCGTAGCGTCGCTGGGTGGCCGTATCGGAGAAGCGTGGATAGAGCGACTCGTAGGGACCGCGCGAATCGTAGGAACCCGCCGTGCGACCACAACCCACGGGAATCACCACGTCGGCCTCAAACAACTCGCGACACATCAGTAGCGGCACCTCGTCGACCGCGGCCAGATAGCACAACGCTTTCTCGTCCGACGGGGTATGCCCGATCACCACGCAACCATCCTGCACCAAATCTTGTAGTTGTTCGCGTAGGGTGTCGGCTTCGGCAGTGCTGCCGACGACCACCTGCACCGACTCACGCCCAGCGCCGGCCCATTCGAGCGCGGCGACCAAGCCCCGCACCACAGCATCGGCCTGCCGCACATCGGCACCCAGGGCAATCGCCACCTGATCGCCAGGCACCATCGCCTGCGTGATCGGCGGAAAGCCGACCGGCTGCTGCAAGGCTGCCATCGTAGCGGCGGCCACGTCGAGCGATTCGGCCTCGCCGGGCGATTGGGGTTCGTGGCAACCAATCCAGGCTTCGTCGCGGAGCGACAGCTCGAGCGGGGGACAGTCGCCAAGGTGAATGTGGGTAACTACGGGCATATTGGTAGTAGGAAATTCGCGGAAGGGGTGGGTAGGGCCGGCCGTTACGCATCACTGGCTTGCCAACACGGGAGTAACGAATCGTATCGGTGCTCGGTGTCGAGGGTCAACCCGCGATGGTCGATTGCCCTGGGCTATGCTACGTTGAAAGCTTCGAAACAAGGACCTTTTTCACAGGGTGAGGTACTGATGACTAGCCGGGGAGTGCGATGGTTGCTGGCAGGAGTATGGCTGATCTCGGCGACCCATCTCGGCTGCAGCGAAACGCCGAAATCGACGCCGGATGCAGGTGCCGAATCAGGGCTGCAAGATACCGAGCCGAAATCGGACGAACTGACCGCCCGGCAGATTCTGGAGAACATGGCTGCGGCCTACCGGAATGCTGCGTCGTACGTGGACGCTGCTGATTATGGCACCCACTACGTGACAGCGGTGGATGGTTTGCAGCATCATGGGCTGCCGATTGCCTTGGGGGTCATGTTTCAGCGGCCGAACCGGTTTTTAATCACCCGCATCGAACCCCAGCCCGATGCCGAGCCGTTTGCTGCGTTCGTCGCTTGCGATGGAACCACCCTGGAAGGCTCGGTCTCAACACTCGAGCCGCAGCGGCTCACTCTGCCAGCTCCCGAGCAGGCGACTCTCGAAACCATGGCTCCCGACCCGGAACTCCGCAAAGGACTTTTCCCAGGGCCGGTTCGCGACATCTTTCCGCAACTCGACATGCTGCTGGCCCGCCCGGACGAGACACTCTGGTTTCTGGATCCCGCCCGCGAACTCGCGTTGCTGCCCCCCGCTCAGTTAGAGCGTGAGGGAGAGGTGCCGGCCGACTGCTACCGCGTAAAAATCGCGACACATGCCGGCCCTCACATTTGCTGGATCGAGAAAGGATCCTACTTATTGCTGCGGCTGGAACTGAACTACTACCGGCTGGAAGCCGGTAGGTTTGGAAAGAGTTCGTGAGCTACGGACTGAAGTCCTTCACTCACGAAGGCGTTACGCGGAAGTTATCTTCCCCGTCTTTGGGCTCCGTTCCCCGCTGACCCTGGATATACGCGGTAATCGCTTCCTCAGTCACACTTCCGCTAGACGCCACAAAGTACCCGCGGGCCCACAAATGACGCCCCCAGTACTGCTTTTGCAGATGCTGGAACTCCATCAGAAGCTTTCGCGAGTTCCTCACCTACTGTAACTTCTCGCCCCAAACGAAATGGCATTTCAAAATAAAGCGGCAATGTGCCCCAGTCCGGTAACTATCCATCCTAGTAGTATATGAACCTGAAGGTTTCGCCTGAAGGCGAGGGTTCTAACCCCATCGGTTGGATAATAGAGAACAAGCAACTAACCAGCGAACTGCATCCCGGTGAAGAGTATTTGAAGTTTGTCTGGCAGTTCGACTTCTACAACGCTTCGTTTGATACCGAGATTTCCGACGAGGTGTTCCACTTGCTTCCTACCCCCGAAGAAGCCGATCTGGAAGTTGTCACTCGTTTCACCCCATTAGCCGACACCCCGCCTGCTGATGAGTCGGCCGATACGATGGATCAAGAGCAAACCGAGCCAAGCGAGCAACCGGAACCCGACGCTTCCGAGAGCGATGACTCTGCAGCGACAGAGGTCCCAACGTCGGAAGCTGGCAACGAGCCGGCCGAAACGGAGGGCGAAACTGAGCCTGAGCAGCAACCATCGACCCCTGAGTAGCGTATCGCAAGTAAGGGAGTAATAGTGCTGCCCCCCGACATCTCGATTACACTACGGTCATGAAGAACGTAGGTGTTTTTTAGCCCGGAAGCGAGAGTTCCTCCAAAACGCCAGCAAATAGTCGGAATCATGCCCTCGCCAATGCTGCTAGCTGATGGATGGCCATCGACGCCTGCCGACTATTGGACGTTAGGCGTGTATGTGCTGGTGGTCGTGGGGGTTCCCCTGGTCGGCTTCATTCTGATGGTGAGTGACGTTCGGGCGCATTACCGCCGGCTAAAGCGGGCTTTGGTCCTGGTGTCGAACTACACCGTGCAGATACCCGCTTGGGTGGCCCACGAGTCGCGTCGGCGGCAGCGAACTCCCAAATGCCTGGCAGCGTTCGATTTGAAGCTTCCCTGCAGCGAAAGCGACCTGCTGCACGCTTACCGCCAACGAGTAAAGAACGAGCATCCCGACCTTGGCGGCGATCGAAATGCATTTCTTCGTTTACAGCGTGATTTCGAAGAAGCCCGAACCTTGCTCGAAAGCCTGCGAAACGCCTAGTTTTATGGCGATTTTCGGCAGTGCTAGCATCGCCGATGGTTGATGTTGTCGGTTGTTTAGTCCGGCAGTACTATTTGGCCACCCAGCCACCACACATGGAAGTTGTGGTGCGACTCCTCGAGTTTATATCTGATCCTAATGGGAAAAGGATTTCCCCCATGACCGACCTGCCCGGATCCACTCTGGTTGACCTTGCTGAACTGGTGCAAGGCACTTGTGTTGGTAACGAAACACTTACGATTTGTGGTGCTGCCCCGTTGGACGAAGTCGCCGCTGGCGAAATCACGTTCATCGACCAGTCGGAGCGAGTGGGCCAGGCCGTGGCATCGCTAGCCGAGGCCATCGTGGTGCCTGAGGGAACCGTGTGCGAAGGCAAGCCGGTGATCGTCGTCGCCGACGTGCACGCGGCCTTTCGGTTGATCGTATCCCACTTCCGCCCGCAGCGGACGCAGCTCTACGCCGGTATTTCCGATTCGGCCATCGTGAGTCCCCAGGCACGCATCGATCCTCAAGTTTCGATCGGTCCAGGGGCGACGATTGATACCGACGTCGAAATCGGCGGCGGCACTGTGATTCACGCTGGTGTGCACGTGATGCCGGGCTGCCAGATCGGCAAGAACGTCACCATCTTCCCCGGCGTGGTGCTTTATGAAGACACCGTGGTCGGCGACGAATCGATCATTCACTCGGGCGCTGTGATCGGAGCCTATGGCTTTGGTTATCGCCCGGTCGACGGACAACACGAACTCTCCGCCCAGTTGGGCAACGTGATTATCGGCAAACGCGTAGAAGTCGGTGCCAACGCGACGATCGATCGCGGAACCTACAGTGCAACTCGCGTTGGCGATGGCACCAAGATCGATAACCTGGTGCAAGTCGCTCACAACTGCCAAATCGGTCGTCACAATCTGTTATGTGCTCAGGTCGGCATTGCCGGCAGCACTACCACCGGCGACTACGTCGTCATGGCAGGGCAGGTTGGGGTTCGCGATCACGTGCACATCGGCGAAGGGGCCCGCATCGGTGCCATGGCCGGCGTATCGAACGATATCGCCCCAGGCGTGGTCGCCTTTGGTGCCCCCGCTACTCCGGAGCGCGATCAGAAGATTCTGCTTGCTTCGTTGGCCAAGCTGCCCGAACTTCGGAAGCAATTCAAGCAACTGCAGAAAGCGGTACGCGAGCTGGAAAGTGTAGCAGAGCAAGCTTCCGACCAGACAAACTGCAAAGTCATGGACCCCGCTGCCTGATCCCGATTCGATCGACACGATGAGCCAACGCGAAGCAACGCATACCAGCACCACCCAGCCAACCATCGGCCTATTAGCCGCATGGGGCCGGTTTCCGTTGGTGGTCGCCGAAAGCTTGCGCGACAATGGCTATCGCGTTTGCTGCCTGGGTGTGAAAGGCTATGCCGATGCCAATCTGGCCAAGGTGTGCGACGAGTTCGACTGGGTGGGGCTCGCCAAGTTCGGGCGGGCGACGCGGTGGTTTCGCAAGCAAGGTGCGACGCAGGCCACGATGGCCGGCAAGATTCACAAGGTGAATCTGTTTAACCCAAATGCCATCTGGCAGCTCATGCCCGATTGGACCACCTTCAAGGCCTTCTATCCACATTTCATCGCGCGGTCGTCCGACAAGAAAGACGATACACTGCTGCTGGCCGTGGTCGACACGTTTGCGAGCCAAGGCATCGAGTTCGTGCCGGCGACCGACTTTGCCCCCGATTTGCTCGTGGGGCCTGGGCAAGTAGCAGGCCGCCCGCTGTCGACGAGCGAGTATGCCGACGTTGAGTTCGGCTGGCACCTGGCTCGCCAGATGGGCGCGCTCGACGTGGGCCAAAGCGTGTGTGTGAAAGGGCAGGCGGTGCTGGCTGTCGAAGCGGTGGAAGGCACCGACCAATGCATCGCCCGCGCGGGGCAGCTCTGTCGCCAGGGTGGATTCACGGTGGTAAAAACCGCCAAGCCACAGCAGGACATGCGGTTCGACGTGCCGACCATCGGCGTGGGGACCTTGGAAAGCATGGCCCGTTCGGGGGGGAGAGTGCTCGCGGTTGAGGCAAACCGCACAATTTTGCTCGAGCCGAGCCAGTTTCATCAGCGAGCCGCCGAGCTTGGCATCACCGTGGTGTCGGTGCAGCGGCTCGGTGAGTCGCATGGCGAAGAGGCCGAGTTAGCCGCCTAGAATTGAGTAAGTCTTTTGCGTATAATGACTTACGTCTATTGCCGGGCTTTCTGCTCGCTGGTTGTCGCGACTCGCGATAACCCTCGTAATCGCTACCATCGATATTGCAACCGCAATTCAATCAATCGCTGGGGTTTTTCTAGCTAACTCATTCAAGTTGATTGAGGATTCCGTTGAGGCTGAGTATATTGAAGCTTCAAGGTTGTCGCGTTCTGAGGAATACCGGAGGCAATTCTCAAAGCGTGCAACTCCCGTTTGAAAACTGTGATTCATGGAAACGCTAGTGAAGCGATGGACAACCGATTTGCTTCTTTGAGAAGCAGGAGTAAATCGGTGATTGATACCCCCTAAAGCCAATAGCAGGTCGAGTAACCCGGAACAGTTGCTCGCATGCAGCACGCTAGTGAGGCGAGGCTGACATACCTGCGGACCTATTCTAACGATGGCATCAGAGGCACTAACACCGTCGATCGAGAAATTACTCTCTCGACCACCAGAACATCCCAAGAGCTGGGTGCTGGGAAGCAATCCGCGCGTAACGCGCATTGCGAGCCACGCCGAGAAAGCCGCGGAGGTTCAGTGTCCTGTCTTGATTACCGGCGAAACCGGTACTGGTAAAGAAGTGTGGGCACGCTTGCTCCACGAACTTGGCCCTCGCCGCGATCGTCTCTTCGTGCCGGTCAACTGTGCCGCGCTCACCCCAACGCTGGCCGAGAGTCAGCTGTTCGGTCACGAGAAAGGTGCGTTTACTGGTGCTGCCGGAGCGAGCATGGGTGTGTTCCGCGCCGGCAACGGTGGCATCGTCTTCCTCGACGAAGTCGGCGAAATGCCTGCGGAATTGCAGCCTAAACTGCTCCGCGTGCTGCAAGAGAACGAAGTGACTCCGGTAGGTGCTGCTCACCCAGTACCCATCAACGTACAAATCATTGCCGCGACGAATCGCGACCTCGAAGCCGAAGTGGCAGCCGGTCGATTCCGCGAAGACCTCTACTATCGTTTGAACATGGTAGAGCTCGAAGTGCCGCCGCTTCGCCATCGTGCGGACGACATTCCACGCTTCATCGAATACTTCTCGATGAAGTATGCCACGAAGTATCAACGCACCCCGTGGACTCCCTCGGCGGAGCGTCTCCGCGAGTTCTGCGAATACACCTGGCCCGGTAACATTCGTCAATTGGGTCATGTGATAGAGCAAGCGTACGTGCTCGATTGCGAGCCGTCGCTTCCCTCTACTCGCACCCGTCAGACATCGGTCCCCGCCCTCCCCTTCACGAATCTCGCCAAGCTGCGTCGTGTGGCGGTACAGCAAGCCCTGCAATCGACTCGCGGGCATAAAGGTCGGGCGGCCAAGCTGTTGGGTATTCACGCTAACACGATGACCCGGTTGTTGGCGCAGATCGAAAGCGAAGCACAAGACGACGAGTCCGCCGACTCCTAATCGCTTGCCATCATGAATCAGTCGTTGGGCCATGGCACAACGATTCTTTTTTTCTCTCCGCTGGTCTGCACCCATTCGGTGCATGGGTGACATAATTCTGAAGCGGCCCTGTTAACCCCTTCTCACATCGTGGGAATAATCTTCCCAAAGTCGATGGACGGAACTCACTACTCTGGTGAGCCGGTTCCCTGTGTTTGGTGAACGCGCTTGGACGCCTCGCGGGAATCCGCGGTGTTCGCAGAGGTCTACGAAGCCTTCGGGGCAACTATTTTGCCCAAATTGCCACAAATCTGGGGCTGATAGAAAGTTTTCCGCATCTTCGTTCGCCCAGTGCCCGGGGGGACTCACCAGCAGTGTGAGGGTTCACTCCGATAGTGAAACGAACTCTAAGTCGTTTATTAAACTTGACTTACGACGATTAACTGCGGCCGTTTTCACAATCCGAGGGAGACTTTCGGCGAGGGAAACGGACATCACGCGACTCGCCAACATGCCGTAAGTGCTTTCTGCATAAAGGTTTATGCTTCGCTCTTCGGGGGCCATCAGCGGTTGGCACGCGACTCGCAAAAGGAGAGTCGCAAGTCAGTAACTCTGAGCGATCGGAGGCTGTGTAGGTAGGCGCCGAGCCGGTTGGGGTGGATTGCCCCGCAAGCGCCACGATGCAGCGTCTGATGCCGTTCCGCATGGCGGAACGAAATCCGTTTGATAGCAAACCAGGAGTTCGGTCATGAGCATCGAGCAAGTCTACGAAAACGCAGAATCCAAGTACGGCACCGATAGCTTCGAGCACATTCGTTCGTCGCAGAGCAACTCGAGCAAGCGGCGTGCACCGCAAGGTCGTCGCAAAGGCAAGGCGCCTCAGTCGTTCAACGGTATTCACCGTCGCCGACGCAAGAAGGTGAACTGGTAGCAGCTGCACCTTGGGTCGCGATTGCGATCTCCGCGTAGGTGGGGGCAGCAACTAACAAGCAAGTTGTTCCTGCGAGAGACGCGAGTCGCGTGAGGCCATGCGGTTGCATGCGTCCTCTGCGTTGAGACAAACCATCGAATACTGAAATCAAGTGATCGCATGATGCGAGCATCTTGGTTCGTGAGGAGAAAGCAAGTCATTGCCGGTCGCGCTGAAACAAAGCATGTGCGACTGGGGTGTAAGTGTTGAACTTTGCTTACGCCTGAAATGTGAGAACCGTGCCATGAAGCTGCCGCCCCGCAGTTTCGCGCCGTTTGGCAATGGCTTTACCAGCGGGTGATCAGTCGCGACTCGGCGAGAGAAGTTGGTGATGAGTACGACGCGAACAATTCAACCAGATTTGGCGGTTGTAGGTGCGCCTGTCGTCACCATGAATCGTTCGGGTCCGGCAAGCACCATCGGGTGTCTGCTGATCTCGGATGATAAGCAGCATCGCAAAATTCTCGAACGAGTGGCCTGCACCGAGGGGTGGAACCTCGATGCCTGTGTCACTGTGCTCGAGGCCATGAAACTGGTGTTTCGTAAGAAATACGAGTTGGCGTTCGTCGACATCCAGAGCGTGGCCGGCAGTTCGATGCAGAACGACTACCAGGGCCTGGCGGGCGACTTGTCGCGCGATCATGTCCCGCTGTTGATTGTGAATGGGGTACCAGAAGATCCCATCGGCGAGATCACCGCACGTCAGATCGGCGTGTGGGTTTACCTGCCGGGATTCGACGGCAAAACAGAATTGGATGTGTTATTTCGGGAAGCTCGGTTGGCCTTGAAGCGGCTAACCAGACAACCCTCATCCACGGGAGTAATTGAAGTCACTGCATCGAAGCCACACCAGTAGCGGAAGTGCAAGCCATGGATCGTCACCAAGTGGCATCGTTACAAGGTAACCACAGATCGTGAGACTGCGCCGCGTTGCGTGGCGAGGTCGCGCGAATCGATAGAGGATCGATGCATGGCTGATGCAATAGATAGCAGTGAATTTGAACACCTGGAACGTTTTCAGCGAATGCCTACGCCATCGCGAAACCGCCAGGCAAAGACAAAGGGAGCGAAGCTTTCGAGGGGTGCCAGTGGGCAATCGAAACGTCGCAGCTCGTCGCAGGGAGGAATCCATCAGCGTCGTAATAAACGATCGGCATGGTAACCCTCAGGCACGCCCATGCTCACGCATGGTGAGAAACAAAGCAAAGCAGAAGAAACAGATAAGCAGGCGAGAAGTTCCATCGATGCAATCGGCCGTATGTCGACCGCAGAAAACCTGATGGTGAAGTGAGAGAGGGGGCGCCGCGACAGCGGATGTCCAGGCAGGTTCGATGCAGCAGGGCGGCCAGCATCATTACTAACAATACGATGAATATGATTTTTGGAATCTTAGCATTTATCCCGCTGTGAGGCTTGCTATCCAACGAGAGCAAGACAGCAATTCCTTGAAAGGTATGAGACAATGAAGAGTAGCACCCTGGCGTCATGGGCACTTGTGGCCCTTGTTACCTGTTGTTGTTTTGCCGGCTCAGCAAGTGCGGCCTTGGTAGAAACAGGCGACACTGCCAGCCTCGCAGACTTGATTGACAACGACGGTGTCTACGTCGTTGGCGATAAGCAGTTTAGCAACTTCAACTACGGCAACGCTCAAGTAACTCCCGACGATATGCCGAGTGCTTCTGGCATCTCGGTGATTGGTTTGGTCGACGACGATGGCAACTACGGTATTCGATTCCGTGGCTACTTCAGCGATTCAGCCTTCTCCCAAGGTGGTTCGGACGCGGCGATTGAGTTTGATGTCGACGTGCTCGATGAAGACTACGAGATTAGTGGTGTGATGTTGGCTGGCAACCCCAACGTGTTGGGCGATGCTGGTGCCATCAACGTGACCGAAGACTTCCTGCCGCTCGGTGCGAATGGTGAATACACGTTGTCGATCTACGACGATCGTCAGGGTGCAGGACTCCAGTTCTCGCAACTGATGGACTCGGTTTACTTCAACGAACCAGAGCCGATTACGTCGCTGCATGTTTACAAGGACATCGGTGCTTTGGCCTACACCGGATATCCCTCGGTAACTCTGTCGCGGATCGATCAGGTTTTCTACCAGGAGCCGATTCGTGTTCCTGAGCCTGCTGGCTATGCTCTGCTGAGCCTGATGGGTGCCGTGGTGGTTGGTCTTCGCTACCGCCTCGGTTAAGGGTTACGACCCACCAATAGATGAATAGACTACGACCGGCCGAGGGATTAATCCTTCGGCCGGTTGTGTTTTTGGCCTCTTCTTTTCTTGATCCAATCGTAGGTAGGAGCCTTTTCTGATGATCGGTGCAAGCGTTGTTTCGCGGTTTCATGGTTTAGCGATGGGGGCGATTCTGGTGGGAACCACTCTCCTCCCCTGCCCTTCGACATCGGCTGACGAACCGGCCACCTGGATCGCCAGGCCTGAAACCGTCCGTGGCTACGCCACTCGCACCGACGTTGAAGTGCGAGAAGATCACGTGCCGAGTTACACGCTGCCCGAAGTGCTTGGGGAGATCGATCGCCAGGCTCCAAAAGATGAGCAGCAGCAAGCATGGAACGATCGCCGCGAAACGCTGCTCGATGTGTTCCGCAACAACGCGTACGGCCAGGCGGTTCCGGCTCCTACGAAGCTCGAAGTGGAAACAATCGAAGTCGCTCCGCTCGCTTCGGTGCCAGGTGGCGTCAGGGAGCGCCGGCGCGTGACCGCGACCCTGGAAGGAGGAGAATTCGATTTCGAGTACGTGCTGTACGCGAAGCAATCGCAGCAGAGTCCCCTGTTTGTGATGATCAACAATCGCGATCCCGAGCTTTCGTCGCCCGAAGGGGAAGAGTTCATCGGGTTTTTGCCAGTGCCGGAGATTCTGAAAGCGGGCTGCGCGGTCGCGGTGTTCCACCATAGCCACGTTGCGCCCGACAACCCGGAGCACTTTCGCGAAGGAGTGTTGAGCGTGGTGTTGCCAGAAGGTCCGCGGGCGGCCGACGCACCGGGCGCGATTACTGCCTGGTCGTGGGGAGCGAGTCGCGTGCTCGATTCGCTTAGCGATCATCCATTGGTTGATGCCGAACGCGCGGCGATCATCGGGCACTCGCGGGGCGGGAAGACGGCCCTCTGGACCGGCGCCTGCGACCCTCGATTCTCGCTAGTGATCTCCAACAACTCGGGCTGCATGGGGGCCGCTTTGTCGCGACGTGCATACGGCGAAACGGTCAACATCATAAGTCGAACTTTCGATTATTGGTTCTGCCCGCAACTGCAGGAGTATGGCGATCGCGTCGCCGAATTGCCGATCGACCAACACCAGCTCATCGCTTTGTGTGCTCCCCGCAACGTCTACGTGGCGAGCGCCGGCGACGACCTGTGGGCCGACCCCCGCGGCGAGTGGCTCGGCTTGGTGAACGCCAGCCCGGCCTTCGAGCTCATCGGCTCCGAGAGTCTGGATACCAGCGATACGATGCCGGTGCTCGGCCAGCCGGTTACGCGAGGATGCACGAGTTACCACATTCGTCCAGGCCGCCATAACCTGACATTGTGGGACTGGCAGCAGTACTTGCGAGTTGCACGCGACATCTGGAAGATCGGCGAAACACCCTGAAACAGCAGTCCTTGATGAAAACGCGACGAGGCGTCTGTAACAGCTCGTAGGTCGACCCGTATGAGATGCGTCCTTTAACAATGGAGGTCTCAGATGAGCCGTTTCGCAATCGTGTCATACAGCCTGCTTGGTTACGCTGTTGGTTTGGCGGGGCTGACAGCGTTTATGTTGTTCGTCGGTGGGTTTGCGGTGCCGTATCGCATCGATGCCGAGCCAACCCGCGCGTTACCTTTGGCACTGGCTGTGAATGCGGGCCTGCTGTTGCTCTTTGGCTTGCAGCACTCAGTGATGGCCCGCAAGTCGTTCAAAAGCTTGTTCGCCAACTACTTACCCGCCGCGGCCGAGCGTAGCACGTACGTGTTGCTGTCGGGCGTGGTGACCTTGTTGCTTTGCTTTGGCTGGCAGCCGATTGCTGGCGTGGTATGGCAGGTGGATTTTCCGCTCGTGAGCACGCTCTTAACCACACTCCAGTGGTCGGGCTGGGCATTGGCCGTCGCGGCGACGTTCATGCTCAGCCATCAGGAGATGTTTGGGCTGCAGCAAGCGTTTGCCCACGCGACGAATCGCACCGCGAGCCCACCCGCGTTTAACGATCGATGGGGCTATAGCCTAGTGCGTCATCCCATTCAGCTCGGCGTGTTGATCGGCATTTGGGTGACTCCCTTCATGTCGGTATCGCATCTGCTGCTGTCGATCGGACTGACCACCTACATTTTCATTGGGCTGGCGTTGGAAGAGCGGGATCTCGTGGCCGATTTTGGCGACGACTACCGCGACTACCAGCGGCGGGTCCGCCGGTTGATGCCGGTGCCGCGTTGGACCGCCGACAAGCAGGAAGCCCTCGCCCGCTAGAGTAGCCTGCGTCCGCAGACGTAAGCCGCCGCCAGGCCGAAGAGCGCGAGCAGGGTGCTGGTTGGTTCAGGCACGGCGAGCGAGTCGAGCATCGCGGCGAACGAGTCTTGCCCCGCGGTGGCCAGGTCCATCGCCTGGTAGTAGTCGTTGTAGTACGACTTGAACAAGCGGAAGTCACTCTGATCGTTCAGGCCGTCGCCGTTCAGGTCGCCGCGTGCGGCTTGTTCGGCGGCGGTCAAACCACTTAGGTCGGTCAGGTGGTACTCCTGAAAGGCGAGCCAGTCCTGCACATCGATCTGATCGTCGTCGATCAGGTCGGCCGCGGAAAACGCCAGCGAGTCGAAGATCGCCGAGATCGGCGCGGCGAACACGGTGCCATGATGCCCGCTCGGCAGGTTCGCTTCGCTCGTCAGGTTCACCCACGACGATGCGTTGGTGGGATCGGCATCGGTCGTCGCGGCGACGCCAAAGTAGCCAGCACCGTATGCGTCGTAATACATCAGCCAGCGGTCGTCGACTCTCAGCAGCGATGGGCCTTCGGTCGCGTTGCCTTCGATCGCCGAACCAGGGCCGACAATAATCGGGTTGTCGGTGGTCCAAGGTCCCTGGGCGGTGGACGAAGTCGCCAGACGGATGTTCTTTTGCCCGTTCTGTTCGTCCTTGATTGCCATCAGGTACTGACCGTTCTCGGCATCGTGGGCGATCATGGCGTCGATCACTGTTGCCCCGTTGTAGTAATACAAACTCGGGTCGCTGTAGTTCGCGAAGTCGGTGGTCGTGATCGAGTAGAGCTTATGGTCGCCGTTGTCCAGATCCGAAGCAAAGATGATCTGGTAGTTGGCGTTCGCCTCGTCGTAAAACACCTCCGGCGCCCAGGTGTGGTTGACCACGGTGCTCTGGTCCCAGATCTCAATGAGTTGCTCGTTACTCCAGTTCACCAAGTCGGGCGACGACGCATAGCCGATCGTGCGAGTGGTGATGCCGGAGGTCCAGACCATGTGGAACAGGCCATCGGGGCCGTACACCACCGAGGGGTCGCGGGCCTGGTCTTCGTCGTTGGTGTTGGTATTAGAGCCATCGCCCCAACTGCTCGGCGGAACATACACTGCGTCGCCGTTGTTCATGTCGGAGAATTGCAGCCCGTCGATGCTGCTCTGCATGAACACGCCCGAGTGCCCACCAACCGGCCAGCCCCCTTGGAAGTAGGAGAACACGTATCCCATTGGTTCCGCCTGCGCAGCGGGAGCGGCCAACACGAACAGTGCCAGGCCAAGTATCCAGAAACGAGAAGTGCTCACGGTTTCGCTTGCTTTCTGCGGCCAGCACAACGGCTGGCGACCTACGGATTCAACCACGGAACCACTTGAGGAGCATCGGGTCCGCATTGCCGAGGAGAGGGGACTGTATGACTTTATTCTAAGCAAAGTCCCCGCACAGGCATAGTAATCATAAACATTTTTGCGATAATGGAATTGCTGGAACAGACACTTCTCCCCCCTTGCTTCAGGCATGAACCTCTCGACTCGTAGTACGTTCGCGCGTCCCGCTTGTCTGGTGCTATGCACTTGGATCGCGCTGACTTGTGGTGCTCCGCGGCTCGCGGCTACCACCCTCGCGTGGTGGGACTTCGAGTCAGATCTCGCAACTGGCTCGGTTGTCGATGGGCAGTACATCACGCATACCACTGCCGACGGGGTGCATCAGGACGCGGTGCCCGACCTCTCGGGCAACAGCAATCACTTGTCGGCTTTCGGCGACGGGTGGGGCACTGGCATTTATCGCCAGGTGGTTCCGGCCGGCAGTCTCACCGGCAGCCAGTTCAGCGTGCAGAACGGGGGATCGTATCCCTCTCTTTCCACCGCTGGCGATCTCGACCGCTCCGGTATTGCAGTCGGTGAGCTTGCCGAGTGGACCATCGAAGCGTCGGTGCGATTCACGAGCCTGGGTGGCTATCAAACCATGGTCGGCAAAGATGGCGTCGGGCAGGCATTCGCGTCGGGTGATAGCGCGGCCGCGCCGTTGTACTTCCAGAAGACCTCGGGCAACGTGTTCAGCATTCGTTACATCGACGCGGCCGGCTACCAGCATCTGCTCGATGGCAGCACCACGGTCGAAGCCGATACTTGGTACAACGTGGCCGCGACCAGCGATGGCGACTCGCTGCGTATCTACGTCGATGGCAACCTCGACGCGGCTTATGATCTCACGGCGAGCGGATCAAGCAACCGGGCGATGGCCGCACTCGACGAGTCGGGCCAGGAAGGCAACTCGGGGCCGGCATACAGTTGGTCGCTACTCCGCGGGATGTACGACGATGAACATCGTGACCGCGTGCAAGGTTATCTCGACGACGTTCGCATCAGCGACGTTGCCCTTGCGGTCGACGACCTGCTCAACCCCTACGCGTCGGCATTGTCGCTAGTCGTGAACACCGAAACCGGCGAAGTGCGGATTCGTAACAACGGAAGCACCGCGATCTCGCTCGACTACTATCGCATCGATAGCCCAACTGACAGTGCATTGCTCGTAGACGACTACGACGGAACCAGCGGATGGTACTCGCTGAGCGATCAGCAGGTCGACGCTTCCGGCGATGGCTCCGGCATCGGCGAAACCTGGGACGAAGCCCAGGCCAGTGTGCTGTCGAGCCAATTGTTGGTAGAGAACTTCCTGCTCGGCAACACCACCTTGGCTGCAGGCGAGTCGCGGTGGTTGGGCGTGCCGGTGGATGTGGAGCGGCTCGCGGGCGATCTGGTGTTTCAGTACGCCGAGCCAGGGGGCTCGCTCAAACGCGCCCGCATCGAATACACAAGCGAAGTCGCGTCGCTACCTGGCGACTTCAACGACGATGGTACCGTGAACCTGGCCGACTACGTTGTCTGGCGCGACAATCTGGGGGTCGCCGACGAACACGCGATTGCCGGCAATGGAGACGGCGCTGCTGGAGTCGACTTTGGCGACTATCGTTTATGGCGTCTGCAGTTTGGCAACACCTTGGATGCCGCCAGCGGACTGACGGCCTCTCAAGTGCCAGAGCCCACCGGGGGGCTGTTGGCTGTAATAGGGCTCACCCTTCTCACACAAGCAGTGCGTAAGCGAGTTTGCCGCTACTTCGAGTAACCAAGCTCTTTGACGACGCTCAGTACTTCTTCGTAGTTGATGAACCGGCGACGATGACGAGCCTTGTATTCGTCGATTGCGCGGGCCAGTTCGGCCGCATCGGCACTCAACTCGCTGTGGCTGTTCGTAAACTGTCGGCGTTCACGCACCGGGGCATCCCCCGCCGGAACACTGCGACGACGGTCGACGAAGGTGGCAGCTTCCTGAGGTGTGTCCGGAGTGGTATCGACCATAGGAACGGGATTCATGGGGAGTCCTTTCTGGCAGGTGGCGTGCGGATGAAACGATCCGGGGAGCCTGCTGCTCTATGCAGAGTCGGCCCCATCATGTCTGTACCACAAATCTAGGTCACCTCTTATGCAGCGAAAGCAGCCAGAACGCGCGGTGCCGTCAAATCGAAACTCGCTGGCCAGTTGTAGCGATCGTAACGATTTACAGACGCTGTCCGCCGCCGGGAGTCTTGGGCAACTGGCTTAGCTCCACGGTCGATTGCTGGGCCTGGGCGAGCAGCGTTTGCAGCTCGGGATTGGTCGATCCCCGCTCGGCGGCCAGGGCGAGTCGCTCGGTGGCCATTCTTGGTCGCCCCAAGGCCAGGTAGGTGCGCCCTTCGAGTTCGAGCATCGCGCTCGATTCTCCGCCGGGGCCGACGACATCCTGCAGGCGATGCAGTGTGGCCAGGCACTGATGGTGCTGCTGGCGCTGGTGGTAGATTTTGGCCGATTCAAGCAGCAGCCCTGCTTCGTTCGGAGCTAGCAGCAACGCCCGCTGCATGTCGGCCATTGCGCGGGTGGTGTCGCCTTGCGCCGCGTAGGCTTGCCCCCGCAGGGTCCAGGCGGCCGCGAGCGACTGGTCGAGGCGGATCGCCCGATTGGCCTGCTGGATCGCCCGGTCGGCATCCTCGGCTTCGAGCAGCAATTCGCCCGCTCGCACCGCGGTCCAGGGATCGGCCGCGTCCAAGTGCGATGCCACGGCCATATGCTCCAGGGCCTCGGCATTGGCCCCGCGACGTTGCAGCACTTCGGCCAGCTTGCAGCGAGCCTCGGGATCGTCGGGGGTTTTTTCAATCGCCTCGCGAAGTAGCTCCTCGGCTTCGTCCCACTGCCCTACTTCCATGGCCGCGACGCCTTGACGGGCCAATCGCCGCCCGTGCGACACCGACGGCGGCACCGGCTGCAGCGATCGCCAGCTCACGCAGCCAGCCTGTGCGGCCAGCAGCAGTAGCGAGATCAGGAGTGTCAGTGGCGAACCAGATCGCATTTTTGTCCTTGGAAAACCGAAGAAAAACGCGCCGCGGAGGGTAGCAGCCTGGCGGGAGTTCCGCAACGTCGGATCGTTTGTCATTTGCTAGCGAACCTCTGCTTGTTTGTCGGCGTCCTGGCGGGCATGCTGGAGGGCTGTTTCCCGAGAAAAAGGGTGCGGTCCTCCCCACCTGGGTCCCTCTAGCCGGTTGCGGGGGCCGGTTGAGGTGGATAAACTCATGGATTCTGCGTATTTCACTGCCGCTAATTGAGACCTGGTTTCATGCGACACGTCCTATCTGCCGTTGTTCAAAACGTTCCTGGCGTACTGGCCCATGTGGCCGGCATGTTGGCTTCGCGTGGGTATAACATCGACAGTCTTGCCGTTGGCGAGACAGAAGATCCGTTACTCTCGCGGATGACCTTCGTGGTAGTCGGCGATGATAGCGTGCTAGAACAGGTACGGAAGCAGCTCGAGAAGATCGTGACGGTCGTCAAAGTGACCGACGTCAGCGCGAAGGACTTCGTGGAACGCGACCTGATGCTTATCAAGGTCGCCGCCACTGGCGACCATCGCCATGAAATCCGCGAGCTGACCAAGATCTTCCGCGGGCGGATTGTCGATATCGCGCCCGACGAAATGATCATCGAAATCTCGGGCCAGGAGCGCAAGGTCGAGGCCTTTATCGACCTGATGCGTCCCTTTGGCATCAGCGAACTCGTGCGGACGGGGCGTATTGCGATGGTTCGCTCGATCGACCGCCCGGCGAAAGCCGGCAATATCCGTCCTGCCGTTGGCACGCATAAGCCAGCCGAGTAAGGCAGTCGCGACTCGCGGAGCTGCCGACCCTAGAGTGCTTTTCCCTCTATTTCCATTTCACCCCACTCAGCAACCGAACAACATGGCCGCCAAAGTTTACTACGACGCCGATGCCGATCTGGCCCACCTGAAGAATAAGACCGTCGCCATCATTGGTTACGGTTCGCAAGGTCACGCCCACGCCCAGAACCTGCGTGACAGCGGCGTAAAGGTAGTGGTTGGCCAGCGTCCTGGTGGCGAAAACTACGATCTGGCCAAGTCGCACGGTTTCGAGCCGGTCAGCGCCGCCGAAGCCGCCAAGCAGGGCGATGTGGTGAACATCCTGCTGCCGGACGAAGTGCAGGCCGACGTCTACAAGGCAGACATTCGCGACAACCTCGAGCCGGGCAACATCCTTATGTGCTCGCACGGCTTTAACGTCCACTTCGGCCTGATCGAACCCCCTAAGGGTGTCGATCTGTTGCTAGTCGCTCCCAAGGGGCCTGGCCATCTGGTGCGCAGCGAGTTCGTGACTGGCGGCGGTGTCCCTTCGCTTATCGCTACTCGCGTAGCCGGTAGCACTGCCAGCGACGACGACATGTCCGACGAGTCCTCTACCGTCTTCAAGGTGGGCATGGCCTACGCCAAGGGCAACGGCGGTACCCGTGGTGGGGTGATTCGCACCACGTTTGCCGAAGAGACCGAAACCGACCTGTTCGGCGAACAAGCCGTGCTGTGCGGCGGTTTGAGCGAACTGATCAAGGCGGGCTTCGAGACATTGGTGGAAGCCGGCTACCAGCCCGAGATGGCTTACTTTGAGTGCATGCACGAAGTGAAGCTGATTGTCGACCTGTTCTACCAGGGCGGCCTCAACTACATGCGTTACAGCGTGAGCAACACCGCCGAGTACGGCGACTACAGCACTGGTCCGCGGATCGTGACCGACGAGACCAAGAAGGAAATGAAGAAGGTCCTCGAAGAGATCCAAAACGGCACCTTCGCCCGCAACTGGATTCTGGAAAACAAAGCCGGCGCACCAGGCTTCAAAGCCACTCGCCGCCGCGAGCGTAATCACCCCGTTGAACAAGTCGGTCGTGAGCTTCGTCGCATGATGAGCTGGATCGACGAGAAAGAAGTTTAATCGGAGGGTTTCGTCGAAAGTGGGCAGTGTGCCGCTTTCACGTTCATGCATACGCCGCGAAAGTTAAGTGATGAAAGTGCGAGAAGCGATCGAAAAGGCCGATACCCTCATCGAGGCGATGGGCTGGATCCGTCGCTTCCGCGATAGCATCACGGTCATCAAGCTCGGCGGCAGTGTGATGGAAGACGCCGATGCCCTCCGGCATTTGCTGGTCGACATCGTGTTCATGGAAACCGTCGGCATGCGGCCCATCGTCGTCCACGGCGGCGGAGCCGCCATCTCGCGGGCGATGTCCGAAGCCAAGCTCGAGCCCCGGTTCATTCAAGGTCGTCGCTACACCGATCAGGACACGCTCGACATTGTTCAGCGAGTGCTCGCTGGCGAGGTCAACGAGATGATCGCCGAGCGGATCGAAGATTTCGGCGGTCGGGCGATGCCGCTCAACCCCAACGGCGAGACCGACAATAACGTGCTGTTCGGCGAGCCGCTCAAGCTGGCTGGCGAAAACGGCGAAGAAATCGACCTCGGCTTCGTCGGTCAGGTGACCAGCGTCGACCGCGACGCGCTCGACAACCTTTGCTATGCCGGGCAGGTGCCGATCATTCCCTCGGTTTGCAAAACCGCGGATGGCCAACTGCTGAACGTCAACGCCGATACCGCAGCGATGGCCGTCGCCCAGGCGATGGGCGCCGAGAAGCTGATCTTCCTCAGCGACGTCAACGGCGTGCGACTCAACAAAGACGATCCCGAATCGCTCATCCACACGCTCACGGCCGAAGCGGCCAGCGAGCTGATTAAGAAGGGGGTGATCGAGTCGGGCATGATTCCCAAAGTGCAGGCCTGCCTCGAAACACTGGAAAAAGGCGTCAAGAAAATCCACATCATCGACGGCCGACTCCGCCATTCGCTGCTGCTCGAAATCTACACCAACCGCGGCATCGGTACCGAAATCGTCACCGCGATCTGACGCGTCCCGATTTCTTCTACCGCTGACCGCTACGGCCCGATCTCGATTCATCACTAGCGTTTCGGATGGGTTGCTGCTGACGAGTAATTTCGCTCGTCGTCGGCATGTCTTCGTTGTTGCGAAATGTGGTCGGCAGAACCCACAATCAATTTGTTCTGCCAGCAACCGCTCGCGTCGGACCTACCAAGTGCCATCGCGAGTTCCATCGAACTTTGTGTTACTTTTAAGGAGCCCCTACCGTGTCCACCACCATGTCGCCCAGCACGTCGGAATTGTTCGATCGGTACGTAGTGCCGAATTATCGTCGGTTTCCGGTGTCGCTCGTCCGCGGCGAAGGCTCCTGGGTGTGGGACGACGCCGGGCGGCGGTACCTCGACTTCTTTCCAGGCTGGGGCTGCAACCTGCTAGGGCACTGCCCCGCGCCGGTGGTCGAAGCCGTGCAGCAGCAGGTCGCCAAGCTGATTCATGTGCCGAACACCTGGCACTTCGAGTCGCAAGGGTTGTGGGCCAAGCTGCTCAGCGAGCGGAGCTTCGACGGCAAGGCGTTCTTCTGCAACTCCGGTGCCGAGGCCAACGAGGCCGCGATCAAACTGGTGCGACTCCATACGCCCAAAGAGCGGTACAAGATCATCACCTTCGAGGGGGGATTCCACGGCCGCACGTTCGGTGCGGTCACCGCTACGGCGCAGCCGAAGTACCACGAAGATCTCGGGCCGATGCTGCCAGGGTTTACGTACGTGCCGTTTGGGGATCTCGACGCAGTGCGCGACGCCATCGACGACCAAACCGCTGGCATCATGGTCGAGCCGATCCAGGGCGAGGGGGGCATTCGCATCCCTCCTGCCGGATTCCTGCAAGGCCTGCGGCAACTGGCCGACGAGCACGGCCTGCTGCTCGTGTTCGACGAAGTGCAAGCTGGCTGCGGTCGGACCGGCGAGTGGTTCGCCTACCAGAACTTCGGCGTCACCCCCGACATCATGACCCTGGCCAAGAGCCTGTGCGGCGGCATCGCCGGCGCGGCCATGTTGACCACGACCGAAATCGCCCCCAGCCTGCGACCTGGCATGCACGCGGCCACCTTCGGCGGTAACCCCATCGCCGCTCGGGCCGGCATCGCGACCATCGAAATGATCGAGCGCGACAACCTGCTCGCCCGAACCAAGGAGCTCGGCGAACGCTTCCGCAGTCGGCTGCAGCCGCTGGTCGACGAGCTCGACTACGCCCGCGAGTTGCGGGTGCAGGGATTGATGATCGGTCTCGAACTGACGGTCGACGCCACCGCGGTGGTCGGAGCGGCCATGGAGAAAGGCCTGCTGATCAACTGCACGCAAGGCAACGTGGTGCGGCTGCTGCCCGCCATGACGCTTACCGACGCCGAAACCGATGAAGGCTGCGACATCCTGATCGACGTACTGAAGAACCTGAACTGAGCCCAACCGTCGTGGCTCACCCAACCCATCGCGCGACGCAGCTACGCGTCGCCAGTTGAACTGGAACGTACCATGCGACACCTCGTAACCCTCGAAGACGTTAGCTCGGCCGAGATCGAGCGCATTTATGCCATTACCGAGGACCTGAAAACCAAGTTCCAAGCCGGCATCCGCGAAGCGATCCTGCCCGGCCGCATGATGGCCTTGCTGTTCGAGAAACAGTCGCTACGCACCCGCGTGAGTTTCGAGTCGGGCATGGTGCACTTGGGTGGTGGGAGCCTGATGCTCGGCGAAGACGCCGGCTTCGGCAAGCGCGAGAGCATCGCCGACTTCACTCGCGTGCTGAGCGAAATGGTCGACGTGATCGTCGTGCGTTCCAAGAAGCACAGCACGGTTGAAGAGGTCGCCAAGTACTCGTCGGCCTGCGTCGTGAACGGACTGACCGACCTGGCCCATCCCTGCCAGGCCCTGGCCGACTTGTACACGCTGAAGGAGCACTTTGGCACGCTGGCCAAGCGGAAGCTGGCCTGGGTTGGCGACGGTAACAATGTGGCCGTGAGCCTGGCCCGCGGTTGTGCGAAGGTCGGCATGCAGATGAGCATTTGCACGCCGCCGGGCTACGAGATGCCGGCCGACGTGATCGCCCGGGTCCGCGAGCAATCGCCCGATGCCGAGATCATCGAAACCACCGATCCGTTCGTGGCCGTCGAAGGAGCCGACGCCATCTACACCGACGTGTGGGCCAGCATGGGCCAGGAAGGCGAACGCGACAAGCGTCTGAAGGACTTCGCCGACTACCAGGTGAATGCCAAGCTGATGGGCGCAGCCAAGAGCGGTGCGGTGTTCATGCACTGCCTGCCCGCCAAACGCGGCGAGGAAGTCACCGACGAGGTGATCGACAGCCCGCAAAGCGTCATCGTGCCGCAAGCTGGCAATCGCATGCACGTTCAAAAGGGCATTCTCGTCTGGCTGCTGACCAGCGAATAGAACTCGACCTACCAACCTCGCACCCCCGAGCAATCATGCCTCCACGCAACGCTGGCCGCGCGGCCGACGAACTTCGCACTGTTAGTTTCGAACGCGGTTTCTACGCCAACGCTGCTGGAAGCGTGCTCGTCCGCTCCGGCGACACGGTGGTACTCTGCACTGCCAGCGTGTCCGACGATTTGCCCCCTTGGCTGGCCGGCAAAGGAAAAGGCTGGGTAACCGCCGAGTACAACATGCTGCCCGGCAGCACCTCGCCGCGCAAGCAGCGCGATCGCAAGAAGGTGGATGGTCGCACCACCGAGATCCAGCGATTGATCGGTCGTAGCTTGCGGGCGATTGTCGACCAAAAGGTGCTCGGCGAGTTGGCCGTTACCGTCGACTGCGACGTACTCAAGGCCGACGGCGGCACCCGCACTGCCAGCATCACCGGCGCGTACCTCGCGCTGCACGACGCCTTGGCCGCCTGCGAGGAGTTCTCGCCCGCAGGGCGTTGGCCGCTGACCGATTCGGTCGCCGCGGTGAGTGCCGGCATCGTCGCGGGCGAAACGTTGCTCGACCTCGACTACTCCGAAGACTCCACCGCCGAAGTCGACATGAACGTCATCATGACCGGCAGCGGTAAGTTCATCGAAGTCCAAGGCACCGGCGAAGGAGGCACCTTCGACGCCGCGCAACTGCAGTCGCTACTGGCCGTCTGCAGCAAGGGCATCCAAGAACTCACCGACAAGCAAAAAGCAGCCTTGGCCTAAAGGCACTCGGCTACCCGATGTGGCTGCCATGTAAAACAGGGATCCACAGAAAGCCGTGAGCGCGCACGCCTCACGGCTTTTTTAGTAAACGTATCTTGCGGTCGGGTGATCGAGAGTGAATAATGGCGATCTAGTGGGTTTACCACCATTGATTTGACTCTCTCGATTGTAACGTCTTTGCCGTGAATTCTTGGTTGCACAAGACGACCTCGCTAGGCCTTGCCTCGGCCTATGTCTTTATTGCTACGTTTGGACATCTGTTCCACACGCACAGCGGGTGTTGTGATTGCAGTCAAACGGCCGACTCGAGTTCGTGCAACTGCTTTTTTCATCAGAGGTGCAAAGAGACTACTTGTGACTTTGCGAAAGCCTTCCAGGGGGATGGCCCAGCGTTGAAGTCGACGCCAGGTAGTCTGAAATGCACCGACTGCCCTACCTGTATGGTCATGGGGCAACTGAAGTCGGGAGTTATCACGAGCGATTCTTGGGCGATGGAAACCATCGTCGTGCACCCGGCCTATAGCGGCTACGATAGCCCGTGCTATACGGCTCCTCATCGGGTCTGCGTGCCTCGAGGTCCACCGGCGCAGTGCTACGCCTAGCCCAGCAGCGCAACTCGCGAATAGTCCTTGTTTTGCAGGGGTATATACGCATGGTGTTTCGCGATCTCGGTCTGGGGAGTGTCCATTCTGTTAGGTGAGCGGCGTCCTGCGCGCGTCTCTATCGCAGCAGCGCCTGCGTTTGTCGCTATGAATGCGTCTGGTTAGAGATAGTGTAAAAGCATGTGATCTCTGCTGCGCTAGATAGCTACGTCCTGGCATGCCTGTTTGGATAGCCGCTTGCCTTCTGTGTTGATTGTCGACCCGCTGCTGCGCGGTCTCCGCTACCGCTGTGCGCGGGTGCGAGTTTGTTTGTTTGTTCATTCAAGAAAGGAGGGTGCTCATGCGCCTAAGTTGTGTGATAGGCAAGTGGTGCCTTGTGGGTGCCATGCTGGTGGGGGCCATCGCGGCGCCTGCCAATGCCCATACCGACGTGCTAATTGCACGTCAGGAGTCGAAGCTAGTTACCGGTGCGACCGACTTTAGTTCGGCCAGCATGGGGCAGCGCGTGTTCAGCGAAGACCTTGCTCTGTGGGTCGATGGCTGGGGGGCTACCGCCCCAGGCTTTGGGGCGCTCGGTAACGAGGCGCTACTACCCACTGGAATCGAGCGATTGCCTGGAAGCGAGCAGGTCGAGTTCTCAGTGCCTGCGGTTCGTCTCTCAGGTGGTTCCGAAAGTCAAACGCTCTGGTATTGGGATGGCATCGGCGACGTGCAATTTGGCGAAGTACCCACTGGGCACTCGCTAGGCATCACCGGCAGTGTCGACCAGTTGTTCGTGGATGAGCAATCGACCGACTTGCATGGTTTCCCAATTGCCACGACCTCAAGTACTGGCTCGCTGCATCAGCATCTGCTCTTCGAACTCGCAGGCGAGGGAGGTTCCGATTCGCAAGACGGTCTCTACTTGCTGCCAATGGAGCTATCGATGGCAGGCCTGGAACCGGCCGAACCGGTCTATCTGCTCTTCAATAAAGGGCTCGATGGTGCGGTGCGCGAGCAGGCGGCCGAGTGGGTTGCTACCCATCAGGTTCCCGAGCCTGCTACTGGCTGCATGTTGCTGTTGGTCGGTGGCTTGGGAGTCCTGCTTCTTGGTAAGCGTGTGTCTAGGTGATCTGTGTTTTCTAGTACGTCGTCCCGGAAGTCATTTCCTATAGAGTTCAGGGAAGACGCGTTTGGCGTCTTTTCGATGGAAGGTCCAATTGATTTTGATTTTCTTCCGATTGCGGTCGCGTGAACAGTGGGAGAGTTCGCTTTGAACCTTGTCGAGCGAAGCCAACCGACGTCCCAGGCATTGTCGCTGTATGGCCGAGATTTCGATCTCGGCCATGTTGAGCCAACTGGCATGCTTGGGGGTAAAATGCCACACAATCCGCTCCAGCATTGGCCGAGCCGCCTCCTCGCCAAAGGTTTCGATCAACGACTTCTCGTTGTGCGTGTTGAGGTTGTCCATCACCAGATGAACCCGCTCTGCGTCGGGATAGCGCTTCAAGAGGTCGCGGACGAACCGGGCGAAGTCGGCTCGCTTGCGGTGACGCTTGGCCTGAACGAATCGCTTGCCCGCCTTCGGCTCGACCGCCACGAACACGCTGCAGGTTCCGCAGCGGCGGTACTCGTAGTCCTGCTTCGCGATCTTGCCGGGTGCCGCGGGCTCGGGCGGCCGCGCGTCGTCGACCCTCTGATAGGGCTGCTCGTCGAGGCAGACGACCGGCTCGTTCGGGTCGAGCGGCTTCTCGTACTGCTCGAGGACGTCCTCCATCCGCTCACAGAACTCGTCGTTCAGCTTGGGCACGCACCAAGTTTTTTTCGCCACGGCTTCAGGTCGTGTTCCTTGAGCCACAGCGAGACCTCCGTCACGCTGAGCGAATCGACGAAGCCTTCCTTCACCGCGTGCTCGCACAACAATTCCAGCGTCCAGCGAGCCCGTCCCTCGGGCGGCTCGCTGCACGCCAGGGCGATTACCTGTTGCTGCTGCCGCTTGGTGAACTCTGGGGGGCGGCCCGAGCGAGGCGCATCGTACACCGCCCGCTGGACGCCCTCTTCGCAGAACCGCTTTCGGACGGCTCGGACGTTGCGCGTCGTGCAGCCCACATGCTCGGCGATCTCTTCGTCGGTGCATCCCGAGTCCGATTTCAATAATATCTGGCAGCGACGCACCACTTGCGCCGCGCGGGCGCCTGAGCGTGCTAGCTGCTCCAAACCTCCACGGGCCTGGTGGTCCAGGCAAACAATGTGCTTTTTCATTCCGCAGCATATAGCAGCGGAATGGATTTCAGGAAAGACGTACTAGTTTGTTGTTCCCCGAACAGTGTTTCTTCTTTGGTTTTATTTCTTGGAGTTGTCTCATGCGACGTTTCATTGCTGCTTTCTTGCTGTTGGCCATCTTCGGCCTCGACCAAACCGCTCGTGCTGAGCGTTTGACCTACTACATTGGCTTAGATGCTCATCCAACCATCAACTACTACGAGCACGCTGACAATACCTACGTAGGGCTCGAAAACCCCAACTACAACCGGCTAACGTTCCTCTACGCCCACTGGGTCCAGTCTCCTTTGCCGGTACAAGCCAATCACTACCATGGCCGTAGCAACTACTTCTACAGCGGTGCGGCCGAAAGCCCTACGGTGCTGTCTTCGAATCCCGACAACGTGATTCCAGAACTCTATACCGGTTTTCCTGGTCTTGAGCTTCGCGAAGCCGATAGTGGTCTCTATGCGGGCAAGCTCACGAGCTATATCTACGACGACACTTCCGAAGCCACCGGCGAGGAAGGGCATTACAGCGACTTGCGAATGGGAACCGTTCACGAACTTGATGGCTATACCCCCACCGAAGCCGAGTACTGGATGCGGTATGGCAATCGTGGCAAGATCGGCGGGCCTGATGGCGCGAGCGACACCGTGGGACGCTATTCAGGCGACTTGGTCGGCGCCGAGATCGCGATCACGCTGCTCGATATCACTCCCGGACTGCACGTCGGCAACACCGATACGATCGACCTGTTCGAGTCGTCCGACACCTTCGTACTGGGCGATGGGGAAACGTTCCGCTTCGACCCTACTTTCTGGACCGAAGCCGATGCATCGATCGGCGACTACACGGCCACTTTCATGCTCACTGATTTGAATTCAGGAACCACCGGAATCCTCGATTCGGGAGCGTTCAGTCTGAACTTCACCGTGGTGCCCGAACCCTCTTCGGTTGTGATTGCTGCACTGCTCGGCGTGGGGCTGCTGGCGGTCTATCGACGATAACCTCTGACGAGCCCCGAAGGCCCCTTTCTTCGGGGCTCGTTTCTTTACGAATGGTCAACGCCAAAACGTC
Source organism: Aeoliella mucimassa (assembly GCF_007748035.1). NCBI lineage: Bacteria > Pseudomonadati > Planctomycetota > Planctomycetia > Pirellulales > Lacipirellulaceae > Aeoliella > Aeoliella mucimassa. Next base: position 5,936,535 of record NZ_CP036278.1, read on the forward strand.
GAGTTTCCCGCCGAAAACGGCCAAAAATCGTTGTTGAAATCGCCGTGGGCGCTGGTCTAATAGTGCAGTGGACTGGTGTTCATGCGTGATCTTTGACAATTCGTTCTAACGAAGGCAATCCGCAGCACGTAGATGGGCTCGCCTGCGAGCGCGGGGGATAGTGCCCCCAGGGTGGGGGCAATTGAAACCTACTTACGTCAACGCCGAAATCGGTAAGTGCTTGTAGCGAAGCAGGTTACTGAGAATGCAATCGTCGTAAGAATTGCCCCCACGATCGCGTTTTCCGGTTTGGGGGGCAAAACGCTCGTGCGTCAGCAAGCTTGCCAGCAGCGCGGAACCTGCATCGCGGGGAGAGGGCAGGGGGTTAGTCGATCCAGCCGCCGCCGACGACGCGGGGGCCGTCGTAGCAGACCACCGCCTGGCCCGGAGCGACTGCAAACTGTGGCTCGTCGAACGTCACCTGCAAGCGATCCCCTTCGAGTCGGGTGAACCGGGCCGGCGCGGCCGGGGCGTTGTAGCGAATCTGGGCCAGCCCCCGCTGCGGTTCGGCCACTGGCACTTCGGTCAGCCAGTTGCACTCGCTAGCGGTCAGCTCGGCGCGGCCGAGTTCGTTGCGATCGCCGAGCACCACGCGATGGGTATCGGGCTCGATGCGAACCACGAATTTTCGTTCGCCGAGTGCGACGCCGAGCCCCTTGCGCTGGCCCACGGTGAATCCTTCGATCCCTTGGTGGGTGCCGACCACCTCGCCCGACGTGGTGACCATGTCGCCGGGCACCGACTCTCCCTCGCGGCGATGGCGGACAAACTCGTCGTAGCGGCCGCTCGTCACGAAGCAGATTTCCTGGCTGTCTTTCTTGTCGGCGACGTTCATGCCGACTTCGGTCGCCAGCTCGCGAATCGCTGGCTTACGATACTCGCCGACCGGCAGCATCATCCGCTGCAGGTAAGGTCGCTGGATGCCGAACAGCACGTACGACTGATCCTTTGCGTCGTCGATGCCGCGGACGAGGGCCGGCTGGCCGTCGATAGTTTGCAGTCGGGCGTAGTGCCCCGTGGCCACGTACTCGGCTCCCACCGAGTCGGCGTAGTCGAACAGCTTGCCGAACTTGATCCAGTTGTTGCACTGCACGCAAGGATTCGGCGTACGACCCGCAGCGTACTCGGCCGCAAAGTAGTCCATGATCTGCCCGAACTCGGCGTTCAGATCGATCGCGTAAAATGGAATCTGCAGGCGATCGGCCACGCGGCGGGCGTCTTCGGCATCGGCCGCGGTGCAGCAGCCTTGCTTGTGGTCGAGCCGCACGATCGGCAGCTCCGCTGAAGCCGGCGCGTCTCCCAGGTCGCAAACCGCGGGGCTTTGATGCCCATGGCGCATGAAGACACCGATCACGTGGTGGCCCGCTTCCAGAAGCAGATGGGCTGCCACGCTCGAGTCGACTCCACCGCTCATTGCCAGGACGACACGTGCCATGCATGAAGCATAGGCGCCATCGCCCTGTTGAACAACGGCCACCCTGCCCTGGCTGGCAGTTGCGGCGGACCTAGGAGCTGCGAACCGCAAACGTGCGGGCTTGCTCGGCAATGTCGACCCCTACCAGCGTGCTCCAGTCGGCCAGCAGCCGCTGGTAAACCGGGCCGGGCGTGCCGGAGCCGATCGGATGGTTGTCGACCGCAACGACCGGCAGCATGCAGATCGACGTGCTGGTGAGCCAGACTTCATCGGCGGCCAGGAACTCGTCGAGCGTGATGTCGCGTTCGGTGAACGCGATGCCTGCTGCGGCAGCCAGTTCGGCCAGCACCGCGACGCTCACGCCAGGCAGCACCTTGGTGCTCTTGGGGGTCGCGATGCCAGTTTGCTGGTGGTAGATGGCCACGTTGGCCGTGGAGCCCTCGCCGACAAAGCCTTGCTGGTCGAGCAACAGCGCGCGGGCGCGAGCCTCGCGGCGGCGGGCCTGCTGGTCGGCCAGGTAGTAATGCATCCGGCTGCGACACTTCAGCTCCGCAGGCCAGCAATTCGGCGGCACCTGTCGGTGATCGCTCACATACAACGAAACTCCCGACTCAAACTGATCGGCCCATTCCCCAAACCCAATCGGCAATCCATGCACTGCGACCGTCGGACCCGAACCACTGCCAGGCGTAACGAACGCGACGACCGCCCAGTCGTCGCCGGGGGTGATCTGCGCTGCATGGCGAGGCACGTACTCTTCGATCGCGCGAGTGAGCTCGGCCACGAGCGACTCGGCCGGCAACCCAATGATGTCGAGCGAGTGCCCCATGCGTCGCAGATGCTCGTGCTCCCGAAACAGCTGCCCGCCGAACGTCCGCAGTCGCTCGGTGGCGGTGATACCCATCGAAAAGCCGAGGTCACCCACCGGGATCGACAGCTGGTGTTCGGCGATCCACTGGCCGCAGTAATAGGCTTGGCGGTTCGACATAGACTCGCCTGGCAACGCGGCCAGTGCTGGCTCGAGGAAACAGGAAATCGATCAATCGGAGTAGGTGAGATGATTCCACATAATCGACATCGTTCCGCCGTTCGCGATGTACTTAAACAGATCGTGCGAGCGGCCAACGCGACTGGTGCAGTCGTAGTTGCAGATTTTCATCCGCTGGTCGGCGGAAAGATACTGCGGACCACACAGCCCCATCGCCTGAGGATCGCTGCACTTCTCGACCATATGATACAGCCGCATCGCCGGATCCAAGCGATTGTTGAGCAGCATCACTCCGTCGATCTGGTCGAGCGCCTGGCGATGGTAGCCGGTCGAACTGAACCATCCCGAGTGGGTTGCTGCAGCAATAAACGCGACTCGCATCGGAGCGTGATTCGCGAGCGGTTGGCCCGCCAGCGAGTGGCCGCCGATGTCGCCGCCGGCCAGCACGTGGGTGGCCCCGCCGATCACGCGGCACCCGTAGCTGTAGCCAAGCAGGCTGATCGGACTCTCCGGCGAGAGCTGGTTCAGCACGTAGCCGAGTTGCCAACCGACCGGTTGGGTGCGAGAGGCTTTCACCCGATAGTCGTTGAGAATGCCATTCACTTCGGTCGAGGGCCACGAGAAGATAATGAAGCGGATCGGGCGATGCTCGGTATCGCGACCCACCAGCGTGCGATAGACCTGCAATCCACGATCGCGCGCCATGCAGGGATCGACCTTGTTGCCATGCACGTAAACGATGGTGATGCGACCATCGTCCGGCGCGGTGGTCACTTGCGACATATCGCCAGGCAGCCACTGATGGTGACCATACTCGTTAGTCGCGACGAACTGCTGAACACGAATCGCTTGCGAAACGCGCGCGGGGTCGGTCGAGCAGCCGGCGGCCCGAACGTTGATTTCGAAAATCTCGTCGCCACGTTCGGTCCAAGCGCAGGCAGCCTGCACCAGAGAACTACTGGCCAGCAGCAACCAAACGGTCAAGGCCAGCAGTGGCGTGCGGAGGGGGAGGGCGGCGCGCATGGAGGCAAGGTGGGGTGGGGAGTTGAACGATTGCACAGACCCTATAACCATCGGAAACTAAGCCTAAGCCTCGCCACCCGATTTGTTGCAAGGTACGAACGAATAAGTACTTCTGTCCATGCGCGATATGCCAATTGCGGCATACGGCGCCGGGTTGTGACGGTTGCAGCGATTCTGCTGCGTAGGTGCATTGTACTGCAGCGAACGGAGAGCGATGTTGAAAAAAATCAACCGTTTCGTTTGCACCACATAGGCTGTGTTGTACGTTTGCTTGACGCCACATCGGTTGAGCTATGTAGCCTCGACAACTCACAGCCAGTTGGTGTGAGCGCGCCCCGCCCCAAGATCCCCCCTGCGGTCCACTTCGGTGGACTCCCCCCCTCGAACCCAACTGGTTCTGCACCACGCACGCTCCTGGAGATTGAGCCAGGTAGTTACCCAGTTTGGAAAAGGAGTGACCCTCGCCATGAAACGCATTGCCCTGCTGCTTACCGTTGCGCTGTTTGCCACGAGTCTGACCGGTTGCGGCTGCCTGCGCCGAATTCGCGGCACCCTCTGCCCGGGCGCTTATTGCGGCTCGAAGGCTCCGTTGTTCGGATCGGTTTCGGCTCCGGTGGCAACGCCCAACATGGTGGTTACGAACCCGCAAGTGGTTCGTCCGCCAACCTACGTTCAACCTCGGGTGGTACAGCCTCAGGCGATGCCTTGCTGCCCTTGCCCGACCGTGGTTTGCGATCCTTGCTGCGAGACTTGCAACGATTGTTGCGGTACGACAACGTCGGCCGGTTACGCTGGCGACTGCGGCTGCAACGCTCCGTTTGGGATCAACGTTGCCCCGAACGAGTACCTGGGCGAGATCCAAACCGACGACGAAACGTGGGGCACCAGCGATCCTGGTCCTACCCCCTAATTACGAAGCGTATAACTAGTTGGGCTGCCGGACTCTCCCGCCATAATGCTGGCGGCCCGACTCCCGCGGATTTGCCCACCACCGGGCATCTCCGCCGACATAACCGCCCCGCTCGGGCTTCCGACGCCATCCTGAACGTCGGATTCCGGGCGGGGTGGTTCGATTTTTACGCGGCGACTTTTTCGACTCGCGGGGCGAAGGGACGTAGAATGGAACGTATAGGTAACTGTTTCCTTCTGCGACGAGCCCAGCTGAGAGATTCGATGATTCCGCAAATGGCGAAGACCACTCCCCTGCCCTGCCTGCTCCTTTTACTGTTGTGCTGCCATTCGGCCAGCGCGCAGTTGCTCGATTCGTCGGCCGAGGAGTCGGGCATCGATCCCGAGCGGGTCGGCGAGAAGGTTACCGTGCAGTTTCGCGTAGGTGCCGAAATCACCGCTGTTCGCGGCGCGTGCAAAGACATCCGCGCGATGGTCGCGGTGCCGTTTGAGTGCGCGGAGCAATCGGTCAGGCTGGTCTCCGAGGACTTCAGCCGCCATGTCGACAAGGTGAAGGTCCGCGACCTCGATGGCGGTGCGCAGCAGATGCTAATCACCATTCCGTATCTCGGCGCCGGCGAAACCGCCACGGCGATCCAAACCTACGAAGTCACCACTAACACGATCGAGCCGCCGGAAGACGAAGACACCGTCGACCTGGTGATCCCCAAACGCCCTGACCGCAAGGTACGGAAGTACCTGACCTCGAGCCCGATGATCGAATCTCGCGACGGCAAGATTCGTTCCCTCGCTGGCGAGCTATGGCGCGAGACCGACGACCTGTCGACCGAAGATGGCGAGGTTACCGACTGGCGGCGGATCGAGCATCTGTACGACTACATGCTCGAGAACATCAAGTACTCCGAAGGCCCCGACAAGAGCGCGGCCAACACCTTGCGCGACGGTAAGGCCGACTGCTTCGGCCGCAGTGCGCTGTTCATCGCGTTGTGCCGGGCGAACGACATCCCGGCTCGCGTGGTCTGGGTCGACCAGCATTGCTACGCGGAGTTCTACATGGAAGACGCCGAAGGCACCGGGCAGTGGTTCCCGATCGAGTCGGCTGGCTCGCGAAGCTTCGGCGGCATGCCGCTCGCGCGGACTATCATGCAGAAAGGGGATAGCTTTCAGGTCCCCGAGCGTCGCGGCGAGAAGCTGTTTTACGCTTCCGATTACTTGATGGCTTTGCCAGTCGGCAAAAGTGGCAAGCCGACTGTGAAGTACATTCGCGAAGAAGTACCGCAGTAGCGTTACTGCTCGCTGGCTACCAGCTGCTCGATCTTTGCCAGCGAGTGCACTTTGGAGATCGCCAGCTTGCCGTTGGGGTCGTAAAGCATGAGCGCCGGAATGGCGTCAATGCCGTACTCGTAGAAGTACTCATCGGCTCCGTACGCTACCGGCCAGTCGAAACCCTCGACCGAGTTGACCACGCCTTCGATTTCCGGCAGGTCGACTGAGGTGTCGTTGGTGATGCCGAGCACCACCACTTCGGGGTGCCGTTTGCGGAACGCAGCGAGTTCGGGCATCGCCGCCCGGCACGGCCCGCACCAGGTCGCCCAGCAATCCACCAGCACCCACTTGCCTTTCAGGTCAGCAGCCTTGGGGGGCGAGGAAGTGTTGGTCCAGCCTTCCACCTTTACCGTTGGTAGCGGTGTGGGCAGGGGAATGGTTGGCGACCCAGCCGGCAGCCGCGGCAATCGTAGGTAGAGTACGATCGCCGCAGCACCGAGTAGAAGGAACACCCAGAGAGTGAGGTTGTTCGACTTAGCCATGTGCGCTCATTTGTTGTTGCCGTAGACTTCGCTGACCGGCGTTTCATTGTCGCCGTTTTTCAGGAAGGGTTCGCGAACTTGTTCGCCTTCGGCTGGTTTGAATTCACGGATCCAGATGTTGCGATAGCGAACTGGGTTGCCGTGATCTTGAAGCGAGATCGCACCCTTTTCGCCCATCGGCTTGTACTCTGGCGGGCGGTGGTAAGGGGTGTCGCCCAGCAAAGCGAAGTGATTATGAATCAAAACGCCGTTGTGCACTACCGTAATATAGGCGGGCGAGACCAATTCGCCATCTTCATCGAATCGAGGGCAGGTCCAGAAGATGTCGTAGGTGTTCCACTCACCGGGCTTGCGGGTCGCGTTTACCGCAGGAGGAGTCTGCTTGTAGATCGCGCCGGCCTGGCCGTCGTGGTAGGTCTTGGTGGTGTACGAGTCGAGCACTTGGATCTCGTAGGTGTCCATCAGGAACACGCCGCTGTTGCCGCAGCCCTGACCTTCGCCGCTGGGAGGATTCGGCGACGACCATTCGATGTGCAGTTGGCAATCGCCAAACTTTTCCTTGGTGCGGATGCCGCCATTGCGAACCGTGGCCACCCCGTCTTCCACCAGCCACTTGTCGCCGTTGTCCCAGGCGTCGAGGCTCTTGCCATCGAACAGCACCACCGCGTCCGAAGGAGCATCGCTGTTCTCTTCGCCCGGTGTCACCTTGGCAGGTTCCTGCCATTTGATGCCGTTGAGGTACTCATCGGCGTTAGAGTTGTCGCAAAGTTGCGCGAGGACGACCGCCAGTGCTAGCAAGAGGATCTTTTTCATGACTCGACAAATCCCAGGTGAATAAGAAAAAATGCGTCCAACCGAGGGGGCACCCCACGGCAAAAACGCTCTGTTTACGCACATTCTACTCCCGCGACCGACCGGTTGCCACACTTGTCAGCCACCCAGGGAACAGGCGAAAATAGCTGCTTACTTTTCGATCTCGCGAATGGACAATCGGCATGACCGCTGGCACTATCGAACAGACCCGTAGCGAACTTACCGACAAGTATGTCTCGTTGGCTAGTTCGCCCCCCGAGTACGCCCGCTTTGCTGGGCTCGTCGGGCAGGTGAAGACCGTCAACATGAACGGTCGGGCGCTGGTGGAGTGGTATGGCTACCACGGCAACATCGGTTGGTACGATCTGGACCCCGCACTCCTCAAAGTGGTGGAGCGGCCCGCCGAACTCGACCCGCCGAAGCCGGCTGCCAAGAAAGCGGCTCCGGCCGCCGGAGCGAAGAAGCCAGCCGCCAAACTTTCGCCGCTCGAGCAGCTGCGTCAGCAAGGTGCCAAGAAGGACAAACCAGCCGCGGCCAAGAAGCCAGCCGGCGGGGGACTCTCACCGCTTGAGCAACTGCGCCAGAAGGGTGCCGGCAAGTCGGCTCCCGCGAAGAAGAGCGAAGGCTTGTCGCCGATCGAGCAACTCCGTCAGCAAGGAGCCAAGAAGTCGGCTCCCGCGAAGAAGAGCGAAGGCCTGTCGCCGATCGAACAACTGCGTCAGCAAGGAGCCAAGAAGAAGTCCGATGCGCCGGCCAAGCCTGCTGGCAAGCCATCGACTTCCGACATCCTCGCACAACTCCGTGGCGGAGGTGGCGGGCAGGCCACGCCCGCCAAACCAGCGCCGCCCGCGGATAAACCCAAAGGCACCGCCGACATCATCGCTCAACTGCGAGGCGGAAGCGCGCCGCAAGCCAAGTCGGCCCCGTCGCCAAAGCCAGCCGCTTCGGCAGGCCCACCCAGCAGCACGTCCGACATCATCGCCCAGCTTCGCGGCGGAGGAGCCGGCAAACCGGCCACCGCACCAGTGTCCGACGTGCCAGACGTCGCAGGCCTGCCGACCAACACGGCCGCCATCATTGCCCACCTGCGGGGCGAAACCACGAGCAGCGCCGCCGCTGCCCCCGCGCCGGTAACGCCCGCCTCGCCCGCGACCGATACGCCGAGCAGCACGGCTGACATCATCGCGCAGCTTCGCGGTGGAGGAGCCGGCAAACCAGCCACCGCTCCAGTGTCCGACACGCCAACCTCTAGCGATGCCGCTCCCACCAGTACGGCCGAGATCATCGCCCATCTCCGCGGTCAAGTGAAATAGCTAGACCGTCCGCCAGGAGAGTGGAAGGCGGGACGTTAAGTCGTAGCTCCAGAACGGGGTTCCATCGCCGGATTGTTCGGAACGAAACTGGCGGTGGAGGAGAGCTGCGTCACTTCTACAACGATGAACAGTGGTAACGGTACTCGATGACACCACCGAATGGGATGTCGACACCGACGGCAGCGACATCGATAACGAGTGAAAACATGGGAATCAGCCCGTTGCGTGCGTTGTCGCGTGCACCGGGGCGTGGTACACCGACGGACGGTTATTCGCCCGTCTCACCCCGACGCAAGGAGATTCCCATGAAGTACGTTGGTGCCGATTTGCATAAGAAGACCGTTAGCCTGTGCGTGGTCGAATGGCACGACCACTCCACGCGAGTCGTCCAGCGAAAGCGACTACGCTGCGACGAGCCCGATCAGATCGGCGAGTTCCTCGCCTCGCTCGGGGAGTTTTGCATCACCGTCGAGGCGACCATCGGCTACGACTGGTTTGCGGCCCTGGCCGAACCGCTGGCCCGGCGGGTGGTGATCGCCCACCCCCATAAACTCCGCGTCATCGCCGACAGCACTCGCAAGAGCGACAAGATCGATGCCCAGACGCTGGCCGACTTTCTGGCTCACAACATGATCCCCGAAGCGTGGCGAGCCACGCCCCGCGTGCGGCAACATCGCTCGCTGATCCGCCGACGGCAGAAGGTGCAGAATCGCATCACCTCGATCAAGACCACGATTCGCGCGCTATTGACCCGTTACAACGCCGACCGCCGCGACCTGTTCACTCGCATCGGGCGGAAGGCCCTCAGACAGTTTCAATTTCTCGACGAAGAACGGTGGCTCGTTGACGACCTGTTGGAAGACCTCGACCAGGCCCGGCACCACTTGGCGAACGTCGATTGCCGGTTGCGTGAGTTCGCCGAGCGGGCACCGCTGGCCGAACGCGAAGCCCGCGAGGTGTTGGCCACGCTTCCCGGCGCAGGTCCGGTGACCATCAACGTGCTACTGGCCGAGTTGGGCGACTGGCGACGGTTTACTAGCGGCGATGCGGTGGTCGCCTTTGCGGGACTGTCGCCCGGGTTCCGCGAAAGCGATGGCCACCGCAAGGCCTTGGGCATCACCAAAGCGGGCTCGCCGCTGTTGCGGTGGGCGATGATTCAACTGGCCCACCGGGTCAAGCAATCGAGCAGCCGCTGGCGGACGACCTTCGAGCGATTAAGCCAACGCACCGGCAAGAAAAAGGCGACCTGTGCGATTGCCCGGCGACTGCTCTTGGTCGTCCACGCCATGCTCCGCGACGGACGAGCCTACCAGTTTGCCGCGGCCAAGTAGCCATCCACGAACGAACCGACCGTAAGCCAGGATGATCTCGATATAGAGAATGCCGGCGGAGAGCGACTCCGATCGGCGCACGAGTGAATGGGACATTCTTCGCCGACGTTTTTATGGGACACTTGCCAACGGAGTAGCGGGTGATCACCGCATAGATGTTTGAGCACGGACGGCAGGTCCGATGACTCGCATACCCCAGCGGTCTTGGTTCAACGAAATAAAACATCCGACAATAGGAGAAAATGATGATCCCCTAAGAAACCACGCTTGACAAAGATTCCCATAGATTTCTGTATACCGGAAGGAGAATCGATCCCGAGACGGGGCTGTATCAGTACCGGCTGAGAGTTTACCATCCTCAACTCGGCAGGTTCCTGACAAATGACCGGCTGGAGTATTTGGATGGGCTAAATCTTTATCAATATGTCGGTGGGAATCCTGTAATCTCAACGGACCCTTCAGGACAGGCTGCCTTGGTGATAGGCGGAGGTGGCACCGCACTGGCAACGGGTTGTGGCTGTGCTGGTGCGGCAGCCGCCGCTCCAGTGGTCATTGCTGGTACTGCCTGTGTGGCTGGGCCCGCGGCTGGCTACTGGTGCGGTAGGCGGGCTGAAGAGAAGTGGGGATTTGGAAAAGCAATTGGAGAGTGGTGGTGCCCAGTACAACCAACACGACCAGTGAATCCATCAGTAGGGACAGGGGCCGGGGAGGGGGACGGTGGAACAGACAACTTCGAAGATGTGATTTCTCCCCCTTTTAGGGGGCCACCGGGTGATACACTAAGGGGCAGGGGGCAGTCACGCACGTATGGGGAGGATGGGTATCCAGAAACAGATAGAGACACCGCCCATGATGGAGAGGAAGATCATTCACATGATTGGGGAAGGCCAGAAGGCGGCGGGCCGCCAACGCACGATGATCGCGGACCACCGAGGCCACCGAAGCCAGGCGACCCTCCTCCTCCTCGCGGTGGCGAATGATTGTATCCAGCTGACAGTGTGTGCAAAGTGCGCAGCTAGGACGTAAAGCCAGTAATATGCTAGTCTAGTGGGGGATTTGCAATTAAGGAGACGCACGGATGATACCACTAAGGAACAAAGAACTCGTCGAAGAGGTAGTTGGAAGTTGGCCGGACTTTCACGATGCCACGCTCGATGAGTTGCGGCTATCGCGAGGCGAAGATGGTACGTCAATGTTGACAATTGGTGTGCAGTTATTTGACACAAAGAAATACAAGGATCACACGGGGCATTTCGTTCAAGAGAGGGCATGTTTCGTCGAGTTGCGTTTCTCTGATATTGCATTGCAGCAATTACAGTTAGTCACTTTCCCAGATGTGCTTTTCTCGTTACGAGTAGACCGGTTAGATCTTGATGCGTCCACAGAGAGGCTGCTCCGCCTTGAGCTGCAATCAGCCATTGAAGGAACCCTCGTGATAGTATGTGCGGAAGCTTGGGTTGAGAGAGTGTTGCAGTAACCTAGTGGGACTAGCGTACAGAATTAGGAGTTGCGTCCATAGTGATGCCATACAGAAAGCCTCGCCAGTGACGACTGCAACACGGCTCACAGAAGCGAAACCGCTGAACGATAACACCGAAGCATTGTGTGGTTCAAACGGCCTTGTTGAACAATTAGTCACAAACCTCCGTAAAAACTAACGTGGAATGGAACCACGTACCTTTTTTACGGAGATCGAACATGGCTACGAAAGAAAAACGAACCTACAAAGTCACGAACTGGAAGGAGTATAACAAGTCGCTCATCGAGCGTGGAAACATCACTATTTGGTTTAGCGACGAGGCGTTGGAGAACTGGGAACATCCTAACGACCAGACAAAAGTCGGTCGCCCTTTTGTCTTCAGCGATACGGCGATCGAGTGCTTGCTGACGATTCGCGAACTGCTGAAACTTCCCTATCGGCAGACTGAGGGATTCGGCCGCTCGCTGGTGGCGATGTTGGGCGTCGAGGCAGCGATTCCCAATTATTCTTCGCTCGCCAAGCGAGCCAGCAAGCTGAATGTTTCGCTCGATATCGCTAACAAGAGGGGCGACATCGATATCGTGGTGGATAGCACCGGCATGAAAGTGTTTGGCGAGGGCGAATGGAAGATGCGGACGCATGGCAAGTCGAAGCGGCGGACATGGCGGAAGCTGCATTTGTCGGTGAATCCTGACACCCGCGAGATTGTGGCGGAGATTTTGACCGAGAACAGTTGCCACGATGCCGATGCGGTTCCCGAAATGCTGGAGCAGGTGGAGCAGCCCGTAAAAAAGTTTCACGGCGACGGTAGTTACGACAAGTGGAAGGTTTATGAAGGGCTGGAATCCGAAGGCATTGAGCCGGTGATTCCGCCGCAGCACAACGCCAAGATCAAACAACATGGCAACTCTGCGGAGGAGCCTTTGCCCCGGGACGAGGCAATTCGTCAGATTCGACGCAAGGGGCGTAGGAGTTGGAAAGAGGAAGTGGGCTATCATCGTAGAAGCTTGGCGGAAACGACCATGTACCGAGTGAAACAAAGCTTTGGGAGCCATCTCAAAAACCGAGTATTCGAAAACCAACAAACGGAAGCCCGCTTGCGCTGTAAAATCATCAATCAATTCACCCAACTCGGGCTTCCACAGTTCGAGTGGAGTTAGTCAACAAGGCCGGTTCAAACTAAAAAACCCGCCACATCCGAAGATGTGACGGGCTCTGAATAGGGAGACCTGTCGGCCTCCCTGTCTGTTCTGAAAAGACCCCACCGAACCGTAAGGTGCCCAGTTCGGCGGGGCTGGCAGGGGATCGCCACTTGGACCAAAAGCACCCTCTGCCAACGTTTATAAACACGGCAGCGTGGCACTGTTAGCCATTCTTTTTTTGGTGCCACTGCTGACTTGTCGCGGACGGCCTTTCCAGATCGCATGGCAGTAGCAACGGCTAGATGATGAGTCGCCACGTTACCCAATGACCAGCAGTGTATTGGATGCTTGGTGCGGGGCGTCACGATACTCGAAGAACTGAGCAGCCAACGAATCCCGGCTACGGATCGCGGCAGTGCATGGACTAGGATGTGGATAGCGGTTTCTAGCCACGGATGAACACGGCTTATCACGGATGGGATAGCCTCTTGGACTTCGCCCACCGACAACTGGGCGTGGTGCGTTCTGCGAAGTGGCCATGCGTGGTGCGCCCAGCTGTCGGTGCTAGCCAGTTGCTCTGCGGGATCGGCGTCTCTGCCATGTTGGCTCGATTCTCGTGCCGTTCTCTGGTGCTACCCTCCCCGGGCCTGATAGCCCGACCCGTGTCTCTTTATTGGCCGCAAGCGGGAGGGTGAAATTTGGTGCTTGGATTCTCACCACTTTTCGCTGGGAATTGGCCACCCGTGGTGTTCTAATGGACAGTTCGTGTGATCCGTTGTTGGTGGTCAGTAGTCCGTTGTTGGAGGGTGGAGAGATGTAACCGAGTGAACATGAAATCCACTGAAACCATCGACCACGCAAGCGCGCTGTAGGAGCGGTCTCTGACCGCGATGGCCCTTGTGTTGGGTTCGCTGCTGCGCGCGTGTCAAAGCTGTAGGCTTTCAGCTGAAGCGGTAGGCTAGATCTTTCAGTCGCCGGAAGCTCCTTCAAGATGACATATTCGAATTCCGCATTCCGCAATCCCAAATCCCCAATCGTGTCTCCTCCCCAGAATAGTTTCCCATGGGTGGGAATCTATTCTGGGCAACTATCCTGGAGGTGTTGATGCAACTCATTGCTAACAAACGACTTGCGATTGATTCCCGCCGGGAAAATAGATTCCCACTCGATGCGTTTTGGGAAATGGGAATCTATTTGGGGGTGAAAACCACTGGTTTTGTAGAGTGCGTGCAGATTCAATTTTCCCATCGGTGGGTAAATTGGGAATCTATCTGGGGCGTTGGGAATCTATTTGCACGGCAGTGGGAAACTGCTCGGGAGCAAGCGTGTCTCCAGAGCAGGGGAGGCGGGGATACCGTTGCCTGGCCCGTCGAAGCGAGTTGCTGGCAGAGTGGGACTTGTCCTGGGGGCGAGCGCCCGCAGCGTTGCAGATAATCTGGTCCCGAAAGTAGGAGGCCAGAGAGAAAGGAGTTAAGCCAGCAGCAGAGCACCAAACAAAAACCGCCGGCCAGGCGATGCACCAGGCCGGCGGTCAGTATGGACTTAACACAAATCGGGGCGACACGATTCGAACGTGCGACCTACTGCTCCCAAAGCAGTCGCGCTACCAGGCTGCGCCACGCCCCGTAAGTGGCCCCTTATCGTAGCAGCCACCCGGGGTGGTGGCAATCGCTAACCGCGTGGGGGCCGATAATTGTGTAAGCGTCTCGAAAGTAGGCATGAAATCGGTTCTAATATATTGTGCCGGGTGACTCTTCCTATTTTGCCACACGCCAGGAGATGATCATGGCCTATTCGCCGCGTGAGCCAATCGAGCTAAACGAAGAGGAGCAGCGAGTTTACGAGCTGCTGGGAGATTGCTTCGAGCAGGAACGCCGGCGGATCGCGAAGGCGCTCGCTGGCAAGGACGACTCGAATCTGTTTGGGCAGACGGAGTTCGACCTCCGCGACCGAGTGCATGCACTCGGAGCCAAGGCCTTGGAAACAGTCGCCAACGAGCGACAAAAAAAGGGACGGGTACGAGAAAGCTAGCTGCGTCTGCCCGACCTGCAATGGCGACGCCCGCTGCGTGAACGTTCGCTCGCGGTGGGTCGATAGCCTGCTCGGCCCACTGCAAGTGAGGCGTCACTACTACCACTGCCGCCGGTGCCGTCACGGATTGTTTCCGCGGGACAAAACGTTGGGACTCGGCAAGCGAAAGTTTAGTCCGGCCGCGGCCCAGGTGGTGAGCATCGCCGGCGTGCAAACGAGCTTCGCTCAGTCGAGCGAAGTGACACTTCGTAAACTGTGTGGACTGAAAGTCAGCGAGTCGACCGTCGAACGAGTCACCGAAGACGCTGGCGAGCGTCTCCAAACGTTACTCGCCGAAGGCGAGACGTTTGGCAACACAGAGCCGTTCGCCTGGCAACGCGATGCGCATGGCAAGACGTGCGCGTACGTGAGTCTCGACGCCACAGGCGTGCGACAGCAAGGCCCTCGTGGCGCGCAGGCCGAGGGCCGCATGGCGTACGTCGGCATGATTTACAACATAAACAGCGAGCAGGATGCTCGCTCGCCCGACCCGCATTCGGTGCGGTATTTATCGGGGTTTTATGAACTCCCGGAACTTGGGCGGCAACTGCGTCGCCAAGCCGCCGCGGTTGGGTGGGACGAGGCAGAGCAGCAGATCGCGATCTCGGATGGCGGTGCTGGTTTAGAAGAGTTCTTGCGAGTGCACTTCCCGCGTGCGGAGCGGATCCTCGACTTCTGGCACGCGAGTGAGTACCTGGTGGAATTAAGCCAGTCGCTCTATCCGGACGACGAGGAGCATCGCACTGCTCAGTTGGCATCGTGGTGTCACCGGCTGAAGCACCAAGGAGGCTTGAGCATCGTGTGGATGTTGCAGTCGCTGGAGAAGACCAACTGGTCTTCCGCTCAACGCGAAGCTTATACGACCTGCCTGCGATACTTCCAAAACCACCAGCACAAGATGAACTACCCCCGCTACGTGGCCCACGGCTGGCAGATCGGCAGCGGCCCGGTCGAGAGCGCGTGCAAAACCGTCGTGGCGGGGCGCTTGAAGCAAAGCGGCATGCGCTGGAGCCAGCACGGCTCAAACGCCGTGTGCCACCTCCGCGCCCTCTACCTCAGCCAACGCGGCTGCTGGGAAGACTACTGGCAAAAGTACGCAGCTTAAGCAAACTGCCCACAATTGTGACGCTTACACCCGATAATTGCTTAGGACAGCCCGGAAACCGGTGAAGTTCGGTGTTCGGGCCCAAAAATAGGAGGTTAAAACACGGGTGCCAGCGACTTGAGACGGGCTTCGGTTTCCGCCATCAGGGCGTCTTCGGCTGCTTCGTCGGCAGCGACGTAGGTCACGCTGAACCGCAAGTACGGGCCGGCGTCGTCCCAAGGCACGGTGCAGATCGACTGCTCGCGGATCAGGTACTGACTGGCGGCTTCGCCGTTTTCGAAGGTGGTGCCATCGGCCAGCCCCTTAGGAGCCGGTGTGTACAGGAAGTAAGTGCCGCCGGGCATGGAGCATTCGAATCCACAACGCTTGAGTACCTCGACCAGCTTCGTCATCCGGCGACGGTACTTTTCGCGAGTTTGCTGAGGAATCGAAGCATCGTCCAACGCCGCGGCAGCTGCTTTCTGGATGGCGATGAACTGACCGGAGTCGCTGTTGTCCTTCACGTCGGCAAACGCCTGCACGATGAGCGGATGACCACAGACCCAGCCGAGACGCCAACCGATCATGTCGAAGCCTTTCGACATGCT
Source organism: Aeoliella mucimassa (assembly GCF_007748035.1). Taxonomy (NCBI): domain Bacteria; kingdom Pseudomonadati; phylum Planctomycetota; class Planctomycetia; order Pirellulales; family Lacipirellulaceae; genus Aeoliella; species Aeoliella mucimassa. Next base: position 5,952,557 of record NZ_CP036278.1, read on the forward strand.
GTGGACTTCGACGCCGACCTCTTTGGCGCCGGGCACCGACAGGAAGCTGGTCGGTGGATGGTCGAACGATAGCATCGAGTGGGCTGCGTCCTGCACGACGACAATTTGGTGCTGCTTGGCGAACTCCACGACCTTTTCGTAGAACTCGGTGGTGGCTGTCTTGCCGGTCGGGCTGTTGGGATAGTTGATCACCAGCAGCTTGGCCTTGGCCAGGATGTCGGGCGAGATGCCATCGAGGTCGGGGAAAAAGTTGTTCTCTGCCAGCAGTGGCAGCTTGTGGACAATGCCGCCGTAGTAGCGAGTGTGGGTGCCGGCCACTGGGTAACCGGGCACGGTCATCAGGGTGACGTCGCCTGGGTTGATGAACGCGGCCGGTAGCATCGCGTAGGCGGGCTTCGACCCGATCGCGTGATTTACTTCGGTTGCTGCATCGAGCTCGACGCCGAACTCGCGATGCATGAATCGGGCGACGGCCTGCTTGAACTCAATCACCCCGTTGTCGGCATAGCCGCGGTTTTCGGGCTTATTGATTTCGTCGGCCATCACCTGACGCACGTTGGCCGGAGCCATGGAGTCGTTTTCGCCGATGCCGAAGTCGAGCAGCGCCCGCTCGGGATGATCGGCCAAGGCTTGTCGCTTGGCCCGCTTGATCTTCTCGAACTTGTAAATCTCGGTGCCTTTACCGTAGTCGGCACCCCCGATGCGGTCGGCGAACAGCTGCTGAAAATAAGGATCGGCCATGGCATTGTCCAAGCGTTGTCTCTGGAAAATTAGGTTCGGTTGCCAGATTAATGGACCGGTAATCCCAGCACAATGGGCGGTTCTGCGGGGTTTTCGCGCAACCATCCGATTGGCCGAGGTAAAATGGAGTATCGCAGATGCAGGTGAACCTGATATGTAGCAGGCCGCCGTGCGTAGGCTGCCTGGCTGTAGTTCCATACTGTTTGCCCTGGAGAATCATGCTTCCAACTGCTTTCCCTACTTGCTTGATCCTTGCGATGCTGCTGCTGGCGCCGGCGCGGGCGTGGTCCGACGAGCCGACCGACTCCGAGCCGCAACCGGCGGTGCGGGTGACCTTTAGCGACAAGGACGAGCAACGCACCATTACCGGGCGGGTGATCGTTCAGGACCAGGAAGGGGGGATGCTGCTCGAAGGGCAGGATGGTCGGCGGTGGGTGATCGAGGCGGCTAACGTGCTGAATCGCGAAGTGCTTGCGGCCGAGTTCACCCCGCTCACCCACGACCAACTCGCCGAGCAGACGCTCGCGGAACTGCCCGAGGGGTTCAGCGTTCATACGACTCCGCACTACGTGGTGTGCTTCAACACGAGCCGGGCGTTTGCTCAGTGGACCAGTTCGCTGCTCGAACGTTTGCATCGGGCGTTTACCAATTACTGGGAGAACCAAGGGTTCGAAGTGCGTGAGCCGGAGTTTCCGCTGGTGGTCATCATCTATGCCACAGCGGATCAGTATCGCGAAGCGAGTCGCGAAGAGCTGGGCTCAGCCGCTGGCAGTGTGATCGGCTATTACAACATGCTGTCGAATCATGTGACGATGTACGACCTGACCGGTGCCGAAGCCATGCGTGGCGACGATGCTGGCAGAGGTTCGCTGAAAGAGATCAATCGCATGCTCACGCAGCCGGCCGCGGTGCCGTTGGTGGCGACCGTCGTGCACGAGGCCACGCATCAGATCGCATTCAATTGTGGGCTTCAGGAGCGGCTGGCCGAGATGCCGCTGTGGTTGGTCGAAGGCATGGCGGTTTACTTTGAGGCTCCCGATCTCTCGAGCAGTCGTGGCTGGCGGGGCATCGGCAAAGTGAATTATCCTCGGCTGAGGACCTTCAAGCAAAACATGACCACCACTCGGCGGTTGTCGGTCGCCGACATGGTGGCCGACGACAAACGCTTCCGCGAGAGTCGCACCGCGGTCGATGCGTACGCCGATGCGTGGGCGTTGAACTACTACCTGATTCGCTACCAGCCCGACCAGTACGTTTCGTACATCCAGGCGATGAGCAAAAAGCTACCGCTGCTGCCGGAAACGCCGGAAGCTCGCAGAGAGGAGTTCCAGAAGCACTTTGGCGATATCGACGATCTCGAACGCGACTTCCTCAAACGCATGTCGCGACTGAAATAGCCGCAGCGTTATTTGACCTCCAGCATGCGCTGCAAAGCTACCAGGCTCCACTTCGCGGTTTCGTCGTCGACTTCAATCAGGTTGGTCGGCGTTCCGTCGCGGTAGTTTTCGAGACTCCACGCCAGGTGCGCCAGGTCGATGCGGTACATCGTTGCGCACATGCAAACCACCGGCGACAGGAAGTGAATCTCCTGCTCGGGGTGCTGCTGCTTCAAGCGATTCACCAAGTGCAGTTCGGTGCCGATGGCCCACTTCGAGCCAGCCGGAGCGTTTTTCACGGTCTGGATGATCTTGCCGGTCGAGCCGTATTCGTCGGCCAGTTCAAACACATCCTGCGGACATTCGGGGTGCACGAGGATTTTGATGCCAGGGTGCTTTTCGCGGAACATCTCCACGTGTTCCGGGCGGAACATCTGGTGCACGCTGCAATGGCCTTTCCACAGGATGACCTTCGATTGCTTCAGCGCTTCCTCGGTGTTGCCACCTAGCTCGCTCGCAAACGGATCCCACACCGGCATCTGGTCGTTCGTGATATCCATGCCGAGCGAGGTATTGCGTCCCAGGTGCTGGTCGGGGAAGAACATCACCCGCGACCGGCGGGCGAACGCCCACTCGAGCGCGGCCTTCGCGTTGCTACTGGTGCAAACAATCCCGCCATGACGACCGACAAACGCCTTGAGGCTGGCTGCCGAGTTGATGTAAGTGACCGGCGTAATGTCGTCGGTATCAATCACTTCGCCGAGTTCGTCCCACGCGTCTTCAATCTGCTCGATCGCAGCCATGTCGGCCATCGAACACCCGGCGGCCATGTCGGGCAGGATCACGTTTACCCGCTCACCAGATCGCTCGGCGAGCTTCTCGGGGCGGTTCGCCAGGATGTCGGCCGTCTCGGCCATGAAGTGCACGCCGCAAAACGCAATCACTCGGCAATCGTCGCTATCCGCTGCAAGCTGCGAGAGCTGGTAGCTGTCGCCCCGCAGGTCGGCCAGCTCCACCACTTCATCCTGCTGGTAATGATGCCCAAGAATCAGCAGCCGATCGCCCAGTTCGCGTTTGATGGTCGCGATCCGCTCGTACAGCTCCTCGTTGGAGAGCGATTTGTAGGGTTTCAGTTCGTGAGCAAGCGAAACAGTAGGCATAGTTCCACGACAATAATAGGAGATACTGGAAACAGGCGTTGCATTATACGCGCTGGCGTCGCTAGCACCCAGACGACGGGCCAGGCGGTTCGCGCAAAGTTTGCCGGCTAGGGTGCCGATACGAAATGGAAGAAACTCTACTCCAAGCTTTCGCCCCCCAATCTGCTAGCATGAGCGATCTGAACGCCGACCTTGTTGCCCAGATGCTGCCAGTCTGCGAAGAAAACGCCGACGAAATCGGTGCTGCCTTGATGCGCGGCATCGACGCCGAGGTAACCGTGGCAGTCGGCACGCCCGACACTTTCAACGCCGATCAGTTGCCCGAAGGGGTCGATGGCCCGGGCCTGGTCATGATGATGCAGTTCGGCGACGAGGCGATGGCCGCCATCCTGCCCGAAGAGTCGGGGCTGCTGCGGGGATGGGTCCGCGAGCCCGACATCACCGGCGAGGGAATGCTCAACACGTTGGCCCAAGAGCTCTCGATGCTCGTGGTGCCCGACACCATGTTCTCCGAGAAGTTCGGGGCGATGTGGGTCGAGAACCTCGCTCAGTCGCTGCAAGATGGCGAGCTGGCCGACGGGGCCTCGCTGCTTCCCTTGGAGCTGACTCAGGATGGGGTGACCTCGCAGCTGATGTTTCTCTGGCCTTGCGCCGAGCCAGCGAAGCTGCTGCCACCGCCGAAACCGAAGGAAGAGCCCGCTAAGGCCGCGGAAAAGGCCAAAGAGCCGCCACCACCTCCGCCGCCACCCTCGCCCAAGTCGCTTACCGAGCTGCCACCCTACGCCCGGCACTTGCTGAAGATCTCGGTGCCGGTCTCGGTGCGACTCGTCAATAAACGGCTTTCCGTGCAGGAAGTGCTGGAACTCGGCCCGGGTGCCATGGTGAGCTTCGACAAATCGTGCGACGACACGCTCGAACTGATGGTCGGCGACCGCATCATCGCTCGCGGAGCGGCCGTGAAGGTCGGCGAGCACTTCGGGCTGGAGGTCGAAGAGATGACGTTGCCCGACGAGCACTTCTACACTGCCCGACGGTAACCGCCCGACGCTCGATGCGCGGAACGACGCGAAAAGCCTGCATAAACCGCACCCGATCGGCCTGCTTTCGGCCGCGACGCGCGGTTCGCAGTCAACCACTCCCCCCTGGCGAGTCGATTTTGTTAACCAGGGTATCGAAGTTCGTATGAAGCTTTGGAGGCGAGTAGTTGCCATGTGGCGTGCATTCTTTCTAGCGGTTGGTGCCTATTGCTGTTTTTTAGGTGTCGAAGCGCTGCTGCTCGACCAGGCGGTGCTCAAACCTCAGGTGCGGGGTGGACAACAAATCGCCCCCGCCCGCGTGATTTCGCCCCCCGACTGGGCCCCGTGGAGCCTGATGGGAGCCGGCGCGGTGGTCGTGCTCTATTCGTTCACGATTCCCAAGCGGGTTACGGGTTAGCGCGGGATCTGGCCGCCGCGATGGCCTAAAATTCCATCGCAGAATCGACGAATCGTGGGGCAAATGGTTGCTCCGCGAGACTTCCGCTCTTATCATGAACCGATTCGCGACCTTTCGTGTCCTCCTTTCCTCTGAAGCGGTTTCAGGGATACCGGTACGGACTTCATCTGTGTTGACACTTCGAGGCAAATAAACGTGGCGATGGCAACCGAGGCAAATCCAACGACCGAATTGACAAGTGGCGCGGACATCGTGGTTCAATCCCTCGTTAACCACGGCGTCGACACCATCTTTGCCTACCCTGGCGGTTGTAGTATGCCGCTGCACCAGGCACTCACGCGATTCAAAGACACCCTGCGCACCATCCTTCCCCGGCACGAGCAAGGGGGCGGTTTCGCCGCCCAAGGCATTGCTCGCAGCACCGGCAAGGTCGGCGTTTGCATGGCAACCAGCGGACCTGGGGCCACCAACCTGGTGACCGCGCTTGCCGATGCCAAGCTCGATAGCGTGCCGCTCGTCGCCATTACCGGCCAGGTGACCACCAAAGTGATCGGCAGCGACGCCTTTCAGGAAACTCCCATCGTGGAAGTTTGCCGCGGAATCACCAAACACCATTACCTGGTGACCGACGTGAACGACGTCGCCCGGGTGATGAAGGAAGCGTTCCTCGTCGCCAGCAGCGGCCGCCCGGGTCCTGTGTTGGTCGATATGCCGAAAGACGTGCTGCTCGACAAGTGCGTGCCGAACTACGATGTCGACATCGAGCTGCCGGGCTTCCAGCTGAACAACCCCAAGGCCCGTCCCGAGCAGATCAAGCAAATCGCCGCAGCCATCAAGCGAGCGAAGCGCCCTGTGATCTACGCCGGCGGCGGTGTGATTACCGGCGAAGCCTCCAACGAGCTTCGCGAACTGGTCAAGAAAACCGGCATTCCGATCACCATGACCGTCATGGGACTCGGCGTCTACCCCGGCACCGACGAACTGTCGCTCGACATGCTTGGCATGCACGGCAGCGTCTACTCGAACTACGCAGTCGACGAAGCCGATTTGCTGATCGCCCTCGGCGTGCGGTTCGACGATCGCGTGACCGGCAAGGTCGAAGAGTTCTGCAAGCATGGCAAGATCATTCATATCGATATCGACGCCGCGGAACTCAACAAAAACAAACCTGCTCACATTCCTGTTTGCAGCGACGTGAAGTTCGCCCTCACCGAGCTCAACAAGATTGTTGAAGCCCCCGAGGACATCAGCGACTGGGTCGCCAAGTGCAAGAAGTGGAAGAAGGACGAACCGTTCCACTACAACCAGGACTATTCTGGCATCACCCAGCAGCACGCCATCCACACGCTTTGGAAGATGACCCACCAGCTCGACCCGGTCATCACCACCGGCGTGGGGCAGCACCAAATGTGGGCAGCTCAGTACTACAAGTTCGACAAGCCAAGAACCTGGCTCTCGTCGAGCGGGCTCGGCACCATGGGCTTCGGCCTGCCAGCCGCGATGGGCGTGCAAAGCCAGTACCCAGGACGTTTGGTCGTCGACATCGACGGCGACGGCAGCTTCCTGATGAACGTGCAGGAACTCGCGACCCTTAGCTGCGAGAAGCTGCCGGTCAAAGTGTTGCTGCTCAACAACCAGCACCTCGGCATGGTCGTGCAGTGGGAAGACCGCTTCATGCAAGGCAACCGGGCGCACACCTACCTGGGACCAATCGACAACCCCGAGTGGTCCGGCGAAGGCGACGGCATCGGCCCGATGGCCCAGGAGCATCGCTTCCCGAACTTCGTCGAGATCGCCAAAGGCTTCGGCTGCGGGTCGGCCTACGTCGAGAAGAAGGAAGACCTCGAAGCCGCACTGCAGGAGATGATCGACTACGACGGCCCCTACGTGCTCGACGTCGCCACTCCATACCAGGAACACGTGCTCCCCATGATCCCCGGCGGTCACACCGTGAAGGACATGATCAAAGAGTAGCACCAGCACTCTCGTTGAGCACGAACACCCCAACAATCGCCGCCCTCCCACTCCACAGGGAGGAGCGGCATTCTTGTTTGGCCTCGTCGCAAGCACCGACTCCCCTCCCCTGCTCTGGCGACGCTCACGAATAGAATCCCAAATTTCCCATAGGTGGGAAAATTGGGAATCTTTTTGACCAGCTTTGGGAATCTATTCCGTCAGGGGCGGGGACTTGGCGGAGTTGGGCGAATGGGAGCGCAGGCGAACAGGTGAACTCGAGCAGGAGGTCGATCGTCGGCTTCGGCATCTACTACGTTTCGGAACGCCTGCTGAGCACCGTAGTCCGAGCGGGTTAAGCAGTTGTATTGGTTGCACGCATCGCACGGGATTCCCGGGTGGCGGAACCTTGCCATGTTGCGAAAAGGCGACAGCCTGGTCGGATTCGGCGGGGTAGCTTTTCCTGGTCCCCTATTTCTCGCGATCGCTTGCCCCCCGCTACTATGCCCACTGAATCCCAATCCGACGACTTCTCGCCAGTCAAACGAACTGAGATCAGCGAAAGCGAACTGGCCTGCGCCAAGCGAGAGTATCGACTCCTTCGCCGGTTGGTGATCCTCGCCCTGTGGGTAGGATGCGCGGTTGCGTTGTCGCTGAACTTCACTGATCCCGACCTGTGGGGACACGTAACCTACGGGCAGGAGGTGATCCGCGACGGGCATCTGCATCGCACCGCAACGCACACCTTTACGGCCGAAGGCTATCCGTGGGTCAACCACGAGAACATCGCCGAGCTGACGTACGCGACGATTTATACCTGGTTCGACGACGAAGGGCTGCAGATTTTCAAATGCCTGGTCGGGCTAGCGATTCTGGGTGCGATGGCTTGGGCGGCCCACCGACAAGGCGTTCGCCCGCTGACGATGGCGGCCTTTTTACTGCTACTGGCGAATAACCTTACTGCGTTCTTCCCGGTCCGTCCTCAGGTGCTGAGTTTCGCCTGGTGCACGACCTTACTATTAACCCTTGAGCTGGCCTTCACTGGTTGGCGGGCTTGGCTCGTCGATGAACCAGCAAGCGACGAGTCGTCGATCACTCCTTGGACTCCGCGGCGTTTGGGCTGGCTGGCCCTGCTACCGGTGATCATGGTGCTGTGGACCAACTCGCACGGGGCGTTCGTCGCTGGCATTTGCATCACGGGAGCCTACCTGGCCGGGCGAATCGTCGAGGCCATTTACTACCAGCGTACTAAGTCGCTCGGCATCGTCGCGGCGATGGTCGTCGCCGGACTGCTGGTGCTCGCAGCCACGTTCGTGAATCCCTACGGCACCGGGCTGCATGAGTGGTTGCTACTATCGCTCGGCAGCCCCCGCCCGGAGATTACCGAGTGGGCGGCCCCCAAACCATCGGACCCAGTGTTCTGGCCGCTGATGACTTTGATTGCGGTCGCGATCGCGAGCATCGCGTTCACCCGCCAGCGTCGCGACTGGGTGCAAATCGCCATCCTCCTACTGGTGGGTTGGCAAGCCTGCTCGCACCTGCGACACATTGCGTTCTTTACGCTCTTATGCGGGTTCTGGGTACCGGTGCATTTGCAATCGATGCTGCTACGGGCCAAGCCCGACACGAGCAAACTACCGGTCACCCGGCTCGGCACCTGGAGTCGCTGGGGCATTGCGACCGCCCTGTTGGTGGCCATCGGGCTGCAAGCCAATACGCTGGGCAATCGCCTGGAGCGGTTGCCGGTGTATCGCCATAAGTATCCGGTCGACGCGTTCCAATGGATGACCTTCAAGGATCTGCACGGCCGACTAGTGGTTCCGTTTAACTGGGCGCAGTACGCGATTGCCGCGCTGTCGCCGGAGACCACGGTGTCGTTCGACGGGCGTTTTCGCACCTGCTATCCCCAAGAGGTGGTCGACAAGAACTTCGACTTCCTACTCGGCGATAACAAAGGGTATCGCTATCGCCGCCCTGAAGCGGGGCCCATCGATCCGACAGCAGTGCTCGAACTCGGCAATCCCGATCTGGTGCTGATCGATCGGCAATACAACCAACCAATCGAGGTGATGCGGTTGGAATCGGAGAAGCCGAATCCAGCGTGGACCCTGATTTACCAAGACGGCCTCGCCCAGCTTTGGGGCCGCTCGTCGATCTACAACGATCCCCAAAGTGATCAGTACGTGGCTCCTGAGGAGCGGCTGATTACCGACACCCTTCACGTTACCGCTTTCGACTGGCCTGCCCTGCCGGTGCAGCCGACGGCCAAAGTACTCGCCGATCGAGAATCGTCGCAGACACCCAACGAGAACCTTCAATAGCGTACACAACCATGGTTGAATCCTCTCAAGATACCGATACCAAAGTTCGCAGCGACCTGCCTGGTTCGTCGACCGACAACCAGCAGCGCGAGGCCCTGACGAACGAAACCACCAAGCGGATGCTCTCGACCCTGGAAGTGGCCGAAGCTGGTTTGGAGGCCCTTGAACAGCACGACGAAGCGGCCGCGCGGGAGCACGATGCCGCGAGTCGCCGGCGAACCGCGCTGAAAGTCAGCGTGCTGATTCCCGTGTACAACGAGGAGGAGACGATTCGCACGATTGTCGATCGTGTGCTTGCGACCGGCGTTGCCAACGAGGTGGTGATTGTCGACGATGCCAGCACCGATGGCACCCGCGACGTACTGGTCGAACTGGGCCAACGCTCGAACGTGCAAGTGTTGCTGCATGGCTACAACAAAGGCAAAGGGGCCGCCCTGCACACGGCGCTCGCCCACGCCCGCGGCGACATTGTGCTAATTCAAGATGCCGACCTGGAATACGATCCGACCGATTACGAGAAGCTTATCGCTCCAATCCGCTCGGGCGAAGCCGATGTGGTTTACGGTTCGCGATTCCTGGAGAACGCTGAGCAGGACCCCTCCTGGCTGCATCGCTTCGGCAATGCGGCGTTGACCTGGCTGTCGAACGCGACAACAGGATTGCGCCTGACCGATATGGAGACCTGCTACAAGGTGTTCCGCAAGGCAGCGGTCCGCAATATGGTGCTCCGAGAAACCCGGTTTGGCTTCGAGCCGGAGCTGACCGCCAAGCTGGCTCGCCGGAAGTGCCGATTCCTCGAGGTGCCGATTGCTTACAAAAGCCGCGGCTACGACGAGGGGAAGAAAATCCACGTTCGCGACGGCCTGCGAGCCATCTACTGCATCCTGCGATACTGGCTGCTTGACTGACGTATCTATCCGCCGAAGGGCTGTTCGGTCACAATCGAAGAAGTGTTCGTGTTCCTTCTTCGTTTGATCGAGTCGTCCCGATGCCTGATACCGTTACGCTGCTCGCTGGTGTCCCTGATACCAATCGCACCCTGTTTCACCAGATTCGCTTTGCCGTGGGCGACGCCGCGGCTTACCTCGGCAATTTGCCTCCCGAAGGCAAGTCGCTACTGATCATCCGCGACCTGGAAATGCAGCGAGCACGAGCACACGCCCAGGCCGACCAGGTCGCCTGTCCGGCCGACTTTTCCCCGGCCGGCGGACTGTCGGGCGACCGCGACGTAGCCACCGCCCAGGCGGTGGTCGAGCTGCTTACGCAGCGCGGCGTGAAGCAAGTGAAGACCGATCGCTCGCTGCCATTCCTGTTTGCCGCTAAGTTGCTGCAAGCTGGCATCGAAGTGAACCTGGACGACGACCTCGGCGTGAAGTCGCGCCGGGTGAAGTCGGCCGACGAGATTGCCGCGCTGGAGCACGCACAGCAAATCACCGGACAGGTCATGACCAAGGCCTGTCGGTGGATCGCGACCGCGGATGTCGATTCGCAGGGGCAGCTCCTTCAAGAGGGGCAGATTTTAACTAGCGAGCGAGTCCGGCGTCAGATCACTAGCTGGCTGATTGATCTGGGGTTCGCGAATCCTCACGACTCGATCGTCGCCAGCTTGCCGCACGTGGCCGATTGCCATCACAAAGGCACTGGGCCGATTCGTACCGGTTGCCCGGTGGTGGTCGACATTTTTCCGCTCGACACCGAGTCGCACTACAACGGCGACTGCACCCGCACGGTGGTGCATGGCACCGCTTCGGAGGAGTTCATTCGCATGCACGCAGCGGTTCAGGCGGCCAAGCAGGCAGCGATCGACGCGCTGAAGCCTGGCACAACCGGCGATGCTGTCCACCAGGCGACGGTCGCCTCGTTGGCTGAGCATGGCTATCGCTACGTACCAGCGAGCGAAGAACGCGAGCTGGAAACGCCCGTCATGAACCACGGCACCGGCCACGGCATCGGCCTCGACGTGCACGAACCGATCTTGCTATCGACCGATGGCGAGGAGATTCTCGCCGGCGAGGTGTTCACCGTGGAGCCTGGCCTGTACTCCTCGGTGCATGGCGGCGTGCGGATCGAAGACATGGTGCACGTGACCGCAGACGGCCCGGTGACGCTCTCGCCGCTCTACGAAGGCTACGACTGGCTCGAAGTAGAATAGCCACCCGGAGGTCACAACGACCTATTGCGGCAACTGATGGCCCATTTTGTCGCGTTTGGTAGCCATGTAGCGTTCGTTGTACTTGTTGGTCGGCGAGACGATCGGAATCTGATCGACCACCTCAAGGTCAAAGCCACCGTAGATGAACGCGTCGGTCTTCTTGGGGTTGTTGGTCAGCAGCCGGATCTTCCGCAGTCCGAGGTCCTTCAGCAGCTGAATGCCGACGCCATAGTCGCGGGGATCGGCCTTGAAGCCCAGTGCAACGTTGGCTTCCACCGTGTCCATCCCCTGATCCTGTAAGGCGTAGGCTTTTACCTTTTCGACCAGACCAATGCCGCGACCTTCCTGCGGCAAGTAGACCAGCACCCCGCAGCCTTCGCGCGAGATCATGTCGAGCGCCATGTGCAGTTGGTCGCCGCAGTCGCATCGGAGCGATTCAAGCAAGTCGCCGGTGAAGCAGGAAGAATGCAAACGAACCAGCGGGGCCTCGACCGACGTCGGATCGCCGACCACGTAGACCACTGGTTCCTGCGTCTCGTGCTGCACCCCGTAGGCGATGATGCGGCCGGTGCCATAGCGAGTGGGCAATTCAGCCTCGGCCTTACGGTACACCAGCTTCTCGCGGACCCGTCGGTAGGAGATCAGGTCCTCGATGGTGATCATCGCCAAGCCGAACTGTTCGGCGACCGCTACCAGCTCGTCGCGATTGGCCCGATCGCCGGTGGCGTTGAGGATTTCGCAGAGCACGCCAGCGGGCATGAGCCCTGCAAGCCGAGCCAGGTCGACTGCGGCCTCGGTGTGGCCGGCACGGCGGAGCACGCCCCCCTCCTTGGCGACCAAGGGGGCTAAGTGACCAGGACGGGCGAAGTCTTCCGGCACACTTTTCGGATCGCAAATCGCCTGGATGGTGGTCGCCCGCTCCGAGGCGGTGATGCCGGTGCGGTTGGTCCGATGGTCCACGGGAATCGTGTAGGCGGTGCCGAGCGGGGCGGTGTTGTCCTTGACGATCGGCGGCAGATTCAGCCGCTCGCTGACCTCGGGCAGGATCGGCATGCAAAGTTGCCCTTTGCCGTGCGTGATCATAAAGTTCACTATCTCGGGCGTGACTTTTTCTGCCGCGCAGATGAAGTCTCCCTCGTTCTCCCGGTCCTCGGCGTCCACCACCACCACGATCTCGCCACGACCTATGGCTTGGATGGCTTCCTCGATGCTGGTGAATCTGCCGGGCATGATGTTTTGTCTCGATCCAGGGGGGATGAACGGCGACCGCTTGCAGGTCGGCCCGAAGGGCGCTCTACTATCAAATGTAGCTGACTATTACGATCATAAGTGGCCATCCCCTGTTGGCCAATCCTCCGCGGTTAATCCCATGCCGGAAGCTGATTCTAAGAACCCGATTTCCCCCCTGGGAATCGAGGAATACATCGAACAGGGGCATTTCTTTCGTACACTGGGCACTCGGGTGGCCGAAAACATTCCCGCCCAGGACGTGCTAGCCGCGGTACGCGAGGAGACGCTGGCTACCTGCAAGCTGCCGATGGCCATCGATTTCATGCTGGCCGAGCTACGGCATGCCGGCACGTTTGCGACCGCCATGGCCAAGCTGCCTCACTATTTCACGCCGTTTCAGACGTATGTGATCGATCAGGCGGAGAACGAGCGGGGCCGATTTGATCTGCGCGTGGGACTGGCCGTACTGGCCCAGGAAGCGGAGTACCGCGCGGGACGCTATCACGAGACCGCCCCCACGCTGCAGGGACTCTTCTTATACCAGTTCGAAGTTTTATGCCGGAATCGTCTGGGATACGACCAAGGACTCACTGCCATCTCGGGCGACCCCGCCTATAGTGCATTGTGGCGGGAGTGGATTCTTACCATCCGACACCAGGTAGGCATGGTTGATATTGCCGATCTGCTCTACGTGCGGAGCGACTATTATCACCAACGTGCTAATCAATCGGGGCATGGCGATACCGAGCCGTCCGAGAAATCGGCACCCCTGTTTGGTGAGCGCGAAGGACGCATCGCCCTAGCGAACCGCCGCAAAGATCCATTGTTTCTGTTTGCTTCGCTCCACCGACAGTTGGGCTACCCTGAGGTACCGCGCCCAGTACTACGCGATCCGAAGGAAGATTTGCTACCGCAGATGGCTCGCCGGCTCGAGCAGCTTGAGAAACGCATGAAGCTCATGGAGGAGGAACAGCGAGGGGGCATCGACCTGACCAAGCTGTACGAACCTCCTCCCGAGTACCCAAGTCGTTAATCCCACCCGGCATATTTTGCCCAACAAGTGCGGTTCAACACCTGCCCGCCGCGCGTTACACTCACGGAATGCCCTCCGCTGGCATCTGTCAATCAGGCACTCTCCCCACTCAACATCATGTCGACTGCTACCGAAAAACCTAGGCAACAACTAGATGAAGCTACCGTTCGTTTTTGTGGCGATTCGGGCGACGGTATGCAACTCGCGGGAACCCAATTCACCAACACCTCGGCGCTAGCTGGCAACGATGTCGCGACGTTTCCCGACTTTCCGGCCGAGATTCGCGCCCCGCGCGGCACCAAAGCTGGCGTCAGTGGCTTTCAGATCCACTTCTCGAGCCGCGACATCTACACGCCCGGCGACACGGTCGACGCGCTAGTTGCCATGAATCCGGCCGCGCTGATCACCAACATCGGCGATCTCCGCGACGGTGGCATCCTCGTGTGCAACGAGAGTGCATTCGACAAGAAAGGCCTGGAACAGGCTGGCTACGCTTCGAACCCTCTGGAAGATGGCTCGCTGGAGCAGAGCTACAAACTGCACAAGGTCGACATGACCAAGCTCACCCGGCTGGCGGTCGAGGGCTTGGGACTCAGCCAGAAGGAAGCCGATCGCTGCCGCAACTTCTTCGCGATGGGCCTGGTGTTCTGGCTTTACGATCGATCGCTCGATCCGACGCTACGTTTCATCGACGCAAAGTTCGGCAAAAACCCCGACGTTGCCGAAGCCAACCGCCGTGCGTTGAAGGCTGGCTACAACTATGGCGAAACCGTCGAAGCCATCAGCACCCAGTATCACGTGGGCAAGGCCGACCTGACGCCTGGTACCTATCGCAACATCATGGGCAACACCGCCCTGGCTTGGGGACTAGTTACCGCGGCCCACCTGAGCAAGCGTCGGTTGTTCCTCGGTGCGTACCCCATAACTCCCGCTAGCGATATTTTGCACGAACTGGCGAAGCTTAAGAACTTCGACGTGCTGACTTTCCAGGCCGAAGACGAAATTGCCGCCGTCACCGCGACCATCGGGGCGTCGTTTGCCGGTGAGATGGCCGTGACCGCCAGCAGTGGCCCTGGTATCGCCCTCAAAGGCGAAGCCCTTGGCCTGGCGGTGATGACCGAGTTGCCGATGATCGTGATCAACGTGCAACGAGGTGGCCCCTCGACCGGTCTGCCGACCAAGACCGAGCAGGCCGACCTGTTCCAGGCCATGTACGGTCGCAATGGCGAATGCCCGATGCCGGTGATTGCGGCGTCGAGCCCCGCCGACTGCTTCGAAGTCGCTCAGGAAGCTTGGCGCATTGCCGTGGAGCATATGATCCCCGTCTTCCTGCTGACCGACGGTTACATCGCGAACGGCTCGGAGCCATGGCGCATTCCCGATGTCGGCAGCTTGCCGCGCACCGAGGTGAAGTACGCCGAACCGCTCAGCAACGGCGACGTATTCCATCCCTACGAACGCAACGAGCGACTCGCTCGTCCCTGGGCTCGGCCCGGCACCCCGACCTTGATGCACCGCGTTGGTGGATTGGAAAAGCAAGACATCACCGGCAACGTCAGCTACGATCCCGCGAATCACCAACACATGATCGAGACCCGGGCTCGCAAAGTGGAACTGATTGCCGATCACATTCCGCTGCAAGAAGTCGATGGCCCCGAGAGCGGCGACCTGCTGGTCGTCAGCTGGGGTGGCCCCTACGGATCGTGTGCTACAGCCGTGCACACCGCGCTCGCAGCTGGCAAGTCGGTAGCCCATTGCCACCTGCGATACCTCAATCCGTTCCCCAAGAATTTCGAGCAGATCCTTCGCAGCTATAAAAAGGTGCTCGTGCCTGAACTCAACTGCGGACAATTGCTCACCATCCTCCGCTCCAAGTTCGACATCCCCTTGGTTGGGCTCAACAAAGTCCAAGGCAAACCGTTCCAAGTGGGAGAGATCCTGGATCGCATTCACGCCGAGTTAGAAGGCTGAACAGCCACCACTTATTCTTGACGCCAAGAAACGATGGCAATCACTCTCACTTGAGATAGTCACTACCCCACTCGTTTCGCTTGGCGGCTTTGCGTCAACGAATCCCACACTTAACTCCCTGTACCATCATGTCCACCGATGCACTTCCGGTACTGAAACCAACCGACTTTGCCAGCGACCAAGACGTTCGCTGGTGCCCCGGGTGTGGCGACTACGCCATTCTCGCGCAGATGAAAAAGGTGCTGCCTTCGCTGGGAGTGCCTCGCGAGAAAATCGTGTTCATCTCCGGCATCGGCTGCAGCAGTCGATTCCCCTACTACATGAACACGTACGGCATGCACTCGATCCATGGCCGTGCTCCGGCGGTGGCCTCGGGCCTGAAGACCGTACGTCCTGACTTGCAAGTGTGGGTCATCACCGGCGACGGCGACGGGTTGTCCATCGGCGGCAATCACCTGATGCATGCGATTCGTCGCAACATGGACCTGAACATCATCCTGTTCAACAACCGCATTTACGGTTTGACCAAGGGCCAGTACTCGCCGACTTCGCTGCTCGGTGCGAAGACCAAGAGCTCGCCGATGGGAGCCATCGACAACCCGCTAAATCCCTTGTCGATCGTGGTCGGCGCCGAAGGCACCTTCGTCGCTCGCACGATCGATACGAACCTGAAGCATATGGGCAAAGTGATGGAGCGCGCCGCAGCGCACTCGGGCACTTCGTTCATCGAGGTCTACCAGAACTGCCATGTGTTCAACGACGGCGCGTGGAACTACGCCAAGGAACGCGACGAAAAGGAAGACAACGTGCTGGAGCTTGAACATGGCAAGCCGATGATCTTCGGCAAGAACCGCGACAAAGGCATTCGCCTGAATGGCCTAGAGCCGGAAGTCGTGGAACTTGGCAAAGGTATCTCGGAAGACGATTTGCTATTCCACGACGAGCGAGCTACCGAGCCCAGCCTAGCTTACCTGCTGACTCGCATGCGACATCAAGATGGCTTCCCCGAACCGATCGGCGTGTTCCGAGCCGTTGAGTCTCCGCAGTACGACGACCTGATCAATCGGCAGATTGAGCAAGCCATCGGAACCCAAGGCCCTGGCGACTTGGAAAAGCTGTTCCATTCCGGCGACACCTGGACCGTATCGTAGCGGATTGCAAGGTTAGCCTAGAACAAGTAATCGGATCGTTATCTAAAGGGGGGATACGATGGCATCTGCCGATGTGCGCTTACCTCGCAAGCATCGCGCTCAATTCCCTGATCGATGCGTGCAATGCAACGCAGACCATCCTGAGAGCTTAGTGACGATTTGGACCAGCACCCAAGGCTGGTGGACATTCATCACGCTTTTCTGGGGCAAACCAGTTCGTATCGTCGCACCGGTTTGCCCGGGCTGCCGGTGGCGGTTGCGACTCGGGCGCTGGGGAGATGGGCTGTTGATCTGGGCCGTCGGCCTAGCAGTCATCTTCACTTGCATGCCGTTTATCGAACCTCACGTGCCAAGACCGCTAGCAAAGTACGCGGTACTCATTCCGTTTATCATCTGCCTGGTCCCCTATATTATTTGGAAGACTTACTGGCCTCCTGCGTTTGATGTCACGGCTTACGAAAAGTCGATTGATTACGAGTTCCGCAGCCTTGACTATGCAATGGAGTTCTGTGATCTCAACGAAGAGGTCGTTGAAACCGTCCTTTATCCTGAATAGCGTGCGCAGGCAGACCAACTTCCTACTGTCCGATGGCCGCGTTCCAGGCAATGAGCTCGCCATCCCCCGCCGGCTGGTGCTGGCAATCGGGCTCTTCGGCCAGTGGATTGCCGGTGACTGCAAAGGCTCGCGACCGGCTTCCCCCACACACTGCGCGGTACTCGCACATGCCACATTTGCCGACCAGTTGATCGTGATCGCGGAGCGAAACAAAAGTCGGATGATTCTGGTAGGCGTCGACCACCGACTGCTCGGGGAACTTGCCACAGGATAGTGGCAGGAACCCCGCAGGGAAGATCTGACCGTCGTGGGCGACGAACATAATGCCTTTGCCATCGCGCACCCCCAAAGGTGCCCGGCGACCATGGCTGTCGCTCCGCCCTGCGAGCGGATCGCCCTGCTTTTGCATCACAAAACGGCGATAGTGCGGGGCCTCGGTGGTTTTGATCGCGTACGGCTGCTCTTGAGTTTGCCGCCACAACAGCTCGAATACCTGCTCACACTCTTCGGCCGTGAGTCGTTGCTCTTCCACGCCTCGACCGACAGGAATCAAAAAGAACACGGCCCACATCATGATGCGATGCTTCGCCAGTTGATCGGCCAAGGCGATGAGCTGCCCGACGTTTCGCTTGGACACTGTGGTGTTTACCTGCACTGGCAAGCCGAGGCGCTTCGCGTCTTCGAGCATCTCGAGCGTGCGGGCGTAACTACCGCTCCAACCTCGAAACGCGTCGTGCGTTTCCGCATCGGCACCATCCAAGCTTACGCCTAAGCATCCAATGCCGGCCTGCTTGGCTTGCGACAACGCGTCGTACGTCGCCAGCGGGGTGGCCGACGGGGTTAGCGCCAGGCGGAGACCTTTGTCGCGGGCGTAGCGAATCAGCTCGAACAAGTCGGGCCGCTTCAGCGGATCGCCCCCGGTAAACACCATGGTCGGAGGTTTTGGGAAGCTCGCCACGTCGTCAATCAACGCCCGAGATTGATCAAAGGTTAGCTGCCCCGGGTGGGCTTCCGGCTGAGCCGACGCCCGACAATGCTGGCAAACCAAGTCGCACGCCTGCGTGACTTCGTAATAGAACATCAGCGGACTGGTTGCAAAATCGGCTTCCGAATAGTCGGTAGGTATCATGTGGTTGCCCCGGTTTGCGCGGTCTGGCCCGACGACTGTGGTTCATCGGCTTCCAGCTGTTCTACTAAACGCTCGGCAGTCGACTCGGCAGTATGAATGCAATGCGGAATGCCAACCCCGTGCAATGCAGCCCCTGCGAGCTCAAGTCCATGGTGCTGAGCGACGAGCTGCATGACTTCGTCAATCCGTTCGGCGTGCCCCACGTAGTACTGCGGCATCGACGACTTCCACTGCTTCACGATGGTCGCTTGAGGTTTGGCCGTGACTCCCAGCAGACTAGCGGCTTCGTTGCAGGCCAAGTCTTGCAGAGCGGATTCATCCAAGTCGACCAGTTCCGGCTTCAATGCGCCGCCGAAAAACAAACGCAGCACGACCGAACCATCCGGCGCCCGCCCGGCATACTTCACGCTGCTAAACGAGCAAGCTTGTAGCGGGCGACCTTCGACGTGGGGTACTACCATGCCAGAGGCATCGAGCGGATGCGGAACGTCGCTGCGATTGTACACCAATTGCACGATCGCACAGCTGGAGTACTCGATACCTCGCATGATGTCGGCGATTCGCGGCTCGATTTGGTCGATGATCGCAGCGGTTGCTTTCGCCGGAGTTGCAACCACGACCGCATTGTACTGCTCGGTAAAGCTCGAATGGCCCTCGCCTTGCTGAATGGTTAGCTGCCAGCCGTCGGAGAGTTTCTGCGCCGACTCGACTCGCGAGCCAAGCTGCACCGCGTCGCCCAGCTTCTCGGCAAGCGTTTCGATGATCCGCCCTAACCCTCGAGCGGGAGCGACAAACACACTGGCCGGCTTACCGTTCGTGGCAGGCGGAGCCTTCTTTTTGGCGGCTTGAGTCGCTTTGATCAGGCTGCCATGTTCGGCCTCCATGCCTGCAAACTGCGGAAAGCAGGAGCGAAGACTCAGCCGCTCGGGATCGCCCATGAAGATGCCACCTGCGAGCGGCTGCACAATCCGCTCGAAGGCTTCCTTGCCAACCCGACGACGGGCGAAATCGGCTAGGCTTTCGTCACTCGGATCGGTACGGCGGGCAACCAGACGCTCGGCAGCCAGGCGCATCTTTCCCCATGGTGACAAAATCGGCGTGGTCACGATCGGCCACATCCGCTCGGGGGCCATGATCGCGAGCCCCTCGGGCATGCGTGTCGCGCGGCCGCGATGCACCGTGTACACTCCACGGGCGGCCGCTTCGGTGCCGATGAGCTCCCCTTCCAGGCCTAGTCGCTTGCACAATCCAACGCCCCAAGGGAGCCGGCTCAAAATGCTGTCGGGGCCTAGCTCGAACGTGAAGTCGTCTTGCCGGCGGGTTTGAATCACGCCGCCAGGGCGATCGTTGCCTTCGTGCACGACAACGCGCCAGTGCGGTTTTAGTTCTTTCAGCCGCCAGGCGGTTGCCAGTCCACTAATCCCTCCGCCGACGATGGCCACGGAGCGACTTGTTTGATCGTTGTTATTCATACCTACTATTGTCGACCGGCGCTCCGCCTTGAAAAGGGCTACCATCGCTTGCGTAGTTGCCGAAATGTGGATAGCAAACGCCAGATTTCAGCATTGGCGAAACACGATATTTTCGAGCGTAACGGGTCACTTGATCAACTCATTTGGTCAATTTCGTCGCGCGTTCACGCAAAGTTTTTTTGACTCGCCGCGAAATCGAACCCCCATCTTGGCGGTGCATCTTGCGACATTTGGTCGTAGTTCTAAAAATCGATCGTAGAAGCAACATTTGGATGTACTCGCCTCGCACCAGGGCGATTACAATCGCCACCTCACACCTATGTCCCCCCGACATCCGGAGCCAGAGAACCATGGACGCGTGGGCTGATAACGACTACTTACTGCTTACCCCCGGCCCCCTCTCCACCTCGCCGACCGTGCGAGCGGCGATGGATCGCGACTGGTGCACCTGGGACGATGATTATAACGTCGGCATCGTCACCCCGATTCGCGAACGACTGGTCGAGATCGCAACCGCAGAACATCGCGACCAGTACTCCGCAGTGCTCATGCAGGGTAGCGGAACCTTCGCGGTCGAGTCGATGTTAGGCACACTGATTCCCGAAGAGGGCAAACTGCTAGTGCTCGCCAACGGAGCGTATGGCGATCGCCTGGCGAAGATTGCCTCGTACCTGAAGATCAACCACCTGGTGCACAACAGCGGCGAACTCGCTCCCCCCGATCTTGAGCAACTCGAACAAGCACTGCAGGCGGATAGCGACATCACGCACGTCGCGTTGATTCACAACGAAACCACCACCGGCATGCTCAATCCGCTGGATGACGTCTGTCGGATCGTCAAACAGTACAACAAAGTGATGCTGCTCGACTCGATGAGCGCGTTTGGTGGCATCCCCTTCGACGTCGGCGAGTTAGGCATCGACTGCGTGGTATCGTCGTCGAACAAGTGCATCCAGGGGGTTCCTGGCTTTGGATTTGTGATCTGCCGCATCGATCTGCTGCAGCAATGCAAAGGCCGCGCCCGCTCGCTGTCGATGGATGTGTACGACCAGTGGATCACCATGGAGCAAGGCAACGGCAAATGGCGGTTTACCAGCCCCACGCATGTAGTTCGGGCTTTCCACCAGGCTTTGCAAGAGCTCGAAGCCGAAGGGGGCGTGCCCGCTCGCTACGCGCGGTATTGCGGGAACCAACAGGCGCTCGTCAAAGGCATGGAGAATCTCGGCTTCCGCAGCCTTCTCCCTCACGACTTGCACAGCCCGATCATCACCGGATTCCTCGATCCAGAGAGTGCCGACTACAACTTCCGCGAGTTCTACGCACTGCTCAAGTCAAAAGGCTTTGTGATTTACCCAGGTAAAGTGACCAATATCAACTCGTTCCGCATCGGCACCATCGGGCACGTGTTCCCAAGCGACATCGAACGCCTGATCGACGCGGTGGAGAGTTCGATGTACTGGCAGCAAACGCTCACCACGACCTAACTCTGCAGTCGGCAACCGAAGATGGCTGACTGCTTAGCCGCGCGCATCGGGCGTGATCGGTGGTTTGCGATTGGCGAATCGCTTGCGAAACTCCGAGGGGGTCGCTTTGAACTCACGTCGGAATGCGCGGGTTAAGAGTTCAGGGCGATCGAAGCCGCATTCGTTGGCGATTTTGGTTACCGACCACTCGGTATCACACAGGAACTCGAGCGCCTTCTGTACGCGGACGCGGCGAATCTCGTCGCGTGGGGTACGACCAAGGTAACGTCGAAAGCCAATCTCCAGCGCCCGTCGACTCAGGGGGATCTCTTTCAGGATGTCGCGAATCGTAATCTCCCCCGCGTAATGCTCTTCGATGTAGCGAATCGCCTCAGCGAGCATTTCGTCTTCTACGGCCACTTTGTCGGTCGACTGACGGGAGATGATGCGAGCCGGCGATAGCCGAATGTTGCGAATCTCGCCAGCATAGCCTGAGAGTTGGCGATCGAGCATTTCAGCCGCATGAAATCCGACTTCGTGCGCCGACTGATCCACGCCCGACAACGGTGGCGACGAAACTCGCGAACAGAGTTCGTCGTGCTCACCGCCGAGCACCGCGATGTCGTCGGGCACCACGATTCCCGATTGGGCACATGCTTCGGTCACCAGGCGACCAAGCAGATCGTCGAACGCGAGTAGCGCAGTCGGTCGCGGAAGTTGCTTGAGCCACTTCCCGAGCTCCATAAGATAGTGTTCAGTATCGAGCCTGGCGAGTTGCTCGAAATCGCCATTGAATTGAGCACAAGCAAAACCATTTTGCTGCAACTGATCGACAAACGACTTCCCCAGACGATCATAGTAGCCAGGCCGTGTGACTGAAGCGCAATAGGCGAACTGCCGATGCCCTTTCCCCAAGAGGTAGCGGATGGCCATTTCGGCGACCTTCTCCTCGTCGCAGGTGCAAGTCGGAATCAGGTTTTCGCCAAAGCGAAACCAGGAGACATTCACTGCGGGGATTTTGCGGGCAATGATCTGCTCGGCGAGATCGGGATGATTGATCCGCGCAATGACTCCATTGCCCACCCACGACTCCGGCAGCATCAGCCGATCGTTCTTGCCACGGTGCTCAAACGAGAACAACCATTGCTTGTGTTTCGCTTTGGCGTAGTCGACAATGCCTTCGATCAATCCTGCTCCCCAAGTGGTGGAGGTATCGATCAGCAGTGCAATACGTATCGGTTTGACCCCGTGCCTGGAGGTCGAGAAAGAGTCGTTCGCAGCATTCGGCAGTGTCATCATGCTCATTGGTGTAACTTCCCCCCTCTAGTTTTGTCGTGACTCACTGCGCAAAACTTCCCGCAGATTGCGTCAGGGCCCTTCAGACAAGGTATAACGTTCCCGTGGACGTCGATGACGATTGTATTCACCGAAGTTAAGATTTCGCGAAAACATCAAACTTCTTTTAAAAACCCATGAACAATATGACCTGGAGTCGTAAGGCACTCACGTATTTCCCTGCTGGAAGTAACGGGGAATTTAATCTCCCCAGCGATCTGGCGACCGTGGTTTCACATGGTGAGGGATGCCGACTGACGACCGCCGACGGGCGGGAAATGCTCGATTTCTCCATGGGTTGGGGCTCGGTGCTGGTGGGCCATGCCGATGCTCGCATCGTGGGCCCTGTCGCCAAACGACTGCTGCAAGGCACCAACTTTGCCACCGTGACCGACGCCTCGACTGAACTTGCCGAGCAGATCATCGCAATCAGTCCTGCCTGCGATCAGGTACGATTCTGCGCTTCTGGTACCGAGGCCACGATGTACTGCTTGCGACTGGCCCGCGCGGCCCAGGGAAAACGCAAAGTGCTTCGTTTCGAAGGGGCTTATCACGGCGCCCACGATGTCGGCGTCACCAATCTGTTCCCGACCGAGCGGAACGATCCTCCTCAGCCGCGTCCTTCGAGCGATGGACTTACCGCCCACGAGAATGGTGGGGTCCTCGTCGCCCCGTTCAACGATCTGGAGATCACCACAAGAATCATCCAGGAAAACAAGCAGGAACTCGCCGCGGTGATTGTCGAACCACTGCAACGCTGCCTTCCCCCTGCAACTGGTTTCTTGGAAGGACTTCGGCAAGTCACAGCAGAGTGCGGAGTGCTTCTTGTTTTCGATGAAGTGGTGACCGGGTTCCGCTTAGCCCTCGGTGGAGCCCAAGAATACTATGGAGTGGTCCCCGATTTGGTCGCGTACGGCAAAGCACTGGGCGGGGGACTGCCGATCGGCGTATTCGGCGGTCGCGCTGATCTTATGGAGCTAGCGTCCGAGAGCCGCCAAGGCTCCGATACCTACGTATGGACTGCCTCGACCCTCGGCGGAAACCCCATCTCCTGCACAGCGGCCTTGGCGACACTCAATATCCTGCGAGATCCGGCGAGCTACGAGCACTTGCACACATTGGGCAAATACCTTCGTCATGGCATGCGTAGCGTGATCGACCGGCTTGGCGTCCGCGCCCATGTGCTAGGTGATGGTCCTCTAGCCCAAATCGCGTTTACTCCGTCGATGCCGCACGATTACTGGTCGAGTCAGCACGAAGACCGACAACTCGCCCGGGATCTCATGCTGCAGCTGTTTCGGAGTGGAATTTTCTTGAATCCGATGGGGACCAAGCTGTATCTGTCGCTATCACACACCCATGCAGCGTGCGACGAATTGCTGAACAAGCTCGAAGAGTCGCTCGACCAACTCACCAATACGACCGCCGTCGCTGCCAGTTAACTCTGCGGTTCGCAATCAACGACAACTTGCTGCACGTAGTCGAGAAAATGCTCGATGGGCGGAGTTTCTAGGTTATCGATCTTCGCCAGATCGTCCCATCGCCGCAGCCGAAGCGACGCTTTAAAATGAGGATTCGCCCGGTAATCTTCGCATTCCTGGTCGCTCATCGGTCCACCCTGAAGCTCAAGACTCTGCTTTGAAGGGGCACTCAACGACTCCCAATAGCCATCTTCGGCCGTGCAGAGGTAACGCTTCGCCTGTACGTGCAAACGCACGGGCTCTAGCACTTCGGGCGGGAAACGCGACTCAAGCCATTCGAAGGCGAGTTGCTCGTGCAAATCGTCAATGCCGTTGTCCGGAGCATCGTCAGGCAAGTGATGCAGTAGATGCCCAATGTCGTGCAACAAAGCCGCGGCGATGAGCTCGCTTCCGGCCTCTTCTTGTTCAGCCAACCAGGCAGCTTGCAACCCATGCTCCAGTTGCGACACGTCCTCTCCACCGTATTGCGAATCGCCATTCAATTGAAACAACCTGGCGATTTCAGCCACGGTATCCACTCCACATCGAGGTACTTCGTTCGTAGACATCGCGGCCTATTTCTTTCGTGGTTTCTTGCGGACACGCACCAGTTTGGTGCGAAAAGTAGTCCACATATTAAGCTCCATTTCGTGCTGTAACACCCCCGTTTTCTGAAAAACGATAAGCCACCTCGGCGATGTCACATCGAATTTGTTTCTCTGCGCGGAGCAACCTTAGCGCTGTGCGAAGAAATCCCTCCTCTTGCGCAACGCATCAAATCGGTTTCCCTTGCTCGTGGGATTTCGCATCCCTTTTCTGAAACCCAATCAAACCCTCATCCCTTCTTCACAATCGCCCTCCATCATGTCGCCAACGACAAGCGAACGAAAGATTCCAAGACTACCCAGGCTCACCATTCTTTCAGTTTCCGCGAAGGGATCGTGCTTCTCAGGGAAACAGCTACTGGTTTGCGCGGAACGTGTGGCAGCAATCACCCTGCATACCTGACTCCATTGAGGTCTCTGTTTCGAATTGGCACGCGAATCTGCTGCGACGGGGAGTATGCGTGAGAGGGTAGTCGAGGGCATCACGAGCCGGGTTTGTTATCTGGCGCAATTGGCACGTTGCCATACCTGTGCGTTTGAGTTTTTCAACTTTTGGATTCGCGAGGGTTTACTAATGATGAAGATATTTGGACTCGCTGCAGCAGCTCTCTGCTGCGTCGGCAATGCTTTTGCCGGCACCTACGTTCCTCGGGCCGATGACAGCATCGGTGGTCGCATCGAATGGGAAGAATGGTCGTTCGTCAATTCGACCTTCTGGGTCGATGCCGACAACCAAGGCCGTGATCAGTTCACCAAAGCTCAAGGCGTATTCGCGGTAGCGGATCCCGACGAATGGGACGACTCCCGCGGTCCCGCCGGCATGGGCGCTCAAGGTCCCAACGGCGAAGACATCGGCTACAACACTCAGCTGATGTCGCCGACGTTCGATGTGATTGGAACCGACATTCTCACTATTAATTTCGACTACTCTTGGCGTCCCGAAGACACTCAACAAGCCTTTGTGCGAGTGCAGTTCGACGACGGCAGCGACATTGTGCTACTTGACCTGAACACTGGTAACTCGGTCGACAGCGACGACCCATTGGTCAATCTCGACCTGAACGCCAACTACAACGACTTTGTCGAAGTGCCCGCTACCGCAACGACGGCTACCCTGGCATTCGAAATGGTCGACGCTGGTAACGACTGGTGGTTCGCGGTGGATAACATCTCGGCCGAAAGCCTGTTCAGCAGCTCGGTGATCCTGAGCGAAGACTTTGAAAGCCTGGCATCGGAACTCGGTCCTGGATTGGACGAAGTACGAGAAGGTTCGATCGAAGCCGACGTAATTGGTTGGACTCAAACTCCTCCCACAGGCTGGATGATAAACACCGACGACTTCGTGAGCACTGGCCCCATGGGTTCCACACTCGGTGCTACCGGCGTGTACGGCATCACCCGCGTGCCCGAGCCCTCGACCTGTGTGCTGGCTGGTTTGGCCATCCTTGGCTTGGCTGCTTTCCGTCGCAAGCAAGCAGCAAGCCGGTGAGCCTTAGTAGTGATTCAGTCCCTCGTTGTCTCGGCGTCTGATGCTCCGAGGCAACGAGGTCTTCTAGCCACTCGATTGATACCACCCGTTTCTTTAAGAGCATTCCACCGAGATTGAACATGATGCGTCCTAGTATCCTGAATAGCTTCGTGGCAATGCTTGCCTTGTTGCTAGCAAACACACTTATCTACTCCACGCTGTATGCAGCGAACTCCATCGGCATCAACTTCGTCGGTGGACGTCATTCGCAAATCAACGTGGAAGGCAAGACACAAGCAGAGATCAACGCTCTGATTGCTGGATTGACCGAGGATCAGAAGGTCTACAACCCTAACAACCCTACGGCCTACTTGAATGGCCATGAAGTCACAGGCATGGCCGGTGTTGGCGACTTCGCTCAGACCAATTGGAACAATGTCGCTCGGTACACCGAGACGCTCAACGAAGGCACTTATGGGGCCGGAGACGATCCGAGCCTGCCTGACACCAATGGCTCGCAGACAGGGTTTATCACCTCAACCGGTACCACGATTCCTGGCATGACCGTCACCTGGGAATCCGAGAACTCCTATCAAGCAGTCAACAACAGCATCGAGAATGAAGATGAACACTTGATGGAAGGCTATCTCGACATCTCAGGGCGAGATCGCGACATGACCGTCAAGATGACTGGCATTCCCTACAACAGCTTCGATCTGGTGGTCTACGTCGGATCCGATGGTATCGACGGCCGCATGGCTTATATCGATGTCAATTATCCAACTGACTCCAACAGCGACGGCATCGACGACGGTATGGATGGCGTGGAAGGGCCCTACAACGACAGCGGGTTCTACT
This sequence comes from Aeoliella mucimassa, assembly GCF_007748035.1. Lineage (NCBI taxonomy): Bacteria > Pseudomonadati > Planctomycetota > Planctomycetia > Pirellulales > Lacipirellulaceae > Aeoliella > Aeoliella mucimassa. The sequence continues at coordinate 5,979,425 of NZ_CP036278.1, forward strand.
TTGTCCCCAACACTGGCAAAGGCATTTTCACTGGGCCTGATGATTACCTGCAGATCAATGCTAAGTCGATGAATCAAGCCGATGCACAGAACGGGGCCAATTATCTACTGCTTCAATCGGTGGCCGCGATGGGCGACGACAGTTCGCTTTCCATCCGCATCGAAGGCATTCGCGACCGCAGCAATGCAGGCATCCATGGCATTCAGCTCATCGAAGCCAACGACTTGACGCTGCTCGTTGATACGGTGACTGGCGAAGTCGCCCTGCAGAACGCCAGCCCTGCTTCCTCGATTGACTTCGATTTCGATTTCTACCAAATCACAAGCGAGTCAGGCGCCCTCAGTCCTACAGGTTTCCGCGGCATGGCGGATCAAGACTACGAAGGCAACGGCCCGACCGGCACCGGCAATGGTTGGGAAGAGATGGGGAGCCTCAGCGACACCTCGATTCAAGAAGGTTACCTGTTGGAGAGCACCATGCTCACGCTGGGAGAAGAAATCCGTCTCGGAGCAGCGTTCACCCCAGGTGGTGCCGAAGACCTGGTATTCCGGTACAAGACGGCTTCGGGGGTGACTCGCACCGGCAAGATCATTTACGGCGAAAATGTTCTCTCCGCCGAACCCCTGTCCGGCGATTACAACGGCGACGGCATCGTCAATCTCGCCGACTACACGGTTTGGCGCGACTCTCTTGGCTCCACCACCGACCTGCGTGCAAACGGCAACGACACCGGCGCCAGCCAAGGCGTGGTCGACATGGCCGACTACCAGACTTGGAAGACCAACTTTGGCCAGACAGCTGCCGCCGGCTCGGTGCAAACAGCAAGTGTCCCCGAACCCTCGACCGCCTGCTTGCTAGTGCTGATGGGCATAGCCTGTGCGGTACGCAGCCGTCGGTCCTCAATGCAGGGCAACAACGACTCGCACGTTTAGCCTGCTTACCACAAACAATCATCCATTGACTACTCACTGAACCAATCACTTACAGGATGCCACCTTCAATGCGTACTCAGCAGCGACTCCATATCACATCCCTGGCGTTCATGATTCTCATGGCGGCGACCTCCGCCTTTTCGCAACAGCTGTTGTTCTCCGAAAACTTCGACTCCATCGCCCTCGGCCCTTCGGTGGACGAAAACATCGTGGTCTACGAGTTCTGGTCGAACTTCGATACCAACCCAGGTTCGTTGCCTGGATGGGCGATCGACAACTCCGAAATGCCCACCGGCGGTGTTACCGAATGGCGTGGCTGGGCCTTCACCGATCCCGACTTGTGGGCCATCACCGACCTGCAAGCCCGCGGGCAATTCCAGAAGGGTGAAAACGTGGTCGCCGTGGCCGATCCGGACGAATGGCATGATAAGAGCCCAGGCGACGGTTACTACACCACTTTCATGAGCACCCCCGCGATTAGCGTCGGATCAGCCACCGAAGACACCCTGAGCCTGCAGTTCGATAGTAGCTGGCGACCAGAAGGTTTCGACGACACGATCGGTGGCAGTTTCCCATCCGGCACAAACAATCAGACCGCTGTGATTCGCGTTGCCTACAACGGCGGCGACTACGACACCGAGGTCATGCGTTGGGACTCCAACGTCGGTGGTCAGTATTTCAAGCCCGATGCAACAAATGAAACCGTTACCGTAGATATACCGCTGCCTGCTGGCACCTCGAGCATTTCTCTCGAGTTTGGCATGGAGCAGGCCCGCAACGACTGGTGGTGGGCAATCGACAACATTGGTCTCTACGACGGTGACCCAACACTGTCGCTCGTCGTCGATCGCGACACTGGGGCCATGACCATCGAGAATGGCACCAACGGTGCGGTTGATATCAAAGGCTACACAATTACTTCCGAAGCAGGGGCATTGGATCGCGCCGATCAGACCAGCCCTATGTCCAGCAGGTACTCTGGCTGGATTCCCTTCGGTGGCAACTCCCCCAAGAACGTTGTTGGCGAAGGTCACCTTTCGACCTATTCAATCGCAAATAATGCAAGCGAAACCATTGGCAATGTCTGGCAGAAGTTCAGCATCGAAGAGGAAGACATCAACTTCACCTATCTCGATGGCAATGGAGAGGTAGTCGAAGGCATCGTTCGGTTCGAAGGAACTTCGCAAACCACTCCTTATTTACTAGGTGACTTTGACTTCAGCGGTGGCGCTCCAGATGAGCTCGACTGGCCTACGATTCGCGACAACTTCGCTGCCGATCTGTCGGGCATGTCGGAATACGACGCCTATGTTCATGGCGATATCACCGGCGACGGAGCCAACGACCTGGCCGACTTCATTGAGTTCAAGCGCATCTTCGTTGCCGCCCACGGGTTGGAAGCCTTTCAAGCAATGGTCTCCGGTGCAGCTGTGCCCGAACCATCGACCTTCGTACTCGCTTCGCTCCTGACCATCGGCCTGGTGTTCAAAGGTCGTATCATCGGACGCAAACGCTCGCAACACGCTGCTGTGTAAGTGATGCAGCTCACGAGCAATCCACTCCATAATTCCTACAAAGCCACCCCTGAGTTCGGCACAACACGAACCGCCACTGAGGAGCTAACCTTCGATGCGATATTCACACGCCCTGCTATTTAGTATGGTCTGTTTCTTGACGTCGGCCATGGCCGATGCTTCGACCGTTGACCGCTGGTATCGCTTCGGCGACGAGGGTACCACAGGTACCTTGGACAGCGCCGGCGAGTTTGATGGTTCTGGCAATCCCATTTTCGATCAGCCTGAAGTCCTATCGTTCGCCAACCTTGGCTCGGTGCTCGGCACCTCGCAACCAACGTACGCCGCTGCAGACGATCGCCCCGACCTACCTGCCGGATCCACCGGCAACATGGCCGCCAGCTTCGATGGCGATCGCGACATGTTCGGCACGGTCAACCTGAACTTCCCGCAATCGTCGTTTTCGTCGGTGCTGAGCATCAGCGACGCCGGTGCCGGCCCCTACGACTACTCCGGCGTTAGCGACCGATACCTGCAGTTCTGGGTCAAACCTGCCAACGCTACCTCGACTCAGGTATTGGTGAACGACACTCAGCAACATGGTGTCCGCATACACGATGGCAAGTTCTCGATGCGATATGCCGAGACCGATTTCGACTCCGACGTGGAAGTCGAAGTTGGACGTGGAAACTTCCCTGGTACGAATGTCGACAGCAACGGTTGGTACCACATCATGCTGCTGACCCAAGACAACCTCTACGAGCGTGGCAGCGCTACCCTCTACGTCGATGGTGTAGCCGTTGCCGCAATCGCTGGCGACTACCAGATTCAAGGCGAAGTAGTCGACACCGGAACCACGCTAGGTGAACCAGTGGTGATCGACGACTACCCCCTCTCCATCGGCGGCGGTGCCCGCGCCCGTAACGTTAGCGGCACCATCCGCTACCTGGTTCGCGAAGCCGATTATTTCGAAGGCCTGATCGACGAACTCGAAATGGGCGTGATCGGCTTCAATCGTAACGACGAATGGGGCGAGTTTGATTTCGCCACCGAGAACCAATTCGCCCGTGAGATTGCCTTCAATGGTGTCGATCCTGCCGACGTAAACCTCGATGGCATCGTGGCCGGCGATGGCACCGGCCCTGCTTCTTCGGACGACGTGACCGCGTTTGTCGAAAACTTCTTCTACGAAAAAACCATCGATAGCATCCTGGCCGGTGGCGACGCCGACGAACGAGTACCCGTGCGGGTTGGCGACGTCACGACTCGTGCCCTCGGCGACTTGAACGTCGATGGCATCATCGACCTAGCCGACTGGTCGATCCTCAACGCGGCCGATCCCTCGATGGGATCGCTCGTGCTCAACAAGCTTGGGGTCTCAACAGTGCCTGAACCAGCAAGCTGCGTTTCGCTTGCCTGCATGTTGACCATGCTTGGTTTCGCTGCTCGGCGTTTCCGTTAATCGCATTTTAGGTACGCGTATCAACGTGGGCGGGCCATGTTGATATGCCTTCATGGATAGTGAAAGGGTTTGGTGGGTTTATGGATTTTAAGCGTTCTACAGCGGTTAAGTCGCGATTAGCAGGCCGAAGTGCACACGCCTTCACGCTTGTTGAGTTGCTGGTAGTGATCGCCATTATCGGCATTTTGGTAGCTCTGTTGCTGCCTGCGGTACAGTCGGCCCGCGAGTCGGCTCGGCGTGCCCAATGCCAAAACAACCTCAAGCAACTCGGACTCTCGATGGCCAACTACGAGTCGGCACGTCGGTCGTATCCGCCGGGAGCTCAATACGCGGAAGGTAGCTTTTGGAGCTTTCACCTGCTCCCTTACTTGGAAGAAGCCAACGCCAAGGAGTTGATCACCATCAACGAAGGCGATGGCCAATGGGCCTTCAATGGTGGTAGCTACACCACCGCCGACCTGGCAGGCCCTCCCTATCAGAACGTTCAATTGCTCGAGACCGTGTTCAGCGTGATGCGTTGCCCCTCAGCGGCATTGCCGCAGCACCAATTCGATGGCACCGCCGACCCGGGCTGGATCGTGCAGCGACGAGTGCCTGGTTCGTACCTTGGTTGTGCAACGGGACTCATTCGCTTCCAGGACTCTCCCACCAAGGGGCGGAAGCTCTGGATGGCCGACGGGGTACTGTATCCCGTGCTCTTTAACAAGAACGATCCTCTGGTGAAACTGCGGAAGATCACCGACGGACTCTCGAATACGCTGCTCATTGCCGAAACAGTACACGACGCGGATGAACAAGATCGCATCGGTCGTGAAGCGGAAGATCCCGAAGGCGACCATAAAGACCATTGGTATATCGGCAGTGACGACATGGATACCAATAAAGGTAGCGATACATCCGAAGGCCTAGGCTCCACGGCCGTCGGCATCAATCTGCACCTTTCCGACCCCATGGCTTGTAAAGAGAAGTCGGCCCTGCCCGGCTCGACCCGATGCCATGCTCTGCAACTGTCGTTCTCTAGCGAGCATCCAGGTGGTGTTCAGGGAGTTTACTGCGATGGTTCGGTGCATTTTATCGAGGAAGACATCGACGCTAACGCTTGGCGCGACCTTGGCACCCGCGCTGGTCAACTTCCCGAATTGCCCGGCGGTTTCTAAACCTCACTGCTAGTTCGACAACTTTGCTTGACCACTCTCACTCGGATCGATCCATGTCGCGCACCCTTGTATTCACCATCTCCCAACTCCTAACCTTCGCAGCGATGTTTTGCTGTGTTGTTGCAGATGTTCATGGCGATGCCATTGGCATCAACTTTATCGGTGGGCCTCACTCGGGAGGCCCTGATGGTCCGTGGATTGAGGGAACGGATCGATTTGACAATCCGATCGTCAACCTCCTCGATGGTGAAGTACTCGGCCCGAACGAGACCGATTTGAATTGGACCCCCGGCACCGACTACAGCTTGCTGATGAATCGGGCCGGGGTGGTAGCTCAGGCCAACTGGAACAATCTCGCCCCTTGGAGTGAGACCGCCAACTCTTCGAACGGGACACCGAGGGCCGATAGCAGTAAGACGGGGCTTACTTCCGACGAAGGGACCTATTTTTCGAATACTAAAATCGCTTGGGAAGCAGACAACAGCTGGTACTCTCGCAATGGCAGCACGGTCGATGCTTCAGGCAATCCCTGGCCAGCGATCGACGATGGCGATGAAGCCTTGATGCAAGGGTATATCGACGTATCGTCGAGCGATGCCGACGTCACGGTTCAACTGACGAACCTGCCATTCCCGAAGTACGACGTCTACGTCTATATCGGTTCGTCAGGCATCCAATCGGATGGGCGGATTTCGCGAGTCCGACTCTACGACTACGAGTCGCCCGCAACGATGCCGAACCTGAGCGACGCACTTTTCTACAACACAGACGGCAACGACATCCCCGCCGACGAAGACGACCTACTCACCGACACCTACGTGCTATCCAATACGGGATCGGGGTTCTTCGAGAGTCGCTCCGACTATCTTCGCGCAACTGCCACTTCGGAATTCGAAGCGATGAATCGTCCTTCGAACTACGTGAAATTCGAGAATCAGACCTCTAGTGATATTCAAATTCAACTCTACCGCGACCCCACCTACGGCAATATGGGCCTGGCGGGCATTCAAATCGTCGAGGCCAAGAACCTCGATTTGGTGATCGATCGCAACTCTGGCTACGCCGAGATTCGCAACCCGAATGATATCCCCATCGACATCGACTTCTATCAGATTCTCAGTGAAAGCGGCGGAATCAACCTCGACGCGATGCTCACCCTTGAAGAACAAGACTACGAAGGCAATGGAGCTAGCGGCACCGGCAACGGTTGGGAGGTGCTTGGCGATTCGACTTCATCGAAGGTCTCCGAAGGCTACCTGAACGGCAGCACGCAAATTGCTCCCGGCGAAGCCATCTCGCTCGGCTATCTCTATAACGGCAACGGCACCGAAGACATCCGCCTTCGCTATAACGATCTGAACAGTGATGTAAAAAACATTGCCGCGGTGTACACCGATTTATTTATCGCGGGCGATTTCAACCAGGACGGCCTGGTCAACCTCGCCGACTACACTGTTTGGCGCGACACGCTTGGCTCTACGACCGACCTGCGTGCCAATGGCGACGACACCGGCGCCAGCCAGGGCGTGGTCGACATGTCGGACTACCAGATTTGGAAGACCAACTTCGGCATGCAAGCGGGGCTGTCATCGGCCGAGTCTCAGTCGGTTCCGGAACCCCACAGCGTTTCGCTGATGGCCCTGCTGGTCGCTACCGCCATGGCAGGTCAGCGTCTACACACCTCCAGAACCTAGAACATCACCTTGCGGACTACATCAGGGAGTAATCCATTGAAAACGAAAGCACTGCTGACAACGGTCGCAGTATTCTTAGTCTTCAGCGTCCATCAGGCCAGCGGACAAAGCCAGATCGGTATCAACTTCATCGGTGGCATCACCGGCGGCGGCCCCGGCGGTACGGTCACTGGTAGTGCGGGCTGGCAAGGCACCTCCGACGGCGGCGACTACGATTACCCACGCGACATTTCTCAAATCAACTGGAACAACGTCGCCCCTCCAGTGGATGGTGAAATCGAAGACCTGCAAGACTTCAAGGGGAGCGCGTCGGACCTAATCAACTCCGCAGGCGAGACCACTTCGCTCAGCGTATCGTGGTTGGCCGAAGAACCCTACCGTGCGTTTGGCGGCCCCTACAGCAATCAAGATCAGGAACTGATGTCGGGATACATCGATGTCGACGACACCTGGCCTACGTCTTACGTCAACCTGACCGACATTCCCTATAACGGGTACGACCTAGTAGTCTACGTTGGAACCGATGGAAACAACCGCACCGCTAGCGTACAACTCGGCAACGACGACAACTCGCGGACCTGGTTCGTCACCAACACTGGTGGTGGAGCTTTCTCTGGCCCCGAAGACTACATTCGTGCAACCGCTATCAGTGAGTTCGATGCCGAGCCTGGTAATTTCATCGTCTACGAAGGGTTAATTTCCAGCGATCTTGAAGTACGAATCACCCGCGGCACGAACAACGCCGGCATCAATGGCATTCAACTGATTGAGCGGAGCGACGTTCCTTTCTTAACACTGATGGTCGATACCGTAACCGGTGTCATGGCGATTCAAAACAACTCCGGCGAGGCGGTGGATTTCGATGCCTACCAGATCGAAAGCGCCGATGGCAGCCTGAATCCCACTGGCTTTCGATCGCTCGAAGACCAAGATTACGAAGGCAACGGGGCTTCTGGTTCTGGTCACGGTTGGGAGGAACTCGGAGTTCCCTCGGCCAACCTGATGGGCGAAGCATTCCTCGCCGATAGCAGCGTGCTAGATGTCGGCAGCAGCGTTTTGCTTGGGTCTTCCTTTACCGCTGAGTCGGTCGAAGACCTGGTGTTCCGGTACCACCAGACCGGCAGCTTCACACAAAAGGGACGCGTCGAGTACTGCGAGAACTGCTTGTTCATTGATCTTCAAGGCGACTACAACAGCGATGGCGTCGTAAACCTGGCCGACTACACGGTGTGGCGCGACTCTCTAGGGTCAACCAGCGATCTGCGAGCCAACGGCGACGACACCGGCGCCAGCCAAGGCGTTGTCGACGCGACCGACTACCAAGTTTGGAAAGCTAACTTCGGAGCCAGCACTGGTGCCAGTCAGGCCGTCGCCAACACGCAAGTCCCTGAGCCAAGCAGCGTGACGCTGTGTTGCTTGCTCGCAATTGGTTTCGTGCCTTTCGGTTTACGACGTACTCGTTGCCTTTCAGCGAATCGAGTACGTACATTTCTTTTAGCTGCTACGGTACTGGTCGCTACGGGCTTCTGCCAACCGACTTATGCGGTCTCAGTCGGCATGAACATGGTCGGTGGCATTGGATCTTCGGCCTCGGAGGTTAATGGGGTTGCCGGGTTTCGCGGCGACACGGAGAAAGGCCTCGCCGACGTTTCGCAAGCCAACTGGAACAACGTGGCCTATTTCACCGTGGGTGGGGTCGACGGGGTATACGACATTCTCGGTACTGCGGAAAACCTGAAGACCAGCGAGAATGTAGTGACCGACATGTCGGTCTCGTGGCTGGCCGATAACACCTGGGCGGCTGGAAACCCCACGAAGGACAACGACGACGAACGGTTGATGGACGGGTATGTCGACAACTCCACCGATCTAACCACATCCTATTTCACTCTGAATAACATCCCGTTTACGGGATACGATCTATACATCTATGTCGGCTCCGATGGCAACGGTCGTGTTTCTTACACTCGACTTGGAGAAGACTCCTCGAGCGACACCTACTTCGAAACCAACACGGGACAGGGAGCCTTCACCGGCCCGGACGATTACGTTCGCGCGGAAGCAAAGAGCATCGGCGAGACCGCCCCTTCCAACTTCATCTTGTACGAAGGTCTGTTGTCGCCGAATATCGAGTTCACCGTGAACCGCGCTACCGGCAACGCAGGCGTACATGGTATTCAAGTGGTCGAACGAACAGATATTCCCTTTCTGAGTTTGGTGGTCGATCGGGTCACCGGTTACGCCGAACTGCGAAACGAATCGGGCGGCGATGTTGACCTCGACCTCTACCAAATAGGTTCACCCGACGAAGCATTAACTCCCAGTAGCTTTTACTCGCTTGAGCAGCAGGACTACGAACAAAATGGAACTGCTGGTTCCGGCAACGGTTGGGAAGTCATGGGTACCCCTTCCACGAAACTCATTGCGGAGTCGTTTCTGCAAGGAAGCTCACTACTAAGCATTGGTGCGAGCATCAACTTGGGACAGATCTTTGCTCCCGGCGGAGCCGAAACTCTCGAGATTCTATTCCACGAAGTCGATGGCGTTCTAAATCCAGGCCGAGTGGATTACTGCGACAATTGCGTTGCGGCCTCAGACCTTAAGGGAGACTACAACGGCGACAATCAGGTAAATCTGGCCGACTACACGATTTGGCGAGACAGCCTTGGGTCCACTGGCGATGGACTTGCCGCGGATGGCAACAACGATCAGGTGGTCGACTCTCTCGACTATCAGCTTTGGAAAAGTCACTTCGGCCAATCCATGGCAGCGCCGCTCAACGCATCGGCATCCACCACTCAAGTGCCTGAACCTGCCAGCTACACCGCCCTGCTTCTGACCGCAAGCGTTCTGGCTTGCAGACGGGTCACCTGCGTTTAGGATCGCTTCCGGCTGCCGACGAATACGATGGCTCCGGCCACACTGGCAAACATCGGCCAGCACGGCGGCTCGGGAACCTGGCTTACCATCGCAGTGAATGCCCCGGTACCGAAATTCGCGTCATAGAGTGCTTCGAACGCGAGGAAGTCAAGCTCGTCCACTCGCCCGTTGCCATCCATATCGCCGGCACGATGGGCATCCACCGCCAACATGCCGGAGACATCGGTAAACAGATTGGCCCGCATCAACGGCCAGTCGGCCGCCGAGATCAACCCATCGGCATTGAAATCGCCAACCTCAATCGGCGACTCGATCTGGGTGCCGGTATAGACTATCTCGACCTTCAGGTCTTCACTCAACAACGAAAGAGTCGCCTGCAAGTCCTCGTAAGGGCTCGGTATCCAGGCGGTGCCAAGCTCAATCGACTGGTTGTGGGCCAGCGTGGTTTCGCCGAACGTTCCTTCGGCAAGATTCGTTCGACTACCAGCGGCGGTAAAACGCAGCCACGCATTGTCGCTATCGACCGAACCATCCCCTCCATTTGCTGCTTCATCGTAGTTGCCAGCAATTGAGGTCCACTGCGACTCGCGCAATGCTCCGGCCGTGGAGAGTATGTCGTACTCAAAAAAGGTCAAAGCTTGCCCAGTAAGGTTCGTTAAAGTGAGCTGCCCGGTGTCGCGATTCACGTAAAGCTTCACCGCTGGAGTTTCGGTAATGATGGGAGTTACGATCGACCCACTAGCCCCATCGCTTTCGATACTCAGGTTCACTCCACTTACAGCTGGTGCACCGAATACGGTGAACTTGCCCACATGCTCACTTAAGACAGCCGATGTGGTTTCGTCGGTGAAATGCACCTCGGCAGTGATGTCGGTGAAGGAGATACTCGATTCGTTCACCGGGTTATTTGGTCCTGTGAGCGTGAGCTGGGCACCGCTACCCAGCGATACATTGAGTTCTGCCAGAAACTTTGCGGCAATCGAGCCACCCGAGAGCTCAATCGTTCCTGGCATGTCGGGATTCTCCAGATACCCCATGCCAAAATCGGCGCTGGCGATATCAATCGAACCGGCTGATTGCACCAGCGATCCCCCAGCGCGGAATCGCAAGTCCGAACTCTCCACTATCGTAGCAGGGGTATCGAGCACATACGTATCGACCAGATCCGACGTATCGATTACCCCTCCGGTCGGTGTGCCGGCCCAGTTCTGAAGCTGCGAGAAGGTGGTGCCATCGCCGGCACCGGTCCAGGTTAGTGTAACTGCGTGCGCCGAGCCGGCCAGGAACACCATCGTCCCTACCAAGGCAATGCAGCAGCAGTATCGTCGAAAGTACATCACAGCTTTATTATCTTGCACTAAGGTGAGAGTCCATAAGTTGGCAACCTGTTAGCTGCACTTCCGCATCACAAGCCCAACACTGATACCGCCGAGTATCTGCAGCAGCGAGACCGGCTCGGGAACCTGATTGGGAGTAAACTGCGGAGCGGGCAGGTTGGCATCGAGAAAAGCCTGTCGCAACAGTCGCCAGTCGGCGCGATCGACAATGCCATCCAGGTTCAAGTCGCCCTTCTTGTAAGACCCAACATCGGGCACAGGCTGTTGATAAAGCCAACCCGCGATGAAGGCATCCACGTCGAGTTGGTTTAGCTCTCCGTCGAGGTTCACGTCGCCATCGAGCAAGTTAAAATCTCCTGCGACGAGCAGCACAAGCGAGTTTGTGTATTGCAGCGACAACTCGACACCATCGACCGTGGGAAGCTGAATCGTAGAAAACTCGCCTTCGATCGATTCGGCTCGCATCAGCGGAAAGAACTCACCCTGCGTCGGCACGAAGCCATTCACTAGCTGCAGAGCAAGCGTACCGCCAAGCACCGCCTGGCCGACAACTTCTAGCTGGTCGAACTGCGTGCCGCCGGAAGTGCCACCGATATCGAGCGTGAGTACGCCTGATGCAAATTGCCGGTAGTCGTCTCCAACGCTCAGAATGCTAGTGCCTCCCTCGCTGTTGGAAACCGAGACTTGGCCGAAGTTATATACGTCGGCGTTCACGTCGCCATGCCCAACTAGCTGAGCGTTTTCGAGCACATCGACCCAACGGACTGAACTCAGGCTACCACCTTGTAGTTCGACAATACCATACTCGCTGATGCGAATCTCGTTGCGTCCTTCCAGCGTGTGGCCTTGCTGCACCTGAACGGTTTGTGTGGCGGAGCTACCAGTGCCGCGAACCTCGAAGCCCAAGGTATGCACGTCTTCGGAGACCACTGCGGTTTTTGGACTGCGACCGTCGTTGGCCAACACCGCAGACCAGTACTCGGCTGGCACCGCAGCACCCGACCAGTTGGCGCTATCGCTCACCTCGCCGAGATCGTCGCCGGTCCAAGTATGGAATTCAATCGCGTACGAATCGTTCTGCTCCACTCCTTCGGCCAAGGCGATCGCTTGCAATTCGGTGACCATAGCCAGGTTGGCGGCATCTTGCAGACTTAGCTCATTGTTCTCGTCGTAATCATCGTTCAAACTGTAAAGCCGCAGCGTACCATCGCTGTATTTGATGAGCTTGTAATCGTCTTTAATGATCGCCCAGCGACCATTTTTCCCATCAGGGTCCGGGCCACTCCCTTCATGATGCTCCTGAATGATGTAGTCCTTGGGACGATCGACACCCTGGCCGGTTAGCTCATGGACGAGCGACACTCCGTCGAGCCCTACCGGCCCGCGCGTGCCGGCCAACTCCAAAGCCGTCGGCATGAAGTCGGGCAGATCGGTAAAGCGATCCGAAACCTGGCCGGGCTCGATGGTTCCCTTCCAGTACGCGAAGGCCGGTACGTTGATTCCGCCATTCCAAAGGTCGCGTTTGCCGCCGCGTTTGCCACCGGAGGCATCGAAAAACGCAATCGGCGAGCCATCTTCGGCCGTAGGTCCGTTATCTGAGGTGAAGAAGATGACCGTATTCTCGAGCACGCTATCGGACTTGTCGCCATCGCCATTGGGATCGTCGAGCTTGGCCACGATCTCGCCGACCGCTGCATCGAGACGCGAAATCATCGCAGCATAAGACTTTTGATCGTCGGTCCACGAACTCGCTCCTGGCACATTCTCGTACGCAGCGAACCACTCCGGGTAGTTTCGTACTGCATCGATGTCGAAATGTGGAATCGTCGAGGCGTACTGCAGATAAAATGGCTGCCCGGAATTGGCATGCTGCTCGATGTAAGCAACGCTCTTCGCGGTCACTAGGTCGGCGGTATAGGCGGTATAGTTCGCATTCAGATTACTATTGGTGTTGCCTGTCTTCTCCAACCAGAGTCCGTTATCGGAGTTGGGCTGATACTTCTCCCCGACCTCGGCAATCCCATCATTGTCGTCGTCGAATGGTTCCTCGGTCGTCCACAACGAGTCAACTCGGTACGAATGCGCCCGGGCGTGATTCAAGTAACCATAGAAAGTTTGAAATCCCTGGGCGGTGGGAATCGAATTAGGCCCTGTGATCGTGGGATTGGGAATCGTTCCATCGCCGCTTGAGCCGCTGCCGCCGAAGCCCCATTTACCAAACACCGCCGTCGAGTAACCAGCCGCTTGCAGGTGATCGCCGACGGTTTGCCCCTCGGAACGCCAAGGGTCGCCGGTTAGGTTCGCATTGCTATCGACCAGCGTATGTCCGTTATGCAGGCCCGAGTACAACATCGCTCGACTTGGCCCACACACGGTAGCCGCAAAAGCGTTGTTGAATCGCATACCACCGGTAGCGAGGGCGTCGAGATTCGGCGTTTGGATCAAGGTCTGGCCATTGAAACCAACGCTGCCGAAGCCGAGGTCGTCGGCATAGATATGTACAATATTCGGCGAATCCGCCCAGCAGGTGCTGGTGATTCCCCACAACATCAGGAAGGATGCGAATGAAGCGATTCTCTCAATACATCTCATGGTGCTCTCTCTTCAAGTCCTTTACGTCTGCGATCGTTCACTCCGCACTTTGCCGATTAGCGGGCCTTGTTCTTTTGATTGCCCCGTTTTGCTTTTGCCTTAGAGAATAGCGATACCAATTCGGAATCGGTGTGCGCTTCCTGCATGGCGGATTTCAGCTGCTCGACAATCTCGGGGTGCTGCTGAGCGAGATCCGTGGTTTCGCTGGGGTCGGCCTCGAGATCGTAGAGCTCGAACACGGGGGCACTCTTCGTGTTGAGCACCACCCCTTTCCATTTACCTTTGCGAATCGCTTGTTTGCCGCCTTGCTCGTAGAACTCCCAGTAGAGATAGTCGTGCTCAACCTGTCCCTGCTCTCCCAATAGTGTGGGAGGGCCTTGTTGACTAACTCCACTCGAACTGTGGAAGCCCGAGTTGGGTGAATTGATTGATGATTTTACAGCGCAAGCGGGCTTCCGTTTGTTGGTTTTCGAATACTCGGTTTTTGAGATGGCTCCCAAAGCTTTGTTTCACTCGGTACATGGTCGTTTCCGCCAAGCTTCTACGATGATAGCCCACTTCCTCTTTCCAACTCCTACGCCCCTTGCGTCGAATCTGACGAATTGCCTCGTCCCGGGGCAAAGGCTCCTCCGCAGAGTTGCCATGTTGTTTGATCTTGGCGTTGTGCTGCGGCGGAATCACCGGCTCAATGCCTTCGGATTCCAGCCCTTCATAAACCTTCCACTTGTCGTAACTACCGTCGCCGTGAAACTTTTTTACGGGCTGCTCCACCTGCTCCAGCATTTCGGGAACCGCATCGGCATCGTGGCAACTGTTCTCGGTCAAAATCTCCGCCACAATCTCGCGGGTGTCAGGATTCACCGACAAATGCAGCTTCCGCCATGTCCGCCGCTTCGACTTGCCATGCGTCCGCATCTTCCATTCGCCCTCGCCAAACACTTTCATGCCGGTGCTATCCACCACGATATCGATGTCGCCCCTCTTGTTAGCGATATCGAGCGAAACATTCAGCTTGCTGGCTCGCTTGGCGAGCGAAGAATAATTGGGAATCGCTGCCTCGACGCCCAACATCGCCACCAGCGAGCGGCCGAATCCCTCAGTCTGCCGATAGGGAAGTTTCAGCAGTTCGCGAATCGTCAGCAAGCACTCGATCGCCGTATCGCTGAAGACAAAAGGGCGACCGACTTTTGTCTGGTCGTTAGGATGTTCCCAGTTCTCCAACGCCTCGTCGCTAAACCAAATAGTGATGTTTCCACGCTCGATGAGCGACTTGTTATACTCCTTCCAGTTCGTGACTTTGTAGGTTCGTTTTTCTTTCGTAGCCATGTTCGATCTCCGTAAAAAAGGTACGTGGTTCCATTCCACGTTAGTTTTTACGGAGGTTTGTGACTAATTGTTCAACAAGGCCGTGTGGGAGCAAAACTAATGCCATCGATGTCGTCAGGTGAGTCGACGCCGGCCAGTTCGCACGCAGTCGGCAGGAAATCCCAAAAGGCCGACATATGGTCCGACTTACTAACTGGGGCAATGGTTCCGGGCCACCAGGCAACCGTCGGCACGCGGATGCCCCCTTCGTAAAGGTCGCGTTTTCCACCACGGTACTGCCCGCTGCCATTGAAGTAGTCGCGGTTCCAGCCCCCTTCCGACATCGCCCCGTTATCGCTGCTAAAGATGACCAGGGTGTTCTCGGCAATGCCCAGTTCGTTCAGCTTGGCGACGATTTGGCCAACCGAGTGATCGAGATAGGTCACCATGCCGGCAAACGTTGCTTTGGGATTCGGTTCGGACCGATAGTGGTCGCCTTTGTATGGCACTTCGTCGAACTTACCGAGGAACGGCTCTTTCCATTGTGTTGGAACATTGAGGTCCGCATGTGGCTGCTGCAGCGAAAGATGCAAGAAGAACGGCTCGCTGGCATGCGTGTCGAGGTAATCCAGCGCATCGCTCAAGAACAGGTCGCCCGAGTATTGGTCCCCTTCTTTGCCATGATTGTTCGGATACTCGACCAGCGTCCCATCTCGCCATAGTGACTTGGGATAGTACCGATGCGCCCCGCCATGACTGACGTAGCCAAAGAAATGATCGAAGCCCTTGCGATTGGGGAGCGATCCATCGTCGCTGTTGCACGACAATCCGCTCTTGCCAATCATCGCCGTGTGATAGCCCGCTTCGCCGAGAATGCGGGCGATGGTCAGATCTTGGGGATCTTCGCGGAACTGCACCTGGCCGTTAAACCGCTGATACACATGGCCGGTGTGCTTGCCCGATAGCAAGCAGGCTCGCGACGGAGCGCACACGGTGCAACCGGCGTAATGATCGGTGAGCAACATGCCTTCGGCGACCAGCTGATCGATATGTTTGGTCTGGAAATGCTGTTGTCCCAGACAACTCAGATCGCCATACCCGAGGTCATCGGCCAAGATGAAGATGATATTAGGCTTCGTCGGAGAGTCGGCTGCGCGCGAAACCGCACCGACAGAAAGCAGCAACACTAGCAGGCACCCTGCGAAGCAAAAGAGTCTATTCACGGCTATGTATCCAGTCATTTATCGGTCGTTAGCTCAATATCCCAAGTTGGTTCCATACTGGACGTTAACTCGATGGTTAGTTCCGAGTTTGTATTGTACTTTGCTGGAATCACCTCTTTTTCCTCGGCGAGCTGGCCACCTTCGGCATCCGGATGCTTGATCATTATCCCGGTTGGTTGCATCGACGAAACACGCACCAGATAGTTGGCCGGCAACGGAACCTCGGAGATCAGCACCTCGTACTTACCCGCTTCAATGCGGGCGCTCGCGGTTGGTCCGGCGCCTAACGGAACAAACGATATCCGCCCGTTGGGTACATCTTGTCCGTCGAGTGTTACCTTACCCGACAACGTGACTCCATTTCCTCCCTGGCAACCGGCAAGCGCAAACGCCACGGTCACTACTGCAGCCAGCGCCCACTTGCCAGGGATATACCGACACTTTTGAGATCGCACGAGTTTACTCATTGTACAAACGATAGGGTTTCGCCACCGTTGATGGTGCTGGCTGCCTGCCACACGGCGAGGTCAATATCGTCGGAGACGAATTGCACCGATGCGTCGCACATCAGCACTACCACTCCACCGGGATGCTGACTACGCGAACCCAAACGGCCAAGCTTTACATCGCTTCCGCCATGTTGGCACGGATACATTTCGTCGTCACTACTGCACCACGAAACATCGGTTTCGGTACTGTTCGGCGTCGAGTAGGTGTTGATTTGATAGGTCCCATAGTCGTCGTTCCAAATGCGAGCTCGACGATCACAGGTGCCGTACGCCTCGGGAATCTGCACCATTTCCATCATGGCCAAGGTATTGCTGGTGCCATCGGTAATGTGGCGAAACTTAGCCCCCCACTCCAAATGGAACGGCGCACTGTGCATCTTTGCCGCTTCGCTCGAATCGTTCGGACAGCCACGCGAAGCGACCACTCCACCGCGCGAGGCTCGATACTCCACCACCTGGCAATCGAAACTCCAGGGGCCCCAGTTCACCCCGTAGTTGCCTTTATAGTCACGCGCAGAATTGCTATCACACAAGGTAGTCCGCACTGGTTCATCGCTAGGACAGGTAAACGCCGGCTGCGAAACCGCGAACGGAGAATTGGGGTTATTCACTTGACTATGGTAGGTAACGCTGAAATCGTAGTTCTCGAAAAGCGTTCCTTGCTCGATGAACGGGAACAAGTAGATGGCAAATGCAATTCGTTGCGCATCGCCTCCGTAAGCCAAGGTTGTAGATTCGGGATTGCGACCACTACTCCCTAAAGGAAATCGACCTTTGGTATCGTGATGATTGTGTAATGCAATCCCCAGTTGGTGCATCTTATTATTGCACTCGGTTCTTCGCGCCGCTTCGCGGGCTGCTTGCACCGCTGGTAGCAGCAAGGCAACAAGGATGCCGATGATGGCAATCACCACCAGCAGCTCCACCAGAGTAAAGCCGCGCAATCTCTTTCGAGACATAGCTTCGCTACGAAACTTCTGCATGAGTTCCTTCCTTAATTACTTACTACCTACCTACCGTTGTTGCCAATGTTCGATGAACGATCAATCGACATTCGCGGGTTCGCTGGGAATGAGAGGGACCGAATACTTGTCCCCAAGATAAGCGTTCACTTGCGCAACATCTTCCGGCGCTAGCGCCGAGTTGTAGATCAGCATTTCTCCGATGTCGCCACAAAAGTGGGTAAACTCCAGTGGATGGCGACCCACTATCTTTCGCGAAACAAAAGGCTCACAAGCCGGGGCGTTCGATGTCCCTTGGCTCTTGTTGTTTACCCACATCTCCGCACGATTCGCCGCGGGATCATAAACATACGCCAACACGATGGGCTCGTTTTCGGCAATCGCGGTCTTCATCTGCACCCCTCCCACCTTGGCATGCATACGTGGCTGATCCAAGCCTGCGTAGCAAAAGGCTCGGTATCGTCCTTGCTCACGGCCATCATCGATCTGAAGGATGCTAAAGGTGCGTCTTGTCCGCGGGATATCAAACGGGGGTCCGTTATAGTAAATCAGCTGACGCTTCGTCTCCACGCGAGTTTCGGCATCCTTTCGCTGAAACACAATGAAGACAGTCTGCTCAGGTGTGGTCATAAAAGGGGTCGTGATCATGAAGTTTCGCGAGCCGTCGAATCGCAACCCCGGCTGACCACCTATCGCATCTTCCACCCAAAGCGGACGAGACTCCTCGTCGGGCTGCCACGCGTCTTCGTCAGACTGATTGTCTCCGACGAGGATGTCTCGCCACGCAATGACTCGATCGACTGGGTCTTTCTTTACCAACACATCAGCAGCCCACCAGACTTGCAGCTTTTCCACGATTGGCAATGGCGGCAAACTTGCCTCATCGAGCCTTGCCGAAATGTCTCGCACAAAGTGATGAGCCTTGGCCGACGACTGCTCCAGGGTTTGTCCATGACGAATGAGTGCCGCTTCGTCCTTCAGTAGCGACAGAGCTTCTTCGGTTGGCTCGCCCTTTGCATCGACCGGCCAGGTAAGCACCTCACCATCAAACACATGCACTTCGGTATCGCCGCGATCGTCAACTTCCAGCCCAAACTCGGTCCCCAAATCGACCACCTTGGCCGTAGGGGTGGAGACTTTGAAGCCATGCGCCTGCACCGGCACTACCGCACTGAGCTTACCGGTATCCATCGAACCATCCATCGATGATTCGACGAGGAAATTCGAAGGACCCTGCAGAATAAGCTGGGCTCCGCTTTCAAACGTCAACTTGGCGAGTCCCGATCGCAGGTCAAGCCGCCGCCCCGGGTCGAGGGGCTCGCCGTAGGTCGGCGGGGCCACCGAATCGCCCCAATGGCAGTCGACCAAACCGGTGAGCGTGGCCGCTGGAGGAGTCGTTTTCTCTCTTCGTTTTGCGTTTGACCTTGATTTGCTTGGCTTCACGTTATCAGCAGCAGTCTGATTACTGGTTGCATCGGCGACTTGCGGGGGAGTTAGCTTCAAGAAACCGCCCAAGTACAGCAGTATCACAACCGCTGCCGCACCCGCGAAAGCACTGATCGCCGAGTTCCACGCGGCAGGCCGACTGCGTCGCAACTCGAGTTTGTCCTCGAATGAGTGCTCCGCCTGGACATTCGCCAGCGGGTCGAACGAGGCATCGTCGCGCAGCGACCAACTCAGCTCTCCACAGAGCCAAGCCATTTTCAGATAGGCTTTTCGTTTCTCTGGGTCCTCGAGAATATCCTGCTCCAAGGCGCGAAACTCTTCGGCCGACAGAGACTCGTCCGCAGTCCGATCGACTAGGTCTTCGAAATTGCCAGCTGCGTCATCCGATTTCATGCGGTGTGCTCCTCACGCCGAATGTTCATTTCCACGCACTCGAGCAACAGGCGGCGAATCCTTCGCAGCGACTTGTAGAGCGTTCCCAAGGGACGACCCATGTCGCTCGCCATCTGGGCCGCCGAGCGGCCATCGAAATATCGCTCCACGAGAATCCGACGATCCGCCTCTGGCAATTTGCGCAAGCAATGATCGAGCTGGGCACTTCGCTTGGCAATCACCGGCGAGTCTTCTTCGATTTCCTCCGCTAGCAGCTCAATGGTCTCGGTCGCGAATACATGTTTGTCGCTAGTCCGCTTTTTCGCGTGCGCTAGCACACGGAAGCGTGCGGTGGTGCGGGCCCAGGCGCCGAAATCGGTGCCTGGCTCAAACTCGTCGAACGATCGCCACAGTGCGATGCAGGTCTCCTGGAATACGTCCTCCACCTCTTCGGGGGAATACAGCAACGTCCGGATATAGGCATAGATCTTCCGCTGCTCTTGGTTGTAGAGCCGGAGAAACTCTTCGGTCCGCTTACCGGAGGGAAGATCTTTCATATCAGCCAAACTTGCATACAGCTAACGGATGAAGACGAGCAAAACAGGCGAACGCATTCACTAATCAGCAAATGCTTCCTCTCTATAAGTGGACGACCTGGCCTTTTTTTACCTTCAACTACCAATAATTGCAGAAATAGTTCTGCCGCCTTGCAAAGCCGCGGCCGCCACCCCAGCCAAGCAAACACTCCGGCGAAGTCCCCCCATCAGTATTTTTTCCTTTTTCGTTTTTTTCGGTAACAGAATCGTGATCATCCTCACTTTTCAATAAGCGAGTATCTGCACTCGTCAATCAGGCGCAGAGAAGGTTCCTTGTTACTTGTCGACTCTCCCGAGTCCGACCACTTGTCTCCACCGATAGCTCCGAAGCATCACCTACTGAACCGAAGTATCTGAAAGGCTCTGACTAATGAAACACACACCTTTGCCCATACTCCTCATTCTACCCATTCTGCTTTTAACCAGTCCAATTCAGGCTGCTCTTGTTACTCACTACCCATTCGATGCTGATGGCTCCGCGACCGTAGGAGCCGACGCAACGCTCGGCGGATCTGCCAGCATCGATAATTCCGACTACGCTGTGGGCTCAGGCTCACTCGCCTTGTCTGCTGCAACGGACGATGCCCTCGGCGAAGATGGCGCTGTTTCCGGCGACAGCTTCACCTGGACAAGCGACATCCGCACGGTTGCCTTTTGGATGAAGGGTACCGCTGGGGACCATGGCGACTCGTTTAGTACCCTCATATCGTTGGGCGCTGGCACCGGAGCCGGCGAGCGTTTCGATGTCCGCCTGGATGGCGATGCGTTGCGACTCGAGGTGCAAAGCGGTGGCTTCACCACTTCGTCGATCGTCGCCGACGACCAGTGGCATCACATCGCGGTGGTTGTTCCCATCGACGAAGCAACCGTATCCGACGTGCAGTACTACATCGATGGCTTGTATGTCGATAATTTCAACCACACCCGTGCCATCGCCACTGCCGAAGGGCCACTTCGTATCGGTGACAGCTACCAAGACAACGGTCGCGATTTTAAAGGCAATATTGACGACGTCCGACTGTACGACTCTGCCCTGTCGGCCCAAGAAATCGCGGACTTGGCGGCCGTGCCCGAACCGAGCACCATTTGCCTGCTAGTACGTCGTCCCGGAAGTCATTTCCTATAGAGTTCAGGGAAGACGCGTTTGGCGTCTTTTCGATGGAAGGTCCAATTGATTTTGATTTTCTTCCGATTGCGGTCGCGTGAACAGTGGGAGAGTTCGCTTTGAACCTTGTCGAGCGAAGCCAACCGACGTCCCAGGCATTGTCGCTGTATGGCCGAGATTTCGATCTCGGCCATGTTGAGCCAACTGGCATGCTTGGGGGTAAAATGCCACACAATCCGCTCCAGCATTGGCCGAGCCGCCTCCTCGCCAAAGGTTTCGATCAACGACTTCTCGTTGTGCGTGTTGAGGTTGTCCATCACCAGATGAACCCGCTCTGCGTCGGGATAGCGCTTCAAGAGGTCGCGGACGAACCGGGCGAAGTCGGCTCGCTTGCGGTGACGCTTGGCCTGAACGAATCGCTTGCCCGCCTTCGGCTCGACCGCCACGAACACGCTGCAGGTTCCGCAGCGGCGGTACTCGTAGTCCTGCTTCGCGATCTTGCCGGGTGCCGCGGGCTCGGGCGGCCGCGCGTCGTCGACCCTCTGATAGGGCTGCTCGTCGAGGCAGACGACCGGCTCGTTCGGGTCGAGCGGCTTCTCGTACTGCTCGAGGACGTCCTCCATCCGCTCACAGAACTCGTCGTTCAGCTTGGGCACGCACCAAGTTTTTTTCGCCACGGCTTCAGGTCGTGTTCCTTGAGCCACAGCGAGACCTCCGTCACGCTGAGCGAATCGACGAAGCCTTCCTTCACCGCGTGCTCGCACAACAATTCCAGCGTCCAGCGAGCCCGTCCCTCGGGCGGCTCGCTGCACGCCAGGGCGATTACCTGTTGCTGCTGCCGCTTGGTGAACTCTGGGGGGCGGCCCGAGCGAGGCGCATCGTACACCGCCCGCTGGACGCCCTCTTCGCAGAACCGCTTTCGGACGGCTCGGACGTTGCGCGTCGTGCAGCCCACATGCTCGGCGATCTCTTCGTCGGTGCATCCCGAGTCCGATTTCAATAATATCTGGCAGCGACGCACCACTTGCGCCGCGCGGGCGCCTGAGCGTGCTAGCTGCTCCAAACCTCCACGGGCCTGGTGGTCCAGGCAAACAATGTGCTTTTTCATTCCGCAGCATATAGCAGCGGAATGGATTTCAGGAAAGACGTACTAGTCCTGGCGATCGGTGCGATGGCTTCCGTCAGACGCTTTCGATAGTTCACACAACGCTTCACTAGCCTGGCTACCGAGCCGGCAGCTGTTGCCTTCGGTAGCTTGGCTTGTCTTATCCAACGCTTCTCACTCATTTTTAATACCTTGGCTTGAACCAGGCCGGCTTTCGAGTTTTCCATCGATATAGGGAGTTCCCGTGGTTGCTCTACAGAGGTTTTATGCTTGGAAATGGATAGCACTGTTCGCACTGCTTACCTGCGGCTCGGCAAACCATACGCTGGCCGTGATTGTTTGGACCGGTGCTGGCGCTGACTCCACCGCATTGTTTGCCGTGGACAATTACAACTTGACGGGTTCGTCGGTCACCACGATCGAAGCAGGTGTTCCGATCGAAGACGACGTGACGATCTCGGGCACAACGATAGTCGCTAGCGACTATCCTGCTGGCTTTACGACCTTCGCCATGGCCGACGGCTACACCGCGACCCTCAACGGGGCGACCTTGGTCTCCAACGACTCGGGCGGCATTGCCGGCGAGGTCGGCTATCTGCAGAGCTATTTTCATCTGACGAATGGCAGCAGCATGGACATGCAATTCGCCACGCTGGGGGCCGACATCCTGCTCGACTCCACTAGCTCGCTCACCTTCCGCGGAGGGGGCGATCCGATCAACTCGCAAGGGGATACGACCCGAGTTCTTATGCAACCGGGTGCGACACTCACCTTGGCCTCGGAAGCCGAGTTCAGCGAACATTTGGGCGAGATCTTTGTCGATGGTGTATCCGCACTCGAAGAACCTGGCATCCTTAACATCTCTGGCAACACCGCCACGGCGGTCGCTCCGACTCCGCGTTTCTTTGTGGAAGTCGATCGACAGTCGGGCAATGTGACGCTGAGCAACCCTTTCTCTTCGTCGCTTACTCTCGTCGGCTACTCGCTCCGCTCTGACAGCGGTGCTCTCAACTCTGACAATGGGGTTTGGAACTCGATTACCGATCAAGGTCTTCAAAGCGATTGGTTCGAGTTCACCGCAACTGGCGATCGCCAGAACGTCGGCGAAGCCGAGCTTCCTGGAGGTGCCGGCCTGACCCTTGCTGCCGGCCAAAGCATCGACCTGGGCAACATCTGGATCCAAAACCCAGCCGAAGACCTCGAACTGCAACTTCTCACCCAAGCGGGACCGACCGACGCTTCGCTTCGCTACGTCGGGGCCCCGATCATCAACGGCGACTTCAACTCCGATGGTCTGTTTACCGAAGTGGACTGGCCTGCTTTTCGCAACAACATATTCAGGGATCTTTCTACCATGTCGGCGGCCGAGCAATTCAAAATGGGTGACATGAATGGCGATGGTTTGAACAACGAGGAAGACTTCCTGCTGTTCAAAACCATGTACGACACCACGTTCGGCACCGGGGCGTTCGAGTCGATGGTCGCGGCAACTTCGGTCCCCGAACCATCTACCGCCTGGCTGCTGGCAGCAGTCGCTCCGCTGCTCTTTTTCTGCCGCACAGGCAATCGTCCCCGTCGGGCGCTTGTTCGAGTAGTCGCCATGTTGGTGCTTGGCGTCAGCATCCTGGCTGGCCAACCGGCTCAGGCTCTCGAAGTGCTCTCCTCGAATTTTGACGCCCACGGATCGACCGACGGGGCAAGTGCGTTTACTGGCATCAACTGGACGACCAACGGAGTGAGCAGCCCTGGCTCCACGATTCCGCTCTCGGTCGGGGCCGTGCAAACCGATGGGGCCGCGGAAAACGTCGATCGCCTGGCGGTTGCCTACAACATCGATACGCAAGGTCCTTGGTACATCGACTTGTCTTTCCAAGCAACGACCCCTGGTGTGATACTCGACTACCTGAAGTTCGACTATCAGTTCATCTCTGGCGGTGGTGGTAATCAAGGTGGTGCTCATAACAATAGCGGTATCGTGGATGTCACCATCTTCGACGGTAGCATGAACTCATTATCAACCGCCCAAATTGGACCTCTCGGTACTACCGATGCTGCGAGCAACATCGGCTCGAATGTGATTGTGGACTTCGACAATGTCTCGCTCACGAATGGTTCTACCTATACCGCACGGTTCGAGGTGAGTAGCAACGCGACCGCAGGCAACAACTTTGCCTTGGACAACCTGTCGCTGAACGCACCCGATCCTCTGCTTGCACTGCAAGTGAATACCGATACGGGAATGGTGAGTCTCAAGAACGACACTGGCTCTCCTATCGATTTAAACCTCTATAAGTTGACCAGCGAGTCGGGATCGCTGGATGTTGTAAGTTGGAATAGCCTGCAGGATCAGAATCTGGCGAGCTTCCCTGCTGGCGACGGCTCCGGCAATGGCTGGGAGGAAGCCGGCGGTAGCAATAATTCGGAACTCGGCGAGTTCTTCCTAACCGGCGACTCAACCCTGGCCGGCGGCGAACAGGTCTCGTTGGGCAGTGTGTTCAATCAAAGCTCTGGACTCGAGGACATCATGCTTCGCTACCGCGATACTTCCTCCGGTCTGTTTGTGGATGTGCCTGCCACCTATGTAACCGGCGGGGGTACGCCCGGCGATTACAACAGCGATGGCCTGGTAAACCTCGCCGACTACACCGTGTGGCGAGACAATCTCGGTGCGAACATCACGCTCGCAAACGAAAATCCCGCGGCCAGCACTCCTGGGGTGGTCGACAGCGAGGACTATGATTTCTGGAAGAGTCAATTCGGTTCGGGTGCTCTATCTGGTTCGTTGAACGCCGGCTCAGCAGTACCAGAGCCCGCGACTTGGGCCTTGCTGCTCGTCGGTAGTCTGCTGCTGGTGGGCCGCCGGCGGGGGATGTCTGCTCTGCTGTTGGCCATCGTGTTGCTGCCGAGCATCACGTTGGCTTCGACACTCGACCGGCAGTATTTGTTTGGCGACGACCCATTGGAAGATGCCGGCAACGCAGTGAACAACGTGGTTGGCACCGGCTCTGGCAACGTGGTAACCGATGGCACGCTCGACTCCATTGGTCCAGATACCGACTTCGAAAACTACGCCGACCTGCTTCGCTCGGGGGGTGATCCCAAGTACGTTCGCGTCGACCAGATGGGCCGCCCGGGGGCTAGCTCCGGCGATCTTGGAGTCGAGTTCCTCGGCACCGGCGATTACCTTGACGGTCCGAATCTGAATGGACCGGTCAACTCGTACAGTGCCGACACGCAGAATGGCGACCTCAACTACGTCGGCATTTTTGATCGTGGGATGCAGTTCTGGGCTTATCCTTACTCCTCGGGGTTAGGCACCGACCAGTCGTTGGTGGCCGACAGCCCGCAGCACTCGGTGCGTATTAGCGCCGCGGGTGAGTGGGTCATGCAGTACTCCAATGTCGAGTACAGCTCGGGAGTCGATGTCGACTTCGACGAGTGGGCGCATGTCATGTTGGTTCGTCCTTATGGTGCGGCGAATGGCTCGCGACTATACATCAATGGCATCGCGGTAGTCGCGGGTGGTGCAGGCTATGGCAATGCGGATACTTCTCCTTTGGTAGTCGGCTCGAATAGCGGCGACACGCCGGGCACGACCGACTACTACCAAGGCGTGCTCGACGATCTCGAATTGTTCGTCATCGGCACCTCGACGGCCGCGCCGTTCGACGACTACGGCGACTTCGACCTGGCGACCGATAACTCGTTTGTCGCCGACGCGATCGCAGGCCTCACGCCTGGCGACCTCACCGGCGACGGTGTCGTGATGGGCGATGGCACCGGCGGGGCGAATGACGACATTGCGGCGTTCATTGCCAACTGGCAAACCGAGCAGGTGATTGGCGACCTGCGTGTGGGAGACCTGAATAGCTATGGTCTCGGCGATTTCAATATGGATGGCATCGTCGACCTGTTCGACTGGGACATCATCCGTACCAACCATGTAAACGCGGCCTCGTTGAACCTCGGCGAGTTGCTCTCTGGTCAGTCGGTTCCCGAGCCCTCCAGCATCTTGCTACTGGTTGGTGGTGGACTGCTTGCGTTGCGTTGCGTGCGCCGCAAGACAGCCTAGACGGTGTGTTATTTGTTTGCGATAGCTCCCCACTCGCCGAGAGCGAGTGGGGAGCTTTTTTATGCGCTGCGAGTCCTTGGTCGACTCACGACGAAACTACAAAAGCGACTCGTAATCTTCGATCGTCGCACCATCCAGGCAGGCCTCGATCGCTTTGCGACCGATCGGTTGCAGATCGTCGACCAGGAACTGCTTGAGCTGCTGGTGGAAGAAGTCGGTAAGGATCTTGGCACCTTTGTCGTAGGCCTCGGGGCCAACCTCTGGTTGCTGCGAGACATCCAGGAACCAGGTACCGATCGTCTGGCCTTCGACCATCAGCGTGTGCTTGTTGTAACCCAACAGCGGGCAACGCGAAGGGCTTAGGTCGCCGGGGCGGAACGGGGCCGCGCCGCGGCGGGCCAGGTACTCGCGGGCGATCCACTGCGGAGCAAAGCCAACCTTCCAAGCACCGATGTGCTGATTGGGAATCAACACAAACAGCGTCTCTTCGGTCTTGCGAATCTGATCGAGTAGGATGTTCGCCTGATCCACTTTGCGACCTGTCGCGAACGGCCAGAACGAACCGACCCCTTCGCTCTGCATGCCGCCTTGATCAACGATCGAGGGATTGCCATGGCCGCGGGGGGCAACCAATCGCCAGAGCCAAGCCAGCGTGGGGGGCAACACATGGAAGATGCCCATGATGCCGTACGTGGGATTCTCGGCCGTACAAGGGGGACAACGCACGCCGAAGCTACGGATGTCGACCGTCACGGGATGACTAATCACGCCCGGCACGTAGGTCCGTGGCAACACCACCCGCGGATTCGGGCAGGGCTTGCCAGGCGCGTCCATCGTGTGTTCCCAGATCAGAGCGGTCGAATCGGGCTTGGCCTGGATGTTCAGGAACAACAGTGGTCCTGGAGGATGCACCGTGATGTTTTCGAGATGCGGATCGACACCGTAGTGTTCGATGTGATTCACGCGAATAAACCAGGCAGCTTCCGCGTCGGTAAGCGAGAGCTTGCCTTCCTGCTTGTACTCGGTTTCCAGATCGGAATGGCACAGGGCCATGTCGTCGGTCACTGGCAACAGATCGCAGCCGCGGGCGAGGGCCAGCTTCCGCTGGTCGCCATTCACCAGGTTTTCGCCGAGCAACAACGTACCATCGGCTTCACGATGCATCCGCTCGAGCATTTCGCTCTTACCACCGCCCGAAGCACCTTCGTGCATGATGGTGGTGGTGTTCTCGTAGGGAGTCACCACTTCCACGGTCGAACAGTGGGCGGTGGTCCAAGGCTCCGCGTCGCGCTCGCCCATGGTGAGCAGCATGCCGTATACACCCTTCTTGGCCGAAGGACCGGGGTACAGGTTGTACGAGAACAGCTCGTGCAGATTCACTTCGTCTTCGAAGCGACGATTGTGCACGACGACCTGCTTGCCCTCGAAATGCGTATGGCGGAACGGCGGGGCCACGTACAGCACGGCCCCGTGATGGTACTTAGTGCCAGCCGCGCGGATTTCGTCGAGCGGAATGATTCCCTGGAGCATCGCCAGACCAAGGGCGAAGAAGCCCGCGTTCGCGGGAGCGATGGCCACCGCGTTTAGCGGACGATTTGGCAGACCCGTGCGAAAGAAGAACGCAGCAATCGGCTGGGTCTTCAGCCATTCGAGCGTTTCGCCGCGGAGGTCGTTAAAGGGTTTGCCAAACCGCTGCTGGTAGGTTGGCTTGTCGGTGCTGGCAATGTCGCCGACGAGCATGCAGTCGGGGTCGCGGCGACGCATATAGGGATCGATGTAGTTGGCAGCGACGCCGTTCTTTACTTTGCAGACCTTCGCTTCGGGCACGTACTCCCCGCCCGGCACGTCGTACCCCACGGTGTAGTATCCATCGGCGTCGATATCGCCAAGACCGAGCGAAGCGTCGGGTAGCGACAGTGCGACTAGCTCCTCCACGCTGCCCGCCATGTGCAGGCGGCCAGCCTTTTCGGCGGCTTCGAGTACGGACATCGCACTGTGCGAGAGAGTCAGGTCGGGAAAATCAGCGAGGGGCATCTCGATTCCTATTCTGAGTGTTTACTAAGGCCTGCGGTCGGGGGACTATTCTAGACCTGCTAGTCCGGATGGAAAAGCACCACACTACCGACGCAGCAGGTGGAGTTTCCCCATCCTTCGGCAAAGCAGTGAAACTGCCCGGGTTGGGCCGATTGCAATCGTTCATCGGTGGTCAGCTAGCAAGCTCCGACCGGTTTTGCCCCCACTTTAGAGCCGGTGCAACTTGTTCACCTCCACGTAACATCAGTCGCAGCAACGACTTATCGAATTGCCCCCACTTTCAATTTCCGCGAAAATCGATGCGTGGGGGCTTTATTCACTCCACTCGCAGTCTGGCGATGCTGATAACACGTTACCAGCATTCAACTTACAGCGAGCGGCATCGAACCGAATCGGCCGATTGTGCCCCCACAGTGCGGGGAGCGAATCAACTCGACGTAACCATGGCCGAGATTCGACCAACGATCGACACCGTGAGTGGGGTCCTTCTGCAATACCGTAGTCGGACACCGACTCGGCCTGCAGGTCATGGTTTTCAGATAGCCCTATTAGAGCAAACTCGCGCGCAGATTCAACAACTATTTTTGGCCACTTGGGCCATGCAAATTGGCCCGCAGGCAGTTCGCCGGGAGAGGCGAGACAACCATCGCTCTACTGGCATTCAAATTACTGGCATTCAAACCAGTGGATGACTACCAGCACGTCGTCCCAGTCCCAATTGCTAGTCGCGTGGGGATTGTCTTCAAAGCCGACGATTGCGGTGTCGGGGTTGTCGCCCAGCAGTTTAAACGGAATGTGCTTCCAATAATCCTTCTCCGGCACGTAGAGGCATTGAGCTTGCACCTCGTATTGGCGAACTTCGTCCGACTGATTGCGAATCACGTACACCCCACGGTCGGGCTCGGAATTTCCTTTCAGCTCCTTGGCCGCTGGAATACCGCCATGCCGCCAAACGACCTCTTCGGTTTCGAGGTCGATGATTTCCATAGCGTTTTGCAGAGCCGCGTACCCCGAGACCATCAGGTAAGCCTCTTCCCCAGGCCGAATACTGAATTCGTAACCAATCCCTCGAGTCTCGGCCAGTTTGGTAGGTTGGGTGGGGGTTGGCAAATACGTTGGCAGTTCCTTCGGCCCCTTCCCATCGAGGTGCGAGAACCGAATGATCGCTCGCATGTCGTTGAAGTCGCTATCCATCGAAGGATCTGGCACCGCGAATGGTCCTTCGGTCGACCAATAGGAGCGGTCGTCCCAGCCGACGATCAGTAGGCTTTCGGTGTCGATGTAATCGTGGAAGTTGCTTGGCACCCAAGCTTCGTTTTCTTCACGCACATCGAGGTAAGCGCCCATGAACAAGAAGTACTTGGTCGAGTCGGTAGGATTCGATTCCGACACCTTGCCAATCCAACCCGCTCGCAGGTCGACCGGCTTGCTGTTGCCGGTAACGTTGCTCACCGAGTAATTGGAGCCAACCGCTCGGCCATATTTGTCGAGCTCGACGACCGACAAGTTGTTCTGCGACGAAGCATCGGTATCGATGAACACTTCCATCGACATGCCCGGCGGGAGCGGTACCACACGGCCCCGCTCGCGGAAGCCGGTTTCGTACTCCACCCAGGCAGTACCGCCGATGAGTTGCGGCTCGGGCAGATCGGCGGTTCCATTGGAAGGAAGCAACACCCGCACCGGCGACGACGTGCGGGTCAGCCGACTCACCAGGTTTTTGGCCTGATCGTCGGCGGTCCAGAACAATGCGTGGTTCACATCCTGATACCACCCATCCAGCCCCAATTCGGCGACGGAGTGGTTGCTAGCGGTATCGCTGCCACCTCTTGGCATCAACAGGAACACGGCAATACAAGCGGCCGCGGCCAGGAGCACCTGCTTAATCCACCGCTTGCTGCCCGACTTTCGGGTCGCTTCGGCTAGTGCAGTATCGATACGCTTTACCAGCAGCGTGCATTCGTCCTGGTCAACCACCGGCTGGCCGAGTGCAGGACTCAACGGAATGAGGGGAGTGTATCGACCGTACGAGTCGGACAGCTCGCCTACCAGCAACAAGTGAACCGACAAGTAATGGCAATAGTGATCCTGCAGGTCGGGGCGTCCCGCCAACCGGGCGTTGAGCACGTCGATCGCGTCGGTATTGTCCTTATCTTCGATAATCTCGCAGACAAGTCGTTCGATTTCCCACTGCTCTTCGTGATTCACGGCCGATTCTCTCCTGACAAAAACGGCGAATTCCCTTGGAACCTCTGCCCTGTTCTATTAAGTGCCTTCGAATGCCAATTCTTTCCGAATACACTTCAAAAGAACTCGACGAAGTCGCATTAATCCCACTTTGACCGCCGAGGGAGTCTTGCCAGTACGTTTGGCGAGCTCCGAAATGGGAGTGTCTTCTTCGTATCTCTCTCGCAACAACTCCAAGTGCGAACGATTGAGTTGCGACAAACAGTGCCGCAACGCGATTCGCGGGCTGGCTTCTTCCTGGTCGGCCACGCCGAAATGGTTGCGATTCGCGATCTGCTCCATCAACTCGTCACTAAACACATGCCGATCGCGGGCATAAGCCTGAGCCTGCCAAAAGGCAATCTTACGCGACCAGGCGGTGAAGCTGGTACCGAGCTCAAACTCGGCGGCTTTCCGCCAGATCACCAAGTTGGCTTCTTGCAATACGTTTCTAGCCGCATGCGGGTCTCCCAGCAACATGGCA
This sequence comes from Aeoliella mucimassa, assembly GCF_007748035.1. Lineage (NCBI taxonomy): Bacteria > Pseudomonadati > Planctomycetota > Planctomycetia > Pirellulales > Lacipirellulaceae > Aeoliella > Aeoliella mucimassa. The sequence goes on from NZ_CP036278.1 coordinate 6,010,432, forward strand.
ATATAGTTGAGCAGTTTCGATTGCTCGTCGGTGAGAAGCTGGACGAAATGCTCTTGGTGTTCCTTGCTCAATTGATCGAGCGAGGACGATTCGTCGGAGTCTTGATTTGGGCTCAACGCGACACTCCCGGTGAAAGACCAGCTCTGCCTGCGGCAGGGCGCATGCGACAATCAAGCCGGCGCATACTTCCTTCCCTATTAGGCTAGATACCAAGATAGCTCGCTTGGTTACTTACATTATTTCTGAGATCTTGAGTTGGTTCCAACCAAAGGGGGCACGAATGTTAAAAAAATCTTGTAACCTCGTTGCCTTTTTTGGTATGAATGTAGTAGGAGAGATTCCTCGCTTCCGCTTATTTGCGTTCGTCATGCTGATAAGTGGTGAACCCATAAGGGCGCTTTTCGACCAGAATCTCTTTGCGACGACTTATCATCACCGTTGAACTAGCTAGTTCAACTTTTTGAAATACGAGTTCCTGAGACCCAAAGCCGTGTGGGGCGGTTTGCCAAAGCAAGGTCTACAGACAGGATCCGTTACTGGTGCTTTCTAAAACTTGTCATGGAGACGCGTGCGAATGGCTACTTACTGCCCCCGAACCGCTAATTTCGCTAGTTGCCCGCCTAAACAGGGCCGGGGTTTCACCCTGGTAGAACTGCTGGTGGTCATTGCCATCATTGGCATTCTGGTCGCACTGCTCTTGCCAGCAGTCCAAGCCGCACGCGAATCAGCGCGTCGCATGAGCTGCACGAATAACCTGAAAAACCTTACCTTGGCCATGGTTAATCACGAATCGACCTATGGCAAAATGCCTTCGTCGGGCTGGAAAGGCCACTGGACTGGTGACCCCGACCGTGGTCATGGCAAAGAGCAACCTGGCTGCTGGATGTTCAGCGTGCTGCCGTTCATCGAACAGCAACAGCTTTACGACTTGGGGGTTGGCCTCACCGGCTCCGATCGTTTTGCCGCGTTGCAAGTACGCAATGCCACGCCGTTGGCTATCATGAACTGCCCATCGCGTCGCACCGGTGGACCTTATGCGGTGACTGCAGGTGGTAGCGTGCTATCCGGGGACGGTACCGGCAATGCAGGTTGGTACACCATGTCCCAAGGTTCGCGTGGCGACTACGCTACAAACGTAGGCGACGAGACCAGCTTCGACTCCATCTGTCTGAACATCGCCCCCGACAACTACAATCGCGAGCTTTGGAGCAAAGATTTCCCACCTTCGGCCGACGAGTACTCCGGCGTTTCGTTCTGTGGTACCGCGGTAAAACTGCGTCAGATCACCGACGGTTTATCCAACACGATCGCTCTTGGCGAGAAGTGGGTTCCCCGCGAAACCATCGAAAGCCTGCAAGGTTGGGCTGCCGACGACTGGGGAATGTTTGTGGGCTTTCAGGACGATACGGTTCGCTCCACTTACTATGTTGGCTACTCACGAGCCGGCGTTCCGCGTGCGGCAACCCACCTACCTCGATCCACCGATGAGTCGATCACCGATGTAGTTGCCGATGTCGGCGATGGCATCTCCCGCGAACTTTTCGGTAGCTCTCATCCTGGCGTCTGTCTCTTCTCGATGTGCGATGGCTCGGTTCAAGGAATCGCGTTCGATGTCGATCCCGAAGCCTATCGCCGCATGGGAAGCCGCTTTGACGGCGGCGAGAACAAAATCTCCAACCGTTGATCCCTATCTTCTTATCTTCGTGTACCACAACTTTTGAGAACTTGTTGAAGCAAGCGTTCCATTGACGCAGGCCCTGCGAGGCGGCCTGCGAGGGCAGCAATGGACAAGCCTTTTTCTCTGGGAGAGTAGATTCATGAAACGATGCATGCTGTGCCTGATGGCGCTAGTTCTAGCCGCTCAGGCAGACTTATCTTACGCGTTCAATATTTTCACCCCTGACGATTTCATTATCGCGATCGATACCGACTTTCTTGCGCCTGTAAGCAGTACACCTGCAAGTGGGAACGAAGATGCCCCCATGGCGATTGATGGCGACATCAACACCAAGTACCTGAACTTTGGGAAGTTCAACACTGGTATTCTGGTAACCCCCGGCGACCTGTCCACCGTACAGAGCATGGTGCTTTCCACGGCCAACGACGCTGTCGGCCGTACTCCTGCTTCCTACATCCTGCAGGGTACCAACGTTAGTCCGACCGCTACTCCCAACAACGGCACCGGTGAAGAAATCGATTACATGTGGGAAACTATTTCGGAAGGCACCTTGGCGCTTCCCGACACGTTCCTCACGGTTGCCGACCCGGTGAACTTCACGAACTCGAGTTCCTACTCGTCGTATCGCTTGTACTTCCCCACGATTAAGGATTCCAACCAAAACAGCATGCAAATTGCTGAAATCCAGTTCTACAGTGGACTGGATGGAACTGGTAACGCCATTCTTTCGCCCACCGACCCAATCGTTGCCATTGCTGACGACGAACTGCTGCCACAAAGCGCGTCACCAGCTGCTGAACTCCCCGAAAAGGCGATCGACCGCATTCTCACGACCAAATACCTGAACTTTGCTGAAGAAAACTCGGGCTTCATTCTCACCCCTTCGGTCGGTGCAACCATCGTCAACAGCTTTAATATCACCACGGCCAACGACTGGCCTGAACGTGATCCCACCAGCTACGAGATCTGGGGCACTAACGAAGAGATTACCACTCCTAACAATGGTATCGGCAACGAACAAAACTACACGTTGATCACCTCGGGTACTCTCGAACCTCCTATCGATCGCTTCACCCAAAGCCCCACCATCGAGTTCAGCAACAATACGGCCTACACCTCGTACAAAGTGGTGTTCCCAACCGTACGCGACGCAGCTACTGCCAACTCGATGCAGATTGCTGAGTTCTCGCTGAACGCTGCCGATGTTTCGGCGTTGGTGATTAACATTAGTGGTCCCAACGCAGGTACCGGCTTCATTCGTGCAGACGAATCTTTCTCGATCGGCAGCTACGAAATCCGTTCGGCCTCTGGCTTGCTCGCGTCCGAAGAGTGGACCTCCATCACTTCGACCGGTGCTGATGCCAGCGACAATTGGAGCGAGTCGAGCCGCACCGACTTCCTGATCGCCGAAGCCGATGGCGAAGGTGGTGCCGACAACGGCCTGGCCCTCTCGGCCGGTGGCCAGTTCAACCTTGGCGAAGCTTTCCGCGTGGTTCCTTCGTTCTACGCCGATGGAACGACTCCTACCAACTGGAACGATGCGATCTTCATCCTCTACGATGAGAATGGAACCGTGATCGGCGGTAACGTCGAATTCGTTGGCGACCCCGTACCTTGGGGTGATTTCAATGGTGACTTGTCGATTGATGCTGCCGACTGGCCTGCGTTCCGCGCCGGCATGGGTGGCGACTTCACCGGCATGAGCGAACTAGAAGCCTACCTGCTGGGCGACCTCGACGGTGACCTCGACAACGACATCGACGACTTCAACCTGTTCGTGAGCCTGGTTCCAGGTGGTATGGATGCGTTGATCGCTGCTGGTGTTCAAGTACCTGAGCCTTCGTCGATCGCTCTGTTCGCGATCGCTGGTGCAGTGGCCTTCGGCGTTCGCCGCCGTCGGCACATCGCTGCCATGGTCGCGATGCTTGGGTTTCTAGCGGTACCCGCTCTGTCGCAAGCCCAGTCGATGCAGAACTTCTCCGTGGTTGGCTCGACGCCTACCACTTCGATTCCTGCAGATCAAGCGAACGAGAACGAGACCTCGGGTCCCGACAATTTTTTCGACGACACGATTCTCGACGACCCTGGTCAGGTGGTCTTCGACCTATTCTCAACCGACTACAACGATCCTGAACTGTTCCCAACCGGACCTCCAGCCCAGTACGCTGGTCTGGGCGTGGAACCCAAGGTGGTTTTTTTGGACTACGGTAGCTCGGTAACTGCGAACTGGTTCATGTACGCCCAACGCTCCGGCGCCATCACCACGGCCGACCGCGTGGGCATGTTCGAGTTTTGGTTCAGCAACACCGACTTCGGCGGTGTGCTCCCCAGTTCCGATCCTGATTCGGTGGTTGAATTGCTTCCGGACGATTCCCGCATTGTCGACAGCACCTTGCGTCCCTACACGCTCGGCGGTGATCAATCGGGACGCTACGTTGCCATGCGTTTGACCGTCTCGGAAATCTCCGGCGGCGTCGGCAACATCGGTGGTCACGAGTTTCGTCTGCTCGACGGTCCCAGCGACGTGGTACTCGACGTCAATCGCACGACTGGCGAGATGACCATTCGCAACAACCTTGCTGGCTCAGAGAACATCTTCATGAAGGCTTACTCCATCGACAGCCCTGGCGGTGGTCTGGATGCCGATGAGTTCAACGGGCTGGCTGGCATCGGTGCCTTTACCGCGGGTAATGGTTCGGGCAACGGCTGGGAATCGGGCGACATGAGCAACGACAGTCGCCTGATGGAAGCCTATTACCTTGGCGAAACCACCCTTTCGGCTGGTACCGCTGCCATGAGCATTGGTGCTGCCTACAACGAAGTGCTGGCCACCGAAGACCTGATCTTCAAGTGGACCAACTCTCAAGGCGAAGTCTACAACGGTCGCGTGGTATATAGCGGTGCGATTGCTCCGCTGGCTGGCGACTACAACGGCGACGACATCGTCGACCTGGCTGACTACACCGTGTGGCGCGATAACCTCGGCTCCACCACGGCCAACCTGCCGAACGACAACACTCCGTCGATCGTCGACATGAGCGACTACGATACCTGGAAGGAAAACTTCGGAATCAGTCGCGTTGTCCCTGCTGGTTTGTCGACCGCTGCAGTGCCCGAGCCCGCTACTTTGGGTCTCTGCCTGTTGGCCGCCGCTGGCTTGGCTGTTTATCGCCGTCGCTAATTGCGGCCAGCAAACAATCCTCACACGGGGAACGCTGTTTCCTTAATGGCGATCCGGTAGGGCAGTCCGGGTCAACATTAAGGCACGTACCTCGAATCAAACGCCCGATGGAACTTCCATCGGGCGTTTCTTCTTATCTACCGCTCACTAAAGGAGCCGCTTCGCTTGCTCCTGCGACATTCGGTCGCAGAATCTCCGCTTTTCCGCTGCGGTACTTCTCGTTTATCCGACACCCTTCCCGAAAAGCTTGAAAACGGCCAATCCCGGCATTAGCATTCGGCAAGAACGACCCACCTGCGAGGGGCCGACACTAAACGTTCAACAGGCGATGTTAACCAGTTGTCGGCGGCCCCACTCTTAAACATTCATTCGCGGAGTTTGAAATGGTAACTGGTTTGCGTGCGTTGAGGCTCGCAGTGCTGACGATCCTCGTCACACTGTTTGCCTCGCAAATAGCGATGGCCCAAGAACCGGCCTCGCTCGTGGCCGATGTTTTCAGCGACCACATGGTGTTGCAGCGAGACCGCCAAATCCCGGTTTGGGGTCACGCGACTGCCGACAGCGAAGTAAGCGTGCAACTTGGCGACAACGACGCGGTAACCGCCAAGGCCGATAGTGAAGGTCGTTGGATGGTGAAGCTTCCCCCTCAGTCTGCTGGTGGTCCCGTGAAACTCACCTGCACCAGCGGTGAGCAGACTGTCGAAATCTCCGATGTCCTCATCGGAGAGGTGTGGGTCTGCAGCGGCCAGTCGAACATGCACTGGAATGTGAAGACCACCAACAGCGGGGAAGAAGCAATTGCTTCGGCTAATTTCCATTCGCTTCGGTTGATGCAAGTTCCCCTGGCGATGAGTGCGACCCCCGAGGAAACATGCGATGCCAAATGGGTCGCTTGCACCCCAGAGAGCGTTCCCAACTTCTCGGCCGTGGCCTTCTACTTTGGCCGCGAGCTTCACAAGGAACTCGATGTGCCAGTGGGATTGATCCACACTTCGTGGGGCGGTTCGTTGTGCGAAGCCTGGACCAGTCGCGAAGCGCTCGAGAGCGACCCCGACTACTCGGATATCCTGAAGCGTTCGGAAGAGAACCTGAAGAACGGCACCGGCATGTACAACAAGATGATTCATCCCTTCATTCCCTACGGCATTCGTGGTGCCATCTGGTATCAAGGCGAATCGAACGTTTCCCGCGCGGTGCAGTATCGCAAGTTGTTCCCCACCATGATTCGCGACTGGCGCACTCGTTGGGGCCAAGGCGATTTCCCGTTCTACTTCGTGCAGTTGGCACCCTATAACTATGGTGGCAATTCCACCGCGTTCCCCGAGCTGCAAGAAGCTCAAACCATGACTCTCGACGTGCCGAACACCGGCATGGCTGTCACCAACGACATCGGCAACGTAAGCGACATTCATCCCCGCAACAAAGTGGATGTCGGCGAGCGTCTGGCCGCCTGGGCGTTGGCCAACACGTACGGGAAAGAAGACCTTGTTTACAGTGGCCCGCTCTACAGCTACACCGAAATCGATGGCAACGAAGCGCGGGTGCATTTCGATCACGTCGACGGTGGCCTCGCCTCGCGAGATGGGGAACCACTCACCTGGTTTAGCCTGGCCGGAAGCGATCGCGAGTTCCATCCAGCCGAAGCCCGCATCGAAGGCGACACGGTGGTTGTCACCTCGCCCGACGTGCCCGCTCCCGTTGCGGTTCGTTTTGCTTGGAGCGACACCGCTGAGCCAAACCTGATGAACAAAGCAGGACTACCGGCATCGTCGTTCCGCAGCGATCGCTGGACCGAAGTGACTGCCGGACGGAAGTAACCCCTTCGTTGCTCTCGTAACATAGCAAAGGAAAGCCGCGATTCGACTTGAATCGCGGCTTTCTGTTTTTTGTGGTGGCGAGCATCCAGCGTTTGCTGGCCTGTTGCTATTTCAGATGCTTGTTGAAGAACTCTACGGTTCGCTTCCAAGCAAGCTTAGCCGCTGCTTCGTCGTAACGGGGAGTCGTATCGTTGTGGAACCCATGATTGACTTTGGGATATACAAACGACGTAAACGTTTTGTCTTGTGACTTCATTTCCTTCTCAAAATCCGCCGCGCCTGCGAGAATTCGCCGGTCGTTCTCTGCATTGTGAATCAGCAGCGGGGCTTTGATCTTTGCAATGTCGTCCGAGTCGGGCTGGCGACCATAAAAGGGAACGCCTGCATCGATGACGTCGGGGATGCGAACCGACAGCTGGTAGACGACGCCGCCACCATAGCAGAAGCCAACGACTCCTACCTTGCCGGTCGACTTTTCGTTGGCATCCAGCCACTTTGCCGCGGCCATGAAGTCCTGCAGCATTTCTTCGCCGTCGCGTTGCGACTGTAACTTGCGACCTTCGTCGTCGTTGCCGGGGTAGCCTCCCAGCGGAGTCAATGCATCGGGAGCGAACGCCAGGTATCCTTCGACAGCCAACCGCCGCGCAACGTCTTCGATGTAAGGATTGAGTCCACGGTTCTCGTGCACTACCAGCACCGCGGGGAACTCCTTGCCATCGCTCGGGTAAGCCAGCAGCCCACTAATCTCTTTGCCCCCATCGGGCGACTCGTACGTGACGCGCTCGGTGGTGATCCGTTTGTCGTCGGGAGCAATCTGCTCCGCCCAGGCGTAGTTCGGCGACAAGCTTTCGAGCAACGCTTCGACCGTCAGCCCGCCGACTGCAAACGCACTGAGCCGGGCAATGTAATCGCGTCGAGTCAGGCGGCCATGGGCGTAGTCGTCGTAGAGGTTGAGAACGTCCTGATCGAAATCTGCAGCGGATTTGCGAGGCATCTTCAGTACTTTCGTCGAGGGGTGGAAGGGAAGCGAAACCTACCGATGTGTCGCCTGAATAGTTTAGTGAACTTCGTTCGCGTTGCCCAACAATGCGAGTAAGTCGCTACAAGTAGCTCACTTTCACGCCTTCTAACCCAGGTACGCGCAATCGAATTCCTGGAACTGATGTGTCGCATAACCGGAATCGAACACCGAGAATAAGTTTGCCCCGGGTGACGTATTTTCGGTATCCTAGGACAATAAATCACACGTCTTCCAAGTTTCTTCGATTGAGACTCCGTGTTTTTGTCACTCCGTTAGCCATTTGCCGAATCCCATGCCGGAAATACCTCACGTAGCGCTGCTAGTCGAGACCTCGCGTGAATACGCCCGTGGGCTTTTAAGGGGAGTCGCTCGGTACCAGCAGGAGTATGGTCCCTGGTCCATTTACTTCGAGCCGCACGGGCTCGACGATCCACCGCCCGACTGGTTGTCGGACTGGAAAGGGCATGGCATCCTCGCGCGGATCAACAGTCGCGAGACCGCCGAGAAGATCTTGGCAACCGGCATTCCAGCGGTCGATGTCCGCGGGGCGCTGCCCGATCTTTCGATCCCGTTCATCGGTGTCGACAACCGTCCGGTCGCCCAGTTGGGATACGAACACCTGCGGAACCTTGGCCTGCGGAGCTTTGCCTTCTGTGGCACGCCTCGCGGTGAGAACCCCAACCAGGACAACCGCTGCGATTGGTTTGTGGAACTGGTAGAGCAGGGGGGGCAAGCTTGCGATGTTTGGCTCGGCGCGCAAAGCAAGCAGCACGCGGCCACCTGGGAAGAACAACAGCAGGACATGGCTCGCTGGCTTCGCAATCTGCCAAAGCCGGTCGGCATCATGACGTGCCACGACGATCGTGGGCAGCAGCTGCTCGACGCCTGCCGACGGGCGAATCTCTCGGTGCCCGACGAAGTGGCCGTGATCAGCGTGGATAACGATCCCTACCTGTGCAACATATGTACGCCGCCGCTGTCGAGCATCGACGTGAATCCCAGCCGCATCGGGTTTGCTGCTGCCGAACTCTTGGGCCGCATGATGCAAGGAGAACAACCCGAACGCCAGGTAACGACGCTTGGTCCTCCACGTGGAATTGCCGCCCGACGATCAACCGAAATGCTGGCGATCGACGACGAGGATGTCGCCGCCGCGCTGCGATACATTCGTGAGCACGCGACCGAAGGCATTCGCGCCAGCCAGGTGGTGTCGCGGGCTGCCAAGGCGCCGAGCACACTTGAGCGCCGCTTCAAGAAGACCTTGGGCCGAACCATCAAGGCGGAGATCACGCGGGTGAAGCTTAGCCGCGCTCGATTACTGTTGACCGAGACCGAGTACCCCATCGCGACCATCGCCGAACGAGCGGGCTTTGCCGAAGCGAAGTACTTCTGCGAAGTGTTCCGCAAGCATCACAACGCGACCGCAACCGAATACCGCCGCCGATTCCGCGACGAGTAATCTCGGTGGGGATCTCCGCTCTATTTCACCGAGACTAAACTCACCCCGATGATGGCCAGCACCACGCCGGCGAAGTGGTAGATGGAAGTCGGTTCGGCCAGTAGCACCACGGCGAGCAGAATGGTCAGCACTGGTCCCACGGTGCCGATCACCGTGGTACGTGTAGCTCCGATGCGAACAATGGCTTCGTTAATCATGTAGCTCGGGATCACCGTGCAAACGAAAGCCAGAGCGAAACCGTACACGAACACCACGCCTGGTAGCTGCACCAGGTTGACAAACGACTCGGTCATCACAAAGTGCAAACCGATAAAGATGGCCGAGCCAATCATCGCCAGGCTCGTGAACCGCCGACTTCCGATGCGCTGCATCAAAGGTTTGGAGAACAGCAAATATAGCGAGTAACTGAGCGCCGAACCAAGCACGAGCATCACGCCGATGCCGACGTTCGAGCCTTCGGCATGCGAACGCTCTTGCCCGTAAATCAGCCAGATACCTGCGTAGCTCAGGCCGATCGCCATGAGAATGCGGGGAGTGATCTGCTCGCCGAGAAACATCCAGGCTAGTAGCGCGACCATCGTGGGGTAAGTGAACAGCGTCAGCCGCTCGAGCTGCGCCGAGATATAGGCCAACCCACAGATGTCGAGGTACGACGCCAGGTAATAGCCAAACAGCCCCAGCAGCATCGCGCGGGCGATGGTGCGGGGGCGGAGGCTCTCGTGCGATTGGTGATTGCCCCACCGCGCATCGACCAGCAGCACCGTGATATAAAACGGCACCGCCATCGTCATCCGCAGGAAGATTAACTGCGTGGGATTCATCCCCGCGGCAAAAGCAAACTTGATCAGGATGCTTTTGAGCGCGAAGAGAAAGGTCCCCAGAATCGCCAGGACAACACCAGACGTGTAGGAGACGTTCTCGCTAGCTACCGACGCACCGCTAGCCAGCGACGAACGACTCGCGTCGCTTGAAACTTCGCCATCCACGGTTAGTGAACCCGCTGGCCGACCTTGGCACCTTCATCGGGAGACAGCACAAACACTTCCTCGCCGCCGGGGCCGCTGGCAACCACCATGCCTTCGCTAACGCCAAACTTCATGGTCCGCGGCGCCAGGTTGGCGACACACACCACCAGGCGACCGACCAACTTCTCGGGATCGTAAGCCGCTTTGATGCCGGCGAACACTTGCTTGTAGGTTCCCCCACCAAGCGAGAGCTTGAGCTTCAGCAGCTTGCGAGCTTCGGGCACTTGCTCGGCCGACACGACACGAGCGACACGCAGGTCCACCTTCAAGAATTCGTCGAACGTGCACTCTTCGGCTAGCGGCTCGGCTTCGAGCGAGTCGCCGGGATCGTTCCACTTGTCGACAAAGGTGCCTTCTGCGGTTTCGTCGGTGGTCTCTTCGGGTTTACTCTCTTCAATCATTGCATTTACCTTTGCTTCTTCTACTCGCTGGAGCATGTGCTTGAATTTGTTGACCGCGGTACCCACCAACGGCTCCTGGGCCTGATCCCAGCTAACAATCGGATCGTTCAGCAGCTCGCCAGCTTGCTCGGCAAGCTTAGGCAACACGGGTGCCAGGTAGATGGCTAACTGGCGAAACAGGTTGAGTGCTACGGTGCAGACATCCTGCAAACGCTCGGCTTGCGATTCATCTTTGCGTAGCTCCCACGGCTTGTTCTCTTCGACAAACGGATTCGCCCGGTCGGCCAACGCCATGATCAACCGCATGGCTTTGCTGTAGTCGCAGGCTTCGTAGGCTTCGGCAATTTCCTTGCCGGCCGCTGCCCCGGCGGCGAGCAAGCCGCCGTCGTCGGGATATTTGGACGACAACCCGGTAGATGCGACGAACTTCGCGCTCCGGCTGGCCAGATTCACCACTTTGCCGACCAGGTCGGTATTCACCTTGGCGATGAACTCCTCGATCGACAGATCGATATCGTCGACCTTGCTCGAAAGTTTCGAGGCGTAGAAGTACCGCAGGTAGGCGGGGTCGAGGTGTTTCAGGTAAGTGCTGGCTGCGACGAAAGTGCCGCGGCTCTTGCTCATCTTCTCGCCGTTGACGGTCAGGAACCCATGAATGTGCACCTTAGTCGGCAGCGAGAAGCCGGCCGTCTTGAGCATGCCTGGCCAGAACAGCGTATGGAAGTACGTGATGTCCTTGCCGATGAAGTGGTGCACCTCGCACTGGTCGGAGCGCCACCATCGGTCGAAGTCCTCGCCATGCTTGTCGCACCATTGTTTCGTCGACGCCATGTAGCCGATGGGAGCATCGAACCACACGTACCAGTAGTTTTTCTCGAAGCCTGGAATTTCGAAGCCAAAGTACTTGTGTGGCCGAGTAACGTCCCAGTCTCGCAGTGGCTTGATATTCCCTTCCTTGTCTTTGGCATAGAGGAAATGGCCTTTTAAGTAATTGGCAATTTCCTCTTGCAATGCCTGACCATTGTCGACCCATTCCTCCAGGAAGGGTCGCAGCTTTTCAAGTTGCACAAACTTGTGCGGAGCTGCACGGAGTTCTGGGGTGGTACCAGAAAGCGAGCTTCTACCATCAATCAACTCTGTCGGTTGGTAGTTAGATAAGCATTTCTCGCAATGGTCGCCATATTGCTGAGGTGCACCACAATTCGGGCAAGTACCAATAATTAGGCGGTCGGCGAGAAATGTCTCTTCTACCGAATCATAAGGCTGCTCAACTTCTTGCTCTACCAGCAGGTCCTCCCTAGCAATAGCCGCCCAGATCTCCTCGCACAGCGCCCGATTCTCGTCGGAGTGCGTGCTGCCGTAGTTATCGAATTGAATGTCGAAGCCGGCGAAGTCCTGCTGATGCTCAGCACTCACGCGCTCGATGAATTGCTCCTCGGTCACGCCGGCCCGCTTGGCCGAAATCATGATTGCTGTGCCGTGGGTATCGTCGGCACAGAAATATCGGCACTCATTGCCCATGAGCTTCTGGAACCGGACCCAAATGTCGGTTTGCAGATACTCCACCAGATGGCCGATGTGGATCGGGCCATTGGCGTAGGGCAGGGCGGAGGTAACAAGGATGCGACGCACTAGAATTCGTGAGGGGCTGGAGGATGCGGCCGAAAGGGCTGGTGATTGCCGCGATTGTAACCCGATTGCCGCCGGGCGACGAGGCGGACCTGCACCGCGGCCGCTACGATTGGCACGCAATGTGCTTTTTCGGGAATATCCGATTTTCGGGTGCCCGACATAGCAGGGACATTTGCCCCCGCAGACTGGTTCGCCCGAGGTTTTGGCCAGCTAGCACCTTGTGGGTGCTAGCGTCAGCAAAAGAAGCTGATCTTGTAAGATTTGCTCAAGTTGTAGACATTGCCGAGCCGACGGGGCAGGGCCCTTTCCCAAAGTCCCGTTGAACCAACTAGTTCCACCCACTCCCATCAGTGAGAGCACCGGTCGCAGGAAGCGACCCACGACTCTGCTGGCCACCACGGCGGACCCCGGGCGGTAGGCGATGCAAAACACGGATTCCAAGGAGGGAACCGATGTCACAGTCTCATTCCATCTTTCGCGCACTCACTTTCGCTGCACTTACTACACTGTTTGCAGCCTTCGCGACCCAATCTTCTACAGCCCAAACCGAGCTGTACGTATTTTCCAGCCAGCATTGCGGCCCTTGCCAGCAACTGAAGCCGGTGATTCAGCGATTGATTCAGCAGGATTACCCGATTCGTGCGATCGATACCGACATGCACCCGGCGTTGACCCAGAAGTTTCGGGTCACGCAAATTCCGTGTCTGGTGATGGTGAAAGATGGCCAAGAGCTGTTTCGCCAGGTTGGTGGAAACGAACAAATCGTACGTCAGATGTTCAGTCGAGCCGGCATCACTTCGGTTTCGTCCACGGCTGCACGGACTCTTAATGCTGCAAGTGGCCCTGCCCCTTCGCTGCCGTCGATTACTCCCCCTGCCCTAGCCAGTGTGCCCCCTGCTCAAGGGGATGCGTTCGCCAAGAACCTGATTGAATCGTCGGTTCGCATTACCGTGGAAGACTCCACTGGCAAGTCGTACGGCACCGGTACCATCATCGACACCCGCCAGGGGGACGCCCTGATTGTGACCTGCGGTCACTTGTTCCGTGGTGAAGCGGAACAGGGACAGATCACGATCGAACGATTCACGGTCGGCCCTGCGGGACTGCAAGTGACCGACCGCGTTCGCGGCCAACTACTGCAGTACGACCTGAAGAGCGACATCGGCCTGGTGACGTTCCGCCCCAATGGCCCCGTGGCCGTGAGCCAGGTGGCCGACCACTTTGGCGAGCGGGTTAACGACCGGGTGTGGAGCGTTGGCTGCGACCGTGGAGCCGATCCCACGATCCGCGATTCGCACATTACCGCGCTCGACCGTTATCATGGACCTCCCAACATCGAAGCGGCTGGTGCTCCCGTTCAAGGACGCAGCGGCGGTGGCTTGTTCAATCGCGAAGGCAAACTCGTCGGCATTTGCTTTGCCGCCGACAACGAAGGTGACGAAGGGCTGTACTCGGCGTTGGCCTCGGTGCACGCCGAACTCGACAAGCTTGGTTTCCAGGACATCTACCGTGGTGGCCCGACGACTCCTGCCCAGCCTGCCGCCCTTGCTGCCACCCCACCGCTGTCGCGCGGCATGGCGACGCTGCCGGAACGAGAAAACCCGATCGTGCGTGGACAGGGTCTAACGGACTCGGAATTTCCGACTCAGACGCCTGCGATGCCAGCGCTGAACAACACGATAGGCAATCCCTCGACCGTAGCACCGGCAACACTTCCGGCATCGAATACGCTTGATATCGCTCGCAATCTTCCCCCTCGCGAGCAAGCAGGTCTTCAGGAAATCGCCAAGCGGGCGGTCGACTCCGAGGTGGTACTGGTAGTGCACCCTCGCGATGGCAGTGGCGACAGCGAGGTGATTCAGCTCGGTCGCGTCTCGCCCGAATTGCTCCAGGCGCTGAAATCGCTGCAAGCTCGCTAGCATCCACGCAACCGGCCGAATCGGCACAATCCACGAAACTCGCTACGGACGTGTGCAACTCGCCTTGAAGGCTAGCCTAAGCAACCGAAGGATGAGCTAAAGAATTCATAGAGCCGCAATGTGCAGTGTTGTGTTGCTCTATATCCAATGGCTCGTTTCATCCTTCTGTTAGATGCCCACCATGGCCGCTTACATCGCATTCATAGCCTCATTCAACCTGTGCCTGGGGTACGCGTTGGGGGTCTATGTGGGTGTGATGCCGGGCATCACGCCGCGGAATGCGCGGAAGTCGGGTGAAGAGGAAGACCTCATTGGGCTGAATCTGAATAACGAATCGGCCGACGACGAGCAGGATCAGTCCGAATTGGAAGAAGACGAGCCGCTGCTGGCTCCTCCGACTGAGCCGGAACCGCTGTTATCGGCAACGGAAGACTCGGAAGAAGAGGACGAAGCGACTCTCGAAAGTGAGTCGGAGGAAGAGGCCAGCGACCCCGCCGACGAGGTGGAAGAGGAGGAGCAAAACAACTTTGCGAACATCCTCCAGGGTCTCGAAGCGTTTAAGTCGAAGCTCGATTCAGTCAGCGAAAAGCTGAATTCGATCGACGACGATCGCTCGGAAATGGACGAGTGCGCGAACGAGTTGAAACAGGCCAATAACGATTACCTGGACAAAGCCTCCGAAGCGATGGACGAGTTCAACGAGGCCGATCCCGACACGGTGACCGAAGAAGAGCAACACCTGCAAGAAACGCTGGTTAAACAGTCGGCCGAAGTCAAACAGGCAAACGATGATATCGACGACATCCTGGCCGAGGAAGATAACGAGAAGGTACGCCAGAAGCTGCTGGATACCACCGACCAGCTAGCTCACTCGGCCGAAGAGGTCGAAGAAGCCATCCCCGAACCCAAGGGTGCGGAAGACTCTGCTGAGGAACTTGCCGAAGACCTTGCCGAAGGTCTATCGGAGGAGCCGGTAGAAGAGTCCGCGGAAGAATCGCTAGATCTTAGTGATCTAAACACCGATGACCTCGTAGCCGAGGTGATGGAGAGCGATTCCACCATCCCCAGTTCGCTGGGAACACTCGACCAGCTACTCGATCAAATCGATCGCTCGATCTCCGAAGATGGCCCCGCTACCCTGCTACAAGTGGGTGCCATCGACGTACTCGACGAAACAGGTGGCAAAGGCGAACACATCAAGCGGATGCTCACCGGGCTCGAAAGCATCGTGGCCGGCGAACTCGCCCTGGGGCAAACCATGGCGATCGACGACGAAAGTCGGTTCTTGCTCTACCTGCCTGGCGACGACCAGAAAACGGCCGACGAACGCTGCGAACGGGTCCGGCAACGCATCGCCGCGGCGACGTTCCACCACAATGGCCAGGAAACCCGCGGGATCGCCCGTTGTGCGATCGTGCAAGCGGCTGGAGCCATCGACAGCGAAGTGGTGCAACAACGCCTGGGCGAGGCTCTCACAGAAGCCAAGAACCTAGGCGAAAGCTGCACGGTGCACCACGATGGCACCAGCTGCGAGCTGGTACCGGCCATGGAAATGGACGTGCCAGAAGTCTGCGTAAAGATCTAACGCGTGCCGCGCGAACTGGCGTTACGGCTTGATCTGGAACACCGCTTCCACTTCTACCGACATGCCGACCGGAAGCGACCCGGCGCCAACCGCGCTGCGGGCAGCAATGCCTGCGTCGTCGCCGAACACGTTCTTCATCAGCTGGCTGAAGCCGTTGATCACCGCAGGATGATCGGTGAAGTCGGGAGTCGCGTTCACCAGGCCGAAGGTCTTAACGAGCCGTACGATTCGATCGAGCGAGCCAAAGTTCTCGATAAGGGTCGCTAGCGTCGCCAGCCCGGTTTGATGGGCTGCGGCATAGCCTTCTTCCGCGGTCATCGTGTCGCCCACCTTGCCGGTGATCAGCGTTTTATCGGCCTGTAGCGGTCCATGCCCGGAAGTGTAGGCCAGATCGCCGACCACGATCACAGGCTTATACAACCCGATGGCCTTGGGGGCAGGTGGCAGTTCGAGATTCAACGATTCGAAAGTAGCCTGAAAGCTCATGGTAGTCGGTCCTGTTATTGTTTGCCGTAAACATCGCGAGGGTCAAACACCCGCTCGCCGACGATTTTGGGGCCGTCGGGCGTGATCTCGCGAAAGAAACACGATGGATATCCTTCGTGGCAAGCAGCTCCTCCCTGCTGATCGACTTCGATCAGCAGCGTGTCGCGATCGCAGTCGATCGCGATCCGCTTGACGAGTTGCACGTTGCCACTGGTTTCCCCTTTGCGCCATAGCGACTGCCGGCTGCGGCTGTAATAAACCGCCCGACCCGTGGTGCGGGTTTCGTCGTAGGCCTGCTGGTTCATGTAGGCCATCATCAGCACTAAGCCGGTACCGGTCTCCTGTACGATCACAGGCACGAGGCCGTCGCACTTGTCGAAGTCGGGTTCTAGGGGTTCGCTCATTGCTTATTGCCTGAAACTGGCGGTGTAAGTTGCACCCCCGAGCATAACCGACTGGTCTAGTTGCCACTAGCCGACGGCCCTCTTTGGCACGGTCAATTGATCTGTTCGCTGCAGGGCCGAATAGCTGCTCGGCCTGCAAAATCGGTGCGAGCGGTAAGGGCCGATCAATCCGACGTTTTTGCCGAATGGTGTGGCACCACGCTAGCGTTTCCGATCTGTAAGGGTAGGCACGTCAAGCAACCCTGAACGATTGGCGTGTTGGCCCTCCCTATCTTTCCCGCCGCCGTGCTTTCGCCCTCCCCTCCCCTTTCGTAAGCATGGCAGGAGTATCGATCCGTGAATAAAAATCTGACGGTTGTACTGCCGGTGCACAACGCTGAAGCGAGTCTTCACCACGATGTGCGAAATGTCCTAGAAGTGGCTGCCGAACTGTCGACGGGCTTGCGATTGTTCATCCTGGACGATGGCTCTACCGACGACACGTACGACATGGCCATGGAGCTGTCCGCCCGCTATCCGCAGATTCGGGTGATGCACCACGCCACGCGGCAAGGCCTTGGTTCGGCAATTGCCGAACTGCGCGGCCAGATTGGCGACGACCTGGTGCTGGTACACGACGGTGCCTCGCCGATCCAAGCCGAACAGATCCGTCGGCTGTGGGACGACGAAGCTCGCCAGATCACTCGGGCGACCGACAAGAACACCAGCATCGACGACCTGCGCCACGCCGCGGCAACGCATCCCGCGATGGCTGCCGCGCACAACCGCCTGGCTGGCTTCCAACGCCTGTCGAACATGGCAGCCAGCGACGATTCGCAGCTCACGCGACGCGATCAGCAAGCCCAGAAGAACGTCGGGGTCATCCCTCCCCTGCCCCGACCCAACTTCATGGGTGCATTAGCTAATTTCGCCCTGGGTGAATAACCCGCTGCAAGCGATTCACGGTCGAACTCTATCGTTGCAGGCATCGCGCATAAAACAGCCGCGGTGCCTGCGACGAAGAGGAACGGTCGTCAATAAGCACCGCGGCATGGGGTGTTTCACTAAGCTGCTGTAGTCAACAGCAACTACGGGCTGCGATTCATCGCCCAGTGGAATTCCTGATTGCCCTGCTTCACGCGAACCGTTCCTTTGTCGCTGGTGAGATCTTGCAAGGTTGCCGAGAACTGCACGCTGGGATTGTTCTCAGCCTGCCAGACGACAACCTGCGACTGGGCGTCGAGCTGGCCGGTTAAGTTTTGCGTACTGCCGGTGAGCTGATCGAAGTACACCCCAGCGACGTTCGACTGGCGGCTGACTGCTAGCTGCATCTGACGCGTCGCAGCGGCTCCCGCTTGTGGGGCCACTTCGTAGGTGCCAAGCGGCATCCACTCTTGCTGGTCTGCAGGCACTCCTGTCGGAGCCGGTTCGTCCGACGACGACTCGTACACCACCGTATCCCCTTCGATCACGACGGTCGACGAGCTACTTGCGGGATAGGCCGCGTACGCGGTCCAGGCAGCCACCGAGGCCACGGTTGCCACCGCTGCTGCCTCGTTAGCGTAGGGATGCGTCGCCTGCCAAGCGTTGGGATGCTCAGCATACCAGGCTGGCGAGAACGGCTCGGGACCGTTTTGCCAGTTGCTGGCAGCCGACTGCAGGTTCGATGGGTCCCAATTCTGCGCGGCATCGCTCCACTGTTGCGAGCGACTACTCAGTTGCTGAGCATTCTGATTCAACTGGCTGAGATTGCCATTGAGCTGACTGAGGTTGCCTTGCATCTCGCCCAACGACTGCCCGTTGAGAAACGCTTGCACTTGCTGTGCATTCTGCGGCTGCTGGCCGCTGAAGTTCCCCTGACCAAAGGCCTTGTTGCCAGTTGGCACGCGACCGTTTGTCGAAGGAGTTGGCAAATTACGGGTGCCAGTTGGTGTACGACCGTTGAACTGGTGGCTGCCGACACTTGGACTGCGATCAGCGATGTTGCCGCTAGGCGAAGGAAGATTGCTGCCAGCACGCCCAGCAGGACGACTTGCACCGCCCCGCCCTCGAGCCATTGCGCTGCTTGCGGTCACTGAGAAAACCAACAGAGCTACCAACAAAACAGTGCGCGCATGGTTCGACTTCAGCATATGGCGTGTCCCTTGAAGAAGATAAGCTAGCAGAGCAGGCGAATGGTACTCCCAGCAGAAGCCTCTGGAGTTCCCACCACCGTTACGAAAAGGTCGCCCGCTGCAGGTGCATAACGGGTCAACGAAAACTTAGGTCACGAACTGCTAGCATGTCGCAGGTGTTCGCCACAAAATGGGTTAAAGCGTTTGGCGCGATTATGCCGATGGCGAAATAGGCCGATACCTGCGCGCAGGTGGCCATTGTTGCTAGCAGGGGGGCTGCCGGCTTCAAAACAACTTGTCGATGCAATCCCTCAAGCAAATCGCGGCCGTTCTACTGATGGTCGGACTCGCGCCCGGGTGCAGTCTTCTGCTGCCCGAGGTTTCGACGATGCCGGTAGTACACAATCCTTTTCCACAGCTCAGTCGGGTGGCGGTGTTGCCGTTTTTCAATCTCAGCAACGAACCCACCGTTGATGGCGTGCAATTTGCCGAAGCGTACTACGCCGAGCTTCAGGCGGTTCCCGGGTTCGAAGTGATCCCCGTTGGTGTCGTGGAACAGACCATCATCGATAGCGGCATTAATACGTCGGATCCGGCCGAGATTCGCCGCCTGGCGCAGCAGCTTGGTGCCGATGCGATCGTGGTCGGCGCGGTCACCGACTACTCGCCGTACTATCCGCCGCGATGTGGTTTGCGCGTGGAGTGGTACGCCGCGAACCCTGGCTTCCACGAGATTCCTGCTGGCTACGGTTTGCCTTGGGGCACACCGGAGGAGGAGTACATTCCGCAGGGAGTGGTGTTCGAAGCCGAGATGGCCCTGGCCCGCGAACAGATGAAGACGCAATCGCCCGTCTGCCCCACTGCTCCTCAACCAGCGACACTGCCAACGACCGACGCCTTGCCTTTGATGCCACAGGATCCAGGGATGGCGATCGAGCCTTACGATTCTGATTTCGGGTCGGCTCCCATGCCTGATTACGGGTCGACTCCCATGAAACTGGACGACCAAATGGATGAGTCGCTTCCACCACCAGACGACTACAACAGTCCGACGAATGGTTTCGACATCGAAGACGACGATCCCGACGATCCCTTGGAACCTCCGGTAAGCGAGCGACCGATCAAAGTATCGCCAGCCGCTTGGCGCCCTCAACAGCAAGCAGCCTACAAAGTTCCAACGAGCGAAGCAGGCGATGCAACCACTACGCCTCGCGCAATCGTTACTGGCACCGAAAATAATTTTGTCCCCGCATTGCCACCAGAATGGCCCGATCCGCGGGGGTTCATCCCCCCCGGACCATCGCCGGTGCGACCAACTTGTGTGACACATGATGGTCCGGTGATGACGCATACTCGGATATTCCGGGGGAGTGACCCCGAATTCACTACCGCTCTTAAGGCTTATTTCGATTTTCGCGACGACGCACGCTTCGGCGGATGGCGCGGATACCTTGAACGCAGTGACGACTTCATCCGATTTTGTTGTCACTTACACATCAACGAAATGCTATCGGCGCGTGGTGGTGCAACTGAAACGCGAGTGGTGGAACGCTGGTCCGATAGCCGATAGGTCATCGTGTGGCATCCAATTAGGAAAGAGTTGCTGACTGGGTCGCGGATTCGATTCACGCAAGCACTCCCCTTTGAGCCGGTACGACTAAATGCACCGCTTGCTCTGCCACACTGCATCCACTCCCCCCGCATACCCGCCGCATGGAGGCCCCACGATGAACGACGACATCAATGTGCTTGCACTCGTCAAAGGCAAGGAACGTTACATCTTTCTATTCGACGACTCGCAACAAGCCGAAGCTTTGCGAACCCTTGGTCGTCACGCTGCGAATCCCGAACTGAGCTTCAGCTGGTACGACGCTGCCGTGCTGGGCAAGAAGATTCGTAACGAAAGTGCTGCCCGCAATCGTTCGCGGTTCAGTATTCCTCAATCGAGCGATATCGACGAGTAAGGCGCTCGAGGGGGATCAAGTGGAACGGCGATCGAATGGCAGGTCGCGTCGAAACCCCGCTTCGACGCACGAACGCCCTCACCCTTTCCCCTTCGATAGAATGCCATGCACCGTCAGATTGCTCAATTCCTTCGGCACCTGGATGCGGAACGCAATGCGAGCCCGCACACGCTGAAGGCTTATCGCGAAGATCTTATCTCCCTTGCCGATTACCTGGCGGACGACGCGGGCCTAACACCCGAGCCCGCGTCGATCACCACCGCCGAGCTACGTGGCTACGTGGCAGCGCTGGCCGAAGCAGGATTCGCCAAATCGTCGATCGCTCGACGATTGGCATCCGTGCGGAGCTTCTTCCGCTTCGGCCAGCGAGAAGGTTGGGCGCAGTCGAACCCTGCGACCGCGCTGCGGAATCCGCGGAAGAGCCGCAAGCTGCCGCACTTCCTGACGACCGACGAAATCGGTCGCTTGCTAGCAGCTCCCCCGAAGAAAGGGAAGCAAGGCATCCGCGACCGGGCCATTCTCGAAACGCTCTACTCGGCTGGGTTGCGTGTGAGCGAATTGGTCGGCATGAACGATGGCGACATCGATTTCGAGCAAGGCATTGTTCACGTTCGGGGTAAAGGCCGCAAAGAACGCTTGGCCCCTATCGGTAGCTACGCCCGTGGTGCCTTGGAAGAATGGCTCGCAGTACGCGAGCTATCCCCCCGCGAAGCGTCGGGCCGAGAAGCGCCGGTGTTTACCAATCGCTTCGGCACTCGGCTTACCACTCGCAGCGTGGGACGAATGCTCGAGAAGCACATCGCGACCGCTTCGCTCGACGGGCGGACCTCGCCGCACACGTTGCGTCATAGCTTCGCGACGCACTTGCTCGACCGCGGGGCCGACATTCGCAGCGTGCAGGAACTACTCGGGCACAAGAGCCTGGTGACCACGCAAATCTATACGCATGTCTCCACCAGCACCCTGCGGGCGGCGTACGAGAAGGCGCATCCCCGCGCGGGTTAGAATCTCGGGCTAGCTATCTCGTACAATAGCAGGCTGTGCGATTGCCCCTTCCCTCGATGCCAGCGACCATGACTGCTACTGACACCACTGTTTGTTTATTAACCGCCGATGGTCGCGGTGCAGTAGCGGTGCTAGCGGTCGAAGGCCCCGGAGCCGACTCGGCAGTCGCCCGTTGGTTTCGGTCGGCGAGCGGCTGGCAACTCGCCAAGCTTCCCCTCGGCCGCATCGCGTTTGGTCGTTGGGCCGCCGACGATGGCGAGGAAGTGGTGATCGTCCGCACCGAGAGCGGCCTCGAGATTCAATGCCATGGCGGCATTGCAGCCAGTCGAGCCATCGTGCAGTCGTTGGTCGAGTCGGGAGTCGCTCGCTTGGACTCCGCGGGATGGCAGCAACAACATGCTCGCGACAGCATTGCCGCGCAAGCGGCCGAGCGACTTGGCCTGTGCGCGACGGAACGGGCCGCGCTCGTGCTTCTCGATCAATACAACGGGGCGCTTCGCGCCGAGTTGGAGCAGGCCATCGCGGCCATCGAGCGGGGAGATTACTCCCAAGCCGAACAGCAACTGAGCACCTTGGCCAAACGTTGGGAGGTAGGGCGAATATTAACCACGCCTGCCCGCGTGGTGCTCACCGGACCTCCCAACGTTGGCAAGAGCAGCTTGATCAACGCTCTGGTGGGTTACCAGAGAGCGATCGTGTTCGATACACCCGGCACCACTCGCGATGTGGTCACCGCCAGCACCGCGATCGAAGGCTGGGCAGTTGATTTGGTGGATACTGCAGGCTTGCGCCAGGCAACCGATGGGGTGGAACAATCTGGCATCGAGCTAGCACAGGCCGAGTTGGCAAATGCCGACCTGGTAGTGCTTGTCGGCGAAGCCGAACAGTGGCTCGCCGACCAACCACCCGCTTTCGAGTTTGCCCAGTGGTTTGCCGACCGTCCAACCGTGCGGGTGGCCAACAAATGCGATCGCCTGACTAATCAATCGCAGGAACTACTTTGCAAACACGCTAGCGAGCTAATCCTTACCTCTGCCATCGAACCCCACGGGGCCGCCCCTTTGCTCGAAGCAATCGCTGGGCGAGTGGTGCCCTCGATGCTCGAACCGCAAGCGGCAGTACCCTTCACGCTAGAACAACAGCAAGCCATCCTGGCGGCTTGCAACCTCCTTACCAGCAACCAGCCCGAAACCGCTGCGCTGCTGTTGCAAGCGTTGCTCTAGTGCACGTTGTCCATCCGAAGCTTTGCGTGGCGGCCGATATTCCGCGGTTCACCAACAGCAAGCCGGAGTGGCAACATTGAACACGCTGTAGCTATCTAAAAAAACACACCAGTCAGCACCGTGCACCAACTGGTGTGTTTGTGTGTTTCTTTCGTCGCGTCGCTTACTTAGCGATTGCGGCCAACGAATCCGATCAAACCAACCGCAGCCAGACCAACCAAGGCCAGGGTGCTGGGCTCGGGAACTTGCAGCAGCGAAACTTCCGCGAACTGCATGTTCGTGGGAGCGCTGCCGGGGTAACGAACCAGGTCGCGAACGATCACCACGTAGGCCGAGTACTCATCGCTTTCGGCGAAGAACTGAGCGGGAGTGGTTTCGAAACGGCCATCGTTGACCGTAGCGAATTGGGGAACACCGGTCGAACCGTAGTAGACTTCGGTCAGATCGGCAGCGGTTGCCAAGTCGATAATCTCGCTAGCGGTACCGGTCATATTGGTACCGAAGATTTGCACCACGCCGGGATCACGACTCGCAAAGTCGTTGGCCGTGGTGAACTGAACGCCACCGATAGCAGCGGGCGAATCGAGAACCACTACGAAACCAGTGGGGTTACTCGCCTGTTCGCCGGCGTCGTTCAAACCAGCACCTGCGAAGTTCAGATACTTGGTGCCAGAATCATCGTCGAGTGCTTTGTCTGGATCTTCGTTGGCCCCCGGCGTATTGCTATTGGGGTTGAGCGAACCATCGGAGAGCTCTAACTCAGCACCAGCAACCGAACTGTAACCAGTCGTCACATCCACGTAAGCAGCCTTGGCACTAGTCGCAGCAGTAGCAACCAGCGCGCATACAATCATCGCAAAAGAAGTACATCTCATCAGCAAAACAATCTCCTGCGCATAGCTGCAGATTCAGCCATGCTTCGTCAAGAATGGGCCTTCGCCTGTATAGAACGCTCCTCTCCTCACATACCAATACCGCCCTAATCACGATGGTTACCTAAAAAGCCGCCATTGATTTCTATTTGATTCGCCTGCGCGGTTCCGCGAACCGCGCGCCCTTTGCACAAAACCGGGAGGAACACGAACATTTCGCAGCAAATCACGCGGCTCCCGAACACGACTTCGGATTTCTGCAACTTGCGTTACTGCACGAAAGAACAGTACCACTCTGCGCGACCTGGCGGGTTTCTGCGGTTTCTGCGACGGTCCAGCAAACGACGGGATCGTCAACGGTATTGCGAAATGGCTGCCGACAGTGTGAGGGGCGTTAGGTCATGACACTTCCGCGATCCCCGTCGACACGGAATCGGCCACGATGACTACGGTCCGTTGACTCCCGCCGAACTACGTTCAATAGACCCGAAGTGGAATTGGACGGGTCAAGAAGTGGGGCATTGTGTCACGGCGAAGGTTGCGTTGCGTGTAGAATTAGGACCATTCAGAGACTGTTAAAACGAGTGCATCATTGCTGAAAGCACTTCGGCAAGAATTGAAAAAAGCTGAATCTAACCTGAATCACGTTCAAGCCATGAAGAACGCCATCGAGATTGCCGAGAGATTTGCACAAGCCCTCGATAGCGAGGATTATGAATCTGCCCAAGAGCTCCTGTCTGAGGCATGCGAGTACTCTTGCCGTGGGCAGAGCCATGTCGGCCCGACTGCAATTATTGCATCCTACAAAGGTAATGGAGACACCGCTGATTCGAAGTTCGATTCGGTTGACTACGAAAGCTCAGTCTCGGACATGCCTGATGGCACTGCCCTCATTACCTTTGTTGACCATTTTGCGCTAAAGGGAAAAAGCCACACGTTCCGATGCGAGCAAGTGCTAGAGGTTGACAATAATGGTCAGATTACACGAATAGTGCACCGCGACTTACCGGGTCAGCGGGAAGCGCTAACCGAGTTCATGGGAGTCTGAGCTATCCCGCCTCGGCTTCAGCGGCCCAAGCTATTCTGGCGAATAGTGGACCAGATGGGTACTATTGGTGGCTGAGCTGCTTGGTTATTTTACACTGAAGCGTCGAAGGAGTGATAATCGGCTACAATCATCTGGGGGATTATCCACACATGTGGATAAAGCCTGCTTATCCACAATTTGTGTCGAATAACAAGTTATCCAGACTGACTTCATGCTTAAGACACGTCTCGACGATCCAGATATTGTGCGATTGATTCGCTCGATACCTTTTCGCAAGCGAAGCCGCTTCGTGACTTGCGCGATTGGCGAATTGAAATTCTATTTTGCACTTTTTGCCTTTCTGTTTCCCTACCTGGCGATAAGCATGTTTTTTGCATTGCTTGGTCCTGTCGTTTGGATCGTAGCGTCGGTAGTGCTCGGTCCTGTATTCTTTTGTCCGTTAATCATTTATCGCAACAAGCTGCTGAAACGTCACCTCGAAGAATCTATCGTGGACGGAAAACTGCCGAATTGCCCATCTTGTGGTACTTCACAACTCAACAACAATGCAATTCACTGTGAATGCGGCTGCGTAATCCGACCATTTGCCCCGCATGATTAAACACCGTGTTGGGAACAATGCTCGACTTCGTTTGCCAGATTTCAGCGACCGTGAAAAACGATTCGCTCCGCTGTTTGTGTAACAAAGCGTTGGACCAAAGCCTCCATTGCGTTAGGATCGGCCTGTCGTCGAATGTTCGCTTCGCTCCCCTTTGTATACGAGTCCAATTTCACCAATTCAAACCAATTCGACCGCTCGGTCGATGCGGGAGTTCGACGCCTAGGCTTCATCGGCCGAGGCTGTTTTGGCACAAAGTGAATCTGAGCGGCGTTGTTGGTGGCTAGGTGGCTTGGGTGTTTTACGCTGATGCGTCGAATGAGGTGGGCTCGAAGTCTCTGAGGTTGGGCACACCGCGGAGAGTTAGCGGGAATGCGAACTGCCCGCGGTGTTGGGCACCGACGCGAGTTCGCGACTGCGAAAGCTCCGTCGAAGTTTCACGCTTGGGCAGTGTCGCCCCTGGGCTTCGCCTTCTGCATTCGCTTGCGATTGAGCTGAAGCCCGTTATCCGAGCAACGGAGTTTTCTTGTGGCGGCTTGGTAGGGCCACCCACTGTCTCCCGATCCGCTAGCTCAAAGAAGAGACGGCGCCAGCATCACGGATGTAGAAGAAGCCGGTCTCGACATAGAAGTCGCCACCTGCGAAAGCCAACTCCGCCAGATGCTCGTACATAGTTTCGGCGAACGAATCATCCAAGAGACTGATGAGGTAGTTTCTTGCGAAGCCTCGCATGTACGGTGAGTACTCTGGGTGACGCTCCATCCAGTCCTCGATCCTCTTCTCGAAGACCCCTGGAAGCTCAACTTTCCCGCCCGAGACGTCAACGAGAGCTGGTGATTCAGGAAACAGCTCTCGCTTCGCATCTACGTACTTTCGGATACAATCTCGGTAGAGATCGACTTTCTCGTACTCAAACGTCTGCTCAATCGATTCTATCTTTGGCCATTGCCGCTTCGGCGTCGCGTAGTCCCACTTCAGTGTCCTCATTCGGTCGGTTGGTAGGCCGGAACAGTCGGCTCGCGGTTTCGGTAAGACGGATTGCTTGGATGCGTCGGCTCCTTCGTCTACGCAGGTTTCCCACACAATTCTTCTCGACGCCTCCGCGATTAACGCTTGGGCAACTTTTGCCAGCACCGCAGCTGCTCCGCATTCATCCTCACCGCTTCCCAGTTCCATTGCAGTACCGGCATTTCTCGGTACCACTGCACCGTGGACATCCGACTGCCGTTCCAGCACCCTTGCGAATACAGTAGCAAACGCCGGTCGCATCGCACATGTCGCAGAGCACCACTCGCGATGTCGTACTGTTGGACTCTCCTGGGACCGTAAGCGTGCCTTTACGGTATTGAGTGCCCAGGGCGGCTATCGTGTGTTGTACATCACTCGAACTCCGGTGTTGTACGAACATACGAAGTTCCTCAGCACGTGCCCAAAAATGCTCGGTCCCGACCATCGTAGCGATGGCGCTCGATTCGTCGTCGGTCAGCGGTCGAGCAATCTTTGCAGAAATCGCATCACAAACATCTCTCTTCGCGAGGCGAATAACGCGTTCGAGATTCAGGTCACCGTCATCTGGCATATACTGGACAACCTCGGACTATCATTGCTTCCTTCCGCTTCGACCACAATGTCATGTGTATGAGTTATCACCAACCCGACCGTCGAAACATTTTCCAAGGACCTCCCTCAGCTTCATCGTTAGCCGCAGGTTTGAATATCCCAGAAGCTGCCATCGGTGTACATCACCGACATCACCTAGCGGGGTGACCTATCTGCAGGCGGTTGTAACAACCTCAATCACTTCAGTAATCTCCGAGACTCACTAGGTTTCATCGGCCGAAGCACATTAACCCTACCGAGAGTTTCGCTGTTCTCTCCCCCCGGCGGCGCAACCCTTTGCGGGGGGATGATTCCCTTTCACGGAATGCTAGAGAGCGGGGGCGGCTCAGTTGTCGAAGCCGGCTGGCTCTCGGTGGTGCTCTTGTCCTCCGCGGGCTCGGCGTCTCTGCGTGAGACTTCTTGTGGTTGCTCCAGGTCCACCTCGCTAGCCATCGCCTTCGGCTGCGGGCTAAACGAATTTTCTGAATGCTCCAGTTTTCGCTGGGAATTGGCCACCAATGGTGTTCTAATGGACAGGTGACTGAGGCCGTCGGCTATCAGCTTTCGGCTGTTGGCTTTTTTGGTGATTGGAGGTGGATCAGATGTGATGCTGTTTTGAACTCGAACGACTAGCGACACGCAGGCTAAGGGTTGCCGGCGTGGGCGTTCGCTGCTGCGCGTGTTGGTAATGCATGTGATGGGGCTGCGTCGCTGTCGCTCCTGGTCCCATCCTACAGGGCGCTCGTTGGTGACACGCTCGAAATGGCTAGCTGAGATCTTTCAGTCGCTGGAAGCTCCTTCAAGATGACATCCGCAATCAGAACTCCCAACTCCCAACTTCCAACCCCCAACGTCCAACCAAAAATACTTTCCCACCCATGGGAATCTATTTTGGGCAACTATCGCGGAGGTGTTGATGCAACTCTCTACTATCAAACGACTTGCGATTGATTCCCCCCGTGAAAATAGATTCCCACTCGATGCGTTTTTGGGAATGGGAATCTATTCGCAGCCGAAAACCACTGGTTTTGTAGAGTGCGTGCTAATTCAATTTTCCCATCGGTGGGTAAATTGGGAATCTATTCGTGGTGGTGGGAATGTATCGCTAGCAGCGGGGGCCCGATGGTGGGGGTTCGCGCACCGGGGGAGTTGGCGGACCTGGCCAGAGGAATGAGCCACAGAATAGGTAAGCTAAATGAGCTGGAGCCGATCCCCCATTGGGTTCCTGCTTGCATTCATGGCCGCCTACACATCTGGCGGAAAGCCCCACATTGGATAACAATATAGGATTTCACCGGGCGAATCCCCAGTAGATTGATAATTACCGCTTCCCTTTAGAGCGTGGATCGTGATGGCCGACCCCAACCCGTACACTACCGCCGACCAACAACCCGAGGTCGATCTACGGGATGCGCGGCTCGCGGCGTTTCTCGCCTGGCTGTTCCCTGGACTCGGCCACCTGTATCAGCGGCGGGTCGGCAAAGGGCTGCTGTTCATGATTACGATCATGGCCACGTTTGCGTACGGCATGTACCTCGGCGGTGGGCGCGTGGTTTACGCGTCGACCACCAATCCGGTCGGCAACTTCACCAAGTTCAAAGAGCGCTGGCACTATGCCTGCCAACTGCCGATCGGGCTGCCGGCGCTGCCCGCCTATGTGCAGACCTGGCGAGTGGAGAATGGCAACGAACCGCTGCACTGGTTCGGCGATAACTTCGAGCGTCCCCCGTACAACGTGCAAACGCTACAGCTCGCATCGCCGGCTACCGAACGTGGCGTGCTGGAAGCGGAGTACCTGCAGTCGACCGATCAGTCGAAGAACACCGTGCTCCATATTTCGGAACGCGAAAAGTGGAACCACGATTACAATTACCTGTTCGAGCTAGGCACCGTGTTTACGATGATTGCTGGGCTGATGAATGTGCTGGCGATCTGTGATGCAAGGTGGGGACCACTCACGCATTTGAAGCCAGAACCAAAGTCCGACGATAACGCCAACTCCGACTCCTCCACGTAAGACCTGCCATGATGCTTTCCGCCTTAGCTCAGCTATCGACACTGGTTCCCCTGGCTGCCATGACAGGTCGTCTATGGTATGCGTTGCCGCTGGTTGCCAGCGTGAGCTTGGTGTATGCCGCGACTCGTCATGAAGCGATGCCCGCCATTCTGAATCACGCCTGGCGATTTGGATTGTGGATACTAGTGTTCATGCTCGGCGTGGCCGCCATTGTTCAAGTGACGACTTGGACCTTGTAGTCTGGCGAGTTAGGTCGCCCAACGCGTAGGCGATCCGCCTGAAGCCTTTTGCCACTTCCGAAAAGCAAGGATTCCCTATGCGGTGCATCACCCTTCTGCTGATCACCTTATACGCATTCTAATTTAAACCTGCGCGTTTGAGCCGCCATCAACATACGGGGCGGCACAGACGGTTTTGATGAGTTCTTCGTTGAGCACGGCGGTCCGCCATGCGGTCATGGCCGCTTCTTCCAAGTCATCGTAGTCGTCGTAGGCCCGGTTGCTCCAGAAGTGGCTTTTGAGGTAATGCCAGAGGTTTTCGATTGGGTTAAGTTCAGGGCTGTAGGGCGGCAGTTGCACCAGCGACACGTTTTCTGGGACCTGAATTGCCTTGCTGGTGTGGAAGCCGGCGCCATCCCAGATCATCACGGCGTGCTCGCCCTCGGGGATCGTTTCGGAGAACGATTCCAAGAACGAGTTAATGATCTTCGTGTTCAGTTGCGGGCTCAGCAGGCCCTCGGCGTGTCCGGTTTCCGGGCAGACCGCCCCAATCACCCACAAGTATTCGTATTCGGTTTGACGGACGGCGGTCGGTCGGGAGCCCCGCTCGGCCCACAGGTTGGTGTTGGTCCCCTGCTGTCCGAACCGTGATTCGTCCTGGAAGTAGACCCGCAGCTGTTTATGGGGATGCTCCGCGGCGATCTCCTTGATTCGCTCAGGCCACTCCCGCTTGAACGCCTCGATCTTTTCAGGGTCTGCTTTGCGATGACGCGGCCTGGGACGCAGGTAGCTGTAGCCCAATCGGTGTAGCAGCCAGTACACCGCAGGCAACGACCGCCTCACGCCGAACTCCTCGGCCAAGATGCGTTGGAAGTCCTTGCCCCGCAACGAGCAGACAAGGTCTTCGCTCGTTGGCCCTGCCGCGAGACGCTCACGAAACGTCTGCTCTTGGTCGGCTGTGAGTGGCAGGTTCAACGACCCACCGCGGTGGTCGTCCAGCCCCGCCAGCCCGTGTCGATTGTATCGGGCGACCCACTCCTGGCACGCCCGTCGCGATAGCCCAACAGCGGCTGCCACAGCGGGGGCCGTCCAGCCCTCGTGACCTAAGATCAGAATCCGCAACCGCTTGGAGCGATTGACGTTCTTCTCCACACGCTCCAATCGCTTTAACTCCGCAAGCGGAAGATGCCCCGCCACTTTCATCGCGACCTCCATGTTCTCGGAAAGTCGCATTATGATGGGGGGAATAGGAAAGCGCAATAGAAAGCGCGCAGCTCTTCTTTAGAATGCGTATTACTCGCCTGGGATATGACTGCCATGGATGGAACTGCGGACGATCAACCCAACAGCAATCCACGCTGGGTGCTGGTGCTCCATGGCGGAGCCGGCAGCATTCCCGGCGACTCGCCCGACGACATTCGCACTGGCTACGAAAACGGAGTGCGCCAGGCGATGCAGGTGGGAGTGGAACTGCTGGAGCAAGGCAAGTCGGCGGTGGATGTCGCCGAAGCGGTGGTGGTTTGCCTGGAAGACTCGCCGATTTTCAACGCTGGCAAAGGTTCGGTTTTCACCGGCGCAGGAGTTCATGAACTCGACGCTTGCATCATGGATGGCAGCACGCTGTCGTCCGGCGCGGTGACCAACGTCAACCAATTGAAGAACCCCATCCGCGCCGCCCGCCATGTGATGGACGACACCCGTCATATGCTGCTGGCTTGCGAAGGGGCCGAAGAGTTCGCCCTGGCTGCTGGATGCGAGCACGTGGACCAATCGTATTACTTCACGAGCCGACGCTTCCACGCCCTCAATCGCTATCGGGAGCGTCGCAACCTCGAACCGCTCGCGACCCCCGGCTATCCCTTGGAGCCAGGGCAGGGGATCGAGCCCGATGCTAGCGCCGACGAACCGGGCAACACGGTCGGCTGCGTGGTGCTCGACGCCGAGGGGCATCTCGCCGCGGCCACCAGCACCGGCGGGCTGAATGGCAAAATGGCAGGACGGGTCGGCGACACCCCGATCGTCGGTGCGGGAACGTACGCCAACCAGTTTTGCGGTGTCAGCGGTACCGGCATCGGCGAAGAGTACATGCGACACGTGCTGTGCGCCCGAGTTGCCTGGCTGGTCGAAGCAGGCCAAACGCCAGAGCAAGCGGTGCAGCACTGCCTGACCAATATTCTGAAACCCAACCAAGGCGGGCTGATTGCCATCGGTGCGGATGGTCAGGTGACCGCGCTGAGCAACACCGGTTCGATGCCCCATGCGATTGCCGACTCAAACGGTCGGCGTGAGATCGGTATATGGATGGACCCCCCCGCTCTCAACGAAAACTAGCCAACGATCGATTAAGAGAGCGAGGGGATCCTTGATCCTGTCCCCAAACAAGCAGCCGCGCGAGGCTTAACTTGGTTGCGTCGCGGTCACATGCATGTAGGTGGTGTAACCGCCACTTAGGTTGCGTGCTTGGAATCCGTGTTCCAGCAGAATACGGGTGGCCATGTAGCCGCGCTGGCCGACTTTGCAGTACGCGACGATCGGTTGATCCTTCGGCAAATCGTCGAGGTGATCACGCAGTTCGTCGAGCGGAATGTTCTTCGCTCCGTCGATGGCTCCATCGGCAAACTCCTGCGGAGTGCGAACATCGAGCAGCAGAGCGTCGTCCAGCTCGCCTTGCACTAGAGCGGTCGAGTGGGCGACTGGTTGGTCGCCACGCATCGCACCTGCAGCAATGAAGCCTGCCATGTTCACGGGATCCTTGGCCGATCCGTATTGAGGAGCGTAGCAGAGTTCGGCCTCTTCGAGGTCCTCCACGGTCATCCCAGCCTGAATCGCCATGGCGAGCACGTCGGTCCGCTTGTCGATGCTCTCGGTGCCGACGATCTGCCCGCCGAGCAACCGCCCCGACTTCGGATCGAACAACACCTTGATCGACATCCCTTTCGCACCAGGGTAGTAGCCGGCATGGCTACCTGGGTGCAGGTAGACCTTCTCGTACTCCAACCCCATGCGCTGGCACACTTTTTCGCTCAACCCGGTCATGGCCGCGCCGTGTTTCCAAAGTCCCACGATGGCGGTGCCTTGCGTTCCGCGATACTTCGAGTCGCGACCAAAAATGTGATCGGCCGCGATGCGTCCCTGACGGTTCGCCGGACCTGCCAGCGGTATCTGCACCGGAGTGCCCGATACGACTTCCGTTACTTCGATCGCATCGCCCACTGCGTAGATGTCGGGATCGTTAGTCTGCTGGTGAGCGTTTACCTGAATGCCGCCGCGTTGGGCGACGTTCAGCTCGGCATTCACCGCCAGCATGTTTTCGGGGCGGACTCCGATGGAGAGCACCACGAAATCGGCCGGCAGCACTTCGCCGTTAGAGAGCACCACTTCCAGATGATCACCCGCTTGGCGGAACTCGCTGGCTTGGGTCCCCAAGTGGAGCGACACTCCTTTCTCAAGTAGCAACGTCTCGAGCGGGGCGATCATCTCGGCATCCCACGGCGGCAGAATCTGCGTGTTGAGTTCCACCACTGCGGTTTCGAGTCCGCGATGCACCAGGTTCTCGGCCATTTCGATGCCGATGAATCCTGCGCCGATAATCACCGCCCGCTTCGCTTCGCGAGTCGCACTCGCCAGCCGATCGGCGTCGTCCAAGTTGCGTAGGGTGTAGATGCCTGGCAAATCGATCCCTGGGATCGGCGGTCGAAACGGAGCGGCCCCCGGCGCGAGAATCAACTTGTCGTAACTCTCGGTGTACTCCTCGCCGGTGTCGAGGCGTTTGATCGTCACCTGCTTCGCCTTGCGATCGATCGACTCGACCGATTCACGAATACGCACATCGAGTTGGTAACGCTGACGAAGCCGTTCGACAGGGCTCACGAGCAGCTTGTCTCGCGATTCAATCGTGCCACCCACGTAGTAAGGCATGCCGCAGTTGGCGAACGACGGGTCGCTGCCTCGTTCGACGAGGATGATTTCGGCCGATTCCGATAACCTACGTGCCCGAGCGGCCGCGCTGGCCCCACCGGCGACACCACCGACGATAACAATCTTCATGATCATTCAATGAGGTTAGAGTTTTTCAAATGGACAGATGCCCTGCGGCATGTCAGGCGGCACTCTTCACGTTGGTGGTGCAGCAACTGGTATCGGTGACCTGGTTCCAAGGCATCCGAGCCAGCAGCATGCCCATGCCACACGTGTCGGTCACGCCAGCAAACACCAAGCCCGCTCCCACAAACCCCGACAAGGCAATCCAGGCTGGGTGCACGAAGCTCAGCCCGACGCCAGTCAGCACAAGCAGTCCGGCCGCGATGCGAACTTGGCGTTCGAGCGAGATGGCCTTCTTGCCTTTCACCACCGGCATGCCGGCTGCGTGGCAACCCATGGTACCACCTTCCACGTTCACAATGTTCTGCACGCCGGCGGCATCGAGCTTTTGGCAAGCCTGGGCCGAGCGGCCCCCCTTCTGACAAACCACGTACAACGGCTCGTCTTCCGAGCGCTGCGGCACATTATCAGCCGACAGCCGATCGAGGGGAACATTCATCGCTCC
Source organism: Aeoliella mucimassa (assembly GCF_007748035.1). Classification (NCBI taxonomy): domain Bacteria; kingdom Pseudomonadati; phylum Planctomycetota; class Planctomycetia; order Pirellulales; family Lacipirellulaceae; genus Aeoliella; species Aeoliella mucimassa. The sequence continues at coordinate 6,044,223 of NZ_CP036278.1, forward strand.
GCGAACATGGATTTCGCGAAACTCAACCGGCGTACGCACGTCGATCAACGTCACGTTACCGCTGTTGTGAACTTGCTTGAACTCTTCAGGACTCATGTTTTGAACGGCCATTGCCAGGCTCCTTCTATTGTTTGTAACATCGCGACAATACGACATTTCATTTGTGACAGTTTCCCGAATCACACGCAGCTTTTGCATCGACCGACTACTTGGTACCGAATCGGGTCTCGATGCAGGTCATAATCGACGCCAGATGAGGTTCTCCCACCGAGTAGTACCGCTTGCGGCCATCCTTGGTGCTCTCGAGCAGGCCACAGCGTTGCATCAATCGCAGATGCTCCGAAGCCATATGGCTAGGAATCTCGCACGCCTCGGCCAGCTCGCCTACCGTGTATTCATCCTGCAGCAGCATTTGCACCATGCGAAGGCGATGGGGGTGTGCCAGCGTTCGCAGGCACTCGGCCGCTTGGTCGAGGGCACCCAGGTTCGTCAGTCGCATTTCGTTTGCATTTGCCATAGTTTTCGATTGCCTCCTACACTCAAATATATCGTAACATCACGATATGTCAATTCACTTATTCTCACAAAATCTCACAGCGGGTCGCCGCACGCCTTTTTGTCGACTTTCTAGCGGTTCGCCCGGCTAACCGGATCGGGGCAATCTCCCTTCGAGCACCATCGCGGCCCAGGTAGAAATGGGCGCATAAAAAAACCGAAGGGACCCGATTGGGTCCCTCCGGCGTCGCTATTCGCGGGTCGTAGAAGTATGATCAGTGCGGGTGTGCGAACAGCTGGATGGATGAATGTGAGCAACAAGTAAGTGTCACAACCGTAGTCTCGTTACTTGGTACGTCTGAGTCAATCAGGGCGCAAGGGAAAATAGAAGAATTTAACATTATCGTCATCTTTTCCCACACTGCGCTAGCAGTGACGGCTACCAAGTTGGCGCTGTTAACTTGCCGATTTGGTAATGGATGCATCTTTCGAGCGAGCCGCTGTCGGCTGCTTGGCTGATTTCGCCGGAGTGCTAGTTGCATCGGCTTCTTGCGGTTCGTTCTCGCTGGCAGAAGGGTCTTCTTCCTTTCCAGACATCAAAGCAAAGAAGCAAGGAACTACCACGGTACGCACGAAGAACGTATCGAGTAGTACACCAAGCGAGAGCGAGAATCCCAGCTCGATCATACCGCGAAGCGTACCGGTGGTCATCGCGATGAACGTGCCGGCCATGATGATGCCGCAACTGGTGATGATGCCACCGGTCTGCACCATTGCTTTACGCAGGCCGCGACGTGGGCCGAGCTTTTCTTGCTCCTCGAAAACACGCGTGGTGAGGTAGATGTTGTAGTCTTGTCCCACTGCGATGAGGATCACGAACAAGAAGACCGGTGCCTTCCAGTCGAGCCCATCGAAGGTATCGCCGTAGAACCAGCCGAAGAAGATCTCGGTCAGGCCGATCGTTCCGTAGTACGAAAGCAGTACGGTGATAATCAAGTACACGCAGACCATCGGTCGGCGGAGAATCAACACGATCACTGCGAACACCGCGCCGACGACCCACATCTTGATCGTGGTCTCGTCGCGCGAGGTGACGTTCTGCAAGTCACGCATACCAGGCGTGGTGCCGATGTATTCGAACGTGGCCCCTTTCCAGGCCCCCAGTCCCTCGCGCACTTTCTGCCAGGCGTCGTTGCCGCTGGCAAACCATTCGGGCGCTTGCTCGGGAAGCTGCTCACCGCGACTGATCGCACCGAGTTTCTCTTCGAGCACGTCGACGATCTTGCGGGCGTCGCGGGAGAAGGGATCTTTATCGAGCACCAAGTGCAACTGTGTCACTCGCCCAGCGTACTCGCCGGTCTCGGAAACAAACGTGCTTTTCGCGAGTGGGCTGCCGGCCACGGCCAACGCGGTAAGGTTCTCACTACTGGTCGGATCACCGCCGCGCGGCTTGTACAAACTGCGGACGTCGGCCACTCCTTCGACGTTGTACAAGTACATATTCAGGTAGGCGATCGAGTAGTTGCCCTTCTCGTTCAACTGCCCCTCCGGCAAGTAGGCAACCACCGACATCGGGGCACTTTCACCTGGCGGGAAGTACTCGCGAATCAACTCGGTGCCTTGCTTGCTGGCGCGATCCTCGGCCAACTCGTTCATGAAGTCGTGCGTTACCTGCACGTCGAGGCCTTCGAGAATAAACACCGCAGCGATGCCCAACGCCCCCCAGAGAATCCAACCGGGACGCTTCAGCACCTGCACGGCCACCCAGTTCCAGAGCGGCGACATGCGACGCATTTGGTCGTCGAACGATTCGCCCTCGCGAGCTTCGTGATCTTCGTTGTGAATGCCGAACGGCCAGAACACCACCTTGCCGAACGCTCGCAACAGCGAGGGGGCAAACGAAATGCACGCCAGCAATGCGACAAACAAACAGATGGCAACTACCGGGCCAGAGTAAACGAACTTGCCGTACTCGGCGAAGAACATCGTGGCCAAACCAAGAATGGTAGTAAACGCACTCGCGGCCAGTGCGTCGCCGACGTTCGACAGCGCGGTGCCCGACGCTTTGTTGATATCGGTGCCAAGCCCCAGCTCTTCCTTAAATCGCGAGATCAAGAACAAGCAGAAGTCGGTACCCGCACCAAACAGAATCACGATCACGAAGATCTTAGTGGTCGTGAAAATCTTGAAGTCACTCGTAATGCCAAACAGGGTGATATTGCCGGGAGCAAAGTACTCGGCCAGCAAAGCGACCACGTCGCTCGCAACGCTCAAGCTGATCGCGATAGTCGCCATGGGGATGATTACCAACAGCGGTGAGCGATAGATCACGATCAAACAGAGGAACACCAGAATCACGGTAGTGGTCTCGGTGCTCTTCAAGCTCTCGGCGACCGACGCTTGCATGTCGCCGCCGATCATGGCCGAACCACTGAGGCCGATGTCGAGCCCCTCGGGCTTGTTTGGATCCTGCCGAGCGGCATCCACCAATTCGGTGACGGCTCTGAGGATGCCGACGTTCTCGGTGGCCATCATGTCGGTGGTCAAACGCCCGACCACCATCACCGCGTGGCCCTCCAAACGGGCTTCGTTGGAGTCGGCCGATGTGGGACGAGCCGAGCGACGATTGTTCTTGAGCATCTGCCCGACCACGGGAGTCAGCTCGGTCCAGACCCGGTTCTGCGGATCCGCCCACGGCAGGTTCACGTAGTCCACCATATCGCCGACCGTGGTGAACGCCTTCACCGGATCGGTCGGCGGTACCGCGTTGAACTTCTTGATCCACTCATCGACGAGTTCGGTGACTTCGGTGGCCGACAACCCTAGCGACGGAACCGGTGGAGCCGACTCGCCGGAGTCGCTTGCGGCTGCTTCCGCTTGCTCAAGAGTTACCAGCAAGGTCTCGGGAGTGATGTTCGTGGGATCGCTGCCGAACTTCTCGACAATCAGGTTCTTGAGTGCCTGTAGATTCTCTGTATTGTTGTGATCGACGTGGGCCAGCTTGTTTGCGACGTCGATCGCGTACTGGCGATCAAGTTTGTCGAGCGGGCGATCGGGCCGGGCAAAGACCAGCGCGATTTGGCTTTTGACATTCTCATCGGGGAATGCCTTTTTCAACAGTTCAATGCCACGGCGGCTAGTGGAGTTCTCTGGCAGGTAATCGAAGTCGCCATCCAGAGCTACGTCTTTCCAGCTCGGGGCGACCATCTTCAAACCAATGGCCAGAACGATCCAACCGACTAGAAGCACCAGCCAGAAGCGGTTCACCAATTTTCCCAGTGCATCAAACATGGGGCTTTGCGGTTCGAGAGAGATAGGCGGGGGGGAAGTTAGGCCGCTCGCGAGGGGTAGGCCGCCAAGGCGACCTGACTCGCGAGGCGATTGAGACGATTCGATGTATTTTTGGGCTACTTGCGATCGGCCTACCAACAACGGAAAGCCTGAGCATCATTCCGGTGAGATCGTCCCAAGCCCATGATGTTATCCCGTTTGTGACGACAGTCCTAGTGTTCAGACCACTCGCAAAACCCAGATTCACAGGCCGGAAATCTCCCTAATCGCTACTACGTACCTACTCTCCTGCTGTTACAGGCCAACCTGCCTTTTTTCCCAGGTGGCACGGAGTATCGCCTGTAAGTGCGACAGTTGTCCCCGCATCTCTCCCACACTCCCCACTCGCACAACACCCCCCACATGAGGTAATGCAGGGGACAACCGCAACACCCGGCGAAATAATGCTCGGTATTGATGCTCATCCCCTTTCGAACTGCTGGGAGCTTGCCATGCGAACTGTTGCCTTTGCTGTTGCCGCGATGCTAATGCTGCTGAGTCACCAGGCTGCGACCGCGGCCGACTCGGTGAAGGTATTTGTGCTAGTCGGGCAGTCGAACATGCAGGGCCAGGCTTCGCTCGAAACGCTCGGGCACCAGATCATCGAGCCCCGCACCCGCGAGATGTTCGCCCATCTGCACGACGGCCAAGGCAATTACCTGAGCCGCGACGACGTGTATATCCACTTTCTCGACCGCCATGGCAAACTGACTGTCGGCTACGGCGCCCGCAACGATCGCTTCGGCCCCGAGCTCGGGTTCGGCTGGACGGTTGGCAACGCGCTCGACGAGCCAGTGCTGATCGTGAAAGCCGCGTACGGTGGTCGTTCGTTGTACCGCGATTTCCGCCCGCCATCGGCCGGCCTGCCCAGCGACGAACAGCTATCGAAAGAACTCGAGCAGCTTCAGAAACGCGAGCCCGAAGCAACGCTCGACGACGTGAAGCAGAAGTATGGCTTTGCTTATCGCGATATGCTGAGCGAAGTGAAGCACGCCCGCGAAAACTATCAGCAACTCTTTCCGGAGCTGGCCGACAAGAAATTCGAACTCGCAGGCTTCGTGTGGTTCCAAGGCTGGAACGACATGATCAGAGACGAATACTCCGCCGCTTACACCGACAACATGGCGCACTTCATCAAAGACGTGCGGAGCGATCTGCAGGCGCCGGAGTTGCCGTTCATCATCGGCCAGATGGGGGTCGACGGACCATACCAGGGCGACGATCCCACGAGCGACAAGAAGGAACGCTTCAAGGCCAACCAGGCGGCTGCGGCCGAGCTGCCGGAGTTCGCGGGCAACGTCGCGGTGGTGAAAACCGACCAGTACTGGGACGCCGACGCGGCCGAGGCCTTCAAGACCTGGAAGGACGACGTCGAAGCGTGGAAGCACTTTGGCAACGATCGCCCGTACCATTACCTCGGCAGCCCCAAAATCATCTACGAGGTTGGCCAGGCGTTTGGCGAAGAGATGCTCGAACTCACCAGCAAGTAGCATCCATCTGGCGTGCTAGCAGGCGATTCCAACCATCGACTCGGCGGCTGCGCAAACCGGTAAAATCGACACAATCGCTCATATCGAACTCGCGATAGCGTCGATGCTCAGATACGGGAGTGTGCATCTCTACGGGAATCGAGGAATCGGTCATCATGCCAGGCAAGCCAGTACTACGTATTGCGCTAGCGGTCTGGCTACTTGCTGGCATCGCCCAGGGGCAAACGCCGACGCCGGCCAGCGACGCCGACGACCTGGCGGCGATCGTCGAGCAGCAAGCGATTCAGATTCGCCAACTGCAAGAGCGACTGGATCGCTGGGAGTCGATCTACGAGCCCGATCTCTCCACCGAGCCTGGCTGCGAAGCTCCACTGACGATTCGGCGACTGCCGGTGCTAACCGAGCAATCGACCGCCCCCAGCTGCCAGGCGATCGACGACAGCGCTTCGCACCGGCTGTTGCACTTTCAAACCGAGTACGACGATGGCCTGGTGATCCGCCCCTACGATCCGGCGAAGCATCCGTTCGAGCTCAAGATCAACGGCTGGATTCAATTCCGCCATCACGGTTTCAGTCGCGATGTCTCGTCGTGGACCAGCATGGCTGGCAACACGCACAGTATTCGCAATCGCAACGCGTTTGATATCGAGCGCGGCCGGCTCGTCTTCTCTGGCTACGCCAAGGACCCACGCCTCACCTACTTCCTGCAGCTCGACGGCGACACCGACGGCGGCCACGCGGTCGACTTCTTCGACTACTGGTGGGCGTGGGACTTCAGCGACGACTTCCAAATCCAATTCGGCAAACGCAAAGTCACCGCCAGTCGGCAATGGCTGCTCGGCGCACGCTCCACGCGACTCACCGAGCGGCCGATGGCGTGCGATTTCTTCCGCCCCGACCGCACGCTCGGCATTTTCGCTAATGGCAAGTTCGGCGAAACGGGTCGCTACGAACTGATGGTCGGCAACGGTTATTCCACGTCCAACCTGCCCGACTCGGCGACCGATAACAACCTGACCTTCGCGGCAACCAGCTACTTCGATATCGGTGGAAAGTACGGAAGCCAGATTGTCGACTTTCAGCCGTCCGACGATCCGGTCGCGCGGCTGGGGCATTCGATGGTTTATTCGCCGATTACCGAAGGCACGAATGGCCTGCCGCTCGGCGAGGCCGACTTCACCCGCCTGACCGATGGCACGCAGCTCACCGCCAACGGAGCACTAGCACCTGGCGTTACCGTTTCGGCCTACAAGATCTATCTCTATAGCGTCGACTTCGCTGCCAAGTATCGCGGTTGGAGCTTCAATTCCGAGGTCTACCTGCGATGGATCGAACAACTCGAGGCCAACGGAGCGCTACCGACTTACAACCTGTATCAACACGGGTACTTCGTGGAAGGGGGACACTTTGTGATCCCCCGTACGCTCGAGTGGAACGTTCGCTACTCGCAAATCAACGGGCGGTTTGGGAACTCCGGCGAAGTGGCCGTCGGCCTGAACTGGTTCCCACGAAAATCGACCGACATGAAACTTTCGATCGACTTCACCAACGTGGTGAGCAGTGCGTTACAAAACACGTCGAGCGACATCCTCGTCGGCGACGACGGTCGACTGATCCGCGCGCAGATTCAAACCGAATTCTAAGGCTCGCACCTGAATGCCGGTGCGATAGCAATTGCTAGAAGTCGGTATAGCCACCATCGCTCGCAGCAGCTGTCGCGAGCTGTTGCTCCTTCTCATCGACATCGTCCGTCCAGCACGCTTGCTTGGCAGGCGACTGATACCCAAAGCGCTCGACTCGCTTACCCGCAGCCTGGGGTGCAGCAGTTGATTTTTGCTTCACTGGCACTTCGGCGGTCTTGGTATGACTCCGCTTCAAATTGAATTGATCGACAAGAGCCATCAAGTGCTTCGCCTGACTTGCCAGCGAATCGGCGGTGCTCGAAAGCTGCTCGGTTTGCGACGCATTGCCTTGCGTCACATGATCCATTTGCGTGACCGCGCGATTCACCTGTTCGATGCCGATGGCCTGCTCGTTCGAAGCCGAGGCAATATCTTCGATCAGGTCCGACACACTTTTCACCGACGTAACGATTTCGGTCAGCGTTTCGCCCGATTGTTCCACCAACTGCGATCCATGCTCCACTTTCGACACGGAGTCTTCAATCAATGTCTTGATCTGCTTGGCCGCTTCGGCACTCCGCTGGGCGAGGTTGCCCACTTCGTTGGCCACCACAGCAAACCCTCGCCCGTGCTCACCAGCGCGGGCGGATTCGACCGCAGCGTTGAGTGCCAGCAGATTGGTTTGGAAGGCAATTTCGTCGATGGCGGTGATGATGTCGCGAATACTCCGCGAGGCTTCGTTGATCTGCTGCATGCCTTCGACGGCTCGCTCGGTGGTCGCTCCCCCATTTTCAGCCACTTTTCGCGATTGCCCTGAGAGCTGATTCGCCTGTTTGGCGTACTCGGCATTGCGTTGCACGGTCGACGTGATTTGCTCGAGACTCGCCGCGGTTTCCTCCAAGCTGCTCGCCTGCTCCTGAGCACCACTCGAGAGTTCGTCGGAAGCATTGGCCAGCGAATGAGAATTGCTCAAGAGCATGCGCGAAATACTGTCGACCTCTAGCAACGCAGCGGTCAGGCTCCGCGAAATAAACCACCCAATACTCACCGCCAGGGTAAAAGCGACCGCGATGAGTGCCAACAAGAAGATCCTCGCAGAATAGCGGGCGTCGGTTGCTTTTTGATGCGAGGCATCCATCTCTTGATTGGTGAGTCCCTGCAGGTCGGTCAGACCTTTCGTCATCTCCTCTCCCTCGTCGAACATGGCTTGCATCGCAAACTGTTCGCTTTTCTCCAACGAGTCCAGTAACTGGATCGAATACGATTGCATTTTGTCCAAGTGAGCCAACAGCACTTTCATTTGCACTAGCGACTCTTTCAGCAGCTCGGGCTGTTCTTCCGCCGTGGCCTCCATCAACCGCTTCCCATCACCATGGATCCTACGGTGCATCGCCGACAGCTCTCCTAGAAGGTCCATAAACGACTCGTCGTCACAATGATAGGAACCGAGCCAAGTACCCAAGGCGCACTGGGTAGGATTGAGCTCGCCTGAGAATGGCTTGCCATGCTTGACGGACGACTCCAGTTGCTCGACCCATCGACGATGCATCACGTCGGCTGCGTATAAGAACGAGGTAATATCGTATCGAAATCCATCTCGCTCAAAGACGTATTGCACCTTCTCTTGGTGCAGCTTTACCAGATCACTTGCTTTGCTCGTAAAATCGGCCTGATGCTGTTTGATCAGCTCAATCGCTTGCTGCATCTCTTCGGTGCCAGGCTGGAGCACCAGTTGGATACCATCCTTCACGTACATGTCACCCGACGTACTATTCTTGAATCGATCCGACTCCGTACCGAACTCGATCATCGCCAGCCACATATCGATGTCTTCGAGTCCCTCCTGAATCTCCGCTTCGATCGCATTGAGTTCCGACTCGGATCGCAAGTAGTGCTGGCACGCTTCAATGGTCTCCATCGCTGCCATCGACGCCCGCATGGCGACCTCCTTGGAAGGCTCGTGCTCTTCCACCACGGCGTTGCCGCTTCGGGCCACCTGCTCGATAAGGTAGATGCCGGTACCGCCGGCCAAGGTCACGAGCAATGCCAGCATCAGAAAACTGCCCATCAGTTTTTGAAACAACGACAAGTTCTTCAGGGCCATGACTGTATTCCTCGATGCGGTGCTGGACGTCGATGGCGGATGGAAAGGGTGCTTCGTGCGACGAGCCCCCGCTCCCCTATCACTGCCGATACGTGGTCCCCAAAACAGATTCGAAACGAAGCGTCACGCCTGCCAAGATCAGGCATCCGATCATCGGGCTCTTGCGAAGCTCAAAAAAACATAGATCGCCCCCATCCAACTACCGGCCGAGCGGACAGAAAAGCCTTGAAAATCAGCTTTTCGCAAAGCCGGTTATCCACAACCGTGGTTGAAACCAAGCAGTTTTCGACTGATCGAAGCAAACCCCATCGACTTCTTGTCCCCTATTCGGTCGACGGGATGGCATCCACCCCAGAACCAAGCCCCCCATACGGGGCGCGGCCAAAAGTTTTGATTGCATTCGCGCGCCGATTTGTTCTAATGGAGCGTGCAAATATACACATGACCACTACACCAGCAAACAAGAGGAGCCCTACATGCCTGCGAACAGACGCAGCTGCTACCCATGGCCAAACTGCGCAGGCGGTGCCGGCAGGGGTAGTGCTGGGCGTGGTGCCCCCAACAAAAAAAGTGCCCCCAGGGTGGGGGCACTTGAAAGTGACTTACGTCGACGCTCGGTTTTGCAAGTGGTTTTGCTACAAGCACTTAGGGCGAACAGGCTGGCCGTAAGAATTGCCCCCACGAATCGATTTCGCGGTTTTGGGGGCACAATTCGGGTCGATTCCAACGCAGCAAACCGGCGCTTACAGCCCGACGTTCAGGGCTTGCAGGTCGTCGGGCACGAATTTGCCATCTTTGCGAAGCAGTTCGCCGTCGAAGTAGATCTCGCCGCCGCCGTAGTCGGGGCGTTGGATCAGCACCAGATCCCAGTGGATGACGCTGTCGTTGCCGTTGTTGGCAATGTCGTAGCAGTTACCAGGGGTCAGGTGGAACGAGCCGCCGATCTTCTCGTCGAACAGCGTATCGAGCATCGGGTGCTTCACGTGGTTGTTGGTGCCGATGGCCCACTCGCCGCAGTAGCGAGCCCCTTCGTCGGAGTCGAGAATCGCGTTGAGCTTCTCGGTTTCGTTGGCAGTCGCGTTGACGATCTTGCCATCTTTGAACTCGAAGCAAATGTCGCTGAACACGGTGCCTTGGTAACGCGACTGGGTGTTGAACGCAATTTTTCCGTTGATGCTGTCGCGAACCGGCGCAGTGAACACCTCGCCGTCGGGGATGTTCCGGCTGCCGTTGCACGGTACCACGGTAATATCTTTGATCGAGAATTCCAGCTCGGTGCCCGGTCCAACGATTCGCACTTGGTCGGCCTTTTCCATCCGCTCGACCAACGGCTTTTGGGCTTCGGCCATCGCGGCGTAGTCGGCTGTGCAGACCTTGAAGTAAAAATCTTCGAACGCGCGGGTGCTCATCTGAGCCGCTTGGGCGAACGAATCGGTCGGGTACCGCAGCACCACCCACTTGGTACCGGTCACGCGCAGGCTGGAGTGCACGGGGTGCCACCAGTGCTTTTGGTAGAGGTCCATCTTCTCTTGCGGCACGTCGCCCAACTGGCTGCTGTTGGCCGAACCACGAATGCCGATGTACGCCTGCATTTCCGACATCCGGGCGGCTTCGAACTTGGAAGCGAGCTGCATGCTCTCCACGGTCGCTTCGCGATACATCGATCGCAGCACCGACTGATTCTTCCAGGTCACGAGCGGAATCGCCCCTCGCTTGGCGGCCCCCTCTACCAGACTGCAGACAAGATTGGGCTCGGGCAGATCGATGGCTTCGATCAGCACGTTTTCGCCCTCCTGAAGCTGGCAACTGTGATCGAGCAGAACTTCGGCCAATTGATCGATGCGGGGGTCGTGCATATCGGATATTCCCAGTGTGGTTTAGGTAACAGTCTCTACCAGATGATGGTCATCCGAAGGGCGATCTGTCCATATCCCCCAGGGATTTCCGAGGCTTTCGGGGTAGATGCGGCCGTAGCTGGCGGTTTGTCGCCCCCCAGGTTGAGACCTATGATTAAACAGAGGATTCCCTTTTCGTCGTGGGGTCTGGCCAGCTTGGAGACCGACCGCCCCACCCTACAAAACGAGGCGCGTCATGTCCACCAGCATGCCGGTTCCCCCTTCCTCGGGTCAGTCGCCGCAAGAAAAGTCGTTTGCCGAAGTGGCCCTCGAGCTCGGTGGCAAAAGCGCCGAGGAGGCTCGCCGTACCGGAGCGATCGATACGGCCGACGATCAGGTCGAAGCCCTCTTCGCCCCGCAGTACCAAACCGTCAACAGCCCTGCTCATCGCGCGGTGTGGGATCGACAGGTCCCCGTCGGCGAGTTCCAGAGCGCCCGGCTCGAAGTCGCGCCCGACATCCAGCGGGTGATGGACGACTCGATCGCGGTGGTGCGACGCCACAAGCGGGCGGGCACGCTGCTCAACGACGAAGGCAAAATCGAAACGCACGTGATGCAGGACCTGGCCGAGGCGGGGTACTGGGGGCTATTGGTCGACAAGCAATACGGCGGCAGCGGCACCCCCTTCACTTCGTTTGCCGCGTTCATCACGCGGATGGCGACCGTCGATCCGACGATCGCTGGGCTGGCTTCGGTGCATGGCTGCATTGGTGCGGTCGATCCGGTCAGTTCGTTCGGCAACCACGAGCAGAAGCAGCGGTTCCTGCCCGGCCTGGCCAGCGGCGAGCGACTCAGCGCGTTTGCCTTGACCGAGCCTTGCGCCGGCAGCGACCTGACCGCCCTACGAACCACCGCGGTGCTGCAGGGAGACCATTACCTGCTGAACGGCGAGAAGCTGTTTATCACCAATATCGAACTCGGGCGGACCGTCGGCCTGGTCTGCCTGATCGATCACGTGCCGAGCGTGCTGGTGGTCGAACTGCCGAAGGAGGAGAGCGAGCAGTTTCAGCTCAAGCGATACGGCTTGTGGGCCCTCAAGCAAACCTACAACCGTGGCATGGTATTCAACAACTTCCCGGTGCCAGCCGAGAATCTGTTGCAGCCAGTCCGCGGCGACGGGCTCACCATCGCCTATCACGGGCTGAATCTGGGACGCATCTCGCTGTGCGCCAACGCGGCGGGCACCATGCGGACGATGCTGGCCAACATGATTCCGTGGGCGAAGTTCCGGGTGACCTACAACGAGCCGATTGCCCATCGCGAACTGGTGCAACGCCGGATCGGAGAACTCGCGGGGCTGATTGTCGCCAGCGATGCGCTCGTCGCCTGGTGCGCCGACCTGATCGATCGCGGCTACCGCGGCGAGATGGAATGCGTGGTGGCCAAGATCTTTGGCAGCGAAGCACAGAAACATGCTGCGATCGAACTGTTCATGAAAACCCACGGCGGGCGGTCGTTCCTGCATGGCCATCTGTTCGGCGACAACGTGCACGAGTTCCTCGCCCCCTGCATTTACGAGGGCGAAGGCGAAATGCTCGCCATGGCGTTCTTCAAGTCGCTGGTGAAGCATCATGGCAAAACCTACTTCGAACCGGTCGGCAAAGCCTTGGCCGCGGCCGGCATCAAGAAGCCGAATCCGCTGAATCCGGCCCACGTGCTGAAGCTGGCTCCGGTGGCCTGGCCGTACGTAAAGTGGGTGCTCGGCCGACGATTACGCTTCGCCCACAAACCGGCGTTGCCGAACATGCCTGCCGCGCTGGTTGCGCATGCCGAGTTTGCTTGCGACGGTCTGCAGCAGATGGCCCTGGAGATCTCGGGCACGATGAGCAAGTTCCAGCTCGGCCTGGCCGATCGCCAATGCCGAATGGCCGAACTTTCGAGCCGCTGCCAGACGATGCTCACGCTACTGGCAACCAGTCTGTACGCCGCCCGGCAAGAGAATGCGTTGCTGACCGCAGCGGCCGACACGTTTTGCCAGCACGAAATCGCGAAGCTCACGGGTCGCCGGGCAACGAACAAGTACTATCGACAAGTCACCGAACTAGGCCAGGCGATTGTCGAGCAAGGATTCCCCGGCCTGGAGGAGATCGATATCGACGACATCAAGATGCCGTATCAGCAACAGCCGACCACCACCTAGGCAGCGCCGAGGTTCACGTCCATGCCTTCGCCGAAGTAGTACTTGCGGGCGTCCTCGTTGTTCAGCACATCCTGAGGCGAGCCAGAGCAAAGCACCTGCCCGCTACGTACCACGTAGCTGCGGTCGGTGATTTCGAGAGTCTCGCGGACCTGATGGTCGGTGATGAGGATCGAGATGCCGCGCTCACGAAGATCGCGAACGATGCCTTGGATGCTATCGATCGTCACCGGATCGATACCAGTGAACGGTTCGTCGAGCAGGATGATCTTGGGATCCGAAACCAGGCAGCGAGCGATTTCGAGCCGGCGACGTTCGCCGCCCGAGAGGCTCATCGCTTTGCTCCGGCGCAGTTTGGTGATGCCGAATTGCTCGAGCAGTTCGTCGCACCGGCGGCGGCGGGTTCGGCGATCCATCCCCAGCATCTGCATCATGCAGAGCAGGTTTTGCTGCACCGACAACTTGCGGAACACGCTCGATTCCTGAGCCAGGTAACCCATGCCCCCTTCGCGGGCGCGACGGTACATCGGCCAGTTGGTCACCACGTGCCCGCTCAGGCGAACTTCGCCAGCGTCGGGGTCGACCATGCCGCAGGTCATGCGAAACGAGGTAGTCTTGCCGGCGCCGTTTGGCCCGAGCAGCCCGACGATCTCGCCCGACTCCACGGCAAACTCGACGCCATCCACCACTCGGCGGCGACCGTACGATTTGACCAATCCTTTGGTTTCGAGCAATGGCATAACGACTACATACGCGAGGCGAGAAACGAGTTGCAAGCTGTTTTTCTACCAAGCTTCGCCCGCTGGGCAAAGGTCAGTCCGCGTGCTAGCACTCACGCGGTCGACAAGCCGCTAACGAATCCGACGCATGTCGGTCACATTAGGAACCACGTGATACCAAGGATGCGGCCAAACCACGCTAATCGCCCGACCAATCAACAGCTGGCGTTCCAGGTAATTGCCGCCGGGCTGCGACTTCGCTCCGTCGTAGGAGTTCTCCCGCACCGAATACCACAAGCGGGCGTCGCTCGACTGCGGGCTGTTATCGCCCATCACGAAGAACTGATCTTCCTTCAAGGGGAATTCCACCGCCTGGCGGGTCGCGATCGTATCCCAGTCGCGCTGGTCCGCCGCGGGGCTCCGATAAACATCAATGCCATAGTCGCTGACGATGCTCTCTTCGGGGTTTCTGCTCGGAGCGTTCCCCTGCTTATCGGCGATGTAATAGATGTCGCGTTCAACCCGCAATCGATTCACCGCCACGAGGGCATCGTTGGTGCCGACCCGGGCAGGAGACAAATCGCCCGGCTCGTCGTCGCTGGTGTATGGCAAACAATCTTCGCGATTGCCGAAGCGTTGCTCCCAGTCGTATGTGGTCGCCGAGTCGAACTCCACCAGCTTGTCGTCAATCCACAGCCGCAAAGTGTCGTCGACATTGCCGAAGACCACCCGATAGCTTCCTTTGGTCATCAACGGGGTTTCGCCCACCGGGGCGAAGTCGCTGGCGGGCGCAGTCTGACCGCGGGGAATGATGCCCAGCGTTGCTTGCCCCGACTTCAAATCGATGGTCGCCCGGAAACGCTGCCCCGACTCGACCAGTTCGAGCATCAACTCACCCGAGTTTTGCTGCACTTCGACATTCGCATCGACGTACAAGTCGCCGACCCAATGCATGCCGAGCACGCTGTCGTAAACCTCGAATCGATTGCTGGCTCCCTGGCCTGCCAGGCGATTGTAGTACAGTTGCATGATCCGCGTGTTGTACGAGTTGAAGTCGCTGACCAATTGCTTGTTGACGCTGGGGATTTCTCCTCCCTGCTCCAGAATCGGCCAGACCGCTTTGTCGGGCGGGGTGTGGAAGTACCGCAGCCATTGTTCCCCTGCCTTGTCGCTTTGGAACGTGCGATGCGTCAGTCGATCGGTCTCGGCGACATCCACCTTCCAGCCATCGTCGGCTTGCCAGCGATAGGGCCAGCCCGCTTCGCGAAGCTTCCGCGGATTCCGCTGGTTGTCGTGCACTTCCTGACGCATTGCGTACGCGGTGGCTGGCGGCTTGCGGGCGATGGTGAACTGCTTCTCGCCAACGTGGCGGACAAACAGGTCGCCGCCGAAGATGCGAAGCGTCTCTTCCGGCAGCCCGACCAGTCGTTTGATGTAGTTCTGGGTCGCGTTGCCGGGATACTTGAAGACCACCACGTCCCACCGCTCGGGCTCCTGGAACGAGTACTGGAACTTATTGACGATAATGCGATCGCCGCTGTAGTTGGGCTCGTTAGCCGCCAACTTGGGAGCCACTTTGCTTTTGGCGGCCGCCTCGGTGTCGAAAGCCATCGTGTACCGGCACATCGGGCACATGCCGCCGACGCAGCGCTCCTGCTGCGGAGCCATGTCCTGCGAGGCATTCACCCGATAGCGGTGGCCGCACTGCGGGCACTCGAGGTCTTTGTGCACTCCGCGCAGAGCGGGCGACATACTGCCGGTGGGAATCACAAACGGCTCGACCACGAACGTGCGAATCAGAAACGCCAGGATGAACGCGATCGCGAGCGACTCGAAGGTCTCCCGCACCGCGCTTTGCGAAGGGTGGGCGTTCGGTTTCGGCGACTCCGCTTCCGGCTCCTTGCGCGAACTTGGCAAAGGAACGTTGCTGCCGGATTTCTTCTTGTTATTCTTCGCCATGTGGTTTCTCGAATCGTAGCTCTAGCGGGTCGTCGTCATGCAAACCGCAATTATCCCAGGGAATCTATTCGCTGGCTATGGCGGAATCTAGTCGAAAACTTCATTCTACCCCAATCGGCCGGCCAATTAGCAGTTTCGCCGGTAATTGATGGCTCGCCCACGTGCGGCTATCGGACGAAATGGCCACATTATCGCCGACTACGAACAGATTCTGCGGGCTCACCTGCACCCCCGCGGCAGGCCAGCGGTCCACGGGACGCGTATGGTAGTGGATATCTCGCCAGACGGTCAGGTCGGTTATCTCGACCTCACCAACCGCCTCGATCCGCAGCCCTGGCGGCCCCGGCCAGGGGGTCGATCGTGTTTGCTCGACGGTCTGCGAGCCATCGACTGCTAGCAACGCTTGGCGATCGAACAGCGACCACACCAGCGACACGCCCGACTCGCTCGCCCTGGAATCCGTTACTTGCGACGACTCGAGCCGAGTCCCTTCGCCGAACTCGGCAACAAATTGCAGGGTCGCCTGCGGACCCAATTTTGCCTGGCAGGTCACCATCAGGTCGAGCGCGATCGATCTCGGCAGCACCGCTGCCTGGTTCACTCCCAGGTGATTCAGCACGGCCAAATCGCCGATGGGGGCAAAGCAGAGCTGCGTGCTCGGGCCCTGGTGAGTCCACGTGCAGTGGTCGTAGCTCCAGCCATCCCGCGGAGCGAACCACGCCTGCAAGTCGTCGCGTTCAACGTGCACCGATTGTCGCAAGCGCAGTTGCTCGGACAGTGTTTTGCGAACGATCTGGTCGTCGATCACGAGGTCGCCTTTCTCGAAATCAACGTGCTCGCCTGGCAGGCCGATCACTCGCTTTATGCAGTAATCGGTCGGATGCTCCGGGCAGCGAAACACCACGACATCCCAACGCTGGGCGTCAAACATCTCGTAATGCACTCGATCGACCAGCACCCGCTGTCCTGCTGCGAGCGGCAACTGCTCGTCGACTTCGAAGATTTGCAAACAGTTGGGACACACCAGCCGGTTGCTCGCGGGGCGTTGGTCGAGCCCCACGGCAAACGCCAACTGGCAGTGAGGACACATGGCCTCGAGATGCGGCCCCAACGCGGTCGGGGCCATCGAGCTTCCTTCGATCGCGACCGGCGACACCACCCCTAGCACCAAGAAAGTTTCGCTGAGCGTCAGCGCGATCCCCAACAAAGCCATCGACCGCAACCAGGCGTGCAGCAGGTGATTCGGTTGATCGAGGGCCTTCATAGTGTCACAAACAACGGAGTCGAGATTGCCAGTGGAACCTCTCCATCCTACCCCACAGCAAGGGCTGTGGGAAACGAACCACCCGCAACGCCCGCTGTTATCGGGCGAATTGCTCGACTACCTGCTCGTACACTTGGGAAAGCTGCTCCACGTAGTTCGGCCAGTTGAACCGGGTGCGGCAGATCTCGTTGCCCCGGCGGCCCATCTTCTCAGCCCGAGTGCGATCGCCAAGCAGTTCGAGGATGGCCTCGGCCAACTTCCCCGGCGACATCGGCGGCACCAGCAGCCCGCTTTCGGCATGCTCGATAATCTCCGGCGCACCGCCTGCCTGGCAGGCAATCACCGGACGGTCGCACAACCCCGCTTCGACGTACACCAACCCAAACGGTTCGCGATGCGAGGGCAACGCCATGACGTCGACCGCCCGCATCATGTCGGGCACGTCGCGTCGGAAGCCCATCAACCGGAAGCGATCGCTGATGCCGAGTTCGTCGGCCTTGGCGGTGAGTTCCTCGCGGAGCAAGCCATCGCCGAAGCACCAGAACTGGGCGTTGGGCATTTCGCGGAGCACTTGCTCGGCAGCCACAATCAGCTCGCGATGCCCTTTTTTCACCGACAGATGGGCGAACGTTCCCACCACCGGGGTATCGTCGTCCACGCCGAACTCCTGCCGCACGTCTCGGCGACTGCGAGCGGCCATCACGTCGGCTGGCTCCACCGGCACGTGCAGCGCGGTGATTTGTCCCGCGTCGAAGCCTTTTTCAATCAGGTCTTCCTTCACCGCGTGCGAGCAAGTCACCAGATGCGATTGGCCACGATGCCAGTGCGCCGAGGTGAACCCATGCACGTGCCCCACGGTCGGAATGCCGCCGCAGCGTTCGAGCCAACAGCACCACCAACTGGCGGTCGACAGATGCGAATCAATCAGCGACGCCCCCGCCTCGCGGGCCGCGCGGGCCAGCCGCGACACGGCCAGCAAGTTCACCTTGCCGCCGATGCCGGCCTGCGCAAAGTCGATACCAGCTGCCCGCATTTCATTAATCGCGGGGCTATCGTTATTCACCAAACAGCGATGCTCGATGCGGCCCCCCTTGGCATGATTCAGCAAGCGGGCGAGAAAGGTCTCGGCCCCTGCCATGCGCGAAGGAGTAATCGCGTGCAACACGCGCATCGTGCCAGCCGGACCACTTGCCGGGGCTGGGGACCGACTGATTCGGCTCGGCCGACTCGTGGCTTGGGGGGCAATCGACATAGGAATATCTCGCTCAGAAAAACACGGAAGTGTAAGAGCAAACCAATGCTAGCCCGCCTTGCGGAGTCGACGATACAAGTAGGGATTCAACGTTGGGTCGTTGTACATTTTCATCTGCCGATAGACCTTCAGCTGCTTCTTGCCCTGCTGGAGATCGCCGAGCAGTTCGACCAGCGACTGCGAAAGATCAGCATGCTGCAGATGGCACCGGGCGATGCGCTCGGCCACCTTCTCGCGGTGGGCCTCGTCGACATCGGTGCGATCGAGCTGTTCGTTCATGTGATAGATGCGGAGCGACATGATCGACAAACGATCGACCGCGCTACCGGGAGTCTCGGTGTTCAGCCGAGCATCTTCGGCCGGAGCGACTCCTTCGGCCGTGAGCAGCTCGATGAGTGCCTCGTCGACCCGCTCGATGTAGTCGTTGCGATTCTGGTTGTAACCATCGATCGCTCGCTTGACCGCTGCAATCCGCTGATCGGTCACGTCGGGGCTACGAGCAATGTCTTCCTCGTGCCAGAGCAGAAAGTTGAATTGGTGCTGCTGGCAAACCGTGTTCAACAATCCCTCGTAGGGATTATCGGGGTCGACTTCGTGCCAACGCGCGACGGTATCGTGCTGCAACTGGGTGATAGTAGAGACAAGTTGTGCGGGATCGAACGACATGATGCGCTTCCTTGCGACATGGGCGTGACAAGTACCCCTAAGCGGGTGGTTTTTGGGCGGCAGGAGTGTAAAAGCTGCCAGCCGCACCGGCAAGATGGATTCGCGGCCATGCTAGCACTTACCCCGTGGCAGTGGCCCCCGGCGGCGGTGTGCCTCCCCCGGCTTCGACGTACGCACTTCGCTGCCGGGCGTAATCGTCGGCCGTGGGTAGCTCGGCCTCGTCGGCCCCGCCCGCCAGCGAGGCCTCGTGCAACCGCCGCAGCGCCGCTCGACACCAGCCGCACCCGGTGCCCGCCCCATGGCAGTCGGCCAGCTGCGACGCCGAGCGCGGACGCTCAATCCGCAGGTAGTTCAGCACCTTGCGTTTGGTCACGTGAAAGCACAGGCAAAGTTCGTCGTCGAGTTGCATATCACTCCCCCGCGGCGGGGACACCTTCCTGGACCGATCGTATCGAAAATAACGCAAAAAATGCACGATTCGAAATCGGGCGAAATCGCAATTCGCGAACGATTCGTGCGTTGCCATCGTAGCAACCATTGAATGCATCGCAAAACGACATTCATTTACCAATACCTATCCTTTACCCACATAGTCGAATCATGACCAACAAAAGACTGCTGGTGCCGCTGGCCTGGGTAGTGGTCGGCGCGATCGCTGCCACGGCTTATATCCACCGTCAAGAATTAGAAACGCCTGTCATGGCTCAAAGCCTCGCCACGTCGGCGGTATCGAGCCCCAAGCTGCCACAATCCGCATCCCCCAAAGCGGTGCTCACCCCCGAGGAGCTCGCCAACATCCGGGTGTACGAAGTGGCGAATCGCAGCGTGGTAAACATCGATACGCAGACCGAGCAGGTCGATCCCGTGTTCATGCGCCGCCGCGTGGGGCAGGGCTCGGGCTCTGGTTCGGTGATCGACAAGCAGGGCCACATTCTCACGAACGCCCATGTGATTGAAGACGCTCGCGTGGTGGAAGTCACCCTGTCGAGCGGGCAGACCTATCCCGCGGAAATCATCGGCCAGGACCGCGAGCACGACATCGCGGTGCTTAAGATCAACGCCCCTTCCGACGAACTGGTGCCGCTGCCGCTCGGTAAGAGCGAAGGCTTGCGGGTCGGCCAGCAGGTCTACGCACTCGGCAACCCGTTTGGCTTGGAAGGCACCCTGACCAAAGGCATCATTTCGAGCCTGAACCGCTCGATCGAAGGTCGCACCGGCCGCGAGATGAAGTCGCTCATCCAAACCGATGCGGCGATGAATCCCGGCAACTCGGGCGGTCCGCTGCTCGACTCCGGCGCACGGATGATCGGCATGAACGTGGCCATCGCCACCCGCACGGGACAAAACACGGGAGTCGGTTTCGCCATTCCCGTGAACCGCATCGCGACGATCGTGCCCGAGTTGATCGAACATGGGCGCATCGTGCGTCCCGACCACGGCATCGTGCTGTTCCGCGAATACACCGACCGCGGAGTGAAGATCGAACTGATCCGCCCAGGTAGCCCCGCCGCCGAAGCAGGACTGCAAGCGATTGTGCAATTCGAGACCCTGCGAAAAGGAAACATGATTTATCGCACGCGGACCTCCGACGTCACCCGCGGCGACTGGCTAGCCGCCGTAGATGGCAAACCGGTGGAATCGGCCAGCGATTTCCTGGCGATCATCGATGGCTACAAACCGGGCCAAACCGTCACATTAACCATCGTGCGTGATGGCCAGGAGAAACAGATAAAGATGACCTTAGGCGAGGCCTAGTCGATGCAGAGCCAACAAACACATCACGAAAGGAGGACCTAACCCAGACGCCCCATCGAAACATCAATCCATCCATGCCTTACTGGTCGTCGGCGTATCGCATTTGCGTTTCGACAATTTCGGCACGCTTGGAGAAAAATGCGTCGAGCACGACGGGATCGAAGTGAGTGCCGCGACTCTCGGCCATGATCTCAAAACAGCGATCGATGGGAAACGCTTGCTTATAACACCGCTTGGTACTCAGCGCGTCGAACACGTCGGCCACGGCAGTGATGCGACCCTCGATCGGGATGTCGTTCCCCTTCAGTCCAATCGGGTAACCAGAGCCATCCCATCGTTCATGATGGGTCAGTGCAATGCGAGTAGCCATGTCGAGCACCGGCGAGTTCGCCACCCCCAGCACCTTCGCACCGATATCCGCATGATGCCGAAGGGCGATTTCCTCTTGCGGCGACAAACGCTGCAACACCCGTTTACCAAGGCCAGCATGTTTTTGCATCACATCGAATTCTTCCTCCGTGAGCTTCCCCGGCTTCTTCAGCACCGCATCGGCGACACCAATCTTGCCGACGTCGTGCAGCTGAGCCGCCTGCTCGATGCAATCGATGAACGACGCGTCGAACTGCATGGCCTCGGCCACCAGTCGGGCGTAGCGGCCCACGCGTAGCACGTGATGGCCGGTGTCGTCGTCGCGGAACTCAGCCGCCCGTGCTAAACAGTGTAAGAGATCACGCCGAGATGCTTCGAGCTCGGCAGTGCGTCTCTGCACCGCTGCTTCCAACTCCCGCGACTGATCCCGCAACTGGTCCTGGTGACGCTTAAGCACCAGCAGGTTGCCCACCCGCGGAGCCAGCTCGCTCGGGTCGATCGGCTTGTTGAGCAAGTCGTTCGCCCCTCGCCGTAAGGCATCGACGCGAGTCTCCTGATCGGTCGACGCGGTCAGCACAATCACCGGAGTATGGCTGAGCGACGG
The DNA here is from genome assembly GCF_007748035.1 of Aeoliella mucimassa. NCBI lineage: Bacteria > Pseudomonadati > Planctomycetota > Planctomycetia > Pirellulales > Lacipirellulaceae > Aeoliella > Aeoliella mucimassa. The sequence continues at coordinate 6,065,884 of NZ_CP036278.1, forward strand.
CTGCTGCCGAAGCTCCGAGAGAATATCCAACCCACTAACATGCGGCATCATGAGATCCAGCAATACCAGATCAGGAGACTCCCCACGTATCAAGTCGATCGCTTCCCGCGAATCGGTCGTCGAAACGAAGCTCGTATAACCTTCAATCCGTAGCAGTCGCGAGACCACTTTAATGTTCACTGGTTCGTCGTCAATCACCACCAACTTGGCATCCGGCACCGGGCACGCCTGCAGTGGTTCGAGCCCCGCTTGCAGCGTTGGATCGGTATCGGTTGATGAAGCAAAGGCACTGGTCATGGTAGCTATCGCCGGGGCAGGGGGGATCGGTCGAGTCTTAGAGTACGAGTCGTTGTTTCAGTTCTTTGATTTCTTGCAACGGGGCGCTAATGTTGGCGACCTCCCCATCGCGGGCGTTCAGCTCCAACTCGGCGGCCGGGTTGGTGAAGCAGCCGAAACCAACGGTTCCCGCAGCTCCCTTCAGCCAGTGAGCCAGCTGAGCGAGTGCTTCCAAATCGCCGCTCTCCCATGCTTGCTGCATGGCGACCGACTTGCTGTCGAACGTATCGAGAAACTCCGACACAATTTCGCGAATCTCCGCATCGCTGGTCGGCAACAGCGAGCGAATCGGTTCGCCGGTAATCTGGGGAACGGCTGCCGAGGAGCTTGGAGTCTCAGCGGTGCATTTTCCATCGGTGATCGCAATGCATATCGCCTGATACAGTTCGTCGGCATCAATCGGCTTCGACAAGTAGCCCGTACACCCGGCCCGCTCGCACTTCTCGCGATCGCCCTTCATCGCATGGGCGGTGAGCGCGATGATAGGCCCTTGGAAGCCAGCATCTCTCAATCGAGAAGTCGCCGAGTAACCATCGAGCACCGGCATTTGCATATCCATGAGGATCACGTCGAAACTCGTTTGTATCGCCATATCGATGGCAACTTGCCCGTTCTCGGCCTGGCGCACTTTGGCTCCGTTGCGTTCGAGCAACAAGCGAATGAGCTTGCGATTAGTGTCACCGTCGTCGACAACCAGCACACTCAATCCGTTGAGATCGCAACTCGGCGTGATTTGTTGCCGGATGTCCCCGCCGGGGAGATGCACTGCAGGCGCGTAGTCGCCAACGCTGGTGAGGTCGCCGGTCGCTACGCGTACAATAAAGGTACTCCCTTGCCCCACGATGCTTTGAGCGGTCAGGCTTCCGCCGAGGGCTTCGGCAATGCGTTTACTGATCGCCAGCCCCAGACCAGTTCCGCCATACTTGCGAGTCACGGTGTCGTCGGCTTGCACGAAGGGCTGGAAGATCGCATCGAGTTTTTCCTGGGCGATCCCTATGCCAGTGTCGCGGACCTCGACCACCAACTCTGGGTTTTCCGCAGCACTCTCAATTCTGGCAACCACGACCACCGAACCTTGGTCGGTAAACTTGATCGCGTTCCCCACCAGATTGAGCAGAAGCTGCTTCAATCGATAGGGATCGGTCTCGATCGTACTGGGGATGGTGCTCTCCCAGCGATAGTCAAGGCCGATACCCTTCTCGGTTGCGGCGACGCGAAGTACCGAAATGGTTTCGGAAATGATTTGATGCGGAGAGTAGGCGATGTTCTCTACCTGCAATTGATCGGCTTCGATTTTCGAGATATCGAGCACGTCGTTGATCAAGGCAAGCAGATGCTGACCACTCCGCCGAATGGTATGAAGGTACTCGTCGGATTCGTCGTCCGAGATCGAAAGACGATCACGCATCAACACCTCGGTAAAGCCAAGAATGCCGTTGAGAGGAGTTCGAATTTCATGGCTCATGTTCGCCAGAAACTTGCTCTTCGTGCGGTTCGCATGCTCCGCTGCGGTGATCGCACGCTTCAACTGCAGCTCGCCCTGTTCGAGCCGATCGGTATGCTGCGCAAGATCTACCATTTCACGCTGGCTCTGCAGAATGACGATGAGCAAGAAGATGTCTTCGAAAACGACCCACGCCGCATGCTCGAGCCACCGCCATTCCGACGCCGTGGCGATGCCAAACACCGACTCGGGCCACCAAACTCCGCGAATCAAGTGGTCGACGGCCACGATCAGCGTAGCGGGTGCGAGTACACGAACATCGCGGTACGCAGCAAGAAACGCGAGGGATCCGAATATGTGAAAGTGCGTCTCAATCCGCCCACCGCTCAGGTGAATCAACAGCGAGGAAAACATGACCTGGCTGCAAGCAATCACCATTCGCGTGGTGGTTCGTCCGGGGTGAAAGATCGCCAGCGCGATTGGCATCGATGCGAGCACAAAGCCGCCGAACACGGCCATCGCCACGTGCGGATGCAACTCGCTCTTTGCGCCGATCCAAGTGTGAGGCGACACGATCAACGCCATGGCGATGCCACCGACCCATTGCAGCAGCATGAGCACGGCGAACATGCGATCGGTACGAATGTGAATCGATTTAAACTGGTCTGCCAGCTTCAACTGCACCGAAGGAGAAAGATCGGTAAACTTCGACTGGGCAAACTCAATCAGGGCCTTCATCGGTTTGCTCCTTCTGTTGAATGCTCACCGTCGGAGGGCATCAACGCACAGTTGTTATTGCACGTTGCGAAGTCGAACTCCGTACAGAGCTTGCAACCAAACACCGGCTGGTGCGATATCGCCAGCGACTGCTCCTGCCGAAGTGCTACTAGCAGGTTTCGACTCCCCTGGTTATCACCCTCGTGCCCACGTGACGAGGTAACACCCCCCGCGAAACAGAGAGCACCGTCGGGTTGGAATAGCATGAGCGTTCCGCTTGTCGTCGCCCCAAATCGGCTCGACTCCTTTCCACTGGTATCCCAATGGACTTCGGCGAAAGGCAAACGGGCGGAGCGAGTGATGACGTCGGTCGCGCGCCAAGCTCGATCGGCATCCTCCGGCACCGTAGCTACGACGATGAGTTTGGGTTGCGCCCCATTCGAGAGACCAGCACCGGTGAGGGTTCGCTCCAGCTGCCGAACCGAGGCTCTTGTGCAAGGGCAACGCGGGTGGACGAAGAACACCAGCGTCGGGCGGTCACCGGCGAGCACCAGTTCCGAATCGCTCGGCCAACGCTCAAGGCTAGCCAGCGTGGCACTCGGAGCATCGGTCTTGAACTCGTAACAAGTCGTCCACGACCACACGCCGACCGCGGCTACGCCCCACAGGCACGAAGCAATCATCCAAGTTGTGCCAGTCGGATTATGAAACATATCTGTTTGAGCAATCGCGTCGCTAATAGTACGGCGGAGCGCAAACATAGCTGTTCAGGCGACAGACGAACCGTCTAATATCGAAGTTACGGCCATCCGTTGATCACGGACGTGGTTACCCACATTCGCCTTCTAGCAGATATAGGGATTTCTCTAGTTTTTCCAGTTTTTCTTCCAACAAGGCCCGGTCCCGCAATTAACATACGCCCAGGCGACCTACGTATTTGTTCAACGATGATCTTCTCTAGAAGGACGCTGGTCTAATGATTCGCACTCAAATCGGCACGACCCTGGCGGCATGCTTGCTCGTCGGATTCTGCTTCTCTCAGCGCGCCCAGTCGGCAGCAATCTCGGTGAATTTCAATAACACCACCGCTGAGAACTGGAGCCTGCAACCCACCGATACCGCGGGCCCTCTTGGCTCGGCCAACTGGAACAACACCAGCACCGCCAGCGGCGGTCCTCAATCGCTGGTAGACGACCTTGGCGACTCGACCTCGGCCAGCATTACCTGGTCGTCGGCCAACACCTGGGCCAATGGCGATAACAACGGCAACGGCGACCGCATTCTGCTGCACCCCTATCTCGACGATGGTGGCACCGGCGTATCGGTCACTGTAGAAGACGTACCGTACGCCAAGTACCGCGTGTACGGCATCATCAGCTCCGACCAGAACGGCAACGACTCGACTTACACGACCGGCGACTTCATGGTCAACGGCGCGGCTGTTCTGGGTGGCACCGCTATTGCGGCCAGTGATTACGACTACGCCGAGAACAACTTTGCCGGCGATCCCTGGCAGCGTCTCACCACTTCGCAAATCGGTAACTTCTGGGTTAGCGATGTGCAAACCGCCAGCACGCTCAGCATTGCCGGCCCGGTTCGTTCGGGAGATGAACGCGGCAGCTTGTCGGGCATCATCATCGAGTCGGTCCCCGAACCAGCTTCGCTGGTTGTATTCGGGCTGGCCACGATGAGCCTGCTGTTTGTACGTCGCCGCTAAACTCTCAGCGGCTGTCGAACAGCTGGTGTCTTCGCGTTTTGCGTTGCTTAGAACTCCGCACTACCTGGAGTGCGGGGGAACGGGATGACGTCGCGAATATTGGCCATGCCGGTTACGAATTGCACCATGCGTTCCAGACCGAGACCGAAACCACTGTGCGGCACGGTTCCGAACTCGCGAAGCTCGCGGTACCACCAGTAGTCGTCGAGGTTCAGGTCCTGCTGCCGCATGCGGTCTTCGAGCACGTCAAGTCGTTCTTCACGCTGGCTGCCACCGATGATCTCGCCAACGCCTGGTGTGAGCACGTCCATCGCCCGCACCGTGGGGCGATCGGGCTCGGCGTCGTCGTTCACTTTCATGTAGAACGGTTTGATCGTGGCCGGGTAGTTGTACAAGATCACCGGCGACTCAAAGTGCTGCTCGGTAAGGAACCGCTCGTGCTCGGCTTGCAGGTCGTGTCCCCAGGCAACCGGGAACTCGAATTCCTGCCCCGACTTCTCGAGTATGTCGATTGCATCGGTATAAGCGACCCGCTGGAACTTACCTTCGGTTACTTTCTCGAGCTTCGCAAACGTGGTGTTGTCGATGCGGTCCTGGAAGAACTGCATATCCTCCGCACAATCGGCCATCACGTCGGAAACGATTCGCTTGAGAAACCGTTCAGCCAGTTCCATATTGTCGGTCAGGTCATAGAACGCGACTTCAGGCTCGACCATCCAGAATTCAGCCAAGTGGCGCGAGGTATTGCTGTTCTCAGCGCGGAACGTGGGTCCGAAGGTGTAGATCTTGCCGAGCGCGGTCGCGTAGATCTCGCCCTCGAGTTGCCCCGAAACGGTCAGGTACGACGCGCGTCCGAAGAAGTCGCGGGCGTAGTCGATGTTGCCTTTATCGTCCTTCGGAGGATTCGCAGGGTCGAGCGTCGAAACGCGGAACATCTCGCCAGCCCCTTCGCAGTCGCTGGCGGTAATGATCGGCGTATGCACCCAAAGGAAGTCTTCGCCTTGGAAGAAGTCGTGAATCGAGCGGCTGATGCGATTCCGCACCCGCATGACTGCACCAAACGTGTTGGTACGGGGACGCAAGTGGGCCCACTCGCGAAGTTTCTCGAAACTGTGACGCTTCTTTTGCAGGGGATAACTCTCAGGGTCGGCCGTTCCATGCATCACGATCGAGGCGGCCTGAATCTCGGTTGCCTGTCCCTTGCCACCCGACTGTTTGACTTCGCCTTCGACAGTCAAACTGCTTCCCGCCGAGAGATGCTTGATCTCCGACTCGTAATTTGGCAGATCACCATCGGCGATGATCTGTATGTTGCCGAGCGAGGAACCATCGTTGATCTCGATGAAGCTGAACCCGCCTTTCGAATCGCGGCGCGTGCGGACCCATCCCGACAGACGAACCTGCTGGCCGATGGCTTCAGGTAACCGGGCTTCTTTCACAGAGAGACGTTGCATGGTGATTGACTTCTTGAAGCGAAACGACTCTCGAAAAAAATACCGAGAGCTTTGAAGGGACTAAGCGGGACTCAAGCACAACACGGAATGCCATTGCTGGCGGCGGGTTACAAAAAGGATGATTCGCACTTCATCCTGCTTTGGCCTTCGACGAGCCCGATGCTCGTCGAAGGCCGTGGGCATGATTTAGTGGAAACCTTTGGCGGCCAACCACCGCTCGGCGTCGAGCGCGGCCATGCAGCCAGATCCGGCAGCGGTGATCGCCTGACGATAGTAGTCGTCGGCAACATCGCCGGCAGCAAAGACACCTTCGACACTCGTATTGGTGCGGAACGGAACGGTCCACTGCAGGTACTTCTTGTCGGTCATCTCCAGCTTGCCTTCAAGAAAAGCCGTGTTCGGCGTATGGCCAATGGCAACAAACATGCCGCCAGCTTCGAGTTCGCGATCGTCTTCGCCGACGGTCGACGAAATCCGTACGCCGGTCACTCCGTCCTCGTCGGTGCCGAGCACTTCTTCGACGACGCTGTTCCAGAGAATATCGATCTTGGGATGATTCTTCGCCCGCTCGGCCATGATTTGCGAAGCACGCAACTCGTCACGGCGGTGCACTAGATACACGGTGCTGGCGAACTTGGTGAGGTAATCGGCTTCTTCCACGGCCGAGTCACCACCGCCGACTACGACGAGCGGCTTGTTGCGGAAGCGGGGCAGGGCACCATCGCATACCGCACACGCGCTCACCCCTTTGTTCTTGTACTTGTCTTCCGACTCGAGCCCCAGGTAGTTGGCCCGAGCACCGGTGGCAATGATCACAGCCATGGCCTCGACCTCGTCGCCACCGAGCGACTTGAGCTTGAAGGGATGGCTCGAAAAGTCGACTTCCACGATGTCGTCGGTCACGACCCGAGTGCCAAAGTTCTTGGCCTGCTTTCGCATCAGGTTCATCAACTCGGGCCCGCTGGCTCCTTCCTTGGCGTGCATATCGGCCAACCAAGCGTTTTCTTCGTCGAGCGAATCACGCAGGTAATGGCTCAGATCGCCAGCTGGGAAACCTGGGTAGTTTTCGACCTCGGTTGTCAGGCTCAATTGTCCCAGCGGCATGGTGCCGTTTTGCCGATTTTCTTCGGTGATAGCGCCTTCGTATACCAGCGGTTCCAGGCTGGCACGAGCAGTATAAATGGCGGCCGCCCACCCTGCGGGGCCACTACCGACGATCACAACTTTTTCAGCCACGGCAATATCCTTTACAGCTAATCTTCAACCGGCTTTCTACGCCAAAGCAGCATTATAGGAGCGTAGTGAATCGCGGTAAACTCAGCCCTTCGGGGCTTGTTGTGGCAAGCCGACTGGGAGAAAGGTAAACTATCGAGGGTACTTTCCTCCTCTTTTCCGCAGATCTTCCACGCATGCTTACCATTCTGGTTGCCATTGGTTCGTTTTTCGCGTTTATCATCGCGTACCATACGTATGGGCGTTGGCTGGGAAGCCGCATCTTTCAGCTCGATCCGCAGCGGACCGTGCCGAGTCACGAACTCCGCGACGACACCGATTTTGTGCCCACCAAACGGTCGGTGGTATTTGGACACCATTTCACCAGCATCGCTGGCACCGGACCAATTGTGGGACCTGCGATTGCTGTTTTCTGGGGTTGGTTACCCGCACTGCTGTGGGTGGTATTCGGATCGATTCTCATCGGAGCGGTCCACGACTTCGGCGCTTTGGTCGTCAGCCTGAGGAACCGAGGACAGACCGTCGGCGAGGTCGCGGGGCGGTTAATCTCTCCGCGGGCGAAGCTGCTGTTCCTGCTGATCCTGTTTTTCGCTCTGTCGATTGTCATTGCGATTTTTGGGCTCGTCATTGCTAATGTGTTCGACATGTACCCGTCGTCGGTCCTCAGTGTATTGGTCGCCGTGCCAGTCGCGGTGGCGGTGGGTGTCTTGGTTTACAAAGCGAATGTTGGTTTGCTCTGGCCATCGATCGCCGCGCTGGCAATCCTGTATACAGCGGTCTACTGCGGTGTTTACGTGGAGGGTTGTGCGATTGAATTGCCAACACTCGAAGCGTTTGGGCCATTTGGCTCGCCGGTGATTCAGTGGACTGCGTTGCTACTGGTCTACTGTTTTGCGGCTTCAGTACTGCCAGTCTGGTTGCTGCTTCAACCCCGCGACTACGTGAACAGCCATCAGCTACTGGTGGCTCTGGCTTTGCTCGTTGGTGGGTTGATCGTCGCTGCGGTGCAAGGCAAAGCACAGCTCGAGAGTGCTCCGGCCATCGCCCAGAACGTGCCGACCGATGCCCCGCCGATCATGCCATTCCTGTTCATTACCATTGCCTGTGGTGCTTGCAGTGGTTTTCACTGCCTGGTTTCGAGCGGAACTACCAGCAAGCAAATCGACTCGGAGAACGACGCCCAGTACGTCAGCTACGGTGGCATGCTACTCGAAGGAGCACTTGCCGTGGTGGTGATTCTGGCCTGCTGCGCGGGCGTGGGCATGGGAGTCGACACGGTGGAGGGGCAACCGACACTCACTGGGCGGGCCGCCTGGCAAAGTCGCTATGCGATTCAGCAAGTCGTAGCCGAAGATGGCACCGTGAGCACGTCCACGCAAGGCTGGAAGACGATGGGGCTCGCCAAAAAGGTGGGAGCCTTCGTCGATGGTGGAGCAAACTTCGTTTCCGCACTAGGCGTTCCATTGCCGCTGAGCAAGGCGATCATCGCGGTGCTCGTAGCCTGCTTTGCCGCAACGACGCTCGACACCGCCACGCGTCTGCAACGATACGTGATTCAGGAACTCGGCAGCTCGCTGAACATGGCACCACTTACAAACAAGTACACCGCAACGACGGTTGCGGTGGTCGTTGGGGGAGCCATCGCCTTACTGCCAGCACCAGGTAAAGATCCAGGCACCGGTGGCCTGATCCTCTGGCCGCTGTTCGGGGCGACCAATCAACTGCTGGCTGGCTTGGCCTTTCTGGTGACCGCTTTCTATCTGCGGCGGCGGAACATTGCGACTTGGTTCGTGGTCGCCCCCATGATGTTCATGCTACTCATGCCCGCCTGGGCGATGATCTACAACCTGACCCACGAATGGCAGGGCAATTATGTGCTCATGGGCTTCGGTGTGTGCATCCTGGCCCTCGAAGGCTGGATGATCGTCGAAGGCCTACTCACCTGGAAACGCGCGCGAGGTGTCCTCGAACAAGCGCTCCCGCCGCTGACGCTCCGCGCCCGCGATAGTTAACGATCAGATCGGCCCGGCTAGGCTTCCTCACTCACCGCGGTGGTGATCTCCTCGCCGATCGAGACGTGCTGTTCTTCGATGGCGTCGACCACGCGAATCGCCTTGCGACCTTTGAAAGCACCGATGGCGGTGAGGAACTTGGGCCTCCCTTCCACGCACAGCACGAGTGGCGCTCGAATGTCCTTCTCGGTGGTCACGATGTCGCCCACGCGCAGTCCGAGCAGGTCGGCGGTGGAAATCGTTGTATCGGCCAGGTCGACGATCAACTCCACAGGGGCATTGCCCACCTGGTCGGACAATCGCTGCAGCGATTCGGCCGAAACCGGGCGTTTGCTAATGGCTACCCAGCTATTCGCACTAAGCTTGTTGCCAATCCGCTCGATGGAGTTGAACGGAATACAGAGGTTCATCATGCCCCGCACGTTGCCGAGCGTTAGCTCGAAGCTGATCAGCACCACCACTTCGTTTGGCGGCACGATCTGCACGAGTTGCGGATTACTCTCGACACGGTCGACGCTCAGTTCCAGGTCGAGCACGTTCTCCCACGCCCGGCGCATTTCCTGCAGAAACAGGTCGGTAATGCGACGAACCAGGCGGAGTTCGATCTCCGTGAGTGGTCTGCGTGCGGGGGGAGTGGGGGTGCTACCGCCGCCTAGCAGGCGATCGATGATCGGAAACAGCAGCGACGGGTTGATATCGAGAATCAACTGTCCTTCTAGCGGCTTGGCCGTAATCAGGTTGAAGCAGGTGGGGTTCTCGAGACTGAACACAAACTCGCTGTAGGTCAACTGATCGACACTGGTGAGCTTTACCTCCACGATCGACCGCAGCAACGCCGACAAGCCAGCGCCGAAGTTACGCCCAAAGCCTTCGTGCATGGTCTGCAGCGCCCGCATTTGCTCCTTACCCACACGCTCGGGGCGTTTGAAGTCGTAAGGAGTAATCTTTTCGCGAGGGCGCATCGGGGGCGCCTTGGCCGTGGGGGGCGGCGGGGCCACCGGTTCAGGGGCAGCCGCCTCGACACCTGCAGGCGGTCCGGCTTGGGCCGCCTTGGCCTCGTTCAGTAGGCTTTCAACTTCTGCTTGGCTTAGTACGTCACCCATCGTTTGCCAATCCGTTAGCAATCAAGGCGAGAAACAGCAATTGGCTTATCCTCGCACTTGTCCTTGTCCTTGAACAATGTATTTATAAGTGGTGAGTTCCTCGATGCCGCAAGGTCCTCGGGCGTGGAACTTATCGGTGCTGATCCCGATTTCGGCTCCCAGGCCAAATTCTCCCCCATCATTGAATCGCGTGCTGGCGTTGATCATCACGGCCGAACTGTCGGCCCCTTCAGCGAACAGCCGGGCTGGCTCCAAGCTGGTGGTGATGATCGCCTCGGTGTGTCCAGAGCCGTAGCGATTGATATGGTCGATCGCCTGCTCAACGGAATCGACCACCTTGCACGAGATGATCGGTCCCAAGAACTCGGCTCCAAAATCCTCTTCGGTGGCAGGAACTGCCTGACTCAGGATCTGGCAAGTTTGCTCACAACCGCGAATCTCCACGTCGTTGGCAGCGAGTGCCTTCGCGACGCTTGGCAGGAACTCGGCCGCTACGTCTTTGTGTACCAGCAGCGACTCACAGGCGTTGCAAACCCCCATCCGCTGGCACTTGCTGTTGATCAATATTTGCTCGGCCATCGACAAGTCGGCATCCGCGTGTACATACACATGACAATTGCCGTTGAAGTGCTTGATTACCGGCATCGTCGCTTCAGCGACCACTCGGCGAATGAGCCCTTCGCCGCCCCGGGGGATGGCGACATCGATCAACTGGCTTAGCTTAAGGAAATGTCCCACGGCCGCCCGATCGGTAGTGTCGACCAACTGCACTGCATGCTCCGGCACGCCATGCTCTTTGGCCGCCAAGGCGAGCTGCGCAACAATGGCTTGGCTCGAGTGGATGGCTTCTTTGCCGCCCCGCAGAATCACTGCATTGCCCGCTTTCGCGCAAATCGCTGCTGCATCGGCAGTGACGTTCGGACGCGACTCGTACACGAAGAACACCACCCCCAGTGGGCAGCTAACCTTGTCGATCCGCAAACCATTGGGGCGGACCGTCGAATCGATTACCGATCCAATGGGGTCACGCAGCGAGGCGACTTCTTCCAACGCACTGGCGATGCCTTCGATACGCTCTGGAGTGAGTCGCAAGCGGTCGATCTGGGCATCGCTCAAACCGTAACCGGGAGCGGCGGCAATGTCTTGCTTGTTGGCTGCCAGGATATCGCTCGTGTGATCGCGTAGGCATTGCGCACTCGCTCGAAGCCAAGCGATTTTGGTACCGCCAGGTAGCGAAGCCATTTGCCGCGAAGCGGCCTTGGCCTGCTCGGCGACTTGCTTGGTGTAAGTTTCGAGGTCCACGTGGTTGCTAGTACCCATGTTGAGTGCTGTATTCGTAGATAGAGTGGCGAAGGAGTATCGTGAGTTTCGCGATAGCGGTCAACGCCGCTTGCGAACGAATAACGGCGGATCGCCGCGGATGCTAGCGGTCAGGCAAGCCCACCCACGGCAGCGAATGCTAGCACTGCTTCGCGGGCGGGGCGTACTTCGTGCACCCGGATCACTTGCACCCCTTGGCGTGCCAGCGCCAGGGCGACGCCGACCGTGGCGGCCGAGCGATCGGCCTGGGAGTCGCCGACGATCTTCGCCAAAAATCCCTTTCGGGAATGTCCCACCAGCAGCGGGCATCCCAGCGAATGAAAGTCGCCACAGTGCGCGGCAAGCGTCAGGTTATGTTCGTGGGTCTTTCCAAATCCAATGCCCGGGTCGAGGCAAATGCGTTCCAGGTCGACGCCGGCCGACAACAACACATGGCGGCGTGTCGCCAGGTAGTTGCGAATTTCGCCGATCAGGTCGTCGTACTGTGGATTGTCCTGCATGGTCTGCGGCGTGCCCTGCATGTGCATGGCGCAAACGCCGGCCTCGGTTTCGACCACCACGTTGATCATCTCCGGATCGCCTTCGAGGCCGGTAATATCGTTGATGATCTCGGCTCCGGCAGCCATCGCCGCGCGGGCGACTTTCGACTTGCTGGTATCGACCGAAATCGGCACGTCGGTTTGTGAAATGAGCTTCTCGACGACCGGCACCACACGATCAAGCTCTTCTTGCTCGCCAACCACTTCGGAATAGGGTCGGGTGCTCTCGCCGCCGATGTCGAGAATGTCGGCCCCTTCGTCTGCTAGCTGCAAGGCATGCTCCACCGCCTCATCCGTGGTCGCGTAGCGACCGCCATCCGAGAAGCTATCGGGCGTCACATTGACGATGCCCATCCACATCGGTAACGACTTGAATTCAAGCGTACGGGTTCGCAACCGCCAGCTAGTAGCTCGCGGTTCGATGGGATGCACAGGAAACGAGGCAGGTTCGAAGGGATTGGTCATCCCACTAGCGTAATCGGAGACGCTGGCGAGGCCAACAGTCAGGCCCGATCAGGCTGCAGCCTCCGCCGCGGTGCACTAGAAACGACCAGCCACCCCACGGCGAACAGCGAAAAAATAGCCACTTTTGCCGCAACTGGCTCAGGCACCGCTACTGGGCTGTCGGCTGGTTGGACCGCTCCGAATTGCTGTTTCCACAATTCGTAGTCCGCGCTCGACACTTGGCCGTCGCCATTTCCATCGCCAGGCACGAACGGGGCCAAGCCGGATGCGCCGAGATTGTCGCGCCACACGGTATAGTCGGCCAGGTTCACGGTGCCATCGTGGTTGTAGTCGCCTGGCAGCGGTGTGTCGGTGACCACGCGGAAGATCTCTCCCGTCCCCAACGTTTGGTTGAAAAGGGACGACGCAATATCGACTAGATAGAGATTGCCCATGGCATCTTCTCCGAACGAGACGAGACCGTTGACCGAACCAACATCGGGCGTGAGTTGGTCGAGAATGTTCTCAACGGTTCCTGTCGGATCGCTGGGATCAAACATCCAGACATTGTCTGACACGGAGTCGCCGAACAGGTACTTGCCCTGAACGCTCGTGTCGGCACCGCGATAGACATAGCCACCGACTAGGGAGTTACCTTCGAACTCTCCTGATCCGTGCGCGTATTCGTAGACCGGGTCGACGTTTCCAGGGGGACGATTTCCGCCGACCCCTCCGCTGGGAGTCGCGCTGGTTCCTTCGCGAAGTCGCCAGCCATAGTTCTCCCCGCCGGTGCTGTCGGCAGATTGAAAATCAACCTCCTCGCGAAAACTCTGACCAACATCTCCGATCCAAAGATCCCCCGTCTGGCGATCGAAACTCGACCGCCAAGGATTGCGAACACCATAGGCCCAGATTTCGTCGTCGCCGGTTATATCGACAAAAGGATTGTCATCAGGAATGCCGTAGTTGCCCGCGTTGGTGCCATCCACGTCGATTCGCAGCACCTTGCCGAGCAGGTTGTCGGTGATGTCCTGGGCGTTGCCGGTGCCGGAGGTATGACCGCTGCCGGTGTCGTTGCTGCCTCCGCCATCGCCCGACATGACGTATAAGTATCCGTCCTCTGGACTGAAACCTATCCATCCTCCGTTATGATTCGTCGCTGGCTGCTGCCATTCGATTACCGTGGTGTAGTCGGTACTCGCGACATCCGGATTTTCGGACGACACGGTGTACTCACGAACGAGTGAGTTGAAATTGGTGCCGGAGTTACTGCTACTTCCTGTCAGATAAACATAGAACTTGCCATTGCTGTCGTAATCGGGGTGGAACGCCATGCCGAGCAGCCCTCCTTCGCCGGAACCGTTGATGCCGGTCACGGTGGCAAACTCGGTCGTGTTGATCGAGTGATCATCGAGATTAAGAATCTTGATATCTCCTCCGCGCTCGACCACAAACAGCCGCTCCGGGTCATTCGGTGCATGCGTCACATAGATCGGGCGATCCAGCCCGGTTGCCATGCGCTCGAGCCCTTGAATCTCCGCCTGTCCACTGGACGCAAGCACTAAACTGGCGACGAGGGCCACTATCGGGACGAATCGCAGAGGAGAAGACATAAAACACCTGTGCTTTGCGAAGAAGAGCGACCATTCACTCGGAGCCTGGTTCCTGGGACTTCCGGGTCCGTCACAGCACTATACGGGGCGAGCCATCGAAGGCAACCAATCCACTGTCTCACGATTTATGTTTGGCGAGTCGCTCAACCTCGCTTATATTGGTCGCAGCTTGACTTCCCCCTTCGCGACTTTCAGGCAGCAAATACCGAAGAGCACGTAGCCATATGCCTACGCGACGAACTTTCATGCAATCACTGGTCAGCGGGTCGGCGGCCGTTGCCATGGGTTCCTTTGGCCCTCGAAGCCAGGCAGATGATATGCTAACACTGACCACCGGAATCGCTCCCCCTGTTCAAGGCGAAGACCTGTTCGCGTACATGCAACGCACCGAAGGGGAGTTCGATCAGCAGCTCTACGCCAAACTGCTCGGCGCGGCAAACGACTACAAGGAGGGCGACGAGATTGTCGGCGTCGCAGCGGCCGACGAGGCCTCGCGCTCCCACGCCCGGCAGTTGCTCGCTCGCACGAAGCTCGCCGACCTCGACTCACACGCGATCCATCACGACGACCTCTCCGACTACATTGCTAGCGTCGTAGATTCTGCGAATCGCCCGACCAGTCAAACACTCACGGTGGGCCAGCTGAAGAGCTTCTTGCTATCAGCCGACGAGCAAGCCATCAAGCAAGCGAGCAAGGGGCTATCGAGTGTAGCGATTGCAGCGGTGGTGAAGCTCATGTCGAACGACGAGCTGATTCAGGTCGGCCGCAAGGTGTTCAACCCGCTACCTGGCAGCAACATCGGCGCCCGCGGGTACCTGAGCGCCCGGGTGCAGCCGAATTCGCCGACGGATCATATCGACGATATTGCCTGGCAAGTGTTCGACGCCTGGTCGTACGGGGTAGGCGACCTGCTGCTGGGAACGAATCCAGTCTCCAGCGAGGCGAAGTCGGTCGCTGCGGTCGAACTCACGCTGCAGGACCTGCTCAAGACATTTGGCATCGACTCGCTGATGCCGCACTGTGTGCTCTCCCACATCGATGTTCAAGCCGAAGTCGAGCAACACTGGCCCGGCTCCACGGAACTGTGGTTCCAGAGTATTGCGGGGAGCGATGCCGCGAACGCGACGTTCGATATTAGCATCGAGAAGATGCGGCAGCACGCTCGGTCGCGGACCGGGCGGTTTGGCATGTACTTCGAAACAGGGCAGGGGGCCGACTTCACCAACGGCCATAGCCATGGCTTCGACATGGTGATCCACGAATCACGCAAGTATGGCTTCGCCCGAGCCCTGAGTCACGATGTCGCTACGGCCCGCGCCAAAGCCGGCGTGCCCGACACTGCGTGGGTGCACCTGAACGACGTGGCCGGGTTCATCGGACCTGAGGTGTTTCGCTCCCGCGAGCAGCTAGTCCGCTGCTGCCTGGAAGACATCGTCATGGGCAAGCTGCATGGTTTGTGCATCGGGCTCGATGTTTGCTCCACCCTGCACATGGACGTGTCGCTCGACGATCTCGACTGGTGCCTGGACCAAATCATGCCAGCCAACCCGGCCTACCTCATGGCGTTGCCGACCAAGATCGATCCCATGCTCGGGTACCTGACCACTGGCTACCAGGATCACGTTCGTATTCGCGAAAAGTTTGGCTACCGCATCAACGACGCGATGTGGCAGTTCTTCCAGCAATTGGGGGTCGTCGATCGCCAAGGGAATCCCACGGAGCACTTTGGCGACCCGCTATGGGTATATCAGCAATACTGCCGCAGGAAGAACGACGAGCGACCAGCTGCTGAAATCATTGCCGAAGGTCGGCAGAAGCTAGCAGAAATTCGCCGCCGAGGTGTGTTTGTCGCGGAAGGCTATGGAGAGAAACCTTCGCAGCTGGCGCCTGAACTGAAGGCAAATATTCATCGCATCTACGACGACGCGAAGCAAAGCATCTGGGCTGAGTTCGATCAGAAGTTTGTCGAGTCGGTTCCCGACGTGCTACCACTCGCGACTCAGTCGGCCGACCGAACCGACTACATTTTGCACCCCACCTCCGGCGAGCAACTGAGCGAACCTGCGCTGACTGCTATCGAAACATTGCGTGATAAGCATGCGGGCGAGGTTGATGTGCAGATCATCGTATCCGATGGACTCAACGCCCTGGCCATCATGGAATCGGATCAGCTAGCACTATTCCTCTCGCAGCTTCGCCAGCAACTCCGCAAGCAAGGCCGAAAACTTGCCGCGCAGCAGGTGCTTGTCCACTCGGGGCGGGTGCGGGCGGGATATCGGATCGGCGAGACCCTGTTCGGCCAACTCCCCGGAAATCGCGCCATCCTGCACGTGATCGGCGAACGCCCTGGCACCGGACATCGCACGTTTTCTACCTACATTACCGCAGCCGCAGGCAGCGTTTGGGGAGAGCCCAACGCAGTCGATCACAACATCACCAAAGTGGTCTCGGGCATTGCGAAAACTGCGTTGGAGCCAAAGAAAGCAGCCAACGATGTCGCTCGATTGTTGGCTGGCATGATTTAGCAGAAGCCGAAATCGCCTATAGCTGTTTAAGCTGGTCGCGCGAGAAGCACGCCCGCTTCGCGAACGCTACCATTCTTCTTCGATCGAACCAACGATCTGCTGGGCGAGTCGCTCGATAGCTATTTGTTGGCTGGAAGCAACCGTTTGGCCCACGGCTGGCACCATCAACGAGGTATCGCCCACCTGACCAAGCTCCGCTGGCATGTCGATGTACGTGGGAGTGGCCATCGGTGCCTGCATGGCGAATCCCGCTCGGCGGCGGTTTACGTAGACCACCTCGGCTTGCAGCCGATTCTCGGCCAATCGCGTCGCGTCGAAGGCGTCCTCCACCAGAGTACGGCGGATATCAGAGTTCAGCTTGATCGAAAGCACCGCATCGGCCGACGGATCACTCACCACTCGGTAGGGGGTTTTGAGTTGCACTTCGTTGATCACCGCCTCGGTGAGTCGCTCGCCGAGGTCTCGGCGATAGCTATCCGACTCGATCATCGGCACGTAGATCGTTTGAATGTCGGGCGCGTAGAGCGATTCGTTCCCCATGCGATAGTTCGCGCACCCGCTGGCGGCGATCAGGCCGACAACCAGCAATAGCAAGTGGCGATAATTCATGGCAGGAGCGATGCGTTGCAAGTATAAAAGAAGGCCGACGAGCTACGCCTGGTCGTGGGGGGAATACGACGAGGCCCAGCTCATCAGCACTTCGCAAGGTACGTTGACTAGCGAAACAGTGTGGTTCCTTCTTCGTCTTTCTTGTCCGGCGATTGGTCACCGCCACGCGAATCGCGAAGCTCAGGCACGCGGGCGACGCGCGTCCGTTCCGGGTTCTCGGGGAACATCTCGATGAGCCACTTCGCTGGTTCTTCGGGCAAGGCTGGTTCGTCGGCAATCGCTGACAATCGCTCGCGGGCGGCCGAGGCCAACTGCGACTCGGGATACTTCTTCATCACCTCGCCATAGTAAATGCGAGCGGCGCCGTAGTGGCCGGTGTTCTCGTAGTGCGAAGCCATTGCCATATCGCGTTGCACGATCGCCTGGTTCACTTCGGCTTGGGTTTGCGCGAGTCGTTCACCTTCGTCGGCGCTTAGTCGTCCCGCGAATTGTGTTCGCAGCTGCTTGGCTAGCACCTTGGCCTCTTCCAAGGGTGCCCCATCGTATTCCGGCCCCTGATATTTACGTAGCTTGGTCTGTAATCCCAGCAGGTGAGCCTCGAACTGATACTCGCTGCGAGGATACTGCTGACGCAACAGTTGATAGTAGTGATCGGCCTCGCCGTACTGACCTTTGCGGAAGTACATGCCAGCCATGGCCATGATCGCATCGTCCGCCCGGGGACCGGTGGGATCGTAAAGCTGAATGTTTTCGTAGGTTTTGCGAGCAAAGCCTTGGGTATCGAACCAAGGGCGAGTCTCGTCGGTGAAGTTCGGCGTCGCCGCCCAATGATGCTCTTTCTGATCGTGCTTTTCCCAGTACTCCGCAATCGACCACAAACGCTCCACAACCCCATCGACTTGTGGCGAGTTGGGATACTTCTCCAGTAGCTCGACGTAGGTTTCCCGAGCGTCCTGATATCTGTCGTCGAAGAAATAGCTATTACCGAGCTGATAGAGCGATTGCCGTTCGAGCGTCGAATTGGGCCACCGCTGGCAAGCTTCCTGATATTTTTTGGCCGCTTTCGCATACTGCTTCGCAGTAAACAGGGTCTGGCCTTCTTGGTAGACCTCTTGAGCGCGCTGTTGATCAGGACCAAGACCAACGGCCACCTTAGCCTTCTCGTAGTTCTTCTTCGGATCGAGCTGCGGAAATAGCCCTTGTGGTTTATCCGACTCGGTGCGGAACACCAGGTCCTTCTCCGACATCGCACCGTCCATCGGGCGGCCGTTCTTGTCGAAGTACCCTGGTACCCCTTCGACCTGGTAGCCCTGACGTTCTACATAGGTCGCTTTGTTCTTATTCTTTTTCCACCACTCCGGCGTACCAGGCGTGGCCGCGGAACCACCGAAGCTAGGCATACTTGGCATGCTCGGCATCTGTGCGGGTAGCGATGCGCAGCCGCAACTAACCAGCATGGCGAGTAACAACGTGGCGATTCGGGAACTGTAACAATTCATGAAATCGGAATACCATCGTGAACAGAACCAAAGCCGCCAGTGGCGACGAAAAGACAAGGCAGCGGGAACTTAGAAAACCGGCTGCACGCGAGTCAAGAGCAGTTGCCCTGTTTCGACCACACGTGAGCAGAATCGCGTAAGTTCTTTTACTCATTGTTACTTGCAAGTTTGCCGACCCAACGGAGACGCCGCCGCCGGGGTCCGAAGACTCCGACGGCGGCGCGAGTTGAATAGCATATTGCTATTGGAGTAGTTAGTTACCAATCGGAGTGCCCATCAACTTGGCTTCTTCCTCTTCCTGAATGATGATTCGTGGAGTCACCATCATCATCAGGCTGTCGGTTTCGCGGCCGATACCGACGTTGCGGAACAAGCGGTTGATGTAAGGCATCTTCGACAAGAGTGGTACACCAAACTCGTTACGGCCTTCGTTCAGTCGCTTGATGCCACCGAGCAGAACCGTACCACCATCTGGCACACTCACCGTTGTAGTTACTGAGATGAACGAGAACTCAGGCAACTGAACCGTCGTGCCACTGCGGACGATGTCTTCCGCATCATTGGCCGAGGTGCTCGTACCGTCGTTGTCGTCGGTCGTGCTGCTCGAGGTGCTGGTAGAAGTCGAACCCTCGAAGGTAAACTCCTGCACATCACCAATCTGGCTGAAGAACGGCACCACCGTCAGGCGGACGTAGCGACGATCTTCCGACACCACCGCTTGGATACTCATCAGAGTACCTTCGCTGAGCACCACAATCACAGGCTGCTGAGCAGCGGCGAACTCGCCAACCACTGGCACCACACTGATCACGAAAGGTCGTTGCGTGGTATCGGCCACGAACGCTTGCTGACCGTTGAACAAGGTCACCTTCGGAGCGTTCAACAAGTTACTACGTTGATCGCCCTGCGAGGCACTAATCAGGAAGTAAGCTTCGATGTCGCTGAGGATCGCAAAGCCGAACGAGGCGACATCCTGCGGACTACCAAACTGTGGCACCGCCAACGCGTAGCTACCTTGCCGCAGCGGAATATCAAGGTCGTTGGTGAAGTTCGGGAACTCACCGTCGATCAAACCAACCACAGCACTGCTGGTTTCGCCTTCGTAGGCTTGACCTGGCTGGAAGGTACCGGGCTCGGGATCCTTGTTCTCGATGTTCATATCGAAGTCGATACCGATCCGTTCGAAGAAGCTATCGCTCAGACGAATGAATCGCACTTCGATCGTGACTTGCAGGTCTTGCAGACGACGCAACTGTTCCAGCAAGTCGGCAATCTGCTCGTGCACATCTTGAGTTTGGCTAATAACCAGGCTCAAGTTAGTTGGGAACGGACGAATCTCCGCTTCCGGTCCACCATTCTCCACCCAAGTGTCGCTGGCGACCGTCGAGATAATCAGGTCGATCAGAGAATCGAAGTCGGCGTTCGCTGCACCACCCATGCCGCCGGGGCCACCACCAATCGGTAGCGTTGTCGGCGAACCAAGTCCCGCACCGCTGGCACCCATACCGGGCTGAGCCAGCGCGGTTGGAGGCACTACCCCATTGGGATCAGGGTTGTTGCCATTCACGAACGACATCGGACCATGGCCGAACGAACCAGCACCGTAGCCCATCGCGGCGTGAGCACTGTTGATCAGCCCCTGCAGACCCATGTTGTTATCGGGCACGAAGTTGGGAATCGGAATCACCAGGTCGGCCACGTCGTAGACGAGGGTATACTGCTCGGTATCCTTCAGCGTTTCGCTGGTGATCTTCAGCACTTCGTCCTTGACAACGTAGCCCAGGTGGAACTGCTCGAGAATCAGGTTCAAGGCACTCTTCAGCGAAATCTCACCGTTAACATTCAGCGATACACGAGTGTCGCTCGACACGCCTTCCTGGTTGAGACCACGAAGATCCAGCACCATGTTCACGCCGGTTGCTTTCGACAGATCGTCGATCACTGCTGCGAGCGGCTCGTTCTGGAATCGCACCATCACCGGCTTACGCAGGCTGGCTTCGATTTCGATTTCCTTCGGGCTACGGTTGCGATTCCGATCGTTGCGTCCGCGTTCCTGAACCAGGTCGCGCCAACGCTGCACGTCGTACACCACTTCGTTATTGTCCGAGGTGGTCGCAATCGACGCACTTTCGACGTCGGAGATCGCTTGCCAGAAGCCGTTTTCTTTTTGCTCAGCAATGCTGTTGTTGATGAACTCGCGGCGAATGAACTTGGCCGTTTGTTGAATCTGCATGACGGTTGGATCTTCAGGAGCCAACTCCGTCAATTGCTGGGCAACCAGTTCCATTTCGTGGTACCGGTGATCGTCGCGAAGCTTATTGAACTCATCCACAAGCTTGCCGATCTTATCTTGCATCTGCAGCTTGAGTTCCATCCGACGATCAATCTCGGCGAGAATCTCGCGATTCCGTTCGTCGAGCTCTAGATCAGCACGATGCTGCTGAATGTACTGCTCGGTTTCGTTGATGCTGATGCTCAAACGATGCTGCAGTACTCGCTTGTCGTTCTCACCAAGTTGGCTCTTGTTGACTACTGCTTGCAGATCTTCAAGGGCCTTCAAGGCTTGCTTGGGGTCGGTTTCGCGAAGCTGCTTGGCATCCAGCTGCACGCGTCCGACATCGGCCGAGAGCTGACGCACCAGCACCTGGCGTTCGCCATCCGCCATGTCCATCTCGCGCGAGTTGGCCGTGGCAACACTGTTGGGAAGCGTTTCGCTTACTGCCGGAGTCGATACGTTCGACATCACAGGCGACAGTTCCAAAGGTTCAGGAGCCGCAGTGAGGATTCGCAGATGACCGTCCAAACGTCCGCGGGCTTGGGTGTCGAGCGTTCCGCGGCTTTCGTTCGCTTTGCGGAACAACGACAAAGCTTGCTCGCGATTGCCGCTCTTCAGAGCTTGCTCACCAGCATCGAGCAGAGCCTGAGCACTGGTAGCTGGAGCTTGGGCGAAACGCATCTCACTGATACCAGGCAGATTATTGGCCTGGGCCTGCACGTCTTCGTTGGTTTGCATCATCCCGACAGGATTCGCGTAGCGATTGTCGTCGCTCGGAGCCGAGATGTCTAAGCCCGAATACGGAGTATTCTGCGGCTGAGTCGCCGGGGTAGCCGTGGCCGGGTAACCGACCGGAGGCAGCTGCACCGGAGCCAAGTCGAGCCCTGGAATCGAATCGGAAGGTTCCTCCCGATAGATACCGTAGGGACTCGTGGCCGACGCCGGGGTGACCGCAGGGTCGACCATCGGGGTCGTTGGTGCCTGAGCAACCGGCGGACCAGGAGTATTGAAGGGATCCTGGTTGTTCGCTTGTGCCTGCATCAGGTCGCGACGCAGCGAACCAGGCGTGTCGCCAAAGTGGAACATTGGGTAGCGAACATCCGCTCCCTCTGCTTGCGTAATCAGTGAGTCGGCCTTCTTAAGGTCGCCCGCACCGATGGCAGCTTTGGCTTGGACCAGTAACTGGTCTACCTGCTCCCTCGACAACGGCGTGTTCGCCGTTGCGGCTGTTGTTGTTGATTGAGCTTGGGCCACACCCGCAAGGCAGGTGGACAAGCCAAGCCCCAAGACTACCAGTACTTTTCTAGACATCCGTGTCGCGTTCAACTCGACTCTCCTTGTTGCGATGGATCACATCGGCAGCATTACCGTCCCCCTAGCGCCATCCGTGGCGTGAAAGACGGTAGTCGATTCCGGCAATTACCGGAAGACGATTTTGTGATTCGGTTATAGGGGTAGCTAGCATCGCAGCGTTCCCGCGCTGTGCACGTTGCCAATGGCAGCCTACAAGCGCTAGCGGTACTAGCTACAACGTTTCGCTGGTAGCGGAAAAGGGTTAAGTGACAAGTTTTTGAAAGACAAGCGGGGGCGTAAATATCCGCTGGCGAAAACTGGGTCAATAGCAGTTATAGAAAATCAGAAAAAGATTTTCCGCCAGTTGGCAAGCCTTTGTCACTTAGCCGACCCGCTCGAAGAGCGTCGCGATGCCCTGCCCTAGCCCAATGCACATGGTCGCGATGCCATACGTCGCATCTCTTCGCTGCATCGCGTGTAGCAACGTGGTCGCGATTCGCGCCCCACTGGCCCCGAGTGGATGACCAATGGCAATGGCCCCGCCATGCACGTTCACTTTTTCCAGTGGAAGCTCAAGCTCGCGAATGCAAGCCAACGATTGAGCCGCAAACGCTTCGTTGAGTTCAAACAAATCAATGTCGTCGAGCGACAGTCCACTGCGGGCGAGCACCTTCTTCACTGCCGGTACGGGTCCAGTACCCATCACCGCTGGTTCCACGCCGGCAACTGCCGTGGCTAATACTTTTGCCATCGGCTTTAGCCCGAGCTCACCAGCGCGTTGCTCACTCATCACCAACAAAGCAGCCGCCCCATCGTTCAGTGGCGAACTATTTCCCGCGGTCACGGTACCCAACCCAGGCATGAAGGCTGGCTTCAACTGCGCAAGGGCTTCGAGGCTGGTATCGTCGCGGACCGACTGATCGCGAATCGCTTGAATGCGATTGCCTTGTTCATCGCGTCCCCAGACTGCAACGATCTCCGCATCGAAAGCACCTTGCTCATACGCAGCGACTGCTTTCGAGTGACTATCGAGCGCGAACGCATCCTGTTCTTCACGAGTAATGCCGCGCGACTGCGCAAGGAACTCAGCCGTAACACCCATCAAGAGTGCCCCTTTGCTGGTGCGATGGAACAACCGAGGGTTGAGATCCACACCAGCATCCATTGGCAAGTGATGCATGTGCTCGGTGCCCGCGACGATCTGCACGTCTTCCGCCTTGGCGATGATCGAATGGCAAGCCTGGTTGAGCGCCTGCAAACTACTACCGCAGAGTCGATTCACGGTTGCGCCGCCGGTCGCCATCGGCAGGTCGGCCATCAGTGCGACCATCCGCCCCATGTTGAGCCCCTGCTCTCCCTGTTGCTTCACGTTGCCGACGATCACGTCTTCGATCGCTGCGGGGTCAATGCCTGTCCGCTCAACAACTGCCTGCACGACCGACGTCGCTAGGTCGTCGCCGCGCACGTAGCGATACAAACCTAGTTCCGCATGCGATCGACCGATCGCTGTGCGACAAGCATCGATAACAACAGGTGTAGGCATGGTGTCGCCAGAGTGGGTTGAAAAACGAAATCAACGGGTCCGTAGCTCAAAGCCGGCAGTGAGTTGGTTACTCGTTTTGCTATTCGTAAAACTTGCTGCCGTCTCGAGCCTTCTGTTCGAGTAACTTTGTTACCTCATAGCGTTTGCCAAGAGTGTGGAAGTGGGCCAATTTTTCGACGATCGCCGCCGCACCAACAGTGTCGGCCCAGAAAAAAAGCCCGCCGCGGAAAGGTGGAAAACCAATGCCGAAGATCAAAGCGAGATCGATGTCGCGAACGTCGGCCGCAATTCCTTCTTCCAAGGCTCGAGTCGCTTCGACCAGCATCGGTAACATCAAGCGATCGACCAGATCGCCTGGTGGTTCGGTATCCGTTGCAAGCGCGGCAACAAACTCGCTGACCACATCGCTTGGCTGTTTCTTCCACCGGCCTTTCTTATCTTTTTGCCAGTCGTAGAAGCCTCGCCCGTTCTTCTGGCCGAGGCGATCGTTCGACACCAGCTTATCGACCATCGGCGTGTCGATCACGCGGTCGCTAAAAGCATCGCGAAGCACCCGCCCCGCGTGCAAACAGACATCCAGACCGATCACGTCGTGCAGTTCGATGGGTCCCATCGGCATGCCAAACTCCTTGGCGGCCGATTCAATCGCTTTGAGCGGCACCTTTTCTGTGAGCAACACCGCGGCTTCGTTCATGTACGGCAGCAATAGCCGATTCACCAGGAATCCTGGCCCATCGTTTACCACCACTGGCGACTTACCAAGCTTCCGCGCAAAGGCAGCCGCACGTTCGATCGTCGCCGGCGAACTCTCACTGCCGCGAATCACCTCCACCAGCGGCATCTTTCGCACCGGATTGAAGAAGTGCAAACCACAGAATCGCTCGGGGTGCGTAAGCCCTTTGGCCAGCAAACTGATCGGGATGGTCGAAGTGTTCGAACACAAGATTGTTTCGTCACCTGCGGCGGCTTCGATCTGCTGCAACAGTTGCTGCTTGATTTCAAGATTCTCGACCACTGCTTCCACCACCAAGTCGCAAGCGGCCAGATCAGTAACGTGCGGAGTCATATCAAGCTCCGGCGTGAGCTCCAGCACTTTATCGGTGCTGGCCGACTTTGTCTCGCGATCGAACGCAGCCTCGCTGAGCACCGCTTTCTCTGCTGCGAGTAAGGCCTCGGCGCGATTGTCTGCTAGACTCACCCGTACTCCTCGGCGGAGACTCACTGCAGCAATGCCTTGCCCCATGGTCCCCGCACCCGCAACTCCCACGCTGTTGGCCGCCAGTTGTTTCTTGTCGCTGCCGATACCATCTTTGTTGAAGTCGGTCAGGAAGAACACATTCAGCAGCCCACGATTTACCGGGGAACCAAACAGCGGGGTGAATCGCTCCGACTCCAATTCGCAAGCCGCGTCGATGTCGAGCAAGGCACCTTCGAGCAATACCTCGAGCGCGACGAGCGGGGCAGGGTAATGGCCTTTGGTCTCTTGCTGAATCACCCCCAAGGCGGTCGCCCCGAGAAAAGCGAGTTCGGCCTCGTTGATCGGAATCTCGCTCGCCCACTTCTCACGATTGGCCAAGTACTCGCCCGATGCCTGATCGGCCATGACAACCCGTACAGCGGCTTCCATTAATTTGCTGGCGACGTCGCCCGAAGCCGACACGATGTCGTCGGCCAGTCCCATGGCAAACGCTTCGGCACCGCTAACATTCTTGCCGCTGGTAACCATCTCGACCGCGTTGGCCAGTCCCACAATTCTCGGCGTGCGGGCGGTGCCTCCCCAGCCGGGGAAGAGTCCCAGCTTGACCTCGGGGAACCCGATTTGCGTCTTCGGGTTGTCGGTCACGACACGACGATCGCACCAAACAGACAGCTCGGTTCCACCGCCGACGCAGATGCCATCGATGGCGACGACTGTTACCATCTTGAGTTTCGACAATCGCTGCAACAACAGCTGACCATGGCGACTGAACTGACGAATCACTTCAGCCGGCTCATCAATCGAGGCGGCAAACTCCTTGAGGTCGGCACCCGCGATAAACCCGGCAGGCTTGCCGCTCACAATCACCAGCCCCATCAAGTCGGTCCGATCGGCCAGCGCATCAAGGTGCCCGGCGATCTCGCCGAGCATGGCCTGCGACAAGATATTCAGGCTGTGATCGGGATGATGCAACGATAGCCGAGCAATGCCAGGTTGCGGGAAGTCGAGCGTCGTAAACCGTGTATCCGCCATAACCGATCGCCAATACGAGTTTCGGGGAACCATCGCACGATCTGCTAAGGGAATTATACGCCGCGTAGCCTTAGAAAACGAACGAACGTCCGGCGAAACATCAAGCATCCCCCGCACACGACGCGGTCGGTTGACCTGTGTGGGCTTGCCGGAACAAACTACCGGCATGAACGACACTCCCCCCAACACCCCCAATGCCGACGCGCCTGCCTCTCAAAGTTGGCGGATCGCCATCGCATTATTTGTGGTTCTCGTGGCTTTGGTGCTGACTCGCTGGTGGATGCCTGATGACTCGACCGTGGTCGATGGCGACCATCCGTCCGACGTCGCGGCCGAGGAAACCGACAATCCGGAGCTTGGGGTCACCTTTGCCGCCACCGGCGTCGAGGGACTCCCTCGCGAGGTGTGCATTGCCGTGGGGGAGGAAAAAATCTCGGTTTTCGCGGCTCTCGAGCAAGTGCAAGCAGTCGAACCGGCCTGGTATTTCACTTATCAAGGCAGCGGGAAGATGACGATGGTTACCGAGATTGCCGGTTTTTCCAACGAAGGAAACACTGGCAGCAACTGGACTTACGAGATTAACGGCGAAATGGCCCCCCGCAGCGTCGGAGAAATGCAAGTCGGGCGCGGCGACCGCGTCTTGTGGAACTTTGGGACATACGAATAATAGAGGATTCGGGCGCTGCCCGGCCGCGAACCTTTTAATCGTCCCCTCGCAACAGGAAATTGAACGTGCGACGTCAACTGCAAATCAACAGCGATCACTTGGTATTTGTGCTCTTGGTAGCGATTGCCGTGGTGGGGCGTTTGGGACGACTCGATTGGAATTTCACTCCGCTAGCGGCTGTCGCGCTGCTGGCCGGATGTTACTTCCGCAATCGATTCGTTGCCGCGCTGGTACCGCTTACCGCGCTGGCCATTACCGATCTCACTCAACCAAGCCATTACAGCGGCTGGGTACTGGCCTCGGTTTGGGGCTGCATGATGGTGCCCGCGATGCTGGGCCCCTGGCTCCGCAAGGCCAGCAGCAAGCTGCAAGTCGCCACGCGTGGTGTCACCAGTGCATTGCTGCCAGCGACGATCTTCTTCCTGGTAACCAACTTGGTGGTGTGGGCAGTTGGCCCCGTTGCTGGTTCGCCCTTCCAGTTTGGTAGCGACCTGGCTGGTTTGGCCACCGTGTACGCGGCTGGTATTCCCTTCTACCTGAAGATGCTGGCCGGCGACCTGTTCTACGTCACCACGCTGTTCGGTGCGTTCGCCATCGCCACTGGCGGGTTTCGTGCTTGGAACGAAACCGCTCAAGGCGCTGGCTAAGTCATTGCTCGCTGAGCCGACAACCGCTTAGCGATGCACGACAAGGCCTACTAAAACAAAGCACCCGGTGAGCCAAGCTCACCGGGTGTTTTTATTTGGACGTAGCGACGACATAGACACTGTCGCTTTCGCCGATTGATTCCGTGTTTCGCGAAACGAAGCACACGTTTGCTAGTTGGCTGGTTCGGCAGCCTCGGCTGCTTCTTCCTCTTGCAATAGCTCAGCTGCTTCCTCTTCGCTTTCAGGAGGAGCATCCACGGCTTCGACGCCAAGCGACGCCGAGGCGGTCGCGATCGTGCTCGACATTTGCTTTACGTCAGTTACCAGATTCAAGAGAATGAGATTCTCTTCCGTCGCGCGGTTGAGAACGGGTTCGATGGCCGTTAGTACTTCGTCTAACAGGCCAGCAAAGCGTTGATCCTTAATCGCCGGCTTTACGGCTTCCACGCCTTTTTTCAGGCCGGTGAGACGCAGCACCAGGCGTCGGCGTTGGTATTCGTCGGGCAGTTCGATTTCTCCGCCGCCACCGAAACCAAATCCTCCACCACGGCCAGATCCCATCCGCATTCCACCCATTCCGCCGAGCATTTCGTCCTCGTACTTAATAGCTCGCTCTTCTTCGTCCGACGCAATGTCGGTGGCCAACTGCAGCAGCGTTTGCACAGTCTCCTGCTCGTTCAGTCCGGTCGCGGAGCCATAAGCATTTTTGTACATGTCCAGTAGCTCAGCAACACGAACGCGTGTATTGAGCCGCGCCTTTTCGTCGCCGATCATTTTGAACATGGCATTGTGCACACGATTGCCGTCGCCCAACACGCCAATGTTAGCGAGCCCGCGAGCGGCAATCACTTTGATCCACTGCGATACACTAGGCGAGAGGTCTTGGGGGAAGCTATCCTTCTCCAGCACCTTCAGCAGTGCGGCCGCGGTTGGTCCGCGATTGGCAGCTGGCAACGCTTCGAGCGACTTGGCGTGCCGCTCCAATCCAACGAGTGCCCCGACGATCAGCGGAGCCGGCGCCCGCGCGGTATCGACACCACCATTCACGTAGTCGGTCAGCAGCTTATTCGCTTCGGGCATCGGCACCGAACCGGTCGTTTGCGTGGCGTACGTTGCGTCGAGTTCTCCGATCAGCAGCATCGCATTGTACTTCACCGCGGGGTGATAGTTGTCACGGATCACCTGACTCATCTCAGTGAAAGTGAGTCGCGTGAGATCCTGCTGCACCGAAGGGGCCGCGGCCCACAGGTAGTTGCGCATGTAGTCGTAACGCAGCTTGCCAAGGTCGGCCAACGACTCGGCATCGAACTGGGTCATCGAGGCTAGATAGACACCACGTATGTAGTTGCCAAACCCTGTGCGGTCGGCTTCGACCCCAGTTGGGTTACGCGCGTATCGTTTCGCGCGGCTGCCCCCGTAGCGTTTGGCCGCTTCGTCGATTGGTTTTGTTTCGTACTGGGCGTGCACCGCTGGTGCCGCGAGGAGCACCGACGCCAGCAGCAGCGTCATGCCTTGAATGCACCCACCTGAAAGTAATCTGCGAACTCGTTCCACGTGCCTATTCTCCTACACTTGCTCTTGCGCGAGAGGGTGTATGATCGATTGCCAAAGGGCGGTGTTATTAAAGTAAACAGTGGCAACGACTTGCGCCCGCTGCCACTAGTTCCAGGCTAACCACCAGGGCGGCGAAAATCAAGAAAACGCCGCCAGAGACAGCCGTAAACGGTCAACTGCCTTCCGAATCTCTAATCGCCGAGTCACCCAACAATTATTGCCTGGAAATCGAGGGGAGATATCTCGATTTTCCAGGCAATAATCGGGGATTCAACGCGACAACGCACGTTGGCGAGGGGTTTTTGAGTTCTGTCATCCTGCGGTAGGAGGCTGGAATCAGACCTGGGGTTGGCCCACCAGGCCGAGCACCTCCAAGGCGGCGAAACCGCGTCCGAGCGAGTTCTCGGGCAATTTCAGGGCCGAATCGAGCACTCGGCGGGCTTGCCGGGTGTATTCGGCCCGCGATTCGGCCACGAACGGGGTGTCGACTTCGCGGTGAACCGTGTGCCATAGGTCGCTCAATCGGTCGAGCGCAGTGGCGTCGCCGTCGAGGGCGGCAAATATGGCGTCGTCCAGCTCTTCGAGCTGTTCCAGCGCAGCACCGCCTATCTCCAACCCATTCGGGGTGGATAGAACGAGCCCATCTTTGGAGGGGGCTCGAGTCAGTCGGTCGGTAAAGCGTGGACGGTTCATCGTTGTGTCATCTCTTAGGGCCTTTCAGTCCCCAACACTTTTACTACGCAAAGCCTAGGCAAGTTGTTCGATCAGCCAACCAAATGGATCGAGAACGCCATGGGGTTCTACCCGCAATGGCACTCGGCACCGGCGGCCGCCGATCAGCTTGTAGCCGGTGGCTCCCGTTACCGAAGCGGCAAACACCTTGGTGTTCGGGAAACGCCGGCGGCAGTCCTGCCACAAGGCACTGGCGTGGTTTTCGGCAAACGTCACGGGGTCTTCGGCACACGCAGGTGTCGCGTCGGCCTTGGTGAGTACGAGTGCCAGCGGCTGCGTTTTGCCGCGATTACACCAGTTGCGTTTTTTCTCCTTGCTCGACTGCTCATCTATTAAAGACAGCATTTTGAGCGAAACGTAATCGTCATCGTGTTCGCCTGCTTGTAACCGCTGGGCGTCGGCCATCACCATGATGGCCGAGCACTTACCCAGCAGGGCACGGATCGCCGGATAGCTACCGGGACGTGCCAACTCTTCGATATAGGCGTCGCCCGCAAAATCGGCAAATACCACATCAGTACGCTTGCGGCGGCGCCCACAATCTACACGACAATGCACCCAGCAGGTGTGTTCGGGGTCGCGGCTCGTTTTGTCGGGGTACCACCCGGCCGACAACGCGGTGGTGGTCGACTGTTGCAACGAGATGGACTGCGGCCCTAGCAGGGTCGCCTTCAGCGACCCGGAATCGCGCATCAGCATGTCCATCAACATGCCGAGGTAAGTAGTCTTGCCAGTGTTGCTAGCTCCCACGCAGCCGATGAGTTGCGCAGGGCGCTTCAGGTCGGCATTGATTCGCGAGATCGACAACGGCGCGGCGCAAATGTGGCAGTGTTCGGCCGACACACGATTCTCGTGATTACAAATGGCACATGCCAACGGGGCAGCCTGACCTGCGAGCAGGTAGGTATCGATCGGTAAGCGAGACAGGGTAGGCATGGCAGGCTGCCGTTTGGTTGGATGGTAAAGGTTTGGTTTTTTAAAAGGGTGGCACAGGGTGTCCTCCGACTGATCGACAGCCGAGAACCACCTGTGCTCCCAGTTCTGCTAGGAGTCGATGGAGGAGTCGGTTGCCGATGGGTCATCCACCGACGAAGCACCGCCATCTCCAAATTCCTGGTCGGCTACTACGTCGAACGACAGCGCCAAGCGGAAGCCGATATTCGAACGTCGAGCCAAGGGGCGTTCGCCACTTCGGAAGTGGCAAGTCGCCTGATTTTCAAAGTAGGTGTTGAACGCTCCTCCATGCAGCACGTTCATCGAGTGACCATCGCCGGTCGCTTGATCGCGACTCGTCGCATCGAGCGACGAACTGGTCCACTCCCAAACGTTGCCGATCAGTTGCACGACACCACCGAGCGACGAGCCGGCTTCGAACGCATCGACCGGTTGCGGGCCGCGAGCGCCGGCCGACCACAGCAAGGCGCGACGAGCCTCGAACGTGTCGCCCCAGGGGTAACGTCGTTGAGTGACTCGTCCCGGCGAAGTCTCTACTGGCCAGGCACCTGCTTTGGTCCACTCGGCATCGGTCGGCAAACGCTTGCCAACCCACCGTGCGTAAGCGGTGGCTTCGTACCAACTGATGCCAACTACAGGCAAACGCTCCCAGCCATCGGGGAATTGTCCACTGGTCCAGCCAGCCGGCGCAGGCACCCCGGTGCGGTCGACAAACTCGAACAAAGCCGGCAAGGCTTCTTCGGGCCAGAGCTGGAATTGCTCGTAGCCACAGTCGTCGACAAAGTACTGGAATTGCTCGTTGGTGACGCAGTAGCGGTCGAGGTAGCAACCTTCGGTGTGCACCAGACCCGGGCAATCGGCCGACACCGGCGAAGTACCCCAGGTAGCCCGTTCGGCGTACTCGCCAACAAGGACTCGCCCTTCGGGAATGACCGACATCTGCTGATCCATTTCCGACAGCACGACGGCCAGTTCTTCGTCCGACAGTTGCGAGGCGGTCTCATGACGGAGCAGTAGCGCGTAGCGCCCTTGATCAATCATGCGATTCACCAGATCGCCGGTGGTCTTCTCTTTGCCACCCGACTTGCGTGCCCGATGCTCCGACACACTCTCGACCGGGGACTCGGAGGGATCTTCCTCGGGGGGCAACCCACCGCCGCGGAGCGAGGTGCGGCGATAGTCGGCGCGTTGCTCCGAAGGCAACAGCGCACCATGGCTGGTGACCAGCCGATGAACGTTGCGCGCAGCCACCACGCCGACCTGCCGCCAGATGGCGCACAAGGCGACACCAGCGATGGCCATGAGGTAGACGTTGCCAAGGATAAACCCACACGCAAACACGAGAAGGGCGGCAGCCGACCACGCATGTTGCGAGAGTCGTTGCCAGTGCGGATAGAGCGATGTTGATAGGGACGTGACTTGCATAGCGTCTGCCGTCTGAAGGGGAGGGACTAGCGTGCCGCGGATCGACGAGCTGCCTGCTGTTCGCGGAGTTTCTGGAATTGCTTAGCTACCGCGCTAACCTTTGGATCGATGGCTTCTGCGACCGCCGCGTTACCACGCCCGGGCGAGGCGCTACACGTGGACTCCATCGGGGGGGAATTGCCCACCGCGTACGGTTCGATGAGTTCATCGAGCTGTCGGCGGAGATCATCGATTTCGGCTCTTGCCTGATCGAGCATCGCAGTGGTAGAGACTTCCACTGCCTGATGACTGGAGAGTTCCGACCGCTGCTCTTCAAGCTCGGCTTGCTGCTGAGCGAGTGCTTCTCGCTGGCGTTCGAGTTCCGCTGTCTCGTCCGCTAGCGTGGCGGCCTGTGCATCGAGTTCTGTATGCCAGAGGGTGAGTTTCTCCTGGTAGGCATCAAGGGTTTCTAGCGATTCGCCCAGCTGCGCAGCATACTCCTGCTGCTCTTCGCTCCAAGCTTCCATCCAAGTTCGAATAATGTCTTCCGGCTGGGACACGATACTCTCGCTATGGCCGCCTCAATTGCGGCGTTAAATGATGAACAAGTGCGAGGCCCCGCGATGTCCAAGCAAGTGCCGCACTTGGCGGAAGACACACGAGCCCACGACAGTGATAAGTTGCTAGCTACGAATGCACCCAAGGCGCACCCGAACTGCAACTGAAAACTAGGTTATGATTTCAGCAGGGGCAAACAGAAGAACTGCAGGAATACCCAACTACTCGATTCTTATGCCTGCATCGCGGCAAAGAACCGTTCAAAAAGATAATGACTGTCGTGCGGGCCGCTCGAGGCTTCGGGGTGGTATTGTACCGAAAATGCCGGTAACTCTCGATGTTGCACCCCTTCGATCGTTTGGTCGTTCAGGCTGCGGTGCGTTACTTCCAGCGAGTCGGGCAGGGTCGACTCGTCCACGGCGAAGCCGTGGTTCTGCGAGGTGATCTCTACCTTGCCGGTGGTCAGGTCGTGCACCGGCTGGTTGGCGCCGCGATGGCCAAACTTCATCTTGAACGTCTTCGCGCCGCAGGCGAGCGACAGCAACTGGTGACCAAGGCAGATGCCGAACACCGGCTTCTTCTCGACCAGGTCGCGAATCGTATGGATCGCGTACTCGATGGGCTCGGGGTCGCCAGGGCCATTCGACAGGAACACCCCATCGGGGCTGAGTTCCAGGATCTGCTCGGCGTTGTAGCTGCCTGGCACCACGGTCACCCGGCATCCACCGTCGACCAGATGGCGGGGAATATTCCACTTCATGCCGAAGTCCATGGCTACCACGTGCGGGCTGTTGCTGGCCGATTTCCGGGCGTCGGGGTTTAGCAACGTCCAGCTGCTCAGCGGCTCGTTCCACTCGTGGGCTTCGCGAGCGGCGACTTCCTGCACCAGATCGCGGCCCACCAGGCCCGGGCTCGCCTTGGCTTTGGCCACCAGGCTGGCGTCGTCGAGGTCGACGGTCGACAGCACGCCCCGCATGGCTCCCTCGGATCGCAGCTTGCGCACTAGCGCCCGCGTGTCTATCGACTCAATCGCGACCACTCCGTGATCCTCCAGGTAGTCGCTCAGCCGCTTCTCGCTACGAAAATTGCTCCGCACCCGGCTATGCTCGCGGACCACAAAGCCCGACAAATGCGGCCGCTGACTCTCCAGATCCTCGGTGTTGCAGCCGTAATTGCCGATCTGCGGGTAGGTCATCGTGACGATCTGCCCACGGTAGCTCGGATCGGTGAGAATCTCCTGGTACCCGGTCATCGAGGTATTGAAACAGACCTCGCCATCCACCTCGCCATCGGCACCAATCGAGGTGCCGGTGTATACGGTTCCGTCTTCGAGCGCAAGTTTAGCAGTCATAGGGCGGGGGGGTGGATCAGAGGGGGGACCTGGGGAGGGAGAGACGAATTAGCACAATCCTACGTAACCAGGGCACTTCGATTCAAGCCGCCCATGGCGAACGCGGAATTCCGCGAATCTCGCTCGGTTTATGGTTTTCCTGCTTCGGTAGTCACTTCGCCTTTGGCGGTCCATTCGTCCTCGGCTTCCTTCAGGCATTGCTTGATGTGCCGCACCGCTTGTTTCAGGCGGTTTTCGTTCTCTACCAGGCTCATTCGCAGGAATCCTTCGCCGGCGGGGCCAAAGCCGCTGCCGGGGCTGACTGCCACGTTGCCCTTCTCCAGCAGCATCATCGCGAAGTCCATGGTGCTCATCCGGCTCCGCCAGGGCTCGGGAATCGGCTGCCAGACAAACATGCCGGCCTTCGGCACGTTCGGCTCCCAGCCCATGCGGGCGAGGCCGTCGCACAGCGTGTCGCGGCGGCCCTGGTAGATGACCGATTGCTCCTCGACCGCGGCGTCGGTATGGCGCAGGGCGACGATCGCGGCAATCTGGATCGCCTGGAACATGCCGTAGTCGTAGTAGCCTTTGATGGTCGCGAGGGCCTGGATCATCTCGCGATTGCCGCAGCAAAAGCCGATTCGCCAGCCAGCCATGTTGTAGCCTTTGCTCATGGTGGTGAACTCGACGCCGACGTCGATCGCCCCCTTCGAGGCCAGGAAACTCGGCGGATGGTAACCGTCGAACGCCACGTCGGCGTAGGCGAAGTCGCTAATGACCATCAGGCCATACTTTTTGGCAAGCTTCACCACCTCGTCGTAGAAGCCCTGCTCCACGACCACACTCGAGGGATTGTGGGGGTAGCAGAGAATCAGCAGCTTCGGCCGTGGGTAGAGCGTTTCGCAGGTATACGCGATATCGCTCAAAAATTTGTCGCTATTGGCCACCGGCAGCGTGATCACGTTGCCCGACGCCAGGGCGACGCCGTATACGTGCACCGGGAAGTACGGCGACGGGACAATCGCCGTGTCGCCAGGGCCCATCATCGCCAGGCACATGTGGCTGAAGCCCTCTTTCGAGCCCAGGCAGACGATCACCTCGTCGGTGGGATCGAGCCGGACGCCGTACTTTTTAAAGTACTTGGCCCCCACCTCGCGGCGTAAGTTCGCAATGCCATTCGACTTACTGTAGCGATGGTTACGGGGATCGCGGGCCGCCTCGGCGAGCTTGTCGATCACCATCTCTTGCGGCGGGTCGCTGGGATTCCCCATGCCGAGCTCGATGACATCGTCGCCGGCCGTGCGCTTGTCGTAGATCATTTTATTGATCCGGCCAAACAGATAGGGCGGCAAACGAGTAACACGTTGGGCAACTTGAATATGCGACATCGAACGAAGGGGAAAAATTCGGTAGGGAAATAGGTAAAAGTAGGAATTGCCGGTCGCACCCCAATACGGGGGACGCGGCGGCCATGTATTCTAGACTTATTTAACCAAAAGGCTATCGCGGCCAACTCGCCCGCGGAAAATAGCCCTGACTGTTACATCGGCACTTCGGCCGCGCTCTGGAGCATTTTGACAAATGTTCTGGTACGATCGACCTTCGGACGTGTGCTTCCTTTCCCCGCATCTTTGGTTGTGATCCATGGTTTTGCTCCGCTTTCTCTGCTCGGTGACTCTTGTGCTGCTCCTGGCGACCTCGGCCGTGGGAGAGGACCCCACTCCGCTGCCAAAAGCTCACGCGCACAACGATTATTACCACAATCCTCCGCTGATCGACGCGCTCGACCATGGGTTCTGCAGTGTCGAGGCCGACATCTTCTTCCTGCAGGGCAAGCTGCTGGTGGGGCATAGCCTGCTGGAACTCGACGAACGCCGGACGCTCGAAGCCGCGTACCTCGAGCCGCTCAAGGCACGGGTCGAAGCCAACGACGGGCGGGTGTTCAAGGAGGGGCCTCCCTTCATGTTGCTGATTGATATTAAACAGGACGCCGCGGCGACCTACGCCGAGCTCGAGCGGGTGCTGGCCAACTACCGCGACATGCTTAGCCGCTGGGAAGATGGCGAGTACCACCAGGGCGCCATCCAGATCGTCATCTCGGGCGACCGGCCCCGACGCGAAATCAAGGCCAGCAACCCCCGCTACGTCGGTATCGATGGCCGCGTTGGCGACCTCGACTCAAGCGACGCCGCGGATTTGATGCCGCTGATTAGCGACCGCTGGGGTTCGCACTTCGAGTGGAATGGCAAAGGCGAGATACCTGCCGCCGAGCGCGACAAGCTCCGCCGGATCGTCGCCCAGGCGCACGACAAACAGCGTCGCGTGCGATTCTGGGCCACGCCCGAAACTCCGGAAATGTGGCAGCAGCTTCTCGATGCCGATGTGGACCACATCAACACCGATAAGCTCGATAAACTGCAATCGTTCTTGCTCGAAGCCGATCCTCAGCTGCCAACCGAGCAGCCGCAGCCTGAACAGCCGTCCGCTGGCGAATGACGCTCGCCGGCTACTTGCTTTCGATCGGCTCGGTGAGCTTTAGTTTCAATACGGTCGCGTACGGGTCGACAGCCTCACCGGTGAGCTTCACTGTCAGCCCGGCGTCGCTCGACGACACGGCAAACTTGGTCGCCGCGTCGGCCAGCAGCGTGCACTCCTCAGCAGTCGCTTCGACCGGCACGGTCAGCTCGCCGCTCTCGGGCCAATCGAACACGTGCAGGTAGAGCGTATCGCCCTTGGTGGTAATGCGTCCCCACGCTGGTGCATCGCATGGGCTGGCGGTGGTGCCGTAGATCGACTCGCTGTTGGTCTCCATCCATTTGCCGATGGCCTGCATCCCTTCGATGCTCTCCGGCGGTACGGTTCCGTCGCCGGTGGGGCCGATATTCAGCAGAAAGTTGCCCCCCTTCGAGGCGATATCGATCAGCGTATGCACCAGTTGATCGTTGGGTTTCCACGCCTGATCGTGACGACTATAGCCCCACGTGGTGTTCATCGTCATGCAGGTTTCCCAGTCGACTCCGGGAAGCCCCCGATCGGGCACGTGCTGCTCGGGCGTGACGAAGTCGCCATACTTGGGATTCAGCTGGGCGGCGACGCCGGTCATTTGCATGCTGGTCCAACCCGCTTCGGGGATGCGGAACAGCCGGTTGTTCATGATCACTTGCGGCTGCTTATTCCGCACCAGGTCCATCAGCTCGAAAGCCCGCCAGGCTTCTTCGCCTTGAAAGTCGGTCGCGCTGTAGTCCCACCAGAGAATGTCGACTGGCCCGTAGTTCGTGGTGAGTTCCTTCACCTGGGCGTGCAAGTACTCCTGGTACTTCGCATGGTCGCGTTCTCCGTTGGGATACGGCTTGCCTTTGAGCGGATGAGGCAACTGGTTCGACTTTTCGTACTCGTACTGATCGTGATGCCAGTCGATCACCGAATGATAGAAGCCAACGCGTAGCCCCTCGGCGCGGCAGGCGTCGACAATCTCTTTCACCAGATCGCGATCGAGCTTCGAGCCCGCGTCGAAGTCGCTCACCGCCGAGTCGTGCAGCGCGAAGCCATCGTGATGCTTGGTGGTGAACACCAGGTACTTGCAGCCCGCCTGCTTGGCCAGCTTGGCCCATTGCTCGGCGAAGTTCTCCGTCGGCTTGGACAACGGCAGCGCCCGCTCGGCGTAGGTATCGGTGTCGGCCCGCACACGGTACTGAATCCATTCCATGCCGCCGCGCTCGCCGACCGGTTTGCCTTCCCAGGTGCCTGCCAGGCCGGAGTAGAGTCCCCAGTGGACGAACATGCCGAAGCGGGCGTCGCGCCACCACTCCATGCGTTGCTCCCGCTCGGGAGTGGTCATCGGTTCCACTTGTTCCGCAGCGGCCGGCGCGGCTGGTTCGGCGGCCATCGCGGATTTGGTCGCAGTGACTAGCAAGCAACTAAGGAGTAAGCAGAGTGTGAGGGTTCGTTTCATCGCTTCGCTTTCGAACGGAGTAAACATCGCACCACCTGTGTGCGTGCAGGGCCGGCGGAGCCGCCCTATGGAGGTTAGGTCGTAAGGTTGGGTCGAGGGGTTCGGTGGATCGCTTCTATGAGCGGCCCGCCAGTTTGGTTTGTTGGGGAAATCGTCAGCAGCGTGCAAGTCACGTACTGGCTCGAGTCGAGTGTAATCGCGTGTCGCCGACGGGACCACAACGGCCATCCCGCTGCAAGGTGCCGAGCGAGTGACTGGTTGCCTGGTTGATGGCCCCATCGTTTTGCCCCCAAAACCGCGAAATCGATTCGTGGGGGCTTTTATTTCTTGTTTTGCAAACCGATCCGTCGTCATAAACGATTGCCATACCACGACTTACAGCCATCGCCATTTTGCCCCTACAAGGAGTTTCGCCCCACCCTGTTTCGAATGGGGGCAAAACCCTCGCCCCACGGTTCCTATTTCCAATGTTCAGCATCATCACTCCTGCGACAAACATCCGGTATTCCAACTCCTATTTTCCGGCCCTCAGCAGCACGACCTGCTGCTGGTAACCGAGACGACATATATACTTTTGTTCACACTACTATTAGAGCCGGTGGAGCGGGAATTGCAATCCAAATCTTTGGCCACTTCGAAGCACAAAACTCGCAAGTTTCCCTTGACCGGATACTGGGTCGCAGGAATCAACGATAGGCATCTGGTGGTTCACACGATACGATTGCAGCAGATTATCCCCTCGGTCGGCGAGGCATGCAGTTCCCCCGGAGTCAGCGATGATGCGATTTGTTTCAGCGACCTTACTTTTGCTATTGGTGTGTGGTTGCGAGGGTAAAATCGCGCGAGTGCCCGAACTCCGAGATCCGCAGCAGCAATCGGTGGACCAGCCGGGGCTTGAGTTCTTTAACTCGCTTTCCGGTCAGCTCGAGATCGAGTTGTCGGAGCCAGCCGAGCGCGTTGCCGAGAATCTCGCGAACGAAGCGGCCCCGCCGACAGCGACGATCGTGTCGCTAACATTCGTGCCTGAGATCTTTGTGGAAGAGACCGAAGAGTTCCGCCCGCTTACCGAAGAAGAATTGAGCCGGGTGGCTTACAAAGGTGCCAGCATCACGCTCGTCGGCGAAGGTGGCGTGGCCGTCGAGCACAAAGCCCCCAACGGGCAGCACTTCACGGTCGCGGAATTAGTGACGGCGGTGGAAAAGACCGAGAAAGAGAGCCGGGCGAAGTCCGAATGGCTCGATGGCATCGACGTGCATCACATCTTCTTTGAAGGCATGTATCAAGAAGAGGACGGAAGTTGGTGGATCACTTGGGGATCGTAACCGAGCGTTCCACCGTTCCAGTGGGCCGGCGAGTCGCTCCTCCATCCACCAACACCTCACTCGCTCGCTAAGGCCGACGCGAGCACCGACCACACGTAGGTGCCGATGGTTGGTTCCTGCGAGCCGCGGGGGCCGGCGATGTTGAGTCGGCGGATCTGGTGCTCGACGAGGAACTCACAGAGTCGCTCCGCGTCGGTGCGGATGGCGTCGGCGGTGCCGAACAGCGGGTGGGCGTTGCGGGCCAGGTGCAACAGCGGACGCTGCGACTCGCGGGCGAAACGCAGGGTGAGGGCCGTGCCGCCGGAGGGGCGGGGAGCGATGCTGAACACCGCGGTGCCGTCGCTATCTTCCACGTTCTGCCGAGTGCGCACTTCGTAGTTGGTCGACGCGGTTTCGCGAAGCTGGTAGCGAAGGTCGAGCGGACCATCCTCGGCTCGTCGGCCGCGCGGGCACCAGCCATCGTGCGGCAAGCGATGCTCGATGGCAAAGTCGAGCGCCGCGCGATCGGCCCCCGTTTGCCCGCCCGACACAATGGTAACGACCGCCAGCGGAGAGTCGCGGTGCGTCACGGCTCGAGACCTGGTGGCAAGCCGTTGGGGTATTCCTGTTCGATCACCTGCTGGATGTACTGCACACGGTTGGCAGGTTTGGGGTGCGTGCTGAGCATCTCGGGTGGCCCGCCGCCGGGGCTGGCTTCGTCGAGAATGCGCATCAGGCCGACCATCGCGTTGGGGTCGTACCCCGCGAGCACGCAGAGTCGCACGCCCCACTTGTCCGACTCGAGTTCGTCGTCGCGACCGTAGCTCATGCTGA
The DNA here is from genome assembly GCF_007748035.1 of Aeoliella mucimassa. Lineage (NCBI taxonomy): Bacteria > Pseudomonadati > Planctomycetota > Planctomycetia > Pirellulales > Lacipirellulaceae > Aeoliella > Aeoliella mucimassa. The sequence continues at coordinate 6,105,723 of NZ_CP036278.1, forward strand.
TCATCTGCGCGGCCGCCTGGGCCATGCGGGCGGAGCTTTCGTCGCCGCCGGCGGCCCCGGCCGCGGCCGCCAGTCCGCTGAAGAGCGACTGCTGGGCCATCCGCTTGTTGCCATGGCGTTCGATCACGTGACCGATCTCATGCCCAAGCACGCCGGCCAGTTGGCCATCGGTCTCCAGCCGAGCGTAAAGGGCCTCGGTAATGAACACCTGCCCGCCTGGCAGGGCGAACGCGTTCACGGTGCGGGAATCGGCCAGCAGGTGGAACTTGAACTCGTAGGGGTTATCGAGCGGCTCGCCGAGATCCTGGCTGCGCTCGACGATGTAGTCGTTCAGCCCGGCCAAGAGTCGCTTGCCCATGTCGCTTACTCGTCGACGATGGAACTCGCGGGGGCTTTCGCCGCCGTGTTGCTCGATCATCTGCGGAGCCGCTTGCAGGCCGAGGGCTTCTTCCTCGCGCTCGTCGGCCATGGCGACCCGCTCGACTTCGCCGGTGATTTGATTCTTGTCGCCAGGGTTTCCGTAGTAGGAGATCAGCGCAAAGATGGCGATGCCCGCAGCGATGATCAGCCGCATCTTCAGCCCGCTACCTCGCGAGCCCCCGCGGCCGACACCAAACATGTTGCGACCACTCGACGAGCGATAGCTACGCTGGCCCCGGCGGGACGTAGGAATCGGAAAACTAATGCGGGCCATCGATTTGGTCCCCGAGTTGCCATGATGCAAACCGCTGGCTCCCAGCGAGCCAGCGGTAGTGTACCACGATCAATCGAGTTCGACAAAAGTCGGCAACCCGGATTACCGCTCGATGACTTTGCCGTCGCTCATCTGCACCAAAATCGGCAGGTTCTTCGGCAGCAGCGGATCATCGGTCGGGAGGATCTCGACATGCCCGTCGCAGAACGCAGCGACCACTTGCCCGCGATCGGGGTTACCCCGGAACTGCTCGACCACCTTGGCCAGGTCGACTTCCCAATCGGCCGGCTTAGTCCAAGGCACCGCCTGCTCTGGTGGCATCTGCACGACGAGTAGCGTGTTGCTGGTGCCGTCGAGGACTTGGCGGAAGGTCGTACCGGGAGCGAAGTAACACTTCTGACTGTTGTACTCTCGCTCCACCAGCTCCCCTTCTGGCTTGGGAGGGAAGATGCTGTTCGCTTGCACCGGCACCTGGAACGTGGTGAGCCCCTCGGCAGCAAGCTGCGGGTGGAGCTGGTCGGAGTAAACATCCGGCATTTGCTTCACGAGCTGCAAGTTGTGCGGGCTATCCCAAGGTTCGTCCAGGTGGAACCTGTTGTACAAGCCCATCGATTCTCCATCGCTCAAGTAAGGCAGTATGGCCACGCGCCACGACAGGAGCGGCTTGCCATCCCTGTCGGTAAGGGCACCTGCAGCGGGCAAGTAGTTGTTGGCCGACTCGAAGTTGAGCATCCCCAGCGACATTTGCTTGAATTGATTCATCTGCTGCGATCGCTTGGCGCTCGCCTGGGCCGACTCGACCGCTGGCATCAGCACTTCGCTCATTAACTTGGCAACTTGCTCGTCGCTGGAGTTCACCGTGACGGTGATCGCAGTACCATCGCGCTGGGGAGCGAGAATCTTCGCCGCGTGCGCGACCAGCGTTTTCAATTCGGCCGGCACCTGCTCGCCAGCAGCCTGTTCGAGCGCCAGGCTCAAGCCATCGACCAGTGCTTGTTCGCATACCTCAGCGGCGGCCTCGCTGTGGGTATCGAGCCTCAGTTGCACATTCCAATCGGGCGGACAGGTGGCCCGCACTTGGATGCTCTGCAGCTGGTCAGCGAGCAGCTCGCCGGTGACTTTGTCGAACGGCTTCGGCATCCGCGGCCAGAGTTCGCGAATCACCCGTCGGGGGTCTTTGCCGGGATCGATCACCAGCCCAGCGACTGGGGCTGTGTCCGCATCGCCATCGCCCAACAGGTCGGCGACCCGCTTGCCGAGCTCCGCGTTACCATCGGTACGAACCGCGTAGCTTTCGATCGACGCGGCTTGGCCGACGAGCACGAGTGAGTCGAGCTGGTGGAGCGTTAGCTCTTGTGCCTCACGCCCCAACATCGGGAGCAGGCTCTTGGTGAGTCCCAACACCGCTTCGGCTTCTTTCGGCGAGCCAGTGGTGATCGCAGCGATCGGTCCGGCGGTTGGATGCAGGTCGCTCGTGCCGAGCACGATTACTAGTTCCTTGGCCCCCGCCGAGCGAAAGCTCTCGACAAAGCCCAGCCCCATCGCATAGGCCGGCGAATTGACCAGCTGATTCGCTTCGGGACCGACGCGGGAAGCGACTTCCTTTTGCACGCCGGAAACCCAGCGGCCATCGATCTCGACCACGGCTACCGCCAGGGTGTCGTCGCCGGCCAGTTGGCCGATGGCTCCTGCGACACGAGCCTGCTGGTCGGACTCGGCCTGAGCGACCGCGGTGAGCAGAATCAGCACGCCAGTGAGTATCGTTCGCTTGTACATCATTGTATTCCTTAGACTTGCCACCTCGCTAAATCGGCGGGCGGCTGTTCGGTACGGGACATGTTTACTCGGCCAGCTTCAGTTCGTATCGCTTTTGAATGCGTAGTCCGTCGCTCATCGGCAACACCAGCACGGCCGTATCGTCTTGCAGGTGGTATTCAAACGGTTCGCCGGTGGCCGGGTTGTTCGGCACCGGAACGCAAGTAATCGCGTCGAGCGACTCGGGCCAGGTCGCGTTGTTCTCGGCAGCGTGCATTCGCAACGCTTCGATCACGCGGAGTGCTTGCACGTCGCGATCGGTTCGCACCTCTGCGCTGCGAGCCGCGGTGATCGCTGGCAGCAGCAAACTGCCGATCGGCAGCAGTTCTCGATCCTCCGACGCACCAAAGGGTCCGGCTCCGCGGAGCATTTCACTCTGCTTGCGATCCATCTTTTGAGCGTTGACAAAGTCGACGTACTGCGACCGCTCCATGCTGTCGGCGATCCGCTGGTACACGCCCGCCTGGTAGTAGGCCAGTGCCTGACCGACTGCCATTTGCTCGACTTCGTCGGGGTCGTGTCCCCAGGAGACTAGCCGCTGCTTGGCGTGCGAGTAGCCAGCCAGGGCAAAGCCCATGCCGAGGAGCGAACGCATTTGATCCTCCGCCCCCCAGTCAGGATTGGGACTCGAGAGAAGCTCGGGCGTGAACAGCAAGCCGACGTCGCGTTGCCAGATCGCGTTCCACTCTTCGTACGAATGCTGCTGACGCTCGGGATGGTCGAGCATTTTGAACATCCGTGGTCCGATTGCCAGTTCCAAGCGAATGGCATCGCGGAGCGAGATGAGCGGGCGCGGCATTTCGCTCAGCGCCCAGTACATGTTGGGCGAGTCTTCCGCAGCGATCAGGTCGAGCATATTGTTGGTGGTGATTCCCTGGATCGCAAAGCCAACGAGCCCACTGACCAGGATCGGTTGCTGACCGGTGTCGGCAGCGAGCCGATAGTTGATGCGCATCAGCTCGATTGCGTCGTCGTAGCGATGTTCGGCAATCGCCAGGCGAGTGTGCAGCGAGATCGCCCGCCCCACCGAACGCATGTTCTGCACTTCGGGCAGCAACAGCGCGATAATCTCAATACCCGTGAGGTCTTCGTAGGCGACGCCCCAGTCGGTATCGCGACATTTCGAACCGGGAGCAATGTAGTTCCAGATTCCAAAGTCGGTGATCTCTTTCATCTTATCGACCGGCAACTCGCTGATCGGCACCTCGGTATCATACCAGCTTTCAACCTCCTCGCCGTACTGCTCACGAGCTTGCTTCCAATGCTCTTGAATCCCCGTTTCTGCAAACGCCCGCATGTAGTGAGCGACTGAGTTGCCGTGCATCAGCTCATGCGGGCGCAGCGACAGTCGGTGCTTGAACACCGGCACCGGCTCGTCGGCCGGGGTCACGGTCATGCGGATCACTTGATACTGGTGCTCGTCGTTTTCGGTGTCCCAGATCGCTTCGCTGCGCACTTCCACCGGCGCGACGAGCACCGTGGTGAGCAGCAACCAACTCGCTATCAGATAAGTCTTCATGCCAGGGTCTCCTCGTCCGTTGGAGTAGTGTGAATCGCTTCGGGAACCGTCGCGGCCGGCGGCGAATCGTCCGGCGGTTGCGACGGGGTAGGGGAGCGGAGCAGCTCGTTCCGCATGTTCAGCATGGTGCGGGTCGGCACCGGGTCGCTCGCGCGACGAGTGGATGGTTGCCGATCGGTGAAGTCGGGCCAGGCGTCGACCCCGCGGAGCAGCACCGCCGCGCGCAGGGCCAGGTAGTTGCTGGAGGGATCACCACTGGGGGCGACGACCAGCAGCGGCGAAAGCGGCTCGGCCACTTCCACCGGAGCCAGCGGCGGGAGCTCAGGGTCGGGTGCCTGAAGTGGTTCTTGGTCGTCGATCTCCACCGGGGCGCTCATGCGGTCGACATTCGCTAAGTCGATGGCGGTAGCCCCGTCGGGTTGGCGGGCGAGCATCACTGCGAGCGTGATCGTGGCCGCGGTCATTAGTCCGGTACTCGCTTGCCAGATACTCAAGCTCGACCGCCGGGTGGTCTTCTCGCGACGATGTTCCACTCCCGCTGCGTAGCCGGCGCGGTACATTAGTTCGTCGCGATCGACTTGCGGCTCGGCGGGCTGCAGTTGCCGCAGCGTGGCTTCGAGCGGATCTTCTTCTCGCAGATCGTCTTCTACTGGGCGTTGGTCGTCTTCTCGCATGGCGTGTCCCATTCGTTACGCAGAACTTGAATCGCTCGACCATACTCGCGGTGCAAGCTGCTGGACGACTTGCCCAGCACCTCGGCCATTTCGTCGAACGTTAGATTGCCCCAGGTCTTCAGCAGCACCACTTCGCGAAGCAGCTCCGGCAGCTCGGCGACCGCGGTCAGTAGCTCGGCACGTTCTCCGGGCTTCAGGGTGCCGGTGAGTCGCTGCTGCCAAGCGTGTTGCTCATGCAACGTACGACGCTGCTGGCCGCGTGCGGTATTGATCGCCCGCCGCCGCACCACGCAGTACAGCCAGGCGATCGGTTGCTGGGGTAACTCGGAGAGTCCGGCCAGTTCGATCAGCGCTTCCTGCAAGCAGTCGTCGGGCTCGTCGGTCCATTGAGCCGCGTACAGGGCAAGGGCCGCCCCGTGCCGATCGAGCAACTGGGCCACCAGTCGACATCGCGCAAGATCGTCGACTGAGGTTGGCATCCGTTTCTCCGTGAGTAAGGCAATCTATACAAGAGTCACCGCTCGACCGTGCTGCATCCCAGAATATTCCAGAATTCCCCGAAATGCGAACCTGGAGTCCCACTTGCGAAGCTCCACTCGCAGTTTTACAACGTCAGAAGCCGCTCGCGGCGGTCACTGACGCCAGCGACCGCCCCCGCCCCGTTCGCTATCGCCCCCAAACCAGAGTATCCCCCCATGGCCGACCCCCAGCAGACCTACGCCCAACTATGCGACCACGCCCGTAAGACCGAGCTGTTGACCTCGGTGACCAATGTGCTGGGGTGGGACGAGCAAACCTACATGCCCCCTGCGGCCGGGGAATATAGGGCCGATCAGCTAGCCATGCTGGCCTCGACGATCCATCAGCAGGCGACCGACCCACAGGTCGGCGACTGGCTCGCGGAGCTGGAATCCAGCCCGCTGGCGACCGACACCGAGAGCGACACGTCGGTGGTGATCCGCGAAATGCGGCGCAGCTACGATCGCAAGACCAAGCTGCCAGCCGACCTGGTGGAGGCCCTCACCCGGGCGACGAGCATCGGCCAGCAAGTGTGGGTCGAAGCCCGCAAAGCAAACGACTACGCCCAGTTTGCTCCCAAGCTCGAGACCATCTTCAAGCTCAAGCGGGAAGAGGCCGATGCGGTCGGCTACACCGAATGCCGCTACGACGCGCTGTTGGACGATTACGAACCCCACACGACGGCCTCGCAGGTGGAGCCAGTGCTGCGCTCGCTCGGCAAGGCGCTCGTGCCGTTGGTCGCAGCGATCGGCGAGAGCAAGCACCAGCCCGACATGTCGATCATGGATCGCGACTTTCCGGTCGACGTGCAAGCCAAGTACGGTAGCGACGTCGCCAAGCGGATTGGCTTCTGCTTCCAAGGGGGACGCATCGATCCGACCGCCCACCCATTCTGCACCACCCTCGGCCCGGCCGACGTTCGCTTGACCACCCGCTACAATCCCCGCGACTTGCGGGCGGGGCTGTTCAGCATCATGCACGAAGCAGGTCACGGATTGTACGAGCAAGGGCTGCCGAGCGAGAAGTATGGCCTGCCGACCGGCGAAGCCATTTCGCTAGGCATTCACGAATCGCAATCGCGGATGTGGGAAATCCTGGTCGGCCTGAGCCATTCGTTCTGGCAACACAACTACGCCGACGCCCAAGCGGCGTTCCCCGCCGCGCTCGGCGACGTGGCCCTCGACGATTTCCACTTTGCCATTAATGAGTCGAAGCCTTCGCTCATTCGCGTAGAAGCCGACGAAGCGACCTACAACCTGCACATCCTGATTCGCTTCGAACTCGAGCTGGCACTCGTGGCCGACGAGCTATCGATCGCCGATTTGCCAGCTGCCTGGAACGCCAAGTACGAGCAGTACCTCGGCATTACGCCCCCCAGCGACGCCCTAGGGGTAATGCAGGATGTGCACTGGAGCCATGGTTTGATTGGTTACTTCCCCACGTACTCGCTGGGCAACCTTTATTCGGCACAGTTCTTCGCCAAGGCGAAAGAAGACCTCGGGGACCTCGATGCCCAATTCGCCCAAGGAGACTACAAACCATTGCTCGATTGGTTGCGTACGAACATCCATCAACATGGCAAGCGGTACACGGCCGCCGACCTGGTGGAACGGGTCACCGGCAAGCCGCTGTCGTCGGAGGCCCTGTTATCGCACCTGAGCGACAAATTTGGCAAACTTTACCGGTTGTAACGGCCGGCTTTTTCTCAATGCATTGTTTTGTTGCGGTTGCGGTAATGGTACACTCGTAGGGAGGGTATTTCCGCGCGCGAATCGGCTGTGGGTGCCCTCCTCGTAGAAACTGCCAGTACGGAGATAGCCCTCGCCATGGCTTTGTTGGCCCGCTGCCCCGCTTGTGATTGTGAGCTCGAACTCCCGGCCGACGCCTTGGAAGCGTCGTCGGACGTCGAGGTTGAGTGTCCCGCGTGTCGCCATACGTTCCTGGTGGACGATGCCGCGCCGCGCACCGTGATGGCAGCCCGCCCGGTGACCAAGGCTTCCTCGATTGCCAGCCAGGCGGAACCCACCAAGTCGCAAGACGACCGCGCAGCGGACGAAACTCCATCGTTTAGTGCATCGACGCTAGCATCGTTTCTCGAAGACGCTGGCCTCGAAGATTCCGACAGCAAGCGTGCCGCATCAGAAAGCCCCAAACCGCAAGGCTCCGGTTCGGAGAGTAACGCCGAGAAGCCTAGCGAACTGAACCTCGGCAACTACAAGAGCCTGGAGGAACTGTTCAACAAGGTCTCGGCTGGACCGGTCAAACGCCCCACAATCGATGAGCCGCCCACCAGCGAGCCGGCGGTAGATCCCGAAGCGATCACCCAAAAGCTACCCCGCACCGCGTCGATCGAACCGATGGACGACACCAGCGACGACTCGCCGAAAGAACCGTCGACGGATTCGTTTGACGAGTTTGTCGGCTCCAGGGAAGAAGATGTCGAAGACGCCCAGTTCGAGCCTGCCAGCTTCGATTCACTCGAGCACGCTACGAGCGACTCCGACGAGCCGGCGCCGACTTCCGATCGGCGACCAACCCTCGGCGAGCTATTTGGCGCCAGCAGTGCATTTGATGAATCAGTACCAGAACCATCGCCGCTGGAAGAAGACGCGATCGACGTGGAGTTCGAAGACTCCAACGATACCAAGCCCATGGTGCAAGGCGAGTCGATCGATACGATCCTCGACGAGTTAGACAAAGTCTCGCGCGATTCGAGTACCCCTTCGGCATTCCATGACGAAGACGAAGAAGCCACCACCGAACCGCTAGCGTCTCCCTCGTTCGACTTTGGGCCTGATAGCAGCGACACGGAACCCGAACACCCGAAAGGCTTGCGGGCGTCGATGGGTTTGTCGGGCGACTCGCACCTTGAGGAAGAAGAGGAGTCGCTGCTGCCGGTGACCGACGAAGCCGACGACGAAATCTCGTTCGCCGGCGTGCAAGCACCGAGCGGCAAGATCCCCACCCGCAAACGGGGCGGCAGCACCTCGCTGCTGAAACTCGCCATGGGTGGTGTGAGCAGCATTGCAGTCGCGCTGATCCTATCGCCGCTGGCGGTGATGTGGATCAACCACTTCCGTTCGAATCCGGCCGAACCGTTTGGGGTCGCCCAGTACTATCCCGACCTGCTGAAACCGGCCGAGTTCCGCAGCGATCCGACCACCGAGCAAGGCGCGAGCGAAAGCTCTTCGGGCGATACGATGCTGGCCGAGAACGACCACCAAGAGACCGGCAACGTGATTCCGCTGAACTTCGAGGAAACCATTTCCCCGCCCGACAGCTCGGCCCCCGCCCCCTGGGACGAGGACGACTCGGCGGCCGCTCCGCTCAGCAAGAGCACCGTCGAGATCACTGGTGCTCCGAAGTACCCTGCGGCCGAAATCATGGAACTGACCAAAGCAGCGAAGGACGCGACCAGCAAGCTGCTGGACGGCAGCCTGTCCGACTCCGCTCTCCGCCCCACCAAGGGTGGCGGCTACGCTTCGATCGCCCCGCTGGCCGACGCGATTACCTTTGCCGAAGGGGAACCAACCGCGAGTTGGAACACCCAAGCGCGAGCGGTGTTCCCTCCGTTGTTTGCCACCGCGCAGAGTCGCGAAGAGATCGCATTGATTTCGAGCGTTTGGCTCACGAGCGATCGCCGCACGCATGGCGGCATCTTCTTTAGCGGCCAGCCCGACAAAGGCCGTCAGCAAGGAAGTGTCGCCGAGTACGAGTTCACGCTGCCGAACAATCACAAGCTGATCGTACTCACCTCGAAGGCCCTGCCCGACTCGATTACCTCGGCATCGCACGTGGGTGTGATTGGTAGCGTCATCGACCAGCCTGCAGAGCGTATTGAAGGCTACACCGGTTCTGCGGAACAGGTGATCTGGTCGAACGATTTCGTTCCCGTTCGCTAACGAACGAACAACCGCTCTCCGCCGTGGCACCCCCCAGATGCTAGCAACGTAGCGCGCATTCTCGAATTGCCAGCTGTTTACTTCCAGCGCGATTGTGAAGGAATTCACAATCTGTTTCAGCGTGCTATTCGTGGCCGAAACTCGAACGAAAGTGGTCCGCACCCCCTTCGTGAAATGGTTCACAATCTATCTCGGCAAAAACTTGCAGAATGGGTGCTAGATTTCTTTTGGGGCTCGCAGCCTAACTCGGTATACTGACGACCGCTGCGAGAATCCGTCGTTCATACCTTATCCCCCAGCAGCATCCACCCGGGCGATGCAGCACTGAGTCGGAATCATTTCCTCGCAGTCCTAGACTAATTGGCAGTTGCGGTACGCGATTGCATGGACCCTGATCGCCAGTTAGTGCACCCTTATCTCGTGGAGCAGTGTATGAATTCAAAGGTTGCCAAGGATATCATGGTCACCCGACTGGTGACCCTTCGACCCACCGTCGACGTCCTGGACGCAGTGCGAACGCTGTTGAAGAGTCGCATCTCAGGTGCTCCGGTGGTCGACGCCGATGGCAAGTTTCTCGGTGTGTTTTCCGAGAAGTGCGCGATGCAAGTCATTCTGGACGCCACGTACGACTCGCTTCCCACGAACAACGTGGGTGCGTTCATGGATACCCAAGCACGACAGATCCGCCCGGACACCGATCTGTTGTCGATCGCGCAAGTATTCCTGCTCACGAACTTCCGCCGACTGGCCGTGGTCGACGAGCAAGGTTACTTGCTGGGGCAGATTAGCCGCCGTGACGTGATGGCGGCAGGGCTGAAAATGCTCGACGATACGAATATCGAGAAACATGAACCATCGCTGCTTTATCTCAGTGCGTTGCACGAGAGAAAATCGATGCCGTTGGCCTGAGAAAGCTGGCCTAAGAGATTTGACCTGAAAACACCATGGCTTCGCGGTCATGCATGAGTTCGGTCCTGCATAAGTAGCAACCTGCGCGGCTTTGCGCTGCGTGACATCGTACCCCCTGATAGCGACGGGCGGACTGGCAAACTTTCGAATGCTGGTCCGCCCGTCGTCTTATCTCAGAGTTCATCGTTCTTGCCTGTTCGGCAAGCACTTACTACTTGATGAACAACATTTCCTGGTAGGTCGGCAGCGGCCACAGGTCGTCGGCAACGAAGCCTTCGAGCTTGTCGGCGTAGGTGCGAACCTTGTTCATCAACGGCAACACCGAGTCGCAGCAGTGACGCGACTCAGCGAGCAAATCGTCCGACTCCCCTTCGGCCAGCGAGGCTTCCAGTTCGGCGATCGAATCCTGAAGCTCCTTGACCAATTCGGTCATGGCATCCAGGGTGTTGGTATCGAACTCGTACCCGAGCATCTTCAGGTTGGTGCACGTTGCAGCCAGCTCGTTTTGGTAACGAATCGCAGCAGGGAAGATCATGGTCTTGGCGATCTTGATCGTCAGCTTGGCTTCCACGCCGATCGTCATGCAGTACTGCTCGAGGTAGGTATCGAGACGGCTGGCGAGCTCACGCTCCGACAGCACGTTGTACTTGCCGAACAGATCGATGATGTCCTGGTTCTTCAACACAGGCAAGGCGTCGGCCGAGGTCTTCAGGTTCAGCAGACCACGCTCTTCGGCCTCTTTGTGCCACTCTTCGCTGTAGCCGTCGCCGTTGAAGATGATCGCGCCATGCTCGTTCATGATCTCGGTGAGCAGCTTCTGCAGCTCGCCGTGCAACTTCTCGGGATCGCCACCAGTGGCTTCTTCCAGACGGGTTGCACAGTAGTCGAGCGACTCGGCGACGATGGTGTTCATCGCCACGAGCGGGCCAGCGATCGATTGGTTCGAACCAACCGCACGGAACTCGAACCGGTTACCAGTGAACGCGAACGGGCTCGTACGGTTACGGTCGCCAGCATCCTTTGGCAGCGGCGGCAACACGTCGACACCAACGGTCAGCGTACCCTTGGGAATCGACGAGCTAGCACCACCAGCCTTAATTTGCTGGAAGACGTCGGTGAGCTGATCGCCCAGGAAGATCGAGATGATCGCTGGAGGAGCTTCGTTCGCACCCAACCGGTGATCGTTGCTCGCCGAAGCGACAACCGAACGGAGCAGGCCTTGGTACTTGTGTACCGCACGAATGACCGCACCGCAGATCAGCAGGAACTGAGCGTTATCGTGCGGGGTGTCGCCTGGATCGAGCAGGTTGCCTTGCGACGAGCTGCCCATCGACCAGTTGACGTGCTTACCCGAGCCGTTGACGCCAGCGAATGGCTTTTCGTGGGTCAGGCAAACCATGCCGTACTTCTCAGCCACTCGGCGAAGCGTGGTCATGGTGAGTTGCTGATGGTCGGTCGCCAGGTTGGCGAATTCGAACATCGGAGCAATCTCGTACTGACCAGGAGCCACTTCGTTGTGACGGGTCTTTACGGGGATACCGAGCTTGAACAGTTCGCGTTCGGCTTCGAGCATGAAGGCCAGCACGCGCTCGGGAATCGCACCAAAGTAGTGATCGTCGAACTCCTGGCCCTTCGGAGGTGCAGCACCAAACAGCGTACGACCAGCGTTCAGCAAGTCGGGGCGGGAGAAGTAGAAGTTACGATCGATCAGGAAGTATTCCTGCTCGGGACCAGCGGTCGACGAAACCAGACTGCCGTCGGTGTGACCGAACAGCTTCAGGATGCGCTGGGCCTGTTGATTCAGGGCCTGCATCGAACGTAGCACTGGAGTCTTCTTGTCGAGTGCTTCGCCGGTCCACGACACGAACGCGGTGGGAATGCAAAGCGTGGTGCCGTTGTCGTTTTCCAGAATGTAAGCGGGGCTCGTCACGTCCCAGACCGTGTAACCACGAGCTTCGAACGTGACCCGAATACCGCCGGTAGGGAAGCTCGAACCGTCGGGCTCGCCTTGAATCAGCTGCTTGCCCGAGAACTCGGCGAGCGCGGTTCCATCGTCGTCGGGAGCCAGGAAGCTATCGTGCTTCTCAGCGGTCAAACCGGTGAGCGGGTAGAACACGTGAGCGTAGTGAGTCGCGCCCTTGGAGATCGCCCAGTCCTTCATGGCAGCGGCCACAACGTCGGCCACCGAGGGGTCGAGCTTCTCGCCTGCTTCCATCGTGCGGAGCAGCGCCTTGTAAACCGGCTTTGGGAGCCGCTTCTTCATGACCGACTTCGAGAACACATTGGCGTTGAACAGGTCGCCAGTCGAGGTGTCACGGAAGTTCATCGGCGGCGAGCTGGGCTTGTAGTTCGTGACTGCCGAAATAGCCGCCCTGCGAGCCGAGTCATACGATGGCGAGGCACTGTTCGAAGAAGCAGTCAATCCACTACCGTTGCGACTTGTCTTGTCTTTATAAGCTGTATCCATCCGAAGTTCCCACAATTAAAGAGAGATCGAGCTGACCTACTGCAGCGAGTGCGCACGGTCGAGAAAATGCCTCCGTGCACGAGAAACACCACTCCATAGGTGCGAAAAGTAACTAAACATGCAAATTTCGTACCGGCAAAACCTCGACGACTGCTGTAAACCACATAACCCGACAGCTCTCCCACTGAAATGCTGAATTTGACCGCATAATTGCAACTCGCTGCCCGAGAAACTTTCTTACGCCAATCGGGGGGGTGCCGACTGCTGCCTGCTTTCTTAGCACCCGATGCAAGCACACCCAGCATGCTGACTTCGGAAACCTGCAACACCGACCTCTAGTGTGATTATTCCCCGCGAAAGGCGAGTCGCCGTACCGCGCGGTTTTTGGTCAATGCTCGCCTGCCGCTGGGTCAAAACGAGTCTGTCTCCTGGGGATTAACATCGGAGCTGCCGGGTTCGGAGCACGATCGCCAGCAGCGCGGTGCTGACGAACAAGGCAAGTGCCTGCGGTTCGGGCACCTGGGCGATGTAGAGCGAAGCATCGGGAGAGAAGTAGTCGTTGTTATCCACCGAGGTGGAGTTCAGATCGAAACTAAATGGCGAGCCATCCTGCAACACGCCCGACAGCGTGACATCGCGTTCGGTAAGCTCAAAGGGCTCTTCCAATCCCAATCCTTCGATCGGAATGCCATCCAGGTAGAACTCACTACCGACGAGCACAAGCGTTCCCTCATAGAGTTTGAACGCGTCTCCAAAGGTACCGCCAGAGATGAGTACGTCGTAGTCCAGGTCGCCTTTCAGCGCGGCCAGCGGAGGCTCGAAGGCTGCACTCGCTTCGTCGGAATCGGGACTGACGATTCGAGGCCCATGGGGCAAGATGGTGAAATTGTCGCCAAACGTACCACCAGAGATAGTCGCTGTACTCGAGGTAAACACTCTCATGTTGTTCCCAATCGTTCCACCCGTGATGGCAACCTCGTTGAGGAAGAACACGACAGCATTGTTGCCGATTGCCCCGCCCGAGATATTCAAGGAACTCTTGCTAGCATTGAAGTCGTCCCCGATACTCCCACCTCGAAGGTAGAGCTCACTTGCTTCTAGATCAAAGTCGCTGTCGATCATCCCTGCGGAAATATCGACGGTGGCTTCGTTAGCGCGCAAGCGAGTTCCGATACTCCCCCCCGACATCTGCAACGTCGTACCGGCCCCTAAATTGCAAGCGTAGTCGATCGAACCTCCTTTTACGTCCAGCAAAGTACCTTCTCTCACCCGCACATAGGGACCTATCGTGCCATCCTCTAAATGCACGGTGCTGCCGTAGACATAGAAATTCGACCCTATCTCCGCTCCGTCGATGTTAACGGTTGTCCCGGGAAAGACCCTGGGGTTGTACCCTACAACGCCACCAGTCGCATTGATTTCGATATGATTGTCTTCCAGGCCGCTATCGCCGGCAGTAAGCCAATCGCCGATGGTGCCCCCCTCCGAGAGATTAAGCTGCGTATCGGAAGCAATCGTATAAAGATTGCCAATGGTGGTCGGTGGGACGTTGATGACGTTCGCAAAGTTGCTCGGATCGGTTTGCCCCCAGACAGAGGACGAGAACGCGACCAAAACGAACACTACCGAACAAGACGCTCGCAGTTTGGCAACCATGGTTTCCCCCAATGAGTCGCGACAAGGAATAGACCACCCTGGCCGCATTGTAAATTGGTAACTGTCGTCGTAGTACCTCTTTCCTGTGTTTACCTCACCTTTTTCGCGGTGGCCATTTCGCTGGCGATCCGCCACGCGCTGGCGGCGATGCGGGCGACGGTGGCGTCGCTCGTGTGATAGCCCGACTTCTTGGTAGTGTGCTGCCGGATCACGATTACGTCGACGTCGTCTTCTGATTTGCCCTCGACGGTCATCCTTCCGACTGGGGTTCCGCCGCTCAGCCAGTCGAGCAGCCCCGTTTGTCGCTTCTTCTTCGGGTTCATCCTGACCTGGCACTCACGCAGCGGCTGGCCTAGTAGACCAAACGACTTTTTCGCGACGATCACCGCGTACAAGTAGGGATATTTGGTGCCTTGCACATCGTTGATGGCCACCTGCAATTGAACGCCGAGCAGGTCTTCGGGACCATCGGGAAAGCGAATAAACACCCGGGCGCCGATGGGGGTTTTCGTCTCCCCTTTGCCAGCGAGTTGAAACATCGGCTGAATCTGGCAGGGTGGATCCTCGTAAGGCTCGATCGCCCGCAATGCGGTTTCGAGAGCTTGGATCTCTTGATTGAGCGACACCGGGCGCCAACCGCGTTTGGTGCCGACAAACCAATGAGGCAGCAACAGCACCGCCGCATCAAGCCCGATGACCGGCGCCCACATGCTGGTCGACCGATCGGCCGCTACGGCGGCCACAGCCAGCAGCACAGCTCCTCCGGTGATCGCCAGACCAAAGGCCCCCAGTGGACTGGTGATATCGACAAACGCTTGGTCCCAGCTCGATACATTGCTTTGCAATAGTCGCGCGGTGGTGAATTGCTCGCGAGTGGTTTTTTCCCAAGTGCCGAACCGCACGTTGTAGCGCGGCTTCAGATCGTACCCGCGAACCAGCAGCATGAGCGTGCCGAATAGGAGCATCGGCAACGTAATCACGAGCACCGACTCGAGCGAGTCGGCTGGCCAGCACATCTGCATCAGCAGGCCAGCAGCAATGATTCCAGCCGCCCAGAGCAGCCGCTGATTGTAGTTGATTTGCGACATCAGATAGAACTGCAAGAGATGTCGCTGGTCGCGATCGGGGAGTACTCGACTCATCGTAGCCAGCCTTTCACGCGTTCGATCACATAGCCGGGCGTCATTCGCCGGCGGTTGGCTTTGTACAATTCGCTGTAGCCCATGCCGCTCCAGTAGAGCGTGCAAGCTCCTTGGCATAGCTCGAAGTGTTCGCAAGTTTGGCAGATAGGATGGGCTTGCCGTTTCTTCTTGTAGAACTGAGCGTCTTTGCCGAACCAGACGTTGTCGAACCCTTCGTCGAGCACGTTGCCGACCCCGCGGGCGAAGCTCGAGCAAGGCAGCACCTCGCCCGATGGCGACACGTGCACCAGTCCATCGCAAGCCGCGCACCCTTTGTTGCCGAGCCCATGAGCGATGGGATTGAAGATGCAAAACGGAGTCGGCGAGTACCAGTGAAAATCGATGCCAATCTGTTCGGCATGCTGCTTGGCTTGCAGCACGAAATCGCCGATGCGAGTGTACGAGATCTTGATCTGCTCGTGCCGAGCCAGCCGCGGCGTGCCGGTCGGGATGATGTGGTTCATCGAAACGTGCGGCAATTCCAGCGACTTGGCCAAGTCGAGAATGCCAAGCAGGTGCTCGGCGTTCTCTTCGCAGATGGTGGTATTCGTATGCACGTGCAAACCTGCATTGCGGAGGTTCTCGATGCCTCGCATCGTCTTCGCAAACGAACCAGGGCGCTGCGTCAGGGCTTCGTGCACCTGGGCATTCGGCCCTTCGACACTCACTTGGGCCGAAGTCAGTCCGGCCGCGGCCAGTTTGTCGACGTATTGCTTCGACGAACTGGTGATGCCGTTGGTGATGAGGTTGACCCGCATACCATTGTCGCGGGCATGGCGAATAAACATCGGCAGCTCAGGCCGCAAGGTCGCCTCGCCGCCGGTGAAGCTGACGCTCGGCACCTTGCCGACCTGGGCGATCTGCTCGATCACCCGCATCACCTCGTCGGCGGTCATCTCTTCGCCGACGGGATCACGCTGCGGATGGCGATTCTTCCACCAATCGAATTGTCGCCAGAACTTCCACCAGTTGCGATGCCGCTCGCGGGCCAAATTGCCCGGCGTGGCGTCGGGCGTTCCGCACCCCGCGTAGCAGAACGTGCAAGCCAGGTTGCAACGGTAAGTAATGGCGATTTCGCTCAGCACAGGGTAGCGGGTGAAGCTCCCCTCGAACGGAGTGGTATTCGTGGTCGGCCGCCCCCGCCCGTCTCCCAGGCGATTCGCGAGCAGGTCGCGAACGTCGCAGAAGAACGTATGCATCTGATAGATGCGCTCGGGGTGGTTACCAGCACCAACCGACAACGCAATTTGCCGGGCAGGCTCTCCCTCGAGTGCTCGATGCAGCAACGTGAGTCCCGAGCGGTTCAACTGAAACACCTCGGTGGGCATTTTGATTAGCACGCCATCGTCGGGACGCACGCGAACATACGCCCGCACGTTGGCTACGAACTCGTCGATCCAGTCAAGGTGCTCTAGCTCGGTGCCGAACTGCTCGCCGTCGGCCGGGTACCAGTGGGGTTGCTCCTGCTCGCTGGCACATCCGCATCCGGTGGCCGATTGCCCGACGATCGGCAATGGCTCGCTCGCAGGATCAACGTAAGCCGACGCCTGTTCGACCAGCCGCTCGAGCTGGGCGTCTTCTTCCTGATTGATGATGGGTAAGCTCAGGTCTTGCGACATTTAGTGGGCTCCTCCGCTCACACAGGCACTATGACAGGCTGAATGGCACGCGCTATGACACGCACTGTGACATGCCGAATGGCACGCGCTATGGCAGGCACTATGACACGCCGAGTGACACGCGCTATGGCAAGCCGACGCGGCGTACTGGCTGGCCAGGTCGTTACCGCCCGACAGAAAGTAGGAGTAGCTGTGATCGGCCAGCCCGTGGGTGTTGGGCACCGCCGCGGCCAGGGTCGACACTTGTTGCTCGCGAGTCGACCAACTGCTGTCGTGATGGTGGTACGTGTGAAAGTACGGGTAGTACACCCGGCGGCGATCGAACACGCGCCCCGACCGCACCGGCCGGCGCGGAGTCTTGCGCCCCGATGGTTTGCGTTTCGCCTGAGTGGCTGCTTCCCAGAACTCGTCCGACTCGGCCAGGGCTTTGCGGAACTCCTTTTCGATCTCTTTCTGGTAGTGCTCCTTGGTCGCTTCCAGATCGCAGTCCCAGGCTTTCTCCTGAATGCCCGCGGTGATTTGCACCACGAGTTTCTCGGCCAGATCCTCGGCCAGGAATCCATCGTCCTGCACGCAGTCGAGGATCGTCTGATGGTAAGCGGTGAGGTCGTCGCCGGTGATGCCGGTTTTCTCGAGCCGAATGGGATTCTCGCCGATCACGTGCACGATGCCGAGCTGTTCGAGTTCCAAGATCATCACCGCAATCAAAGTCTTGAGCGGTACATCGCACACGTAACCGACCTCGACCGCGTTAAGCTTGGCGATCTTGCCATTCTTGCGGAAGCTCTTCAGCTCGATCGATGGAACCTGCCAGTCGTCGCGATCCCAGCTTACATGCTCAAGTTGCTTGGCCGCTTGCTGCAGCGAGCGATGCTTGATGAGCACGATGGCCGCTGCCCCGCCGCCGAGTAGCACCAGCATCACAATCGCCAGCCCACGCCCTGAGTTTCGGTCGACCGAGTAACGGGGCGAGGCCGATTGCCGAGAGTAGCTTGGCGTGGAACGTGGTGGCGGCTGATTCGACGTAGCCGGCGTTTCGGCCACCAATCCCGAAGCGGGCGGCGGCTGGCTCGACCGTGTCGGCTTGGTGCGTAGCGACATGCCCGCGAACGTATCGGCCGGCACGTAGTACGTGAGCGGGAACTTCTCCTTGGTGCTCAAGTTTTCTTTGTGCGCTCGTACCACCAGGTAGCGAGGTCCATCGGTCGGGGCGTCGGGCGTGGTGACTCCGGTGCCGCGGCGGCCGAGGTACGACAGCTTGTACCGTTTGTTCACAAATGGCTCGGTCCGCAAACCGAGTTCGGCCGCCTGCTCAAACGTGAGTTCGTCCTGATCGATCTCGATCGGCCACCTCACCAGCACGGTTTCGTGCTCCAGCGGTTCGTCCCACTGCACCGGTGCCCACCCGAACACGACCAGCTCGCCCAATTCAGCCGACGTGGTTCGCTGCAAATGCCCAGCAGCAGCTACGTCGGTAAAGTACGTCAGCACAAACGTGATCTCGCCCGGCCCAAACCGCTGACCATTGGCGAGCAGCACGTCGTATTTGTCGCCGAGATTTTTCAGGTCGAGCTGATAGCTCTTGCCCGATCCCTCGACCACCGCCCCGCAGCCGGGTTGGTGCCAGTCGATCCGCCCGCGTTCGCCCTGAAAGTAAAAGCCCCCCATGGTGCCGCGTTGCACCTGCCAGCGAACTTTGTACTGCACCATCGCCTTTTGGTTCGGCGCGAGGGCAATTTCGACTTCCACCCACTTCAGGTCGGCCGTCACCTGGGCCTGACCGCGGGTGGGGGCAACCAGCACGACGACTATCGCCAGCGCAAAGAGGGACAAAACGGTCCTGCGATCAGCACCCCGGCGTCGACTACTCACGGCTGTTACTCCGAATTCCGAGCCTGAAAAGAAGTGCTCCTATTGGAATCGGATGAAGCGGTTGAATCAAGATGGTTGGGTCCGAGAGTTCCCAAGGGGGTAGGAGTCACGACGACGAGTGGAACATGAGTAGGCACTTGGCATCCTTCCATTGAGTTTGCGGATGGGCTGCTCGCCACTCCGTCGACTTCCGCCAGCTTCCCATCCTGCACCAAATAGATTCCCACCACCACGAATAGATTCCCACAGCTGGGCAAATAGATTCCCAATTTACCCACCGATGGGAAAATTGAATCTCCGCCCGCGCTACAAAACCAGTAGTTTTCGCGCCCGAATAGATTCCCATTTCCCAAAACGCATCGAGTGGGAATCTATTTTTTCGATGGGAATCAATCGCAAGTCGTTTGTTAGTAGAGAGTTGCATCAACACCTCCGCGGAAAGTGCCCAAAATAGATTCCCATGGGTGGGAAACTATTTTGGGGAGGGGGCAGGAGTCAGGATTCGGGGGGCAGGGGAGTTTGGGATTTATGATTTCTGAGTGATGATTTCTGATTGAGGGATGTCATCTTGAAGGAGCTTCCGGCGACTGAAAGATCTCAGCTCGCCATTTCGAGCGTGTCACCAACGAACGCCCTGTAGGATGGGACCAGGAGCGACAGCGACGCAGCCCCATCACCTGCATTGCCAACACGCGCAGCAGCGAACGCCCACGCCGGCAACCCTTCGCCTGCGTGTCGCTAGTCGTTCGAGTTCAAAACAAGCATCACATCTGATTCACCTCCAATCACCAAAAAAGCCAACAGCCGAAAGCTGATAGCCGACGGCCTCAGTCACCTGTCCATTAGAACACCATTGGTGGCCAATTCCCAGCGAAAACTGGAGCATTCAGAAAATTCGTTTAGCCCGCAGCCGAAGGCGATGGTTAGCGAGGTGGACCTGGAGCAACCACAAGAAGTCTCACGCAGAGACGCCAAGCCCGCGGAGGGCAAGAATACCACCGAGAGCCAGCCAGCCTCGACTACTGATCCGCCCCCCTCTCAAGCATTCGGTGAAAGGGAAACATCCCTCGCAAAAGGTTTGCGCCGCCGGGGAGAGTGAACTGCGATAATCTCGGCAAGGCGAAACTGCTTCGGTCGATGAAGCCTATAGGCGTCTAATGGATTGTGTAACCGGGTGGCGACGGTTGACGTTGATTTCAAATTCGGCGTGAATCGCCACTCCGGTTCACGCTATTGTTATGCCGCGCGTCGTAGCGTGGCAAGCTGAATGAGTTCATCGACAACTAGTCGTGTTCCAATACGAATTCGTTCTAAGTCTGCCGCCACCGCGTTGTACCTCCGATTGTGAGCGGCACGGTCGCCGACTGTCTTCAACTCCTTCAACACTTTCTTTGTCTCTCGTCCGAGTGACAGCCCGCCATTATCCACCGCGTCCGTAATAATTCCCGACAGCATGGAATAGTTGCCATCGGCGTCTTTAATACGGGAACCAATGCCCAAATGCTCGTAGCATTCGATTAGTAGCGTCTCAATTAAGCGGCGGAGCATAACCGATGCCGCATCAAAGAAGTGATAATGAACACAACCGTTGACTTGGTTACCAATCTTTTCGATGTAACCACGAGTTCCTGCGAACAGTTCCTCAGGTAGGTAGCCGTTCGCCCCGTCGTGATCTGCTGGACTGGAGTCTAATAGACCCTGTACCCAAGCCTGCACAGTCGGCTTGGCCGTCGGTTTCAGTTGAAATCCCGCCTTGTTTTGAAGCGTCAAACGCAATCTCGCGATTGCGGGTGCAAGAGTTGTCTGATTCGGATTGCCTAAACCATTTCGCTGAATTACTCGCGCCAAATCACCAGCGGATTTTCTAATTCCGGTGGTGTCCCTATCGTAAAACCACAGTAGTGCAACGGCACGCTGCGCATTCGTAAGGTCGAGCGCAGCGAGCTTCACGCAAAACTGGTTGACATCCATGACGTTATCCCTCAGCGGCGCCTGACGGAGGCAGATCGTGTTCGACAAAATTTTCGCCGATATTGGTGATCGTGATGTCGTTCTGCTTCCTCGAGTCGACCCAACCCTTCCGATTTGCAATGTTGCGAATCGCTTGTGGTAAGTCGGCCGGAGTCCGTCGGCCAGCGTCCTTGAAGCACGTGAAGATATGGTCCGGAGAAATTCCTTCAGTGCCAAGAACGTTGTCTAGGTAGTAGACGGCACAGGCAATGAACGCCTGTTGGTCCTTGGGTTGTTTTTCTTCGATGAATTCACGAAACGCGGTGTTGCCTTCCGGCTTGAGGTCGAGATCTTTGACAATTGACATTACCGGTGGCTTTCGCGTCCGCGGAGACTTCGACTTTTTGGATGGAGTCGCGTCGATGACATCATCGTCGTCGTATGGTTCGACATCTAGCAATTCGTCATCTAGGTCAATATCTCCGGCAGCGTTACCATTCGTGTTAGTCAATACTTTGACGACCTTTGTGGCGGGCTGGAACGTCTTGTTAACGGCACTTCCGATTGCGCGAAGCCCCTCCTGGATGGTCTCATCGTCGCCTTCAAATTCAGCGAAGAATACCCGCAAACGTCCTTTTTCTTTTTTCGCCAAGATTGTTCTCCTTCACTGTTAGTAGGCAGAAAGATATGACAGGTATTGCCAGATATGGTTCGCGACCCTGTGTTTGTTCGGCATTCCCGTGCCGAAATGGCAGGTATGCGATCCGGCTGGAGAAAGACATGCACATGCTGTGCCGAAGGCAACTGCTTCGGTTCGCATGAGGGGCCGGGGACGTGCCAGAGGCATACACTTGTTATTCGACACAAAAAATGTGTGTAAGCACGGCTTATCCACATTTTTTTGTGGATAAGCTCAACCCGGATTATAGCAGATTCTAGGTGCTAAGACGCGTCGCAGTGAAACTTCTACGCGGGTTAGCTGCCAAAAACGATTCGCAGATTCACTGTTCGCTAAAATAGCTTCGGCCGATGAAGCCTAGGGGGCTAACGCAAAAAGGACCGCCAGCACGTTAAACGGTTGGCTACTCTGCCTTGTTAGGCCTCTGGTTGCGGCTCCTCATCGAAGGGGTTCTTCCCATACCACAAATCCCATGGCTCCGAAATCTCGAAGGAATCGACTTCGGTTCGCTCTCGAAGCCACGCCCGCACCCATTCCAAATCTTCCTGCCGAATTGTCGTGTCCCCTGTCCGAGGCTCGATCACACCCTCCCATCCCTTCGCCGGGTGTCCTCCGCCGCCGAACCAGAGCGCCCTGGCTTCGATCGCTTCCTCGATAAAGCCATCGGTGAAACGATCAAATTCCGTTGAGTCGAGGTGCCGCGTGAACGATGCCCTGACGCTTACTCCACGGACCGCGAATTCTACCCGATGCAGCTTCTTTCGGAGGCGCTTCTTCATTGCGTCTGTTTTTTGGCCTAACGTAATTCAGCTCAGTTGCCGGCCGCCCGCGGGAGCAGGCGTCCAACCGACAACACCATTCTACTCGCGGGCGTCGCCGGTCAACTGCAGCCGGTGGTTAGGCGACTTTAAGCAGTTGTATACCAGTGATACCACACCGTTGTTTCACCAAATGCTAAGCCGAGTTCTACGTCGTCCCAAACGTCGTTTAGGAGGCTTGATTCACGCAGCGTTGTCGGGTGGGGCAAATCAATACCGGCGAACCGATGCAGGTGATCTACAACCATCTGCCATCGCGGCCAATTGACTGGTGGTGGACCATAATGTTTTGTTGCTGCGCAGGCCTTGAGCAGCGCGGACAGATCGGGACAGTACCGTGATGGCGATGCTAGAGCCAGTTCGAGTGATTGCTCAGAATCCGGTGGGTCAAACTCGAATTGGTCACACGAAACTCGCCGCATGAATGTCCCGTCGCCTAACTTGTTTATAGAATGATCATCATAACACCTGTAGACTGCAAAGTTGTCAGCCTAACACTCGGGCTTCCGATCCTCGTAACTTACAGTGTAGCCGTGAGTTATGTCTATCTCAACCTTCTCGCTGTGTGATAGGATGTTTCTGCCTAGCGCACTGTTAGCTAATAAACAGTACAGGTGCCAAAAGCAGAATAGAAAACCCGCCTTCGTACGTTGGGTGTGAAACTTCTACGCTGGTTGGCTGCCAACAACGCCTCGCAGGTTCACTGTTCGCCAAAACAGCTTCGGCCGCTGAGACCAAGCGAGTTTCGGAGATCATCGAATTGCCCTAGTTGTGGCAACCTCAGCGGCTGCCGCCTGTGTTACACTGTAGACACAGCCATTATTGTCGGTGCCTGGCGACAATTCACATTCTTCCTTACCTGGTGGCGAGCTTCACACTAATGCCGCTGCGGACAATTGCAACTCGCTTTGGAATACACATGCTGTGTGTGGGTTCGGGTTTCGCGGCCGCCATTGCTCACGTTTACTTGTATGCTTTAGCTTGTGACTTGGGCATTCAGAAACCGGTTTCAAGATGGTTGGAAGCTAACGGTCTTGGTAACTGGTTGGGGCCGTGGTGGATGGTGTGTTCGCATTTCAGTGAATGGGTTCTGGGCTTTTGCTGTGGGATGGTCATCTGGGCAGTGTTCGGGAAGCGAAGTACCCTGGCAGCGTTTTGCTTTTCTGCGGGGTATCTAACTTTCACTGTCATGAGCGTCGTTGCCTACTCTTCGAGTTTGCAGCCGGTGGAGCGATTCGGGATTTCTGCCGTATCCGCAGTGGCCATCTGGGACTTAGTTTTCATTCCAGTTGTCTTGCTTGGAACATCGCTGATGCCGAATGTCAGAGCATTGTCTCACAAGCAAGAAAAACTGCAGTACTCAGTACGCAACTTGCTGTTGGGAATGCTTATTGGCTCAAGCCTCCTTGGCGGACTAGCATACGCAGGCCGAATCGGAGCTCCCGCTGTGCTACTGGTGGTGCTAACTACTCTTGCTTGGTTTGCGATTGGAAGAGCGAAACGCGTCGAGTTGCGAACGCATGAAAGAACTCCAGCGACTTGAACACATTCCAAGATTAACGAACTTGCTCTGCATTCATCGTTCCACGCAGGTTTCGCTGAGCCACGCAGCTGTTAGCACAGTGCGCAACCGGTAGTTCGCATGAGACCGACGAGTTGTTGTGAAGAGAAGCTAGACAGAAAAGTGGGCGAAGTTTAGCTCGTTCATCGGCTTTCAGCAACACGCATCCTGCTGGCAATGCTAGCATCGCACCGTCGCTAGCGAATCCCCAGCGATTTGATCCGCGAGGCCAGCGTGGTTGGCTTGACTCCCAAGCGAGCGGCCGCCCCGTTTTTGCCATACACTTTGCCGTCCGAATGCTCTAGTGCGCGACGAATGTTGTCGGCCTCGCGGTCCCGCATTTCGGCCATCGTGTAGATCGGCTCGCTGGAGTTTGCCCCCTCGCGTTTGGATGCGTGCTTCGGGCTTCGCGACCCCGTGCGTGCTGGCTTTGGCAGGTCGAACGTCAGCCGACCGTTCGAGGCGACGATCGCTGCCCGCTCGATCACGTGCTGCAGCTCGCGGACGTTGCCAGGCCAGTCGTACTCCTGCAACTGCTTGACGTTGCCGAGCGTCAGCCGCAACTCAGCGCGGCCCAACTGCCGAGAGTAGCGGGCGAGAAAATGTTCGGCCAGCAGCCCGACGTCCTCCAACCGGTCGCGGAGCGGTGGCACTTCAATCGGAAACACGCTAAGCCGATAGTACAGGTCTTGTCGAAACCGTCCTTCGAGTGCTTCCTGTCGCAACTCACGGTTGGTTGCTGCGATGATTCGCACGTTCACTTTGCGCGTCCGCTCTTCGCCGATGCGTTCGAGTTCCCCTTCTTGCAGCACCCGCAACAGCTTCGCTTGCAGGTCGAGAGGAATTTCGCCGATCTCGTCGAGAAACAGAGTGCCGCCGTCGGCCAGTTCGAACCGCCCTGCCCGATCGCGAAGCGCCCCGGTGAATGATCCCTTGGAATGCCCAAAGAACTCGCTCTCGTACAGCTCCCGCGGAATCGCTGCGCAGTTTACCTTGATCAGCGGACGATCGCGTCGCGAGCTACGGCGATGCAACTCGCGGGCGACCACCTCCTTGCCGGTGCCGCTTTCGCCGAGGATGAGCACCGACGATTCGGTGGGTGCCACCAGATTGATTTGCTGAGCGATCGTATCGAGCGCTGGACTGCGACCGACAAGATCGCCAAACGCGGTGCCGGCCACTTCTTCGCGAAGGTATTCGTTTTCGAGTTCCAGGTGCGACTTGAGTTCCTCGATTTCTTCGATCGCCCGCGCGTTGGCAATCGCTGCCGCCAGGTGATCGGCAATCATGTGCAACCATTCCTGGCACGATTGCTCAATCGGCTCGCGAGCGAAGATGGCGAGCACGCCGAGAGTCTCGCCGCGATACACGAGCGGCAAGCCCGCTAAGGCGACGATTTGCTGCCGATGAATCCACTCGGGGCTGACGATCCACTCATGGCCTTCTTGCAGCGTGTTGATCAGCATCGACTCGCCGGTCGAGGCGATCCGCCCGATCTTCCGCCCCCCTTGGGGGAAGCGGCGGAACTTGCCATCCGCGCGCGTCCAATGTTCCTGCTCGTCGGTTGCCGAGTTGCCGTAGCTGGTTACCAGGTGCAGGCATCGGTCTCGCTGGTGGCACTCATCGGCCAGCGCACACTTGCCGCAATCGCCGTGGAGCGGCGGGCGCAACAGCCAGATCCGCGCGAGGGCGATCGTTGAACGCTGGGCCAACAACCGTACCGCGGCCGGCAAAAGCTCAGGCAGATGGTGCTGCCCCGACAAGGCGAGCAAGATCTGCTTGGGGTCACCAAAGATGGCATTCGTTTCAAGCAACGGACCGCTCCAAGCCAACGACAATTCGTGTTCACGCAACGATTTGTCGTTTATACACGATATTTCGTGCGCCCGCAACAATCCTGGCAATTGCTGTAACTCTTTACCATCAAGTCACTTACAACAATCTATGCCAACTGGCACACCAACTGCGTTAGTAGCAAGGCATCAACGAGCTTTTCGATGGCTCTCACTCAAAACTCCGCTGCTGCGAAAGGAAACCTACTATGCCACGCCTTACCCCTGTTGCTCCTAGCTCCGCCACTGGTCGTACCGCTGAACTGTTCACCGGCATCAAGTCCAAGCTGGGCATGGTTCCGAACATGATGCAAACGCTCGGCCACTCGCCCGCCGCGCTCGAAGGCTACCTGTCGCTCAGTTCGGCACTCGGCGGCGGCCTGCTCACTGCGACCCAGCGAGAGCAAATTGCCTTGGCCGTGGGGCAGGCGAATAGCTGCGACTACTGCCTGGCAGCCCACTCGGCCCTTGGCAAGATGGCCGGACTCACGGTCGATCAGATTCGCGACGCCCGCTTGGGCACTGCGGTCGATGCCAAGGACGAAGCTCTGGTTGGCTTTGCCCGGAAGTTGGTCGACGAAAATGGACACGTCGACGACGCCGATCTGGCCAACCTGAAGCAACATGGTTTCAGCGAGGGTGAAATCGTGGAGATCGTGTTGAACGTTTCGCTCAACATTCTGACGAACTACTTCAACCACGTGGCCGATCCTAAGATCGACTTCCCTGCCGCCCCTGAGTTGGCCGCTGCTGGAACCTGCAGCAGCAATGGCACCTGCTCCACCCACTAATCCTGAAGCCCGGTGACCCGCCGAACGATTTGGCTGGGCGATGGCCCTGACATTGCCCATCGCCCAGCCATCGGTGGGACCTTCACTCAACACCTTCACACTCAATTGCAAAGTCGCGCACGATGACAGCCACCCTCGCCCTTCGTCCCCCCTTCACGCTCGAATCAGCTCGCCAAAAAGTCCGCGCTGCCGAGGATGCTTGGAACTCGCAAGATGCTCACCGCGTTGCCCAGAGCTACTCCCCTGACTCCGAATGGCGGAACCGCAACCTGTTCTTCCACGGGCGCGATCAGATCGTCGAGTTCCTTACTCGCAAATGGCAGGTCGAGCTTGAGTATCGGTTGGCAAAGTCGCTGTGGACGTTCAGTGACAATCGCATCGCGGTACGATTTCAGTACGAGTACCGCACGGCCGAACATCAATGGCATCGCGCGTATGGCAACGAACTCTGGGAGTTCGACGAGCAAGGTTTGATGCGTCGGCGCGAAGCCAGCATCAACGACTTGTTGATCGACGACTCGCAGCGACGCTTCCACTGGCCGAGCGGGTCCCCCCGCCCGGAGGAGGGCTTCGGTATTCCCGAAGTGTTCTAGTGTGCCTTGTCACCTACATAGACCACACGCTTGAGAAATCCATGCCGTGCATAAGCCCATGGGGGGGGGTACCCCATGATTGCACGCAGGGTGCCTAAGATTGCAGCCCAACTCGACGCGGGCCTATACTGGGCGCAACGCTCGTTGTCCCCCCTCCCTGCTCATTGACTTGGCTTGGTCAATTCCATGCATATCATCTCTAGCGTCGCTGCACGTTTTGTTTGCTTTCCGCTTTTAGCTCTGCTACTTAGCGCTCCCTCGCACTTGTTTGCTGAGGAGAGTACTCCATCGCCAGCAAAGGACGCAGCCGCTCCCGGGCAGGCGACTACCGAAGACGGCTTCCAAGAACTGCTGAACGGCCAGGACCTCTCGGGCTGGGAAGGCCAACCAGGGTGGTGGAAAGTGGAGGAAGGGGTGTTGGTGTGCGAGTCGACGCCCGAAAAGCCGTGCCAGCGATCGCACTATCTCAATTGGACCGCCGGCGAGCCCGCCGACTTTGAGCTGCGCGTTTTGTACCGCATTCATGGCGAAGGCAACTCGGGCATTCAGTTCCGCAGCGACCGCCGGCCGGAGTTCGACATCTGGGGCTATCAGGCCGATCTCGATACCGCTGGCGTCTACACCGGGTGCTTGTATCAGCACGACCGAGGACTCGTAGCCGGGCGTGGCGAGCGGGTTTCGTTCGACAAATCCGGCGAAAAAACCAGCGAGACGTTTGCCGACTCGCAAGCGCTGCTAAAAGCGACCGAGGGGGACGACTGGAACGAGTATCGCATCGTCGCCCAAGGAGCCAAGATCAAACTCTGGATCAATGGCAAGCTCATGTGCGAGGTCGAAGATCACGACCCAAAGCTCTCGACAACCAAAGGCCTGATCGCCCTGCAGATGCATCAAGGCCCTCCCATGAAGATCGAATACAAGAGCGTACGACTGCGATCGCTCGACGCGGACACTCCCATCGAGGACTAACCATCCTCCAATCCCCCCTTCCTACCAGCCAAAGGCGGCACCCACCATGACCACGACCCTCACCCGGCGCGACGCGCTGAAACTCGGCACCGCAGCCATCGCATTACCCACCTTCCTACCGGCATCGGTACTCGGCCGCGATGGCAACGCTCCCCCCAGCGAACAAGTGCGAGTCGGGGTGATCGGCTGCGGTGGTCGCTCCTACATGATTCGCGAAGGGGCCGACGTCAAAGGTTTCCAAGTGGTAGCCGCCTGCGATTGCTTCAAGCAACGTGCGGAAGAGTTTGCCAGTAAACTCTCCGGCGATCAGAAGTGGGGCGTGTACGACGATTTCCGCCAGATGATCGAGCAAGAACAACTCGACGCGGTGATGATCGAAACCACCACTCATGCCAGGGCGTGGATTGCGATGCATGCGATGCAAATGGGCATGGATGCTTACATCGAAAAACCAATGTGCCTGACGATTAGCGAAGGTCGCGCGATGGTGAACGCCGTGCGAGCGTACGATCGGGTGACCCAGGTTGGCACCCAGCAACGGAGCATGCCGATCAACAACTGGGCCAGCGACCTGGTGAAGAACGGAGCGATTGGAAAGATCAAAGCGGTGCTCGCGCCCAACTTCATCGGCCCGTTCGTGTGGACCAAGTCTTCCAACGCAGACGTGCAAGGCCCCGTGGATAAATGGTGGGACGTATGGACCAACCAGGCGGAATTGCGTCCGTACGATGCCGACCTGCAATTCGGTTGGGGACGCTGGTGGGACTACGACGCCGGCGGGTTGTGTTTCGGCGTCAGCGGCTGGGGCGCCCACTCGTACGATCAGATCAATCGAGCACTCGGCACCGACGACACCGGCCCGGCCGAGATCGTGCTGCAAGAAGAAGTCGCCATTCGCGACTCGGGACGCTTCGCCCCTCGCGAGACGGTCGGCACCGCGATTCAGGACGAAAGTCCCGACATGAACACTGGGGCCGATTATTACCACATGGCGAAACTCGAAGGACCTCGCGCAAAGGTGCTCATGCGGTTTGCCAATGGCACCGAACTTCGCTTGCACCTGGACGGTGACCGCGGCCCTGGGCTGGGTGCGATTTTTGTCGGCGAGAACGGCAAGATCGAAATCAATCGCAACAAGATTGCCAGCAATCCCAAGGAGCTGGTTACCGCGTCCGACAACCCGGGGGCCAACCGCCGCCCCGAAACGGCCTACCATATCGAGAACTGGATCGAGTGCATCAAGTCGCGCGGTCGCTGCAATGCCGACATCGAAATCGGACAGCGGGCAGCAACGCTTTGCGAGCTGGTGAACATCGCCCGCGGAGTGGGTCGCGTCGGGGAGAGCCTGCACTGGGACGCGGAAACCGAGCAGTTCACCAACTGCGACGAAGCGAACGCGATGCTCTCGCGCCCACGCCGGGCGGGTTACGAATTGCCTGAAATCGGCTAGCAACAAAAGCCCCACGAACTCGGTAAGCTGCCCCGCGTACCGAGTTCGTGTGGGGCAATCGCCTATTCAGGCTGCATGATGAGCAGGCTGACTCGCACATCGTTATAGTCGCGATCCCCTGCCAGATCGTCGTAACCAATGATGTAGAAGCCCGATTGCTCGTAGAGGGTCGCACGACTGCTAACGTGCCAATTCTCGGGAGACTTGTCCAAAGCGGTTGGTCGATTGAAACCAATCACCCGAATCGTTTGAGGACTGCTCGTGGTGTTGCGAACACAAGTCGATCCCAGATCGCAATCGCTTTTACCTTCGACTTTGGCATTCGACCAAAGGACTTTGTCAGTATCGACATTGTAGAGCATCAGTGCGTTCGGATCCGACGCTT
This sequence comes from Aeoliella mucimassa, assembly GCF_007748035.1. NCBI lineage: Bacteria > Pseudomonadati > Planctomycetota > Planctomycetia > Pirellulales > Lacipirellulaceae > Aeoliella > Aeoliella mucimassa. The sequence goes on from NZ_CP036278.1 coordinate 6,135,578, forward strand.
GGGCGAGGCCTTTCATCAGCAGCATATCGCCCGGCAATAGTTCCACATTGAATCCCTCAGGAACCTCGTCGCCGAAATCGAAACCATCGACGTGTAGCGGTTGAATCACATCAACCTTTGGCTGGGTGGGCTGGGGAGTTTTCTCGTTCGCGGTGAAGAACAAGCTTGCCGAGAGATCGTCGAAATCATTGTCGGGACGATAATTCGTGCCGGTAAGCGGAGCAGGGCCGCTATCGTCCCAGCCAACCTGCACCACGTCGTCGGACTCCAGCTGCACGCGGAGCGAACTCATCCGCCAGTGGTCCTCGTTATCGCGCATCGAAAGCTTGTGCACGCCGGTTAATAGGAAGAACCGGGGAATGTCCGTCGTGTTCGACTCGGACCACCGACCCAGCACACCATACCGACGGTTCAGTGCGGCCGGGTTTGCGTGTAGCGGCTTGGGACCTTTGCCCGCGTTGTGGAAAGTAAACTTCCGAGCGGTGGCCGCATGGGAGTTAAATACTTCGGCAATCGACAGGCTGTTCTCGCCTGCCGCATCAAACGCAGCGACTAATTCCACCGAGTAACCAGGCTCGAGACAGAACAAGTAGCCATCGCCATCCTCGCCTTGGGTTTGGCGAAGCTTGATCGCCCCCGGCGGAACGGCCACCATGTTGTGATGCTCGGAAGCGGCGGTTTGATAGGTAGGACCCTTCCACGAAACTCGCGTAATGGTCGGCAAGTACACCATCGATTCCCCGCCACGCGCGACAACGGCCTTATTGCCATCGAGCACTAACCAGGCAGCCGAGCAGGCAACTAGCGCAATACTAGCAGCCAGTACCCAACGCCATGGAGAAGCCTTGCGAGATGACGCACCAGGATAAGAAGCCACTTCCTCTGCATCGCTGTCGATCGCAAAAGGTAGGCTCCACTCGTTGCTTCCATCGAAGCTACGGCCAACCACCGACTTGAGTCCGACATGTGTGTTTACGAGATCGCAATAGAAGTCTTGAGCTTCGTCGTCGTTGAATAACAATTGATTGAGGTGGTCTAACTGATCTTTCGATAGACCACCATCATGAAGTTCGGAAGCCAACCGCTCCAATTCTTCAAACTTGCTGTTTTCCACCGCACGCTCCCATCCTAAAGCCGCCCAAACTTCCCAACACGCTCAAGCTTCAGTCGCCTATCTCTTTCTGCATATACATGCATTTGCGCAACGCTCGCCTGGCTCGTTGCAGTGCCCCCTTTACTGCCGGCACCGATTTGCCAAGTCGCGACGCGATTGCCAGGATCGATAACTCCCCATGATACCGCATGGAGAGCAGCTCTTGGTCCTGTTTCTTCATCTTGCCGAGACACGACTGCAAGGCATCCATCGCCAAATCCAGGCGATTCACCTGGCCAGGCTCTTGCATGCGATCCATCAGCTGACCCGCCAGTTCTTCGCTGAAAACATGACGGTCTCGTCCACTATCTCGGCAATAGGCCTTTACTTGCCAGTAAGCGACCTTCGTAGCCCAGGCGTCGAAGTTCGTGCCTGGCGCAAAGTCCTCCGCTTTCTGCAAGAGCAGCATATTGGTTTCCTGCAGAATATTATCGGCAGCGTGGGCATCGCCGACCGCAGTCAGGATGTAACGCAGCAATCCCCTCTGCGCATTCAGCAACAGCGTTTCGAACCGTGGTTGGTTCGGTACACCATCTCCTCCGTGCAGATCACCCATGGGCACCTAGCGTTATTACGACAAGTAAGTGACTAATTCGTAATGCTAGTTTTCTTGAAACTTACGGGTACCGCAAGAGTCGAGTTGGTCCACATGGCTTACTGAATGCAGTAAGTGGGCAAATGCCCGCTCACCTTGATATACCGCTGCTTGGTTGGTGGGAGCGCTCAAATTGTGAAGATCGTATGAAATGCCATGCGGGAGAGCGCGGCTGCAAATGCACAAATTAAGGATTCTCAAGCCCGGAAAACCGGTCCGTTGCAGACAACCGTGATCTGTCCAAAAAGGTTCTCGTAGAAACATTCGTTAAGAGTTCATGAATCTAAAAAATGCGCGCGACTTCTTTGGTACTCGCGGTATGTCCTTATGGAAGAGAAGAGGTTTCACCAAAACAAACTACACCTAGCCGAAAGCTAGTGTGTACCTGAGCCCAAACCAACGGTTAGCCGAAAACGCGGCTAACTCTTCGGCTCCCCTCAGTGACAACGGTGCAACCCAAGTCGGAATTGGATTGCATACACAGGGTTGGCTTTCGTAATAGCCTTTCCGGTTGTCCCTGATCCCACCCCCACGAGGCGACCGCCTCTAGCCATAAGACATTAATCAATTTTGATCGCCTGCCCACTTCTGTGGCAGGTCAGCGCGTGTGGCAACACTCGTCTGCACATGCGTCTAAAAAGCGGAAGAAAGGACAAGTATGCGTCGCGTAACTAGTTGTGATTTTGCACGGAATGCTACAGCCACCCCATCCTGTGAGGTTGCCCGAACCACGGAACAGCGAACTTCAGTTGCCCGCACTCGACGCGGCTTCACCCTAGTAGAACTGCTGGTGGTGATCGCCATTATCGGAATTTTGGTTGCCTTGCTGCTGCCAGCCGTACAAGCCGCTCGCGAAGCCGCTCGTCGCTCGCAGTGCACCTCGCAGCTGAAGAACTGGGCGCTCGGAATGATTAACCACGAAAGTGCCCACGGCGAATGGCCTTCGTCGGGTTGGCCCGGACGCTGGAGTGGTGATCCTGATCGTGGCTCCGGCGCGAACCAACCTGGCTCGTGGTTGTATGCAACGCTTCCATACGTGGAACAGGAAGCACTGCACGACATGGGCGATGGCCTGACCGGTGCTGCTCGTCAAACCGCGATGCTGCAGCGTGATGCCACGCCGATTTCGATCGCCAATTGCCCTTCGCGCCGCAAAGGGGGGCCTTATCCCGCTTCGGTCGGTAGTGTGCTGACCGGCGACGGCACCGGTAGCGTTTTTAGCTACAGCTACACCGAAGTGGCCCGTTGCGACTACGCTGCAAGCGTCGGCGACGAAACCAGCTTCGACAGCAAGTGCCGCGAGATCATCCCCGAGAACTACATTCGCGACCAATTTCCCGACGGTTTTCCCCCTTCGACCAAAGATTTCTCCGGCGTTTCTTTCTGCGGTAAGGCGGTAAAGAACCGTTCGATCACCGACGGATTGTCCAACACCATTGCGTTGGGCGAGAAGTGGATGCCAGTGGAACATTACGAATCCGGCACCTGGCATGCCGACGACTGGTCGATGTACATCGGCTTCCAGGACGATATGGTTCGCTCCACCTTCTACAACGCCCGCACCCCTTCGCACGTCCCCCGCAAGGATGGCGATGCCGGTTCGTTGAGCGACAACGTGCAGTGGGAACTCTTTGGTAGTGCCCATCCTGGCGTCTGCCTGTTCGCCATGTGCGATGGTTCGGTAACCGGCGTCGACTTCGATATCGATCCCGAAACGTTCCGCCAAATGGGCGCCCGCAACGACGAAGGCGAAATTAAGACCTACCGTCGTGGCGGTTGATTCGATCTGCCACGACTGCTTTCGACGGACTTTGCTTACAAGTCACTTCAACTGACCACACTAATAGACTCATTGGAACTGGTAACTACCTAGAGGAGCTTGCAATGCTTATGCGTGGAGTCTTTCTGTCATTGATCATCGCGGTCGCGACCGCTCAGCAACTGAGCGCTCAGACGCTCGTTCACCTGTGGTCGTTCGACGAAGCGATTACCGACTTCCAGGAAACCTTTGCTGACTCCTCTGGAAATGGACACACCGGCACCGGTGCTGCTGCCATCCGTGAGGGACTGTACGGCAACGCTGCTTACTTTTATGCCGGTGGAGATTTCGCTGGTGATGGCATCGATTTCTACGACGACAACCCAGAAACCTCGGTTCTACCGACTGGTGCCGATGACAACTGGTCGATGAATGTATGGGTGAAAGTGGACGAAAGCATCCCCACCCTTAATTACTTGGCCGGCTTTGGCATTCGTGGCGCACCGTCGGGAACGGAAGGAACCGATTTCGCCAGCCGGGCGATTGTGAACATTTCGGAAGGGTACCGCCTCTGGGGTTCGCACATCGATGCACGCTCGAATACCGCTTTCGCAGCTGATAGCGAGTGGCATATGTATACAGCCACCTATGACGATGTTAGCACCGCAATCAAAGTATACGTTGATGGTTCTCACCGAGGTGAATTCCTGCTCAGCAGCGATGAAGCGAAGGACTGGGTTGACGCCTCGGCGGAAGTACACGTTGGAAATCCCGCTCCTGCTTGGAACGGTGGTACTGGAATCAACGAAGGTGGAACCGACACGTTTGAAGGCTACCTTGATGAGTTCGCCATTTGGGACGGTGCCTTGACCGACGACCAAATCACGGCACTTTACCGCTTCAACGATATTGATATCGCCTTTGCTCGTGCCGACCTCGACCGTAGCGGTGTTATTGATTCGGCCGACTGGGATATCTTTGCTGCGAACGGATATGCCGACCTCACAGCACTAACGGCCCTTGAAGCCGCACTGGCGGGTGACCTGGATGGCGACTTCGACAATGATCGCGACGACTTCAATTTGTTCAAGTCTGATTACATCGCAGCCAATGGATTGGACGCCTTCGAAGCACTGGGTGCAGTTGCTGTGCCGGAGCCTTCGAGCGTGCTGTTGCTAGGGCTAGCGGGTCTGGCCTTCGCTGCGATTCGCAAGCGTTAGTTCTCTGAAGCAATTGCCAATATCTCTGCCTGAGCCGAGGTGATCGCCAGGCACTCAACATATATCTACGCACCAAGGAATCGACATGTCTTACCGTTCTTTCATAAAGGCGCTGCTGCTCAGCGGAGTGGTGGCCATTCCGGTCGCTGCGACGCAAGCGGCAAACTGGATTACCGACGCTGTTGGCGACTACACCGATGGTACCAACTGGGATACCGGGGCTCAGCCCGCCGACACCGAGGTAGTGAACATCGCCAGTGGGCAGGCCACGTTAGGGGCAAATCTCGGGCGAGCGGAAGCGACCAACCTGACCGGCACCGGCGAACTCATCGTTAACGGACGTTTCTTAAACGGCACGAACGCCGGCACTACTTTCACCATTGCTGATGACGCGGTGCTTACTACCACTGGCAACTACTTCATTGTTGCTACCGGTGCTTACGACAGCACCTTTAATCAGACCGGTGGTACCGTAAACGTAACCGTCGACCGTGGTTTCTTCCATAGCGACAACGGCACCGGTGGCGATGGTGTTTATAACGCGTTGGGCGGTGTGCTCAATGTCGAATTGAACTCCACGTCGACCACAAATAACCTGCACAACTATCAGGCTGGTCGTCGTGGTCCCAATGACACCTTCCTGGTCGATGGTGGGGACGTGAACTTCCTAGCCACGACCACTGAAAACCGTCGTATGTACTACTCGCAAAATGCGGTACTGCAGGTCAACAGCGGCACGTTTGATTCAGAGGCTTTCCAGTACTTCATCGTTGGTTATGGCATCAGCACTGGTGGTGGAACCCTCGACGGTAGCGCTACAATGAACGTGACCGGTGGTGTTACCACTATTAATCCAATTGCTGCGGGTGCGATGATCGTTGGTGATGGTCAAGATGGAACGGTCAACGTAACCGGCGGCGTTTTGAATGTCGGTGGCGACTTGATTGTCGGCACTGACCTCACAACTTCCGACGCTGACGGACACGGTATCGTTTACCAGTCGGCTGGTGAAGTCACCGTAGCCGGTACTCTGACGACTGGTCTTGACGCTTCGGGGGCCTACTATATGCAAGGTGGTACCCTGAACTTAGGCGGCCTGGAGAAGGGTGGCTACGACGCTTCGTACTTGTTTTACGAAGGTGGCACCGTGACTCTGGCTGGCAACCATCGCGATATCCTGACTTCTGCTTCGTCCGGCCTGGTTGCATTGAACGGAGCTACCGTATCGTACGACTCGTCGCTGGACCAAACCACCATTACCGAACTTGCGGGTGGTGAAACGTTGAAGCTGCAGGTAAACACCACGACCGGTGAAGCCAAGATCGTGAATGCCAACGCAACCGCTGGTTTCAGTGCCGATTACTATGAGATCTCTAGCTCGGCAGGTGCTTTGGAAACCGGTTCTTGGAATAGCCTGGCCGACCAAATCACCGTGACTCCTGCAGTGGGTGACTACAACGGCGACTCGACCGTGAACGTTGCCGACTACACGATCTGGCGCGACAGCCTTGGTTTCAATGTCACACCTGGTGAAGGTGCCGATGGCAATGGCGACGGGGTCGTCGACTCGGCCGACTACGATCTTTGGAAGGCCAACTTCGGTACAGTCGCTCAGACCGCAACCTGGACCGAGGCGGGTGGTTCCGATTCGGAACTCATGGTCGAGTACGTTCTTGACGAGACGGGCTTCGTTTTCAATGGCTCCACCGAATATAGCCTTGGTAACATCTTCGATACTTCGGCATTCGGAGCTGGCAACGATGGCGACCTGGAGTTCAAGTGGCAAATGGCCAATGGCTACCTTGCTACCGGTGTTATCGAATACGTGAGCTCGGGCTCGCTGGCAACTAGCAGTGTGCCAGAGCCTTCCGCCTGGTTGATTGGCTTGTCGGCCATCGGCCTGATGACCGCTGGACTTCGCAAGCGGTCGTAGTCGTCGAGAACAGGATTCTCAGAGTCCGCTGCTGAGTGGGTAGATCGCCAAATAGGGCAGCCAGTTCGGTACACTGAACTGAATTGGGGCGGTCTATCCCACTTGGCAGCTTTTTTATGCGCCGTGCACAAGTCGCGTATCAAGCTGATTTCTGGCTGCTATTTCTTGCCAGCCCTGTCGCGCACCATGATCAAACACTCTTTTGCAGGCGTTAAGTGACGATACAAGAACGCCTGCATCTGATCGTCGGCCGGTATCGCTTGGTGGGTTATTGGTTGCCCTTCTAGCTCCGCGGTCCCTTCGAGGAGGAGCTTGCGTGGATCCTTCGTCGGTTGCTTGGGAACACGCAAGGTGAGTTCCACCTTGTCGACGTCGGCCGGAATCTCCTCGCTGCTTAGCTGGAATCCTTCCGGTAAATCGTGCAAGGCAAGCTTGATCGCTCCGTCGAAACCATCTTTGCGCAGCGCGTACACGGTGATCGGCACCTTGGTACCCACCACCGCTGAAAGGCTCGATGGCACCACTCGCAAAGCAAAGTCGGGCTGGGGATGCGACACTCTCAGGCGGTAACCGAAGTTCACGCCTCCTCGACCTTGGGCGTCGCCGAGGCTCAACGTGTGCTCCCCGTCCTGCAGCAGGGTAAACGAAATCAACGAGTCGGCCTGGTGGGTGGTGAGCCCCGCCCCGCGATCTTCGAAATCGTCGTTCGCGGCCACCATCGTTCCATCGGGCGCCTGAAGCTTCAAGATGGAATCGAGGGGCGACCCGATGCGTCGCGCCGTGACTTCGGCGACTAGCTGATCTCCCTTGGTGCCTTGAAAGGCAAAGCAGTCGAGGTCGGCGGGCGCGGTGATTTGGCCATTCACGACCACCGGCAAGGTTAGAAGGTTAGCTTCCTCACTGGTGTTGTTGGGTTCGACCTCCAAGGCTTCGGGAAGCTCACCAACAACAAGCGGGCGAGGGTTTGTTTGCCGGGCGTTTTGTGTCGACGTAAACGGCAACTCGCCTGCGGAGAGCTGACCCGCATCAAACGGCACTTCGCCCTGCTCGAGGTTCCAACCCGTGAGATGCAGCGTGATCGATTCCCCAGCGTGGCACCCCAGCGGGAAGATCGACTGCACGCGAGGCACCTCGCCGACCGTGATGCGATAGACGAAGTCTTCGCGCCCGCGATAGATCGCGTCGTGAATTTCTAGAACGTACTCTGCTGTTTGCGGAATGTTCAATTGAATCAGCGGATCGGGATCGAACGCATCATCGTCGGAATAAGCCCCTTCGGCCCCGTTGATGTCCTGTAGCGAGAGCGTGGCCTGAAACCAACCCGGCACCGCGTCGGCCAGGTAGGGAATCAGCGACCTTGCTTCCACTTTGGCCACCAGCTGGGTTCGTTTGCGGAGTCGAAAACGATAGCTATCCACATCGCCCGGCAGGATTTGCCCGTTGATCACCAGCGGCAACTTTGCCTTAAGCAGCACCTGCTCCAGTGCGTCATCCTCTTTCGACTCGACGTACTCCGGGTACTGACTTACCTGAAACACCACCGGATTCGTAAGCCCTTTAGGAGTTCGCAAGCGCAGTTCGCGCGGCTCGAGCGAAGCACCGCTATCAATAGAAAACTCCACAATCACTTGCTCTTCGAGCTGAGCGTTCTCTTGTCGCTTGGGGTCGCGGATTGCTGCGTCCAGCTCTTTGAACTTTTCCGGTGTAAGATCGGGTTGCTTCTTCGACTTGGCAAACTCGATAAACTGCTCGATCGCCTGCTCGTCGGTCAGTTCCTTCTCACGCACCTGCTTCGTGAGTTCACGTTGTTTCTGGCGCAGCATGTTGAGCACGTTATTGGGGATTGGTTTGATGTGCTTGACGATCCGCACCTCGATACCATCGCCTGAAACGTAGCCGGCGTCGACTCCCTGGAGGTACTGTCCCCCCACGGTCGCTGTGACCGTGGTTCCACGCTGCCCGCCAGCGGGGAAGATGTAGCCGACATGCGGATCCTTCTGGGCGTAGAGCGGCATCGCCAACAGCAAGTTCGCGATCACAATCCCTAGAACTTTCATCGCAAACTCACTTAAGTGATTTCGTTCAATCGACCACCGATTTCGTATCCGTCGTCGACGGTCGGCGTGGCCAACACGGTTTTGCCTTGCGGATGAGGCAGCGGTGCCTGCGGATCGATGCCGAGCTGTTGGTACATGGTCGAGATGAAGTCCCACTGATACACCGGGCGGTCCTTCACGAATTCCCCCTTCGCGTCGCTCGAGCCCAGCACTTGGCCACCGCGAAAACCGCCGCCAGCCACGAGGGTGGAAAACACATGCCCGTAGTGTTGGCGGCCGCCGTTCCAGGGAGCTTCCCACGACACTTGCGGCTTACGGCCAAACTCCCCGCCACACCAGACGATGGTGCTCTCCAGTAGTCCTCGGTCGGCCAGGTCTTGCAGCAGCGACGAGAGCCCCGCGTCGAGTTCCGGCAGCTTGCGGCGCATGATCTGAAAATGCTCTTTGTGGGTGTCCCAACCTTTGTAATTGATCGTGATGTACGGCACGCCGGCTTCAACCAGCCGACGAGCTACTAGGCACGACTGCCCAAAGGTATTGCGCCCGTAGCGTTGACGAACTTCTTCGGGCTCCTGATTCGGATCGAACACCTTGCCGGCGTCGCCCACGATGAGTTCGTAGGCCTGGTTCTCGCACTCGTTCAACGCTTGAAGTTGGGGATGGCCTGGCATTGCCGCGTTGAGCATGTCGAGCCGATGAAGCAGCTCCCTGCGCTGATGTTGCTGCTCCTCGGTCACTCCCGGCGACGCTACCCCCTCGACCAGGAACTGCGGCGCACCCGGGTTGCCACCGGTGGCAAATGGTTTGTATGTGCCGCCCAAAAATCCTGCTTCGGAGAAGCGGCCTTGCGGCTCGGTGAGCACCACGTACGGCGGTATCAGGCCTTTGTAGCCCGCGTTGTACCCCTTGAAGAGCGAGACCACCGCCCCCACGCACGGAAACACATCGCGCCCGCCCGGCTTGCGACCAGTTTGCACGATGTACGACGCGGTTTCGTGAGCAAACACTCCGTGGGTCATGCTGCGAATCAGCGAGTACTTATCGGCCTGCTGCGCCAGCTTTGGCAATAGCTGGTGGATGCGCATGCCAGAGACGTTGGTCTCGATCGCCCCAGTGAAGGGCCCGGTGTAGTCCTGCCCAGCTTCCGGCTTAGGATCGAAAGTATCGAGGTGGCATGGACCACCCCACATCCAGATCTGGATGACCGACTTCGCCTTGCCTGATGTATTGGGCGCGGGGGCCGCCTGGAGCGGACTGCGTGCGAGCCAGTCCGATAACAAGCAGCCCCCAGCGCCGTAGAGTCCCCCCTTGAGTACCGCCCTCCGCGACAAAGGCATATCGAATACGCCCATCATCGCCTGGCCAGCGCTCGCATCGTTCGCTGCGCTAGCGTTGTTCGGTCGTTTCATCGTGGCACTCTCCGATTCGAAAGCGATTAATGGCGGTACAAGAACTCCGAGCTGTTCATCAGCGCCCACACTAAATCGAACGCAGCCCGGCGTTTGCCAATCGACCCCTTGGCGTACTGCTCGACCACGGCCAGCTCGACATCGGTCGGGTAGCGAGACAAGACCGTCAGGTAGATCTCGGCAGCTCCCTGGACCGGATTCTTCTGGAACTTGGCAATCAAGGTCTTCATCGACTCGCTGCGTTCGATCTTGCGGCGAATATGGCTCGAGTTCAGCATATGCAATCGCTGCGCTGAGGTCGGTTGATTGTTTCGCTCGTTGGCCATCCCCGTGTCGCGCGGTGGCCGACCAAACATCTCTAGAAAGCTGCTGGTGATGCTGCCGTCGGGCAATTCGATCGAGCGTTGCTGCTCGGGAATAAACGTGAACGGCTCGGGAATCGCGCTAGAGTACGACTCAGTCGAGTCGGTGATGCCGCAAATGGCGTCGATCAGTACCTCGGCTTCCAATCGCCGCAGCGGGTAACAAGCAAACTGCGTGTCGGCCTGCTGCGAATCGCTGCGCGGCACCGGACTCTGCTGGTAGGTTTGCGACGAGACAATAAACCGAATGAGTTCGCGGCAATCGTATTTCGACGCGATCAGCTTCTTTTCCAGTGTGTTGAGCAATTCGGGACAACTGGCCGGATTGTCGGAGCGGAAGTCGTCGGGCTCGTGGACGATGCCGCGCCCGAACAGCCAGAACCAGATACGATTGGCAGCACAGCGAGCGAACGAAGCATTCTCTCGGCAAATCAACCAATCGGCGAACACCTCACGAGGATCGACCTGACCATCAAGCGACGCGGGTGTGCCATCGGGAAACACTGCTTTGGCCAGGTTTCCGTTGGCTTGCTCGTCGACCGCCTTTACCGAATCGAAGTAAACGACCTCTTCCTTCCACTCACGGGTGCCCTTGAATCCAACGCACGAAAAGAACACCGCCAGGCCATCGAGTCGCTCGGCCGGCCAGCGATCGACCCGCTCGCCCATGAAGGTGAGGGCCACGGTGCTGGCGATGTCGCGCGGCGTATTGCTTTGCATCGCCCGGTAGAAGTTCACCGGCCCTACGCGAAAATTACTGCCGCTCGAAGTGAGCAGTTCCCGCACCATGTGATCGTACGGTTTGTTCTCGCGAACACTCTCCCGAATCCACCGATCGTACGCCTGAGCGGCATTGGGCCAGAGATTGATCGGAAACTCAGCCTTCACCCGTAACAAGTCGCACCACTTCATGCCCCAGTACTGCACGAACTCCTCTCGGGAGAGCAGCTGGTTAACCAAGGCGATTCGTTTATTCGCTTTGTTCCAATTCAAAAACTGCCGGGCCTCGTCGGCGGTGGGCAAGGTACCGATCAGATCGAGAAACGCCCGCCGCAAAAAAACCGCGTCGGAGCAGGGGGGAGCGGCAGCAAGCTTCAGCCGGTTCAGACGGCGACGCACCGCCTGATCAATGTCGTTGGCGGTTGTCGTTGGTCCCGAAGTTTCGAACAGCGAGGCAGCCGCTGCTGGAGCGATGCCCACAGACGATTCCGACGCATGGCTGGAAGATTCTGGATTCATGACATCCGATTCGGTCGTGCTCCGAGTACCTGCGATCAGGAACCGGTGGATCTTTCGTAGACAGGGCTTGCGGTCACCTCCACTTCAAACAGCAACTCGGGACGACAAACGTCGCCGATCATCGTCAGATGTGGCCAAGGCAAATCGAAACAGCGCGTGCGGAACATCTGCTCCACCTCGGGCGACTTGCAATACACCAAGGCGGTAAGCACCTGATCGTCGCGGCAATTACCCTGACGTAACAGCGCCCGAATGTGCTCGATGGTGTCGTCGATCTGAGCCTTCATTTGGCCAACGTGCTCGGTTACCCCCGCGCGATCGATGGCCGCGGTGCCCGACACGAATAGCGTAGGTCCCGCCGGCATCGGAGCGATGGCCGCTCGGCTGAAGGCCGACCCGTACTCGAAGGCCGACTCTTGGTCGCCACCGGCTTCGAGCAACTCGATTTGGTCCTCCGCGCCCGGCATCGCAATCGCGTCGAGCGTGCAGGCTGCCCCGTTGGCACCATACATGCCGATGCCAGTGCTGGCCGGCAGGTGCACGCTGCCATGTTGCGGATCGATGAGTCCCTCGTTCTGGAAAAACCGGTTCCGCGTGCTGTTTAATCCATCGTACCAGTCGCAAATATCGCGCAACCACAACCAGGTGCGCGCCACGGAACGCATCGACGCGCCCGCTTGCCGCAAGAAACATCCCGTGCAGTAAAACATGCGCTTGGCCTGCTCAACTTCGCACTGCGAAACGTCGGAGTGCATGCCATTTATATAGACCCAAGTCGAGCCATTGTTTTGCAGGCGTCGCCCTGCGACACCGCCTGCTCCTTGAGTGCATCGCAAGGGAACCGGTTTCTGTGGCCCCACCACCGCATGCAATTGCGCGCCCGCGAACTGGCCATACGCCCCCGGTTCCACGGCAATATACGTGGGCTGAATTCCATCGTCGACATCGATGAACGTATCGCGGCGAAAGCGGCGGATCACCTCCATCGCCTCTGGCGTGGCAAAGTACCGCTCGCACAGCATGTACGCATCGGCCGTTTGTAGTGCATCCCGAATCGCGATCATTGCATCGACCGCTTGTTGCACCAAACGCTGCCGCGGATTCGGAGAAACAGTGAGATACAACTCGGTCAGCTTTTCACCGACCACACGTCTGGTTTCAACTTGCATGAGGAAAAGATCGCCTGCGGGTACGAAGAGAGGCAGATCCCGGCAACTCCATCCAGACCTTCGGCTTCGCGTAACCACACTACAAGCCGAATAACGGCGCAATCGAACTGCCAGAAGCGAACGCTACTATTATTCTATCAGGCAATTCCGCATCATCAATTTACGAATGTGTGATTTGTTGCAGTGAGCGTATCCGCACGATACTTGGTCGACCAGCGAACAGCCCTCAAGACCGGATCCCAGTGTTTCGCGCATAGATTCCATCAGGACACTCAAGTCCACTACCCGCTGTGACTCAACGCGGGCGGGCGAAACGGTTTCGTAAACGACTCAGTGTTCACTCGCAAGTGACCACCATTAGTGTTCTCGTGGACAGGTGCTGTTGTGGTCCGTTGTTCGTTGTCCGTTGCCGGAGGGTAGAGGCCGATGCACCGTAAACTGCTTGGATGTTTCACGCCGATGCTTCCAAGATTGACTTGTAAGCATCATATTCGCCGCGAGCCAAGATTCCCCGTTCCCATTGCTCATTGAGCTTCTCCATGCGTTCTCTCTTCGTGGTAAGCCTTCGCAGTGAAGGCGGAAGGTCTTCCAGAGATTCGCACTTAGGAAAGTATAATTTCATGCGTGTATCGCTATCAGGTTCGTTGAGTAGCCCGCCGCAATTGCACTGAGTCTCAGAGGCAGGGGCACACTCCTCGCAGAGCAGGCTGCCACATCTATCACATATCCGCCAGTTTCTTGCAAATTCATCTCCCTCTGCTGCAGGGTTCCCACCAGGGATGAGAGAGAGCGAAATCAAACTCGAACAGTTGGAGCAACCGAACACTGGCATTTGAGTGAACCTCCAAGTAATTCAGATTTTAACTGTGAAGTGTAATCAAGATTTCAATTCTACCCAAACATGCCAACCTTGTTGGCTACATTCTATTCAAAGGGGACACCGTGCTCCGTTTAAGCTAGCTCAAGAACGCGTAGGTTTCATCGCCCCAAGCGGTTCAGCGGGTTGCCACAAGCCTGCTAGCGCGATTGGGTGTTTCCCACCTCGAGGCGTCGTAGCACCGAGAATCTGCTATAGTCCGGGTTCATCTTATCCACAAAAAATGTGGATAAGCCGTGCTTACACACATTTTTCGTGTCGAATAACAAGTTACCCGCCAAGCACACTCATGAACGAAAAGACTCGACTTGAACGCCAACAGCGATACCTATCGATCTGTCGTGAACGCGGTTGGCTCGGCGAAGACGACGAAGAACTCTGGCCCAACGACGATGACGCGCGCATCGAAATGGCGCGTGGATTGTTCGGCCTTACTCTTGTTTCTGATACGGACAACTTGTTCGCCGACTTCCGCGATCAAATCGGGGCGACGGACTGCAATGCTGGTTCCGATGTCGGTGCCGCCAGCGAACTACTCCGATCACTCAATGACGATCAGAAGACCGCCATTCTCACGCTGCTCGACGACTTCTTGGATACGGCTGTTCACATTGGGATGTTACGCTTGGACCGCTTCGATCACGGATTTATCAAACTTCAGGTAGTTCAATCCGATCCCGAAGAGTGCGAACCAATACCCGATTCTGAAATCGACATAATTTCGGACGATCACAACGAGCTGTTCCAAGACGCACTACAATGGAAGGAAGATTACAGTCGAGGTACACAGATCGGTCGTCGTGAACCGTATCGCGATTGATGCCCAACCGGGCGGATAACAAGAGCGTGAACCGGAGTGGCGATTTACGCCGAATTTGAAATCAACGTCAACCGTCGCCACCCGGTTACGCTAAACGTTATGTGCCCAAAACGCCGCTCGCTATGGATCGAACGTTCAAATTCTTTACGGACACAGCCACGCTAGCCATGTTCGATCCGCAACAGCTTGAACACCGTGTCGACGATGACGTCGATTGGTGGTGCTTGGACTTTGCCCAACTCGACGAAATCCAATCCGGCAAGATCGCGCTCGTTTCACTTGGCGGCGACGGCGTATATCAAACGCGAATCACCGACGATGACCTCAACCCGGACGAACGTGATTACGCTGCCGAACTGGTGGCGAACCTCGGCATCAACGTAACGTCCGGCAAGCTTTTCATTGGTCCGGGCGAATGCTTACCCGGCGGTCAATCACGATTTGATGATTCCGATACGCAACGTGGGGCGCTTTGCGAGATCAACAATGGAATTTATCGCGTTGATGTCTATGCGATTCACTGGTTTGACTCACCCCGCTGGTGGACTGACGACCATACTCCGCCCGCCGATGCGCCCGCCGATTATGTGGTCGTTCTTCGCCCACGCACGGATCCCATGCCCGCGTTAGATTCTGAACCAAGATTCAATGGTGTGCCCGATGGCTTCTTGTTCGATTCCTCAACTCGCCAGGTTGGACCGCAACCCGGAATGATTCTCACTACGGAGGTGCGCAAAGGTCCAGACGGTCTCACCCTCAAGGATTGTGGTCCGTGTTATTATCGTGCGTCGTTGGTAGACTATTGTCGCGTCGCGTGGAAGGATACAATTCGCTTCAAGGTGATCGACATCGATCCCGACGCGAAGGCAATGACTGGCGAATACATCGAAACCGTAAACGGCACATAACCATGCGGTGAACGGGAGCCGCCGACGACACAGGTTTTGCATACTTAAATTCTGGGCGGCACCCCGTTACCGCCGTCGTTCCCCGACTGGATCGATCGTGATGGAATCATCTGTCACTGCTGAGAAAGCCCGCCAAGCAATCACGTTGTTTCGGAATGCAGTAAACCAGATTCGATTGCTGCAACGTTCGGCGATTCCTCGTTGGTCTGATGGCTTGACCACTTGGTTTTCCAACGAGCGCCCGCCGGACGATAGCGAGGAGACTCCGTTCTACAACGACGCGGAGCTGGAACGCTATCGTGAGGCACGCGGCTGGCTAAAACGGTCAATCGAGCTGAACCCGTACTTTCCCGACGCTTACTTGCTACTTGGCAATGCCTTTGCTGAGATTGATGGCGATTTCGATACAATGCTCGCGTACTACAACAACGCATTAGCACTGGATCCTGACAACGATGAATTCCACAACGCTAGGATGGCGCACTATCTGACGACCGGCAGGCTTAATCTGGCCTTGGACGATCTTTTGCACTTGGAACGACTCCAATCTGGCTACGCGGAATCGATGCGTAAACACTATGAAAATGCTGTAGAATGCGGGAAACAATGACATGCACCGAAGGACGCGAGCCGAGCGGTTTGGCACTGGTGGAGTCTTTCGCGCGTCCTCGGTGATGTCCGACGTTAGCCCAAGAAATCACACATGAACTGGATGCCCATCAGCGGAAGAATGTCCGTGGAAGACGGAGTTCTCACCTTCCAAGGCTCCGAGCAGGAGCATCAGGGACAAATTCTCGCCGCGACCGGAAACTTCATTTGCGACCAGTCTTTCTCAGGCGGGCAAATTTCTGCTGACGTCACCTTCCCAGAAGTTGACGCTAAGAGCGCTTGCGACATCATTTTCTATTACGACAAGTCGATCCAACAGACGTTTAACGCTGGTATCTCAAACGAGCTTCTCTACGGGATTCGCTCATTCCGATCAAAATGGGATCACTACGCCGTTGGAGGCGATGTCGAAGCCCTTGAGGCCGGTCGCGAATACCACTTGGACGTCGACGTAAAGGGATCTCAAGTGACGCTCTCGATTGATGGGGTTGAAGTGATCGCTGCCGAGATACCAGTTTACCTACCGCAGTCACAGGTTGGAATCTTCTGCATGGGTTACCACGACATAAAGGTTCGGAATTTCACGGTCACGACTGAACCTCCGCGTGCGTTTGTAGTGATGCAGTTCTCGTCGCCCTATAACGAAGTTTACTCCGAGGTCATCCAACGCGTGTGTGAAGAGGAGGGTATTTCGGTCCTAAGAATCGACGAGCAGAGTGGCCCTGGCTTAATCATCGCCGATATCAGTAGAGCTATTCGGGAGTCGCGGTTGATCATCGCTGACATCTCGCCTCAGAACCCGAATGTGTTTTACGAGGTTGGTTACGCGCATGCTCTAAACAAGCCGACAATCCTCATGGCTGAGAAAGGCACGACGTTGCCATTTGATGTTTCAGCTTTTCGGACCCTGTTCTACGACAATTCGATTAGCGGAAAATCCAAATTAGAGGACGGACTGCGCAAGCACATCCGAGCCAGCCTTACCGAACGAAAGGGCTAACAAGACGCTGGACACCAAGACCTGCCCCGCTCCGTGGCGAAAACGCTGTGACCACTCAAAACTTTAACTCAGAATCCACGCTCGCTCCCAGGTCAGGTCTGGGGCAGCTTCGTCGTTAGACCCCTAGGTTTCATCGACCGAAGCAGTTTCGCCTTGCCGAGATTATCGCAGTTCACTCCCCCCCCCCCGGCGGCGACCCCCTTTGCGAGGGATGTTTCCCTTTCACCGAATACTTGAGGGGGGGGCAGGTGTTGAGGCCGGCTGGCTCTCGGTGGTGCTCTTGTCCTCTGCGGGCTCGGCGACTCTGCGTGAGAATTCTTGCGGTCGCTCTAGGTCCACCTCGCTAGCCATCGCCTCCGGCTGCGGGCTAAACGATTTTTCTGAATGCTCCAGTTTTCGCTGGGAATTGGCCACCTGTGGTGTTCTAATGGACAGGTGATTGCTGGCTGTCGGCTATCAGCTTTCGGCTGTTGGCTCTTAGTGATAGGAGGTGAATGAGATGTGATGCTTGTTTGAATGGCAGACTGTTAGTGACGCGCAGGCGAATGTTCGGCTGCGTGGGCGTTTGCTGCTGCGCGGGTGTCAAAGCTGTAGGCTCTAAGCTGTAAGCTAGATCTTTCAGTCGCTGGAAGCTCCTTCAAGATGACATTTCTACATCCAACTCCCAACGTCCAACTCCCAACTCAAAATAGTTTCCCACCCATGGGAATCTATTTTGGGCACATTCACCGGAGGTGTTGATGCAACTCATTGCTAACAAACGACTTGCGATTGATTCCCACTGCGAAAATAGATTCCCACTCGATGCGTTATTGGAAATGGGAATCTATTCGGACGCGAAAACCACTGGTTTTGCAGAGTGCCTGCCGATTCAATTTTCCCATAGGTGGGTAAATTGGGAATCTATTTGCCCAGCAGTGGGAATCTATTCGAGGGCGGTGGGAAACTATCCCGCCGGGGGTGGGAAGATGGGTCCCCTCCCGCTGCGAGGAGCTGGTGGAACTGGGCGGACTGCAGAGCAGCAGGATAGGAGAGATCCAATGCGATGCCGAGGCCCGACCAGTGCAGATTCGAGGGTTACCTTCATCCAGCCAGAGCAGCACGGCTGCGTGCCAGCAACTGGTCGCACGCTTTGCAGACTCGCTCGACGGTGATCGCTTGCATCGCGGTGTTATTCGCCGCGCGACGCTGACGAGCGGTTCCACCTTGGTAGTACTGCTGCAGGCGAATGTTGCTTCGTCCGTAGGCACCACACCAATCGGCTTGGCTTGTGCCGTGTAGGCTGATCGTGGGAGTGCCGACCGCGACCGCCAGGTGCATCGGACCGGTATCGGATCCGAGGAACAAGTTCGCGCGACGGGTGATCGCGGCCAACTCGGGCATCGTCGTGGCTGGAGCCAGCACGGCTGCTCCTTGGCTCGTGTCGACGATCTGCTCGGCTAGCTTTCGCTCTTCCTGGCCGCACCATACTGCCAGGCTGCGGACTCCCTGCTGATGGAGATGTCGGGCGACCTGTCCGTATCGTTCGGCAGGCCACAGTTTCGAAGGCCAACCAGCGCCAGGGTTCAGAACCGCGAAGGGGGTATGAAGATTGAGATCAGCGAGAGTTTTTTTGGCGTACTCGGTTAATAGCGACGACTCAGGCAGCTTGAACTCCACCTTGGGCGACTCAATGCCGAGCGGCTTTAGGATGCCGAGATAATGATCCACCACATGCGAGGCTTGCACATCCGTGAGACAGTTGTTGAACCACTTGCTGAACTCGCGCCCGTTGGCACCGGCTACGCCGAGTCGTTTGGGAGCCCCAGTGAGCCAGGCAATGATCGAGCTTTTCGTCAGGCACTGCAGGTCGACGGTGATATCGAACTTACTCTCTCGCAGCTGTTTTCTCGTCTCGTGGAGCGAGCGTGCAGAACGCCACCAATGGCGGGGCAAGCGAATTACGTGATCGAGATCGGGATGCCCCTCGACCAGTTCGGCCGCGCGCCCTTCCACAGCCCAAGCGAGGAAGCTATCAGGAAACTGCCGACGCAAGGCCGAAGCGACAGGCAGACCATGAATCACGTCGCCCATCGCAGTGAGGCGAACAATCAGAATGCGAGGGGGTTGAGCCATGGTGACACCATCCTTGGTGAGCGTGCGACACAAGTGCGCACATCGTCTACGTTCGTCCGTCAGTCCTACGGACAGAGGGAGCAAAATGTACTCGCCTGAAAGCACCGCGCACAGTGCAATACCGGAGAGTGCTAGCACTAAGACTAGGGGCCCGATCTTGGCTGCGGTTTCAGGTAGTCGAGCGGGAAATTCTTTACTTGGTCCGTACGAGGATAGATGTAATCGGAGCCAAAGAACATGCGCGCCATGATGGCTAGGAAAACCATCGCAATCGCGGACGAAATGATCGGAATCGACATGATATCGATGCTACCACGAGCCATGCCCACGATGTTCGCAGAGCTGGAAGCCAGGAAACCTAGCAGGAATGGATTGTCGGGTTGGCGCACCAACCACTCGTCCAGGTAGCGGAACGACAGGCCAAAAAACACCGCATAGAGAGCAATGACCCACATACCACCATCGTGGAAACCTTGAGCCGCGGGAGATACGCCCCAATTCACGTTACCAAGACCATGCATGCCTTCCTTCTTCGCGACTTCTTGAGGAAGGGTGAAGCCAATCGCCTTGGGTTTATCCTCCCAAAAAGTTCGCGGAATGGGGTTCACCAGCACGAAGTAAGGGGCTGCAAACAATTTACCCTCGTACTTGGCACTAGGCCCAACGAAGTTGTGCACGGTAAACAGAGTCACTTCCACCGAGTCTTGTGCGGTCAATGCCAGGTCGGCGGAGCTAAACGTGAAGCTCTGTGTCGCAATCAAGCGAATCGTTTCCAGAGCACGTCCCAGGCCTCTTGCATCCGAATCTCGGTGCCGCACGGCCTCGAGACCATTGTTGAAGCCAAACATCACGATACCGACGACAAGCAAGACCGGAAGCACAAGCTTTGGCTTCTTATAACGTAGCCAAGTCCAGTACACGACCACCGGCAAGGCGAACAGGAGCGATAGCGCAATACGTCGACCACCACCGAACGCCAGCGACATAATGAACGCCGGAGTAATCGTGAGAACGACAAGTAGCAGGGTGAGCGGGTTAAATGCATCACGACGAAATGCCATGATCGCAAGAATCACCGCGAAGGGTCCCAATCGCACAAAAATCAAGAACGATAACTGCGAGATAACAGGAATCGGAATTTGGAGCAGCGCGATACCGCTCAATACAATCGAGATTACCGCCAGTACGAAGTACGACACGAACGAGGGAGAGCACCAAGTTCGAAATAGCCGCCCGGCCATCTTTCTAGGCCACGAGACAAAGTTGTAGACCACCAGAAATACAGCGTAGAACACCCCATAACCGATATAGGTCCACGTATAGTCGGCAGCTTCGTAATGAAGGTAGTGCCCTCGGTTGCTCCAGGCATAAGCCGACAGTCCGGTGAAGATAAACGAACCAAACAGAAACAGATTGTAGCTGGTGAGCAGATCCGCTTTCCCACGCAGATAGGGAATCACGATGAGCAATGCCATCGCAACCATGAATACGAGGCCCAGAATGCCTAGCGTTTCGTCTTGAGGATTCATTGCTCTGCTATTGCGATTACAGTTACTCAGCGGGTGTTACATACATGGAATGCCGAGCAATTGGAGGACGCTATACCTGCCCATTTCCAGGCAGTTCGAGGCATTCAAGCTATTTTACCGCCAGCTAAGTGACGAACAACGAAAATGGGCACTTGTCGGCAACTTCATAACCTCCCAAAGGTCGAACAAGCCAACTGTTGCGATTATTTCGATTATAAGTCGCTCGTGGGTAAGCGATTATGGCAGTACGACTTTCCGGGTCTTGCCATCCACCAGCCGAGTTGCATCCAGAAAGCCCTGCACCATCGTTGCAAGCGTAAATTCCTCGGTAACCGTCCGCAGAGCTTCGGCAGCTAGCGATTCGCGAAACTCGTCGTTGCCTAGGACACTTCCCAAAGCGTCGATCATCGCTTGCTCGTTACCGTAAGGGTAGAGCAATCCATTTTTGCCATGCTGCAGGGCGACGACTTCGGGGTTCTGAGCCTCGATGTTGTCGGAGGTCACCGCCGGCAAACCAAACCCGAACGCGGTTAGCAAGCTGAGTCCAACGTTCTCGGGGTAACAGAACACCCCGCTCGAAAGCAGCCAGGGAGCCATCTGGTATTCGTCGTAAATAGCGCCGGTAAAAATCACGCGGTCAGCTACATTCAGCTGCTCGGCCAAGGCTTCCAGCTTCGGTCGTTCCGGACCATCGCCGACGATCACCAGCTTGCAGTCGTCGTAGTCGTGTCGCAATCCATCGATTGCCCGCACCAGTCGATCGGGGCGGTTCTCGTCGAGCAGGCGGGAAACAAATACCACGGTTCGCCCTGGAACCAATTCGTGTTCCGCCTGAAACTGGGCGAGTCGCTCAGGATCGGCCAACCAAGCCTCACGAGCCGCCTGGATCGGCGTTTGGTCAATCGCGTTCTGGGCGACAAACACTCGCTCGGCGTCAAAGCCATATTTGTCGATCATCCGCTGGGCGATCGGATGGGTATACAACAGGATTCCATCCGCTGGCCGGGCGACCCAGTTGCGTAGCATGGTACGAAACCAGCTATCGCGTTTCGAGTAACCATGCCCCCACACGAGTGTTGGAATTCCAAGCTTCTTAGCCTGTTTGAGCGCGGGACGCAACGAGCGATAGTGCGGATTCCAAGAGTGAATCACAAAGTCGAACTTCGCAGGATCGTTCACCTGATGGTGAGCCGAGTGCGTGACAAACGGCAGCGGCCCGAGCGGCTTGGGATCGGTCGTCGCGGGCTCGAAACGAAACCGAATATCTTCCTTCTCGGGGTTCGGGGCGTCTTTCGCCAAATCGGCGAACACGGTCACTTCGATATCGGGCTGCGAGGCTAGCAGATTGTAGACCGGCACTCGGTAAGGGCGAATATCGGGTTGCGTGATGGCGATGCGAATCATAGCGACTGGTACGCCTCGCGAGCGGAGCGATCGGTTTGCGTTGAAAGGTAATCGCCTACCGCGCGGGGCAGGCCTTCTTCTTCGGCAATCGTCTGATAGAACGTTGGCAATTCGTTGCCGTGATCAACGTAGTAGTCGAACAGCACTCCGAGCTCAGCCGTCGATAGTTCTCGCTGACGCAAGAGATCGGGATGCCGATAGACGCGGGAAAACAAGAACTGTTGCATGCAAAGTTTGCGTTCGGCAAACTCCTCGGGCATGGTCACCAGCGACGGAGAAGCCTGCACCTGTTCGACACTCGTAATCTGCCAATCTTCAAGTCGGGCGAGGGTGGTTTCGATTAGCATCCCGACTCCTTGGTCGATGAGCTGATGGATGATGGCCCGTCGCAGCTGCAAAGGCTCCAGGTTCGAGTAGCGGCTCTCGACCACCTGGGTCGCTTCGCGCCAGAGTTCGAGTTCGGCCATGTCGTTCATCGTGAGCAGACCGAGTTCCAGGGCGTCGTCGGCATCGTGGGCGTCGTAGGCAATACTATCGGCGGCATCCACTATTTGCACTTCCAGCAACGGCTGCGGGGGTTCGCTTATCGCCTTGCGACTGCTGCCCCGGCGCTGCTGCCCTGATAGCACTTCCTGCGATAGGTTCAGCCCTGGAAAATTAGGGTACCGCTGCTCGATTCGTTTCACGATTCGCAGCGCTTGCGCGTTATGGTTGAAGCCCCCCTCGCCGGCCAGGCGTTCGTCGAGCAGGTCCTCGCCCGCATGGCCAAAAGGAGGATGACCAATGTCGTGCAGCAGGGCCAAAGCTTCTACCAGGTCTTCATTCAACCGCAACGCCCGCGCGATGGTGCGGGCGATGGAAGCGACTTCCAAGGTATGAGTAAGGCGCGTACGATGGTAATCGCCGGAGTCGCCGGTAAAGACCTGCGTCTTTTGACTCAGGCGGCGAAACGCGGCGCAGTGCGTGATGCGATCGCGATCGCGTTGGAAGATCGTCCGATAAGGGTGCGTCGACTCCGGATACTGGCGGCCGGCCGATTGCTGGCTGCGCATGGCGTAAGGAGCTAACAGCAGTTCCTCGCGATCCATCGGCGTAAGCGTGCAATTCATGCGGCTGTTTTACTCTTTGTCCTTAGCAGTCGATTGCAGAACACTGGCTTCGCTCACCTCGGCCTGCTCCTCTGCCTGTTCTTCGTCGGCATCAGCTGCATCGGCTTCGGGGTCCATCACTTCCAGCGTTTCGAGCATTTGCTCAAACGCTTCTTGATTCTTCTCGACCAGCTTGGCCGGGCCATAGAATTTCACGAAAAACTTTCCCGCGCCTTCGACTTCGATAATCGCCCCCAGCATCCGGTAGTCGGGTCGTTCGACCTTGGGACCAAAGGGACCGCGAGGGCTGTCGAAGTAGGTGCCAGCAATATCGAGCACGTGAGCGATGGCTCCCCGCACTTTGCGTTCGCGACGCCGCATCGCATCTTTGCCATCAGCGTCGCGTCCCATGCGGAACTGACCTACCCAACGACGAATGTTCGAATCGACATCGCCGCCGGCCGACATCATGGTGATTCGTCCATGCGACGACAACACTTCGTCTTCGCTAGCTTCGTCGGCAGCGTTGGCTTCGGCTGGTGCAACCGACAACTCCAGTTCGATCAGGTTGTTCTTGGGATCGACCACCTTCCAGGCGGCTGGCACGGTCAACTGCAGACGATCGTCGTAGACTTTTAGCACCTGAGTCGGTGGCTTCTCGTCCGCCGGCTTCTTGGCTTCAGGCTTCTTGTCGGATTTGGCGGCTGGCTGCTCGCTAGCAGGTTTGTCTTCCTGCGACTCAACCTTCGCCGGCGCGTCGGCTGGTTCAGCGGCCGGGGTCGGTTCCTGCGCCTGCGCGAAAGTACTTCCACAGCAAGTAACAACAGTAAGTACAGCAATCCATTGCCAACCTCGAGGTGTATTATTCATAGCAATTAGGTTGGTATTCGTAGATCTTAGGTCCAAGATGAAGTGGGAAACCGGCCGACACGTTGCAGGCTACATCTCTGCTTCTTCGTCGCCGGCTTCCTGTTCTTCGGCCGGGGCTTCGGCGTTATTGGCTGGTTCCTGCGGTTTCGCTTCGGGGGTGGTCACCGCTGGCGGGGCCGTGGTTTCGTCGGGCTTGGAGTCGGAATTCGCGTTTACCACTACCCACACCAACACTCCCGCCAAAACCACCACGAGCACACCAAGCAACACCGCAGCCAGTTGCTGGCTGGCGGCCGAACGGCGTTTTCGACGCTGGTAGCGGGCGGCAACCACGGCCGGATCGTGGGGATCCGTCGGTCGAGCGACCTCCGACGCGGGCGTTTCATTGTAGCCGACAGGCAACTCGACTGCAGGAGTCGGCACCGCCGAGCCCGCCAGACTGGGGAAATACTCGGGTAGATCCCTGGCCAGACGCCAGTCGGGCCAACCAGTCCGCCAAACGTGCGAATCGGCCCCCACACGACCTTCGGTGGTCCACTGTTTGATCAACTGATCATCCGCTGGGCCAAACATGCCACCGGCGGCCGGGCGAATGTACCAGGCGGGTGGTTCGGCCGAGGACTCGCTTGCCGCTGGGGCTGGCGGAGCAGCAGGGGGTGGCGGCGCAGCGGCCGCAGGTGGTGTCTGAGGAGGAGGGGGAGGGGCAACTTGCGCTGCTACGGGTGCAGCCGGCGGTGCAGGGGGAGTAGGTGGAGCTGTTGCTGGTGCCGACTCAGGCGCTGGGGCCGGAGGACTCGCGGCAGCGGGTGCCTTTTTGGGCGCGGCTTGTTTTGGTGTCGGAGCCGCAGGCGATTGCTGGCTTGCTGGTGCACTCGCAGCCGAACCGGCCGCGGCCGGCGCTCCTACTGCAGCAGCCTGAACTGGAGCTGGCTTCGCGCGGGTTAACTCAGCAGCGTCGTTCTGTACCTGTTCGGGCTGGGGAATCCAAAAACGAACTTTGCACTCAGGGCAAATACCCCGCTTGCCGGCAAGCTCGGTCTTTACGTGCAACGGATGGCCGTTGGGACAGGCGAAACGGATTCCCATGACTACTGGTCTAAATCGTAGGCGAATCGGAAAACGGACTAGCGTGGCAATCGATGTACCGCACAACACCTGCGACCATTCGCAAGCAGTCGCAACGAGCAGCCGGCCCCGCAAGCGGAAATGGCTGCCCTTAATGGGTACGATGCCTCTCTTCCAGTATATTGCCGCCAAGGTGCTAAATGAAGAAATATTCGACAGTTACGCAGATTCCCGTGCCCGAGCAACCGAACCATCCCGGCTGGCAGCCCACCGGTTGTAGCGGTTGCCCGTTTAAATCCGGGCAGCCTGCAGGGGGTTTCGCCTGCGGGGCGGCCCAATCTATGGCGGCCCGCGTTCTCGAGGCGTAGAATAGAGGTTTGGGGACACCGCAAAACGTAGGAAGATTACCACGATTTGCAGAGACGGATGAATTGGCTGCCTGAGAATATGAGTATAGGGGAATTTGTCGATGCCTAGTTCTGAAAACCATGATCAGCAGCAAGAAGAAGGGCCGTTAGAACTTGCGATTGTCGGTGATCTCACCGATCACGAAAGTGAGCTTACGGACAAGTTGCTGAGCATCGAACCAGGCGGCAACTGCACCATTTACTTCGACTCGCCCGGCGGGAGCCCCTACTGTGCGATGAGCCTGATGACCCTCATCAAGCTCCGCCGGTTAGATGTCACCGGAGTAGTGACTGGCGAGTGCTCGAGTGCCGCGCTCTGGCCATTTGCGGCATGTCGCCGCCGGATCGTAACGCCGTTCAGCGTGCTGCTGTTCCACCCCATGCGTTGGCAAAGCGAAGAAAACGTTGGCCTAGCCGAAGCGGCTGAGTGGGCGCGACACTTTGCTTCGCTCGAGAGCGATATGGACGTGCTGCTGGCTGACTTGTTCCAGGTATCGCACGACATGATGCGGGAGTGGATTACGCCGGGCAAATACGTTTCGGGACGCGAACTAGCAGCCGCTGGTCTGGCCGAACTGATGGAGTTCCATCAACTCGGTAGCTTCCAGCCCAACGCGGAAGCGCCGCCGGCACCGAATGGCTCGGCCGGCAAATTGAAGCCACAACAGCCCGCCGAAACGCGCTAGAGCAGCTACAGCTTCACGTAAATGTGGTCGGCAACAATCTTCAGCCGGCCTAGCTCCATGCGGGCGGTACCTTCGACCACGACGGTCGTCCCTTCTTCGAGACCGAGCAACGTATCGGCCTGCTCGGCAATGATTTCGCCTGACTCGTCGTTCAACTCGACCGTAGCGACCGTGTCGACCATCTTCTGAGCGGTTCGCGTGCACCACAAGCACTCTTCGCCCTCGGCGTGCTCGTGCCCCTCGAACTCAACCGCAGTGGCCGGATCGACCAGCGAGAAGGCGGCCATCTCCGCATACCAGGGGAATTCGGCCCCGGCATCCTCGCCAAAGGGATTTGGCATTCCGCCGATTTGGCCTTCGACCACCATCAGGGTGGGTTCCGCGGCAGGCGTTTCGGGTGCGGCAGCCTCCCCTTCGGCAGGGGGGGCGAGCTTGCCCATCGCTTCAACCACCGTGATCGCTCCGGCTGGCTGCTCGGTGACCAAGAACACCGGGCGGTACTTCTTGGCCGCCTCGGATAATGGCTGCGATTTTTCGGGGGAGTCGGTTTGAGTGCCGTTGCACCCGGCCAAGATTGCTAGCAACAGGCCGCCAAGCAGGAAACGCTTCATTTTTCGGTATTCCAGAACGCGTCGGAAAGAATCGAGGGGTTCCTCCATTCTGCGCGGTACCCCGGCTGAGTCGCAAGCGGCAAACGACTTCAAATTTTTCTACAAGTTTCCAAATATCTCGAAACTGCCGGCGAATGCCTTATTAGATCAGCACTTTTTGTGACTGGTCTTAATGGTGTTTAGACGTTTCTTTTCCGCGACCCAGCGAAAAATCACTCCCATGCGAAAGTGCGCCCCCTGCTGCTTCCGTAAGTCCTCACCCGATCAAGGAGCCCATACCATGATCAAAAAAACCCTCGTTACTGTTCTTGCCGTCGGTTTGGTAGCCGGCCTGTTGTTCGGGCGGGATGCCCTAAGTTACCTGAAGACCGGCGCTCGCCGCGTTTCGGACGGCGTCCAGGAGTCGGTTCCCACGAGCTTCCAAATCGACCGCGCTCGTCAGATGGTTTCCGACCTGACTCCAGTCATCGAAGAAGCCATGCATGTGATTGCCAAGGAAGAAGTAGCCCTGGAGCAACTCGACGAGCATATCGCCTTGGCCGAGAAAAATAGCAACAAACTGCAAGGTGAAATCATGCACCTGCAGAGCGACCTGACCAGCGGCAAAAGCGTGTTCCGCTACGCTAGTCGCACCTATGATCGCTCGGACGTCGAACGTAGCCTTGAGAGCAAGTTCGCCCGCTACAAGGTCGACGACGAAACGCTCGCCAGCTTGCGTGACATGCGCGATGCTCGTGTAGCCAACCTAATGGCAGCTCGCGAAAAGTACTCGGGCATGGTTTCGGCTCAGAAGAAGCTCGAGACCGACATCAAGTGCCTGGAAGCCAAAGAGCAACTCGTGGCCGTGGCCCAAGCAACTTGCGAACTGCCGTTCGACGATAGCGAACTGGCTCGTGCCAAGAAGCTGATCACCGACATCCGTACTTCGCTCGATGTGAAAGCCCGGATCGCCAACGCCGATATCGACGTGGTGCCCGAGATTCAACTCGACCCCGAAGAGTCGGGTGAGATCACTCAGAAGGTAGCCTCGTACTTCAACCTGCCTAGCGAAGAAGGCACCGAAGTCGCTGCGGTTAGCTTGCACGAGTAATTGAAAATTGCAGGACCTCCCACGGTTGGCTACGATGCTCCGGGTGACTAGCCAGCCGTGGGATCCATTTTCTTCTTCTATTTCTATTTGGCACTTGAGACTGTTGGCCGATGTTGCCCACTTGGCGTAAACAACTTGGCGAAGCCCGACGTGCACTGCGCGAGGGACAATTAGACCGGGCTTGTGCCATCGTAGGACAAGACGATCTGAAAGACTTTCGCCAGGCCCGAGAACTCTCGGCCGAGTTGGCCGAGCGAGTCGCCGAGCGTGCTCGCGGGCGGAT
The DNA here is from genome assembly GCF_007748035.1 of Aeoliella mucimassa. Taxonomy (NCBI): domain Bacteria; kingdom Pseudomonadati; phylum Planctomycetota; class Planctomycetia; order Pirellulales; family Lacipirellulaceae; genus Aeoliella; species Aeoliella mucimassa. The sequence continues at coordinate 6,163,836 of NZ_CP036278.1, forward strand.
GCAAGCTGGCTACACTTCGGCCGGCTGGCGCGATGTCGAACTGGCCGAGCGAATGGCTGGCAACGACTGCCCGGTGGCCGACCTGCGTCAATCGTACCGGCAGCACCTTCTCGATCGTGCCCAACAATTCCTGGCCGACGGGCGCACCGCCGCCGCTGAGCAAGAGCTCGCGAAACTGGCCCGCCGAGGCCTGAATAGCAGTGAGACCGCAGAGATGCTGGAAATCGTCCAGCACCTGCTCCAAGCCGAACAAATGCTGTCCGTGGGAAAAAGTGCCGAAGCCGCACAATCGCTCCGCGGACCTACCGTCCAATTGAACCGTCTGGGTGTTACAATGGATACACAGTTAGTCGCCCGACGCGTCGAACAAGTCGAGCACGACTGCCAGGAACACCACGATCTCGCCAGCCAATTGCACGCTGCTAGTGCCAACCAAGAGTGGCAACAAGTGCTCGAACTGGCTGATCGTATGCTATCACTTGCTCCCCGCGATCGCGTCGCCCAGGCAGCTCGTAAGAAGGCCTGGCGTGCCGTGGGACTCGACGCCACGCGACTATTCCACGGCGCAGGTCGCCCAGTGGCCTCGCTGTCGCTGAAAGACACGGCCGACCTGAAACGCCCGTCTTCATCCTCTCATACGTCGAACGATACGATGCCCGGCTCCGAACCTCCCAACCGATTCATGATGTGGGTCGACGCTGTCGGAGGGTTCCTGGTTTGCCTGGACGAAGAAGTGGTGCTGGGACAACCAACGCCGAACTCGAATATTGCCATTCCGTTGTGTGCCGACCTGTCGCGCCGCCATGCGGTGATTCGCCGCGAAGGGGGCAACTACACCATCGATCCCCTAAGCGATGTGGTGGTCGACGGCCGCCCGCTGACGGGCCCGATGGTGCTGGCTAATCACCATACGATCGAACTCGGTGGCACCGTGCGGCTGGAGTTCACCAAGCCACATGCGTTGAGTGCCACGGCCCGGCTGACCCCCATTAGTGGGCACCGTACCGAGCCACGCGCCGACGCGGTGCTGCTGATGGCCGATAGCTGCGTGATGGGTCCGCGGAGCCACTCGCACGTGATTTGCCGCCGGTGGCCAGGAGACATCATGCTGTTCCGCCAGGCGGGACGGTTGTGCTGCCGGTCGAATTTGCCCCTCACCGTCGACGGCGTAGCCGCCGACGGGGTGACCCCAGTCGAGGCGGGAGCTCGGCTTGAGGGCGAAAGTTTTGCTCTAAGTTTGGAAGAAGCGTGAGTCGTCGTGCCCCCGAAGAGCGTCTCTTTAGAGGGGAAATTGGGGTTGGGCACGACTGCAGAGAGAAACTTGAAATAATCCCGCCAGAATTGTGACAAGGTTTTCGGCCCGCTGGCGAAAAAGCGGACAGAAGAAGTTACACTGAAAGCAAACAAGGGAACCGACTCTGACACTCACAATGGACGTTCGCACCCCACAACCTGGCCAGATCGACCCCGAATTGGGGGGTGGCGAAGAGCGTACGCCGGTAAAGTTCCTCTACCCCACCGGCAGCCAACCCCTGGAAGGTTACACCATCAAGCGCGGCATCGGCCGCGGCGGCTTCGGCGAGGTCTATTTCGCCACCAGCGATGCTGGCAAGGAAGTCGCCCTCAAGCTGATTCGTCGCAACCTCGATGTCGAGTTGCGGGGCGTCAAGCACTGCTTGAACCTGAAACACTCCAACCTCATTGGCATTTACGACATCCGTAGCGACTCGCTCGGCGACCAATGGGTGGTCATGGAATACGTGTCGGGTGAATCGCTCGAAGACGCGATCGATCGTCACCCGAACGGCATGCCGGTCGAGCAAGTCGTACGCTGGATGCGCGGCATCGGCACCGGCGTCGCCTACCTGCACAATCATGGCATTGTGCACCGCGACCTGAAGCCAGGCAACGTGTTCCTCGATATCGACTCCACCGAAGGTGGAACCGTGAAGATCGGCGACTACGGTCTGTCGAAGTTCATCTCGTGCAGTCGACGCAGCGGTCAAACCGAAAGCGTCGGCACCGTGCACTACATGGCTCCCGAGATTGCCAACGGTCGTTACGGCCGCGAGATCGATACCTACGCCCTGGGCATCATGCTCTACGAGATGCTTACCGGGCATGTACCCTTCGAAGGCGAGAGCGTCGGCGAAGTGCTCATGAAGCACCTGACCGCCGAGCCCGATCTATCGAAACTCGAAAGCCCGTTTCTCGACATCGTGAAACGAACCCTGGCCAAAGATCCCGAAGTGCGAATCGGCAGCGTCGACGAACTGGTTTCGTTGCTGCCGGATGGACGCAGCGTGGGACCTTTGCATCCGGAGAAGATCGATGGATGGACAGCCAATCAGGCCGACGGCGATGGCATTGGAGCCGCCCACCTGTTTCCCGATACCTCGGTACGTGGAGAACATGCCGCGGCGACCCCACCACCGGTTCCGCCGAAGCCGATGGTTCGCGAACCGATCTACGATTGGGTTGCGACCAATTGGAACGACACCGTCGATCGCTGGCATCAATGGCCTTTGCATCCGGTTCCCAAGACGCTCCTGATGCTAGGCATCATCGTGCTGGCGTTGCTCACCATTCAAACCTGGGGCGGCTTACTGGCTGTCTCGGGAGTGGTATACCTGTTTTACTACATCATCTGGTCGATGGTAATATTGCCAGGCGAGCTACGCCGGGCAGGTCAGCAGCCTCCGCCGCCCCAACCGCGACGCGCTCACGACCACGCCCAGCCGCCATCGGGTCCACCGATGTCGCGTGCAGAACAACGTCGCGCAGCCACGCTCAAGGCACACCACCTGCGGACCAACTGGAAAGAACAGGTCCATAAAGAGCTTTCGCAAAAACCGCTTCGCGATCGCGCTACCGAACTACTGAGTGCGATGGTGCTATCGGGCATCGTGTGCACGTTCCTGTCGCTTTTGATCGTGGTAGTCGTGGGTGGCAATTCCTCGGTCGAGCGGATGCCGCTCCACTTATGGCTATCTTCCGTCAGCACGCTTGGCTGCTGGGTTGTGATTGCTGTGTCGAAGTTCACCGAAGGTCGGACCGAGGACCAGGTTCCCATGCGAATGTGGCAAATGGCCGGGGGTTCGCTCGTCGGTCTGGCCGCCTGGGGACTCGCTTACGAGCTGATGATTGGTGTTCCCTACGTCAACGACGCAGGGGTGCGATTCAACGGCAGTATGTTGAGCGAAGTACTCGACAGCAACCAAAGTGACTATCTGCAGTGGTATGGCACCAACGCGGTGCTGCCCGACCTGATGCTCTGCGTGATGTACTTCTCGCTGATGATGCTGGTGTTGCGGTGGTGGAAACTCGCCGATTACACCCGCCGCACCCGCCTTAGCCTGATCGGCACCGGGGTTGCGATCTGCGGTGCCTGGCTGCTTCATTTCATCTTCTGGTTCCCCCAACCCACCGGCGTGGCCGTCGCTGGGGTGATCGCTGTAAGTACACAACTGGTCTCGGCTTGGCTACCACCCAGTAAGCGCAAGTCGTTGGCCGAACAAACCATGGCGGTCTGATGATGGCAGTTAGCATTTTAGGATTACTACTACTGCTAGGCGTGTTGATCACCGGCCTGGTTCTGTTCGTGATCGGTTTGTCGAACCGTCATACTCGCGGTGCCACGATCGCGGTTGCTTCGCTGCTGGCCATCGCGGTGGTCGCCATCGTTGGCTGGACCTACGCGTCGTATCAGCAAACGGAAGTGCAGGCGTATGCGATGGAACAAGCACAGATGATGGAAGCCCAAAGCCAGGAACTGCGGGCGATGGCTGCCCAAATGGAGATGACCGGAGAAGCCGACTCGCAGCAACTCGCCGAAGCATATCGTCGCCAGGCGGAGTCACTGGTGGAACAAGCGCACAATCAAGCAGCGATAGCAATGCCATCGGCCCAGGCTCACATGGGCTCGAGTAGCAGCCAGTTTCGCTTGAGTTGGTCGGTCGTGATCTTGGCGATTGTCTTTCTGGCGATCGTCTCGAAGCTGCTCAAGCGTTCGGGCCCCGTGGTCGGGCTCACCGCGCTGGCCATCATGGCCATCCTGTTTGTGGTGAGCTTCCGAGCTAGCACTCCTCGCGCGGTTTCGATGAGCGGCACGATGAGCACTTCGACTCATCGCTCTGAGCATGGCTCTCCTTTGTTCTCGGACGACGTGCACGATCAGCAATTCGGCCCACGGATCACCATCGAAACAACAACCATTGCTTCCAATGACTCGGAAGTGACTGAGCCGCAAGAAAACTCTCCATCGGAAGACAAAGCAGAAACTGAGAAACCAGAAACGGGCGAATCCGCCGATACGAACGTAGCTACCGAATCGCCCGCCGAGGAGAGTTCGAACGAAACGTCTGAAGCCGTCGAAGAGTCACAGCCTGCGGCCGCAACTTGGCCTACACCCGAAACCACGTCGACTGAGGAACACGACAGCGACTTCGATCCCATTGGCCCTTCACCATCCATGACTCCACTACCCGAGTGGGTATCGAGCCCTCCGAAGAGCGTGGAAAACGTCCACCGATTGGTGATTGAATCTAGCTGGTACTCCACTCCGCAAGGCTGCAACGAACAGGCGGAGGGTGTTATTCAGGATGCTGTCATCAGCTATCTGCAAGACGAAGTCGCCGGCGAGGCTCACGGCACCACGTTCGTCCCCACGCTCGAGCGACTCGGCATCAACAACCGTTACATTCGCGACAACATTGTGTCGGATCGATTCTACGAGACCCGTGATTTCGACCTGGAACACCAAAAGTACATGACGAACCTGCACGTGCTGCTGGAATTTGACGATCATACCACGCAGGACATGCTGAACCGCTGGCGAGATTACGCCCGACAGGAAAATGTAGCCCTCGTAGGACTTAGCATGGCAGGCGTTCTGGCCAGCCTGGCCGGGGTTTTGGGCCTGATTAAGCTCGATACTTATACCAAGGGCTATTACAGTAAGCGGTTGTTTATTGGCGTTCCGGCAGCGATAATCGGGATAGTAGTATTTGTTATCTTGGCCAACATATAAGGTTGGCCTCGCCCCCCTGAGCGGGCTAGCTTTACCCCCTATCGCCGTTTTGTCCCGATGCCTAATCCCGACTCCCTGTTAGTCGACGACATCCGCCGCGGAAACCCCGACGCCTGGACTCGTTTAATCGACGAGTACGAAGGCCGATTGCTGGCGTTTGTCGAAAGTCGTTTGCGCCGTCGCGCTGCCAGTGAAGACGTTGTGCAAGAGACGTTTGTTGGCTTCCTCACCAGCTTGCCGAACTACGACACGCGTCGACCGCTGGAGAGCTGGCTGTTCTCGATTGCCGCTCATAAGCTTACCGATTACCTGCGCCGCGAAGGTCGTCGCCCGGCGCTCCCCTTGTCGACTACCGATGGATCCGACGGCGGAGCATGGGATCTGCCTGGACCAGCTCGGGCTGCCAGTAGCATCGCTCGCAGCGGCGAACGTCGGGGCCTCGAGGAGCAATCCATCGCCGAGGCCCTGGCCGGCGAGATCGAACGCTGGTGCGAACGAGGCGATTGGACCAAGTACAAATGCATCGAACTGCTCTTCGCCCGCGGCCAGGCCAACAAGCGGGTGGCCAAGCTGCTGGATCTCAGCGAACAACAGGTCGCGAACTATAAGTTCGACTTCCTCGCTCGGCTGAAGACCTTGGTCCGCCGGCAAGACTTGAGCGACGATGTATTCCCCGAGCTATACGAACAAGAGTAAGCACACCTTTCTGCCGCGATTGCTATGTCCGAAAACTACGATAATCCCACGCTCGAAGCCTATCTCGACGAAGCCCTGCCACCGGAATTGATGGCAGAGATTGAAGAGGCGCTACGCGACAGCGATGCCTTGCGCGAACAACTCAAGGCCGTGGTAGGTCGCCGCGACGCGGGAGTGCATACCATCGGTAGCATCTGGCGGCGGCACCGCCTGAGTTGTCCCGATCGCAGCAAACTAGGGAGCTATCTGCTCGGTGTGTTGACCGATGACGAGACGGACTTCATCCGTTTCCACCTTGAAGTGGCACGCTGTCGACTCTGTACGGCGAACCTGAGCGACCTCGAGCAACAGCAAGCGGCCGAGCATCAGGAAGAGGAGGTTACTCGCCGCAAGAAGTACTTCCAGTCGAGTGTTGGCCATTTGCCGAAGGACTAGAACCATTCTGGCGGTTCTTTTCGTCGAACGGGCATTCGCCTGCTGAGCGACGATTGCAAATCGGCTCGAGTACACTGTCGTGCTCGCGGCAGAACTCATGGTATCGTTCCATGATCTTCACCACCAACTCCACTCGACTGTTCACACCGAGCTTGTGATACAAGCGTCCCAAGTGGGTGTGGACCGTGTGTGGCGAGATGGCCAAGTCCTTGGAGATCTCCGCCTCGGACTTGCTGGTAAACACCAGTTGGACGATTTCGAGTTCGCGCTTCGACAGCGAAAGCCGCTTGCCTAGATGCTTCCACTCGTCATCTCCAAACAGATAAGCCGTTTGTTGCTGGCTTTCGTTAGCTGTCACGTTTTCCATAGCTGACCCCAGTCGCTGAACTCGAAAATAAATTCCGCAAGGGGGATTAAAAAGCAATTCCCATGCCAAGCGCATCGGACGTTTCGACGCAGCAATCCTAGTATTGCACTATAGGCAAAATTAGGCGATCTGCTCACTTCATGCGGCTTTTCCCAGTGTGCTTTCAGGAACCCCAGTGAGCGTATCCGCCCACCGCGTGCAACTCTGTGCGGTTAATTCTACCCCACACCTGCGCCTTGCACGACGTCCAAATGCTCGCGGAGAAATCCCTCGAGATCCCCCCGATGCAGGTCGTCGAGCGAGGTGAAGTGCAACCGTACTCGGTCGCGCTGATCCCCTTCGTTGTCGAGCATTTGCTCCGACCCTAAATCGGTGACACGCCCTAACTGAAACGCCCCCTTCGGCCCGTTGAGCACCAGCTCGACGTTCTCGGGTCGCTTGGTCACCACCGTCGCCCACGGCTCCTTCGAGCCCGGCGCCATGAGGTGCACAAGTACCTTGTTGTTCCAGAGGAACTGCCCCTTGGGAGCAACCGCGTGGAGCATCTCGAACAGCTCCTCAAGCATTTCCACTGGCCAGGCGACCTTCTTGCCGGGAGCAAACCCCTTACGCGTGGTATGCCATTTCTGGCCGAGTACCTTCCAGGGCATCAGATCTTCGGGGTTCTTCTCTTTACGCTTGGTGAAGCTATCGAAACCTTCGACCGCCCGCTTGAGGAACTTCCAGAACTCCGGCTTATCGATTTCCTCGAACGTGTGCACGGCCAGTTGCACTTCTTGCCAGGGACCAGTGAGGTTCTTGCACTTCACCCGGGGGCCACTGCCATAGGCTTCCACGTCGTCCAGATCGTTCAGCGGAGGTAAGTTGATATCGGCCAACAGCTTATCGCGATCGAAGGTCCGCTTTGCAGCGCGAAACTTCATTTTCAGTAGCCACTTCTCCGCGGTGATCGCGTGGAAGAACCAACCATCGCTCTTCGTATGGCCTGTCACCTCGACAACTGAACGGTGATTCCAGTTCGTGGGGGCGAAGTCGCCCAGTTCGTGAATCTCGCGCTCGACGCGTTCGAGGATCTCTCCTTCCCATCGGCAGGCGTCGCCATCGCGGGCGACGCGTTCCACCGTGTGCCAGTGACGGCCGTCGACCTCCCAGGGCATCTTGGTGTTCTCGCCCACCTTATCGAGATCCACATCCCCTTCGCGTTCCGCTTCGGCCGCATACGGATCGTATACCTTACGCTTCTCGTAAGGGCCGGCCTCGAGCATCGGTTGCAGTGCGATGCCGGTGTAGGAGATCGGCGGTGCCTTCTTCTTAGACTTCTTGCCGTTCTGCTGCTTGGCATACTCCACCAGCATCTCAGGCGTGCCGCAATGCACGACTTCGCCGCCTCCTCGGCCAGCTTCGGGGCCGATGTCGATGAGCCAGTCGCAAGTCTTGATCACGTCGAGGTTGTGTTCGATCACCACCACCGTGTTGCCAAGGTCCACGAGTCGATGCAACACATCCAGCAGCTTTGCCAGGTCGTCGAAGTGCAGACCGGTCGTCGGTTCGTCGAGCAGATAGAGCGTTTGCCCAGTGTCGGGGCGGGCGAGTTCGGCGGCCAGCTTCACCCGCTGGGCTTCACCGCCCGAGAGCGTGGGAGCGCTCTGCCCCAGCGTAAGGTAGTCGAGTCCGACGTCGCATAGCGTTTGCAGCACGCGGCGAATTTTGGGGATGTTCTCAAACAGCTCCAGGCCTTCGCGGCAACTCATCGCCAGCACGTCGGCAATCGTCTTGCCGCGATACTTCACGCTGAGCGTATCGGGGTTGTAGCGTTTGCCGCCACACGTCTCGCAGGTGATCCACACGTCGGGCAGGAAGTGCATTTCAACGCAGTACTCGCCAGCCCCTTCGCAGGCATCGCACCGCCCGCCGGCCACGTTGAAGCTAAACTGCCGCGCGGTGTAGCCGCGGAGCTTCGAGGCAGGCAGCTGCGCGAACAGTTGCCGGATCAGATCGAACACTCCGGTGTAGGTCGCCGGATTCGAAGTCGGCGTGTTGCCGAGCGGTTGCTGATCGACTCGAATCACCTTATTGATGCGTTCCAGCCCCTCGATTGCGTCGTGAGCGCCAGGCACTGTGCTGGCTCGATGCAACGACCGCGCGAGCGTGTTGTACAGCACGTCTTCTACCAGCGAACTCTTGCCGCTTCCCGACACGCCAGTCACTGCGGTGAGCGTACCGAGCGGAATATCGACCGAGATGTTCTTCAGGTTGTTGTGGCGGGCTCCAATGATCGACAGCGTCGACGTCGGCGGAGTAAAGGTCACCGAGTGGGGCCGCTCGCTCTTGCCCTTGGGCTCGCTATACTCCACGCTCTCGATGCGACGATTGCTGGGGATGGCGATCGCTTTCTTACCGCTCAGGTAAGGCCCAGTCACGCTGGCTCGTTTCTTCGCGACCTGGGCAGGAGTACCACGGGCGACGATGTCGCCACCTAGCCGTCCGGCCGCGGGGCCGAAGTCGAGCAGCGAGTCGGCACTCTCGACCACCTCGCGGTCGTGTTCGACCACCAGCAGCGTGTTGCCCAGATTTCGCAGCTTGTGCAATGCAGCAATCAAGCGGGTGTTGTCGCGGGGATGCAGACCGATGGTCGGCTCGTCGAGCACGTACAACACGCCGACCAGGCCGCTACCGACCTGGCTGGCCAGGCGAATGCGTTGCGACTCGCCGCCCGAGAGGGTCGGCGCACTGCGGCCGATGGTCAGGTAGTCGAGCCCAACATCCACCAGGAAGGTGAGCCGATTCGCAACTTCCTTCACCAGCTCGCCGGCAACCTTCTTCTCGCGAGCGTTGAGCTTCCACTTGTTGACCGTGTCGAGCAACTCGCCGAGCGGGGTCCGCGTGATCTGATCGATGGTCTGATCGTGGAACCGCACCGCGGCCGCGTCGTCGCGCAGCCGGCTACCACCGCACTCGCTACATTCGATCTCGCCCACCAGGTCTTCGAGTGCACCGCGCAGTCGCTGCGATAGTCGCGAGGCTTCTTCCAGCGCGGGGTAGAGTCCCTTGAACTGGTACTTGAACTGCGGACCGCCCTTCCCTCCAGAGTCGCTGGCTCCCACTTCGATCCATTCGTTCTCGGTACCGTACAGCACGACTCGCCGCTGCTTGGCGCTGAGCTTGCTGAACGGCACGTCGACCGGCACGCCGGTGTGTCGGCTTAGTCCTTCGAGCATCGCCTGCGACACTGGCAGACTCACGTTCGGCCACAGTAGCACCGCTCCATTGGCAAGCGTTAGCTCTTCGTCACGCAGCAAGGCCGATAAGTTGGCCCCGACTTGAGTCCCCAGTCCTTCGCACGCACCGCACCAGCCGAGCGAGCTATTGAACGAGAAGCTATGCGGGGTGAGTTGCGTGAAGCTGCGACCGCACGACTCGCACACCAGGTGCTGGCTGTGGGTCTTGGTTCGCCAACGAGGCTCCGATTGATCGTCCTGCACGTAGGCGACTCGCATCACCCCTTTGCCGACCGCCAGGGCGTTCTCGATGCTCTCGGCCAGTCGCCCGCGACCTTCCTTCCTGATGGTCACGCGGTCGATCACTACTTCGACCTCATGCTTCCGTCGGCGGGTGAGGGTTGGCACTTCGTCGAGCGAGTGAGTGGTGCCATCGATCCGCACCCTCAGGTACCCCTGCTCGCTGAGCGACGCCCACAGCTTGTCGTATTCGTCGCCGACTTCCACGTCGACCGGGGCCAGCAGATAGAGCTTGGTTCCCTCCGGCTCGGAAATCACTTTGTCCACGATGTTGTCGACCGTCTGCGTGCCGACAGCAATCTCGCACTCGGGGCAATGCAACGTACCAAGCCGAGCGAACAGCACCCGGAAGTAATCGTAAATTTCGGTGACCGTACCAACCGTCGAACGCGGAGTGTGCCCCGTATTGCGTTGCTCGATGGCAATCGCCGGCGAGAGTCCTTCGATGTGTTCCAGTGCAGGCTTCTGCATCTGCCCCACGAACTGGCGGGCGTAGCTGCTCAGGCTTTCGACGTACCGACGCTGCCCCTCGGCATAGATCGTATCCATCGCCAGCGAGGTCTTGCCCGAACCGCTCGGCCCGCAGCAAACCGTGAATTGCTCGCGGGGGATCTTCACATCCACTCGGCGGAGGTTGTGCTGCTCGGCACCACGGACTTCGATGAACTTTGCCTCCTTCACCGTGCCGGCAGTCGCCTTCTTGGCTTTGACGATCGACGTGTGTGTGCCATCGAGAATCGGGCCGAGGGCCTCGCCGGTGTGCGATCGCATGGCCTCGTCGCCCCGCTTCGACTTGCGCGTTTGGGCGTATTCGGCGACCTGCTCGGGCGTGCCGGCCACGACGACCTTACCGCCATCGCGGCCCCCTTCGGGACCGATGTCGATCAGCCAGTCGGCGGTCTTGATCACGTCGAGATTGTGCTCGACCACCAGCACCGTATTGCCGGCGTCGACAAAGTCGTGCAGCACCTGGAGTAGCAGTTCGATGTCGGCAAAGTGCAAACCGGTGGTCGGCTCGTCGAGCACGTATAATGTTTTGCCCGTCGACTTTTTCACCAACTCGCGGGCGAGTTTCACCCGCTGGGCTTCACCGCCGGAGAGTGTCGGCGAAGGCTGACCGAGCTTCAGGTAATCGAGTCCCACCGCGTGCAAGGTCTGCAGCTTATCGGCAATCGGAGGAATGGCTTCGAAGTGCGCGAGCGCTTCCTGAATGTCCATCTCCAGCACGTCCGAGATGCTCTTCTCTTTGTACTGCACGGCCAACGTTTCGCGATTGAACCGATGCCCTTCGCACACCGGGCAGGTCACCCAGATGTCGGCCAGGAAGTCCATCTCGAGCTTGTTCGCCCCGTTGCCGTCGCAGGCTTCGCAGCGGCCGCCATTCACATTAAAGCTGAACCGCCCTGGCTTGTAGCCGCGCCGCTTCGACTCGGGCAGCTGAGCGTAGAGCTTGCGGATTTCGTCGAACACTTTGATGTAGGTCGCCGGATTCGAACGCGGCGTGCGGCCGATCGGCGATTGATCGATCGAAATCACCTTGTCGAGATTGTCGAGTCCTTCGATGGCGTCGTGTGCGCCGGGCTCGCCTTTGCCGTTCATCAGATCGCGTCGCAACGCTTCCATCAGAATGTCGGAGACCAGCGAACTCTTGCCCGAGCCGCTCACGCCGGTCACGCATACAAACTTGCCGAGCGGCACCTCGAAGTCGACTCCTTTCAGGTTGTTGTGCCGAGCGTTGAGGATGCTCAGCATCGGGGTCGCTTCGGTCTCGTCTTGGGCTTCAGAAGCAGCCACTACTTCGCGGCGGGTCTCTGGAACCGGGATCTCCCGCCGGCCCGACAGAAACGCTCCAGTTACGCTCTTTTTGCTTTTGGCGATTTGCTCCGAGGTGCCAGTGGCGACGACGTAGCCCCCTTTCACGCCGGGGCCGGGGCCGAAGTCGACCAGGTAATCGGCCGCCCGCATGGTGTCTTCGTCATGCTCGACCACGACGACCGTGTTGCCCATATCACGAAGCTGTTCGAGGGTCGCGAGCAACCGGTCGTTATCGCGGGGATGCAGTCCGATAGAGGGTTCGTCGAGAATGTAGAGCACGCCGACCAGACCGCAACCAATTTGCCCCGCCAGGCGAATACGTTGCGTCTCGCCGCCCGAGAGGGTGGGAGCGGTTCGATTGAGCGAAAGGTACTCGAGCCCCACGTTGGTCAAGAAACCGAGTCGACCACGAATTTCCTTGAGCACTTCGGTCGCGATCAGTGCTTGCGCGCCTTCGAGGGTGAGGTCGGTAAAGAACTCGGCCGCATCGCTGACTGGCAAGTTACAGACATCCGGCAGCGACAGACTCGCGCGGTCGGCGAATCGCGGAGCAGTCGTCGTAAGTCGCACCGAGCGAGCTTGGGCATTGAGTCTGGCGCCGTTGCACTCGGTGCAGCCGAGCACCCGCATGTAGCCTTCGAGTTTCTTGATAAGCGACGAACTCTTCGACGTGCGATACTTGTCCAACAGCTCGGCGATGATGCCTTCGAACTCGCCGCCGTACTTCTGGCTGCTCTTGCCAGCTCGCCAGGTGTAGGTAATGTGCTCGTCGCCGGTGCCCCAGAGCCAAACGTTGCGCAGATCGTCGCTCAGCTCACCCCAGGGAGTTTCGAGTAAGGTGCCTTCTTCCAGCTCCCACTTCCGCTCGATGGTGTCGGCTACCCCCTTGTAGATGTGGCGTTTCCAGCGGCCCAGGTCCTTCCACTTGCCCACCAAGTCGATCGCCCCTTTGGCGAACGAAAGCGTGGGATCGGGCGCGAGCAGCTCGGGATCGAAACTGTAGTACTCGCCGAGCCCGTCGCAGTCGAGGCACATGCCTTGCGGGCTGTTGAAGCTGAACATCTGCGGAGTCGGCTGCTCGAAACTCAGCCCGCAACTGGTGCAGGCGAAGTGACTGGAGAGCACGATGTCGCCTTCGCGCACGCCGACTCGGCGGCGCTTGGTCCGTTTGGCCTTCGGCACCTGCTCGTCTTCGTCCTGTTCGACGGCCACGATCAGGCTGCCTGAGCCGAGCTTCAGGGCGGTGTCGACCGCCTCGCCCAGACGACCTCGCATGGCCGGCCCGGCCGTGATTCGGTCGACGACCACCTCGATATCGTGCCGCATCTGGCGATCGAGCGACTGGTTTTCGGAGAGCGACACGATGTTGCCATCCACCCGCGCCCGCACGTACCCCTGCTTCAGCAGGTCCTCGAACAGGTCGCGGAACTCCCCTTTCTGCTGACGCACTACCGGCGCTAGCACCTTGAACTTGGTCTTCGCCGGGAGCATCGAAATGTGGCCGATGATCTGCTCGCGGGTCTGTGCGGTGATCGGCCGGTCGCACTTTGGGCAGTGCCCTAACCCCACTCGGGCGTACAGCACCCGCAGAAAGTCGTAGATCTCGGTGATCGTTCCGACAGTCGACCGAGGGTTGGTGCCAGACGATTTCTGCGAAATCGAGATCGACGGCGACAATCCACTCAGGTGATCGACGTCGGGTTTCGGCATCTGGCCGAGAAACTGCCGGGCGAAGGTCGACAGGCTCTCGACGTACCGCCGCTGTCCTTCGGCGTACAAAGTATCGAATGCTAGCGAGCTTTTTCCCGAGCCCGAGACGCCCGTCAGACAAATCAGCTTGTTCCGCGGCAACTGCACGTCGACGTCGCGGAGGTTGTGCTCGCGGGCTCCTTTGATCACGATATCGGAAGCGGGCATCGATGGCATCCTTGCGGTTAAGCGGGCTTTTTCGTTGGTGTCGGCGCGAACTAGTCATTATATGGCACTTGTTTATAGGTGGAAACCTTATGATTTACGCGAATCGAGCTTTACCGCGACTACTGCTGTTTTCCCTGCTATTCACGCTGCCTGTTGGCCAGATGTGGGCGGCCGAAAACGTGCCTTGGGCCAAAGAAATGGCCGAGTTCGCGAAGCAGGACACCGAGCAATCGCCCGCCGAAGGGGGGGTAGTGTTCGTCGGCAGCTCCAGCATCCGGCTGTGGGATCTCCCCAAATCGCTCCCCGACATGGAGCCCGCCCCACTGAACCGCGGCTTCGGCGGCTCGCAGCTCAGCGATTCGATTCGCAACGTCGAGCTGCTGGTGCTCAAGCACAAGCCGCAGACGGTGATCATCTACGCTGGCGACAACGACCTGGCAGGTGGTAAGTCGGCCGAGCGAGTGGGCGACGACTTTGGCAAGCTGGTCAAGCTGATCCACGAAGCCCTGCCCGAAACCAAGATCGGGTACATCGCGATCAAGCCGAGCATCTCCCGCTGGCGCCTGGCCGAAACCATTCAGGACGCCAACGCCCGCATCGCCAAGCAGTGCGAAGCCGAGGACTGGCTGACCTACATCGACGTCTGGAATCCGATGCTCGACGACCAAGGCAAGCCGCGTGAGGAGCTGTTCCGCAACGACGGTCTGCACCTGAACGACAAAGGCTACGAGCTGTGGACCTCGCTGGTAAAACCGCTGCTGCCGGAAGACGAAGCCGACGCGAAGTCCGACCAGTAGTGCTTCGCTACCCGTTCGTTTGATGGTTTGCCTCCCGTTCTCTCGGCTACGTTTCGTTTTCATTTATGACGCACTGGGCGGATTACGAACTGCTGGACTTCGGCGATGGGCGTAAGCTCGAACGGTTTGGCACGCTGCGGTTCGACCGCCCAGCTCCGCAGGCGGAAACGAAGCATGTGCTCGACAAGACCGCCTGGAGCGAAGCGGTTGCTCGCTACACCGGCGATCGCATGACCGAAGGTCGCTGGAAGCGATTGCCAGCGGCCAAGACCGAACTGCCATCGACCATTGCCATTCCGCTCGACGAGCAGCGATCCTTTCGCATGGCAGTCGACTGCCTGCCGACTGGACAGGTCGGCTTGTTCCCCGAGCAATTCGACAACTGGCGATGGATCGCCCGTCAGGCGACTCGCACCGGGCAACCTTGTCGGGTGCTGAACCTGTTCGGCTACACCGGCGGTAGCACCCTGGCGGCGGCTGCCGCTGGGGCCGAGGTCACCCATGTCGACGCTTCGAAACCCTCGGTCGCGACGGCCCGCGCGAATGCCGAGGCTTCGGGCCTCGGCGATGCGCCGATCCGCTGGATCGTTGAAGACGCAGTGAAGTACTGCCGGCGTGAGCTCAAGCGTGGCAACCAGTACCACGGCGTCGTGCTCGATCCTCCCAGCTACGGGCACGGGCCCAAAGGCGAGGACTGGCGTCTGGCCCGCGACCTGCCGAAGCTGCTCGAGCTGATTCGCGAACTCACGCACGACGCACGTCGATTCGTGGTCGCTACGTGCCACACGCCAGGCGTCGGCCCGGCCGAACTCGCGGCCTATCTGTCCGACGGGCTGTTCGGACACTGCGGTCAGCCACCGGCCAGCGGCCCACTGTACCTGGCGACCTCCACGAACCGCCGCCTCGAAAGCGGTGTCTATGCCCGTTGGCCCAACCTATAATTGAGTCGAACCGTCGATTCCTCCCGCGAGTTTGTCATGAACACCGCCAGGCAGAACAGCGGAAACTGGCGGAGCATTAGATTGTTGTTAGCGTTACACTTGCATCAAAGCACGGCGCTTTCACTCACAACTACTACTCCCGTTCCCAAGCTATAGTTTCAACAAATAGCCAGCGTCCCCGCCTTTCGATCCCGCGTCCCCTCCTGAGCCCTGATGAATTCCAATCAATTGCTGCAACACGCAATCGCTCATCTTGAGTCGCTCGGTATCGAGGTCGAGTTTACGCAGGCTGCGGCTATCGAACTGGCTGAGATCAAGGCGTTCGAAGCCGAGCTTGGCTTTCGGCTGCCGGCCGACCTGGCGGAGTTCTATACCAGCTGCAGCAACGGGTTCACCATGGCCTGGGAGGACACTCCGCAGGGGGTGTGGGGCAACGCCTACCTTCCTGAGCTTCAGGAGCTCCGCCTGCTGCGGCAGCGTTGGTGCACCGATCAATTAGGGTTTACTCATTACCATCAGGTCTCCTTCGAGCAGTGCAATGCGCCGAACCTGTACCATTGGCTCCCTCTGATCGAAGAGGAAAACGGCGATCAAATCTGTGTCGACTGT
This sequence comes from Aeoliella mucimassa, assembly GCF_007748035.1. Taxonomy (NCBI): domain Bacteria; kingdom Pseudomonadati; phylum Planctomycetota; class Planctomycetia; order Pirellulales; family Lacipirellulaceae; genus Aeoliella; species Aeoliella mucimassa. Next base: position 6,179,960 of record NZ_CP036278.1, read on the forward strand.
CAGCATCAGACCGTCACTTACTGGAGTCATGAATCAGGCGACGACCTGGTGACCCTCGAAGCTTCGTTCACCATTTGGCTCGACCAACGAGCGCGGCATTGTTTTCAGATTCCGCCCGACTTGTACTGGCCCTCGATCGCTAACGGCCGCGGAGTCGACTGGAGCAGCGACGAGTTCGACTCGAAGTACGTCTGGGGGTAACGCTCCGTCGCGCGAGCGAAGAGCATTCTCGCTCGGCTTAAGGAGGATGATCCTTTAGTTCGCTTGCCGCGTGGTGTTTCTTATGAGCAGCATCCATTCGCTTCTCAATCGGTTTTAGCACCACCAGAATGATGATGGCCACAATCATGCCGGCCACCATCAACTCGTAGCGGCCGAACCCGGCAACCGAGCCCAACGCTGCAGCCAACCAAATGCTGCTCGCGGTGGTCAGTCCTTGGATCTTCTGCCGATCTTGCAGTTTCAGGATGGTTCCGGCACCGAGAAAGCCGATGCCCGCGGCGACTCATTGCACCACTCGGGCGGCTGCGTTCGGATCGACCGTTTGCTGCGATCCGCTTGTCGCGATATATAATCCCAGGCTTACAAACATGCTGGCCCCGATGGCGACGACCATGTGGGTTCGCAAGCCGGCCCAGTGTCCCGAAAGCTCGCGTTCGAGCCCCAACACACCGCCAGCCAGCGCGGCCATCGATAGCCGTAGGAGATTATCGCCGAGTAGTAGCATGTCGAAGTTCATAGGATTGCCATTCATGATAGCTCGCTGATCCATGGTCTGGCAAACCACCTCGCGCGTGTTCGGCTTTCGGTTCTCGGTGAGCTAACTCCACAATTCGGTTACTGGTTCTCCTTCGTCCACAAGTCGAATCGGTCGCCCGATCAGGCTCATGTTTTCGTGCGTGTAATCAATGCCCAGCAGCGAGTAGATGCTGGCGAACAACTCCTTGACCTGCACCGGGCGGTCGACCACTTCGGTGCCTGCTGCGTTGGTGCTGCCGATCACCTGCCCGCCGCGAACGCCGCCGCCGGCCAAGGCGACGTTGAACGCCCGCGGGTAGTGATCGCGACCGTTGCGGCCGTTGATCTTCGGAGTCCGCCCGAACTCGCCCATCCACACCACGAGGGTGTTGTCGAGCATGCCGCGTTGGCGAAGATCCGCAATCAACTGAGCCATCGGCTGATCCACCTGGTTGGTAAGCGTTGCGACCCGCTCGAAGTTGTTATCGTGCGTGTCCCATCCCCCCACGTTCACTTCGACGAAGGTCACCCCACGCTCCACGAGCCGGCGGGCCATCAAGCAACTCGCGCCGAAGTCGGTCCGCCCGTACGCGTCGCGCATCTGGTTCGTTTCCCGCTCGATGTCAAAGGCTTCCATCTGCGGGCTCAAGATCATCTCGCTGGCGGCATCCACCAACTTGCGATGGTCGTTCACCAGATCGGTTCCCTCGACCTCGGCAAAGCGATTGTCCAAACCTTGCAGCAACGTTAACCGCCGCTCGTAACGCGATCGCGACGTAGCCGGCGTGCTATTTTGCGGTGGCTTGGTCGCGTTCTGCAGCGTGAGGGGATCGTAGTCGACGCCGAGGAATCCTCCGTTGCCGGTGCCTTGCGACCGCCCGCCGATCCGTACGAAACTCGGCAACTCGCTCGCCGCATCGCCGATCTGATGCACGACATTCGAACCGAGCGTGGGGAACTTCACTCCCCCCATCGGCAAGTACCCGTGGTGCATGTAGAAGCTCGCCCGCGGGTGCGAACCTTCCTTGCTGGTCATCGACCGCACGATGGCGATCTCGTCCATCACGTCGGCGACGCGCGGCAGGTTTTCGGCGATTTGAATGCCGGAGACCGCGGTCGAAATGGCCTTGGTCGCGCCGCCGTTCTCGTGATCGGGCTTGGGGCTGAAGGTCTCGAACTGGCTCGGCCCGCCAGCCATCCACAGCAGAATGCACGCCTTGTTTTGCTTGCGAAGATCACTCGCGGCCAGGCTGAGAGCATCGGTAAAGCTGAGCGCGCCGGCCGCGGTTGCTGCCGCGCCGACCGCTTTGAGAAAGTCGCGTCGCGCAGTGAGACCATGCTTGTTTGCCCGCACGCGAATATGGTGTTGCAGTTGGTACGACATGGCAATGGGTTCGGCTGGGGATTTGGAAAGGGGAATGGCAATGGGCGACGCACTTACTTGCGATACGCGTACTCGGTGGAATTGATGAGCGACCAAAGTAAGTCCTCGTAGGTCTCGGTGCGATCGCCGACCGATTGCTGATAGGCGGACACCTGCGCGAGTTCCTCGGTCGTCGGTTCGCGACAGAGCGTGCGGAGGAACAACTCGCTGGTCACCAGTTCGTCGTCCTCCTCGTCGCGTAACAGTTTGCCGAGCGAGGTCGGACGCAACCGCCGACCTGCCGAGACAGCCGCATTGATTTGCGGTGTATTCATCATCGCCAAGGCTTGTGGAATGCTGCTGGTCACGGTCTCGCGGGGCTCCGAGGGATCGAAGCCAAACGCTACGTCGAAAGCCAAACGCGGAGTTGACTGCACGCCGTAAGCCCGACCGTTTGCGGAGACCATCGAACGAATCGTCGCTTCGTCGAGCTCCAGCGTGGTCAGCAAACTGTTGAAAAGCTGGTCGCCGCGGAGCGGTTGCGCCACGTTGGCCGTGAATGGCACCGCATCGGGCAGGCGACGAGGGCGGGTTTCGCGCTGGTAGGCCTCGGTGCTTAGGATCACCCGCATCAGCCACTTGGGGTTGTACCCGCTGGCGGCAAACTCCTCGCTCAGGTACTCCATCGCCTTGCCACCACTTGGTGTGCGATCGGGTCCGATGTCGTCGACCGGCTCGTAAAATCCCTCGCCCACCAACTCGGCCCACATACGATTCACATACGCCTTGGCAAACCACTCGCTGTCGGTCATCCATTCGGCAATGCGCTCGCGACGCTCCGCATCGCGCGTTCCGAGCGGCACCTCGGCCCCGGTCAGGAAGAACTTCGGCTCCATGCGTGTTCCTTCGGCCGCGGGGTCGTCGAGGTCGGGCATGTAGTGCTCCGGGGTCCCGCGACGGTTCGCGTTGTCGCCACCCCGTCGATTGTTAGCTGGGCTATCGTTGCTCACTACCTCGAAGCTGCGCCGCGTCGTGGAGTTCACTGGGCGGACCGCGGTGCGGGGAAAGAACGCGGCCAGCTCGTGAAACTGCTCTCGCTTCCAGCGATCGTAAGGATGATCGTGACACTGAGCACACTGAATCTGGATGCCGAGGAAGATGCGCGAGATCTCGGCCGTGGTCTCTTCGGTACGACCATCCTGAGCCATCATGATGGCCGTGGCCCCGTTGTCTTGCACGTCGCCAGAGCTAGTGATGAAACGGGTAGCCACTTCGTCCCAGCCGGTGCCCGCGTTCAGCTCATCGGTCAGCAGGGTCACCACCGCGTTGCTCGCAATCACCGCTCGATCTTCAATGCGGCGATACATGATGACGTCGCGCCAGTAGCGAGCCCAGTTCTGCCCGTACTGCTCGCTCGCCAGGAGGTCGCGAATCACCCGGTCGCGTTTGCTGTCGGAAGGATCGAGCAGGAAAGCGGTGACATGCTCGGGCGAGGGGATATCGCCGACCAGGTCCAACCACACCCGCCGCAGGAACGTCGCGTCGTCGGTCTGGGGAGCCAGCTCGACCGAGTCGGTGAATAGCTCCTCGGCCAGCAGGCGATCGACCTCGCGGGCGACGCGCCCAGCGTTGCGCCCCTCGGCCACAGCGGCCGCCGCCATGCACGACACGACACCAGCTACGAGCAAAGCAAATCGGAACATGACAAGGTTCCTGAGTGAGTAGAAGACAAGAACATCCAAAACAGTGGTCAGGCTATCCAACCCCAGGCCGATGCCAAGGGTTCCGCGACCTGCGCATAACCCCTTAGGCGGGAAAATAGATTCCCACGTGGGAACATTGCGATTTCCGCAAGTCGTGAATTGCCAAGGAATTAGGTAATTTCCCAATGTTCCCATTTCCCACATACGATCCGTTGGGAATCTATTCTCGCACCCCTTCGTTGGCCGTAAGTCATTACCACAAAAGCACTTGCATATGTCAGTGGACAGGGAACAGAGCATTATACTTTCCCACCGGTGGGAAACAAAAATCAGGGCTTAAAACAGCGGGCAAATTGAAAATGGGGGAAGGGGAAAGGATAAGCAGCGAGCAGGGACACCCCACACGAACTCCACCAACGCGCAGCACAAAACCACCGACGCAGCGAACCACGACAGCACCTCCCTCACACTCAGTGAACAGGTGTATTGTATCGCAGCAAGTGGCCAATAGCGAGAGAAAAGCGCCAAGATGAGGAGCTTGCCTGCTCTACCTAACTTGCAGAGAATCTCCCCATGCACTCACAGTCGCACCTCGAAGATCTTCGCGAACTAACCGTGGAAGAAGTCCGCGAGTACTGCCAGGCAAATCCTGAATACGTGCACGAAACTGACGGCTCTGGCGAAACGCCTCTGATGTCGGCGTGCCTGCTCGGTAGGACCGAACTCGTTCGCGTGTTGCTGGAGTTCGGGGGGCAGGTAAACTACATCGCCGACGATGGGGACACTCCGCTCAAGATGGCCATCGAAGGTTGCAATGAGCAGAGCTTCAACCGCGAGCTGTTCGACTTGCTCCTGACTGCGGGGGCGAATCCCAATGCAGGGCTTTTTCCGGCATTTCACCTTGCGGTTGGGCGAGGCCTGTACGATGTCGTGCGATTCTTGGCAGAACATGGGGCCGATCCCAACTTGAGGGACGCCGACGATAGCCCTCCGTTGTTCTGGGCCGGCGTCTACAGCAACTCTCCCAACGTAAAAATGATGGGGCTCCTCGTTAACTTAGGAGCCGATATCAATCAGTGCGATGGCGTCGGACGAACGATCGAACAACGTTTCGGCCGCGAAGTGATGATAGAAGTGCAACGACATAGCGAACGATGAGTGCAGCACATCTGCAACGCCCCAGCTCACCGCTACCCCTCTTCGGCAGCCGTCGGAGTTGGCTCCCGAAGTAACTCCAGAAACTCGGCCTTGCTGATTCCCCCGACGCGCCAGCGGAGGGCGTTGCCTGCGGAATCGGTGATGATCGTGATCGGGGTGCCGCGCACATTGTAGCGGGCGACGAGCGATTCATCCTGCGGGTCATCCACGTCGATCATCACCGGCACGAAATCGGCGTTCACCGCGGTCTTCACTTCGTCGTCCGCCCACACTTGCCGCTTCATCACTCGGCAGGGCACGCACCACTGGCCGGTGAAGTAGAGCACCATCGGCTTGCCCGAGGCAGCCGCCTGCTGCTCGGCCGCGGCAAAATTGCCGGCCCAGGCGATGTCGTTGTTCGGCACGTAAAAACAGTACCAGGCGTACGCGAGCGACACGACCAGAAAGGTCAGCCAGAAGCCCCGCCAGAAAGGCGACTTCTTCTTCGACACCGACGACGCGTCCGCGGAATCCTCCTCGGTAGTCGAGGGCGAGGGAGTTTCACTCATGGATTAGGCTCCTGTTCAGCGGGCATCAGGCGTTCAAGCGATCCCTGGATTATCCACTGCAAGCGTTGCTGGTCAACTATTGGTGGTATTTGGCAAGGCGTGGAAGCATCGATCGCTTGCTGGACGAGTCTCCGCTGACCGCGAATGATACAATGACTTGCGTCGGCCAAGCTTGAAACGCCCTCGCCTGCAACGAACGTGAAACAAGTTTACAACAGGTGCATGCCACGCACCCTACAACTTCAGGAGGTCCGCATGCGACAACGCATGACTTTGGTAGCCGCTATAACGCTCGCAGCACTGACTGGAATGCTCACAACACGGGCCGGTGCCGAAGAAGCTGCCGCGACTCCGATAGCCAAGCAAGCAGCCCCGGCCGAGAAGCCGATAACGCTGGAAGAGCTAAACCGCCGCCAAGTGATCGGAAAGCTGGGAATGCCGCTGGGAACGTGCGTCGAGATCCAGGCACAAGTAGTCGCGAATCCAACTCCTAACAAAGGAGCGTACGATCATGACTACTTGCTAAATGTCACCCACGCAAATGGCAAATTGTTACCGCAATCGCAATTGATCGAATTCAGATCGCTAAGACATGCTGATAGTCGCCTTGTGAATGACTCTTTCAGACTCTACGAGATGAAAACGGGACAGAAGGCTCGAAGCCTAAATTCGGAACAGATTGCAGAGCTTGAAAAAGGATACGTCGGCAAAGTCGTCCACTTGGCAGCCTACGAAACAGGAAGCTTCTCAGGCATCCCTCGCAACCTCCCCAGTGAGGTACCAATCTGGCAAGGCCGCGGATACCACTTTAGAAGTTCACTGATCGTGATAGTCGATCGCGATGCCGAGCAAGCACGCAATACCAAGCGGGAGATGATGCTTCGCAAAGGCAGTTAGTCACCCCAAAGCCGATCCATGGTGTATTTCATGCACCCTACGGCCGCTGGTGCCAGCACGAATGACGCTATGAGATTTTACAATGAATCAAGCAGCGTTCGCTTCGCGATTTTGACGGGTGGGGGCAACAAGAGGTTTAAGATGAAGCGAGTTTCCATTGAGCAAATCTTGAGCGGCGATACCATTGCGATATTGAGTCGCGCTAGCGAAGGCTCCTGTGCCTTGCTCGACCCCCATGATATAAGTCGGACGCCATGCTTATTGACCGAGGAGCGCCCGCTGGATCAAGCGATGGTTCGAAGGATGTCGCGATTGCTGCTTGACGACGACTCCTGGTGGTATGTCATGAAGCAATGCCTTCCAAAGCCGACAGCCCTTATGACACTTGGGAGTGCCGATGGCTGGGCGACGCTGCGCATAGGCATGCCCTGCAGCGAATGGCGACTGGAAACTGATGCCGAGCGGCAGTGGGGGTTCTTCGACCCAGTCGCGGGGCAAGTGCGCGAGGTGTTGAAAGCGACCTTCCCTGAGTACGCTTCGGCCCATGCAAAATCGCTCTGGAAAGCGGGAGCGATTAGCGCACTGAGGGCCGCCAGGTCGAGATGATGGATTGCTCTACTGGTGGTGTATTGCATACACCCTACCAATTGTCGCTAACGGCTCACTCGGCGCACCGGGCCGGCGACGTAGCCGGGGTGTTGGGTCAGGGCCATCTGCGTGGCCTGGCGGCTGTCGCGGGCGAAGCCGGTGACCCACAGCGGCGGGCCGTTGTTGCCGGCCGCGGGGTAGAGGGTGACTTCCCACACGCTGGTCACGCCGGCGTCGACCGCCTGCATGCCGAGTTGCAGCTCGGCGATGTGCCGATCGTAGGCTTGCTCTTGACGATAGCGGGCGGCTTCCACCTGCATCTTCAAGGCTTCCTCTTGCTGCTCGTCGAAGTCCTGGTCGGTGTTCGCCGCCAGCCAGGCTTCCCAGCCAGGCTCCAGCACGTTGCGATCTTCCTTGCTGAACAAGAAGAATGGCAGCCCGTATTCGTCGCCGTTCTCTAGCTGCAGCACGACGCCGTCGACGGTGAACTCCTGTGGCTCTCCCTTGCGGCTGGCAAGCCAGGAAGTGAGCGTGCGTTTGTCGGTAACCTTATTGCCTGCGTTGCCGACCACGAGCGGAATGATCTTCTGATAGACCTCCGGCAGGTTGTCGAACATGCGATCGTTCACGTAGATGTTGCCACGGCTACGGCGGAGCACCATCTCTTTGCGGCCGAAGTCGACCAGCCGGCCGGTGATCTGCAGGCCGTTACTTAGGGTCCACTTCTGCAGCTGCCCGCTCGCCTGATCGGCTTCGTCGATCGCTTCTTTCGACGCGAGGTACTGCTGATCGGCTTCCGACAACTTGTCGATGTCGACCGTGCCGAGCGCTTTGTCGCTCTCCCGCTCGATCACGATGTGATGCTCGTCGAACGCGATCAGCGCGGCCTCGACGGTGTACCTGCCGGTCGAGTCGGTCCAGGTTCGCACCTTACCCGCCAGCGCGGTGGAGGTGGCGGCGAGGGAGAGTACAACCAGCGTGGCGAGTGGGGCAAACCGAGGCATGATAGATAGGTGCTTGGTGATTCAGAGAGGTGGCGAACAAGAGCTTCTATTGTCCTTGGAGTACGCTAGCTTTGCAACGATTGTTTTGCCTATCGCGAAGCGAGATGATCGGGAGTGGGGAGAGGAGGAAGGCATCCGCGCATAAAAAACAGCCGAATCCCGGAGGAATTCGGCCGTTTGAGCGATTCGGCTGGTCTCGTCGGCGAATTAACGCTTCGAGAACTGAGTACCACGACGGGCACCGTGCAGACCGGGCTTCTTGCGTTCCTTCATACGCGAGTCGCGTGTGAGGTATTCGCCTTCGCGGAGCTTCTCGTGCAGGTCGCTGTCGTACTTCATCAAAGCACGGCCAATACCCTGCATGCAGGCACCCGCCTGGCCGGTGTTGCCACCGCCGTGAACGCGGATGATCACATCGACCTTGTCGCGAAGCTCGCAGCTCTCCAAGGGAGCCGTCACGGCGTTGCGATCTTGCGGAACCACGAAGTACTCTTCGAGCTCGCGCTTGTTGATGGTGATTTTGCCGCTGCCGGGACGAATACGAACACGTGCTACCGAGGTCTTGCGGCGACCAGTGCCAAGGGCATCGAGTACTTTGGTTTCGGCCATGAGTTGGATTCAGGGATCGGGATTCGAGGATCGGGAGTAAACCAGGCGGTGAGGCTTGGATTACTTAACGGCCAGCTCCACCGTTTCGGGGTTCTGGGCCTGATGAGGATGTTCGCTACCGGAGTAGATCTTGAGCTTGTCCAGCATTTTGCGGGCGAGCTTGTTCTTCGGCAACATGCGACGCACGGCTTCGCGAAGCACCCGCTCGGGATGCCGCTCAAGTTGCTCGCCGGCCGTGATCGACCGTTGACGGGTATAACCGGTGTACCAAGTGTACTTCTTTTGGTCCCACTTCTTACCGGTGAAGTGCACCTTGTCGCAGTTGACCACCACGACGAAGTCGCCGGTGTCGACATGCGGGGTGTAGGTGGGGCGATGCTTGCCCATCAACCGCACGGCAATGTCGCTGGCCAGCCGGCCCACTACTTTGTCGGTAGCGTCCACCAGCAGCCACTTTGGCTCGACATCGGCGGGTTTAATCATGGTAGTTTTCATCGATCGCACTCACAAATCGCGGAAATTATCTGCTTACACGCTAACTCCACCCCAGGGCGGGTCGCTCGCAAACTGCGGCCGGGCCCGACTACTTCACAAGCCCGACGCCTGGGCGACGCTCGCTCGAATGGGTAGCGAGAGTTTGGCGAAGTCCCGAAGATTACCAACTATCCCCCAGATTAGCAAGGGGCCGAAACCGGGCGTGGCTGCGAAAAAACGCCGGAAATACCAGCAAACTTCACGCAAGCTCCCAACTCCCTCGTTTTTTCGACCGGGAGGGGGCAAATCACTGGAGGTGGCACAGAGAAGGAGGGGATCCAGGCATCCCGATAGCAGCAGGAAACCCGTCGGCGCTTGGCATCCAATCATGAACTTACCCATCCCATCCTGTTGCTCTCCCATCCGTCCAGGTCTGCATCTTCCCGCATCGGCGGGATAGATTCCCAACGCTCGGCAAATAGATTCCCAATTTACCCACCGATGGGAAAATTGAATCTTCGCCCGCTCTATAAAACCAGGGATTTTCGCGCTCGAATAGATTCCCATTTCCCAAAACGCATCGAGTGGGAATCTATTTTCGCAGTGGGAATCTATCGCAAGTCGTTGGTATTTCATGGGTTACGGCCACTCCTCCTCTCAAATTGCTCAAAATAGATTCCCATGGGTGGGTAAGTATTCTGGTTGGGAGTTGGATGTTGGGAGTTGGGAGTTGGATGTAGAAATGTCATCTTGAAGGAGCTTCCAGCGACTGAAAGATCTAGCCTACCGCTTACAGCCTAAAGCCTACAGCTTTGCCACACGCGCAGCAGCGAACGCCCACACAAGCGGCATCGCTACAGCGCGCTTGCGTGGTAGATGGTTTCGAGCGATTTGATCTTCACTCGGTTACATCTTTCCATCCTCCAACTACGGACCACTGACGACAAACAACGGACAACACGTCACCTGTCCATTAGAACACCATCGATGGCCAATTTCCAGCGAAAACTGGAAGGAATCGTGCACTATTGGCTCGCGATAGCAAGCCCAGAACCTCGACTGAGAGGATTGAGGTTCTCTCCTCCTGGCCCGGCGGGGGGTGTATCCGGCGCTGCCTGCCAGAATCCGCCGCGCGGGGGGAGAAGGGGAGGGGGGTAACGCGAGGGGTAATCAATGGATGCAGAAAAGCGGCCGGCTGGAGCGAGGTCGTATCGGAGTATCCAGTAGCACAGCCGGCCGCCGGGGCAAACGCTCGTTGCTACCGGAGGGCGTCTTGAGCGAAATAATCGGAGATCGGTCGTTCGGCGATGCGCCCCACTTCGTCCTGCGTGCGCCGCTGGCCAACGGTGTGCCAGCCGCTTACTTCCTTGAGTTCGGGCATCATCTCGAGCAGTTGCTCGGCGAGCATGATGGCCATCCGCTCGGTACCTTTGTCGTTGGTACCTTCACGAATCGCCTGCACGGTCTTCATGATGCGAAGCAACCTCGCCCGATGCAGCACCGGGCTCGACAGCGGGGCGTCGGAGTCGACCAGCAGATTCGCGAGCGGCACCTCGAGCGCTTTCTGCCATGCGGCGAGCTGCGAGAGGGTAAGGTCGCACGTGGGATCCTCCTGTCGACGAATCTCTTCGGTGGAGAGTCCCAGCTTGCGGGTAATACTGCGAACCGATACTCCTTGTTGTCGGCGTACCTCGGCAATGCGATGCCGCACGACGGCTGTCTGGTTGTTGGAAATCGGCACTGCCGCTCCACTCGTTTGAGTTGTGTCCCAGTTATCAGCAACACTCATTTTGGTTGCCTCCTTACTCTAGTTCCGAAAAAGAAGAGATTCGCGGCCAAGCAATCATCGCTAATCTGTTCGAACCACGAATGCGAGTTGCCAAGCTCGCGCGTTTCTCTGGTCGCCAACCAGGCTCAAGGGGAGAGCGAAGGTTGGCGACAGTCTTACCCTTACCTACCGTGTACGAACCAAAGTGGGTTTGGTTTCAGCCAGCATTCACCAATCAAGGCAATGGATCGCTAGCAACCAAACTTGGGAGCTGGGTCGACGAGTGTGGGTAACAGACTGCTGGGCGGATTGCCGCGTGCCCAGCGATTGGCTCTTGCGGCGGGAGTTTCGTCCGACGAAACGGCAACGCGTTTTGTTGTTCCGAGTGTGCGTTGCTGATGACATGGTACCTAGAATAAATCGCCGGGCAAGCGAGAAACGCCGCTATAGCACGAGCGAAAAAACCTGTCCATCAAATGGACGTTCAATTCTGAGACTGTCAAAGATTTCAGTCACCCGTCATCTGTTGGATCGTGCAACACCCTCTTTGCATCGCGTGTAGCAAAACCGCACAAGAAAAAATGTCACTGCATATTCCCGAATTCGCGTGGACGAACGCGAATTGTCGAGTCATTCGCAAGCTTCGCCGCGAAATCGCGTGATTACCAGTCCCAAAACGAGCCAAACAAACGACACGACTCGTCGGCAATCGCACGGTTTTGGGCCCGCAGAGTGGTCGAGGGAGAAAGCGAAGTTTTCTTGCGAGATTCGTAGGTTCGAGCGAACGAAATCGAGAGCAACCAAACGAGATTTCACTCGGTTCACCGTCGATCGTTTTACCGCGAAACAGCCGTGGCAACAATCTGCGACACTTCTTGTTCGATGTCCATCTGTTCAATCCGTGCTTCGACCTGAGCATCGTCGGCAATCTGTTTCAACCGCCGTAAGACCTCTCGCAACTCGTCGTCCGCACTAGACCAATCCCGTCAGCGTACCGAGGCCCAAGGGTTCGCGGCAGTTGAACGGTTCGCCATACGCGGTGCCGATGGTTTTGCCCCAGTAGCTTGCTTCGTCGCGGAGCTTTTCGAGGAACGAGCCGTCGCGCCCGGTGATGAACTGGCTTTCGTACGCCTTGATCGAGGCAAACTTGGTTTCCCACTCGGCAGAGATATCGAGCACGAAAGCCGGCTGGAGGGTCATCTTCAAGTGAACACAGTAGTAGTTGTAGATGCGCTGCGGGTGGAATGGCTCGCCGGGCATGTCGGTCTTGGTGAGCTTCGACCAGAAGCGGGCGTCGTCCACCAGCTTGGTAGCCGCGGTGTGATCGGGATGCGCGTCGACCCAGAAGGGAGCAAACAACCACTTCGGGCGGGTTTGCCGGAACACGGCCGCCAGCTTCGCGCGATTTTCGAGCGTCGGCTCCAAACTGCGGTTGGGCAGGCCGAGGTTCTCACGCCACTGGAGACCCAAGATCTTGGAGGCCGCGGCCGTTTCGCGCTGCCGCAGCTCGGGCGTGCCATGCGGTGTCGGCTCGCCGCTGGTGAGGTCGAGCACGCCGACCTGCAGGCCGGCCGCCTGCATCTTGAGGATGGCCCCGCCCATGCCAAGTTCCGCATCGTCGGGGTGGGGAGCAATCACGAGGGCGTCGAGCATGGCGGAGTGGGGGGATGGCGTTGGTCAAACGGTAGAAGGGTGGGTGGTTCTAAGTATCTTCGCCTGCACTCGGTTGCGAGGCAACCGCACATCGAGGCTACAAACATCCTAGTCCGCCACCTGGCTTTCGCCCCCACGCTGGGGGCTGGGCATCCAGAGCGACGAGGCCTGAAAACGCTCGCGGTACTGTGTGGGCGAGACCCCATATCGATCGGCAAACCAGCGGCGCAATGTGCTTTCGTCGCCGCTGCCCACTTTCACGGCTATTTGCGAAACCCCCAGGTCGGTGCTCTCCAACAATCGCCGGGCTTCGTCTAAGCGAACAGCTCGAACAAACTCGCCCAAGCCGAGGCCCAGTTCGTTTTTGAACACGCGGGACAGATTGCGGGGGCTCATCTTGCAGACCGAGGCGAGTCGGTCGATGGTCAAATCGTCGTTTAGGTGCGAGGCGATGTAGACCTGCAGCTCGCGCAGGTTGCGGCGTTCCGTTCGTTGCCCCGCCAGCGGGGCGCTGAATTGACGCTGGTTCCCCGAGCGGCGGAGGAACAACACCAAGAACCGCGCGACCGCTAGCGAAACCTGATACCCCAAATCTCTTTCGACCATGGCAAGCGCCATGTCGATGCCCGAGGTTACCCCTGCCGAGGTCCACACTTTATCGTCGCCGACAAACAAGACATCGTCGACCACGCTGACCTTGGGAAACCGCTGCTGAAGCAACGCGAGCAAACTCCAATGCGTGGTTGCCCGCCGGCCGTCCAGTAATCCTGCTTCGCCCAGGAGGAACGCCCCCGAGCAAACCGAGCAGACTTGGTGAATGCGGGACGACTGTTCGCGAAGCCAATTGGCTAGGTACGCATCGTCGCTGCCAGCAGGGACGTCGGGATTACCACCGCTAACCACCAGCGTATGGGGCAGGCCCTCGCAGGCCGCCTCGTCCAAGGAGGCTTGAGCCATGAATCCCAAGCCGCTGAACGTTTCGACGCTGCGGTGTCGCGCGCCAACCACCCTTAGGTCGTAGTACTCCGACTCGGTAACCTCGTTCGCGCGGCGGAACACATCGAACGGACCGGTAATATCCAAAGGCGCGGAGCCTGGCGTCACACAAACCCAAACTCGCCGTGAAGAGAAACTTTCCATTCCCCAATTCTAGCGAGGTATTCCCGAGCCTGCTATTTGCGCGCAGACCGTTGGCGGAAGTTGTCCTTTATTGCCCGATGATCGTCATTGTTCGCTGCTGCCTGCCTTCTAGGATGAAACTGTGATTTCGCTTGGCGAACGTTTTGCTTGTCGACAGCGCGTTTGCCGCAAGGGCCTGTTTCGTTACTTGCAATGCACCGTGGTCTTAAAACCAGCGTGCGGCCAGTTGCAAGCACCTTATCAGGGGCAACACCATCGCAACTCTGTCTAGGGGACTCGGTTGGATGGTGACACTTAGAGTCTCAGCTTAGGAGATGTTTTGAATGGTTCGATTTACTTTAGCAGTGATACTTTGCGCAACTGTCTCGTCGATCGCTCGTGCCGAAATCGTGGTCGATCCGGCAGGCGACTTGCTGCCAACCTACAGTTCTGGTCCGGCCAACGGTGACCTGGACGTTTTGTCGTCCGAAGTGGTATTCGACCGGCAAGCCAATACGCTCGCCTTTACGGCTACCCATGCCGACGACATCGGCCTGACCGACGGGGCGTTGTACGTATGGGGACTCGACCGTGGACAAGGAACCGAACGGTTCCTGACCGGCGACCCCGCGATTGGAGCGGGAGTGTTTTTCGACTCGGTATTGATCCTCCGGCCCGATGGCACTGGCTCGTATGTCGACTTATTTAACGGGGGTAGTGTCGACCTGGCCCCAGGCAGCGTGTCGATCGATGGCGGTACCATCGCCTCGACCGAGTTGCCGTTGTCGTTGTTCCCATCCACGGGATTTGCTCCCGAAGACTACACTTGGAATTTGTGGCCTCGAGTCGGACTCGGGGCGAACAACCAGATTACCGACTTCGCCCCCGATGCTTCGAATGCGGGTCTTACTACCGTGCCCGAGCCTGCGAGTGTGGTGTTGGTAATGTTTGGTGCTGCCGCCGCTGCGGTTGGGCTGGTCCGCCGCCGCTTGGGTTAACCGCGCCCAGCTGCAGGCCGTCGTAAAAGAAGCCGTTCCCCCACGGGGACACTCTGCCCAGCTCCACCCAGGCAGAGTGTCCCCCTTTTTTTATTTGGGCAGTTCCCGGTCGGCAGGCGCGACGGTTTTGTTGCTTTTTGGAAGGGGGAAAAGCAATCCGCTAGCAGCGGAGCAACTGCTCTGGACTCGCGGACCGTGGTCTGCCACACTCCGCCCGCTTTCCACCTTTATTTGCAGCGAAACAGCCATGTTCCGTCGAACGATTACCTGCCTGCTCCTCCTGTTCAGCCTTGCGGCCGGCACCGGTTGCATGTCGTGGCGTATGCCCAAGTTCAACTTGAACGACTACCGCGATCCCCGGGCGGTCGACATCGATAGCCGGCTGGCCGACCCTCCTCCGCAGGACTGAGGTAGCAGTCAACTCCTTGCCGTTGTTGCTGGTCGCCCCGTAGGATGGAACCAGTGAGCCTCTGCACGCGCCGACCACACGAAGCTGGTCGCCTTGCTGCTTAACGCACCCCCCAGGCAGCGCACCGTTTTTGCCCCGCCCGCGATCGTGGTGCGGACGCGCGAGCGTGTGTGTGAGATGCCTCCCCGCCGAAATCGTTCCCCCCTCCTACGCTGCTACGCTCCGCCATGCCTGCTGTCGAAACCGCGCAATTACTCCCCGAATCGCTCCGCAGCGACTTTCCGATACTCGCCGAGCACGTGCATGGCGATCAGCCGCTGGTGTTTCTCGATAGCGCTGCGAGCAGCCAACGCCCGCTGCAGGTGATGAACGTGGTGCGCGACGTCTACGTCCGCGGCTACGCGAACGTGCATCGAGGCATTCACGTGATGAGCGAACGGGCGACCGACTCGTACGAGGAGGCCCGGCGCAAGCTGCAGAAGTTCCTCGGGGCCAAGTTCGACCACGAGGTGATCTTCACGCCGGGCACCACCGCGTCGATCAACACCGTGGCTCGCAGCTGGGGCAACGCGAACGTCGGTGCGGGTGATGAGATTCTGCTGAACCCGATGGAACATCATTCGAACCTGGTCCCCTGGTTCCAGCTGGCCGAGCGGACCGGAGCGGTGGTCAAGCACATTCCGCTCACCGACGATGGCCGGCTCGACCTGTCGCAGCTCGACAGCGTGCTCACCGAACGTACCAAGGTGCTGGCGGTCACGCACGTTTCGAACACGCTCGGCACCGTGAACCCGGTGGCCGAATTGGCTCGTCGCGCCCACGCGGTAGGGGCGGTGATTGTGGTCGACGCTGCGCAAAGCGCCCCGCACCTGGCGACCAACGTGGTGGAGCTGGACGTCGACTTCCTGGCGCTCAGCGGCCACAAGATGTGTGGCCCCAGCGGCGTTGGCATCCTGTATGGCAAAGAGTCGTTGCTCGAAGCGATGCCCCCCTTCCTCGGCGGCGGCAGCATGATTGGCCAAGTGACGCTCGATGGTTTCACCTCGGCCGGGCTGCCGGCCAAGTTCGAAGCCGGCACACCGCCGATTGCTCAGGCGATTGGCTTAGGGGCCGCGGTCGACTACCTGCAGTCGATCGGCCTCGAGCGGATCGCCCAGCACGAGCATGTGCTGGTGGAATACGCCTACGAGAAGCTCAGCGCGATCGAAGGGCTCACCATCCTGGGCCCTGCGCCGGAGCATCGCGCGGGCCTGGTGAGTTTCGTGCTCACGCAGCCTCACGCGCACGACATCGCCCAGTTGCTCGACCAGCGCGGCATCGCAGTGCGGGCGGGGCACCACTGCACGCAGCCGCTGCACGACTCGCTGGGCATTACCGCCAGCACCCGGGCGAGCTTCTACCTGTATAGCACCCTGGCCGAGGTCGACGCCCTGGCCGCCGGGCTGAGCGAGATCGCCGGGATGTTCCGCCCGACCGGCCGCCGACGCCGCCGCCGCAAAGTAGAGGAGTAGCGACGCATCGTCCGCTGCAACGACCAGTCGCAGCCTAGGCAAAACCGCCTTGTTCCGTGGCAAAACGGGCCGTATCGCCCCGCTCGGTGGGTGCCAGCGTACGATATTTCACCCTCGCGCAGCAGTTGTAGTTGCCATGGCCGCGTCGCGATCGTAGAGTTCACCGTACCCAGCCGAATACCTTGTTCACGCCTGTCGCCGACCGCATCCCTCTTAAACCAAGGGTTCCCAATGAAGTCGCTCATCGCTGCCAGCACTCTCCTATTTCTAGTTGCCATTACTCTGTTCGCGAGTAACAGCTACTCCGACGAGACCGCGACCACCGATACGCCCGCAGCGAAAGAGGTCGCCAACGAGCAACCAGCGACTCCGGCCGAAGCGACTGCTGAGAAGGCCGACACCGCGGAGACCGACGCCGAGAAAACCGACGCCGAAGCGAAGGAGTCGGACAAAGTGGTCCGCACCGATCGCGAATGGCGCAAGCTGCTCACTCGCGAAGAGTATCGCGTGCTTCGCGAGAAAGGGACCGAACGCCCGTACGTCAACAAGTACGACCACCACTTCAAACCAGGCTACTACATGTGTGCTGGTTGTGGGCAGGTGCTGTTTGAGTCGGACACCAAGTTCGATTCGGGCTGCGGCTGGCCGGCGTTCTACGCCGCGAAGGCCGAAGACCGCGTGGTCCGCACGCCCGACTTTAGCCTGGGAATGAATCGCGTGGAAGTCACCTGCGCCCGCTGCGGTTCGCATCTGGGTCACGTGTTCCAGGACGGTTACAACGTGCCGACCGGCGAGCGGTTCTGCATCAACTCGGTGTCGCTCAAGTTTATTTCGAAGCGAGCCGCCGAAGCCAAGGCGAAACGCGAAGCCGAGCAGCAGGCCAAAGAAGCGAAAGCAGCAGCGGCCAAGCAGCAAGAGTCGTCGCAAGCCGAAACGCCCGTCGACTCAGACGAACCGAGCGAAGAATCGCCAGCCCCCGCGGCCGAGGCTCCCCAAGCCGCCGACGAATAACCCACCGCGCTGCTCGGCATTCGAACTCGAGTTCCCATGCCACGAAGCCAGCAATCGTGGGACTTCATACTTCAAGCGAGTGTCGAGTCGCTTCTCTCCAGGCTGCGTGCGCTGCTTTTTGGCATCATCGCGATTGCTTCCCGCCTTTTTGTGGTTTTCCGATTGGCGAATGGGGTTTGTAAGCTATTTGTTTCAATGCGTACCACCTCTTTTCATTAGGCCTTGCCCCCTCTGTAGGAGCACTTGGTTTGATCTCACCACTCGGGCAGAACAGCTCAGCCATCTACGGACAGCTGATCAACAACCATAATCGCAACGCGCGTTCCGTGTTTACTGCCACCGAGCGTCTGAGCACGGGCAAGCAAATCAACCACGCCAGCGACGATCCGGCCGGGTTGATCGCTGCTGAGAAGATTCGAGGCGATATTGTCGAGCTCAATGGACAGTCGCGGGCAAGCAGCTACGAGCGTTCGCAGCTACACATTCGTGAGTCGGCAATCACTCAGGTTCAAGGTGTATTGAACGAAGTGCGGGGCGTGTTGGTCTCAGCGGCCGATGGGTTCAATTCGCCATCGCAACTTACCGCTTATCAGCAGCAGATCGACGCGTCGCTCGACGCGATAGACCAAATTGCCAATGGAACCACTGGAGTAAGCAATTCGGCGGCGTTGTACGAACTTCGCTCGGGTGGTGCAGCCAACGTGGTCGACGGTGATATGGAAGCAGCCTTAGCACTCGTCGAAGACAAGCAATCCGCCATCGTCAACGCCCGGGCGGCAATCGGCGCCTACGAACGGGCGGAACTCGACACCATCGAGCGCCTGCGAGAAGACCAGCAAGTGATCAACCTGCAAACGCTCAGTACGCTCGAAGACGCCGATTTCGCCACCGAAACAGCCAACCTGGCCCGCAGCCAAACGCTCACCAAAGCATCCATCGCTCTACTGGCGCTCACGAACCGTGACAAGGAGAGCCAAATGCGACTACTGCTAAACATCTAGGGCATGCGTCACAAGCTGTTTGCCTAAGATCTATCCAGGGTAATCTCGCGCGGAACTCTCCGGCGCGCACCCCTTGCTGGGGGACGATTCCCTTCAGGGAATCGGGTAGAATGACTCGGGCCGACTAATCTGCCCTGCCGCGGATTTTTACGAATGGGATATCCTCAGAGTCTCCTGGTCGTGTACCCGTTTCCTGTCAAACCACTATTCGCTAGACTGGCCATCGTGAGAATTTGAATCGCCATGCATTCCACTCACAATTATCTAGCTCAAGGTGTTATAATCCCGGCTTTAGAATCCTCACCCGAGAAGGCAAACTAGATCATGAAGTGGCGAGTCATCTTTGAGTCCAGCGGGACCGCCATTGAGATTCCAAACGTTATCGACGTAAAGGAAGAGAGCGGCAGCTTGCAACGAGTTGGCTTTGCAGAGCCCAAGTACGGAGCAACGGTTCGTGTTCGCGTGTCTGGCTACTCAGGCCCCTCATCTCTTCCCAATGGCGAACTCCACTGTATTAATGCGGAAGTGAGGTACTTGCTCCGCCATGCTAAGCTAAAGAACGTCCGCGAAAGCAATTTGGGCGTCCAGGAACTCATCTTTGAAGCAGAGAGTGAAGATGGAGTTAACAGTCCCCTGTTGTCGGGACCTGGGGAATGCTGACAAGTCAGAGATTTGGTGGTCATTTACTATAAGGGCGTGCAAGGTGGATAAAGTCCAAAAGCGGTTCAGCGAACTCAATACTCTTGGGCAAGCGGTTCAAAATTCCAAGAATCATGCTGATCTAGTGAATGCTGAACTCTATGTCCAGTGGCGCACCTCCGCCCATAGTCTGCTCAGAAGGGTTTTTGGCGAGTATCACCCTACACACCAGGCCTTCTCAAGACGCGTAATGGAAGTTGACAACAGTTCACGGACCTATGTGAGCTTTAGAAACATGTGGGCAGTCTTCCAATCCGCAAGAGACGAGTTTGAGGGCGGATACCTTTTCGACCTCACAAACCTAGTACGTCGTCCCGGAAGTCATTTCCTATAGAGTTCAGGGAAGACGCGTTTGGCGTCTTTTCGATGGAAGGTCCAATTGATTTTGATTTTCTTCCGATTGCGGTCGCGTGAACAGTGGGAGAGTTCGCTTTGAACCTTGTCGAGCGAAGCCAACCGACGTCCCAGGCATTGTCGCTGTATGGCCGAGATTTCGATCTCGGCCATGTTGAGCCAACTGGCATGCTTGGGGGTAAAATGCCACACAATCCGCTCCAGCATTGGCCGAGCCGCCTCCTCGCCAAAGGTTTCGATCAACGACTTCTCGTTGTGCGTGTTGAGGTTGTCCATCACCAGATGAACCCGCTCTGCGTCGGGATAGCGCTTCAAGAGGTCGCGGACGAACCGGGCGAAGTCGGCTCGCTTGCGGTGACGCTTGGCCTGAACGAATCGCTTGCCCGCCTTCGGCTCGACCGCCACGAACACGCTGCAGGTTCCGCAGCGGCGGTACTCGTAGTCCTGCTTCGCGATCTTGCCGGGTGCCGCGGGCTCGGGCGGCCGCGCGTCGTCGACCCTCTGATAGGGCTGCTCGTCGAGGCAGACGACCGGCTCGTTCGGGTCGAGCGGCTTCTCGTACTGCTCGAGGACGTCCTCCATCCGCTCACAGAACTCGTCGTTCAGCTTGGGCACGCACCAAGTTTTTTTCGCCACGGCTTCAGGTCGTGTTCCTTGAGCCACAGCGAGACCTCCGTCACGCTGAGCGAATCGACGAAGCCTTCCTTCACCGCGTGCTCGCACAACAATTCCAGCGTCCAGCGAGCCCGTCCCTCGGGCGGCTCGCTGCACGCCAGGGCGATTACCTGTTGCTGCTGCCGCTTGGTGAACTCTGGGGGGCGGCCCGAGCGAGGCGCATCGTACACCGCCCGCTGGACGCCCTCTTCGCAGAACCGCTTTCGGACGGCTCGGACGTTGCGCGTCGTGCAGCCCACATGCTCGGCGATCTCTTCGTCGGTGCATCCCGAGTCCGATTTCAATAATATCTGGCAGCGACGCACCACTTGCGCCGCGCGGGCGCCTGAGCGTGCTAGCTGCTCCAAACCTCCACGGGCCTGGTGGTCCAGGCAAACAATGTGCTTTTTCATTCCGCAGCATATAGCAGCGGAATGGATTTCAGGAAAGACGTACTAGTTCATGCAGAAGTCTTTTCGGACGAGTTGGAGCAAGCTGATCACTTCTTGGCATCTGGCTATAAGACCCCTGCCGCTGTTACAGCTGGTGTTGTTCTCGAGACCACACTTCGCAAGCTTTGTGAACAGACTGATAATGTCGAGGCATCAGAGAAACTCAACAAGATGAACGATGATCTGGCAAAAGCTAATGTCTACAATAAAATGCGAGCCGACCAGGTTCGGGCATGGGCAAAGATCAGGAACTCAGCCGCCCATGGTCATCCAGGGGAATTCGAAGATGGTGATGTAAAGCTGATGATCCAAGGCGTTCGAGATTTTGTTGCTAATCAGTTAAGCTGAGCGGAACTATCAAGTGTGAGCATCGCAACGGGGACAGGTCCATTCACTATCGCTTAGGTGAGATGCAGTAGTCTCCATGCACGGCTAGAACTGGCAGAGTGGCACCACTACAGCGTCCGCAAAATAGTTTCCATTGCTAGCTTGTCACCGACCCTTTCCCGATCGTATGTCGGCTCGATCATGATCCGCCACGTTACCCAATTACCAGCAGTGTGTTGGTTGCTTTGTGTGGGGCGTCGCGACACTCGGAGAACGGAGAAGCCAACGAGCCCGACGAACGATCGGTGTTAACGGGTAGCCTGGGACGTTAGAATCCGTTTTCTTCTAGCCACGGATGAACACGGATCGTCACGGATGGGGTCGCCTTTTGGGCTTCGCCAACCGACAACTGGGCGTGGGCGTTTTTGCGAAGTGGCAATGCGTCGTGCGCCCAGCTGTTGGTGCTACCCAGTTGCTCCGCTGTCACGGCGACTCTGCCATGCTGGCTCGATTCTCGCGCCGCACTCTGGTGCTACCCTCCCCGGGCCTGATAGCCCGACCCGTCCCGCAAGCGGGAGGGTGAATTTTGTGCTTTTATTCTCACCAGATTTCGCTGGGAATTGGCCACCTATGGTGTTCTAATGGACAGGCAACTGAGGCTGTCGGCTTTCAGCTCTCGGCTGTTGGCTTTTTAGTGATTGGAGGTGATTGCGATGTGATGATTGTTTTGAACTCGAACGACTAGCGACGCGCAGGCGAATGGTAGCCTGCGTGGGCGTTCACTGCTGCGCGGGTGGCAAAGCGGTGGTGGGGCTGCGTCGCTGGAAGCTCCTGGTCCCATCCTACGAGTCGCTTGTTGGTGACACGCCCGAAATGGCTAGCTGAGATCTTTCAGTCGCTGGAAGCTCCCTCAAGATGACATTTCGCATTCAGAACTCCCAACTTCCAACCCCCAACTCCCAACCAAGAATAGTTTCCCACCCATGGGAATCTATTTTGGGCAACTATCGCGGAGGTGTTGATGCAACTCATTACCCACCAACGACTTGCGATAAGTGCCCAGCGGGAAAATAGATTCCCACTCGATGCGTTATTGGGAATGGGAATCTATTCGCGACCGAAAACCGCTAGTTTTGTAGCGTGGGCGGAGATTCAATTTTCCCATCGGTGGGTAAATTGGGAATCTATTTGCCCAGCAGTGGGAATCTATTGCCGGCGTGGGAATCTATTCGGGAAGACTGGGGAACTATCCCATCTGGGGGAGTTAGAAAGAGCGTTGCCCGCAGGTTTTATGGAACTTTCCAAGTCGGCCGTGCGTCTTACGAATAGTAGTACGGAATGCTTGCAGACCGGGGGAATCTTACGTGACCCCGCATGCTGAGTCCGATATACTTAGGTAAGGTTGTACCCGCTCCACCTACTGTTTTCAGGAAGACTGTCATGGACCAATTGCTCGCTCAAGTGCGTCGCGCTCGCCGCCGATTGGTGGTCGAACAGTTCCTTCAGTATCTAGTGTGGAGTTTGTTTGCGGCGTTCATCGTGGCTGCCATTGCGATTGCGCTGCCGCAGTTGATGGTGATTCCCAAGCTGCCGGACGCCTGGGCGCTCGGCTGGTTGATTGGTGCCTGCGTGGCGGGTGTTGTGACCGCATCGGTGATGACCTGGCTGAAGTGCCGCACCGCGCAAGACGCGGCCATGGAAATCGATCGCCGGTACGATCTTCGCGAACGCGTGGCCAGCAGCCTGGCTCTGGCGCCGGCCGATCTGGAAACGCCAGCGGGTCAGGCGCTACTGCACGACGCTGCCCGCCGGATCGATCGCATCGACATCAGCGAGAAGTTCCGCCCACACGTTGATCGCCGCGCGTGGTTGCCATTGGTACCCGCGGTGGTGATGGCCGCGCTCATCGTGTTCGGCAGCAATCGCCAGGCGGTGAGTAGCGTGGAGCCCTCGGTTGTCTCGGCCGAGGCCAAAGCTCGCGTGAAGAAAGCCAACGAAGAGCTGCAGAAGAAGCTCGACGAAATGAAGAAGAAGGCCGAACTGAACAAGGTGGAAGGGGCCGAAGAGATGTTTCGTCAACTGCAGGACGAAACGAAGGACCTGAACAAAGACGACATGGCCGACCGCAAGAAGACCACGGTCAAGCTCAACAATCTGGCCAAGCAACTCGAAGAGCGTCGCGCCGAGCTCGGTACCTCCGAAGAGCTGAAAAAGCAGATGGAGAACATGAAGCAGCTTAGCGAAGGTCCTGCTGATAAAGCGGCGAAGGCGATGAAAGAAGGGGACTGGAAGAAAGCCCTCGAAGAAATCGAAGCCTTGCAGGACAAGATCGCGAGCGACCAGTTGACCGAAGAGCAGAAGCAAGCGCTCAATAATCAACTGAACGAAATGAAAAAGAAGCTGGAAGAAGCCGCTCAGGCGAACAAAGACGCCATGGAGCAGCTCAAGCGTCAGGTGGAAGAGCAACGCAAGAATGGCGACCTCGCGAAAGCGGGCGAGCTGCAGCAGAAGCTCGACCAGATGATGCAGAACCAGCAGCAGATGAACAACCTCGACAAGCTGGCCCAGAAAATGGGTGAGTGCCAGGAGTGCATGAACAACGGTGACAAACAAGGCGCCGCGCAGGCGATGAAAGACATCGCCGACCAGCTCGAGAAGATGCAGCAAGAGAACGACCAGATGGAAATGCTGGACGAAGCCCTGCAGCAGCTCGAAGACGCGAAGAACGCGATGGGCTGTGAGCAATGCAACGGCGAGGGTTGCGAAGCCTGCCAGGGGGGTGGTCAAGGCCAAGGCCAAGGTCAAGGTAAGGGCAACAAGATGGGCAACGGCATGGGCGAAGGCAAAGGGGGTGGCTTCCGTCCCGACGAAAAGAACGACACCCAGTTCCGCGACACCCGCGTGCGTCAGAAACCCGAACAGGGTGCGGCCACGTTCGGCGGATTCACCGATGGTCCGAACATCAGCGGCGATACTCAGGTAGCCGAGGAGCAGGAACTGTCGAGTGCGAACTCGGAACCTGCCGACCCGCAAACGAGCCAACACTTGCCGCGTACTCAGCGCGACAACGCCGAAGACTTCTTCAAGCAGCTTCGCGACCTATAAGCAGGCAAACCGCGGGTTTCTGCGGAATTTGTCGGTTAATCAGGCCACTCCCGTCAGCGATCGGCCCGCTGCTGTCGATGGACAACCCACGGGCAGCGGGGTAGATTGGGAAGACTTTGCCGGCACCGGGATTCCAGGGCGCTTGTACAAAAACGCCCCCCTCCGGCCACTCTGGATTGCGCTTAGGATTAACCGACATGCCTTCTGTGAATCGACTGCAACTCGCTTGCTGGACATTCGCTGCTGTGACGCTTATTGCAGCTCCCCTGACGACCTTCGCGGTCGATGGCGAGCTGGCCACCGCCATCGAAGAAGCCAAGACCAAGTACCAACCTGTTTCGCCCGAAGAGCTGGAGACCCAGCGTGAAGAGCTGGCCGCGGCTGCTACGGAGCTCGAAACCTTGCTCATCCCCGGCAGCGATCGGGGCGAGCGTTGGAAGCGTTACCTGAAGTGGGAGGGTGTGAAGAAGAACATCGACAACCCTGCCGATCCCGACCTGCAAGCGCTGGCCGAGACCCTCGATAAACTTCGCTCCGGCGCCGATGGCACCGAGCTGCCAGCGTTCCGCCGGGTTCGCGAGGCGATTGACCGTTACCTGAGCCTGGTGAATATCGGCCGGGTGAACGATCAGCAACGTGCGGTCGCCCGCCAGCTGGAACTGCTCACCAAGTACCTTGATCGCTACGAGAGCGAACCTTCGGCCCGCGCACGCTACGAGATTGAACGCCGGTTGGAGTTCTTCTCGAGCATCGATCGCACTCCCAAGCTCAACGAGTTGTTGAACGAACGCTTTGGACACGCGAATCTGCAGACGCAGATTTCGGAGACGATTATCAACAAGCTGCTGAGCGAACCGGTCGACAACAACTCGCCGGTGAACGACTGCATTCTCGGCACCTCGATCCACGGTACCGGTTGGACGACGGCTTCGGTCTCGATCGACCTGATGCCGAACGACGAGAAGGCGTCGCTGAAGATGACGCTCGAAGGAGTCACCCAATCGCAGACGGTCGGCTACAACGGCCCGGTGGTGATTCGCAGCAGCGGCACCACCCCGTTCACGGCCACCAAGCGGCTGGACTTCGAAGATAGCAACTTCTGGAACTACCCGGCCCAAGTGTCGGCCACCACTCGTACGGTGACCCAGAGCGTCCAGAAGCAAGGTGGCGGCATCGGTAGTCGCTTGATCTCGGCCATCGGCGAACGCCAGGTGGCGGAGAAGAAACCACAGGCCGACGCAATTGCCTCGCGACACGCCGAGCAGCGCATTGCCGAGAACATGGACGACGAACTGCTGCCGAAGCTGCAAGACGCCCGCTACGAGTACCTGCACAGCTTCAAGGAACCGATGGCCGATCGCGACGCCGAGCCTGGCTTCGTGCATTTCTCGAGTACCGACGACGCGCTGAACGTCGAACTGCTGCAGGCCGCCCGCGGACAACTCGGCGCCGACACTACGCCGGAGGGTCTGTCGGCAGCATACGACGTGACCGTGAATCTGCACGAGACCGCCGTGGCCAACATCATGACGACCTACCTCGGTGGGGCGACGGTCGAAAAGGCCACGGCCACCAGCGAGCCGAAGCTCGATGTCACGTTGCCTGAAGCGGTGACGAAGGCTATCGACAAAGCCCGCGAAGAGCGCGAGGAACAAGCTAGCGACGACACCGACGAGTTCAAGCCTTGGAGCATGCAACTGCGTCGCCAACGCCCGGTGACGATCGAGTTCCTCGACAACCAGGTTCGGCTCCGCTTACACGCAACTCGACTCACTGCAGGCGACTCGACCTACGACGGGTGGGACATCGTCACCACCTACGGGATGCAGGTCGAGGACGGCGGCCTCACCCTGGTGCGTGAGGGTGAGATCGAGGTGTTCCCCACCGCATTCGATCCGGCCGACGGCAAAGGCCTTAGCGGTCGCGAAGTCGGCCTGCGGGGCAATCTGGCCAAAGAGCTGAACCGCCAGGCGGAATCCGGCCGTGGTTTCCCCAAAGAGATCAACCTGCCGACGCTCGAGCTGCCGGAACGCATTGCCGACAAAGGCCCGCTGCTGATGCAAGAAGCTAAGAGCGGCAACGGCTGGCTCTCCATCGGCTGGAACCTGCCAGAGTAAGCTTCTGCTGCGAGAGGTAAGCTCAGCTCTTGAGAGTCGGTAGCATGCACCCGGCTTGCTCGGTTAGACTCTGTGCATTGCTTAAGACTTCGCACGCAGCACGGAACTCTCGAACCATGTCTACTCCCACCATTGAATGGATTGGCGGCGTCGACGGCCATTTGCGGTTGATCGACCAGACCAAACTACCCGCCGAAACGGAACTGCTCGACTGCGAAACTGTCGACGACGTGTGGTGGGCGATTCGCAAGCTTTCGGTCCGCGGAGCACCAGCCATCGGGGTAGCGGCCGCCTACGCGGTGGTGCTGGCGACCAGCGACTCGCACGAGTCGGTGAAGTCGGCCTGCGACCACCTGGCGACCAGCCGCCCGACTGCGGTCAACCTGTTCTGGGCGCTCGATCGCATGCGGCGCGTCGCCGACGACGCCGACCGCGACGAGCTTGCAGAGCGGCTGCTGGCCGAAGCCAAAGCGATACATTCTGAGGATGCTGAGCAGTGCGCGGCCATCGGGCGTCATGGGGCGGATTTGCTGGAACAAACCCTGGCCAAAGGAAGCGGCATTCTCACCCACTGCAACACCGGCGCGCTAGCCACTGGCGGCGACGGCACCGCTTTGGCGGTGCTGTTCGAACTGCACCGCCGAGGCTTTGGGCCGCACGTGTATGCCGACGAAACTCGACCGCTGCTACAAGGCAGCCGGCTTACCATGTGGGAGCTCACCGACCGCGGAGTGAAAGCAACGCTCATTTGCGACTCGATGGCCGCCCAGGTGATGCGTGAAGGACGCGTGGCTGCTGCCATCGTGGGGGCCGATCGCATCGCGGCCAATGGCGACTCGGCCAACAAGATCGGCACCTACGGAGTTGCTCTGCACGCGAAGGCTCATGGGCTGCCGTTCTACGTGGCCGCGCCGACCACCACGTTCGACCTGTCGCTGGCGACTGGCGCTGAAATCCCGATCGAGGAGCGGGCTGCCAGCGAGATCACCAAACCGGGGGGAGTGATGTTTGCTCCCGAGGGGGTCGAGGTCTACAACCCAGCGTTCGACGTCGCTCCGGCCGAGCTGATTGCCGGCATCATCACCGAGCGAGGCGTGATTAATCCCGTTACTACCGACACGGTGACAAAAATGGTGGCCAATTAGCCGCTGATTGCCAAGATCCCTCTCCAGTCGGCGAATAAACAAGCGAATAGTACCTGTTTATATGCCTTTGTGAGGGGAGGAGAGATGGTAGATTTGGCAATTGGGTTACCCTGCATCCTGATATTCGTGTTCCTGGCCATTGCAGCTAACATCTTTTGGCTCTGGATGTTTATCGAGTGTCTGGTGAAGGAACCCTCGGACACCAACGATAAAATCTTATGGGCGTTGGTGATCTTCTTTGGTCACCTGCTCGGGGCGGTGCTGTATCTGGTGGTTCGCCGCCATGAGCGGATCGCGATGTATGGCGAATAACCACTTTGCGGTACAATGCGGCTAGCCGGCGAGGTTTTGCTCGCTGGCTAGTCGACTCATTGCTTGCCCGAAGGAACGCCACTATGCCGATGACCGTGCCCGCCCACCCCCACCTTGGAGACTCGAATCCCTCGATCGGCGAGTACCTGATCCGCCGCCTCCAGGACTATGGCATCGCCGACGTGTTCGGCATCCCGGGCGACTACGTGCTGTCGTTCTATACGTTGCTGGAAAAGAGTGAGCTGAACGCCATCGGTTGCACCCGCGAAGACTGCGCGGGATTCGCGGCCGATGCTTACGCCCGCGTCAAAGGCATGGGCGCACTCTGTGTTACCTACTGCGTGGGTGGTTTGAGCGTGTGCAACTCCATCGCTGGGGCGTACGCCGAAAAGTCGCCAGTGGTGATGATCACTGGCTCGCCAGGCCTGCGCGAGCGGATTCACAATCCGCTGCTGCACCATATGGTTCGCAACTTTCGCACGCAGTACGACGTGTTCGAAAAGCTGTGCATCGCCGGGGCGGAGTTGAACGACCCGAACACCGCGTTCCGCGAGATCGATCGCGTGCTCGCTTCCTGCAAGCGATACAGCCGGCCGGTCTACTTGGAGATTCCTCGCGACATGGTGCATGTCCGCCCGGGACAAAACCCAGTGTACGAACACCTAGAGGTAGTAAGCGACACCCGCGCGCTGGCCGAAGCGGTGGAGGAAGCCGCCAAGCGAATTGAGAATGCCAAGCAGCCAGTGCTGCTGCTGGGCGTGGAGATCCATCGCTTCTCGTTGCGCGACCAAGTGCTGAAGCTGGCCGAAGAAGCAGGGCTGCCGATGGCTGCTACGATGCTTGGCAAAGGAGTGGTTGCCGAAACCCATCCGCAATACATGGGTTTGTACGAAGGGGCACTCGGTGAACCCGAAGTCACCAGGTACGTGGAAGAGAGCGACTGCGTGGTGATGCTCGGCACCTTTATGACCGACATCAACCTCGGCATCTACACCGCCGAGCTGGATCACAGCGATTGCATTTACGCAACGAGTGAAGAGCTGCGGATTCGCCATCACCATTACCACGATGTACGGCTCGACGACTTCATCGCCGGCTTGGCCGAACGGAAGCCGCGCCCGAAGCAGCAGCTTCCTCCCGCGCCGACCGACTGGAACAAACAGCCTTTCGTGCTGCAGCCTGAAGAGAAAATGACCATCTCGCGGATGATCGATCGCCTCGACGAGCAATTGGTGGACGACACGATCGTGATTGCCGACATCGGCGATTCGCTCTTCTCGTCGACCGAACTGACGACGCGCGGGCATACCGAGTTCATCAGCCCCGCCTACTACACGTCGATGGGCTTTGCCGTGCCGGCGACGCTCGGCGCGTCGACCGCTTCGCCCGAGGCGCGGGTGGTCGCTATCGTCGGGGATGGTGCCTTTCAGATGACCGGCATGGAACTCTCGAACCTCGTCGCCCGCAAGATTCCTGCGATCATCATCGTACTCAACAACGGCGGCTATGGCACCGAGCGACTCTTACACCCCGGTGAGTACAAGTTTAACGACATTCACACGTGGAACTACCACAAGCTGCCCGAAGTACTCGGCGGTGGCACCGGCTACGAAGTGTTCACCGAAGGAGAGTTCGATACCGCGCTGAATACCGCGTGGGATGATCGCTCTGGCCCAAGCATTCTGCACGTTCACTTGAGCCCGACCGATTCGAGCCGCGCGCTCGACCGCTTGGGTGCCAAGATGCAGCAGACCGTGGTCGGCGGGTAAGTCAGTCTACTACCAGTAAAACCGCTTCCAAGGGGACTCGTAACCGGCAAACTCAATCCCCAGCAACTGAGCCAGGAACACAGCTAACTGTTCCAGTGTTTCGCGATCCTCGGGAGTGATAGGTTGGCGACCATCCAGCTGAAAGAGCTTGCGACCATCCGCGATCGCTAGCGTGTAGTAGTCGGCTTCATTGTCGAGATTTTTGAGAAGGACAATCCGCATGTCGGGGCGAATATGCCAGCTTCGGCGGTAAATCGGCTGTCGGAAAACAGCATACGCGCGACTCGCAACGGTACCAGCCGCCAAGTCGATCGTTACCTCTCTCCGAAACGTAACCGTAACCACTACATAGAGAATGCCGATAACGACTAGCGGCCATTCGATCCATGGATTGCCACGGTCGTCGGTTGCGATGATGCAGAGAAACGTGCCACCCACGAGACAAACCACGAGCTTAAAGAACCAGTTGATCTGCCTGGTCCTTAATTCGTACAGCGAGTCCCGCAGGTCGCTAACGATCAAGTAGTCGGACAATTGTTCGGGCACTTCCATTCGTTGGTCTCCGCAGGGAAGAGCAATGCATGGTAAGTCTCCCCAAAACCAACAGCCCGGCGAGTTGAAGCTCGCCGGGCTGAGGTGCTTTTCACTGTGTTTCTCGTGCAACCACACTATGGAATGATCACGGTGCCGTTGATGCGAAGGCCATCTCCGGTGTTGTCTTCGACGGTGGTTCCCACTTCGTTGCCATCGAGCGTGCCGACCACCTCGATGCCATTTCCACCATTGTCGCTGGCGGTATTGTTGGAAAGGTCGCCTTCGATGTTGGTCCCGAAGGTCATGCCGTTGCCATCGTTGTTCGAAGCGGTGTTCGAGCTAACGTCGCCAGTCACGGTGTTCGCGATGGCCAACCCGTCGCCATCGCCAGAGACGCCGGCCAGGTTCGAGTTGGTAACGTTTAGAGAAACATCACCATCGACCCCGCCGAGGATATTGATACCGCGACCGCCTTGCGTGTCGGAACCGTTGCTCGTTGCGGTGTTGAGCGACAAGTTGCCGACAACATCGCCACCGACCAGCATGCCGTTCAAGCCGTTCGCGTTGGTGGTGCTCGAGGTCACCGCGTCGCCGTTGGCGTCGAGGCTATCGACAAAGCCACCGATGTTGATGCCGTTGCCGCCGTTGTTGGAAGCCACGTTCAAATCGAGTGTACCGATCACGCTACCGGTAATCTCGAGGCCATCTCCATCGTTGCCGCTGAAGGTGTTATCGAAGATCGAACTGGCGGTCGAAGTCGGCACGACCACGCTGAAGAATGGTCCTTCGACGTCGCCATTGATGTGCAGGCCATCGCCGTCGAAGGTGGCTCCCGCCAGGTTGCCCTCGGAGGTATTCGATTCGATATCGCCGACCAGGTTGCCATCGATAAAGATACCGTGACCGCCCGAAGCGGAGGTACCGTTGCCTTCGGTTTCGTTGCCGAACACGTCGGCCCGCACGTCGCCGCCGATTCCGATGCCATGAACACCGTTGTTCGACGCGGTGTTGTTCGCCAGTGCGGATCGCACTGGGTTTGCCGACGAGGCAACCAGTCCGCCGGCGATGTTGATACCGCTGCCACCGTTGCTGCTGGTGGTATTGCCGCTTACACCAGTGGTAAGTGTAAAGGCGTCGGCAGTCACGGTGCCATTGATGTTGAGACCATCGCCAGCGTTGCCCGAAGCGGTGTTGTTCACCAGATTGCCATCGAGGTCGCCGTCGACAGACACACCATCGCCGCCGTTGAAGCTGGTGGTATTGCCGCTGATGCTAGCCGCGTGGGCGGTTGCCAGATGGATACCATCGCCATCGCTCACCGATCCAGCCAGGTTGTTCGAGGCAATGTTGTTGGTGATGTTGCCAGTCACCGCCCCGCCGAAGGTCATGCCGTTGCCACCTTCGCCGCCAGCCGATTGGCCGTTGTCCGACGCGGTGTTGCCGGTGACGTTGCCACCCACGGTGGTGGTCACTTGCAGACCATCGAAGCCATTGTTCGAGGTGGTGTTGGTCGTGATGTTGCTGCCGACGCTATTGGCGACGATACCGTTACCCGCGTTCGAACTGGAGATATTCGCATTCACGGTGCCGGTCACGTCGCCAGAGACGACCAGACCATCGCCCTGGTCGACAGAGCCGCCGAGGTTCGACTCGGTGGTGTTGCCGGTGATGTTGCTACCTACATTGCCTCCGATCACGAGTCCGTTACCACCTTCGCCCCCGGCCGACTGACCGTTTTCGCTGGCGGTGTTATTCGAAACGCTGCCGACCACGTTGCCGGTGACAATCATGCCGCCGAAATCGTTTTGGTTGGTCTCGTTGTTGTTGACCAAAGCCCCTACGCTAGTCGCCTGAATACCGACTGCGTCGTTCGAGTTGGCCGTATTGCCAGTGATGCTACCAGTAACCGCGGTGAAGAGCATACCACCCGAAGCGTTGTCGTTCGTGGTGTTGCTGCTCACCGAGCCATCGACGGTCGAGCCAGCGGTGATGCCGTAGCCACCGTTGTTGGTGGCCGCGTTGGATGCGATATCGCTACCCACGGTGCCAGCGATATGAATGCCGTCGCCGTCGGAGACCGAACCAGCAATATTGAGATTCGTGGTGTTGCTGCTGACCGAGCCACCAACGTTGCCGGTAACCAGAATACCGGTACCACCTTCGCCGCCAACCGAGGTGCCATTGCCCAACGCGGTGTTGCTGCTGACGCTACCGGTTACGTTTCCTTGAACAAGCAAGCCATCGAGTGCGTTGGTCGAAGTCGAGTTGTTAATGACGTCGGCCCCAAACATGGCTGCGACGATACCTGCACCGCCGTTGCTGTTGGCCGAGTTGCCGCTCACGTTGCCGGTCACACCGCTGGAGAACGATAGACCTGCACCACCATTGTTGTTCGCGGTGTTATCAGTCACAGCACCGGCTACATTGCCAGCAACCACCATACCATGGCCACCAACACCACCTTTGATATTGTCGTTAGTAATATTACTGACAATCGATCCTCCAACCGCCCCCAAGATAATGATGCCGTCGCCACCAGCGGCTCCCGCACCGTTGCCTGAAGCCGTATTGCCATTCACGCTACCAGTGATGTCGCGAATCACGAGGCCTGTTCCCTCGTTCGTACTGGTCGTGTTGCTAAACAGACTGCCAGTGACGGTTTCGGTGACTTCGATTCCGTTGCCTGCGTAGAGGACGCCTTCGGAGTTGCCATTGGCTGCATTGCTGAACACGTTGCCGGTGACAGTTCCATCTACAAGAATACCACCGCCGCCGTTGGCCGAAGTTCCATT
The DNA here is from genome assembly GCF_007748035.1 of Aeoliella mucimassa. Taxonomy (NCBI): domain Bacteria; kingdom Pseudomonadati; phylum Planctomycetota; class Planctomycetia; order Pirellulales; family Lacipirellulaceae; genus Aeoliella; species Aeoliella mucimassa. The sequence goes on from NZ_CP036278.1 coordinate 6,212,772, forward strand.
GTCGTTGGTCGTGTTGTTGTTGATGTTGCCAACGACGCCGTTGGCCGGCCCTCCGGATCCAACGAACAGACCGAACTCGCCATTGCTATTGGCGGTGTTGCCAGTAATGTTTCCAGTGGCTGATCCCGTCACTCGAATACCCGATGCGGTGTTCAAGTTGGCGGTGTTGTCAGCAATGCTGCCCTCAACTCTTCCCGCCACCAAAATGCCATCTGTTGTGTTCGAATTGGTGGTATTGCCGGTAATGTCCCCGGTGACAAGGCCAGTTATGCCGATACCGGCCGCGCCATTGCTATCAAACGTATTGTCAGCAATCGTGCCGCTCAGGTCGCCAGTGACCTCCATGCCTGAACCACCGCTGCTGGTGACCACGTTGTCCAATACGTTGAGGTCGCCAGTGAGATTCGTGAAGCTAAAGCCGGAGCCGGTGGTTCCGGTCACTTGCATGTCGCGAACCGTGAGATCGGAGACCGCGTTGGCGACCACCGCGTTGGTCGCGCCAGCAGTGACGTCGAAGCCAGCCAGTTCCACGTTGTTGGCAGCCACGGTAAAGGCGGTGCCAGCCGAGGTGATCTGCGGCAGTGCTCCGCCGTTGACGGTCGGAATGACGACGTAGCCGAGTTGCTGTGTGAATACGGTGTGGGTCACCCCTTCGCCAAACACCTGTTGGCCGGCGGTGCTGACCGTGAAGTTGCCATTAAACGAGCTGTTGCCATGCACGTAAACCACGTCGGCCGTGGTCGCGAGCGCGTCGGTGAGCGACGCGAACGGCGTTTCTGCGGTGCCGTCGCCGCCGACCAGTGCCGAATCGACATGGGCGAACGTCATCGGCGTTCCATCGGCATTGTTGGCTACGATCGAAGTGTCGCTACCACCTTCGGTGCGATGGACCGCGATATGTTGAATGCGTTCGACCGGGTCGCCCATCCGCGCGGCCACGCTGTACGACGAATGCTCATGGCGACCGCTGCCGGTGACGCCAAATCGCCAGACCGCGGTGACACCGCCGGTGGTTTCGAACTCGTCGTCGTGCTGCACGTAGCCAGAGAGCCAGAACTCGTCGCCGCCACGGAACTCGAGCCGCGCCCGCGGGCCGGCGGCGGTGACGTCGAGATCGGGATCTTCAAACGCGTAGCCACCAATCGCGGCGCGAACTTGGTAGTTGCCACGATCGACCAACAGACGAGCCATTTCGCCATGGATGCCACGCATGGCGTTTTCGATGGTCAAGTTCGAGAGAATCATGTTCTCGCCGACGAACGACGTTTGGATATCGCCGAGAGGGAGAATCGTGGGATCGTTGCTCAGGGGAATATGCCCGTTGAAGCGGAAGTCCCACAAGCGGCCGAGGTTCTCCACGCCGAACGTGATCTGCTGATAGTCGGTGACTCCCAGATCGCGCTGATCGTAGTAGGCGTAGCCGCCCCAAATGCGATCGCGATACACATCGTGCCAGCGTCCACCGAGACCGGCATTGAAGCCCAATGCGTCGGAGTTGTCGTTGTACAACAGGAACCGCAGGTCGGCGAACACGATCGTGTCCATCACCGGCTGTCCCAGCGGAACCCACGCCTCGAAGCGACTGAAGCCATCGTCGAGGCCGATGGAGTCGCCGGAGTTGTATCCCACCCCCAGTTGATAATCGATTCCCTGTCCGCTTACCTGCGTGCCCATACAGAGCACCAGCATCAGGATCGACGCAACAGAACAATGCTTAGCGGTTGCTTTTAGCTCCACAACTAACTCTCCGACTCAATTTTCCAACGGAACGGTAGACCGGTGGGGGTTCGAAAACAACATCGGACCGCTACAACCACTACGCTTAACGCTTTCCGCACAATCGCTACGATTGGCAGACTGGGCAGCTTAGGCGGTTGCCTGCATTGCTAGCGAATGAAACCGCTGCGATGTTTCGCCAACGCTTCATCGTGTGGCGTGAGAGCAACATGCTAGTTCGCAAAACGCCAGGAATTCGCCTGTTTAGCTGATTGGCCCAGCGGTTGCATTGCTCTCTGGCAGAACCAACCTTCTGCTCTACCCTCTCTGCAAGAAACCTATGCCCATGAACGACTCGCTCCTCCGCAACTGGACCCAAGAAGACTTCGACACCGTTGAACAAGGCGTGCTCGTCGCCCAGCATGGCCTGGCCGAGACCGGTATGTTTACCGACGACGCCCTGGCTGACATCATCGATAGCCATCCTGCGGAGGACCTGAGCATCAACACCATGGGAGTCGATCCCGATGTGTTCGACTGGCGCGAAGGCGAACGCAACGGCGTTAGCGGCCGCGAACTGGTGCAGTTGGTTCGCGAGGGTCAGCTCTGGATCAACTGCCGGCGGATGATCGACAACCACCCCGACTACGCCCGGGCGATTCATTCGCTGTACGACGATATCGAGCAGCAGAAGGCAGGCTTTGTTGCCGAGAATCGCACCGCGAATCTGCTGATCTCGTCCCCTTCGGCGTGGGTTCCGTATCACGTTGATATGCCGGTGAACATGCTGTGGCACATCCGCGGCACCAAACGAGTGTGGGTGTACCCGCCGTTCGATAACCGATTCGCGTCGTCGCAGGTGCTCGAGAAAGTCTGCTCCGGCGAGTGGTCGGAGGATGTGCCCTACGATCCCAGTTTCGATCGCTACGCACTCGTGTACGACGCCCAGCCAGGCCAGCTGATTACCTGGCCACAGCTCACCCCCCATCGGGTTTGCAATCTCGAAGGGCTGAATGTGTCGCTCTCGACCGAGCACAAAAACGCGCGGGCTCGCCGGCGGTTGAACGTGCATTCGGCCAACCATTTGCTACGCACTAAGTTTGGCATCGCGAGCCAGCACATCGCCGCCGATGGCCCCACGGCCCACGCCAAGCAGCTGCTAGCACGCAGCTTCCGACTGGTCGATCGACTATTTGGCAAGCAGAAAGAGCAGTTCGTCTATCCCAAGACTTTTTACGTCGATCCCGAAGCGCCGCATGGCTATCGATTGAAAGAAGGAGTCGAAGGCCAGATGGTAGCTCCCCATCTGGACAAAGAACTCGTCGCTAGCTAGCACGAGCCGCGACGCTCGGCACCCCGAACGCAACACCGCGCCCGGCAGACGGCCATCGAACCCAATCGATGGCTGGCTGCTGGGTTGTTTGCGTTTAGCCCCAAATCGGCCAACGACGACCACCTAGCTCACGCAGTTCGGCCAGTTTGGTTTGGTAGGCCGACTCGATTGTGGCCTTGCTCACCACTTCGCTCGTCGGCCCCGCCTGGGCGATTTCGCCATCGCTCATCAAGAGCGTGTGCGTAATGCTCGGCATGATTTCCTCCACGTGATGCGTTACCAACAACGTGGTCGGGCCATCGGGCTTCGAGAGCTGCGCATCGAGCCAGGCGAGGAATCGCTCGCGGACGCCTGGGTCCATGCCGGCGCATGGTTCGTCGAGCACCAACAGCACCGGATCGGCCATTCGTGCGCGGGCGAACAGCACTTGCTGACGCTCGCCTTGCGAGAGCACGCCGAATGGCTTTTCGGCCAGGTGCGAGCAGCTAATCTCCTGCAGTCGCTCCGCCGCATCGGCAAAGTCTTGCTCCGACGGCTTGAAGGTTGGCAGGTATCGCAATCCCACCTGGGCGGTGCGGCCGGTCACCACGGTTTCGAGCGCCAAGTCGCGTTTCGGTACCTTGCCCACCAGGTCATTAGCAATCCAGCCGATGCGTTTGCGCCATTCGCGGAGGTCGATTAGCTCCTCACCATGGCGGAGTACTCGGCCGCCGCTCGGCCATTCGTAGCCGCATGCCAGCTTAAGCAAGGTGGTCTTGCCCGACCCATTGGGGCCCAGAATGGCCCAGTGCTCACCGGTTCGCAGTTGCCAGCTTACCTGGCGAATGATCTCGGTCTCCTGCTGCGTGTAGTCGACCGCCTGCAGTTCAATCATCGGTACCACAGTTCGCTCTCCTCCAACCTCGATGCGTTGATGGAACCTCGCGCAACAACGCTTTTGGCTCCACTGGTGGATTACTTTCCGCTTACGGAAGCACTACTTGTACTCGTGCGACTCGCCGGGAAATTCTCCGGTGCGAACTTCGTTGCAGTAGGTTTCGACTGCCGAGATGATGGTGTCTTTGATATTCGCGTACTGCTTGGCGAACTTCGGCACGTAGCCGCTGGTGATGCCTAGCAGGTCGGCGATCACGAGCACCTGCCCGTCGCAGCTAGGTCCGGCACCGATGCCGATGGTGGGAATTGCAATCGCCTGAGTGATTTCGTTCGCTAGTTCGCTAGGAATGCACTCCAGCACCATGGCAAATGCGCCGGCTTCGGTTACCGAGTGGGCGTCGGCCAGTAGTTTGTCGTGATCGCGCTGCACGCGATACCCGCCGAGTTTATGCACGCTCTGCGGGGCGAGCCCGCAATGGGCCATCACCGGAATGCCCGCGCTCACCAGCGCTCGAATCGTGTCGGCCTGCTCGGCTCCCCCTTCCAGCTTCACCGCCTGGGCGCGGGACTCTTTCAAGATGCGGCCGGCATACTCCACTGCTTTGTGTTGCCCCAAGTGATTGCTGGGAAACGGCATATCGACTACCACCAACGCATGGTCGACCGCCCGCCCTACCATCTCAGCATGGTAGATCATCTCGTCCATCGTCACTGGCAACGTGGTCTCGTGCCCTTGCACCACCATGCCGAGCGTGTCGCCGACAAGAATGCCATCCACGCCCGCTTCGTCGAGCAGACGAGCAGTTGGATAGTCGTACGCGGTGAGCATCGAGATTTTCTTGCCCGACTGCTTATAGTCCGTGAATTGCGGAACGGTGATCCGTTTAGGGCGAGGCATGATCGTTGGGTGCGCCTGGTCGAGGGGGAAAGGAAGGGAGCCCATTGGGGACCTGCCATTGTAACGCGCAGAGCTTCGCCTCGCGTGGGGCCCCATTCTCTGGTGGACCTAAACCGCGTGCTCTTTTAGCTCCGAGAGCGAGGCAAACTCGAGCGACGAAATATGGCAGGCGTCGATCACCACCGGCGGAGCCATGCCGGCGTCGTAGGCCTCTTTCCAACGAGCCGCGCATAAGCACCAGCGGTCTCCCGGCACCAGGCCCGGGAAGTCGAACTCCGGTCGCGGGGTCGACAGGTCGTTGCCGCGACTCTTGCTGAACTCGAGGAACTCGGCGGTCATTTCGGCGCAGACCACGTGCACGCCGACATCGCCTCCGCCGGTGTGGCAGAAACCGTCGCGATAGAAACCGGTCATGGGACTCGTGCAGCAAGCCTGCAGCGGCTCGCCGAGCACGTTCTTGGCGGTGGAATTCGGCATGGCTGGATCACCCTGGAACAAAGGCCTCGAACTAAGGAACGGACCGGTTGATTGTCCCACGGTTCGCGGCCACTGCCTACCCAACCGCCAGCGTGATGCGGCGACTATTTGCGTAGCGGGTTCACGATGGCTTGCTCCACCGTGTCGGCGGTGAGCTCGATGCCGTCGACCAGATCGCGATCAGCAGTGCCGAGCGACTCGACCTTCTCCTGCTCCACAGTAAAGGTGAGAGCCAGGCGATGCAGCGATTCGTTTTCCACCGAAGGAGCCACCTGATAGCAATGCCATTCGACCGGTTGATCGTTCACCTTGCCAACCACCGTGACGCTCATCACCCGGCAACCCTGCGGATTGATCCATTGCTCGTCGGCGGCCACGTTGGTTGGCGAACTGCCCAGCGAGCGAAGCACGTCGGCGCGGAATTCGCCCAGCGCGGTATCGGCTTCCAGCGTACGTGGGGCGAGCTTCGTGATATTCGCGTGCGTCAGCATGCCATCCACGTTCACCCGACGGAGTGCCATGTTGCCGCCCGCCCGGCTCGTAACGTGCCACTGGGTGTCGTGCACCGCAGCGAATCCCATCCTTGGATTGGTGGTACGCACCAGTTGCTGTGGAGTCTCAAGCGCTTTCTCGGCGGTAGCCATCCGTTCGTCGGTCAGCGGCGAGTCGCTCGCAGCCGGCGTGCGACGGATGCGAATCTTGGTCACGACGTCCAAACCAGGGGTCGCAGGGCCGACTTGCCGCTTCTGCCGAATCGCCAAGTTGAAGTGCGTGAGCTGACCTTGGGCCAGGTTCACCAAGTAGATGCCATCGAGTTCCAGGGTAACCGCTGCTCCGTGAATGGTGCCTTGCACGCTACCAGCGAGTTGGCAGCGGGCGTACTGTGGATTCGAATCGCTCAGCACGTTGGAAACTTCGCACTGCTCGATGCTGTCGAGGCCGGTCAGCACCTGCAAGGTGGCCATGTCGGCCTGCCACGAATCGCCCTTCTCCACATCGCGGGCGGGTAACAACCACTCGAGTACGAGCGAGTCGCCAACGACGTCGACCAGGTCGAACTCTTCTTGCTCTAGCGGACCAGCCACCCCGCACAGCAGGCGAGTACCGCCCTGGAGTTTGGCGACCATCAACCGATGCTCGTCAGTTAGCTGCAAGTTGCGGGTGTTATTTCCCACCTTAGTGGTAGCCGATGCTTCCGTGTAATACCGGATGCTTTGCACCGTATCGCCGGGTTGCCGAACTTCGTCGTACCCGAGTTTGGCTTCGACATGCACCGGAGTCTTGGTTGGTTGTTTGGGATCGCTCGGCTCGAACACCAGATCGCCGCCGAGTTCGAGTTCGAGCTGCACGGATTGCCGAACGCCGAGCGCGTCGTCAGGCCCCAACTCGATGGCCGGCGCCACGGCCGCAGGTAGTAGCGAACAGGCAAAACCTACCGTGGCAACCAGAAAATTGAGGGGGCGAACAGACATATTGGCGATTCCTATTCTTGCGCAGGCGGTCCCGCTGGGCTTACTTCTCGACCTGTCGGGTAAAATCGACTGCGACGGGTAAGAAAGTTCACTTCACCCGGCGAGGACTCCGCATTGTTAAGCTGGGTAAGCTCTCAGAAATAAGACCTGGAGAATATGAATCCCGCATGGATCACTCAAATTGCCCTAAACCCCGGTGATTCCGGGGGTTGCGGTGAATCGTTTGTGAAACATTTCACGAACCAGGGAAGAAATCCGGCTCGCGGCGCGAACTTTCTCTCGACCCAATTCCGTCTTACTGCGTACAAGACCCAATTCCGTCTTACTGCGTACAACAAGTACAGTCCGAATGCCGCTAGCAAACCTTGACGCGACTCGGCATGGCGCATACGCCGGGGCTGGCCAGATTTTGGTCTCCAAGATGGCAGGCCTCGCGACGAAATCCTAACTAGCATCCCCCTGCGATGCTGTTTCCCTCACCCTTAACCCGTTCGAAGTTCCCAACCCAAGGATCCCGCTGACCAAGACTCGGAACCACGTACCATTTGCTGGCCGCCTGTAATGTTGCTAGCAGCGAATTGACCGCATGGAGTGTACGGACCGAAGAGGCGAAACGCGAAAGAGGTGCCCAGCATGCATCGCCACTATCAATCCGACGCTATACGACGCCTACGTGACCAGCAGGTAAGGTACGCCCCGCGCGCCAAACGCCTGCAACAAGTCGAGGCCGCCGAACATCTCATTGCCGATACGGTCGCCGACAAGACCTACACGTACGAGTACGTGTGCTATCGCGTCACCGGTTATCGTCCCGACGCCAACAACGAAGACGCCAAGCAGCAAATGCAAGGCGAAGATCTGCTGCACGACCTGCGGCTGTTGGTGGAAGACCTTTCGGACTCCATTGATCTCGATGCCGAAGCGGTCGGCGAGCAAGTGCTTACCGTCGAGCAGCTAGCGCGTCAGTTCAACGTATCGACCAAAACCATCTCGCGCTGGCGCGAACTGGGCCTCGTGAGCCGCCGGTTCGTGTTCGACGGTCGCAAACGAGTGGGATTCCTTCGCAGCAGCGTCGACCGCTTTGTGAAGAACAATGGCAAGCGCGTTTCGCGCGGTGCCCGCTTCAGCCAACTCACCGACGAACAGCGTAACGAGATCATCGCTGGCGCTCGTCGCCTGGCGAGCGGCGGTGCCTGCCAGAGCGAAATCTCCCGGCGACTCGCCGAGCGTTCGGGTCGTAGTGTGGAGACCATCCGCTCGACGATCCGTCAGTTCGACAAAGAAAATCCACAGATGGCAATCTTCCCCAGTGCGAAGTTGCCAATCACCCCCGCGCAGAAGCAGCGACTCTTCCAACAGTATCGCCGGGGGATGCCGATCGAAAAGCTGATGAAGCAATACGGTCGCACCAAGACCACGATCTATCGTGTGATCAACGAGATCCGCGTGGCCGAGGTCATGGAGTTGCCGCTCGACTTCATCCCCAACCCACGGTTCAGCCGCAAGGGTGCCGACAATGCATGCCTGGGCGAGATGCCCGAGGCCGACAAGCCGACCCGCAAGGCGAAGATGCCAAGCGGATTGCCCCCGTACCTGGCCGCCCTGTACGAAATGCCGCTGCTCACTCGCGAGCAGGAAGCCCACTTGTTCCGCAAGTACAACTACTTGAAGTTCAAGGCGTCGAAGCTTCGCGACTCGCTCGATCCAGCCAACCCCAAGGCGACGCTGCTCGACGACATCGAAGCCCTGTACGATCGCATCGTCACCACGAAGAACGAGATTGCCCGGGCCAACTTGCGATTGGTGGTCTCGATCGCCAAGCGTCACGTTACGCCCGATCAAAACTTCTTCGAGCTAGTGAGCGACGGCAACATGTCGCTGCTCCGTGCGATTGAGAAGTTCGACTTCGCCCGCGGCAACAAGTTCAGCACGTACGCCACGTGGGCGATCATGAAGAACTTCGCCCGCACGATTCCCAGCGAGTTCAAGCATCGTGATCGCTTCCGCACGAGCCACGACGAACTGTTCGCGGCCACCGAGGAATCGCGGGCCAATCCGATGCTGGCCGAGTCGGTGCAATCGCATCGCGAGCAACAGATCGAGCGAATCCTTCGCCGGCTCGACGAACGCGAGCAGAAGATCATCATTGGGCGATTCGGCCTGGATCACAGCCAGGAACCGCAAACCCTGAAAGAAGTAGGTGCCGAACTTGGAGTTACCAAGGAACGCATCCGCCAGATCGAACTACGGGCGCTCAGCAAACTGCGTCAAGCAGCCAAAGAAGAGAAGATCGCTCTCGATCTATAACCATCGAGTTCCGCGATCGCATGAACCACTCCATCCTCTCCCAGCCTCTCTCCCTTTCGGGGGGAGAGGCACCATGGGAGGGGATTTTTTCATTTACTGACGCTGCGTGCCCGACGAGGCTTGAGCCTGCTGCGGCATTTGCTCTACGACGCGTTTCCAACCAAACGGAGTGGTCGGTTCGCTGAATAGCGAGTTCATCGCGCTGGCGAGCATGCTGTTGACGTTCGATCCTTCCAGATCGAACACAAACTGATCCCACATCGGCTGGCGAGGATCGCTGGGGTATACGATGCGAATTCCAGCAGGCATCAGCGGCTTGCCAGGTTCGTTCCGCAGAGCAACCCACACGTCGGAATACTCAGCTGCATCGGCTTGACGCTTCGGCTTGGCGTGAAGGCCGATGTACCCATCGCGGCACAGGTCTTTCGCTGGTTCGAACCAAAACCGTTCCTTCAGATCGGCCGCCTTGGCACCGAACAAGAAGGGCAGGGGACCCTCCACGATGTTTTCTCCTTGCAGATCAGGAGGAATCGGAGTGACCACCAGCTGCTTCGGATCCGTATGTGTGCGGTATTGATAGATGTTCTTGCCGTTACTTACCCAATGCTCTCCGGGCAACTCGTTTCCTTTGTTGTCGACCGGCTTCGCATACTCACCGAGCGGTTGCTGCGGCTGCGGTTGAACAGGTTGATTAGGATCGGTCGCAGGGCGTGACTTCGGCATCCACACCAACGACTCCACGATCTCGAAACTCCCTTTGTCGGGCTTGTGGTAGCTGAGCTTGCCCTTCTCCTTGGCGAACAACGACACGCGGTTTGGATCCGGCCCGTTGATGTTGTAACGCGCCCGTTCGAACTCGCAGGAGAAGTTCTTTACCTGGTTGCTGTCCGATTCCCATTTGGCCAGCACCTGATCGAGCCATCGTTGATGCTCAACCGGCACCACAAACGGAGGCATCGGCGCCCCCGGCAACGTCTGCCCAGCCTGAGGCTGCACGCCTTGCGGCTGAACCGCGGGCTGGGTTTGCGTTCGCGCGGGAATAGTCGTCCCCGGCTGCTGAGCGAACAGCGTCGCGCAGCACATCGACAGGAGGGCAGTCAGTACGATTGTCTTCGGGCGAGGCATGAACCTATTCTCTCCGAGATATCAGGAGCAATGCAAAGTTGGGAAGGGCCCGGAGTGTAGCAAGCACGCCGATCCGCACCTATAGCATTCACGTTCGGGAAATAGCAGCCTTTTGCCTTAGGGCTAGCGATGCTAGCACTCGCTTGTGGGGGAGTATCGAATACGAAGCAAGGGCCTGCGTGACGCGCAATGGAAACTCGACTTGATCGAGCGGTACTGCACTGCTCCGGTTCGTAACATTGGCAACGACCACGTGAATGGGCACATCGGTTTCTTGTGTTACATGCTGTGGGATATCTTCGTGCTCTATCCTGGCAATTCCTCGGCAGCCATGATGGAGGAATCCGTAGGGGTGATGGACTCGGCAATTCATTCCCAGAACGACCAATGCATCACCTCTGCGATTCACAGCCTGGGTCACTGGGTGAGAGAGGTACACTCTGCTCGACGGGTGCTCAATCGCTGGCTACGTTCGCCCACCACTACCAATGCTGTAGTCATCGACTACGCCAAAATCGCGAAGACCGGTTACATCCTGTGACTCGGCGACTACCGTATATTCTTTGAAGCTGAAATCCTACAATTAAACCATTGCAACTAGCGAATTACACCTAAATCACAGGAACACGGCATGCTGGATACTAGTACGTCTTTCCTGAAATCCATTCCGCTGCTATATGCTGCGGAATGAAAAAGCACATTGTTTGCCTGGACCACCAGGCCCGTGGAGGTTTGGAGCAGCTAGCACGCTCAGGCGCCCGCGCGGCGCAAGTGGTGCGTCGCTGCCAGATATTATTGAAATCGGACTCGGGATGCACCGACGAAGAGATCGCCGAGCATGTGGGCTGCACGACGCGCAACGTCCGAGCCGTCCGAAAGCGGTTCTGCGAAGAGGGCGTCCAGCGGGCGGTGTACGATGCGCCTCGCTCGGGCCGCCCCCCAGAGTTCACCAAGCGGCAGCAGCAACAGGTAATCGCCCTGGCGTGCAGCGAGCCGCCCGAGGGACGGGCTCGCTGGACGCTGGAATTGTTGTGCGAGCACGCGGTGAAGGAAGGCTTCGTCGATTCGCTCAGCGTGACGGAGGTCTCGCTGTGGCTCAAGGAACACGACCTGAAGCCGTGGCGAAAAAAACTTGGTGCGTGCCCAAGCTGAACGACGAGTTCTGTGAGCGGATGGAGGACGTCCTCGAGCAGTACGAGAAGCCGCTCGACCCGAACGAGCCGGTCGTCTGCCTCGACGAGCAGCCCTATCAGAGGGTCGACGACGCGCGGCCGCCCGAGCCCGCGGCACCCGGCAAGATCGCGAAGCAGGACTACGAGTACCGCCGCTGCGGAACCTGCAGCGTGTTCGTGGCGGTCGAGCCGAAGGCGGGCAAGCGATTCGTTCAGGCCAAGCGTCACCGCAAGCGAGCCGACTTCGCCCGGTTCGTCCGCGACCTCTTGAAGCGCTATCCCGACGCAGAGCGGGTTCATCTGGTGATGGACAACCTCAACACGCACAACGAGAAGTCGTTGATCGAAACCTTTGGCGAGGAGGCGGCTCGGCCAATGCTGGAGCGGATTGTGTGGCATTTTACCCCCAAGCATGCCAGTTGGCTCAACATGGCCGAGATCGAAATCTCGGCCATACAGCGACAATGCCTGGGACGTCGGTTGGCTTCGCTCGACAAGGTTCAAAGCGAACTCTCCCACTGTTCACGCGACCGCAATCGGAAGAAAATCAAAATCAATTGGACCTTCCATCGAAAAGACGCCAAACGCGTCTTCCCTGAACTCTATAGGAAATGACTTCCGGGACGACGTACTAGTGGGATGTTTGCAGAGTCAGCACGGCTAATAGAAGACGTTGCGTCGAATCCGCTACCCGTTGCTACTGGCATGTCGAAGTGGTTCGACTATTGCGATTCCGTCGCGCCTGCTCATACGGAGCTATGGACCCAGCTTCGCCAACTCGATTTCGACTCGGATCAAGAACGACTGACGAACTGGTTATCGGAACTACTCACAGCCGAGCCACCTTCGGAAGAGATTAATGGTCTCTGGTTTGGTTTATTCAATCCTTGCACCGATGATGGTGAAGCAATATGCCAAACCTACATTGGTGGATCCACCGATTTTGATGCGGATTCCGAGTCCGACGAGTGGGTTTGCAATCTTAAATATCTACCAGACGGGAGATATGCCGAATCGAAGGTACTGCCTGAAATCTACCGCCGCGTAGAATTGCTCGAAGAAGACAATCTCTTCTACCTTGGTGAAGCCTTCTTGTGCCACGGGTACCTTGCTCTCGTTATTTCGAACTGGTGTCATGGCCCCATGCGAACGCAGTTGCTTAAGTCCGCACCGATTCGGGCGGTAGTGATGGGGCACGATAGTGGAGACTTCTATCGCATGGCTGTGTTAAAGCCCTGACAAGGAAGAGGCCATCAACCCGCACATCGCTCAACTACTCCCCCGTATCCCCAACCCTTCGCCCTATATAGCGATAGCCCTTATCGGGATGCGAGCGGGCGTTCATGGCGTTGGTGAGCCCGGTCCATGTTTTCTCTTCGTCTCCCACAAACGACACGACTCCGTTCGCGTTTGGCGAATCAGCGACCAGCGTCTCGCGTTGCTCCGTTTTCCCGTGGGCGGTATGGCGGGCGACTCGGTTGCACGACGCGACGATGCAGTTCTGCAGCACCACTCCCCCGTCGGCATGGTCGTCTGTTAGCACGGCCGCATCGGTGAGACCGAAAAAGGTCGAGTCGGTTACCACCACCGAACCACCGTTGTTCCACAGCCCCACGGTTCCCCGCCCGGCAAAACAGTTGGTTAGGGTGCCATCGTCCCAGAGTCGGTATTGCCGGGAGTTGTCGACCGCGACGCAATCTCGAAGCTTGATACCGCGGGGCTTCAAGTCGAATCCCCCATCTTGATTCCGGATCGCCCGACAGCGGACGAACTCGACGTTCGTGGTCGTTTTCTCCACGACGAAACCATCTCCGTTTTTGTACTTCCGATCCTGCAATGGCATCCGGTTATTTTGAGCCAGGCAATCCTGAAACAGAAAATCGGTTTGTTGCTCGCTGGATTGATTGACAATAAACCCGAAAGGAAACAGCTCGGTCTGCTTCTCCCACTCCGCATCGCCTGTGGAGCAGTCGGCCGTGCACTCCAGGAGCTGAATGTGGGAGCACCCTTCCTCGAATCGAAATCCGTGCTTGCTGTAGCGACTGAGATCGCAGCCTTTGAGAGTCGTATTCGTGCACCCAGCAAGATAAAAACCGTGCCTCATCCATTGCATATCGATATTGCGAAACACCAGCTGGCTCGACTTCTTGAGTCCTTTGCTGGAAGGAACATGCACTCCCATCTTAAAACGCTCGATCCGCAAATCGGTGAGGGTGACATTGGAGACACCCGCATCGATCCGAATCGCAGTAGCCCCTTCGGCGGGCGATTCGATAGACCACGATCCTCGCAGGCATGGCAAACCCTCTCCGCGATCGACTCCGGCAATGACCTTGGGAGCCGGTGGCTCTCCTCCCACTTTTAAATTCAGCTTGGCAGCGGAGTAGACTCCGCTACCGAGTAGCAGCCTGTCGCCCGGTTGCATGACTTCGTTGAAGACCGTCGACAGGGAATCTTTTCCCAGGGCGTTGCTCCAGTCCGATCCATCCTGAAGACCAGCACCAGTCGGGGTCGCGTGGAAGTCAGCTCCGTACGCAGCACCGATCACACAAAGGTACGCCATGATCCATTGTTTGAGCATCGTCTTTAGTTCCCGTCTGCTTCCTCACTTCGATACGAACCGCCGGGCGGGGTTGGATCACCTTCCAGCGACTCCGCTTGCCATCCACACTCCCACCGCGCAAAGCAGGCAGCCGAAGGCGATGTTGAACCATCGCAGGTAACGATCGTCGAGGGTCCATCGGTAAACGAGCGACCCTACGCAAGCATAGGTTATGAGTCCCAGGGCGCCGACGGAGACAACCACGCCTACGGTGGCCAGGTTATTGGATTCGGACCGGGCGGCCAGAATCGCGAGCACCACCGGCGGGTATTTTGGGTTCAACATCTGCAATAACACACCTGACTTGAACGTCGGCGCGCTATCCGACTCGCCAAGCTTGGGGCTGGAGACCATAAAGCGAACACCGAGGTACACAATGAACGCCCCTCCAGCCACTTGCAGAAACACCGCTGCGTTCTGAAACACACTCCCGAGCTGAGTGGCTGTGACCGCCAGGGCAAAACCAACCAGAGCGTAGATCAACACAATTCCCATCTGGAACCAGGCTGTCTGTCGAAGACCATAGCGGGAAGCAAGCACCAAACAGACCAAATTCGCAGGCCCAGGGCTAAGCATTAGCGGAAGCGTAATGAAGAAGGTCTCGATCAGTGGATTGCAATCCTGCTAGGCATCGTTCGATGGCGAGAAACGGTTGTGCATGGCCAGCAGATGGCAACTGCGCGGCCGGGGGGGCCAGGGTGTTCGCCTTGATTGTAGCGACTGGGCGGTTCGTCGTCTGGCTCGCGCGGAGCGTGTTTGCCGTTGTTGAGTCACGGTTGCTTGGCAGTAGCCTCGCGCATGATGCCATCTTCCATCTCGTAGATGGTGTCGAACACATCGAGCGTGCGATGATCGTGCGTCACAACAATCACGCCGGCGCCAAACTCGCGGGCGACCCGCTGGAAGAGTTCCATGACCTGTCTCCCGCGGTGGCTATCGAGGGCAGCGGTTGGCTCGTCGGCCAGAATGACTTTGGGGTTGTTCGCCAAGGCCCGCGCCACCGCGACTCGCTGCTGCTGGCCGCCGGAGAGCATGGCAATGCGATGCTCGCTGCGATCGCTGACTCCCAAGGAGTCGAGAAGTTGCATCGCCCGCCGCCGGGCGGCGAGCGACGACATGCCATTGAGTTCCATGGCGATTTGAACGTTTTCGCGAGCGTTCAAGAAGTCGATGAGGTTCGACTTCTGAAACACGAATCCAACATACTTGCGCCGAAACGCCCGCAAGTTGACCTTGGGCAGCGGGCCGTCCATCACCAGTTGCCCGCCAATGGTCACCTGGCCCGCGGTTGGTGGGTTAATGAGTCCCACCGCGGTCAGGAAAGTCGACTTGCCCGAACCGCTAGGCCCTAGCAGCGCGACCACCTCGCCGGCATGCACCACCATGTCGGCGTCGCGCATGGCTACCACCTCGGTGTTACCACTGCCATATACCTTGGTCAGCCCGGTGGTCTGGATGGCCACTTCACGGCCATCGGGCGAAGCAATGCTTGAGTTGTCGGCGACTTGTGGTGTCATACTGGTTACCCCATCAATACGCTGTTGGGCTGAACCTTCAGTGCTTTCCAAATGCCTAGCAAACTGGAGAGCACCGAGATCACTAGCACCACCACGCCCAGTTGCAGCAGATCGCCGTCGGTCAACACGACTCGCCGAGGGAACGACGGAAACAACCAAGTGCCGGCCGCATAAGCAATCGCGTACCCGAGCACCCCGAGCAACAGTGCTTGCTGCAATATGAGCCCCAAAATCACGTAGTTGGGTGCCCCAATCAGCTTGAGCAATGCAATCGAATAAATCTTATCCAACGTAAGCGTGTACAAGATCAGGGCCATGATTATCGCAGCGATGACCGTTAACAGCACTCGAAACATCAAGAGCTGGCGACGGGCTTTGTCGACGATTCCTTTCACCAGCAGATCTTCCTGCCCATCGGTCGTGTAGACCGACACGTCGTCCCAACTGTCGATGAGCTGGGCAACTTGCGCCGAGTCGGCCTGCGGTTTCAGCTTGACGATCACCGCGCTGAGGCTTGGTCCAGGCATGCCCGGAAGTTCGCTGGCCGGCAGCGACAGTTGCTCCGTGAGTTGCGGCTGCTTGAGGAAGGCCTCGCTGGTCTGTCCGCGATTGTCGCGGGCGGCTCGCTCCAGGCGAATCGCCTCGGCTGGCGTATCGAACTGAATCGCTTGCGAGTCTTGAACCGTGGTAAACGCCATGCCATCGCCACCGGTGCTAACCATGCCCTTGGTCAATCCGACGATGCGATAATCGTTCTTGCCAAGTTGAATCTGATCGTCGAGATCGAGCCCCAGGCTCACGTCGGCAATCATCTCGTAATGGTTCTGTTGCAGATGTCGCCCGGCGACGAGCGGAATCCAATCTCCATTGTCCTCGGGCCAACTCAGCCCCAGCAGCGAGATTCGCAGCAACTTGCCCTGCCGCCTTCGCTGGATGGTGTGGAATACGAATTCCCGCGCCGACTCGACCCCAGGTACCGCTGCGGCGCGATGCACCAGCGAAGTAGGAACTCGCGAGATTTCGGCAAATGGCCCACGGGTATCCTGCTGCACCACCCACAGATCAGCGTCGATGCGATGAATCAGCAGCGTTGCATCTTCGAGCAAGCCGCGGTAGATGCCCGCCATGCCCATGACGATCATCAGTAGCATGCCGATGCCGACCGTCGTGAGCGAGAACCGCCCGAGGTTGTTGCGAATATCCTTGAGGGCGAGGTTCATGGCAATTGGACGTTCCGCCCCTCCAAGGACATGTTGTCGCGGACCGGTGTCACCATCTTATCGCCGGGCGCGAGTCCCTTGGTGACCTCGACTTCCTCCCGTCCCTGCAAGCCGATCTCGATTGGTTGCCACTCTGCTCTCGACTTCCTGACGACATAAACGCCCGCCTGACCGTTGCGGCGACTAACGAGACGCTCAGGGACGATCGTCACTTCGTCGGTCCGCGCCCACTCGATGTAAACCTCCGCCCGCTGACCGATGGCCCAATTCTCCGGCAGCTCCACCACCCTTACATCAACGACGAACTCCCGGGTTTCGCGATCCGACTGTTTGCCGAGTCGAGCGACTTGTCCCTGGTAATCCTTCTCGGGCTCCGAGCGAAACACCACTCGGGCGGGCAAATCGGACTTCAGCCGGTCCATCTCGGTCTCGTCGACCCAGGCCGAAATCCAAAGTTCGTCTAGCGAGATGATATCGATAATCGGACTACCCGGCACAGCAATGGCCCCCGCATCACGGTATCGTTTGATCACCAGGCCATCGAAGGGAGCAAGCAGTCGCGTGTCGGCAAATCGGGTTTCCTGGTAGGCAAGCGACTCCTTAGCCAGGACAACTTGCTGCTCGGCTTCCAGCAATGCCGCATCGGCCCGCGTAACACCGGCCTTGGCGACCTCGAGTGCTTCGCGGGCCTTATCGAACTCCGATTGGGTTACCGCATTTTGGCCCACCAATTCACTCATCCGATTGAACTCCGATTCGGCCAGCACGCGCGTCGATTGTGCTTGTTGCTGCTCGGCTTTGAATCGACCGAGCGAAGCCCTCGCCGCTTCGATCGTGGCCTCGGCAACCTTCACTTGCTTGGCCCACTCGTCGTCATCGAGTCGAGCAAGCAACTCCCCCGCCTTGATGGAATCGCCCTGGTCGACAAGCACCTCCGCAATCCGGCCAGAAATCTTGGGGCTAATCGTCGCGCGGACTCGGGCTTCGAGCGTGCCAGTGCCCATGACCTCGGCCACCAACGGACCGGTTTCCACTTCATGCACTTCCACAGGAACTGGCCGAGTGCGCACATAGAACACAGCACCGGCAATCGCTGCCACGAGTAGCGGCAACCGAAGATAGCGAAACCAAGTGATCATCGTAGTACTTTTCTAGGCGGACTTAGACGATTTGAGACAAGAGCCCGAAAGCCGCGGCATTCCCCACGCCACATATACAAATGTAGCAAAACAGAGCGACCAACTGCAGTGCCAGAACACGAGACAAGCTGCTCTAGGGAGTCCGGTAGTTGCAGCGGCTCAGCTCCCGGAAGCTGTTTTCACCTGACTTGGTTACAGGAAGCTGATCAGACCGGTGGAGATGAGTGCGCGTACTGGCGGTGGGGCACTTTGTACTCAGCACCATCATCGCAGCATGCGGATTAACGAAGACAGTGATACCGTTCAATCCAGCAAGGCAGCGGATGCTTGCTATCGAATCGCAGTGATCCAGAAGCGCGACTTCGACTATTTCGCCATCAACTCGTGGCGATTTGCAAATGCGGCAACCTTCTTAACCAAGTGCTCAACACCTTTGATTCGTTCATGCGGGTAGTGTTGGCCAAAGATCCCTTGGATGTTCGCCGGGGAGACGAATTGCTCCCGATCGATCCAGTAGCGACTCCCGTCGCTCTCTCTGTGAAGAAGCCCCAATTCCACCAGACCGACGCGAATATGGTCGGGGCGAAGCGTGGGATCTTCAAACAGACGACCATTCAAACCGTGTCGCAAGATACTCTCCACACGCGACTCGGTCAGCTCACCTTGCTGCACCAACAAGTGACTGGCGACACGCACAACTCGCTCTTTGTGATTGGTGTACTGCATACGATCACGCTGACTTCGGAACGAGACAAGCTGCGACTTGGATAACCCACTAAATATTTCACTCTAACTTATTTTAGCAGGCTACAACGCTCAGGTACGACTCGTTCGAGGACAACGGTCCCTCGACTTACGCAATTCCCCTGAAAACAGTCAGAGTCTATAGAGCATTAAACACCTTTGGAGTGCCCGCTTCGGGGTGTTTGCTTCTCTATCACCGATGAGCGAAGCCTACGGAGTGGTCGATCCACTGGTACTTCGCAACAACCATCCCTCATTGTCGTCGTCAACAAGAGGGCGTCAGGGCTGTTGAAGATGGCTCCGATAATGCAAGACGAACATTGCGTCACTTCAACTTGAAGTTTACCGCTTTGATGGTGCCGCCAAACTCGTTGGGTGCCTTGTAAGTCTCCGACACCGTGGATCCTAGGTCTGCGCCGATGTCTAGAGTTTCCGTTGCGGAAAAGCGAGCGGGGACAACATTTTTAAGTTCCCCCTCGGCTACTTTCTTGCCATTAACGGAGAGAGTGACCGCCCCACCGATGGATGGATTGTCTTGCTTGTTGGGATTCTGCACGTAATCCATGGTCACTTCGACGTCGCCGTCGGGCAGCTTGGACTTCGAGGCAATGATGTAACGCTCTTTGCCAAAGAAGTTGTATTCGTAAACTAACTTGCCATCTTTGACGTACAGGGTGTAGCCGCCGGAACTTCCCCCTTCGGCCGCAATGACTCCTTCCGCTTGGCCATCCGTTTTGAGAGTCGCACTAATGCTGTGCGACCTTTGATAGATAGGCGGCGCACTTCCCTCGGGGATGCGGGTGGTACCCGATGCGTATCGAAACGATTCGCGACCACGGGTCACCGACGGACGTTGGGGATTCGTCGCCCGCTCGGCGAACCGATCGTCCAGCGGATAGACGTTGTATTTCTTTGCTTCCTCGTCGAAGATCGATTGCAGCTCTTTCAGTTTCTCAGGGTTGCTGTCGGCTAGATCGACGGCCTCCGAGAAATCCTCTTCGATGTTGTAAAGTTGCCACTCACTATCTTTAAAACCGATGGACCCTGCGAGTTCCCAAGGAACCCCATGGAACGAAGCCGCTACCCATCCGTCGTGGTAAATGGCACGATGCCCTCCGGTCTCGAAGTACTGGGTCTTCCGCCTTCCCTCCGCATTAGGATCCGCGATGGTGTACACCATGCTGACACCGGCGATAGGGGTCTGTTCAACGCCGTTGACGATTTTCGGCTCTGGGATGCCGACCGCCTCGTAGATGGTCGGTGCGATGTCAATCACATGATGAAACTGGCTGCGTGTCTGCCCGACATCTTTAAGCTTTGCTGGCCACGAGACGACCATTCCGTTGCGAGTTCCTCCAAAATGCGACGGCACCCGTTTCATCCACTGAAACGGGGAAGCCCCGGCCCAGGCCCAACCAACCGGATAGTGGTTTTCGTGCTTGGGACCTCCGATTTCATCGATCTCCTGCATTTGCGATTCGACCGTATCGGGGAGCCCATTCTGGGTCATCATGTTGTTGGTGGTGCCGGTCAAGCTGCCTTCGGCGCTTGGGCCATTGTCGCCAGCAATGTAAATGATCAGTGTGTTATCTGCATCGGGAAGGGAACTCACGGCATCGAGCAGACGGCCAACATGGTAATCCGTATGGGCCAGGAATCCGGCAAACGCTTCCTGGTGGTGGGCGTAAAGTCGCTTAGCGTCCTCCGGAAGCCCATCCCAACTGGGAATCTCATTGGGTCGCGGAGTCAACTTGGTGTTTTCCGGAACCAATCCAAGCATCTTCTGGCGCACTAACGTTTCTTCGCGGACCTTGTCCCAGCCCTGATCAAACTTTCCCTTGAACTTGTCGATCCATTCTTTCGGTGCGTGCAGCGGAGCGTGAGTGGCTCCCGTTGCGAAGTAAACGAAAAACGGTTTATCTGGGGCAATCGATTCCTGTCGGGCGATCCAAGCGATCGCATCGTCGGTAAGGTCCTCGGTAAGGTGGTAGCCTTCTTTGGGGGTCTTCGGCGGTTCCACGGGAGTGGTATTACGGAACAGTTGGGGATACCACTGGCTCGTCTCGCCCCCCCTGGAATCCGTACCAATACTCGAAGCCCAACCCCGTCGGCCAACGATCGAAGGGGCCAATGGGGCTGGTTTCCCAATCGGGCGTATTGTGCCACTTGCCCCAGGCGGCAGTGTTGTATCCGTTATCCTTCAGCACTTCGGCAATCGACGCACAACTTCGCGGCCAGATGCTGTGATAGCCGGGGTACCCAGTCGATAATTCAGTGATTGTTCCCGTAGCGCATTGGTGGTGATTGCGACCGGTCAACAGGGCGATACGCGTTGGTGAGCAAATGGCAGTCGTATGGAAGCGATTGTACTTCAGTCCTGCAGAAGCAAGTCGATCGAGGGCTGGTGTTGGAATAGGTCCGCCGAACGTAGAAGGATGACCAAAGCCCAAGTCGTCGATCAGAATCAGCACGATATTCGGCGCTCCCTTCGGAGGCTGAACCGGCTGGGGATAGTCCTGTTGGGAATCCTCAAACGATTTGCCAATCTTGCCTTCGAACTCCGAGAGCGGCATCGGAATCTCGGTGCGATCGGGCTCCGCGGCCGATGCCACGGACAAAAACGCTGACAATACGAGAGCGATACAAAGTTGCTTGCGCATGCGAGGGCTCCCTTTCGAAGATAGTGCGGAGAAGAGATTGACTGGCTGGCATTGTACCGGAGTCAATGCAGCCTGAGAATCATCTTTTTTCAGCGTCGGCGATAGATATTGTTGTCGTCACGGCCTACGACGCCATTTCTCCACTAAAACGCCAGAACTCCCACCCCAGCAGAAGCCCGCCGCTGCTGCCAACACTAAACCCCGATCAGCTCGGCTTCGGTTGCGTCGAGGACCTTGCGGTCCGACTCGCCGGCTTCTTGCAGTTGTTCCAACCGGCGGTTGATCATCCGGCGGGCGTGCTCGACGGTTGGCAGTTCGGTCGGTTGAGTCGACGACTCGAGGGCCTCGGTCTCCAGATAGAGCGACAGCAGGTCGCGTTGATTCGAGAGCTGACGCAGTTCGCGAACCACGATCAGTAGCTCGTCGGCCGACATCTCGTCGTTGGCCAGCAAGCGAGCTTCTACGCCACGCAGCCCGTGGATGTAACCCTTCACTCGGGCGCCGAGTTCCATCACGTTCACTTCGACTCGCGTTTTCGCAGGAGTGAGCGACGACATGGCCGCTGGCCGCATGACCACTCGCGACTCGTTGCTCGATGGTTCAGCAGGGCCTTCGTCGCCGAAGGGGTCGCTCAGGTCGATCGGCTGGGCCGCTGGATGACGCTGCCAGATGCTGGCAGTTTGCTTCTTGGGGGTCGCCTGGCGCGATGGGTCGCGACGCTCGGCTGGCTGCGATGGAACCGCGGTCGCTGCTTCGTCGGGGGTGGCGGCCGCTAGCGAGGGGCCGGTGGTCGCTGGTAAGCTCGGCGCGGTTTCGGCCGGGGCAGGTTCGCTTGGTGTGGTATCCTCGGTGGCAAATGTCTTGATTGGTTCCTCGTCGCTCGCAGGCGACGGGGCTGGCACCGCTTCGGCGACTTGCGGCACCGAGAACATCGGCACCACCGGCATCCGGCGACGCCCGCCCGACATGGCCGAGTCGATGCTCTTTTCGAGCCACGTTTGCATGGCGGCAAAGTCTTCGTCGGTCCGCCCCGAGGCGTTCCACTCGTCCAACGCGTAAGCCAGCATCTTCAGACGCAGATCGGCCACCCGCTCGTCGCGTGTCCGCACCAAGGCAATCTGTTCGCCGAGGGCGTTCACCAGTCGCTGCAGTTGATCGCTACGGTCGCTCGAGGCCACCGGTTGGGCCACCGAAAACGAGGCCAACGCGAGTACCAGCAGAAACGACATGAAGGCAGCAAAAGTGTAGCGGGAATTCATGGCAGGCATGGCAGTTCTGCACCGACGAGCGGTGTGTATAATGGATGCTTCTAGGGCGTGCCGCACAGGCGTCGCGCGAGTTCGGTGGTCGGTCACTCCCAGGCCGACTCGGGCCGAAACGCGATGGCTTGCGATGGTGCGTTCAATACAACGCGCACACGGCAGGCGTTCACGTAAAGCTAGACCCGTGTTGCGTAAAGTCAACAATTTACCCCCCATCTATCACGTTGCTATGCGTTTGCTTGTTCGCTTGGTTGGGGTCATCGCGATCGTGCTGGCAATTCCGATGGTAACAGCCCTGTTCTGGAGCGGGCCACTCGAGTCGCTGCTCGAGCGCTGGCAGGCCGAGCCCCCCTCAACAGGGTGGGTCGCTGGGCTGCTGATCGCGTTGCTGGCGTCCGACATCCTGCTGCCGGTGCCGTCGGGGCCGGTCATCACGCTAGCTGGCGGGCAGATCGGCGTGCTCCCCACTGCCATCGCGGCCTGGACCGGTTTGATGCTCGGCGGCCTCGCGGCGTTTGCGGTCGCGAAACGCCTGGGCCCGGCGGTCACCCGACGCTTGGCCTCGCCCGAAGACCTGGAGGGACTTAAATCGACCGCCCGACAGCACGACGCCTGGCTGCTGCTGGTGACTCGGCCGCTGCCGATTCTGGCCGAGGCGACCGTGCTGCTCTGCGGAACGCTCGACACCTCGTGGCCGCGATTGCTCTGGACCCTCGGCATCGGCAACGCGGCCGTCGCAACGGCGTTTGCGGTGCTCGGGCAGCAGGCGAGCGAGCAGGAGTGGATGTTCATGGCCATCGTGCTCTCGGTCGTCGTCCCGCTTGCAATGACCTGGGTGGTGCGACACCGCTGGCTCAAGCAGCAACGGCGGAACGAACGCGTTGCCAACGAACCCTAGCCCGCGCTCGCAAGCCGGCTTGGCATTGATCTTGCGGGCTACGCGTGCTGCCGCTAAATACCGTACCCGGCCTCCCGCCGACGCAGCTTACCGCTGCGCTTATCGTTGGAGTGGTACGACTGCTGGCTCGGTCGAAGCCTGCTCGCATCGGCTCGTTTTACGAATCGTCCTGAAGGTGCCACGATGAAAAGATACTTGCTTTCGGTCTCGCTTCAACTCTCGATCGTGCTACTCGGTTACGGGCATTTCGCCAAGACCGAGGAGTCGTCCGACGCCCCAACCCCTCCGGCAGCAGCGACTGCTGCTGAGCCGAAGTGCCAGAAGCTGCCCGACACGATTCGCATCACCCGCGCGCCCGATCTGTCGACGCTTTCCCCTTCCGACTCGCAATACAAAGTGGTCTGCGACATTATCTCCGACTCGCTCTCGTTCCACACGCCGGAAGTGGTGGCTCGCGATGGCGAGTGCGTCAAGATGTCCGACACCTCCGAAACCACGTTCACTATCGCGATGAAGCAAGATGGCGAAGTCGCGGTGCCGATCACCCGCAAGCTGCACGAAGGCTCGGTGTTTGAGTTCACCGTGCTGAGTCTCGACGACGAGAAGGTGCTGGTCGATCTGTCGGCCAACCTGCAATCGGTCGACTCCGGCAAGTCGCAGGAGATCCGCGAGTCGCTGCAAGTGAACACGGTCACAGGGCGGTTCATCAAGACCGTCCGCATCGGCGAGAAAACCTCGGCCTCGTTCGGCGACAAAGACCAATGGCAACTGCAGATCACGGTCGAGCGCGCCGTCGATGCGCCGGCAATGCCGATCGTTAAGTAGCACTGCAACTAGCTTCTGGCGATCCGCGGTCTGCCACGCCGAATCACGGCTATCGCCACCTGGATGGCAATTCTTTCACGCACCACCACCAGCTTCTCTAACAGCGATCGGTGCTAGCCAGTGCATCGCACGCACTCTATTCTAAGCCAAGGTGGCAAAGTTAGGATTGGAGACGTCCCTCGCACCATTGCGGCCAGCCAAAGTAAACTTGCGACGCACCACGATTGGCCCGCTTTTTTATACTGCTCCATATTCCGTATTAAAAGAAGTACTCATGGATTCGTATCCCAGACATTCTATGCAAGCAGATCTTTTCCAACCGGCTGCGGAGACTGCCATTCTGGATTTCGAACAACAACTTGGTCTCCAGTTACCTGAAGCATATCGAGACTTCCTCAGCACGACGAATGGTGCTGATTTCGACAATACCGAGATTGTTCCTGTATTTGCCATCGACTACAAGAACAAAGGGGTTGCGGTTCCCGCTGACTGGCATCACGGAGATTCCGATGCTTTTTGCAATTCCGGAATGCAGGCATCGCAGCTATTAACTCTATTTGGAATTGGGGATCACCCTCATTTCCAACTGACCAAGCAGCAACCAGATTACATACGAGAATGGCTGCCTGCAGAGTTCCTTCCAATTGGAATAGTCGATGCTCATGTTCATCGCCTGTGCTTGGATTTGCGGCCAGACTCATTCGGTCAAGTGGCCTATTGGTACTATCCAAGCTCTTCTCCCGAACCAGACGACGATCAACCTTCAACCGAGTTTGTGTCGTGGGTCGCGGACGATTTTCATCTTTTCTGGGAGAGCTTGGTGGAGATGCCATTCGATGACTTAGAACTCTGGACATAGGGCTGTTCGCGGCTCCACGGCCTCAGTAAAACAAGAGACTCCCAGCGTTCCGAATCACCGCTTCGCTAGGATGCCACGGTAAAGCATCCCCTCCATTCACCGCCGCCGCTCAAAAGACATAGACAGCCAACTAGCACCGGTCCAAACTGTCCTAAACGGCTCGATTTTTTGCTTGAAATTGGACACCGAACTTGCTCCAATAGGTACTGTACAGATACACCGTACCACTGTTCTTTGACAATCGACTCCTTGCTTCGGTAGTTCGCCCTCGGCGACCCGCGCGGCGTTTTGCCCCCACTTTGGTCCCTTTTCGGTCTCCCCCCGCAACGACTGGGGGCACAATCGCAGGCCGGGCTCGCTTGGCTCGGTCGCTAACTGCCTGGGGCAGCACCACTTACGTCCACCGCGCGATCGCTCGACAGAAAATAAAGCCCCCACGAATCGATTTTCGGCGGTTTGCGAGTGGGGGCAAAATCGCAACTGCTTGTGTCGCTTCAGGTTACGAAACCTCGTTTCGCCCGCTCTCTGACAAAGTGGGGGCAATTGGGGCAAAACCACTTGGGATGACGCATTCCACTCCCTCGGCATTCCGGCGTTCGGCCATACGCTCCCCCGTTTTAGTGGTCGCTCGGCAGACAACCTGTTCTAATGACTTTATCTGCCAACACGCTTAGAGAAGGAGCACGCGTTTTGAATTCTATCTGGCTGCAATTCGATCGTCCCCAGTTTCTGTGGCTCTTCGCACTGGTGCCGGCGATCTGGTGGATCGGCCGCGGCGGCTTCAGCGGACTCCGCGGACTGCAGTGGATGCTGGCCAATACGCTGCGGACCTTGGTCTTCGCCCTGGTGGTGCTGGCCCTGGCCGATACGCAAATCATGCGGACGAACAATCGCCTGACCGTGCTTTACCTGCTCGATCAGTCGCACAGCATTCCCGACGATCAGCGCGACGCCATGCTCGACTTCGTCAACGCTTCGGTCGAGGCTCACCGCCGCGACGAAACGAACGACCGGGTCGGCGTGATGGTCTTCGGACGCAAGCCCGAGATTGAGATTCCGCCGCTCACGACGATGCCAGCCCTGCGGCGGCTGCACGCGCTGGTGGATCCCGAATACAGCGACCTGGCGGCCGCGCTGGCCCACGCCCGCGGCATGTTTCCCGACGACTCCGCAGGACGCGTGGTGCTGGTGACCGATGGCAACGAGAACCTCGGTAACGCGGTAGCCGAAGCACAACTGCTGACCGACGCGGGCATCAGCATCGATGTGGTGCCGGTCGCTTTGCAGCAGCACGTGGAAGTGTCCGTGGAGAAGCTGATTCTCCCCGCGCGGGTGCGCGACCACGAGACGTTTGAAATGCGGGTGGTGCTCGACGTCGACGCTCCGGCCGAGCAGCCAAACACCCTCGGCACGCTCCGCCTTGTGCGTCAAGCGTTTGGGCGCGAAGAGATCTTCGCCGAGCAGTTCGTGGAACTCCCGCCCGGCAAAACCGTGCTCAGCATCCACGACGAACTCGACCGCCCGGGCTTCTTCACCTACGAGGCGCGGTTCTCACCGGCCGATCCGCAGTCGGACGCCACCGCTCGCAACAACCGAGCGACCGCGTTCACGCAGATCGTCGGCGCCGGGCAGGTGCTGCTGATCGAGAACGCCGAAGAGCCTGGCGAGCACGAAGCATTGGTTGCCGCGCTGCGACGCAACGGACTCGAGGTCGAGGTGATGGACACTTCGATGATGTTCTCGTCGCTCATCGAACTGCAACGCTTCGACTGCGTGGTGCTGGCCGACGTGCCGCTCGCAGGCACCGCCACCGGCGACGAGGTGCTGGCCTTCACCGACGATCAACTGCGCATGCTGATCGAAAACACCGAAAGCCTCGGTTGCGGACTGGTGGTCATCGGCGGACCCAACAGCTACGGAGCCGGTGGTTGGGCCGGCAGTTTGCTCGAGCAGGCGCTGCCGGTCGACTGCCAGGTGCAGGACGCCAAGGTGGTGCCGGTTGGTGCGTTGGGCCTGGTGATCGACCGCTCGGGCTCGATGGATGGCGTGAAGATGCAGTCGAGCAAGGCGGCCGCCATCGCTGCGGTAAAAGCCCTCGGCAAGCGCGACATGATTAGCGTCGTGGCGTTCGACTCCACCGCGCTGCCGGTGGTGAAGCTGCAAAACGTCGGCGACGCCAAGCGAGCCACCGCGGCGATCGACCGCCTGTCGGCCGGTGGTGGTACCGACATGTACGCCGCGTTCGAGCAGGTGGTCTCCGACCTGGAAAAAGCCGAAGCGTCGGTCAAGCACATGATTGTGCTCACCGATGGCCAAACGCCCGACCGCCCGTACGCCGACCTACTGCAACGCGCCCGGGCGGCGAAGATCACGATCACGTCGGTCGCGATTGGGCAAGACGCGCAGATTCCGCTGCTCACGAAAATTGCCGCCGCGGGAGGTGGCAAGTTTTACGCGGTCCGCAGCCCGCTGGCGGTGCCTCGCATTTTCATGCGAGAGGTACGACGCGTGTCGCGACCGCTGCTGCGAGACCTGGTTCCTCCGCAAACGCCGATCGTGGTGAGCGACGACCCGATGATCGAAGGACTCGGCGACTCGTTCCCGGCGATGCGCGGTTTTGTGATGACCACCGTGAAAGACAACGCGCTGGTCGACGTGGTGCTACGCTCCCCCGCCCCGCCGAACGCGGAGAATAGCACGTTGCTGGCGACCTGGAATTATGGCCTCGGCCGCGTGGTCGCGTTCACCAGCGACGCGGGCCGGCGGTGGACCAACGAGTGGACCGGCTGGTCGGGCTACGACGCGTTCTTTACGAACATGATTCGCTCCAGCATGCGGCCGACCGACGGCTCGCACAACTACACGCTCGCAACCACCACCAGTGATGGAACCACCACGGTGGTGGTCGACGCACTCGACAACGAGAACCAGTTCATCAACCAAAACACTGGCATGCTCGGCACCGTGGTCGGGCCCGACTCGCAAGCGATCCCGATGCTGGTCGAGCAAATCGCGCCAGGGCGCTACGTGGGACATTTTGATTCGCACGAACCAGGCACCTACGTCGTGGCGGTGGTACCGGCCGATGGCCCGACGCTTCGCACCGGCGTGAGCGTCGGCTACTCGCCGGAGTATCGCGACCGCGCGGCAAACGTGTCGCTGCTTGAAACAATTGCCGCTCTACAACCCCGCGGCGGCGAGCCCGGACAGCTGATCGGCGGTGTCGATCCCACCGAACTCGACGAGTCGGCCGAGCAGCTGGCGACAAGCCAATCGAACCCGTTCCGACACGACCTGCCGAAAGCGGTAGCGGTCGACTCGATCTGGCCCTGGCTGCTGATGGCCGCCGCCTGCTTGTACGTCGGCGACGTCGGCGTGCGTCGCGTGCGTTTCGATTGGGCGAGCACTCGACACTCGCTCGCCGCCTGGCTCGGTCGCAAACTTGGTCGCCAGCCGAGCGCCGAAACGCCGGCCACGCTCGAGCGACTCCGCAGCCGCAAACAACACTTGCACGACGAACTAGCAACCCGCCGGGCGAAAGAACCGGAGCAGACACCGCCGGAGACAACCAGCCCGCTCGCAACAGCAACAACAACACCCCCTCGCACTTCAGGCAGCGACTCCACGACCAATACATCCACTGGCACAGAACCGCATCTGGCAGGCGACTCGCCCGAAAGCGACGCAGCGGCCAGCTATACCGAACGACTTTTGCAGGCCAAACGCAAAGCGACGCGCCGAGACTCTTAATCAACACACACCCGACAACACGAAATGTTTGACACTGTACCAAGCGTGGTTTAGCATCGCCTCGGATCCGCTTGTCACCTTCTGTCCTAACTTCTGAGTAGAGCTACATGCAAACCAGGCACCTCTGTTGGCTACTTATCACACTGGCAAGTATCGTCGCTACGCGCTCGGCGACCGCTCAGCCGTTTCGCTTGCCGCTGACGCTTACGCAATCGCCGACCGACACCGGCGTGAGCTACGCGTTTGAGTTTTTTGGCGATCCGTGGGTGAGCTTCACCGCTCCGACCGGCGAGAAGATCGGGCCGCTGTTTGGTTCGTCGCCTCCGTCGTTCTCGATCGAGGTCGCTTCGTTTGCCGAGCTCCAGAGCAACTACTTCGGCACCTGGAAGATCGATCGACCAGAGTCGCCGATCCCCGGCGCGGAGGTCGAGCAGTGGGAATTCGAGCTCGCTCCGTTTGCGCTGGACGACGTGTTTCACGAAGTACCGACCATCACCAGCCCGCAAGACCTGGCCGTGGTCGGCGAGTCGTATGTCGTCAGCTGGCAGTACCCGCCCGGCGTGCCGGTGCCGAGTGACAAGTTCATTTCGGTAGGAGGAGCATTCAACTCGACCGTGACGTTCGAGACGCTCCCGGGCAACCAATACGGAGTGAACGTGGAACTCGATCCCGGCTTCGAAAGCACTTCGTACAACGTACGAGTCGGCACCTACGAGGAGATGTCGCACTTGGTGACGTCGGTAACCAATCTGAACGAACCCCGGGGGCGGCTACCCGACGTGGAGTTTGCGTTCCGCAGCCTGTCGACTCCACTGCGTCTGACGACCGTGGAAGTGCCGGAGCCGACTAGCGCATGGCTACTGCTGATGGTCGTACCGATAGCCTGGCTGAAGCACCGAGCGATGAGTTCGGGCTAGTCGCTTTAGCTGTTGCTCTCGGCTGCTGCTGGAGCTGGTTTTGGTGTGCCGGTTAGCAGGTGCTCGATCACCTGGGCTGCCGAGTAGTCGAGGTGCTCGGCAGCTTGCACAAACTGACCAAGGTTCGCCACGTCGAGCCCACAGGTGAGCAGCGGCAACTCGGCTTTGCCGCCGCGGTGCTGCTCGAGGCCAACCGTGGCCAGCAGGCCGTTGCAAATGCACTTGCGACCAACGGTCTCCTGCTGCTCGCCACCTTTATGAACATAAGCCTTTGCCGGCTCGCCAGGACAACGCCAACCGATGCTGCCATCCTCCTTACGATAGCCATGACACAGATAACCCAAGTCGCACACCCGATTCCGCTCGGCGTAAAGCATATCGTCGGACATGGTCGCGTCGCGCTGCAACACCTTGATCGGGAACCCAGTCGGCGAGGCAAGCGGGTCGGTCAGTACGTCGACCTTTCCAGCCAGCACGTCGGCCAGCACCGAGTGCCGGAGGTGGTCGAGAATGCCCGACTCGTTACAGAATGCAAACGCAGTACCGACTTGAATACCAGCCGCGCCGGCATCCAGCGCCTGACGCAAGCCCTCGGGCGAGCCGCACGAGCCGGCCAGCCAGTAAGGCAAACCAAGCTTGGCGATGGCGTTCAGGTCGACATCGTCGCGATCGCCGTAGATCGGCTCGCCACGTTCGTTCAAACCAGCCTTGCCACGTGGCGGAGCGTTGTGCCCACCGGCGGTTGGGCCTTCGATCACAAAACCGTCGACCTGCCCGGTCGACTTGCGACGGAGCATGCTGGCCAGGGTCGCCGAGGCCACGATGGCGAGGAACTTAGGCCGATTGAGCCAGGGAATATCGTTGTCGCACAGCTCCATCGGATTGAAGCGGGCGACAAAGTGATCGTCGTCGGTGGCTCCCTCCACGTGCAGCGGCAGCTCCACTTCGAGCCCGTCCTGCAAGCGGTCGAGGATGCCGGGGATCGACTTCGGGATACCGGCTCCCATCAGCACGTAGTCGACGCCTGCGAGCATGGCACCAAACAACGAGGGCAGCGTTGGCGTTTGGATTTTCTCCAAGTAGTTCACGCCAATCACGCCCGAATGGTCTTCTTTGGCCAAGTAGATTTCGACGAAGTTGGCCGCAACTACCAGCTCGAGTTGCTCGCGAGTCGGTTGATCGGTAATCACCCGCGTCGTCGCGATCGAAGCGCCAGGGGCAATGCCCCCTTCGACAAAATAGCGCTCGACGATTCGCTTCGCCATCGCGGGATAAGGGAAGGCGTCGAGGGCGCGACGCATGTGGCCTTCAGCATCGCCTTGCTGCAGCCGACGAACCAACACGGTTTCGATCGCAGTGCCCGAGACAACGCCAAGCTGACCAGCTTGCGACACCGCCTTGGCAAGGCGCCAGTCGGAGACGGCGACCCCCATGCCACCTTGAATGATGATAGGTTCGGGACGCTCTTCTGATCGCGGCATGGTGGGACGCTCTTGAGAAAGTAGATTCGTGCGATGAGGTACCAATGGCTCACCATCTCAGCGCATCGCCCCACTTGCAAGGATGGCGAACCGCGTCTTAGCCTCATGCTGTGCACTATTCTAGCGCCTCGAAAGCAACGAGGCTAGGCGATAGTCGACGATTGCCTGCAGACAAACAAACATTTGCTCGGCATTTTGTCGGATGACAGCGAATGCGGTGGGTTTTACGGCACCGAACGAAGCGGCTTCTAAAAGAAAGAATCGAACCCTCTTTAGCATCTTTTGCATAGAACAAGCGCTGGACCTTAATGCTTCCATTAAGGTCCAGAACGCCTGTTTAATTTCTACTCTGCAGCCGGCGTTTCGGTCGGCTCGTCGTCGAGCTCTTCGGCTGGCACGCGGACGATCGCGGTGAGCGTATCGTCGTCGCCGAGGGTCATGATGTTTACCCCTTGGGTGTTACGACCAATGGTGCCGATGTCGCTAGCTTTGATGCGTTGGATCTTGCCGCGAGCGGTCATCATCAAGAGCTCATCGTCGTCGTTCACGCGGGCGATGCCAATCACAGGACCGTTGCGATCGGTGGTCTTGATATCGCGAAGCCCCTTACCGCCGCGGTTTTGCGTACGGTACTTGAACGAGCTCGACGCTTCGTCCTCTTCACCATTGGTGGTGTCGTCTTCGGGTTCTTCACTCGTTGCGTTTGGCCCGAATGGGGTACGCTTGCCAAAGCCATGCTCGGTAGCGGTGAGCAGCGTAGCCTCGGGGTCGGTCACTACCATGCCGGCCAGGAAATCTCCCTTGGTCAGGTTAATGCCCTTCACGCCGCTAGCGTTGCGACCCATGGGACGGGCGTCGGCTTCGCTGAACCGAATGGCCATGCCCTTGGCGGTGGCCAGCAACAGTTCGTCGCCAGGATGCACCAGCGAGACGTCGACCAGCTCATCCCCTTCCTTCAGCTTGATGGCGATGATGCCGGTCTTCATCGGGCGGCTGTAGGCCTTGAGCTCAGTCTTCTTCACCAGGCCTTGGCGGGTAGCCATCACCAGGTAGCAATCGGGCTGCGACAAGTCGCGAATCGCGCGGCAGTCGGCGATTTTCTCCCCTTCGGCCAGATTCAGCAGGTTCACGATCGCCCGACCTTTGCTCTCGCGCGAGAGGGCAGGAAGATTGTAGACTTTTTGCCAGTACACTTTACCGAAGTTCGTGAAGAACAGCAGGTAATCGTGCGTGCTAGTGACAAACAGGTGCTCGACGGGATCGTCGTCGTCGACAGTCGCTCCCTTGATGCCTTTGCCACCCCGGCGCTGGGCCCGGTAGGTGCTGGCCGGCGTGCGTTTGATGTAGCCGTTGTGCGAAATGGAAACCACCATCGTTTCTTCTTCGATGAGGTCTTCCATGTTGACTTCGCCGATCTCTTCGCCGGAGATTTCTGTGCGACGATCGTCGGCGTACCGCGAGTTCATCAGCTCTTCCATCTCTTCGCGAATCATCGCGTAGATGCGAGCCTCGTCGGCCAGAATCGACATGTACTCGGCAATCTGCTTGAGCAACTCGGCATGCTCGTCGGCGAGCTTCTCTTGCTCGAGATTCACCAACTGACCGAGCGTCATCTTCAGGATCGCGTCGGCTTGCACCGGAGTCAGCGAGTACTCTTCGGCTACCCCGCGTTCGTCCTGGAACTGGGCGTAGCCTTCGTCGCCGAGGGCGCGACGCAACAATGCGCCGGGCGTCTTGATCTGCATCAACGCCTGCTTGGCCTCGGGCTGCGTCTTCGACGCCCGAATCACGCGAATCACTTCGTCGATGTTCGCATGGGCCAACAGCAAACCTTGAACCGTGTGCTTGCGACGCCGTGCGCGGGCGAGCAAGAACTGGGTCCTGCGGCGGATCACGATCACGCGGTGTCGCAGGAACTCCTGCAACATCTCCTTGAGGTTCAGCACCCGCGGCTTGCCGTCGACCAGGGCGAGGAAGATCACGCTAATCGTGTCCTGCAGCGGCGAGTACTTATAGAGCTGATTGAGCACGATATCGGGATCGCCATCGCGTTTGAGCTCGATGATAATCCGCACCGGCTCTTTCAGATCGCTCTCGTCGCGAACGTCGCTGATGCCGCCGACCTTGCCTTCGCTCGCCAGCGTGGCGATCTTCTTCACCATCGCGTCGCGGGTTTGCTGGTAAGGAATGTCGTGGATGACGATGCGGGTGCGTTTGCCCTTTTCCTCCACACTGGTCCGCGAGCGAACCACCACGGTGCTACGGCCGGTTTGGTAGCCTTTGAGAATGCCACTGCGGCCGCAAATGATGCCGCCGGTGGGGAAGTCGGGACCTTGGATGTGATCCATCAACCCGATGATGCTCACTTCGGGATCGTCGATCAAAGCGATGATGCCGGAGCAGACTTCGCGGAGGTTATGCGGCGGAATGCTGGTAGCCATCCCCACCGCGATACCGCCGGAACCGTTCACCATCA
The DNA here is from genome assembly GCF_007748035.1 of Aeoliella mucimassa. Taxonomy (NCBI): domain Bacteria; kingdom Pseudomonadati; phylum Planctomycetota; class Planctomycetia; order Pirellulales; family Lacipirellulaceae; genus Aeoliella; species Aeoliella mucimassa. The sequence continues at coordinate 6,246,498 of NZ_CP036278.1, forward strand.
GGTTGGGGAACTTCGAGGGAAGCACCACCGGCTCCAGGCGACTTTCGTCGTAGGTCGGCACGAAGTCGACCGTGTCGAGCTTGAGATCATCGAGCATCATCGACGCGACGGGCGACAACCGGGCTTCGGTATATCGCATAGCCGCTGGCGGCAGGCCGGCGATGCTGCCAAAGTTACCCTGCTTGTCGATCAGCACGCTCCGCAAGTTCCACTCCTGGGCCATGCGGACCAAGGTGGGGTAAATCACGCTTTCACCGTGCGGGTGGTAGTTACCACTCGTATCACCCGAGATCTTCGCACACTTCACCCGAGACGCCCCCGGGCCGAGGTTCAAGTCGTTCATGGCGACGAGAATACGACGCTGCGAGGGCTTCAGGCCGTCGCGAACATCGGGCAAAGCTCGGCTGACAATCACGCTCATCGCGTACGTCAGGTAGCTGTCTTTCAGCTCGTCTTCGATCGGCAAATCGATTAGCCGGGCAGCAATGGCCGCCTCTTCAGGACTACCCTGTGCTTCCGCGCCAGCACCAGTTTCTTCCGGCTCGTTTGTCTCGTCTGCCACGTTGGTTCATCCTTGCGAAAAGGGAGTAGGAGTAAGCCCGTATTCTACCGTTTTTTGGCCTGAATCACAACGAGCGGAGCCTCGTGAACCACCCCCTGGATCGCGGTGTTTTTGGCTGTTTTCCGCCTATTTTCCCCAATCGGGAAAAGCAAGCCATGGCGCCAGCGAACTATGTCGTAGGCGCTCGTCGCGCTACGGGGGGACTCCATGCCATCAACTACCCGAGAACGGTACATCCGGCATGGTCGCTCCGCTTTGCCAGCACACAACCATTGGGGGACATTTTCCGTACAAGTAGCGTGGCCCGACCAATCGGCTCGGCAGTAGAATGGGAGCTAGCGAAGCTCGTCATCCATTGCGCTGTGCTCAGGTCGCCGAAGTCCCACGCTCCAAGCCTGCAAATGGCTGCAGGTGCGCCGGCCCGCGACGAGATTGCACGACCGATCCACTTACTCTTTGTTCTCTCCACGAATGCCAACCAAACAACCGACAGCCGACGCGCCGACCCTCGACCCAGGGGTCGACGCGTGCGCGTGCCCCGACTGCGGCATGCCGATGTCGGTACGGCTGTGGTTGCGTACGGCCGACTGCCTGCGGTGTGGCACTTCGATTTCGCTCGAGTATTTGCCGATCGCTCCGTCGACAGCCAAAGCGAATAGTCGCCGAAAGCAAGCCAGCGAGCAGGCAACTCCCGCGCCGCAGCTTACTCCTCAGTCGGCTTTGCCGAGCGCGGTTGCGGTAGACGACATTCCGTTGATCAACGTCACCGCTCCGCCGCGAATTGCCTCTCGGGCCAAGCAACTGATGCGCAGCTTGCATCAACTGCTCGCCTGCTTGATGAGTATTCTGGCTCACCTGCTGATGCTCCTGCTGCTGGCGATCCTCGGTTGGGGGAGCTTGCCGGTGGAAGATCCTGCAATCGAACTCAGCGTGGTATTCGATAAGGACGAGCGCGAGGGAGACGAACTGAGCCAGTCGATTCAGACCGTTGGCTTTGAAGTACCACTGGAAGACGTCGATACACCCGAAGAGCAAGAAGCCGAGCGTTGGGCCAAGGACCTGGCGATCGAAGATCCGGCCGATGCGCCGAACTTGCCGCCGCTCGATCGAGTGGCCGATCGTCTGGTTTCCAACAATCCCTACGATCGGATGCTGTCGGCCCGCGACCCGAGAATTCGCCAGAAGGTGCTCGAGGCCGAAGGAGGAACCAACCTCACCGAAGCCGCAGTGGCTAAAGCGCTCCGCTGGCTGGCGCTGCATCAAAACAACGACGGCAGCTGGTCGCTCGATCGATTCGATCACGCGGGCGAGTGCAATGGTCGCTGTCACGATCGGGCGAGCATGCATAGCGACGAGGGGGCAACCGCGCTGGCGCTGCAAGCGATGCTCGGTGCGGGGCAAACCCACCGCACCGGAATCTATCGCGACACGGTGAGCCATGGCCTGCAGTACTTACTGTTCGCCCAGAGTGCGAATGGCAGTTTGGCCACCGAGAGCGATCGCAACGCGGGCATGTACTCGCACGCCCTGGCAACCATCGCCTTGGCCGATGCCTACGCTCTGACCGGCGACGAAATGCTACACGACCCCGCGCAGCGGGCGGTGAACTTTCTGGTGCACGCTCAGCACTCCGCTGGTGGCTGGCGATACGTGCCTGGCGAACGGGGCGACCTGAGTGTCACCGGCTGGCAACTCATGGCCTTGCACTCGGCCAGGGCAGCCGGCCTGCGAGTGGAACCAGGTACGCTGGCCCAGGCGAGCCGTTTTCTCGATCAAGTGCAGACCGACCGCATCGGATCGATGTACGCTTACCAGCCAGGGCAGCGGGACACGCCGGCCATGACTGCCGAAGGGTTACTATCTCGCATCTACTTGGGTTGGAAACAGGACGAGCCCGGCTTGCGCGAAGGGGTCCGCGAGCTGGTGCGCCGCCACCCGGTAAATCATCGCCAACCGAACATCTACTACTGGTACTACGGCACCCAGTTGGTGCACCACTGGGGCGGGCGGGAATGGCGCACCTGGAACGAAGCAATGTCCGACGCCCTGGTCACTTCGCAGGTGCGTGTTGGTCATGCTGCGGGTAGCTGGGACCCGAACACCCCGCACGGCGGACAGGGGGGCCGACTTTACATGACCGTATTGGCCACGTGTACGCTCGAAGTGTACTATCGGCACGCCCCGCTGTTCCGCAAAATAAAGCTCGACTAGGCGAACTCCGGCTGGCTACCGATCCACGCGGTCAAGCTTCAGGTAGTCGAGGCCAAACATCCCTCGCTGAATCGCCTTTGCGTCGTGGCCGGTGATGCGTACCGTGAGTCGATTGGTTCCCTCGAGCAAGTCGAAGGTGCCAAGCTCACCCTGGTGGGTGGTGACCTGGGTATCGTAGCCGTTGAGTGACAACGCCTTCTCGTCGTTCACCAACAAGTCGACCTTGGCGTAGTCGGGAGCCTTGGTGTAGCCGAACTCCACGCGGTACTTGCCCGCTTGCTCCACGGGGAACTCGACGACCAGCTCGTCGCCTTCCGCAGCTTCGCGCCACCACAGTTGGGCCTCGTTGCTCCAGCGCCAGGTGCCGCTACGTTGCTGCGTAGTCACTCCAGCGGTCTTGCTGGCTACCTTCAGGTTCTCGCCTTCGAGCGCCCCTTCGATGGCAAACAACGTGCCGAGCTGAGCCCGCGAACGCATGATCTCGCGAGCGGCCGCTTCGGCATCGGGCTGAATGTTGCAGGTCGCTCCTGGGCGGGCGTAGAAAAACACCGTGGGGGCGTAGTTCACTTTGGTCGACGCCCAGTGCCAGAGTTCCATGTCGAACTTGATCGACTTGGTAAACGGAATCGCATCGAGTGCGCGATAGCGACTATTCACTGAGAATCCGCCGGCCACGTTGCCATCGCCGGTTGGTTGGGCGTGGAATGGTGCGGCAAACTTGGTCGGCATGCACCACGCGTAGCCGTAGTAGTCTTCGGTGCCGGTGCCGATGTGCGAGGGGAAGGTCTCTCCGTCGACGTAGATCTTCTCGTCCCCTTCGCCCCACCAGGCGGCCGCGCCGTTGAACACGGTCAGCGTATCACCGGCATAGACACCCTGCCCTTCGATGGTGGCGTAGTTCACGTCGTACGCAGCGTCGCCCGGGCGATCGGCCCCTACCCAGGTATCGACCTTGTAGAGTTCGTGCCAAACGGAGTGGAAGTGCATGGAGCGGTCGTCCCATTGCCAGGAGGAAGCCTTGGCTTGAAACGCGACTTGCACCGGTTGAGTGCCAAGGTTTTTGAGCGAGAAATTAGCCGACTTCTTAAACGGCATTACCCAGTGGCAAACCAAGGTGCCATCGGAGTTCATCTGCGTATTGTACGAACGATACTCCGACGGTTGGTAGCCAATGCCAAAGAACTCGCCAACCGGACACCAGACACAAGGCTCACCGTCGAACTCGATCTTCAGCACCGTAGAACGCAAGGCTTGCGGCAAGTCGTCGGCTTCAAGTTTCAGAGAGAGTTCACGAATCGCCTGGCTGCCGGTGAACTCTCCCTCGATGCTCTTGCCAGCGGCGAGCGTCGCCTGCGATTCTGCCGAGCTGTTTGCCTGAGGAGCAAACTCTTCGAGCAACACGTCTTGAGCTTTTCTCACCGCCGGTTTCGCCTCGGCAAGCTTCTCCATCGAGAACGACTCGACCTCGGTTTCCGGCGCGTACGTGCGGTAGTTGATTTGATAGTAAAGCGCTTCGCCCTGGCGGGCGCCGATATCCATGAGCACGTCGGTGGAGTAGGTCACCTTGCAATGCTTCGCGTACGGAATCGGCAAGTACAGGTTATGCCCACGGCGGCGATAGTCGGTCTCCGGCGAAACACCCTGCGACAGCGGAGCACCCGCCAGCAGCCCTTGATCGATCACCTGTTGAATCGGCCCTTCGATGGCCGGCGTGTCGCTGCCATCGAGATAGACGCGCAGCGTGCCGTTCGAGAAGGGTTTGCCTTGCGGGCCATGCCAGGTTGCCCACAAACGCACGATGGCTCCTGGACCTTCTTGGTCCATCATCACGAACTCTTTGCGGAGCTTGCCATCGACTTCGCGCTCTTCGATCCGCACCCATTGGCTGCGATCGGCGTTTGCCATCCAGCTATTGTGATCGTCCGGTTCGACCGTGTTGCGATCGTAGCTCGACGCCTGACTGCAGGTGTAGCTCGGCTCGGGCAAGCGGGCCAGGGTATCGCGATTGGTCATCTCGCCGAGGAGCGACTCGAGCGTCACCGGCTCGGCCGTTGCGAGGGAACTTCCACCAACCAGCAGGAGCAGCGCTAAACACCACCGCCATTCAGTACGCATTGCAGACTCCACCTGAGAGAGATAACGAAACGGACACTCGCGGCGAGGCACCGCTCGCCGACCGCTTCGCTTATGGTATCGCGCACCGGGGACTGGATGGGACTGGAATCCGCTCGGATCGAATTTTTCTCAGAGTGAGCTTAGAGAGACCTAATTAGGCGACCAACCGCCGGGCGACGGCGTTGCATTCACCATCGCTTTACCCGTGCAACTACTTTACCGGCGAGTGCACCGCCTGCTGCAAGGTCTTCCATCCCAGCAAGCAGCACTTCTGGCGATTCGGGGTGAGCTTCGCTCCGAACAGCTCCAGCATGTCTTCGGCGCGATATGACATCGCCTCTTGCACGGTCTTGCCGTACATCTCTTCGAGCAGCATCGAGGCCGACGCCTGGCTGATCACGCAGCCATCGCCTTGGAAGTAGCAATCGCGAATCTTGCCCTCATCGTCCAGTTCGAGCTCGATCCGCACGATGTCGCCGCACAGCGGATTTTTCTCCTCGTGGGCGTGGGTCGCCCCGTCGAGATGGCCGCGGTGGAACGGATCTTCGTAGTGATCGAGGATATGTTCCTGGTAGATTTCTTCTTCGTTGGGCATATCTGCTTCGTAGGACGTAGTCGTTCGCTGGGGGAATCTGGACCAATAGGCCCGCATTATTTACCAGTTTAGTGGTTTAGTTCCAGTTGGCAAACCAACTCCTCGGCGATTCGAAGCTGGAAGCATCGCTGAATCTTGTGTACGCTTGAGGTTACCCGCTAACTAAACTTTTTTTCGCTTGTCTTGCTTATCTTCGGGGGAGCACTTGATGACCCGGCCCACTCAACCTATTTGTTGGACATTTCTGCTGTTGGGCTGCTGCTGGTTGGTTGCGGCCCCCCCTGCCGAGGCCCAGCAACAAGGGTACAACCGCGGCGATCGCGTGGAGGTCAACCGGGGCGACGACTGGTCGCCCGGCACCGTGACCGGCTATCGCGGGTCGCGTATCACGGTACTCCTGGACGACGACGGTTCGCACGGCGACATTTCGGCTGATATGCTCGAAAAGCGACTCACTCGCTCGTATTTCTCGTCCGACCTGCGGCCGCTCCGCAGCGAGCCCGCTGCTGCCGCCAATTCCCCGACGCGGTCGCCCCCCGCGATGAGGCCCGCTGCCCCCCCCTCGGCTCAAAGTCCGTTTGACCTGGCAGAGTCGACTGCCGAGAGCCGCACCTGGAAAGATCAATCGGGGCGCTTCTCGATCGAAGCCTCCTACGGCGGAATGAACGGCGACAAGGTCGTTTTGCAGAAGGTCGATGGCTCGACGATCGAGGTTCCGCTCGACAAACTCTCCGACGCCGATCAAGACTTCGTGAACTCTCAAAGCGAAGCTTCCGAAAACCCGTTTGCCGTGGCCCCCAGCACTCGGCCAGCCATGGGAGGTAACTCGTCGCAACAACTTCGCGTCGGCGATCGCAGCGACGCGAAGCGAATCGTACCGCAATCGTTCACCGAGTGGACCTTTGTGCCCGAAGGGGCCCCGCCGGCGAAGGTCGCCGCGCGCTCCAAGCCGGTGAGTCTCGGATCGATCCCCGACTCCGATCCCTTTTTCGAAGACGTCATGTCGTGCGACTTATCGGCGTCGGGCGATCGCGCGATCGTCGCACGCAAACAAGGAAGCGTTGGCCGAGACGAAGCGGTTTACTTGGAATACATCAACCTGACGTCAGGTAAATCGCTGGGGCTCTGTCCGCTTCCTCCCAAGAACGAAGTGCTATCGGTCGACGCCGAAACGGGTCGTGTGGTTTATGGAGAAGTGGAATTCGGTCGAGGTGCCACGGAACTGACCATCGGCGAACTCAACGGCAACCAACTGACCCCGCTCGTTACCTGGGAGCCTTACGGAGCCGCGCAGCGCGAGCACGAACGTCGCATCGAGAACGCATGGTTTATCGGCGATGGTCTAGTCATGACTCTCGGTAGTCATAACAACGCATTAACCCTTTGGGATGCCACCACCGCCAAAGCGATTGCTGAGTTGCCCGTCAGTATGTCGTTTGGCGACGACGACGTGACCATCAGTCCCGACTCTCGCTATCTCGCACTCAAGACCGATAAGAGCATCGCGATTATCGATCTCGATACACAAGAACATGTCGCTTCGATTAGTACGGGAGAGATTTCCGCTATATTTCTCGATACCATCGCGTTCAGGGCCGACAACCAAATGATGGCCATCGGCTTTCATCAAGGCATCCTGATCGTGAATCTGCAGACCGGCAAGATTGAGCAGGTGTTCGACCACAGCACTCACTTCCCCCATTCGTCGCTGGTATGGGCGGGCAATTTGCTGCTGCATCGCAATGCTTATGTGTACGACTGGCAACGCAAGATCTTGTTGTGGGAACTCGAGGGACTAAGAAGTCACACCACCAAGAGCAGCCTAAAGAACGGCCTGCTTTGCGTGGTGCCCAAGAACCACGACGGCCCACCGGTGCTTCGCACGCTCGAACTTCCCTCGCCCGCGATGATTGCCATGCAGGAGAAGCTAGGCGCGCCGGAAGACCTTATCGTCGCTTCGGCCGGCGATCGTGTATCGCTGAAGCTCGACATCGACGAACGGGTGATCTCCGCCGAAACCGTACGTCAGGCGGTCACGGCCAATCTTGAGGAAGCAGGCTACGTGGTCGGCGACGGATCGGATCTGGTAGTGACCGCGGTCTGCAAGAAGCTCCCTTCACAAACCATCAAAATCAATATGGGTCCTGACCGGTTTCGTGCTCGGCCGGAAGACATCGTCGAACGCACCATCACCCCACACCCCTCCTCGCTCACCTTGACCTACCGTGGTAAGAAAATTTGGGGGCATGGCAACATGGGTAAACCTGGCATGACCATCTGGATGGACGAGAACGAGTCGGTCGACCAGGCGCTACAGCGGTTGACGACTCCTAATGGCCTTGTTGACTAACTCCACTCGAACTGTGGAAGCCCGAGTTGGGTGAATTGATTGATGATTTTACAGCGCAAGCGGGCTTCCGTTTGTTGGTTTTCGAATACTCGGTTTTTGAGATGGCTCCCAAAGCTTTGTTTCACTCGGTACATGGTCGTTTCCGCCAAGCTTCTACGATGATAGCCCACTTCCTCTTTCCAACTCCTACGCCCCTTGCGTCGAATCTGACGAATTGCCTCGTCCCGGGGCAAAGGCTCCTCCGCAGAGTTGCCATGTTGTTTGATCTTGGCGTTGTGCTGCGGCGGAATCACCGGCTCAATGCCTTCGGATTCCAGCCCTTCATAAACCTTCCACTTGTCGTAACTACCGTCGCCGTGAAACTTTTTTACGGGCTGCTCCACCTGCTCCAGCATTTCGGGAACCGCATCGGCATCGTGGCAACTGTTCTCGGTCAAAATCTCCGCCACAATCTCGCGGGTGTCAGGATTCACCGACAAATGCAGCTTCCGCCATGTCCGCCGCTTCGACTTGCCATGCGTCCGCATCTTCCATTCGCCCTCGCCAAACACTTTCATGCCGGTGCTATCCACCACGATATCGATGTCGCCCCTCTTGTTAGCGATATCGAGCGAAACATTCAGCTTGCTGGCTCGCTTGGCGAGCGAAGAATAATTGGGAATCGCTGCCTCGACGCCCAACATCGCCACCAGCGAGCGGCCGAATCCCTCAGTCTGCCGATAGGGAAGTTTCAGCAGTTCGCGAATCGTCAGCAAGCACTCGATCGCCGTATCGCTGAAGACAAAAGGGCGACCGACTTTTGTCTGGTCGTTAGGATGTTCCCAGTTCTCCAACGCCTCGTCGCTAAACCAAATAGTGATGTTTCCACGCTCGATGAGCGACTTGTTATACTCCTTCCAGTTCGTGACTTTGTAGGTTCGTTTTTCTTTCGTAGCCATGTTCGATCTCCGTAAAAAAGGTACGTGGTTCCATTCCACGTTAGTTTTTACGGAGGTTTGTGACTAATTGTTCAACAAGGCCACTCCTAATACAAAATTGCTCACCGAATCCAAGTTTCCCAAAGAGATCATCCGCCCTGGCGACGCGACTCACAGCGGCGCTTTCGGCGTGACCGACCTCGAGGGTGGTGGATCGGGGGGTGCTAGTTTTTAGTCGCTACAAATGACCTGCAAGACTTGGGGCAGGTTTTCTATCCTCAATCGGCGGTACTCCTCCATGCGAAAACTCCTTCCGTGTTTGCTCGTAATCTTCGCCTTGTCGGCCAACCTACAGGCGGACGACGACTTTGCCTCGTGGGCGGCCACTCCGCCGATGGGGTGGAATAGCTGGGACTGCTATGGCTCGTCGGTCACCGAAGCCGAGGTGCGTAGCAACGCCGAGTTCATGGCCGAGCACCTGAAGCAACATGGCTGGCAATACGTCGTAGTCGACATTCGTTGGACCGTGCAGAACCCCGCGACTCGCCCCTACAACCAAACCGATCCCGTGTTCACGCTCGATGAGCATGGGCGGTTCATTCCTGCTCCCAATCGCTTCCCTTCGTCGCAAGATGGGGCTGGATTCAAACCGCTGGCCGACTACGTTCACTCGCTCGGGTTGAAGTTTGGCATTCACTTGATGCGAGGCCTGCCCAAAGCGGCCATCGATCCGGCCCTCGGCGCCCCGGCAGAAGGCTATCCGATCGCCGACAGTCAATTCACCACTCGCGACGTTCCAGTGACCGACCAAGGGGCCAACTGGCTGCGCGACATGCGCGGCGTACGGAAGTCGCCCGCCGGGCAGGCGTACTTCGACTCGATGTTCAAGTTGTACGCCTCGTGGGGAGTCGACTACGTGAAGGTCGACGACCTCAACAATCCCTACGCCCAGCCTGGTGAGAAGAACTACCACGCGGACGAAATCGAGATGCTTCGCACCGCAATCGATCGTTGCGGGCGGTCGATCGTGCTGAGCACCTCGCCCGGCCCGACTCCACTCGACCACGCTTCGCACATTCACGACCACGCGAATCTCTGGCGGGTGTCGAACGACTTCTGGGACGACTGGCCGGCCCTCCGCCGGCAGTTCCGGCAGCTCCAGCTCTGGACACCCTATCGCAGCGAAGGGCACTGGCCCGATGGCGACATGCTTCCGCTCGGCCGCCTGGCGATTCGCGGAGAACGCGGAGGCGAACGCACCACGCGGTTCACGCCCGAGGAACAGCAGACGTTGATCACAGCCTGGGCGATCGCCCGCTCGCCGTTGATGTTTGGCGGCGACCTGCCGACCAGCGATCAGGAGACGATCGATTTGATCACGAACCCCGAAGTGCTCGCGGTGAATCAGCATGGCTCGCGGCCGCAACAAGTATGGCGCGACGCGTCGCGCATCCTCTGGGTGAGCGACGCACCCGACCATGTTGCCGCTGGTGGCAAATACCTGGCGGTGTTCAACATCGCCGACGATAACGAGAGCTTCGACGATCGCCTCGACCCCAAATGGCTCGGCCTCGCGCCCGGCGTCGAGGTCCGCGATCTCTGGACTCGGCAGGACCTTGGTAAGGTCGCCGAAACGCTTTCGATCCCGACTCCGCCACACGGGTCGAGGTTGCTGCTCGTCACTGGCAAGCCTTCCAGCGATGCGCACCTCGGCCGCATCGCCGAGAAACCGCTGTACGTCGATCCGGTGTACGATGGAGCGGCCGATCCCGTAGTGATTTGGAACCCCGACCGCCAGAGCTGGTGGATGTTCTTCACCAACCGCCGGGCCAATCGTCCCAACCTCCGCGGGGTCTCCTGGGTGCACGGCACTCCCATCAGCATCGCCGAATCGCGCGACGGAGGAGCCAGTTGGCAACGCGTCGGCGACATCCAAGCCACTGGCCCGGGAGTCGATGGCGAGCCCACCTTCTGGGCGCCCGAAGTGATTGCCGCTGGCGACCAGTTCCATATGTTCCTTACCGTCGTTCCGGGTGTGTTCGACGACTGGCGGCATCCGCGAGCCATCGTGCACCTGACCAGCGACGACCTGGTGCATTGGAAATCGCATGGGCCGATCGTGCTCTCTTCGCAGCGGGTGATCGACGCGTGTGTCTACCCGCTCCCCTCCGGAGGCTGGCGGATGTGGTACAACAACGAGGTCGATCGTAAGTCGATTTACTACGCGGATAGCGACGACCTTTTCACCTGGCGCGATCAGGGCAAGGCGGTTGGCGATCAGTCGGGCGAGGGCCCCACGGTGTTTCGCTTCGACGACGCCTACTGGATGATCACCGACGTCTGGCAAGGGCTCGCGCTCTATCGCTCCGACGACCTGCTTAGCTGGCAGCGCCAGCCTCACAACTTGTTGCAGCAACCTGGCCTCGGCGACGAGGACCGTGTCGCTGGGCAACACCCCGACGTGGTGGTGCAAGGCGACCGGGCGTATCTGTTTTACTTCACCCACCCCGGCCGGCAGGGCCCGCGGAAGGGCGAGGACACCCCCGCCCAGCGCCGCACAGTGATTCAAGTCGTAGAACTGCACCCGGAGAATGGCACCCTCACTTGTGATCGCGATCAACCAACTCGCATCCAGCTTCAGGCTCCTGCGGAGTAGTGTGCGTTGGCGATGTGGCTTCGACAGTCGACTCGTCTTGTGGGCTGGAAGACCACCATAATTCCGGCTGTAGATAGCCTCGCAAGAACGCATCCAACGCGTCTACCTGCTCGGGGGCTACTTGGTGAGTTCCATTTCCCGCGACGGATCCCTTCCAAGTCAGTGTGAAGACCCCCCGCTTACGATCTAACCAATGCCATCCACCAAGCTCCTTCCATCGCCAAATTCGTGGAAAAGAAACGACCCCCTCATCGGTAAGCTGTAGCTCCTTCAAGCTGTTTCGAAATGCATCAATCACCATCGGCACCATGAATCCAACGTTTACCCATAACAGGCATGCAATCTTCTGAGAGACACGACCAGTTATTAGAGAGTTAACCCTTGGTGCCAGGTCCCAGTGCAAAACGTAGGCAGCCATCACTAGCAGGCAGACTAGACTAAAGACATTAATGAACTGCCAGAGTCTTCGCCGAACCACAAATCGCACCTCTTCTGGTTTCGGCGGAGCGGTACCCCACTGCTTCTTCCAGAGCGTGCCGAGACCATAGGGAATACATCCCACCAGAATGCAGGCGATGCGCAGCGGGACCGCTTGCAGGGCGTGCAACCAATCGACTTCTCGCAGCCAGGGGGCCAGGCATGCGACCAGCACGGCGGCGATGGTGGTCGTCACCAACAGCGCCCGAACGCGAAAGCGGGGAAGTTTCATGATGGTGCGAGTCTCCCAACTCTCATGACCCGCGAAGCACAGCGATCGTGCAGACGGCGACGATCGCGGCCAGCGCGAGCCACAACACCCAGGTTCTCGGCTGCTCGCGGATCGGAGCGGTATTGCTGATCGAAGGGAGGTTGGTCAGCAGCTCCTTGGCTTCCTCTTCGCCAAACTCTTCGACCAGATGCTGATGCAAATAGCCTTGTACGGTCCGCGCGCTGAAGGGGCGATCGTGCGGCACCTTTTCGAGCAACTGGCGCACTAGCGACTCAAGCCATTCAGGGCAGTCGACCCCATGCTTCGCAAGCGGTTCGGGATCGCGATTCAAATGCTGCTCCCACACCTGAGCGAAGTTGGCACCCTTGAAAGGAGGGCTGCCGGTGAGCATCTCGTACATCACGCAGCCGAGCGAATAGAGATCGGCTTTCGGGCCAAGGTGCGAGTCGGCGGTGATCTGCTCGGGCGCCATGTACGCGTACGTGCCGACGGTCATGCCATGGTCGGTGAACTCGGCCGAGTGGGTATCGCGGGCGATACCGAAGTCGCCGAGTACCAGGTTACCTTTTTCGTCGAAGAACAGATTGCTTGGCTTCAGGTCGCGATGCACGATGCCATGGTTGTGGGCGTGCTGCAATGCCGAGGCGATTTGAATGGTATAGACCGCTACCTGCGGCCAGGGCAGGGGACCTTGTTCCTGCAAGCGATCTTTCAGCGAACCATGATCGAGCAATTGCATCGCGTAGAAGTGCTGCCCATCCATGATGCCGCCGCCGTAATGCTTGACGATGTGCGGATGATTCAGCCGCTCCATGATCATGATCTCGCGTTCAAAGCGATTCACGATGTTCTCGTCGCCCGACACGTTCGGGTGCAGCAACTTCAGCGCAACGGGCTCGTCGATGTCGGGACTCGTCGCCTGGTACACGACTCCCACGGTTCCCATGCCAAGCCGCTCGCCAAGCTTGAACGTGGCCTTCGTAGGCAGGAATGTAATCCGACGAGGAGACATAAACGAGACGTGCTGCGAGGAGGATAGAAAAGGGAATTCAATGGCTTCGGTTAATACGATTCTCGCCGAATTTATCGGTAGTTGCAACCTTTGTTGGTCGCCTAACCACCTTGCGACTTCTGTGGTACACTCCAGGCACTTTGCTCTTTGAGATTTGCCACGCCGGACCGACTCCGATGATCACACGCTTTACCCAGCGGCGACACTACCTTCCGCAGGAGGAGGTTGCCAATTGGATAACGCATGGTGCGGCTACTCTCGTTGCGGTAGTTGGCATGATTCAACTGCTTCTCCTGGCATTCCATCAAGGCAATTCCTGGCAGCTCATTGGTAGCGCGGTGTTCGGTCTGTCGATGGTTTTGTTATATCTGGCTTCGACGGTTTATCACGCAGTGCCTGAGCGTTTGCATGCTGCGAAGCAGCGCGGTCGTCGCTACGATCAGGCGGCGATTTTTCTGTTGATTGCCGGGAGCTACACTCCTTTTATCCTGGCGAATATGCGGACGGTCGTGGGCTGGTCGCTGCTGGCGTTCGTGTGGGTGATTGCCTTGCTCGGCATCTATGGCGAGCTGGCAGAGAAACTGCATTCCACCGCCATACGAGTCGGCATTTATCTGGCGATGGGCTGGTCGGCGGTGTTGGCAACCGGCTCGATCATACACGTGTTACCAATACAGGCACTCGTGCTGATTGGCCTGGGTGGCGTGGCCTACACCATTGGGGTGGTGTTTTTTCTCTGGCGGCAGTTGCCATACCATCACGCGATCTGGCATTTGTTTGTGATCGCGGGCACCGCGTTTCACTTTGCTGCGGTGTTCTACTACACGCTCTGAGCCAGCTCGCCAGTAGCTGGCGGCGCGGTCGGTTCATCTTCGTGCCGGACCGCTTCGTACGGAATCAGCAAACGGAACGTAGTGCCGGATCCTGGTTCGCTCTCGATCGAAATCCGTCCGCCATGCAAATTAACAATCGACCGATAGGTGATTGCCAGGCCTTGTCCGCTGCCGCGCCCGACGCCTTTGGTCGTAAAGAATGGCTCGAACGCTCGCGCAGCCACCTCGGTGGTCATCCCGCAACCGGTATCCGAGATGCGAACCTCGACCCCTTGCTCGTCGCGACGCGTGCTTATCGCAATCCTACCCTTCTGGCCATTATCGCCATTGAGTTCCTCGATAGCGTCGGCCGCGTTGATAATCAGGTTCACAAACGCTTGGTACAGGGGAGTATTTAAGCCAAACACATCGCACGACTCGCCTAGCGAAAAATCGATTTCGGCAAGATGCTTCGTGTGATTGCGGGTGATGATCGCTGCGTTTCGCAGGCAGCGATTGATATCCACCAATTCGGTTTCTGCAGCTTCTTTATGCGAAAACTCCTTCATCGCCTGGACGACTTCAATCACCCGATCGAGGCCCGATTCGCAGTCCTGGAGTGCGTCGCTAATCTCGGTCACCAGATCCTGGCAATCCGAATCGAAATGCAACGTCTGTTCGTGCGACGAGCCGTCCGACCACTGCTCCTCTTTTTCCTGCGCAGCAGCGTCGGCGAATCGCTCCTTGACGAACTCCAAGTTGGTCGCGATAAACTGAATCGGCGTGTTGATCTCATGGGCGATGCCAGCCGACAGTACGCCGATGGCTTCCATCTTACGCGCTTGCTGCAACTGGCTTTCCATCTCGGTCCGTTGGCTCACGTCGCGTAGAATACCAGTGTAAATTCGCCGACCATTCACGTAAGCGCTCGATACCGAAAGCTCCACAGGGAACGCCTTGGTGCCACGATACCCATTCACAAGCTGGTTCGAGATTAACAGATTGGTACTCTGCGACCCAACCGATTGATCCTGACAGAGCCGGAACAGCTCTTCGCTATCAAGCTGTACGTAGTGACTGAGTTGCGAACCAATAAGGTGATCGCGATCGACCTGGAACATCGATGCGGCCGCTTCGTTCGCGCGCTTTACCCGCCCGCTGCTGTCGATCACAATGATCGCATCCGCAGCGGTTTGGAAAATCGATTCGTTCATCGTCCAGGAAGCAACCAGCGAGTCGTTCAGCTCGATCGCTCGGGCTCGCTCGTCTTCAATTGTTCCGTATGCTTCCAGCAACTCTTCGTGCTCTTGGCGAAGCCGGGTGATCGCCGGCGCGAGCACCAAGATCGCTTCCAAACAAATCAGAATTAGTGTCGCCACCATGCCCCAGCGAGAAAGATCGCGAGTCGCAATCACCTTCGCCCGGCTCTCGTCGGCCAATTGAAATACGGTTTCGTTCATCAATTCCAAATACTCATCGGTGAGCGCGAGCAATCGCTGCATCTCCCGATTGTCGATGCGAAGGGTCGAACCATCCGTGGCAGCCGTCTTGGCATTCGCCAGCAAATCGTCAATGAACGTGGTGATTGCATTGTAACTCGGTTGCATCGCCCGCAGCTTGGCAGCGACTTCGGGACTGTGGGTACCAGCCAGGCCGGCCGATGACTTGAGATCGCGAACCGCGAGATGGCCGTGCTCAAACTCTTCGAGCACGCTCGACAACACCTTGTTCCAGTAGTCCCAGTCGTTCGTGGCATTTTGCTCATTCGCCAGGCTCAAACCGACCGCCGCTTTGCCTAAGCGTTGGCTAAGCATCCCTTGTTGGCCAGCGAGACTAATGAGCGCCCCGTCAGAGTCCGATGTATGGATGGACGCTTCAAGGGTAAGCCACTTCACCACGGCCACCAGCAGTAGCGCAGCAAGTACGAACCCGCACCGCGACCACAGCGAGCTGATGCCTTGAAAGTGATTCGATTTATCCATTGCCCCCGGCATGTAACAGCCTCCAGTCCCCCTAAATTCAGTACCTACAAAAAAGAATAGGTCAGCCCGGAGGATCTGCAGATCGCTCGCACACCGGCACCTTTGCTTCACGCAATGCAATCACTCCAATCGCTCCAAGCCTCCCCGTTCGCGACAATCTCCGATACCCGGTGAATCGTCGGCTGATCATCTTGTGTCCTGGCCTCCTAGCCCTTGATTGTGCCCCCACTCCAAAAGCCCCGAAAATCGATTGGTGGGGGCACTATTCATATCGCACCTGTCATCTAGCCATTTACAAGCCATTGATACAACACTGTTTACGTCGAATAACACCAATATGTCTCCCTTTGTTTTGCCCCCAAGGCAAACCGAGTACCTCATCGATCATCCACTCGACAGCGGACGACCACGACACAACACAAATGAACATTTGTTCATTAACCTAATTAGAACAAGTTGCACCAGAGATGCAAGACTTATTTTTGGCCACCTCGGAGCGACTCTACCTGCTGCTAACGCGGGAAACCGATTTTGCCTCCTTTTTTCTGGTGAACCTCTATCCATCGCATGGCCTCTCCCTTACAGGAAGCGGTGGGGACTCGCCCCCCCTCCTTGGTAGCTTTCTGCTAGATGGCCGCTCCCACCAAATGGACGACTCGCATGACAACGGATGACGACCCTCGATGCTGCTGACGATTTCGACGACTCACGCCCCGGCGACCGACCTGGGCTTTCTGCTGCAGAAGCATCCCGACCGCTGCCAAACCTTCGAGCTGGCAGTCGGCAAAGCCCACGTGTTCTATCCCGAAGCCTCCACGGAATGCTGCACCGCCTGCTTGCTGCTCGACATCGATCCGGTGGAACTCGTCCGCGGGCGGGGGAACTGGAAAGGGGGCCTGCTCGATCAATACGTCAACGATCGTCCTTACGTCGCTTCGTCGCTGATGAGCGTCGCCATCGCACAGGTGTTTCGTTCGGCCTTGTCGGGCAAGGCTCCGCAGCGTGAGGAACTCGTTGACACCCCGCTTCCGCTCACCGCCCGACTTGAAGTGCTCCCCGTGCGAGGCACTGCGCAGACTTCGCCGCTGGAGTTGATTGAGAAGCTGTTCGCCCCGCTCGGCTACGAGATTCAGGCGACTCGACATCCGCTCGACGAGCAATTCCCCGAGTGGGGCGAAGGTCCCTACTTCACGATCGAGCTACAGCACACGATTCCGCTGGCCAAGTTGCTGCAGCACCTGTACGTACTGATTCCCGTGTTCGACAACAAGAAGCACTACTACATCGGCAGCGACGAAGTCGACAAACTGCTGACCAAAGGAGAGTCGTGGTTGGCCGACCATCCCGAGCGAGCGACCATTACCCGCCGCTACCTCACCAAGCGGCACAGCCTGGTGCGCCAGGCGCTCGCCCGCTTGGTGGAGGAAGAAGCCACCGAGACGGACGACGACCTGACTGAAACACCCCCATCGGCAGAGACCATTACTCCGGCTGAAGAGCGCGAGCTGAGCCTGCACGACCAGCGGCTCGGGGCGGTGCTGGCGGCGATCCGTTCCACCGGCGCGCGGCGAGTGCTCGACCTGGGATGCGGCGAAGGCAAACTGCTCCGCGAACTCTTGGCCGACTCGCAGTTCACCGAAATCCTCGGCATGGACGTCTCGGTCCGCGCGCTGGAGATTGCTCACCGGCGGCTGAAGCTCGACCGTTTGCCCGATCGGCAACGAGACCGCATCCGCTTGATTCATGGAGCGCTTACCTACCGCGACGCGCGGCTGGCCAACTTCGATGCGGCCGCGCTGGTGGAAGTGATCGAGCATCTCGACCCACCGCGACTGGCCGCCCTGGAGCGAGTAGTGTTCGAGCACGCCCGACCGCGGGCGGTGGTGCTCACGACGCCGAACCGGGAGTACAACACAATGTGGGAGTCGCTGCCCGCCGGCCAGATGCGACACAGCGACCACCGCTTCGAGTGGACCCGCGAGGAATTCGAAACGTGGGCCCGCCAACTCGCCACGCGGTTTGGCTACCAAGTACGCTTCCTACCAGTCGGCCCAGCGGAACCGGAGATCGGCGCCCCGTCGCAGATGGCGATTTTTGAATGGGAGGGAGGGGAATCGAGTAGTTCGGTCCCCTTGGAGATTGGAGATGGAAATTAGTCGTGGCGATTGAGATTCCAAACTTGTCCCTTGTCGTACTTATCGGCCCTAGTGGTTCGGGGAAGAGCACCTTTGCGCAGCGGCATTTTTTGCCGACCGAGGTGCTCTCGAGCGACTATTGTCGCGGGCTGGTGAGCGACGACCCGAACGATCAAGCCGCGACGACCGATGCGTTTGACGTGCTGCATTACATTGCCGGCAAGCGACTGGCCGCGGGGCGGTTGACCGTGGTCGACGCGACCAACGTGCAGCGCGAGGCCCGTCAGCCGCTGGTGAAGCTTGCCCGGGAGCATCATGTGTTGCCGGTGGCCATCGTACTCGACGTCCGCGAAGAGATTTGCCGCGAGCGCAACAATCAGCGGAGCGATCGCCATTTCGGCGAGCATGTGATTCGGCAGCAGCGTTCGCAGCTTCGCAAGTCGCTTAAGCACCTTCGCCGCGAAGGATTCCGCCATGTGATCGTGCTCCGCTCGCCTGCAGAGATCGACGAGGTAACCATCGAGCGAGTGCCGCTGTGGAACGATAAGCGCGACGTGCGTGGCCCGTTCGACTTCATCGGCGACGTGCATGGCTGCTGCGACGAGTTGGAACAACTGCTCGCGCAACTCGGCTACCAGTCGCAACCGGTCCGTGAACCAGGCCCCGGCTGGGGATCGCTGTGCTACACGCATCCCGAGGGTCGCCAGGCGGTGTTCGTCGGCGACCTGGTCGATCGTGGTCCGCGCGTGCTCGACACGGTGAGTCTGGTCCGCAACATGATGCACGAGGGATCCGCGCTCTGCGTACCAGGCAACCACGACGTGAAGCTGCTTCGCAAACTCCGCGGCAAGAACGTGCAGCTCACGCACGGGCTGGCCGAGACCATGGCCGAGCTGCAAGCAATCGATGCGGCAGTGCGCGGCACGTTCGAACAAGAGCTGGCTGACTTCCTCGACCGACTGGTGAGTCACTACGTGCTCGACGAGGGCAAGGTGGTGGTCGCCCACGCGGGCATGAAGCAATCGATGCAGGGCCGCGGCTCTGGGCGGGTGCGCGAGTTCGCCCTGTACGGCGAAACCACCGGCGAGACCGACGAGTTTGGCCTGCCGGTGCGGTACCAGTGGGCGGCCGACTACCGCGGCGACGCGATGGTGGTGTACGGCCACACGCCGGTTCCGGAGCCCGACTGGCTGAACAAAACGGTCAACATCGACACTGGCTGCGTGTTCGGCGGAGCGCTAACCGCGCTGCGCTACCCCGAGCTCGAAACCGTGTCGGTCGCGGCGAAGCACACCTACTGCGAGCCCGCCCGGCCGTTTCTCGGCGACCAGCAACCCGCGCCGGAAAACCCAACCGCTGCGGAGCGCGACGACCTGCTCGATCTGGCCGACGTTACTGGCAAGCGAATCGTCTCGACTCGGCTGCGACACAACGTGACGATCCGCGAGGAGAATGGCACCGCTGCGCTCGAAGTAATGAGCCGGTTCGCGGCCAATCCGAAGTGGCTCGTTTACTTGCCGCCGACGATGTCGCCATCGGAAACCAGTTTGCTGCCAGGTTACCTCGAACACCCCGAGCAAGCGTTTGCCTATTATCGCAACCAAGGCGTGCCGACCGTGGTGTGCGAAGAGAAGCACATGGGCTCGCGGGCGGTGGTGGTGATTTGCCGCGACTCGCAGGTGGCCGCCAAACGTTTTGGCGTGCTGGAGGAAGCCGGCGTGATCGTCACCCGCACCGGGCGGCGGTTCTTCAGCGACACCCAGCTCGAAGCCGCGCTGCTCGAGCGTTTGCGGAGCGCGATGGACTCGGCTGGCTTCTGGGACGAGCTGAACACCGACTGGGCGGTGCTGGACTGCGAGTTGATGCCTTGGTCGGCCAAGGCTCAGGAGCTGCTGCGCACGCAGTACGCAGCGGTGGGAGCATCGGCCACGGCCGCGCTGCCAGCAGTTCAGGCTGCGCTGACTGCAACCACCGCCCGACTCGCTGGCGACGAAGCCGAGTTAGCCGCGGGGCTTGCCGAGCGTTTTGCGCGTCGCGAGCAAAGTGCCCACCAGTTCGTCGACGCGTATCGTCAGTACTGCTGGCCGGTCGCTTCGCTCGACGATTACAAGCTGGCTCCGTTTCACTTGCTAGCGACCGAAGCCCGCGTGCACGTGCAGCGCGATCACCAGTGGCACATGCAAACGCTGGCCGAGATCTGTCGGCACGATCCCGCGGTGCTGCTGGCCACGCAGTACCGTACGGTCGACGTGACCGATCCCCAAGCGGTGGACGACGCCATCGGGTGGTGGCTCAAGCTTACCGCGCAAGGGGGCGAAGGGATGGTGGTCAAGCCGCTCGACTTCATTGCGAAAGGGAAGAAGGGACTGCTGCAGCCGGCCCTCAAGTGCCGCGGCCGCGAGTACCTGAGGATCATCTACGGTCCCGACTACACCGAGCCGGCCAACCTCGACCGCTTGCGGAAACGAGGGTTGGGCACCAAGCGTTCGCTCGCCTTGCGCGAATTCGCGCTGGGAGTCGAAGCCCTCGAACGATTCGCCCGCCGCGAGCCGTTGCATCGGGTGCACGAGTGCGTCTTCGGCGTGCTCGCCTTAGAGAGCGAACCGGTCGACCCCCGACTATAGCCCGCGGGGGCGACTGGTTTTGCGAGCTGAGGGGGATCGAGCTTGTTAGCGCGGGGACTCGAGGAGCACGACGACTCGCGCATCGACGTTCAGCACTTGCGTTGTGTTCGTCAATTCGGCTAGCGGAACGTCCCAGTGAGCATGGCCTCGCACAATCAGCAGCGGGTCTGCTTGCTCAAGCGTGTGACGGATGCGGTGCGAACCAGCCAGGCCATGCTCGGCGATGCCGGGTCCGTCGTGCAAAAGAAGTATCTCGGGAGCGTCGCAGAGCAGTAGCTCCAGCGCATCGAGATACGCCTGCTCGTCGCGCCGCCACGGTCGCCGGGGGTTGCCGGTGATGCCGCTCAATCCTGCGATGCGACGATCGCCTAGCTGAACGATGTCGCCATCGAGAAAGTGCATGCCGCTGGCAAGCCGGGGACGATCGGCCGCGTCGCCAAACAGATCGTGATTCCCGGAGACTCCAACAACCCAGTCGAACTCATCCGCGAATGCTTGCCAGACCGACGTCACGTCGCCTGATCCGCCTCGTTTGTCGAGCGCCGGCACGGTGTAGAAGTCGCCCGCCAGGAGCACTCCGATCTCTCCAGCTGGTAGTGTGAGAGCGCACAGCACCTGCTCCACGAGCCAGCGAGGTAGCACCTCGCCGAGCAGTCGCAGGGGACTACCGGCCGACGTATCGAACGTCTCGCGGCCTTGCAGGTCGGCGGTCACGATCAGGGCCGAAGTCCCCTGGGGCAGAGTGTCGACGTACCCAAGGTGCACCGGCAGCCGGTCGCGGTAATACCCACCAGCTCCACGTCCGGCATTGAGAAATGGGATTTCCAGCAGCAGAACAGGCTCGATACCGGTGATACGCATGGTGCAGCCAACGACACGCGAGGGCGCAGCGTGGTTCGCGCTATTGGTGTACTGCAATAGCAAATGAAATTGCGAGAACTTCGCCCGCTTCGCTTGGTCCCTCCCATACCAAAGCAGCCTTCCATGTCTCCAACGGCAGATTCCCCAAACAGTGGTCGTGTTCCTCGCCCCGCGGTTAGAATGGGGTTTGCTGTTTTCTCGTCCCTTACGATCGCGGATCCCCCAACCAGGGCATTCGCCCGAGGAACCATCCATGCGGTTTCTAAGTTTGTACGCGACAGTGCTACTTGCCGTCGGCGGTTGGCCGTCGCCGGCCCACGCGGCAGTGATCTATAGTCAAACGACGCCAGAGGAACCGTGGGCGTCCTATACTTCGTCAAATCTCCAAGATCGCCAGAAGATCGCAGACAATTTCTTGGTCGAAGGTACGGGGCAATACACGGTTCGTTCCATTCGATTTATTGGAGGTTATGATGCAACAGGCATCCCACCATCCCCAATGCCAGACGACGATTTCAAGATCGTTATCCTGAATGACAACGCTGGCTCACCAACAACTCCAACTGCAAGCGGAACTTTCTCTGTCAATTCCGCATCGACTTGGCAACCAACCAATGGCCAACTCCTCAATGGAATCGGTGCACCAATTGAGTTCGTTTTGAATCTAGGGGATGGAGTTAAACTCAATCGCGGGACAACGTACTGGCTTTCCATCCTAAACAATCCAAGGCCGGGCAGTGGATGGGCATGGGCGAGAGCAAATGGGCTGATCGATCAAGACCTTGCGGCTACGAATGACGACGTAGCAACAGGCCCTTGGAACGTTGGTACAAGCGGTGGCATGTGGTTCGAACTCAGTACCACGGCCATTCCAGAACCCTCGGGGATCGCTCTGTTTTCCTTCGGCGGTGCTCTACTCGCAGCAATAACATGGCGACAAACGCGCGTCCATAATGCGAGGAACCATCCATGCGGTTTCTAAGTTTGTACGCGACAGTTCAAGATGCAACCAGTAGGCTGTTGAGAATAGCCCTTATCTTGGGGTTGTTTTCTTCTGCAGGAAGAGCGGAATTAATTTTGTTCGAAAGTGGGGCACTGGGGCGAACGGGAGTTACTTGGGACGAAGTTTTAGCCGGTAACGTACCTAGCTCCAGCATCAGTCCCGCTGTGTTCAGCGGAGTTAGATTTGAGCTAGCGCATACGGTTGCTACTTCCAAGATTGGTGTTCATCTCGTCGGCTCAAGCGTTTCTCTTGATACTTGTTTTGGAGCCATAGTAGCTCTGGAGGATCAAGCGGACTTCCCAGATTCAGAGAATTTATCCACCCCTGATGTGCTGGGCCACACGATAATTCCCTTTCCAGAGGTATCAAAGGAAGTCTTCGGCGAATTGGATTTAGTTCTAGCTCCTGGATGGTATGCAATCGTACTGGGAAGTGGACTGTTCGACACAACAGGAAATGGAGCGATGCCTCTGAATAACCCAGACCTTGGCAGTCCAGATTATGTTGCAAGGCAGCTTGGAGCGGGGTGGTTTGATCTATCTGACTTGTCAGATGTTCGACAGTTTGATGATTATAGATTCACGCTTGTTGGACAAGCAATTCCAGAACCAAATACCCTACTCATGGGCCTGATCGGATTGGGGCTGATGCGGACGCTTCAGCGTAGCATCGGTCGCTCGGCCATCCCCTGCTCTATCGATCGCTAGCGACACGAAAGGAACCACATCCATGCCACATCGTCTCGTCCTACCACTGGCGCTCATCGCCAGCTTGGCCTTGGTTGCCGAAGCGGCTTGGTCGCAGCAGGTTGCCTCAGAATCGGCTCCGCGAAGCGACCGCGATTATCAGTTCGACACCACCATCTCGCGAAGCGTGCTTGAGAACTACCTCGATCGCTCCGTGACGATGGCCTACTTTCTGGTCACCGGCGACACCGAGGGCAATCGCGAGTACTTGTACCGCGACGACGATGTGCGGCTCATCCAGAACATCGGTGCGAAGTTCATCGGGCGGGCGGTCTATCGCTGGAATGGCGAGGCACGCCTGGTGGACGATAGCTTCTGGCAAGAGGCGACACGCTTGATCGAGCAAGTGCATGCCGACGATGACGAAGTGATTTTCCAAGGCTGTTTGTTCGAAACGGTCAGCCCCGAGGTCAATCAGGTGCCGATCCCGGCCTGGGTGTTCGAGGAGTTTGATCTGCCAGTTGAGCAGCGGAACTTTTCGTATGAAGCGATGCTCAATCCCCAGGGCCGCATGGTCGGGCATTGGGGCCGCTCGAGCGTGCCCGACATCACGCAGCTCGAAACGCAGCTCTGGTTCTACTACCTGGCCGGCGCGTACATCGACCTCGGCTGCGAAGCCTTGCACCTTGGTCAGGTCGACCTGATCGGCATGGCCGATCCCGAGTATCGCACCTGGGCGACGCTCGTCGCCAGAATCCGAGCGTACGCCAAGCTGCATGCCCGGCGGCACCTGGTGCTGCTCGACGCCCACGTGCCGCAGGGGGGCATGGTGGTCGACGGCGTGAGCCTGCTCGATTTCAACTCGTTCCCGTTGCGAATCAAAGAGGTGCCTGACAAGCCGCAGCAGGCGGTGCTGGAAGTCGGCTTCCTCGACTCGATCTTCAAGCGCAGCAAAGGGTGCCAGACCCCGAGCGGATGGAGTTGCGACAGCCTGCCTTACCTGGTGGAGTTCGACAACTACGGGCCGGGCCCTCAACCGAACGTGGCCGACACGAACTCGGCCTTTGTGTGGGGGTGGGACGAAATCTCCTGGTACGCGCAGCAGCCCGAACCGTACCGCAAGCAATGGCTGACCTACGCCCACGATTGGGTCCGCCGCACCGACGCCAACGGGCACCTGCAGATGCCCGTGAGCCGATTGATCACCTGCCCGAACCAAACCGACAGCAGCTACCGCGCGAACACGAAAAGCAGCCGCTGCCCGATTGGGTACTCGCAAGAAGAAACTATCAAGGCGCTCTGGTTGGGGGAGTGAGGCGGGGGTGAAACGCGACTCCCACACCCAGTCAAAACAACAACGCCGAAGGAAGCAGTGCTTCCTTCGGCGTTGTGCGTTTCACTCTGGTGGGGTGTTTGTCCGGCTAGGGTTGGCTCGGCGATTTGTCGATGGTCATCACGTCGAACAGTCGGCCTTCCAGATCGTAGGCCTTGAACTCCATGTGGCGGCCGTTGACCGACACCAGGCAGTAGTGATGCCCGTGCTTGACCATGTTCTGGAACCACGGCTTGATCGGGCCGGCGGTTTCGAGTCCGCCACCGCCGCCGCCGGTTACCACGTACACGGTGCCGCCGCGCTCGACGACTTGCTGCTTCTTCATCGGCCAGGTCCGTTCGTACGAGTGGATATGCCCGTTCCAGACGACGTCGACTTGGTGCTCGTCGTACAGGTCGATCAGGTGGCGCAGCCGTTGTTCGCCCCACGACGACTTCTCGCCCTTCCACAGATCGCCGTAGTCGTCTTCGTCCGACGAGAACGCGGGATGATGGTAGGTAACGAACTTCCAAGTAGCCTCCGATTCGGCCAACGCCTTCGCGAGCCACTTGTACTGCTCACTCTCGACATCGAGCCGCTGGTTCGAGTCGATCATGAAGAACTCCGCGTTGCCGTACTTGAACGAGTAGTAGAACTCGGGATCCGGCAGCGACATGTACTGGTAGTAGAACTTCGCGTTGCGTTCGTGGTTGCCAAGCACCGGATAGAACGGCACCCGCGACGCAATCGGCTGCAGCCCAGGGAAAAAGTGCTCAGTCCAGTGACTCTTGTTGGTGCCGGTTTCGGTGAGGTCGCCAGCGATCACCATGAAGTTTGGCCGCTGCGCCCAGAGCAGGTCGGTGAGCTTCTGACTCACTTTGGGATTGCCTTGGGTGTCGCCGATCACGCCGAACGTGTAGGGCGTGCCGGGCAGCGAGGCGGTTTGGAACGTCGACAGCGGGGCCTCTAGCTGCTTGCCGTCGGCAGTCTCGACAAGCACCTGGTAGTGATGCCCCGCCTGGGGCTCGAGCCCATCGAGTTTCAGTTCGTGCAGCAGTACGTCGCTCTCTTCGCTCACCCGTCGGGTCGACTCGCCGAGGCCACCGAACAGCACGGTCATCTTGGCCGGCTCGGTGGTTTCGCACATCACGGTAATGCTCTCGGTGGTCGCGTACTGCAAGTACGGGCGGACCACGAAGCCAAACGGCTCGTCGGTCGTGGGAGCTTCAAGCTCCGCGAGTTCGCTGTTGTGATCGAACTCTTCGGCCACCCACTTGTCGGTCGCCGCGAGGTTGTAGATCGCGACGTCGCGAATCATGCCGCGGTGGAAGCGGGGCTCATCGTAATCGCTATCCATGCCGATCGACAGCGACGAATGCCGCGGCCAGTAAATGTCGCCATGCTGATCGGCGGTGGTGGCTTCGAGCTTGCCATTCACGTACAAGCAGGCGGTCGCTCCATCGTAGGTACCGACCACGTGATACAACTTGCCGGGCTGGTACTCGGTGGTGCCGAGCAGCGTGGTCGCGTGCCCGTCGCCATCGTCGGCGTCGCGAGTCGCGAGCATCAGCTTGAACACGCGATCGTTGTAGCCGAGGCTCCACCCTTTCTCGGCCTTGCCATCGGCTTCGGCCAACCCAACCAGCGTGCCATCAACGGCCGGCTGCTCGATGCTCGCCCACACCGCGACGGTTATGAACTTCGACGAAGCCCCTTCCACCCGTTTTTCGACCACCAACGCATCCTGCGAACCATCGAACCGCATGGCGGAGCCGAGTCGGTCGCTCACCAACTTCGGCGCGCCGCGCAAATCGGCATCGGGCCCCAAGCGACCAGTCACCACCGAGTCGCCGACGGTTTTGTCGGTGAAGTACCAATGAGCAATCGGATCGGGACCCGTATGCCCGCTAGCGACAGGAATTAGGGTCAAGCACATCATCAGCGTCAAAGCGCCGAGCATCGTCCGTTTCGCAGCACACACCATCGAAGCAACCTCGCGAGCGAAGGGGTTTGGAGAGTCAGATACAAGGCCAGCGATTATGGCGGATGCGTGTGAAGTTTGTAAGAAGCTACCGCGGCAAAACGCCCGCGAGGCACCCCGCAGAGGGCAAAACCCTAGCCACCAAGGGGCAACGCGACAGCTGAGGGCGAAAGAGTCAAAACCTCTGCGCCCTGGAGGGTGGTGTGGGGAGTCGGTGGTTGGGGGGTCGTTGGGGAATGAAGGCCTTGCTTATTCGCTATAATGGCAACGTCCCGCATTACGTCATAAAATCAAATACAGATGAACTCTCCGATGAATGGCTGTGCCAGTCCGACGATCCGCGATAATAAAGAGTCCCGTGTCAGGTAACAGGATTCGAAAAGATGAAACGTTTCACTAATAGCCTGGGCATGGTTGCCATTTGCTTGGTAGCCTATGTAGTCTCTTACTTGGTTTGGGTACCGATTGCCCAAAAACGGTTTGATATTGGATCGTTGTCAAACACCTACTTCTTTGCAAACCCGCGCACGCAATTCGGCCGTGATTTCCATGTGACCTGTTGCTACTTTTACTACCCTTTGACCTCCGCTGAATCAATGTTGGGTAGTGACCGATCTCCCTCTCCATCCTTTCCGATCTTCTCCCTGGATCCGAACGAAGAGTTTTGAGCCGCGCTGCTGATATTGGTGGCAGGTTAGAGGAGAAAGTGCTGCTAGTCTTCTTGGGAGTTGTCCTTGGACTCTTTGTCGAAGTCGGCATTGGTTTGCAGCGGAAGAAGCGGAGACAACCATCGGAATGAGCGGGTTGCTGCACCTGTGGGTAGCGCTCGCGATAGCTGCCAATTCAACGCTCGTCCCATGGATTGATCAGCATCACGCCGGTCGGCTCAAAGTCCGATACGTTCCTGGTCATTAAGTGTAAACCATGCCGTAATGCCGTCGCCGCGATCAGCCCGTCCACCGCCGGAATCGATCGACCTTTCTTCGCGCACTTGGCCGTAATCTCTCCCCAGATTATGGCGGTCTCGCAGTCAATAGGTAGCAAGCGATCCTTGGCCGTAAGTATTAGCTGCTCAAACCATAGCGAGAGCGACTGTTTCCTAGCGCTGGCACGCAGTTTGTCGATCCCCTTCCGGAGTTCACCAAGCGTGAGCACACTGAGGTAGATGTCTTCGTCGGCAATTGCCTCGAATCGCGTGCGCACTTGAAGACTGCCTTGCTTCCGCTGCACTTCCGATAGTACACATGTATCGACGAGTGTTCTCACAGCTCTAGCTCTCTGCCAGGGGATTCGTCGCGATCAACATCCAAGCCATCTAGACTAGGCCCATTCAGGATGAGCCCCTTAAGACTTGGTCGCTCTCCGGTGAGCCGTCGATATTCATCGCCGTCGAGCACGACGTACTGGCGATTGCGACGGGTAATGACCTGCGCTTGCTCTTCCGCCAAGTTCAGCACTTCGCTGAGCTTGCTCTTGGCGTCGGCGATGTTCCAGGGGGTTGTTGGCATGCGAGCTTCCTTGACTAGTCAAACTAGTTAAATTATCGCCCGCGGAATGGCGAAAGTCAACAGAAATACAGCCGGTATGGCGACGCGTTTGATCCAGAAGTAGTCCCCGACTTGGTGTCGCTCATGGCAAGCCAAGGTGCGTTATTTCGGGCTCGGACGCACGCGTGTTGTCATTGACGAGATATGCCGGTGACTGGTCGAGTCCGTGGCTATCGCGATTCGCTGCCCGCGACACTCTGCGTGAGAAGTCTGGTGGTCGCACTTGTTCCACATCGCTAGCCATCGCCTTCGGCTGCGGGCTAAACGATTTTTCTGAATGCTCCACTTTTCGCTGGGAATTGGCCACCTGCAGTGTTCTAATGAATAGGTGGTTGTGGCTGTCGGCTTTCAGCTATCGGCTGTTGGCATTTTTAGTGATTGGAGGTTTGCGAGATGTGATGCTTGTTTTTACGTCCGACTTCTAGCGACACGCAGGCGAATGGTTGCCTGCGTGGGCGTTCGCTGCTGCGCGGGTGGGAAAAGCGGTGGTGGGGCTGCGTCGCTGGAAGCTCCTGGACCCACCCTTGTATCTTGCAGAGGTGGTGCTATCAACGATTTCGCCGTCTTCTGCGGAGTGAGCGTAGCGAACGAAGTAGAAGACGGCGGCCGCCGGTAGATCGTCCCACCCTCGGTCCTCACGAGACCGATCTCGTAGCTGGATCGCCGGCCGGCCGCCTGTCGCATTAGCCCGAACAGTCGCCAGAGCTGTTTTAACAAGCTCGCATATGCAAGGAAGGGTAATCGATGGAAAACCATTTGCAAAGTACTTGGATTGGGATCGATGTTTCCAAATACCACTGGGACATCGTCGTTGCGGGGCAACCGCAGATGCATCATTGGTCTGCCGGTCAAGAAGGATGCCAGCAACTTCGGCAGTTGTTAGTGCAGCATCAGGTGACCCACGCCTGCCTGGAAGCCACGGGAGGTTGTGAACGCATGCTAGTCGACTTCCTTCGCGAGCAAGGGATTGCGGTGAGTGTCGTCAATCCACGTCAGATTCGCGACTTCGCCCGCGCGCAAGGTCAGCTCGCCAAGACCGATCGCCTCGACGCGCTGGTGATCGCCCGCTATGCCGTGTTGATGCAGCCCAAAGAAACCCAAAAACCCTCGGAAAACGAGCAAAAACTCCGCTCCCTCCGAACTCGTCGTCAGCAGGTGAGTGATGCTCTGACACGGGAAAAGAATCGGCGAGGCACGCAGCGAGATGAGCAGGTGCGTCAGTCGATCGAAGAAGCGATCGACTTCTACCAACGACAACTGGAGCAGCTCGACCAACAGATTCAACAGCTCATCAAAGCCGATCCTCAGTTTCAAGAACGCTCGTCGCTGCTAGTCACGGTGCCTGGCGTAGGAACGACGACGGCGGCGGCCTTGCTCGCCGATATGCCGGAGTTGGGCACTCTCAATCGTCGCGAAGTGGCACGCTTGGCAGGGCTGGCACCGATCAACCGCGACAGCGGAACCTTGCGTGGCAAGCGTATGATTGGCGGCGGTCGAGCGGCGGTGCGTCAGGGACTCTACATGGCCACTCTTGTGGCCACCCAGCACAACCCGATTATCCGCGAACACTACCAGCAACTTCTGCAGCGAGGCAAAGCCAAGATGACCGCTCTCACCGCCTGCATGCGAAAACTACTGCTGATACTCAATGCCATGATCAAAACAAAAACGGACTGGAAATGCTCCAAAGAGACTTGAACTTTAAGACAGTCGCTACTGCCCTTTCTAACTTCCAACTCCCAACATCCAACTCCCAACTCAAAATACTTTCCCATGGATGGGAATCTATTTTGGGCATCTATCGCGGAGGTGTTGATGCAACTCGCTGCTGACAAACGACTTGCGATGGATTCCCACTGCGAAAATAGATTCCCATTCGATGCGTTTTGGGAAATGGGAATCTATTCGAGGCCGAAAACCACTGGTTTTGTAGAGTGGGCGGAGATTCAATTTTCCCATCGGTGGGAAAATTGGGAATCTATTTGCCCAGCGGTGGGAATCTATTCGCGAGCACCTATGCAGAGTCGGTCGGGGCGCTACTTCTCCGGGCGGTAGCCGGGGATGTTTGGTCGGCGGTGTCCGGTGGCTTCGAGTTTCGATTGCTGAATTGTTTTGAGGGTTTCGTGCGTTTCGGCGAACTGCGCACGATACGTAGGCGAGTCGAGCTCCGCAGGATCGAACTCCGGAGCAAACCCGTGAATCACCGCGGCCGCCATCGCGCGATGCCCTGCGTCGTTGGGATGCACCGAGTCGGATTGCCAGGTGAACTGCGGGTCGCTCGCTCGGTTCGCATCGAGCTGGCGCTGCATCGCGAAGTGCAGGTCGATTACGTGCCAGCCTTGCTCATGGTGCTGAGCGATGAGCCAGCTCGCGTAGCAGTGCATCACCCCTTCGTACTCAAGCTGCTCCGCCTGCTGGTGGGCGTCGTACACCGGAGGAGTGAAGAACACGATGTTGACGGAACGTTCGTCGGCCGCCTGCTTTAGTTTGGTTAAACCCGCCTGGTAAGCCTGAAACCGCTCGGAGTCAAAAGATTGATAGATACCATCGTTCATGCCGTAGCAGGCGAGAATCAGGTCGGGCTTGGTGTGGTCGAGCACCCGCGCGAGTCGTTCGTGCAGATCGGGCCGCGGGAACTTGCCCCCCGCATGGCCCGGCTCCGACAAACCGGAGACGGTTTCAGAAGGAACCCCGACGTTCAAAAACCGCTCGGCCGGCATCTGGTGCGTCTGCTTCGCCCAGGTCGCCAGGTGCGATACGTACTGCCCGCTGTAAGTAATAGAATCGCCAAGCACGAGGATCCGCTGCTTGGCGGTGAGCATCTCGAGCGGAAGCGGATCAAGCTCGTCACGCGGCGAGGCAATCAACAACTCATTCAGCAGAGGAGTCACCGGATGCAGTCCATGAGGATGATGGCCCTGGCCCGGCTTTCGCCAGGTGCGCACGGTGCCGCCGAGCGCTTGGTAGCGGCGGGCGAGTTCGAGGCCGTTCTGTTCGATCGGCACCACACGGTCGTCTTCGCCGAGCACCAGATAGACCGGCACGTCGGCGTCGGCCAGCGGCTGCAAGCCATCGATCGGATTGCCTTGGAACTCGCTCGCTTGCGACTCGGTCAACTCGTAAGCCGCCAGGCACCGCTTCCAGTCGTCGGGCGAGTACTTGGCTGGCCAGGTGCGAATGTCGCAAACCGGGTTGTCGCCATACACCGCGCTAACGCACTGCGGATTGGCCTTCGCCCAGTTAAACACGATGAGCCCCCCGCGCGACATCCCTTCAAGGATTGGCTTCGGGTGAAGCTGCAGCTTTTGAGCGACCGCGTAGAACTCGTTCCATCGCGCAACCGCTTGAGGACTTCCAAACAAGTTTTGCACATCGCAGTAAGCGACCGCGTAGCCGCGTTTGAGCAAGGCGAGGTCGAGCTCTGGCTCATGTCCCCAGAACCGAGCGCGCCAGATCCATGGTTTGCCAGACGCCCACTCTTTGGGTTCCACCACGTACGCGGTAACACCATTTAGTTTGAATTGCACCCCGGAGAACTCATGAAACTCGAGCGGCTCCGTCTCGATGCCCAGTTGTTCGAAAGCGGTCGAGAGCGTTTCGGCTCGTAGCGGGGGAGCAACGAGGCAGCCGATCAGCAGCACCACCCATGACCGAGTAAATCGAATACCCATGTTCATCCATTTCGCGAACGAGAAGAGTCATCGCATGTTGCGCAAAGCACGAAGCCACGATCTCCAGTACCACTGTAACGAGGCACCGGCACCAAACGAACAAGATAACGCATACTCCTTGGCTGTTGTATCTTTTTCTCCTTTTTCGCGTTTGGTGATCATCCATCGAGTGCTTGATGCGAATCGACCAGAATTGCCATGGGATTTTTGTCCCAGATAAATAGCACTCTTAGCCCTAGTGCAAATGCATGTTCCCATGCGCGTACCCATGAATAATCCCTACGTCTTTTGCGGCCGAATCAACAGAATTAGAGTGGGAGTTCGATCCATATGCGGATTTACGCCGAATCGACGAAACATGCGGTCGGGCCTCCGGAGGCGACCGAAACTTACCTGTGGCGGGGCAGGGCTGCGCCGCCTTTCTTGAGTGAAACAGATCGCCGAAGTTGCGACCAAACGGGTCGCGCTGTTGTGGCTGCTGACGATGTTGTGCATGGCTGTAACCGCACAGTGGCACCGCATCGCTCGGCCACCTGGGGAGCGACTAGACTCCACTCGGACATTCATCGCGAGCGTTCATTCACTTGCCCCTGGGATTGCTCGGCATCCTTACTTCGCACAGACATCGGTTGCTTGCTTCTGTGCGATTCGCGCCGAGCGACTGTGCACGGTGTGCAAACAATGGCATGCACTGCTGTCATTGCTTGCGATGCTTGTCGCAACCAGGGTCGACTATCCCGGCTACCGTCAGTGACACTACTCGGCAACTGCTATAAAATAAGTACAGTAATCGCCGCTGGTCGTCTCGCTTCTTATTGCATCAGGAACCCACTCGTGAAGATCGCTATTCCCACGGAGCAAGGGCAACTCTACGGTCACTTTGGCCATTGCCCGCAGGTCACGCTGTTTACTTTAAATGGGCTCGATGTGGTCGAGGTCGAGTTGCTCGATGCTCCGCCGCACAAGCCGGGGGTGTTGCCAACCTGGTTGCGCGACAAAGGGGCGACAGTTGTGATCGCTGGCAGCATGGGACAGCACGCGCTCGCGCTACTTGCGAAGTTTGGTATACGCACGATTGTGGGAGCCCCCAAAGCAACGCCCGCTGAGTTGGTCGACGCTTACCTGGCAGGCACGTTACTCGAAGGAGAGAACGACTGCCATCACGACCACCATCATCATGATCACGAGCATCATTGCGAATCGGAAAGGTAGCGTGCGGTGGGTTCCGAGACATCTCCTGACGAACTCCTTGAGCAAGCCCGGCAAGAGCAACACCCGCGATGCATAGTCTGCAGCGAGCAGCACACCTGTGGGTTGAAGGTCGAGTACGCTGCGACCGACGAGGGAGGGGTAGCCGCAACGTTCGAGTGCCTTGAGCAATGGCAAGGTTACTCGGGCCTGGTGCATGGGGGGGTGATTGCCTCGCTGCTGGATGGAGCGATGACCAACTGCTTATTTGCCGAAGGCATCGTCGCTTATACCGCCGATTTACAAGTGCGGTATAAGCGGCCGCTCCATGTTGGCACACCAGCACAGGTTGTTGCGACCGTCAGCCGGCGGAACCCACCGCTATTTGTGTTGAAGTCGAAAATCGTGCAAGAAGGTCGCGTGCGTGCCATCGCTACCGGCATGTTCATGACCAACGACAACCAGTTAAAGCAGCTTTGGAATGGCGACTGAAGCCCTCATCTCATGACTCACATCGCAATCACAGCACTGGTAGAAAACACCGCGAATGGCCAACACGTTCGTGGCGAACATGGCTTGGCGTTCTGGATTGAAGTGGACGACCAGCGTCTGCTATTCGACACCGGACAAACTTCGGAGACGCTCTGCCATAACGCTGCCTGCTTGGGTATCGACCTGCGAACGGTCAAGTCGGTCGTGCTGTCGCATGGCCATTACGATCACACCGGCGGTCTGAAAGAAGTGCTGCATCAGGCCACGCGACCGCGGCTGTTCCTGCACCCCGCGGCGTTGGAACCTCGCTACAGTCGTCGGAGCAACGGAACCACGTCGGCCATCGGCATTCGCGGCGGGCTCACTGAAGTCGACTGGCAGCGCCGGGCCGAGTTGGTGTGGACCGAGCAACCGACACAAATCCTGGACGGGGTGACGGTAACCGGCGGCGTGCCGCGCGCGACGGAGTTCGAAAACACCGGCGGCGACTTTTACCTCGACTCCGATTGCACCCGCATCGACACCATTCCCGACGATCAGGCGTTGTTCTTCGACACCGCAGAGGGAACCGTGGTGCTTCTCGGGTGCGCGCACGCGGGGGTGATCAACACGCTTGAGTATATTCAGCAACTCACCGATGGCAAACCACTGCACGCGGTGATCGGCGGTATGCATCTGCTAAACGCTTCGAGCGATCGGATGGAGCGGACCATCCGGTCGCTCACTTCGTTGGGGGTGCAGATGATTGCCCCGGCCCACTGCTCGGGAGGTCGCTCGGCCGCGCGGTTGTGGGCCGAATTCCCCGATCGCTGGGTCCCTTGCCCGGTCGGCACACGATTCGAGTTCCGCGCTTAAGGGGGGACTGAATCGCTGGTTTTCACCGCTAATCGCACGTCGGCGGCAATCTTTGGTTCCTCTCAGAAATATAAGGAAAACTATGCAACCGGCGGGTACAATGTTGCCCAATCGTGCGAACCGGCTCGGCCTGTTCGGCGATGGTTTGTCCCGCCCATTTCCTTCTCTCCCGTGATAGCCAGCATGAAGTTTACCCACGCCGCTGCTGCCCTGCTGTTGTTCGTCCCAGGTTACGCCGTAGCCCACGAAGGGGTGCACACCCACCCGGTCGCCGCCGCAGCGGCGGCCGACTACGCCGAGGCCCTGGCCGAAGGTCGCCCGGTGATTACCGGTGCCGGCGAGCATCGCTACCAACTCGACTACGACTGGCTTCGCAACGTCGAGGAGAGTTTCCACGGACCAACGCACGGCAGCGTGGTAGTGGATGCGGAGAATCGGGTATACGTGAGTACCGACGCCGAGCAAGGCATCTTCGTGCTCGACGCCGACGGCCAGCGGATCACCACGCTCGGTCCTGCGACGCAGTATCTACACTCGATGGTGATGACCAAAGAGGGGGACAAGCAAGTGATCGTCGCTGCCAGTCCTGGGCAAAAGAAGGTGTTGAAGATCGCCCTCGACGGCACCGTGCTGCTGTCGATTCCCAACGAGAAGACCGGCGAGGTCGATGGGGGCTTCGACGGAGTGACCAGCGTGTGCTTGCTACCCAATGGGCAGATCGTCGCCTCGTGCGGTTACGGATCGAACAAGGTGCACTTCTTCGACGCCGAGGGCAAGCACCTGGCCACGTTCGGCGGCAAAGGACAGGATCCCGGCGCATTCAATTGCTGCCATGGCCTGGCGTACGACGACCGCTTCGACGAGCCGCGCCTGCTGATCGCCAATCGCGAAGCAAGCCAACTCGAACACTACACGCTCGAAGGAGAGTTTGTATCGGTCTATTCCACCGACGTGTCGCGTCCCTGCCTGCCGGTGCTGAAAGGGGATTGTTGCTACGTGGCCGAGTTGAACGGGCGGGTGACCGTGCTCGACCGCGAAGGCAAGCTGCTCGCCCGCTTGGGAGAGAACACCAACAAGTCGGAGCAGGCCAACTTTGGTGTCGACAAAGCTGCCTGGCAACCTGGCGTGTTCACCGCCCCGCATGGTTTGGGCTTCGACGCCGATGGCGGCTTGTACGTGCAGGACTGGAACAAAGCAGGCCGGGTCACCCGGTTGCTGCCGATCGCAAGTGAGTAACCCACCATGTTCGACAATCACCGGCTCGCGTTCGCGTGGGTATGCCTGACCAATGCTTTGGCGGTCACGACTTTCGCGGCCGCTCCGGCGAGCCAGCGCGAGCGGGTGGAGCAGGTCACGCAGCTGTCAGGACTCGTTGCCTTCTGGGACTTCGTCGATCGCGAGCCGGACAGGCAGCGGCGTTTCGTCGCCCACGTGCCGGAGGGCGACGAGCGCTATCCCCTCGACGCAGCGAACTACGTCCGCGACTACTGGCAGCAGGGTCGCGAAGCAACGTACGACGACTTTCCGCTGCTCGGGCGTGGTCCGTTCGGGCAGGCGGTCCGCATCGTAAAAGAAAGCGAGCCCGACTTCCGCCCGTTCCTGTATGTTCCGCGAAGCCGACTGCACGATACCCCGCTCGACATCAAAGGCGATGCTCGATCGGTCACCGTCGTGGTCTGGGCGATCCGCGAAAGCGGCAACCACGCCCTGGCGGGCATCTGGCACGAAGGAACCGACCTCAAGCAACGCGAGACGGCCGGCATCGCCAAGGTGGAGCGAGGCCAGCGACAGTACGCCCTGTTCGCGGGACTCAACTACTCCGGCAGCGCCTGTGGTCACGTGTCGGAGAACGGCGCCGGGTCGTTCCTCAACAAGTACGCGCTGCACAAGTGCAATTCGGCCGCGCAAGTGCCGGCCGTGTCGGCCGACTCTCCAGCGGACGTGCTCGACCACTCCTGGCACTGCCTGGCGATGACGCTCGACCATTCCACCGAGCAGCTCACCGGCTGGGTCGACGGCAACTCGGACGATCGCTGGCTGGAGCGTCCGAAACGCGATGGCCTGATCGGCTCGGCTTACCAAGCCTACATGCAAGGCTACTACGCCGGGGTGCCGGGCCTGCAGCAGGGCGAGGACCCGTCGTTTCCGGCCGATCAGTACTACAACCCGCCGGAGGACACGCCGGTAGCAACCAAGGTGCTAAGCGAGTCGCCGACCGAACGGACCGAACAACGCGAGTACGCCTACACCAAGGTGGAGCTCACGCTTCGCCGGAACGCTCAGGGAGCGTGGGACGAAACCGATCGCGAGCTCATTGCGTTGCGACTGAACCCCTGGTGGTATCCTCACAGCATCTATACCCCTGCCGACGACGATACCGGCGGACCCTTCACCATCGGGCGGGTGATCCATAGCGGTCGGAGCGTCGGCTTCACCGGCTGGATCGGCGGAGTCGCGGTGTTCGACCGGGCGCTGACTTCCACCGAGTTAGCGTTGCTCGCCGGCATCGCCAAGCAGCCGATGGTGTCAGCCCCTTAGAGAGCTTCATCGGCGACGATGCGGTGCTGGTGCATCTCTTCGTAGTAAGGCAAATGGTAATCGTAGTACTCTGCAAGCGTCGGATTGTTCTCGACGGTCTGCTCGTACTCGGTATTCTCGCGATGCAGCCCCTGGCTGTTGGCAACCTCCTCGTGCCAGCCTTGCCATTGCTGCCATTTGTCGTGCTGCCCAGCCGACCAGTTTAGCGACTTGGCATCGAACGCGATCTCGAGTCGCTGGCAAAGCTCTGAGAGCACGCTCGTCGGGTGGGCGACCAGCGTTTCGGCGCACACCACGATCGGCATCGAACGCTGAACAGCCTGCACTTGGCGAAAGATGCTGGCCTGCTTCTCGTAGCCGATTTCCTCGAGCGTCACACAGGGGTTCTTCGCAAAGTGCGACGCGATCGTCGGCTTGGGATCGCGAACCAGGAACACATGCGTCATCCGCTGCAACAACGGCTGATCGGCCTTCAGATGGTCGTGGCAATGGTAGCACATGTCCTTGAAAAACAGGTCTTCGTCCTGCACCAGCCCGAGCAGCCGATTGCGGATGGTTGCGTAGTCGCACGATTCCTCCGCGTCCAACGACGACTTCACCGCGGCCGCGCGCTGTTCGTGCTGGTAGTAAAGCGCAGCGAACGGTTCGTGGAGCACATGAAAATCGCCTCGTTCGATGAACACACGCTCCAGCGCGGTAGAACGCGATCGTGGGTGCGCCCAGAGGGCGATGAGGTGGTTCATGGCTTTCTCCCGTCTCGGCAGCTATCTGAAAGTTCGCGCGGTTCCGCAAGCAGTCGCCTGCTGCGGGTCGATCCGTTAGACTAACGGCAAACACCGGCCGATTGAACCGTTCCCCCGCAAAAACTAGAGGGTCATGAATTCTCCAGGAATCGTTGAGAGACTCTCCAAACTGCTTCGCCTGAAAGCAGACCCTGGAGTATTTTTTACCTCTGCATTGCTCATTGCGATCTTCGTACTCTTCGGCGTCGTCTACACGAAAACCGCCACGCAGGTGTTCGGAACCGCCCAGTCGGCCATCAGCGACAGCATGGGATGGTTCTATCATCTGACTGTCACGCTCTGCTTGCTGTTCTGCCTGGTGCTTTGCTGCACGAAGTATGGCAACGTAAAGCTCGGCAAGCCCGACGATCACCCGGAGTTCGGATACCTCACGTGGTTCTCGATGCTGTTCAGCGCCGGCATGGGCATCGGCATTCTCTTTTGGTCGGTCGCCGAGCCGATTACTCACTTCGAGAATCCTCCGGTTCCCTCGTCCACGGTCAACCAAAAAGCGCACCTGGCCATGGATATCACGCTGCTCCACTGGGGACTCCACGGGTGGGCCATTTTTGCTGTCGCAGGGCTCGGCATGGCCTACGCGGCTTATCGTCGCGGGCAACTGCTTACTTTCCGCGCGGTGCTCTATCCTGTTTTCGGCGAGCACACCAACGGGCTGCTCGGCAGCATCGTGGATGTGTTCGCCATCCTTGGCACCATGTTCGGCGTTGCTACGAGCCTCGGCTTTGGAGCGCAGCAAATCAACGCGGGCTTGAATCATCTGGTTGGCATCCAATCGTCTCTTAGTACTCAGTTAATGCTTATTGCGTTTATCACTGCGATTGCGACCGTGTCGGTCGTGAGCGGGCTCGATCGAGGCATTAAGTTCCTCAGCAAACTCGCAATTTGGCTCGCGCTGCCTCTCTGGCTATTTGTGCTCATTGCTGGACCGACCGGCGTAGGGCTCGAGTCGATCGTTTCCTACGGAGGCAATTACCTTCAAGAAGTCGTCGAGCACTCGCTTGTGTCGAGCTTCGGCGGTTCGACAACCTGGCAATCGGACTGGACCTTGTTCTATTGGGGATGGTGGATCGCATGGTCGCCTTTCGTCGGGTTGTTTGTCGCCAGGATTTCCAAAGGGCGCACAATTCGCGAGTTCCTGCTCGGCGCGCTCATGCTCCCCACGTTGGTCACCTGCGTGTGGTTCTGTGTGTTCGGCGGCATGGGACTCGATCGCATCGAACATGGCGATAGCGAACTGGCCACCGCGGTGGCCGACAACTTTGCGATTGCCATCTTTGTGTTCTTTAGCGACTTTCCGCTCCCCACATTGCTATCGATTGTGTCGTTGCTGGTGATCATTGTGTTCTTTGTCACTTCGTCCGATTCGGCTTCGCTGGTGATCGACTACATCGCCTCCGGCGGCGATCGCAACCCACCGAAACGGCAACGCGTATTCTGGGCGACACTCGAAGGAGTGGTCGCCGCAGTGCTACTACTCGGCGGAGGAATGGCACCAATGCGGGCGTTCCAGATCATGACCGGATTGCCACTAGCGGTGATCCTGCTACTCATCTGCTACTCGGTCGCCCGCTCGCTCGTTCGCGAAGAACCAGTGGTCACTCAGACCTGACCCGAGAGACCAGGCTACCCCGCACAGGGGGGCCAAGCTTTCCACGCTCGGAGGGATAGATTCCCAACGCACCGAATAGATTCCCACTGTTGGGCAAATAGATTCCCAATTTACCCACCGATGGGAAAATTGAATCTGCGCGTACTCTACAAAACCAGTGGTTTTCGCACCCGAATAGATTCCCATTTCCCAAAACGCATCGAGTGGGAATCTATTTTTTCGCTGGGAATCTATCGCAAGTCTTTGATAGGTAACAAGTTGCATCAATACCTCCATCGAAAGTGCCCAAAATAGATTCCCATGGGTGGGTAACTATTTGTGGGGAGGATTCAGGATTCGGGGGACAGGGGGCAGGGAATGTCATCTTGAAGGAGCTTCCGGCGACTGAAAGATCTCAGCCCGCCATTTCGAACGCGTCACCAACGAGGGACTCGTAGGATGGGACCAGGAGCGACAGCGACGCAGCCCCATCCCCTGCATTACCCACCCGCGCAGCAGCGAACGCAACACAAGTGCCATCGCGGTCAGAGACCGCTCCTACAGCACGCTTGCGTGGTAGATGGTTTCAGTGAATTTCATGTTCACTCGGTTACATCTCTCCATCCTCCAACAACGGACTACTGACCACAAACAACGGATAGCACACCAACTGTCCATTAGAACACCACAGGTGGCCAATTCCCAGCGAAAAGTGGAGAGAATAGACGGGTCGCAGAAGAATGTAGCACCACTCTCCGAGTGGTATGCAGGACGCAGCGGCCCGCCATTCTGACGGGCATTCGGTGCAATGGCGTTATCCAGTTCTTACGATTCGGAGAATCGTGCTACGATGGCTCCCGCCAGCATCTGACAGGCCTCCATGACGAAAGGTGGGCGAAGCCCAAGAGGCTATCCCATCCGTGACGATCCGTGTGTATCCGTGGCTAGAAGGAAACCGTTTCTCACGTCCCAGACTTCGCGCTAACGCCGATCCGTAGACGGGGTTCGTTGGCTGCTCAGTTCTTCGAGGTCGCGACACCCCACACCAAGCATCCAGCCCACTGCTGGTCATTGGGTAACGTGGCGACTCATGATCAAGCCATTGCTACTGCCATGCGATCTCGAAAGGCAGTCCGCGACATGCCAGCAGTGGCACCGAAAAATGAATGGCTAACAGTGCCGGCCTGCTGTGGGCACCGCACTGGTACGGCTAATTGACTGTTGGGCAACTGAGCAAACGATCCTGGCCACGGAGGGCCACTTTTTTACCTGGCGATTCGGTCTTTATCGTTCAGCGGTTCTTCGCTTCTGATGACCTCGCCTTGGCGTGTTTCGGAACTTCAGTTTTTGCAGCAGTTTGTGGCTCGGACGAGCTTTTTGCACCCTACGGAAGTTCGACAACTGCGCAATTGTGACTCCGCAGTATTTCCGCCATTTCTTTTGCCCGTTCCGGGTTGAGATGAGACGGACTCGTCGTATATGTCGTATACAGATCGTTGGCAGCGAAATAGTAACCGGCTGCCAACGCATTCTCATTCCACTCGATGCATTTTTCCATATCGGTTGGTGCCCCTCCCCGTCCAACTTGAAAATAAACAGCAAGGTCATGCATGGCCTCGCCGTCACCGCTCATAGCCTCTTGAGTCAAATGTTTGAATGCTATTTGATGATACTCACTTGGACTCTTGATCGAAGTTAACAGTGCCATCTTGTCTTCTTCCTCAGATAGTAGAATTGCAAAGTGAACTTCAGCAAGCTGCATCGCCGCTCGGCCATTTCCAGCTTCGACTAGCTCTTTGAGTATGTTGATATGCATCAGAATCGCTTCGGGCGTAGCAAGACTCATAACGTCTATGCTCAGCGATGGATGACAAGCGCTCATTTGCGTGATCCTTGGCGAACCTGAATAGTCTGACCCAAAATGTGTTACAATAGTAAGAGAAAAAACTCAATGCAATTGCTTAC
Organism: Aeoliella mucimassa; assembly: GCF_007748035.1. Taxonomy (NCBI): domain Bacteria; kingdom Pseudomonadati; phylum Planctomycetota; class Planctomycetia; order Pirellulales; family Lacipirellulaceae; genus Aeoliella; species Aeoliella mucimassa. The sequence continues at coordinate 6,287,668 of NZ_CP036278.1, forward strand.
TTAATAACATCACCGGTATAGTTGGTCGGTGGGGGGGGTGTCATCATCGGCCCAAACACAGTCCTCGATTGTCGTCCATCCTGGAACTACACGTACTTTATCGACACAACCACCTTTTTGGTATCTCCAAACCGTGAGCAGCCGAAGGACCGCACTCTGCACCAACCTCGCTGACGCGCACTCGGTGGAGTCAACGATCACGACTCGCGGGCTATTCGCTTTTCGGCAGGTTCAGTTGCCAGGAGACGCCGAAGCGGTCGGAGACCCAGCCGAACTTTTGGCTGAACCCGTAGTCGCCGAGCGGCATCATCACCTTGCCCTCTTTCGAGAGTTCGGCGAAGAGCTTTTCGAGCTGCGGCTCGTCTTCGCAATCAACGAACAGCGACATCGACGGAGTGAACGTGAAGTCGTGATCGGCGGGGCTGTCGATGCACATCACCCGCTGGCCGGCGAGCGTAAAGCTGGCGAGCTTCACCGTGCCTGGCTTGCCCATCTCGTCGGGCCCGTACTTCTCGACCGACTCGATGGCCGCATCGGGAAAGAGCGACAGATAGAGTTTCATGGCCTCTTCCGCCTGACCTTCGAACATCAGGAACGGAGTAACGCGGGTCTTGCTGGGTTGCATCGCAGAAACCTGATCGTTGGGAGCGGTTGGTGCAGAATTCGGCGTGTCGGAATCGGTCGGCGGCGCTGCAGTGGTTTGGGCGAGCACGTAGCCAGCGATCACTACCATTCCAACGCAAACAAGAATATGGAGAGTCTTCATTCAAACGACTCCTGCTCGTGAACGACGGATGCCGAGCACCACTGCGAGGCCCAGCGCACCGATTGCCAGCGACGCGGGTTCGGGCACCGATTGCGAAGCGATCGACGTCGCTAGCGAGCGGCCCAGGTTGTCGCGCCAGAGAGTGTAGTCGCCGAGGTCCACTTGCCCGTCGGCGTTGCCATCCGCGCCCGAACCAATCGGCACGGTGATTCCGCCGAACTGATCTTTCCACTTATCGTAGTCATCGAAGTCGACCACTCCGTCGAAGTTGTAGTCGCCGGGCAGGGTTCCTGCGGTGAGCGCGGAGACATTCGTGAAGTCGTAGTTCACCTCGATGGTCTCCACCAAAGCACCCGTGCGATCGTCGTACACAAAGTGATTCAATGTAAGTTCACGCGTGGCAATCGTGCCATTGATCCGGGCGGGGGCACCACCGGAGTAGAGCGTGGATAGCGAGGGGGTGATCGCTTGCTCAAACTCGTAGCGATCGACAAGCTGCCGGCCATCGAATTGCTCGATGGTGAGGGTGTCGTACGTCATGCCGCGCAGCAGGTTTTCGAATACGTAGGGATACGCGCTATCGGCCACCATGCTGAATTTCATCGAGGCCTCGACTCGCCCTAGTGCTCCTCCATCGAAGTTGCGCGAGATATCAATCTGAAAACTCGCGAGGTCCGACCAGCCCTGGTGCTCGGCATCGGTGCACTCTCCGTCGATTCCGTCGAACTTGATGTAACCTACTGCCTGAACGACTGGCGACCATACGACTGTAAGCAACAAAGCGATCAGCAGCGTCGGACCGTAACTGCGCATAATGCTTATCCTTTTACTCGTGATTCCGAGAGAACAACCAGGCACGCTGCCAGATAGTGAGACGGGCCTAAGAGTATAAGCGCCCTGGTGATGGGCGTTAAGCACAAATTTTCGTGGCGGCGAAACTTCGCCCGCAAACACTAAGCCTGGTCGAGCCAGTCGAAATTAACCGCCAACGCCCCGCGGCGAGCGCGTGCGGTGGTTGACTCAGTTGGTTGGTGCTGATGCGTTGCCTGCTGCAATTGAGTTGAGGTCGCTGCTGGGCGAGTGTCGAATTGGTGCCGACGGAGTAGTAGCAGGTTCTGTTGCTCGTAGTCGGCAAACGCCTGATCGAGCGAGTTCTCGGTCGAAGCATTGCTCGAACGATGCGAAGCAACGCTTTGCTTCGCATTCAGATACATCAGCGGTTTGGCGATCGGAGTTGTTTCTATCGACGCAACATCCTCCGCAGCGGTGCTGTTGGTAGCGATAGTGGGTGCTGCAGTGGTTGAGGAGTCCGGCGCTTCGGTGCTAGGGGTCGCTGCGATGCTAGCAATTGCTGCCTCGGTAGCGTCGGTGCTGGGGGACGCGATCGGTTGCACCACCGGTGCGACTGCCGCCCCCAGGTTGTCGCGCCAGAGGGTGTAGTCGGCCAGGCTCACCGTTCCATCGGCGTTGCCATCGGCGCCGAACCCGGGAGCCACCTGGCGGCCGAATTGCGACTTCCACATTGCATAGTCGTCCATGTCGACCAATCCGTTGCGATCGAAATCGCCGACGATGGTCGTGACGGAGAGTGCGCCGGGGGTGCCATTGACCTCGGTGCTCGCCCGCCAGTTCGCGGGATCGTCGAGACTCGCCAAGGGGTCGATGACCTCGAGCGAATAGCCACCTGCAGCGTTGGGCCAGGGACTCATGACCTCGTAGGCGAAGTCGGCGATCACGCTTCCATCGGCAGCCAGCAGCCGCACTTGTTCGCCATCGCCGGAGAGGTTGCCGGTGAACTCGCCAGCCAAAGCAGCGGAGTCGCCATAGCGAGACCGGAACAAGTCGGCATTGCTCGCGACCACGATCGTTTGCCCCGCCGCCAGCGAACTTTGCCACGGGAAGGCGAAGTCGATGCCGTCGTCGAACACCAGCCCGCTGAGGTCGATGGTCTCGTTGCCAAAATTGGTAAGCTCGATGAACTCGAACGACTTGCCGGTGCCGCCGACTTCGCCAACGGTGGTGTCGCCGCCGGTGGGGTCGAAATGCAACTCGGTAATGCGAAGCGTTGCTGCCGAGGCAGGCGTGTAGTCGGAGAGTTGCACCCCGCCGATCTCCGAACCATTGGGGCCGGTGCCGATGGCTGGGGAGCCAGGCAGCAGCGACAGGTCGTCGATCGCAACGTTGCTGAACCGCGGGTCGTCTGTCGTCAGATTGCCGGTGCCGTAGCCAGTGAGTTCGGCCGGCACGATCGAATGGTCGATCGTCAGCTCGGTACTCGCGACGATTCCCTCGATAGCGATGGGATTGTCCCAGAAGAGGACTCCGTCGAGCGCTGCTCCCCGCCCTGGGCCGAGCACGCTGGTTCCACCGGGTTCTTCCAGATGAATGCCGCTGTAGGTCGATTGATAGAGCGTGTTGTTGATCAGCGTAGCGTACGAGAGATCCTTGATCAGCAGGTGGTGATCGTTGTTAATGAACACGTTGCCAATCAACGTCAGGTTACTCGACACCGCTTGCCCTGAGACCGACATGTACCCGGTCGAGACCGCGTTCGAAGTGGTATTGCGACTGGTGTTCAAGTGGAAGTTCATGAACGTGTTGTTTTCGAGTAATACCGGGAAGCCATCGGTATCGACCCCATCGTCGTAGCCGCCGAGGAAGGTGTTGCCACGGAAGATGATAGTCGCTGGGGTGAGGGTACTATGGCCAAGGTCGAGCACGTCGTCGCCGCTGCTATTAAAGCCGAACGTGTTATTCTCGAATACGAGTTGCTCACCTTGATCGAGCCCGAGTAGATGGACGGTTTCGTTGCCACCGATGCCTGGCAGGTTCGAGTTGGTGACCACCAGCGTGGGGTGTACCAAGTCGAGAATTTGCTCATTGATGTTGAGCCAATTCATGTGGTCGATCGTCAACCGGCCATGATCGATATCGATTGCCTGACCGGTGCCGCCGCCGGCGTGCTGGTCGACGTAGGTAAGGCGATTGTCGAGCTGAGTGTCTTCGAACGTCAGGCCGTTCCAATTGCTTCCATTTTGGTTAGGATTCGTTGCAAAAGTAATGTGGGCGTCGGCAGTTCCTTCGGCAATCAGCTGCCCATCTGCGGCTACGGTGAGCCCGGTATTATCGCCGAGAAACACGCTCACGCCGGGATCGATGGTCAGTACTCCACCATCCCGAATCACCAGATCGCTCGTGACGAAATAGGGACTATTCGCCGCGGTCCAATGTTGCGGGGTGGTGATATCGCCGCCGACGGTCTGCCCGCTCGCGTTGTCGTACCAAACATCGACCCACGTGGTGTCAAGCAAATTGCCGGTGCCATTGGGGCCATCGAAAGCTTGTACCTCGATGCGGTTCACCCCCACGACTAGCGGCACTCCGTCGGTGGAGGTCGGCGAGCCTTTGACGCCGGTCAGTTCGACATCCATTCCGATATCGCTGCTATTCAGATCGTCCTGATGGATCTCCACCGCCAGCACGTTCTGTCCTTCGACGAGCAGCGAGGGATCGATGCTGTACTCAAAGAAGGTCTCTTCTTCCCCACCATTCACGTTGCTATTCGCGAACGTGGTTGAGGTGATCTCGCCGGCCGGCATGTTCGATCGAATGACCTCCACTCCATTCAAGTAGACCACGGCACCGTCGTCGCGGAGCAGTTGCAGCGTGAGCGAAGAGTAAGAGGTCGCTTCCGCGACATCGAACGTGGTTTGAAAATAGGTGGTCGTGTTCTTCTGCGTGCCGGAGGTATTGGGGTCGATGTCGACATACGGAACCACCGTGGTTTGGGTGTCGCCGTAGCCAAGCTGCGAAGGGCCGGAGTTCGGCCAGTGGAGGTTGTCGGTGCGCCAGTCGTTGCCCGGCGAGGTGGGAGCGACCTGTCCTGGATTGAGATAGTGCCAGATATCGCCGCTGGCGATGAACTGATCGATGGAGCCGGTCGAGTTACCGACGGTCCAGCTGCCAGTGGTTGCGTTGTACTGGGCAACCACACCATTAGCGGTTACCGACTGGGTGGCAGACAGCGGCGCGGTGCCATAGATGGCGACGTTGTCGAACGTGGTGTGAGCCAGGCCTCCCTGAGTAACCAGCGGTGCTTGGGCGGTGAGCGGCTGTGTGATGAGGTCGAGAATGTACTCGCGGCGAGTAGCCATGAACGACTTCATCTCCGCAATGCGATTGGATGGAGCAAAGCCGGTGAGGATGTCGTCGAGCAGCGGGTCGAAGTTATGCTTGGCAAACGTGGTGGTCAGCAACTGCTCTAGCTTCGCGTGATAGGCCGGCAAGATCTGAGGATCGTGCAGAAAACGGCTGACCACCGGCAAGTTGGCCGCCCGATAGATGCTGCTGGTCGGCGAGCCCGAGGTGTCGCCTTGCCCGAGGATGGTATCGAAGTCGTGAGGAATCAACCGAAACCGCGGATCGCTTTCGCCGCGGTACATGATGAAGTCGTCGCCGACGCCGGTAGCGAGCGAGGTTTCTTCGGAACTGAGAATAGCGACCGTGGCGAAGTAATTGAGCCAGGAGTCGATATCCACGAGCTGCGAAACGCGGGCGTAGTAGGTTTCGTCAGGCTCGTAGTTAAGCACCTTGATCAATTCAATGATGTCGCTGTAGTCGGCCTCCGAAGCGTTGGTTTCCTTCTGATAGAACGCCGCGTAGTCGAGGGGGTCGTCGCCGAGATCGCGAAAATCAGCGTGGGCTGATCCGCTACTGTCGCGCACTGCTTTATAAAGGTTGCCCCCATCGTCGTCGGGATAATGATTGGCCACCAGTACCGAGTCGGTCGCTTCGAGCTGAACGTAGACTCCATACGAAGGGGAGCCTGCGTACGACAGGTCAGTACCATTCACGCGCACTTCGACCGCCTGCGAGTCTTCGGCCACTCCGCCGGTGGCTTGGAATAGCTTGAGTCCCGCCAGTTGCGAATGGGTGTATTGGGTGTTCAGGTTAAACGCTTCGAGACCATACCAAAGGTTATCGCGGGGAATGTCGACATGGTAACTGTTGGGTTGGGCCAGCGCGCTCGACTCGCCTCGATTGCGAATACCGACCTGATAGCGATACTCCACTCCACTCGGAGTAACGGAGATCAGTGTGCCATTCATCCTGGCGTGGCTGCGACGGTCGCTCGAGGTCGAACCAATCTGGGCGAGCTCGGCCCGCTCGGCCTCGGTCATGATCAATCGATAGGTCGAGCGATCTCCTTCGCTTGGCAGATTGCTCGGGTCGAAGCTATCGTCTACTTGATAGAGCAAATTGGTTAGTTGCTCGCCACTCGGCTGCGTCGCGGCGGGATACATCCGCGTGTTGCCCGCCTGGTCGGTCGCTGCAACGTAGAACTCGATGATCGTGCCATCGCTCATCGCGGGGATTTGGGCGGTAAACACAAGATCGCTGGCGGCAACGTCGGGCCCGAGTCCGTTGTCGGCCATGGCCAGCACCTGGAAACTCGTGTCGCCATCGACGCGCCAGTAAAGGTTGGCCGAAAGTCCCGTATTGAGTTCATCCACCAATCGGGCGGTGATGCTTACGTCCTGTGTCGAACTAGGTATCACTGGGTAGTGGGCGACGTCGAGCACCAGCGGGGCTGTGTTATTATCGGTATCGTTCACGGAGTTCACACTGCCAGGCGTGCCGCCGACATCCAGGCTAGCTTGCCAGTTTTGCCCCGAGTCGTTCCCCAGAGCAAAACTCACTAACTCAAGCGAGCTGCCATTGCCATCGTGGGCATCGCTCCAGACCCAGCCGGTGTGATTGTAGTCGAGCGGTCCCTCTTCGCGAGCCGCCCAATCGCCCTGGTCGGTATAGCTCACGCTATCAACGACTATACCGGCAGCATTAGCGACCGAAATCGTTTCGCCCCGGTTCGAGAGATGTCCCTGCCAGCCACCGACGACGTTGGTGACCGTGGGATACAATTCGGCAAACGCCGTGGGATTGGCGGCCACCACCAGGTAGTCGCCCGCTGTGAGCGTGATGTCAGGCAACGTGTACTTTACCCCGCTATCGATGGCCCAGTTAGCGAGGTTCATGGACGACGCACTGGTATTCACCAGCTCGATGTACTCGTGGTCGGTCAACTCCGACGACGGATGGTACATAATTTCGCTGATGAGAATCGTAGCTGGGACCACCGAAGTGTAATCGTTCGCGCTGCCTGGCGTGGGGTTCGTAAAGTAAGCGGTTCCTCCACCACCGTCGAGTCCGTACGACACGTCAGCCGACTGCTGGGGATAGCTGGGAGCGAACTCCGAAACCACTTTGCCCGCGGCATCAGTAAGCGCCAGGTACTCGCCACCGGCCGAAAGGGCGAACGTGGTATGGCGATAGCCCAGCGGATCGATGAAACCCGTGGCCGTTTGGTTCGAAGCAAATACCAACAGGTAAGCCTGCGGAGCTAGCTCGGTATCGGGGAAGGTCCACTTGGTGGGATTCGAATTGCTGTCGGTCAGGTGCCAGCCACCAAGATCGATGGTGTCGTTCGTTGGATTGTGAATCTCAATCCAGTCGGAGCTAGCTCCCAAACCATCGAGAATCGTCGAGGAGTTCGAAGCCATGAACTCAGTAATCAGCGGCTGCGTCGAGAGCACGCAACGTTGTTCAAGTGTTTCATGGCGCAGCGTCCGACGACGTTGGTTGCCTTTTCGAAGTTCCATTCCGGTTACCAGTAGGTTCGATCTTAGGTGCAATGAGTGCACGTCCATGCGTAGGATGAGCTGCCGTGGCGTACAGAGAAGAGAAGGGCAGTTTCTTCGACGCACGTGTCGCAACTTCCCATTATGCCGACGGGGTGAAATCGGTGCAATTCGTCGGCGCTCGCAATGCTGGCTATCGGAGACAAGCTGCCTTTCGCCGCAAAGATGATAGGCAGTCTCAATTTGGCAGCGCCCGCGAAGTCGCGTTTCTCCACTCTCTTAGCATGCTTACAGCAAGCTCAATACCCTCAGAAAAAAGTGGTAACTAACCGTATCGCTGACTCTGCTGGCGGTAAGCACGTACAACATCGCCATAGCTGCTAAATCAAAGAAGACCAGCTGCAATACTTTGCAGATCAACGAAAGCATGAGTAGCGGAAATTCGCCAGATCGGTTGGTTCACAGTCGTTTAGCTTTGACGCTTCGTCGGCAAGCCCCTCGAAAGCTTCGTCGCGAGCCAGCACAAGTGGACTCGAAACGCTGTGACGCATTTCAGGTACTATCGGTACGACGGGTGGGGAGAGGGGTGTGCCAACCAATGGCGTTCCGACCGCATGGGTCGACAGTGAAACAGCAGTCGAGTCTTTGGAAGAAGTCGTACTTTTGATGCTGTCAAAGGCCGCGATGTTGAAACTGGCAGCCAGTCTACTCGCTTCATCATTCACTTGTTGAACCGACTCACTGGCAAGCAAACTGGCAAGCGAAGCAGGTGGCTAATCGGATATCGAGAAGTTGTCCCAGGTCGCTACGGATGAGAATGCTCGAAGTCCTGTCGTACCACTGCCGTACGTCGCATCGACCACCGCGAAGCAAGGAGTGGTCATGTCGTCGAGATAGACTTCAATCAAGTCGCCCTCGGCAATTACTTTAAGATGGTAATTTTGCCCGGCGACAATCGGCATAGTTGCCGATGCCAGCAAGGCCCAGCTCCCTTGATCCATCCTCCCAAGCACCACGCCGGTGCCAGGCTGGATGCCAGCATAGTAGCCCGCGAACTGATCGGTTCCAGTGTGGTATTCGCTGCCCCGGAATAACAACCCTGCGTCTCCCCCGCTGGCGGTCACGTCGACTTCGACGCAGGTCGTCTCGTTCACCACACCGAGAGCCACCGCTTTGGCCGAGCTTCCAAATGCTGCTTCCACGCTCCAAGCACCATTGTCCGATGACCAATCGCCATCGTACGTTATCCACTCCACCGGGTCGCCATCGGTAAACGAATCGACGTACTCGTGCGTCGTGTAGGGAGAGAGGTCGAGGAGATTGGGCGTGAGGATGTACTGAATGTTGTAGAAGGTTTGGTCTTTGCCTGGACGATTCGACAGATACATGCCATCGCCGTCGGCGCCCGAGGGACCAATGTCGGAGAAGCCGACGCTGTAAACACCATTTTGCACTGTGTCTTTGTGCAAGTACGGCATATAGTAGTAGGCGGTTTCGGCTTCAAAGTCGATCGGAGGATAGCCAATCACATTGGCTTCTGGTTTGGTCCAAGGTCCGGTCGGCGACGACGCGAACGACGCTCGCCAACTGCTGCCGACAAAGCCTGAGGAAATGGCCACATAGTTCTCGGGACCAATTCGGGCGACCGACCACATGCCATCGAGGTTGGCAAGCTCGACGGCCGCGTTGCGGTTCGTGCTCCAAGTGGAACCGGTCCAGTACCGCCAGAGGGCGAAGTTGCTGAAGCTCCCTTTCGGCACCCGGGCAAGCTTGTGATCGCCTGAACCGCTGGTACCGCCAAACACATACAGGTACCCATCCCCTGCGTCGAGCACTTTGTTCATGTTCCACACCGTGTTCGCTGTGTAGCTTTGCACGGTAAGGTCGGGCAGCGACAAAGTCGCGATCACACTGCGGACGAACGTCAGCCCGCTGACTTCATGCAGCACGACCTGGAGACGATCGCCTTCGACGAACGCATCGTTGGGCCAGTAGAAGTTGCCGCCAGAAGGAGGCACAAGCGACGTTTGCCCCGGTGTCCAGGGAGTGAGGGTGTCGCCGTCCTGGATGATCAGGAAGTTACGCACAAAGCCTTCGGTGCCACCGCTATTGTCATACGGATTGTAGTGGCCGGTGTAGGTGTCGTTGTAGAGCCAGACAACGCGACCATCGGGCAGGGGGACCGAAATGTTATTGTCGGTGTTCATCAGCTGCCCCGACGCCCCGGCCGTCTGGCCCCAGCGCCAGAGATAATAGCGTTCGGGGTCGATGCGAGTACCAGTATGGTCGGGACCGCTATGCGTATCGTAGATCTGCAGTTCGTCCAGCGCGTAGACGGCCTTCTCGTCGAACGAGATGGTGACCGTCGTCAGCCCCTCGGCCTTGAACGCAAAGTGGTACCCCTCCCATCCATTCGACGAAGGGTCGAACGAGGCCGGTTCGTACTGAATCCCTTCGCTGGTTACCTGAATGGTCATGCCAGCTCTGTTGACATCAGTCTGGGCAAACCACCGCAGCACGTACGTTTCCTTTGCATCGGCATAAAACGTGGTACTCAGGTTCGGCGACGTGGTCCTGCCGGCCGAGGCGACGGAGATGCGCGCGTAGCGGGCGCCGACGTATGCATCGCTAGTTGGCAAGTTCGTCGAAGTGGTCGGCGTTGCAAACGCGGCTGATCCAGAACCTTGCGAAGTGCCCCATCCTGTAAATCCAGATTCGAAGCCATCGTTTGGATGCAAGTCGGCCGAGGAAACCGAGAATGACAGCCCCGCATTCGTGGCCATGGTCGCCGTACCATAAGCACCGATGGCGGTCACGCGAAGATAATATTCGCCATTGGAAAGAATGGTCGACAGTCCGTAAGAAAGTGCGGTGGTCGTACTGCTCTCGACCAGATTTATGAATTCCGGATCTGCTGCGATCTCAATTTCGTAGGAGAGAGCGTTCAGCGACTGCTCCCATCTGATAGTCGGTGTGTTATCGGAGCTTACACCCGATGGACTGGTGATCGAAAAATCACTGGGGGGCAAATAGCGGTCGTCGACCGCTCCCAAATTGTCGCGCCAGGGGGTATAGTCGGCCAAATTGACCACCCCGTCCCAGTTGCTATCGGCGGCCAACTGCTGCGTCGAACCAAAGGTCGCTTTCCACACCGCGTAGTCGTCGCTGTCGACCACTCCATCAAAGTCGTAGTCGCCGACCAACCCGTACGCTTCACGCGCTAGCGACGTAAAGTCGGGCGTTAGTTGCTCGGGCGAGCCATAGTAGGTGCTGCCAGTTGCAGAAATCCAAAGATCGAGCCGCTCGCCGGCCGCCAGCTGCATTGCAGGCAGATAGACAACATGGCGGAGTCCATCGGACTCGTAAATCACCTGATCGGTCTCTGGCAGCACAAGGTCGGTGGCTCCCGATTCCACCACCACTCGGACGTTGGCAAACGCTTCGAGTCCCACGTAGTCGGTCGCGACATTGCCCACCAAAGAACTGCCAGCCAACTGCATATGCAATTCACCGGTAGCCACTTGTTCGATCCGCAAGCTTGCGCTCGTGCTGGTATCCCGATCCAACGCATAGAACTCTAAGTCGCCTATCTGCAACGAGTCACTGCCCGCTTCGCGGAGCGTCGGGAACACGATGCGATAAGTACTAAACGACAGCGAGTTGTCGACTTCGATGAGGGAACCTTCCGTCGAGCGCTCGCTCGGCAAACTTAGCGTTCCTGAATCGATGTAGGTCCACGATTCGTCGGTGCCCGCGCTATGTTCTTGCGAAACGATGGTTTGATGGGTGCCGTAGAGCACCCAGGACGAGGGATCGCTGCCAGGTGAGTCGCTGCTGGTGGTAACGCGAAACGCGGCTACGACAGATGGACCTGCCGAAGGGGTCACAATCAGCCCCGCGTATTCGGCTCCGCTATTCGAGTACGAAGTGCCCGCGTCACCATCCACTGCATTAGCGGCCGAGTCGGTCGAAGGAGAACTACTGGTACTGGTGCCGGTGACATCCTGAATCGCCAGCAGCGTTGTCGCGGATGGCAACAGATTCGCGCCGGAACCGTCACTACTACTGAAGAGCTGCATTTCTGCCAGTTGCATCTCGTTGTACAAAATCCCATTCTTGATGGTGGGAAACACCATTTTGTACGAATGGTAGCTCGTCGAGTTTCCTATCGCGACCACCGCCGAGTCCGTATTGCGAGCATCCGGCAGTGACAGATCGCCCGACGAGATCTCGATCCACTGTTCACTTCGTCCATTGCTGTGCAGACTGGTGGTAATCGGATCGTTGGTTCCATAGATCACGTACGACGCCGGATCGCGCCCGGCATTGTCGTTCGCCGTGGTCAGGCGGAAGCTCTTCACCGCGGTAGGCGAAGCGAGGGTCGCGATGAACCCGGTGTTCGTTTCACCAAAGTTCAAGTACTTGGTACTGGGATTCTCATCGGCGAGATTTGCGACTTGCTCGCCATCCGGCGAGCGGCTATCGGTGACCACATCGAAGTCGATGGCCAACACGTCAGCCCCTTGCGACAGTAGACCCCCGCTCGCTGGCAGGTCGACCGATACGTTATAGAGATCACTCCACTCGGGTGCCGGCGACGCCGCAAGGTCGCTCAACTGCAACGCAAAGCTAGTATCGCCTGCTAGTAGTTGTCGGGCTTCGAGGTACTCGAATATCAGCTTTCTCGCCCTTGCAGACGTAGTATCTCTCGACATGCCATTCTGTTCCGAAAAGAGTCAGACACTGCGCACATGGGTGCCATCGTGAGTACGAGGCAGACAGCGGGTGACAAGCACAACGAACAATCGCTACGCCTCAGCGGCAATCCGAGTCGTCGCGACGCGCGGTGTGTTAGGTTATGAAGGAAGGGGGCCGACGACTCAGTTCTCGAACCATCTGGCGTGAACTTGGATGTCGTTCCAGTCGACCCCCATCGGTCCCTCAGGGCTATCTTCGAACCCGATGCACTCCCAATGGTCGTCTTCGCCGTTTAAGCGATATGGCATTTCGACCCAGGTATCGGTCTCATCGTACCGCCCCGCATGGATGGCGTAGCGTTTGACGGTCGAGGTATTGTTCTTGATGACGTAGATGCCTCGCATAGAGGTCTCGTTTGGCGAATCCAACGGCAACGACTCTTTGCCGACTGCGTCGTCGCGCCAGATAATGGACTGCGTATCCTGTTCGACGATCAACGCCGAACTGGGGATGCGTGCCGAGTCGCTCACCAGCAGCATGACTTCTTGACCTGGCTTCACATGGAAGGGATGCCCAGGCTCGGCGCCGGTGAAGGTTGGCAGGTTCGCTGTTAACGCAGGCAAGTAAAAGACACTGGAGTCCATCGTTTGCCGGGTGCTTGAAAACGGGGCGAAGTGCAGCACCGCGCACACGTCGTTAAAGTCCTGGTCGCGTCTAGTCTCGTCGACCTCCTCGCCGAGATAGCCGCTGTCGTCCCAACCCAGCACAAGAAAATCGGAGGATTCGTGCAGCAGCTTGTAATCGCTTTGTTTCCAGCCAGCCGAGGGATTGCCAAGGTTCACATGCGAACCAGCGAAGAGGAAGTAGCGAGATTGGGCCCGCTTGTTCTCCAGGGTAATAGCCCCAATGTTGCCGTAGCGTCGCCAGGAGGTGTCGGATTCGGTCGGCAGATTGTTGAACGAGAACGTATCGCCTGTCATCCGGCCGCGGGAGTCGAGTTCGACGATGCCGAGTGCATTCTGGTTGCCCGCGTCGGCATCCACTCGAACATCCATGCGATATCCTGAAGCCAGTTCGACCACGTATCCCCGCTCGCGTCCTCCTGGTGAGCGATCGATCCAGGCATTGCCACCGACCAGTCGTTGCACGGAAGCTTGGCGAGAGTTCGTCGTACTGCCTGGCAGCATGACGCGAGTGATCATCTCAGTCTTCGTGATCCGGCTTAACGTTGCAAGCTGCTGGGGATCGTTCACCAGCAACGTTTCGGAAGACTGACCGTGGGCGCCAGGCGTCTCGCCAGCCGCGTGAGCCAGCGAACGATCACTGGGGGCGTGCTGCGAACCACCTGGCGAAAGAACAGAATACACTCCCACGGCTATCAGCAGCGAAGCGGCAAGCGTCGCCACCCAGAAGGCAATCGACTTCCAATTTGTCACACCGGAAGTCGCCTGACTGGTACCTTGCGGGGTTGCGGCGTCCGCTTCGACTAACTGCTGGATGAGCGTTGTTGTATCGACAGGTTCCGAAGCAACCAGCGGGGTTGCATGATGCAGGCCGCCGCTCAGTTCGTACCGCATGAGCGTGTTGAGCTTCAGTGCATCGGTGTAATAGGCTTGCAGTTCGGGATTGTCGAGTAACAGGTCCTCTAATTCCGCCATGCGCTCGGCCGACAGTCCTTCGTCGAGGACCTCGGTGATCACTTGGTTCAAACGTTCTTTGTCAGATTTGGCCATGAATGGAGGAGTTTATGTTTGCCAGCTGCACTCGCTGTAGGATCGCCTGTTCCGATCGGAGTGATGGTTTAACGGAGCAAATTAAGAGGGTTCAGTAAGGTTGTCCTGAATGCATTCTTGTAGTGCTTGACGGATTCGCATGAAACGCACTTTAACAGCCGATACTTTCTTGCCAAGTTGTTGGGCAATCGCCGCCAGGGTAAGTCCCGACTCGTACCGCAAACGAAGCATTTCCAAATTGGGCTGACTCACCCCCTTCAGGCAATGCCTGAGGGCGACCTGAGCTTCGGTTTCGTCGCGTTCTTGTCGCCGCTGAGTCGCCAGTTGGTCAATTAGCTCCTTGCTAAAGCAATGTCGGTCCCGCGCCCGATCGCGGATGAATGCCTGCACTTGCCAGTAAGCTACCTTTTTCGCCCAAGCGGTAAAACAGGTACCTGGCTCGAATTCATCGGCCTTTCGCCAAAGCACCAAATTGGTTTCTTGCAACACGTTGCTAGCAGCATCGGGATCGGCCAACAGCGCGGTAATGTAATTCAATAGCGTCAGCTGCTCGCCTACGAGCAACTGGACAAAGGCCTCGTCTTTGCGGCCTACTACATTGTCATCGGTACCGCCCGTTGACATCGTTGCCATCCTGCATTGTCTGATTCTAGTTTTGCAAAAACTGCTTGTTTTCTAGCTGATTCCACAAGCATTCGCCCACCCACCGGCCGACAATGCTGAATCCTGCAGAAAAGACGGGGGGATGGACTGCATAAGATACCACGAGCAGCCCTAAGGGTTACATTCTCGCAGCTCAGCGACCATCGGTTCGGCGATAGATGGGAATAGCCGATTTCGGGAATGCGCGGGGCCGCATGTAACCCTTCTCCGCCCGAGTGGTATTTGATCACCGAAAGGCGGAAGCTTCCTTCTGGGAAACTCTCCTCAGTGACGATGTGAGGCCCACAGAATGCGGGCGAATTCTGCGGGACTTGCCTACCTAATTCCAATACTTGTCCGGTTGTCCTCAGTACGCGCTCCAGGCGGTAGCACGTTTAAGTGAAAATGCGTGGCGTTCGACACGAGTCGATCTGCCAAACGCATGTCTCTTCTACGATACGAAAGCGTGCACGCGTGCGAGAGGAGCGCTAGGTGGAGTCAAGAAAGGAACCAATGACATGACTTGCTTCACACCCAAGAAGCCTAGGGGATTTACCCTCGTCGAACTGCTCGTAGTAATTGCGATTATTGGCATTCTCGTCGCACTCTTGCTTCCCGCTGTGCAAGCAGCTCGCGAAGCAGCTCGCAGATCGGCATGCACCAACAATTTGAAGAACCTCGCACTGGCGATGGTTAACCATGAATCGGCCTACGGATCCCTTCCCTCGTCGGGCTGGGGTGGTCACTGGTCGGGGGACCCCGATCGTGGTCATGGCAAAAACCAACCTGGCAACTGGCTCTATAGCATCCTCCCGTTTATCGAGCAGCAGCAGCTCTACGATATGGGACACGGACAAACTGGCCAGCTCCGCAAGGACCAACTAGCGGCCCGCGATGGCACCACCCTGTCGGTGGCCAATTGCCCCTCGCGCCGTAACGGAGGACCTTACCCGTCGGGCGCCAGCTTGATTTCGGGCGACGGCACCGGCCAAGCCTCCTACTACACCAGTCCGCAGGCAGCCCGGGCCGACTACGCGGTGAACGTCGGCGATGAGACCTTGTTCGACGACCGCTGCTTGTCGATCACGGCGGATCAATACGACGACGCCGTACTGCCAAACTTCCCTCCCAAGGCTAGCCAGTACTCGGGTATTTCGTTTTGCGGTACGGCGGTTAAGCTGCGCCAAATCACCGACGGGTTGAGCAAGACGATTGCCCTCGGCGAGAAGTTCGTACCTTCGACCGTTTACGAAAACGGCGACTACTTTGCCGCCGACGATTGGAACATGTATGCCGGGTTCCAAGACGATATGGTTCGCAGCACGTTTTATAACGCCCGCGAACCTTCGCATACGCCGGTTCAAGATGATACGAACCTGAGTTCCATTGATGGTAGCGTTGCCCGCGAGCTGTTCGGCAGCCCTCACCCGGGTGGATGCCTGATGGCGATGTGCGATGGCTCGGTAACCGTTGTGAACTTCGACGTCGATGCGGAGATGTTCCGTCAGATGGGCGATCGCGCCGACGGGGGAACGATCAAGGTGATCGAGCGACGTTAACACAAACGAACAGGGGGGGTCGCGACATTCGCGTGTGCCCTGGCAAATGACATGCGATAAGGCATCGACCAATCCAATGTGGTCTCGCCGAATTGCTGCTGGATGGGCAGTACGGTGCGTTACCGTGTCTGGCAGCAAACGCGGCATCGGCGCTCAGTCCGACCCAGTGTCGGCTGGGCGCCTTTATCCTGCCGCGCACCCCCCCACCATCCACGGCATGGTCGAACATGTCCGCCACACCTCCCCTCAGGGAGTTGCTTGAACGCCTCCTTTCTGAACCAAAAGCGAACCGATGAGAACCCCCATTGTCGCAGCGGTGCTACTGCTGGTCGCCTCCACCTGTGTACCACTGACCGCAAAGGTTGATACCTACGACCTAAGCGGTCAGTGGGTCTTATCTCAGGTTGGTGAGTCATTGACTCTGCCAGCTCAGGTTCCCGGCAATGTGCAACTCGACCTGCTCCGCGAAGGCAAGCTGCCCGATCCGTTCTATCGCGAGAATGCCGACGAGTACGAATGGATCTATAGCGAGTCGTGGTGTTACGAGCGTGAGTTCGAGTTGCCCACCGATTGGCTGCAACGCAAGGTCGTGCTGCTGCGTTGCGAAGGACTCGACACAGTCGCTCGCATCGAAATCAATGGCGAGCTACTGGCGAACACCGACAACATGTATCGCACCTGGGAGTTCGATGTTAAGCCGCTTCTCAAGTCGGGAACCAACACGATTCGAGTGACGTTCTCTCCCATCCAACCTTACATCGAAGCGTTTCAACAGCGGGCGCCGAAGGTGCCAAATGCTACCGGCAAAGAGATCGCCAATATCCGCAAATCTCCCTACAGCAATGGATGGGACTTCTGTGCGCGCTTCCTACCCTACGGAATCTACAAGCCAATCTCGCTGATGGCCTACGACGAAACGCGGGTTCGCTATGTTCGCGTCATCACCGATCTCCAAGCAGCCGAACACGCCGAACTCACGGTCGATGTGGTTGCCGATGTGGTCGAACCGGCTGCATTGCACAGCGAAATCGAAATCGAGTACGACGGCAACGTGATCGATCGCTGTGAGTGCAAGCTCGATTCCGGCTCCGCCCAAGGGAAACTGACCGTCGACCATCCCCAGCTCTGGTGGCCTAACGGCATGGGCGGGCAGCCGCTCTATACCGTGCGGGTGCGGGTGCTTGATGTCGACAACCAGGTGGTCGACGAGACAACTCGCCGAATTGGCCTGCGCGACATTCAGCTTCTTAAGCCAACCAAAGATCGCCCGCTGCGACTCGCCGTCAATGGACAGGAAATCTACGCCAAGGGAGCCAACTGGATTCCTGACGATGTATTCCCCGCTTCGGTTACCGACGAAAACCTTCGCCAGCGTGTCGCCGACGCGGCCGCGGTGAATATGAACATGCTGCGAGTGTGGGGAGGAGGATACTACCCCGAGGATGCGTTCTTCGACGCCTGCGACGAGTTCGGAATCCTGGTGTGGTCCGACTTCATGTTCGCGTGCGCCCCGTATCCCGGCAACAACCCCGAGTTTCACGCCAACGTGCGGGCAGAGCTGACCGATCAGGTTCGCCGCCTACGGCATCATCCCTGCATGGCAGTCTGGTGCGGCAACAACGAAGTAACCGCGATCATCACCAATTACAAGATGATTACCCAGGAAGAATACGATCGCCTGTTCCACGAAGTGATCGGCACCAAAGTAAAAGAACTTCATCCTCAGGCCAACTACGTAGGGGGCAGCCCCGAGGCAGGCGACGAGCACAACTGGTGGGTATGGCACGTCGGGGCCGATTTCGAAAACTACCGCGATTCGCATGGCTGGATGACAGAGTTTGGTTTCCAGTCGTTCCCGCATCCCGCCACGGTGCGTAGCTACACCGATCCGGCCGATCGCGACTCGGTCCTCAGTCCAGTGAATCGGTACCATCAGAAAAACGGCATCGGCAAAGGCAACGAGATTATTCTCGATAAGATGCATGGCTACTTCCGCGAGCCGAAGGACTTCGAGTCGACTTTGTGGCTCAGCCAAATCCTGCAAGCGTATGGCATGTCGGTCGGCATCGAACACTGGCGCACCGAATGGCCGCTATCAAGTGGATCACTCGTGTGGCAGTACAACGATTGCTGGCCAGGTCCAACCTGGTCGAGCGTCGATTACTACGGGCGGTGGAAGGCCGCGCACTACGCCTATCGCCGAGTCTACGCCCCGGTGCTTGTCGCAGGCATGGCGGACTATAAAACGGGCACGGTACAAGTGAAAGTCGCCAGCGACCTCACGACCCCAGCCAACGCTACCCTGAGTTGGCGACTGGCCGATGTCGATGGCAACACGCTACTCACCGACGAAACCGAGTTGCAATTATCGGCAGGCACCACCTCGGCCGAAGGACCAAAGCTCGAATTGCAGCAAACACTCCAACGAGTTGGCCCCGAACGAGCCATCCTGTGGCTCGAAATCCAGGTCGATCAGCAGACTTATCGCAACATGGTATGTTTGGTACGTCCTAAGCAACTTGAGTTGCAGCAACCCGACATCCAAGCCCAGGTATCTCAGCAAGGCGAAGCGTTTCGTGTGGAGCTTACCGCTGCCAAGCCAGCATTGTGGACCTGGCTGGAATGCGACGATCCCGACGCACGCTATTCCGATAATTTCGTGCACCTCGAGTCGGGGCGGCCTGTCACGATCGACGTTAAGCCGTCCCGCACGATGACCCTCGAAGAGTTCCAACAATCGCTTAAAGTACGAAGCTTACATGACACGTATACCACCACTCCATCGCAGTAGTCGCCAGGTGCAAGTTGCCCTGGTTGCTGCGGCCTGCTTACTGGCCACGGGTCTCTCCGCTCAGGCGAGTGCCGACGAGGGGCTGAAGTTCGCTTCGCCATTCTCTAGTGGCATGGTGCTGCAGCGAGACCAACCGATCACCGTCGCTGGTCGGGCGGCGGCTGGGGCCGACGTCGCACTTCAGCTCGGCGAGCAGCATCGCACGGCTAAAGTCAATAGTACTGGCAACTGGCAAGTGGTGTTCGACTCCTTGCCCGCCGGCGGCCCCTACGAGCTAACCGCCAAGCAAGGGGACCACCAACAAACGCTCTCCGACGTACTCATCGGCGACGTCTGGCTATTCTCTGGTCAGTCGAATATGCAAATGCCGGTGCGTGAAGCTGAGGGGGGCGCCGACGAAATCTCCAATGCGGATGCCAACCTGTCGATTCGCTTGCTGATGGTCCCCAAATCGGGCGCCGACCAGCCACGCGACGAACTCAACGCCAGCTGGCAGCATTGCACTCCGGATGCGGTTCGACAGTTTTCGGCCGTCGGCTGGTTCTTCGCGAAGCATCTGCGTAGTTCTGCGATCTCGCCCGACGTGCCACTGGGATTGATCGACAGCAGCTTCGGCGGAACTACCGTCGAAGGATGGACCCCCGCCGGCCAGCTGCCCGACATCCCAGAGCAGAAGATTCGCGTATCGATGTTCGATATGCCAGCCTCTCATTTGTTTAATGGCATGATAGCCCCGTTGCAGTCCTACCGTCTCAAGGGAGCCGTCTGGTACCAAGGAGAATCGAACGCCGGCGCACCAGACGTTTACGCGACACTTCTAAGTAACATGATGCAGCAATGGCGAAAGTCGTTCCACGATGCCAAGCTGCCTTTCTTCGTCGTGCAGCTTCCTGCCTACGAAGGACGAATGGAAGGGCTCGACTATAGTTGGCTTCGTGAAGCCGAGCAGCAAGCTTGCCTAGCGACCGACCGAGCCTGGCTGGCGGTGACTTACGACACGAATCCGGGTTTCGATTTGCATCCTCGCAAGAAAGCCGAAATCGGCCGCCGACTCGCCTTGCTAGCCGGACGCGAGGTCTACGGTCAGAGGGTGGTCGCCCATAGTCCTCAAGTCGAATCGGTGGAGTACCGTGGGAATCAGGTCGTCGTCACGTTCGACCAGCAAATATCCACGCCCGCAGGGGAACCTGTGGAAGGTTGCTGGATCGCCAGCGATCCGGGAGATTACTTCACGGCCGAGGGGTCGATCGAAGGCCGCCAGTTGGTACTGCAAACCACGAAGGTTTCCCAACCGACTGCGGTACGCATCGCCTGGGGAAGCATGCCGACCACCAATCTGTATAACGAGGCGAGATTGCCAGTCGTGCCCTATCGCAGCGACCAGAGAGCGGCCGATTCGCTGGCCTTCCAGCCGCTTCCGACCAGTTATCGCATCGAGACCTCGACGTACGCACTAGAACTTGGGCGGGGAGGATCGATCACGAGTCTCATCGCTGGCGGGCATCAGTGGATGTCGAACGAACCGGGCGGCGGCACCAGCATTCCCAATATGTTCGGTCCTCGCAATCTCGCCTACGTAAAGGAACTGGGGCCAGGACGCCTGCTGGCGGAAGACGACGCGGTACATCTCGAACTAGTCGCCCGCGAACAGACGATGGAATGGAACGTTGGCCACCATGGACAAGAAGACCTGGAGTTTCGTATGGCTCTCTCGCCTGCGGTGCAGGTGGAACTCCAAGGGTCGACCGCGGTGCTCACCCGCGATGGCTTCCAGATTCGGATCGAAGGGGTCGAGCGGTGCGATGGCTCGCACACACTGGTTGCCAAGATCCCAGCCCGCGATACAAACACGCTTCGCCTTACCTTCGCTAAACCCTGAGTTGTTGGAGTGTTGCCTTGAAGAACTTGCTAACTGCATTGATGGTAATGGCGCTCGGTGCCAACATAAGCTGGTCGGCTGCCCCGTTGGTGGGAGATCCGGTCGACTGCGTAAATCCATTATCCGGCACCAATGGCGACGCTGAATTCTCGCGTGGCAACACCGTAGCGGCCATCGTTGCTCCGTTTGGGATGACCACCTGGGCGCCGCAGACCGACGAGCAAGCGTCGCCGTTCTACCAAATGAAGCACGACAAGTTCGAGGGCATCCGCGCCACGCATCAGCCGAGCATTTGGGTGCGTGACTATGGCAACTTCCTCATCACCCCCATCGTCGGCGAGGTATCGCCAAGCGTTGCCGAGCGGGCCAGCCCGTTCAGTCACGACCAAGAAATCGCCCGGCCGTATTACTATTCGGTCGAGATGTTCCGTTACGACACCACGCTGGAACTAACGCCGACCGAGCGTTGTGCGATGTTCCAAGTGCAGTACCCCACGACCGACCAGGCGAGCCTTGTACTTTCGCTGGAGGGAGATGTCGAAGCCACCAGCGATGCTTCCCGCACGCGCGTTCGCGGCAAGGCCACCCACGTTACGTTCGGTGCGCCGGGAGGATTTGCCAAGTACTTCGTGCTGGAATTCGAACAACCGTACCAGTCGCTGGAAGTAGCAAAAGACGACAAGCAAACCACCGCGACCATTCAGTTGCCGCAAGTTCAAAGCGATCAGCCAGTACGATTCAAAGTGGGCACTTCGTTCATCAGCTACGAGCAAGCCGAACTGAACCTCAAGCGTGAACTCGCAACCTGGGACTTCGATCAAGCGAAGGCCAGCTCCCGCGAGGCCTGGGAGAAGCAACTCGCTCGCGTCGAGATCAAAGGAGCCAGCGACCAACAGCGGGCAACGTTCTACACCGCGCTCTACCGATCGTTGCAGTTTCCAAGGATGTTCCACGAGCCCGACACTGATGGAAACATGCGGCACTACAGTCCGTTTGCCAATGGCAAGGTGTTCGACGGGCCACTCTATACCGACAACGGACTGTGGGACACCTATCGCACCGCGTTTCCGTTCTTTGTGCTGTACTATCCCGAACACAGCTCGCAGATTCTCGAAGGTTGGTTGAACGCGTACCGCGAAGGAGGTCGCTTGCCGAACTGGCCGAGCCCGGGGAATCGTCCCTGCATGATTGGTTCGCACAGCGACTCGATTTTTGCCGACGCCTGGGTAAAAGGACTGCGGACGTTCGATCTCAAGGACGCCTACGCGGCGGTGAAGAAGAATGCCATGGAGGACGACGCCTGGGGGTGGGCGGGGCGGGACCATCTGAACGAGTACCACGAACTGGGCTACGTGCCGGTGGATGCTCGTAAGGACGCAGCGACTTCGTGCACCTTGGAATATGCCTACGACGACTACTGCGTCGCCCAGTTGGCCAAGGCCATCGGTCGGCAAGAAGACTACGAACTGCTGATGCAACGTGCAAAGAACTACCGGAACGTGTGGGACGAACAAACCGAGTTCATGCGCGGTAAGCAGTCCAATGGAGCATGGCAAGAACCGTTCGATCCCCTGGCCTGGGGTGGAGCCTACGTGGAAGGCAACGCCTGGCAATGGATGTGGTCGGTTCAGCACGATCCATATGGCTTGATGCAACTGCTCGGCGGCCGCGAGGCCATGGCTCGCAAGCTCGATGAGTTTCTCAGCATGCCATCGACGACCGTGGTCGGCAGCTACGGGCATGTGATTCACGAAATGCGAGAAGTGGAACATGCCAAGATGGGGCAGTACGCCCACATCAACGAGCCGAACCATCACGTGCTCTATTTCTATCACTTCGTCCGCGAGCCATGGAAAACGCAACACGCGGTCCGCCGGGTGATGGACGAACTGTACGACCCCGATGGCATGGTCGGCGATGAGGACACCGGGCAGATGTCGGCCTGGTACGTTTTCAATGCGGCCGGCTTTTACCCGTTCTGCCCTGGCACGCCCTACTACCTAATCGGCAGCCCGCTGTTCGCAGAGACGACCATCGCGCTACCCCAAGGTAAGTCGTTCGTCGTGCGAGCAGCGAACAACTCCGCCGAGAACTGCTACATTCAATCGGCACGCTTGAACGGCAAACCACTCACCCGTACCTGGCTCACACACAACGAGATCGTAGCCGGCGGCACCCTGGAATTCGAGATGGGCCCCGAGCCAAATCGCCAGTGGGGAACCGGCGAGGCCGACGCTCCCCCGAATACGTTTCGCTGAGCGCAACCGCTTGCGATACAATGAACCCTCGTTGTTTCGCAAACCAGTGCGAACCACGACTCGGAAGTCACCTCACGCTTTCCAGGTAGTCTGAATCACATGAAACGTTACTACGCCTTGCTGTTGGTCGCCTGCGCCTGCTTCGCGCCCTGCTTGTCGAGTGCCGAGGAGCCCACCCAAGCGTATTTCGTCGATGGCTATCACGGCGGTGTCTACGGGCATTACCCCCCTGGCTACACGCAGTTTCTCGTCGATCGGCTCGAAGCCCATCCCGAGTGGAAGATCAATCTCGAGATCGAACCCTCGACGTGGGACGTCGCCCAGCATTCCGAACCGGCCGCCTACGAGCGGTTGAAGGAGTTGCTGCGCGATCAGTCTTCTGCGGGGCGGATCGAAATGGTGAATCCCACCTTTGCCCAGAGCTACTTTTTCCAAAGCTCCGGCGAAAGCGTTGTGCGTCAATTCCAGTACGGCATTCGTCACCTACGGCAACACTTTCCAGACGTTGAACTCACAACCTACTCGTCGGAAGAACCTTGCTTCACCAGTTGTTTGCCAACCGTACTATCTCAGTTGGGCTACGAGTACGCGGTGCTCAAAAACCCGAACACCTGCTGGGGTGGGTACACTTCGGCCCACGGCGGCGAACTCGTCCACTGGGTCGGCCCCAACGGCACCAAGCTGCTCACAGTGCCTCGCTACGAATGTGAATCGCTTCACTCGCGAGATTGCTGGCAAACGATCGCGTCGACCAACTCGCCGGAGTACATCGCGAGGTGCCTTGAGCAAGGCATCGCCAACCCGGTCGGCATGTGCTTGCAAGACGCCGGATGGCGCGGAGGTCCCTGGCTCGGTTATTCAGCGGGCAAACACTACACACCTTCCCGTTACGTGACCTGGCGCGAGTACTTTCGCGAGGTCGCAACCGCAACGCCCAAGGACTGGCGTTTTTCGCAGGAAGACGTAAAGCCCGGACTGATGTGGGGTGCTCAGGTGCTGCAGCGCATCGCCCAGCAAAGTCGCGAAGCCGAGCATCGATTGTTGGTCGCGGAGAAACTGGCCGCTATGGCCTACATCGAAACGGGGCACCCGCGGATGACCGGCGCACTCGACGATGCCTGGCACAATGTGCTCCTCTCGCAACACCACGATTGCTGGATCGTTCCCTACAACGGCCGCCCGGGCAACACCTGGGCCGATCAGGTGCAGCGCTGGACCAGCATGGCCAACTCGATTAGCGATCTCATTGCGGCCAACGCCCTGGAAGCACTCGTTCGCCAGGGCCGCTCCCGCCAGCAAGGGGTGCGGATCTTTAATCCCACGGCCACGGCCATCGACGCGGTGGTCGCTGTGCCGCTGTCTGATGAAGGACCACGCGACTCCGACTGGCAATCGCGCGACGCATCAGGAGGAACCTATCCCACGCAAGTCGTCCACAACCAAGCGACCGGCGAGCGCGAACTATTGGTCCGCGCCCATCTGCCGTCGCTCGGTTACACGACCGTGTCTCTTAGCAATCGCGGCCAATCCACCTCGGTGGTCACTGCGGCGACCGAAGGCGATCAGGTGGTACTCGAAAGCGATCTCTATCGAATAGTACTGAACCCCACTGCTGGTGGAACCATCGCGAGTCTGGTAGCGAAGTCGCTCGATAACCACGAGTTTGTGGATTCCAACGGCGAGTGGCGTTTCAACGAATTGCGTGGGCACTTCTACAACCTGGGGGGATTCCGCTCAAGCGCCGACCAGCCCGCCGAGGTTCGCATCGTAGAACAGGGGCCGCTGCGTGCTACCGTAGAAGTAGTAGGCACCATTGCCGAACATCCGTTCGTGCAGCGCATTTCGCTGGTGCAGGGCTCGCCGATGATTGAATGCCAGGTGCGGATCGACTGGCAATCGCAGCCTCGGATCGGTGAGTTTGAAGAACGCGATGGATGGGGCAATCACCGCCGCGCGGCTTACGACGATCGTTACAAGCTGCTAGTTCAGTTCCCGAGCACTCTCTCCAGTCCAAAGCTAGTGAAGAACGCCCCGTTCGACGTATGCGAAAGCCAACTCGACGATTCCTTTTATAACTCATGGGAACAGATCAAACACAACGTGATTCTCGATTGGGTCGATCTCGAAGACCAGCAAGCCGGCTACGGACTGGCGATGTTTAGCGACCATACCACTTCGTACGCTTATGGACCGCAAGATCCGCTGGGTCTGACGCTGCAGTACGCTGGCAAAGGTTTGTGGGCTCGCGACTATCGCGTCGATGGCCCGACCAGGGTCCGCTATGCGTTGGTACCGCACTCCGGCGATTGGCAATCGGCCGGCATTCCCCACCTGGCTGCCAGTTGGCAAGAGCCACCAGTGGGGGCCTTCGCCAGAAGCGGCCGCCCTGAGACTCGCTCGCTCGTTGATGTCGGCGAGTCGGGCTGGCAGGTTTGTTCGATGGTCGAACATCACGGCGATTTGTACGTTCGCTTATTCAATGCAACCGGCACCGATCAACCACAGTCGCTCCGTATGTCGTTCACTGCCGAGACGACCGAACTTGTCGATCTTTCTGGTAACGTGCAGCAAGTGCTGGAACCTTCGCTCCAGGAAGGACAATCGGTAGTGGATTTGAGTATACCCAAGTACGGTATCCGAACCCTGCGTTTTCGACGACTCAAGCGAGACTGACGGATAGACGACTGATACCACCCAGCTAGAAGTCTGATTATTCGGATCATCGGTTCCGGCAATTGCGACTCGCTGAGCGATGGCGATGAGAAAGCTAGGAAAATCGGCACACGTGTAACCCAAGTGGTAGCATATGGTATACCAGTGTGTGTGGCGGTACCTTGCCCCGATCGGGAAGCGAAGACTTATCGAACGAACATCCAGTCGCTGTGCGACTGGCAGGCAGCATGAGGAGCGGTCTTCTGCGTCGCCTGCTCGATGCCAGCCCGCTGCACTTGCATACCACCTAATTATCCAAGCCCAATCTTTACCCCCTATCCACCGATGATTCTCCCCCCAGCGGCTGCTCGGCTTCTAGTTTTTGGTTTCGCAACTTGGTGTAGCCTGGTAGTAGCTCCGGCGTGGTCGCAGGAGCCACCCCCCAAGTCGCCGGCCGACTACGTAAATCCCTTCATCGGGGCCAGCACCAGCGCCGATCAGGCGGGCATCTATCATGGACTTGGCAAGACCTTCCCCGGGGCAATCACCCCGTACGGCATGGTTCAACTCAGTCCCAACACTATCACCGGCGGCGACAACGGACCGGGTTACAGCTACGAGATGCCTTACATCGAAGGTTTCGCCTTCACCCAGATGAGTGGTATCGGCTGGTTTGGCGACCTGGGTAATTTTCTGGTCACGCCGACCACCGGGCCGCTACAGGTGGTCGCGGGACGCCATCCCGAGGTCGCCCGCGGGTATCGATCGCGCTACGACAAAGACACCGAACAGGCGAAGGCCGGTTACTATTCGGCCACGTTGACCGACTACGACGTACGTGTCGAAGCAACGGCCACGCCGCGCACTGGCATGCTACGCATGACCTTTCCCCAAAACGAACAATCGCGAGTGCAGATTGACCTCGCGCGTCGCGTCGGCGGCACCTCGACCAAGCAAATGGTGCGAGTTTGCGACAAGCAAACCATCGAAGGATGGATGGAGTGCACGCCCGAAGGCGGCGGTTGGGGCAACGGGGCAGGGCAGGCCCGCTACACGGTTTATTTCTACGCGCAGTTCGATAAGCCGCTCGAGAAATACGGAGTCTGGAGCGCCGACATTCCCGATGGCCAGCGCCGCAATCGCGAAGCGATCGAAAGCGAGGAATACGACAAACTGATTGCCGCGGCCAAGATCATCGACCAACCGACCGAGGTCGAAGGCGAGCACCTTGGCTTCTTCACCGAGTTTGCCACCAGCCAAGGCGAGCAGGTACAGATGAAAGTCGGCATCTCGTTCACCAGCTTGGAAGGTGCCCGCGCGAACCTCGAGGCCGAAAACACCGGGTGGCACTTCGACGCGATTCGCGAAGCAACCAAACAGCAATGGAACGATGCCTTATCGCGCATCACGATTAAGTCTAGCGACGAAGATCAGCTCGCGATCTTCTACACCGCGATGTATCACACGATGATCGATCCTCGAGCGATTTCCGATGTGGATGGTCGCTACCCAGGCGGCAACGGCAAGATTCACGAGCCGAAAGGCTTTACCAAGCGGACGATTTTCAGCGGTTGGGACGTTTTCCGTAGCCAGTTCCCCTTGCAGAGCATTATCAATCCCACCCTGGTGACCGACACCATTAACTCGCTTATCGAACTGGCCGACGATACTGATAGCGACTACCTCGAACGTTGGGAGATGTTCAACGCTTATAGTGGGTGCATGCTGGGGAATCCAGCCGTGGTGATCATCACTGATGCCTACGTGAAGGGCTTGCGAGATTTCGACGTCGAGCGTGCATACGCGTTATCGAAAAGCTCGGTCGAGCGGTTCGGCAACGGCACCCGCGGCCATGCTGGCGACATCTCGCGGACGCTCGAATATGCGTACAACGAATGGTGTGTTTCGCAACTTGCCACCGCCTTGCACCATGATCGCGATGCGAGACTTTACGCTACGCGAGCGAAGAGCTATCGCAATATTTTCGATCGCGACAAAGGCTGGTTCCGCCCGAAGAACGGCGACGGCTCCTGGCAAAAATGGCCCGCCCAGGGACGTTTGCAACAAGGGTATGGATCGGTCGAGAGCAATCCTTACCAGCAAGGCTGGTTCGTTCCCCATGACCTCGACGGACTGGTCGACCTGCTAGGTGGGCGCGAAAAAACGCTGCTCGACTTGGAGCACTTCTTTAACAACACGCCGGAAGACTTCCGCTGGAACGACTATTACAACCACGCCAACGAACCAGTGCATCACGTTGCTTTCTTGTTCAATCAACTCGGCAGTCCGTGGCTTACCCAGAAGTGGACTCGCACGATCTGTGCGAACGCGTACCGCAACGACGTGGAAGGTTTGGTCGGTAACGAAGACGTTGGACAGATGTCGGCCTGGTACGTGCTGGCCTCTTGCGGAATCCACCCTGTCACTCCTGGCACAACCCGCTACGAGATCACCAGCCCCATGTGGCAACGCGTCGAAATGAATGTGGGCGAAGGCAAGGTGTTTACGATCAACGTTCGCAATCAGTCTCCGAAGAATCTCTACATTCAATCGGCAACCCTGAACGGCAAGCCGTACAACAAGACTTGGATCGACTATCCGCACATCATGTCGGGCGCGACGCTCGAACTCACGCTCGGCCCGGTTCCGAACAAGCGTTGGGCGGTGCCCGCACAGAACTAGTAACCCAGTTATTGGCAAAGGCAGTAGGCGATGACGTCGCAACCGCTGACAGTACAAGTTGCGAGTCCCCAACAACAATTGCGGGCGTGGCCTTTATTTGCCTCGCAGTTTGAACAGCCTGCAGCGAATGCCCAGTACCTGATTGCCATCAAGTCGCGGCCTGTCGAGCGAATCGTAGCAGCCCTAGCCTGGTGGCAAGAACCCGATGCCATTCGCTTCCTGTTGGCTCACCAGCCAGGCATCACCATCGAAGCCGCTGCCGAGGCATTGGTCCCCCGACTCCAGTCGCTACCCGACTTGCCGCCGCTCGACCTGAAGTACGCGTTCTTGCTCCAACAAGACCAACCTCCAGCACCCTGGCTGGCCGCCCATGGCTACGAGCCTCGCCATGCGGAGCGAGCGTTCGAAGCACCGAGCACCACCGTGTACGAACGCGTGCAAAAGTTCCTCACCCGCCATCACAACGATATCCCCGAAACATGGCACAGCGAGTCGATTCGCGATCACTCGCCCGAGACCGTGTGGCCACTCATCGAGCCTTACCGGTTGATCCACCCCGAAGCGCTGCGTCGCTTCTGGAACACTCCCGGCGAGCAAGGATACGATCCCGATTTCTCCAACATCCTGTTCGACGGCGACCAGCCCTTAGGCACGCTGCTGCTACGCAATAATCATGTTTGCCTGGCGGTCGACATCCGGGTGGTGATCGATATCGCTCCTCGCTTGCGGTCGCTGGCGAACCTGGCATTGTTCGCCCACATCAGTCGCGTGGCCTCGCCAGAGAGTACCGGCATCCGCACTCTGGCTTTTCGCGCCGATGAGCGCGAGCACCGCGAAACGGCCAACCTGGCGAAGCGAATGGGGGGTCGCGAGGTTGCGGCTCGCCACATCTACACTCGCGAGTTCTCTGCTTAGGCTTCCCCTGTTTGGGCACTCCCCCCTCACGGTTGGGGGGGCGAATCTCTGGCGAAACAAGTTTCCCCAAATCATTCGCAACTCGGTCTCTCCAGAATGTAACCATCTGAGCGGCCAGTGGTATTTAGTCCCCAGATGCCACGGCACCGTCTGCTCCTCGCGCTCTACAACCAGGGCGGAAAACTTGGTTGCAGGGGGCGATGCGAAGGCTTGGTATCTTGCGCTCTCCGCGTTGCAGACGGTTTCCTAGCATTCTGGCGGCTATTCCAAAAACAAACCTCTTCGAAGTTCTATCTCAGCAACAGCATTAGCGTTCCCCCTTCTCTCGTAGTCGATAGGCGGCTAGCGACTTGGGCTTGCGCGTTGCGGGTGCTGGTATGGCTCAGCTTGTCTTCTAGGAGAGCTTAGATGAGACACCTAACTTTTTGGTCGTTTTCTACTGCGGTCACCACCGCGCTGCTGTTCGTCTGGTTGGCGTCACCTAGTGAGGCGGTGCTGCGTCACAAGTACACGTTCAACGACGGCACCGCGGCCGATCCGGTGGCCGACGTTTCCGGCTCCGGCGTCGAGATCAATGCCACGTTCGTGAATCAAGGAAACCTGGGACAGATCGCCGGCGGCTATGCCGACCTGTCGAACAACAACGGATTGATTTCAGGCCAAGACTTCGTCAACGGCAACGGAATCGGTAGCTACATCGAAATCCCCAGCATTTACGACGAAGTCAACAACGACTATCAGCTCCCCTTCTCCGACGCTGCGTACAACTCGCCTGACGGCGAGGCCTCCATCGAAATGTGGGTGACTGTCGACGAACAACGCGACTTCGCCCGCATCTGGGATATGGGTCGTAGCGCGGCTGGCCAGGGGCAATCGGGTCTCGCGTTCAACGGCGAGTACGTTTACGGCGTCGCCCAAGCAGGGGCACTTCAAGGCTACTCCATCATGGCCGGCACCCACTCCACCGCCCAAACCGAAACCAACATCTCCCCTGCGTCGCCAGCGGTGCTGTCGCCCGGCGTCGAGTACCACATCGCATTCACCTTGGACGCGAACGACACCTCGGCAGGTCCCAACGGTACCGTCAAGCTCTACCTCGATGGTAGCCAGGTCGCCAGCGGAGCTATCGACAATGGCAACTCCGGAGTCGACGCAATCGATATCACCTTCTTGCAGGAACTCAATAGCTGGTTCGGCCGTTCGCAATGGGGAAGCGATTACCTGTTCGACGGACTGTACAACGAGATTCGCATTTACAGTCATGAACTCACTCCTACCGAAGTCATGGCGAACTACAACGCGGGCCCCGATGACGGTTCCGCTTTGCCGACGGTCAACATCGATCGTGCTACCGGAGAGATCACCATTTCCAACAACAATGCGAGCAGCGTAAATCTGGTTTCGCTCTCCTTGCTTTCCTCAGCCGGGGCGCTCGATACCGCTGAGTTCCAGTCGATTGATGGCACCTGGGGCAACCAGGCGTTGACCGCTACCGAAATCACCGAGTCGGGTTCTACCTCGATTCCTGGTTCGACAACCAATGCTGCGAACCTCGGCAATACCTGGATTCGTTCCAGCATCGAAGACCTGCAGGTGGTGGTTGAACTGTCCGATGGAACGCACACGGGTGCCTTCGTCACTTATTCCGGTACCTCCTACTCGCCGATCGACCTGAACACCGATGGGGTCATTTCGGTGGAAGACTACTTGGACGTCTTCGCTCCCAACGGCGAAAGCGATCTCAGCAGCGAAACTTTGGTCGCCGCCGCTCTCAAAGGCGACTTGGATGGTGATTACGACAACGACTACGACGATTGGGTGTTGTTCAAGAGTCTTTACAACGCCGCAAATGGTCCAGGAGCTTTGGAACAAGCGATCGCCAACTACACGGCGGTGCCCGAACCTTCGACTCTCTGGCTAATCGGCTTGGCTGGTGTGGTGCTGTGGACCCGTCGGCCTTCGGCTCGCTAACCCGGCTTGGCTCCACGAAATCCCCATCCCCTGACTCACTCTACTCTTTAGGCGCGATCCACTCATGAATACTTCACGTTCTCGATACTTCAAAGTCTCTCTCGCCGCGGCGGCATCTGGTTTGACGATGGGCTCCGCCCACGCTGTGGTGGTCACCACCGTGCACGACTCGACCTCGCCATGGAACGCGGCTGATTCCCCCGAGATCGACTTCGACATCACCGCCGACGGGGTCGACGACTATCAACTTCTGTTCGCTGGCAACAATGCCCAGAAACCACAGATCACCACCTTGGGCTTCAATGGTGACGGGCAGAATCAAATCTTTCTTCCGAATGCCGACGAAAACGTGCGTACGCTCGAAGTGCTCTCCACCGGAGCCACCATCGATAGCTCGATGTACAGCGGTACGATGCTCAACGAAGCGTTCTTCTATCTCAACTGGAACAATAACCACTACGGCAACTGGGGAGGCCCTGGCGGCGCCACGGCTCCCGATCCGATTCAAGGACCCGTGGAAGGCTACGTGGGCCTGGCCGTGGCAGCAGGCGACGGCAATTTCAACTATGGCTACGCCCATGTCGGTATCGACGTTCGCAATGCCATGGCCGCGCTGGCAGGAGCTTCGATTAGCTTGTATGAAACCGGCTACGAAACCGAAGTGAATACGGCGATCACCATTGCCGAGCCACCTCCACGCTTGACCATCGAAGTCAACACCACCACCGGCGAAGTATCGATGCAGAACGTCGACACCAACGACGTGACGTTCGACTACTATCGCATCACCAGCTCCGGCGGAGCGCTCCGCGAGCAGGATGGCTTCTGGCTTAGCCTCGACGATCAAAACATCGGTGCAGGTGGCAACGCCGCTGGCGACTTCAACGACGATGGCACCGTGAATCTCGCCGACTACACGGTGTGGCGCGACAACCTCGGCAGCACCGGCGGTTTGCCCAACGACGATACACTCGACGGAGTGGTCGACCACGACTACTACCAGCTTTGGAAAGACAATTTTGGCACCACCGCTGGCGAAGGTGGACCGCTCGGCTGGATTGAACAAGGTGGCTCCGATTCCACCATTCTCGCCGAGACCTTCCTCGACGAAGCGGGGTCGACACTCACCGCGGGCAGCTCCTACTCGTTGGGCAATGCCTTCGCGACCGGCGGCGCCCAAGACCTGGTGTTCCGTTACGCCCAGGATGGCAAGCTGCTGATCGGCAGCGTTGTCTACACTTCCTCGGCCAGCTCGGTCGGGGCCTCGCAAGTTCCTGAACCAGGCACACTCACGCTGCTCGTTGCCGCGGGACTTACCCTCGCTGGCACCTGCCGGATGCGACGTTAGACAAACGCTATTCGTAAACACATTTTTGCAAGTTCTTAGAGTCGATAGCGCACTCGTCGCCGATCGTGTGTGCATGAAGGGATCTGTTGGAAGATGAAGATGCTTGAGGAAACGAGGGGATGGCGAAAGGTTAGTTGCCAATGGCTTGCCATAGGGATGTTGGGGGTCGCGTCCTTTGCCTGGGGGGGCATGGCAACAGCCGCTGAGTTCAGTGTGTTGCCGCTCGGCGATTCGATCACTGCCGGCAACGGCTTTGGCGGCTATCGGGCTCAGCTCGGCACCGACCTCACTAGCCAGGGACATACCTTTCATTTGCTCGGCAGTCAGGTCATGCAGGATGGCGGCGAAACATCCGCTGCGTTGCGTGCTCCTTACGATGGGCTGCATCACGAAGGGCACGGCGGATGGCGCATCGATCAGCTGGATGCCAATCTCAATGGCAATACCAATGCCGATGCCAGCACCAACGGCGGTTACTATATCACCGGCGGCAATGGCACCGGCCGCGACCCCATCTACCCCAACTACGCATTGGTCCTGGCCGGCATCAACGACGTGAACCAGTACTTCGGGCAGAAGTCCGATGCCGGACAGCAGATGGATGCCGACGAGCTGCTGCCAATTCTGCAAGGTCGTGTCACTTCGCTGGTCGATAACCTGTCGACCTTGCGACCCGACACCCGCATTATGCTCAGCAACGTGATTCCTTATGCCAATGGTCTGCTGAACGACCAAGTCACCGGAGCCACCACCGCCCAGCGACAGATTTGGGCAGCCGAAGACGGAGTTAGCGCCGAGCAGGAGCATGGCGTGAACCATTACGTGATCCTCTATAACAAATGGCTCGCCAACGAGTTTGTTCCCGCCCAGCAAGCCGCTGGTGTGAATATCGAGCTGGTCGACCAGTACCAAAACTTCCTCATGCCCGACGGGTCCGTTCGTGGTTGGGGTCCCGACGAACCGAACGGCTATGCCGACTATGGGTTGCATCCCAATCAATTTGGATACGATCTGATGGGCGCTACCTGGGCCGCTGCGATTAATCAGCATCTGATTGCCCAGACCGTTTGCGAAGCGACCATCAATCGTGCGGATGGCTCGATCACGCTGACCAACACCTCCGACGCACCAATTGCGATTCAGTCGCTCTCGCTCATCTCGACCGCTGGAGCCATCTCCGTTGCCGATCTGACTCCGATCACCGGCAACTACGACAGCAACGGCAACCAACAGGTCGACGACCAGCCGTGGGTTATCACCGAACAATCGGCCACCAACTTTCGCGAAGCCAGCACCGGCGACGCCGGTTCGATTGCGGTCGGCGGTTCGGTGCAGCTTTCGCTCGCCGGCGGCTGGACCGCTACCCCCTACGAAGAGTTGCAGGTCAACATTCAACTCGGCGATGGAAGCTCCGCTTACACCAACGTGGTTTACACCGGCACACCGATCGTGGTCGGCGACCTCGACGGAAACGGCACCATCGACCGTACCGACTACAACCTGCTCACCGCATCGGGCGAGACCGACCTTTCGGCGCTGCTCAAAGTGCAAGCGTACCGCCAAGGCGATCTGAATGGCGACGGCTCGAACGACTACGAGGACTTCCGATTGTTTAAAAACGCCTACATCGCCGAGCATGGCGATGCAGCTTTCGCTGCCATGGTAGCGGTGCCAGAACCAACGGCCATGCCTTTGGCTCTCGGCATGGCATTGCTGTTGTTCGGAGCCATCGTGAAACGGCAAGCCAGTACCAGCCGGCTGATTTGTCGCGTGTCGTAAGCGAGGCAGTCGCCACTGGCGACGATACCTCTCTATTGTTTGTTTCCTCCTTCCTTCCTGTAACCTGTTTTCGCAAGGCACTACATCGAGAGACCCCATCCGTTGCCTCTTGGTCGTGTTCCCTACCACCTGGGGCCAAGCAACTGTTTCGTTCTTTGATACTCGCAATCAAGAACCCTCTTTTCGTAAAGGTAAAGTCTAGTGAATAAGCATCATTTGAATTACTTCAAGGCTTCCGTGGCCTTAGCCGCCAGCGGCTTGACCGCTGGAGCAGCCAATGCGGCCGTGATCGAAACCACCCATAACGAAACCTTGACTTTCAGTTCGGGAGGCGAGCTCGCGTTCGATATCACCGGCGATGGCGTCGACGACTATCGTTTTCTGTTCGCCAACAATAGCTCGCGCAAACCTCAAATCACCACAACCAATTTCGACGCCGGCGGCACCAATCTGGTGGCCATGCCCGACTCGCAAGAGGACGTTCGCGTGCTGCCAGTGATTGCCGCTGGCGACACCGTGGTACTGTCGAACTACGATTTGCTCGACGAGTCGTACTTCTTCCAAAACTGGAATCAAACCGCGTATGGCGACTGGGGTGGACCTGGTGGAACCGAGGAACCGGATCCCATCGTAGGCCCCGTAGAGGGTTACGTCGCCCTGGCCATGCCGGCCGACACCGGCGGATACAACTATGGCTACCTGCACGTCGCAGCCGACATGCGGGAAAGCGGCGACGGAACCGGCGAGGCCACCATCACGCTGTTGGATAGTGCCTACGAAACAGTGGCCAAAGCCCACCTCGTCGGCGACATCACCGTGGTGCCCGAGCCATCTACCTGGATGCTGTTGGTATCCGGCGCCGCCGGCGTGGCTGCCTTGCGACGCTGGAACTCCTAAAGCTAGGCGCGACGGATGTGCGAGAGTCAAACTCGCCTGCTGTGGGTCAGTTGGGAGCTTGCCGATTGGCAACTGCTTCATCCGCTGATCGATGCCGGCGAGATGCCAACGCTGGAGAAGCTGATCGACACAGGGGGTAGCGGTACGCTCTATGCACCGCCGCCCCCTGTGAATGCTGCTATTTGCACCACGATGGCCACCGGCAAACGCCCCTGGCAGCACCGCATCTGCTTGTCGCATCAAGCCACCGTGCCCAACGTTAAACCGGTGGAAGCCAAGTACCGCGCGGCCGGCACGCTGTGGGAAATCCTCAGCGACCAAGGCCTGCCGACGATCGCTGTCGGCTGGCCCGCCACGCATGGCTCGATCACCACGTCCCGCGTGGTTTCGGATCGCTACGCGTTTCCCACCGGACCACCCGGCCACGCCTGGCCCCCCGCCGAGCGCGGCACTTATCACCCGAGTGAGCTGGCCAAGCAGTTCGACCCGCTCCGTGTGCAGCCCGAACAAATCGATGCGGCCACGCTCGAGCAGTTTGTGCCCGACTGGCAACAAGTCGACCAAACGCGCGACCCGCGTTTGTCGCGTCTCTGCATCTCCCTCGCGACCGATGCTTCGTACCATGCAGCTGCGACCAAGCTGATTGCCAGCGTGTCGTGGAAGCTTGCCGCGGTTCGCTTGCCAGGCATCGGCGAACTCTGCCGCATGTTTGTGCGGCACCACTTGCTCGCCGACACGCCGGCCGCCAAGCCAGAGCCGCTCTACCGCCAGGTGGTGCCGGCCGCTTTTCGCATGCTCGATGCCATGCTGGCTCGCCTGATGGAACTCGTCGGTCCCGACACCGCGGTGGTGCTCACCTCGCCTTCGGGCGTATCGGGGGCGATGCTCGGACAGCCGGACTCTTGGAAGCAATCCGGCGGTGTCTTTGTCGCAGCGGGTCCAGGATTCACCACCGATCAACTGGTGCATGGCATCAATGCCCTCGACGTCGTACCGACTCTGCTCTCGTGGTTCGGACTCCCCACGGCCGGCGACATGGAGGGCCGCATCCGCAGCGAATGTCTCATCACCGCTAATACGAATACTCCCCGTGACTCGTACGAAGTCGACACTGCTGCTTCCGATGAGTGCACCGCCGAGCAGCGCACCGCCGAACTGCGATCGACGTTGTCGACAGCCGACGCGTGGAACTACGACTGGTATCGCGCTCAGTCGTTGCTTGACGCCGATCGCCAGCAGCAGGCGTTGCCGTTGCTCGAGTCGTTGTTTCGTGAATTTCCAGAGCATGCTCTATTCAGTCAAACCCTTTTCCAAACGCAGTTGTCGTTGGGACTCGTCGCCGAGGCCGAGGAAACGCTAGAAGTGCTGCTCGATGCGGTACCGCCGAGCATGGCACCGCTGCTGCGAGCCGAGCTGGCCTACGCTGCCGGCGATCGGCAGCTAGCTCGGCAACAGGTCGACCTGTTACTGCAGCACCCGCCAGAGAGTTCGCTGGTGTGGTACCGCGTTGGCTTGTTGTTGATGGCACTTCGGGAATGGACCAAGCTCGAGTCGTGCGCCCGCGCGGTGCTCGCTCAATCGGAGGACGAAGAGATCGCCTGGCTCGGGCTGGCTGAGGCCACGCTTCGCCGAGGCGATGCCCAAACAGCCGAGCAAGCCGCTCAGCGGGCGATCTCGTTGCAGTTCTACCTGCCCGACGCCCACCTGGCACTCGCCCGCGCGCTGGTCGCGCAAGGTCGCATTCTCGCGGCCACGCAGGCGCTCGACCGCTTGCTGCAGATCGACCCGCACAACCACCGCGCCCAAGCTTATCGGCGACGCATCGGCGGTGCTCTGGTGGAGTAATCGGGTTGCATTGCAGCAAAGCGGACCTCCAGTCGACACAGTCGGCATAACCCTTTCCTCCGTTCTGCGAATCATGAGCTACGCTTGTGAGATACCGGGCGCTACGCACACGTGCGTGGCGGAAACAGGCAACCTCACCAGCTGTCAGCGAGTAATACGAATCATGGGTCAGCAACTCAGCGGAACTATCGTGTTTGCCAGTGGCAAAACAGGCGACTACGACATTTGGACTTGCGACCTCGAGTCGGGCACAATGACCCAACTCACTTTCGGCACCGGCTGGAACGACAAGCCAAACTTCTCGCCCGACGGTCAGTGGGTGGTTTACGTGAGCGACCAAACCGGCAACCGCGAACTGTTCAAGGTTCCCACGACCGGCGGCGACCCGATTCAACTCACCAACCTCGGCAATCGCTGGGCCGACTCGCCGTCGTTCAGCCCCGACGGCAAAGCCATTGCCTACGTGTCGAACGAAACCGGTAACAACGAACTCTGGGTAATGGATGCCGAGGGTAACGAGCGCAAGCAAGTAACCGTGCACGAAGGCTCCGACGACACCGTGTCGTGGACTCCCGACGGCCACGGGCTGCTCTGGTCGAGCGACCGCGGCGACGACGCCGATATTTGGCACTACGATCTCCTTTCCGATACCAAGACCCAGCTCAACGAAGACCGCGGCGGCGACTATTCGCCAAAGCCGAGTCCCGATGGGTCGGTCATCGTGTTTGTTTCGAATCGCCAGGAAACGCCCGATCCCAGCCAACCTTACAAGGATCGCGATAAAGACCTGTGGATGATGACCAGCCAGGGTGAACTGCTCGTGAAGCTCACCGAGAACCAGGGCGCCGACTACTCGCCGGCCTGGTCGCCGTGTGGCAACTATCTGCTCTACACTGCCGACGATCACCGCAGCGATTGTCACCTGCGTGTGCTCGATGTCTCGCAGTTGGTCGAAGCGTACCAGTCGGGCGATCAGGCGACCGTCGAGCAGGCGGCCAGTCGCTTGCGGACCGAAGCAGTGCAGCTCGACCGCGATCCCCTCAAGGCCGAAGTCAACGCCACCCGGCACGCCACGTTCCTCACCAGCTTGCTTCCGGATAGCTGGATGAAGTCGTGCTACCCAGCTGGTTACTTTGGACTCGAACGCAACCCCGACTGGACCGGCGTGCAAGTCGGCGCCGGCACTCTTGCAACCGACTCCAGCACCAGCGACTACGCCGGCTAACCCTCGCAGCCGACGCTCGACCAAGCCTGCAAACCTGCGCTGGACAATAGATTCCCACTGCTGGGCAAATAGATTCCCAATTTACCCAACGATGGGAAAATTGAATCTTCGCCCACGCTATAAAACCAGTGGTTTTCGCACTGGAATAGATTCCCATTCCCAAAAACGCGTCGAGTGGGAATCTATTTTCGCGGTGGGAATCAACCGCAAGTCGTTTGTTAGCAGTGAGTTGCATCAACACCTCCGCGATAGTTGCCCAAAATAGATTCCCACCCATGGGAAAGTATTTTGAGTTGGGAGTTGGATGTTGGGAGTTGGAAGTTAGAAAGGGCAGTAGGGTAGGTCCAGGAGCTTCCAGCGACGCAGCCCCACCACCGCATTACCAACACGCGCAGCAGCGAACGCCCACACACACGACCATTCACCTGCGTGTCGCCAGTCGTTCAAGTTCACAGCAAGCTTCACATCTGATTCACTTCCTTTCATAAAAAGCCAACAGCCGATAGCTGAAAGCCGATAGCCTTTGATACCTGTCCATTAGAACACCACAAGTGGCCAATTCCCAGCGAAAAGTGGAATGATCAGAAAAATCGTTTAGCCCGCATCCGAAGGCGATGGCTGGCGATGTGGAACAAGTGCGACTCCTAATTTCTCGCGAAGAGCCGCAGAGTACAGAAGCACAACCGACGTCCAGTCGGCATCGACAGCCTATACGCCCTCTCTCTTCAGCATTCCCTGAAAGGGACTCTTCGCCCAGCAAATCCCTGCCCTGGTCGCATATTCAACCTGCAAAGCTGTCATCTGACTGGGGCCCAAGTACCACACCTCGACGTCTAGTCCAGCAGTAAACTACTAGTACTAAACAAGGAATGCAGTGACAACATCCCCCAAGTAGAATAGTGGTCATTCGTGCAACGCTAGATAGCACGACTTGCTGGTGAAGCACTCGCTTCTCTGAGGGGGAAGACAATTGGATACTACTGGCTTTGATGCCTACTACAAATGGCTTGGCATACCTGCCCACGAACAACCACCGAATCACTATCGACTGCTGGGAGTCGAACTGTTCGAGGAAGACCCCGACGTCATTGCCGCTGCGGCAGACCGTCAAATGGGCCACGTTAAGTCGTTTGTCACAGGGCCCTACGCAGCTCATTCGCAATTGTTGCTCAACGAACTCTCGAAAGCTCGGGTCTGCCTGCTGAATCCGAAGCTTAAACCGATCTACGACGAGCAACTTGCCAAAGAGCGGTCGATGCGACTGAAGTCGACGATCGAACAACAAGGTACTCCCAATCCGCCACAGCCAGCCTTGGTACCGGTTGCCGCCCCCGCGCCGGCAATTGCAATGCCGGCCCCGATGCCGGGGCTGGAGCAGATTGCCGTACGCGCCAGCAGTCCTGCGGTTCGTCGCCGACGCAAGAAAGGTAATTCGCTTCTCTTCCAACTCAGCCTCCTGTTGGCCAGCAGTTCGGTACTCGCCGCACTGGTTTGGTACGCTATTCATCGAGCGCCGGCCACTCCGGTAGTGGTCGCCAGCCCCGAACCGAGTCGTGATACGCCCCCCCAACCAACTCAGGAGCAGCTGTTTCCTCAAGAAACAGCTCCGATAGCGGAGACCAAACCGCGACCGATCACAAGCGGGGGAGTCTCCATTCCTACGAGTTCGACGCGCCCGAATATGGGTTCCAACGCAAATGCGATGAATGGTGGATTCACAATTCAACCGGGTGGGTTTGGCAGTTCGGCTCCAATCGTGAACAACTCTCCCACCCGATCCCTCCGACCTTCGCCGAATCAACGTCCACCAGCTCCTCTTGGTACTCGTCCGTTCGCGGGCTTCACAAGAGTGGTGCCGCTGGAGGAAGTCTCAAGCCAGCCCTACCTCATTGGCACATTGCCGAGGCCAGTAGAAGGTTATGACGAGTTCCAAGTTGCGCTGTTAGTGCCTGAGTATCTTCAACGAGGGAGCGGCATCGTGCTGCACGCCGAATCAGCAAGCGGCTCGAATGCAAAGTGGCTGGTTTACGAGCAGGCACCACCACTGGAAACGGGTTTTGCTATTGAAGCGGAGAATTCCTCGGCACCGCTCCCGGTCGCCGAGTTCTGCTTAACAAAAGAAGAGTTTACCCTTGCGCTGGTGGAAGAAGCAGATAATCCCCGGCTGTTAGAAAAACTCAAACAATGCTTGCTACAGTTATCTTACGATAGCGACTCGCACTTCGTGCAACTGCAAGCCCCGACCGAAGACCCTGAACCAATCGTCATTGGCAACTGGGTCGAAGCGTATGAGCATCAGTTACCAATCGATTCGATTCCGAATCTCCCTCCCACTTCCGAACTCTATCTGAACCTCCATTTACTCAACGGCTTCCCCCGTACGAACTCCGTGAATGGCGAGACCGAGCGACTGCGTCACGAAGAGCGACTGCTCCTGCAGTTTACTTCCTCCGACTACGCAGGCCTGGGACTCTACTGGGAACAGAAGGGCAAAGTAATTTCGGTGAATGTCGCCCCTGGATTTCGGCTGCTCTCCTATCCCAACGA
Source organism: Aeoliella mucimassa (assembly GCF_007748035.1). Lineage (NCBI taxonomy): Bacteria > Pseudomonadati > Planctomycetota > Planctomycetia > Pirellulales > Lacipirellulaceae > Aeoliella > Aeoliella mucimassa. The sequence continues at coordinate 6,328,493 of NZ_CP036278.1, forward strand.
ACTGCAAGTGCTGTCGAGCAGCCGGCTCGATCGAGCCGAAAAGCGCATGACGAAAGACAAATCGTCGGCCACTAGAGAGTTGAACCGCCGACTTCGCGACCGCCCGAAACTCAATGGCAACCTGGCGGCCGCCCGAAACATGAATATCCAACTCCCCGGTGGAGGAACCACTCCTCCGCTCCGCGCAAGGAAGAACGCAGCCATCAACACTGCACAAGCAGCGGTGAACCAGAACGAAGCCAGAATCAGAGCCATTCAGCAACTAGCACCATTGGTATCTCAGGACGAACGAACGCGAATACCCGCTTTGCGATCACTCGTCGCGCAACTGGAAGACAATGCTTCGCTGGGCTTCGAGTTGTTCACGCCCGTCGGCCGACACCCAGTGGTGATCTACCGCAAAGGGCTGCCACCGATCGAGGACCCAAGGATCACCGACAAGCCAACCCACGTCCCAGGTGAGTCGGGTGATGGGGACACGGATGCCATGGATCTGTTTTAAGCTTCTCTGCCGATTCACTCACGATACAACCGCAGGTAGCGAAAGCTCTTGGGCCATTCGTCGCGTGGTTTGAAGGCGATGGCTACTTCTTGGTCGTCGAGCGACGATTCGGTCAGCACCACTTGGTCGGCGACGGCTTTCGCGTGTTCGAACTCTTGGTCCGTGACCTTGCAGACCACTTTGTGAAACGGGCCCGACAGCCACTGCTCGACTTCGGGGGTGTCGCGAAACTGCAGGTAGGCCGCCAGCGAGGCGTGGGCCACTGCGACCATGGCCTGGCCTAGCGGAACGGAATCCTTCACGAGAATGTACATCTTTATGCGCTGACTGCTCATTTCCAGTCGATGGTTGCTTGTTTCGTTTCGACGTCGACCCTCACCGCTGCGTGTTCGAACTCGCGGTGGAAGGTCCAGCCTTGGCGTGTGGCCGGGCCCTGGGGGCACCGAGCGGGTGGTCGAATTCCGGGTACCAGTCGAACGTGCCGTACTCGCCGAGCCAACCCCAGGTATAGCAGAAGTAGCAATGCTGCTCGGCGCCGACCAGGAAACAGGCGAGCGGAAACGTGATATTGTCACAGGCGACCTGGTACTGCTCTGCGTGAGGCTTCTGCATCAGCTCTTTATCGCTCCACCAGGTAAAGCCAGGCCAGGCTTTGAAGACGACGATGTTGCCATCGTTGGCCGCCTTGCGCATGGTTTCGATCGTGTTGGCCAGGTACTCGGGGCTTTGTTGACGAACGTTGGCCCCGCGGTCGAAGTCGTCGACCATCGCCCCGTCGGTAACCGGCAAGTACTGCTCGCCGAGGCCTGGGTGTTTTTGGTCGTACCCGTGCAGTGGGTTGAAAAGAATGAGTTTGCCGGGCCCCATTTTATCGCGTGCCTGGTCGAGCATGGCAAAGACGCCTTGGTCCATCGCGGCGGCTTGCTCGGCACCAAACAACCGACTCCACGGCCCCCGCGGCGATCCGGCGGTGAGACCATCGACAAAGATGCCGTCGCACTCGTAGTCGTGTACCGCTTTGCCGGCGATATCGGACCACCAGTCTTGCACGTCTTGCCGACGGACATCGAACTGCCGGGTGTCGCGTCCTCCCTTTTTCGCGTGCAGGTAACCACCCGAGGGGAACGTGGCGTTCGACAACTGCCATTGATGCTTCGGCATGTCCGACGCCCAATAGAACAGCACCTTGGCCTTTGGGTTGCGCAGCTTGATTGCCTTGGCGGCCGCGGCGATGTTCGGCTCGACCGGGGCGTTACGCAAGTTGCCGCCGGTAAACGTAATCAGCGAAAAGTGATCGGCCAGAAACTCGTATTGCTTCGGCTCGAGCCCTTTGCCGATGCCGAGGTGGGCGTAGAGCGGTACGTGATTCCAGTCGAACTCAGGGTACCCCTCGTCGGCATGGCTCGGCTTGGCGGTCGCCGGCAGCAGAACGGTAACGAGCAACAAGCACAGCGGGAAAAGCAAGCCGCGGAAAAGGTATCGCATCGCAGCACCTGGGGTCGCAAGTAAGAAAGTAGCGAACAGTACCCTTGTCAGTATTGCCGGTCGCAGCGGGATTGCAATCGCACGCTTGGGCGAAGGAAAACCCGTAGTACGACCAAAGAATTCGTTTGCAGGGAACCGCCCCGGTTCGATTCCAAAGCCTTTCTGCTGGAGTGCTCCCCATGTTCGGGTGATTGAAGTACACTGGAAGCATTGGTTGGTGGAGACTGTTTTCTTTCTGTTGTGGGGCGAGCCATGTTTCGTGTTAATTGTCCGAACTGCGGAAATGCCATCGAGGCTCCTGACGACTACGCGGGGAAAGAGGCCAACTGCCCGCACTGCCGGCAACCGTTCACGTTGCCCGAAGCCGGCGCGGCCGCAGCAGGCGAAACGGTCGCCGAGCTGCCGATGCCCGGCCAGGCTTCCACGACTGGGCGAGCGAACCCGACGCAAGCGTCGTATCCACGTCCGCAAGCGACGAAGTCTTCCAACACTGGCACCAACATCCTCGTCGGTTGTCTGATTGCGTTCTCGCTGATGTGCGTAGGTGGGTGCGTGGTGATTGGCTGGGTTAGCAATCGCTTTTTGGAGAACATGGTAGAATCGGTGGAGAGAATGGAGCAACAAGCGCAGGCCCAGCACAAGGCTCGCATGGCGAAGCTGCAACCGGTATTCCGGCAAATAACGGTTACCAACCCGCGTATCGATGCGGTCGACGACGGGGCGTCGCCGAATCGTCTGTTCGCTACGTTCCAGAACGACTCGGACGTGGCCATCCAGACGATCACGGCGGAGTGCACCTATCAATCGGAGTCGCGAGAGATCCCCTGGGCCGAGGGAGCGGTGTACTTCTCGTTCCCCGGTGGGCTCGAACCTGGCGAAACCAAAGAGGTCGAAGGTTTCGTGATGGACTATAATTCTGAGCTTGAGAACGTTGCGCTGGAGGAGGACGCCGAGCTGACGCTCGAGTTCACCGATGCCGAAGTACCGTCGCTGAACCTCCCGTCCGACGCGATCGACGCTGAGTTCTTTTTCGAGGAAGAATTCGAGTAGGTCTTGCCCGATCGAAGGCTCGTGGTGAGAAACCCCGCACGCTAGCAGCGGTGCCTGGGGGCGGGATGGCCGATTTTCTGCCGTGTTTCCCGGTCGAATGGTGCGCAGGCCTTGCCGATCGTCGGATCGCAAGGTAGCCTTCATACTCCCAGGCGATAACCCTATAAACCCTACCACTCCATGACACACCTATCGCAGCCTGCCCGATCGTCGGTTTCCCCGCCCTAACGCACAGGGCGTTGATTTCTCGTGTGTCTCTGTTTGTGCCCTCCCGCGCCTGGCTTCCGGTACCGTTCTCGGTAGTGGAAGTTTGCCGTCGCTGTCCCTCCCCCGGAAGCTCCGTTTCTCTATGCTTGATTTATTTCGCTCGCAGCCGAAGAACCTGAAGAATGAATTGCTCTCGGGCCTGACGGTCGCCATTGCCCTGATGCCCGAAGCCATTGCGTTTGCGTTTGTCGCGGGTGTGTCGCCGATCATTGGTTTGTACTCCGCGTTTTTTATCGGACTCATCTGCGCAGTGCTGGGTGGTCGCCCGGGGATGATCTCGGGCGCGACCGGAGCGATGGCCGTGGTGGTGGTCGGACTCGTCGCGATCCATGGCATCGAGTACTTGTTTCCCACGGTCATTCTCTGCGGTCTGCTGCAACTGCTAGTCGGCGTCGCTCGACTCGGCGTATTGATTCGCATGGTGCCACACTCGGTGATGCTCGGCTTCGTCAACGGCCTGGCCATCGTCATTTGCATGGCCCAGTTCGGTAGCTTCAAAACCGTGAGCAACGTCGGCAACCTCGAGTACATGCAAGGCCCGGCCCTGTGGATCATGCTCGGTCTGGTGCTGCTTACCATGATCATCATCTGGGTGCTGCCGAAACTCACCAAGGCGGTGCCGGCGTCGCTGGCGGCCATCCTGCTGGTGTCGGCCATTGGTATCAGCGCCAACCAGATGCTTCCCGACCACATGGCGGCCGAGAACCAAAAGCACGTGGTGATGACCGTTGGCGACATGCTGGCGACCAATGCCAAGGTATCGGCAGCCAACGCGGTACTCGCTGACGAGCAGCCAGCGGCGGCCGACTCGCACGGAGCCGCTGCCATCGATGCCGAATCGCTCAGCACCGAGCAAACCGCCGCGATCACCGCGGCGATCGAGCACATCGACCCCAGCACCACCAGCATTCGCGCAGGGCTGCCGACACTGTTTTTCCAAACGTTCAGCCTGCCGCCGATGACACTCGAAACGCTTCGCATCATTTTTCCCTTCGCGGTCGTCCTGGCGGCAGTCGGTTTGATCGAGTCGCTGATGACGCTGACCGTGATCGACGAAATGACCGAAACCCAAGGCAACAGCAACCGCGAATGCCTGGGCCAAGGCATCGCGAACATCGTGTGCGGGCTGTTCGGCGGCATGGGGGGTTGTGCGATGGTCGGGCAGTCGCTCATTAATGTTGAGTCGGGCGGGCGAGGGCGAACCTCCGGGGCGTTTGCCGCTTGCTGTTTGTTGACGTTTGTCCTGTTCTTCTCGCAGTGGATTGAGATGATTCCCATGGCCGCGCTCGTCGGCGTGATGTTCATGGTCGTGATCGGCACCTTCGAGTGGGCGTCGCTCAAGTTGTATCGCAAGGTACCGCTCACCGACTTCCTGGTGATGGTGATCGTGACGCTCTACACCGCGATTGTGCACGACCTGGCGTCGGCCGTGATCATCGGCGTGATCGTCTCGTCGCTGGCGTTTGCCTTTAAGCACGCGAAGAACGTGGATGCCGATGTGCAGTTCAACGAGTTCGGTGCCAAGATCTATCAGCTGCATGGGCCGCTGTTTTTCGCCTCGGTCGCGCAGTTCAAAGAGCTGTTCGACCCGCGCAACGACCCCGAAACAGTCGTCATCGACTTCTACTACACCCGTGTGTACGACCACTCGGGCATGGAGGCGATTCACGCGATCGCCGCACGGTACGAGCAGCTCGGCAAGACCGTGCACCTTACGCACCTGAGCCCTGCGTGCCGGGAGATGCTGGCCAAGGCGAAGGACCTGGTGCACGTGTCGCTGTCGGACGAACCGCAGTTCCACGTTTCCACCGAGCGACTCCAAGGGCAAGCCGTCGAGGGTTAGGGCAACTTGCTCTCGCGTGGCGACTAATTGGCTCGGCATGTCGCTACGGCGATTGGTTTATTAGAACGTGCTGGGTGGCCATTTCCCAATGGAAAATGCCAACTTTCAGTATTACGCCAGCAGGTCGTGGACCACGTTGCCATGCACGTCGGTCAGGCGGAAGTCGCGTCCTGCGTAGCGATACGTCAGTCGCGTGTGGTCGAAGCCCAGGCAGTGGAGCATCGTTGCGTGCAGGTCGTGCACGTGCAACGGGTTTTGCTCGGCGCGGAAGCCAAACTCGTCGGTCGAGCCGTAGACCTGCCCGCCTTGGATGCCGCCGCCAGCCATCCACACGGTGAACCCGTGATGGTTGTGATCGCGGCCGTTCATCTTGCCTTGGTTCGAGCCTTCCTTCGGTAGCTCGACCACCGGAGTGCGGCCAAACTCGCCGCCCCAGAGAATGAGTGTTTCGTCGAGCAGCCCGCGCTGCTTGAGATCGGTGAGCAGCGCGCCGATCGCCTGGTCGCTCTCCTTGGCCAGTCGGGCGTGCCCCACCGCGATGTCGTCGTGGTGATCCCATGGCTGACCGTCGCCGTGCCAGACCTGCACGAACCGCACTCCGCGTTCCACGAGGCGCCGGGCGACGAGCATCTGCCGCGCCTGCAGCCCGTCGCCGTACATGTCGAGAATGTGCTGCGGCTCGCGCGACACGTCGAACGCATCGGTCGCTTCGATTTGCATACGATACGCCAACTCGAACGATTGCATCTGCTGCTCGAGCTGAGGATCGTTGCCGCGTTGGTGGGCGTGCTGATCGTTCAGCGCGCTGAGCAAATCGAGTTGGCTCCGCTGGTCGCGGCGGGCGACGCGATTGTTCTTGATGTTGTCGATCAACTGCTCGACCTGCTGATGCCGAGTGTTGACGTAGGTCGCCTGATACACGCCCGGCAGGAACCCCGATTGCCAGTTTTGCGATTCCTGAATCGGAAAGCCCGGGCACAGCGAGACAAACGCCGGCAGGTTCTTGTTCATGCTTCCCAGGCCATAGGTGACCCACGAACCGACACTCGGGCGGATGAGTCGCCCGTCGCCACAGTTCATGAGCAGCAGCGACGGCTCGTGGTTCGGCACGTCGGCATGCATCGACCGCACGACGCAGATGTCGTCGATGCACTTGGCCACGTGCGGAAACAGCTCGCTCACTTCAATGCCGCTTTCGCCATGTTTCTGGAACTTGAAAGGGGAGGGGAGCGCTCCGCCGGTCGGCCGCTCGGTCCCAAGGTTCGAATACGGCAGCGGCTTACCCGCGTAGCGATCGAGAATCGGCTTGGGATCGAACGTATCGACGTGCGACGGACCACCGTTCATGAACAAGTGGATGACGTGCTTCGCCTTGCCCGGGAAGTGCGGCGCCCGGGCGGCGAACGGGTCGGTACTGCCTTGGGCGGTGCCAGCCAGCAGGCTGCTGGCCATGATCCCTCCCATGCCCATGCCGGCTCTGGCAAAGAACTCGCGCCGCGAAACGGTAGGGCTTGTCGGTTGGTGAGGCATAGAAGTCACACTTTTATTGAAGGCAGCGAAAGTTTTAAAAGCCGCAAACGGTCGATCAATCCACGTACAAAAACTCGTTCGACATCAACAGCACCTGAGCTAACTGCGACCACAGGTCGAGCGGCTCCGCGGCCGGACCATGGAAACCTTGCTCGGTGTTCCAGGTCTGGCGGTCGCCGGGGGTTTCGAGGGTCACGGTCGCTCGCCATTGATAGCTGTCGAACGCATCGTTCTCGCGGCAAGCCACGACGAAGTCGACGTGCTCGCCAGGCATCACCTGCTCGAGCCGCACCGGGGTGTTCTGCGTTCCGTGCGCGACGCTCCAACGACCAACGATGCCTTGACGCGATGAGACGATCAGCCCATCCACCCCATCGCCTTGCTGTTCGGGCCGGTGCAGTTGACCTTCGATCACCAGCGTTCCCTCCCGTGGAGCAGTCCAGCGACGGATGGAACTCGTCTCGGGACTTTGCCCAGGATGCCCGCCGGTCGGGCTGATCGACAGGTAGCCAAAGCTCTGCGGCGCGGGAAACGCCTGCTGCGCCTGCCAGCGATTCTCCTGGAAGTGCGGCAGCGGCTCGAACTGCACGTAGCCCGCGTCGATGCGACCGAACCCATAACTCCACTCATCGGGGGGCAAGGTCTCGGGCATCTGGCGGGCGATGAACTGCTGGGCGAGTTCCAGCTCGCCGGATGTTGGTTTGCGAGCCAGGATGCGCTCGTACAACTGCTCGATGCGATCCGCTTCCGACGGAGCATCCGCGGTCGCAGCACTCAACAGCATCGCGACGCGTTCGGCCAGCTGACCATTCATCAGGAACAACGCCTGCTGCGGCACCAGCGTGTGAGCCCGCTCGGGAGAGTGGGCGTCGGGGCTGGCGAAGTCGAACGTGCGGAATAGGTTGGGTAAATTCTGGCGGTCGATGTGAGCGTAGAGCGTACGCCGCGAACCACCGTTGCCAGCAGCAATCTCTTCCGACTCGCCACCGACGCGAGTATCGAGCTGACCGGCGACCTCGAGCAACCGATCGCGAAGCGACTCGAAGTCGAGCCGGCGACGATTCGCCCGGCCCCACAAGGCGTTCTCCGCATCGGCAGCCAGCAACTCGTCGCTCGCAAGGCTGGTTTGCTGGTAAGTGCTCGAGCCGACGATCTGCCGCACCAGTTGTTTGAGCGACCAACCGTTCTGCTGGAAGTCGACCGCCAGCAGGTCGAGCAGTTCCCGCTGCACGGGAGCGTCGCACCGCAGCCCGAAATCGCTCGGGGTGCCGACCAGTTGCTCGCCGAGCAGGTGGCCCCACACGCGATTCACGAACACTCGCGAGGTGAGTGGATTCTGCGGATGCACAATCGCCTCGGCGAGCTCGAGTCGCCCGCTGCCCGCTTCTACGTCGGCCGCGAAACTGGTGAAGAACGTGGGGAAGCCCCGCTCGACAATCGGCCCTCGATTGTGCGTAGCACCGCGGATAAACACCCCAACATTCTCAGGAGTCTCTTTATCGACGAGTCGCAGTGGGTATTTGTCGTCTTGTTCCTCGCGCGAGCTTTGCAGGATTCCATACAACGCGTAGTAGTCTTCGTCGCTCACCGGATCGTACTTGTGATCGTGACACCGAGCGCAGGCGACCGACAAGCCCATCATGCCGCGGAATACCACGTCGATGCGGTCGGCCACGATGTCGGGCTGGCTGTTCACGAACCGCCGGCCGAGGGTCACGTACCCCTCGGCGGCCAGGTGCCGCTTGTCTTCGGGCGTCTCAATCATGCGATCCGCTGCGAGTTGATACATCATGAACCGGTCGATCGGCATGTCGCTGTTTAGCGATTCGATGACCCAGTCGCGATACTTGTACGCATTCGGAAAGGTACGATCCTCGGTAAACACGTAGCCTTTCGTATCGGCGAATCGCGCCAGGTCGAGCCAATGCCGCGCCCACCGCTCGCCAAACGCGGGCGAGTCGAGCAAGCGATCGACCAACTTCTCGTAGGCTTGTGGATCGTCGTCGGCGACGAACTGCTCAATCTCTTCCTGCGTCGGCGCCAGACCGACCAGGTCGAAGTACAAGCGTTCGATCAAGGTTCGCTTGCCCGCCTGCGGAGAGGGTTTGAGCCCCGCCGCACCCAGCTTGGCGACGATCAGTCGATCGATGTCGGTGCGACTCCAGCCGGTTGGGTCCTTGACCGGAGTCGGCCGCGTGGGTGGCTGGAACGCCCAGTGCGTTGCTGCCCGACTGGCGATCGTATCCACCTGGGCGGCTGCTCCGTCGCGTGGGTCGGGCGCGCCGAGGGCGATCCATTGCCGGAACGCGGCAATCACCTCGTCCGAGAGTTTCTCGTCGGGCGGCATCTGCAGCGATTCGTCGTGATACTCCAGCGCCTGCAGCAAGCGACTCGCCTCGGGGTTGCCGGGCACGAGGATCGCCCCGCCGCGGCCACCCTGCAGCACACTCGCCCGATTGTCGAGCGCCAGCTCTCCTTCGGTCGCTCCGTCGGCCTGCGAATGGCAACTGTAGCACCGCTCGACCAGCACCGGCCGTATGTGTTGTTCGAAAAAGTCGACGCCTTCGTCCGCCAGTGCTGGACGTGCCAGCAGCGGAACAAAAGCCATCGCCGCAGCCGCAAGCTTCGGTAGACGATTCATCGCACTTTATGTTTGGCAGGAGGGAAGCCAGGAAGGGGAGGGCAGGGGCCCATGGCGAACTCAACGAGCACGTTTCGCCAATTGGTTTTGAGGAGGCATTACTACGAATCCCCAGAACCCCAGGCTGCTGCGCGTGAACACCTTCGCGCAACTCACCCAAGCGGCCGCCATGGTCGCAACATCTTAACGATTGGTGAACGGGAATGCAAAATTCGCCAGGCAGATCTTCAAGCGGGTTACCCCTGGCAAACTAGGCAATTTTCGATCGATAGGCCCCCCTTCCTAGTATCTTACTCCCCCACTTTGGGTGGAACGGTGGCTGGATAGCAGGGAATAGATTCCCAATTTACCCACCGATGGGAAAATTGAATCTGCACCCACTCTACAAAACCAGTGGTTTTCGCGCCCGAATAGATTCCCATTTCCCAAAACGCATCGAGTGGGAATCTATTTTCTCGGTGGGAATCAATCGCAAGTTGTTTGTTAGCAATGAGTTGCATCTACACCTCCGCGGAAAGTGCCCAAAATAGATTCCCATGGGTGGGAAAGTATTTTGGGGAGGATTCAGGATTCGGGGATCAGGGCTCAGGGAAGTTCGGATTGGGGAATGGGGAATGTCATCTTGAGGGAGCTTCCAGCGACTGAAAGATCTAGCCTACCGCTTGCAGCCTAAAGCCTAGAGCCAATAAAGCTTCCAGCGACGCAGCCCCACCACCGCATTGCCATCCGCGCAGCGGCGAACGCCCACGCCGGCAACCATTCGCCTGCGCGTCGCTAGAAGTCGGACGTAAAAACCAGCGTTACATCTCCATCACCTCCAATCACTAAAAGCCGACAGCCTTTAACACCTGTCCATTGGAACACTTCAGGTGGCCAATTCCTAGCGAAAACCGCTCAGAATCTCTCCTCAACATCGGTGCAACTAATATAAGTCGACCGAGAACAAACAAGAGTCCGCGGTCTTCAATTCACTAGAGAGTCATATCTCTAAGTGCTCCGTAGAAAACACCATCTTTGGCGCCCACGATTCTGCACGCGTAAGATAGCCCCCCCCACCAGCGGTACACTCTAGTTCTTTTTCACTGCGCATCACCTCGGCAAACCACAACACAGAACGCCGTCTTAACCACAACTTCATACTAGACGTTTTCATCCAATTTCGGACTACCACACTCTTCCCACAAATCCAGTAGTTTAGCACCACTCCCAACACTCACCACAAACCACTCGCAGTCTCACACCCCACCCAATCCATTCAATTAGCAGCCGTCCCGTGAATTTCCTGCACTCGCTCTATTGCACTACCCTCACACCCGTACCTACTATAGATCTAGCGCTTTATTACTACCCTAATTTTACGCTAGAACAGAGAGCATCAGGTGGGGACCCCAAATCGGCAACGAAAGCTGCACTTCCAGCAGCTTGAGGCTAAGTGTCTACTCAGCAATTCGTCCATTTTCGATGGCTGGCACTCCGCCGTCTTCGACGACGGCTATTCCGGTGATCTCACGTTTGAGTTTTCCCGGGACGTGGCAACGGTGACCCCGGACTCCACTTTGGTCGAGGCGAATGAGCCTCGCTATGGGGACGACCGCCTGGTGGTAGGATCAGAGGGCTACACGGTCGTGCTCTCGAATCTCGGCAGTGCTCAGCTTACTGGATCGGGATGGGACCACGATGGAACAACCCCTTTGGCGGTACTCATCGATCATACCTCGAAACAGATTTACTTTGTAAAAGGCGATGACTTTCAGGTCGTGAGTAGGACGAGTTTCGGGTCGGATATTCTGAAAGGAAGCGTCTCCGGTTATTCGTACGAGCCACTAGTCTGCATCGTCCACGAAGGTCTCGTTGTGTTTTGCGCAACCCGGTTTCGCGAAGAAGCGGGCAGTTACATCGAAGAAGGCATTTCATTTATCTACACCCAAGACTATGGGCAAACCTACCATCGGGTGGCTCAAGTAGGTGGCGGATACGATGTACCGGCCATTGAAGGAGGGGTGACGGATGGCCTCGACCGAGTGAATGACTGGTCGTTTTCCAATGCTTTTCCCGAAAAGTCGGCCGACGATCAACTAGGTGCTTGGTTCCCCTGGGCCGACTATCTGTACAAAGAAGGCAATCCACACGGGGGACAAATCGGGTTGTTTCGCGCCCGACGCGAAGCGGTCGGCGAACTATGGGTAGTCGAACCGAATGTTACCGTATACGAACGCTGGGAAGTGGCAGACTCTGGCGGGTTCCATGCCCACAGCGCTGGCATGTTCACCGATGGCATGGTTTCGTTCTGGGGCGATGTGGACTACCGAAACAACATGACGCGTCATGTGGCGGAAGATCTCGAAAACTATACGACAACCACCTGGACCACCGATACCGAGTTCCACGGGGGGTGGAGCGCCAGCGACGACAAAGAATACGTGGCTGGCAATCAGGGGGCTTCTACCGCGCCAGGACCGGTTTACGGAGAGGTGCTGGTCGCTGGAGACGTGCAGCCCGAGATCGTCATGAGCATTAACGCTCCCACCCAAGAGGGCGAGAATGTTACTATCGAAGGCCTGCTGGCGTCTTACCCCGGGCGAAAATCAGGCAATCAGTTCACAGGGCGCGAAGCAATCTGGATCCATTATCTCCCCGGACGGGGCTACGTGGTCCGGGAAACAGAGCGAGGTGGATTACTGGAAGGGGGTGGTGCCACCTATTACTCTTCCGATGGAGTGAATTGGACTACTCTGCTGAACTACAACCTTGCCAAGTCGTTCCTGTACGGCGACTACGTGATCCAAGGTGCTGTGGGAGAAGTCGTGGCCATGAGGCTCGAGTCGCGGGCCGAAGTGTTTTCGCCGTTGCTCATCAATCCAGGGGGCACCAACCTGATGGATTCGACCTGGGAAGCCTTGTCGCAGCCCAGCAGTGGCAACACGGTGCGGCAGGTGAACTACGTGGATGGATTGTACGTATATGCCGACAATGGTCAGGCACTGTCTCCCCAACCCGACACGCTGCCGCCGGTCATGTCGTCGTCGCCGATGTATGAGATCACGGTTACGAACACTTCGGTACGCTCCTCGCTCGGACGATTCGATATCGCGGGATTGGTCAGCGACAATGATGAGAACCATTGGTTTACGAGTTGGGTTTATCCGCTCGACAACAGCGGCGTCCTGCAGTCGGCTTATTTCCCAAGTAACTCGGGTTCCGAACGTGGCGTTCGGTGGGTAGCCAACGACGATTGGTATCCCGCCTACACGTGGGGCGTGCCCAACTCGTCGTCCACAGGCGAGAGTGAACAAACCATGCAGTTCATGGCAGCCGGCGCGTCGCGTTGGCTCGTTGCGGGCGAAGGCCTGGTCGAAGACATCTCGCCGACCTACCCGCTGGCTCCCGAGTCGACTGGTTCGGACGAGATTGCCACCGTCACCGGATTCACTACAAGCGACGCTTGGACCATCGGCATGGTGTTTGGGCTGCCGCAAGTTGCTTCGTTCTCGCTATACACCGAGTCGGCAGTGGCTGGTACGTATCGCCCCATCGCAACTCTGTACCAGGACGAGTTCAACTACATCGAGGTGAACTTTGTACGCTACTCGAAGTCGGAGTGCGTACTGACTCTCGATGTTTACTCTGATGGCACACTGGCCGGCAGCGTGGAGTTCGACCCCATCTACATGGACCTACTCGATCACGCTCAACTGGCGATCGCGTCGAGCGACTCAGGCGTAGAGGCCACGCTGTTTCTGCCCCGCTATACGTACGGGGTACAAAGTGCGAGCAACGCGAGCCTTCCTCATATCAATCCCAATCAGGTAATGCTGAGTCGCAATGCCACTGGCGATGTGGTTTCGCCCTTGGAGTGGTTCTCGGTAAAAGTAGAACCCGACGACGCCCTCTCGCAGGAAATGCGTGAGCTGTTTGTGGTGGACGATGCCATCTACTCGGTCACACCTTGGCTCGCTGGTGACTTCAACCTGGATGGGGTCGTCAACCTGGGCGACTACACCTCGTGGCGCGACACGTTTGGCATGACGGTCACTCCTTGCTCCATGTCGGATTGCAACCTGAACGGAGTCATCGATTCCGGCGACTACGCGATCTGGAAGACAAATTATGGCAAACTGGAAACGGCAAGATTCTTGACTTCCCTCTCCAGCAGCGAATCGACGGACACCGATCCCGAAGCCTCGGCAGCGGTTGCCGCCGTGGTGGGGGGAACGACGGTGGCCGACACGTCTGCGGAAGATACTTCAGTGGCCGACACATCCGTTGCCGCCACGTCCATTGCTGACACAACGGCAACTAACACCTCTGGCTCAGATACGTCGAACATGGAACCATCCATCATGGATGCTGGCGTTCCCGAGACCTCGGCAGCGGAGACTTCGGTGGCCGATACCTCCGCTGTGGAGACTGCGGTGGGAGAGTCGTTTGTGGTGGACACAACGCTGGACGCGGTCGATGCACCTGTCGGTAGTGCTCTGCCGGGGCCATTGGATCTTGCTCATGCACGCTGGGAAAAGAGCACCTCGGACAATCAGTCGAGCATAGAAAAACGCCCCACAGTGTTCTCCGACGAAGACACCTGGCCGCTGCTGTTAGCTCCTTCGACTCGGCGGCAGATGCAACAAAGCCTCGCTTCGCTGAGCGAAGCTCGCGAGCTTGCTTTCGCCGAGCGCGATGATTCAGTGCTCGCCACCGAAGAGTTGTTGCCTGGCTTGCTGCCCGGCGTGTTGTAATCGATCGAAGGTGTCCTTTCGCCTGCAACCAAGTTCAGCGTTCGCTCTCCACCATGGCGGGGGACAATCGTCACCCCTTGCGCTTGCGGGCCATCACTTCATCGGGATCGCGGGTGGTGTTGGGAAAGTGCTGCTCTCCCCAACGAGCAACGCTGGCGACTATTTTGCGCAGCGCCTGCCCTTGCTCGGTGAGCGTATAGATCGCCTGACGGCGGTCGCTTGGGTCTTGCTCACGCGTCAAATAGCCTAGCTCGGTGAGCATCTTCAAGCGGTTGGAGAGAATGTTCGACGCGATCCCTTCGGGCGAGTTCAGGAACTCGTCGAACCGCTGCTTGCCGAGCACCAGATCACGGACCACCAGCAAGGTCCACTTGTCGCCGAGTAGATCGAGCGTGCAGGCAATCGGGCAATCGGAACGACGGGCGGAAGACGACATAAAACTTCACTTGCATATCGCAAGCTATCTAGATAAGCTGGATCACATCACTTGCATTTCGCAAGCGACTTTCCAGCCGATGGAGGTACCTTGTATGCGACAATCCTACGAACATGTGACCGTGGGGCCAATGACCGATTGGATGCGATTTCGGTTTCAGCTCCGCGATTTGCCCCCTGCGCCAAAGCGTTTCCTGAAAAACGAGCTTTCGCTCTCGGCCATGGAGATCTCGGTGAACTCGATGCCAGCCGGGGCGGCGATGCCGTTTTTGCATAAGCACCGCAAGAACGAGGAGGTGTTCCTATTCCTGACTGGCGAGGGGGAATTCCAGGCCGGCGACGATCTGCTGCCGGTGACTCCAGGGTTCTGCATCCGCTGCTCGCCCGAAACGCCGCGCTCGTTCCGCAATACCGGCGACGTGCCGATGGAGTACGTGGTGATCCAAGCCGAGTCGGATAGCTACACCGGGCAGGGCGAGACTAACGATGGCGAGCCGGTGGAGGCCAAGCCGGCGTGGATTTCGTAGCCAGATCCATCCGGGCGTTCGTTGCGGATGACCGATGAGTAGAAAAGGTTTCTCCCCACACACTTGGGGGGTCGAGCTGCCAGGCATGCTATCGCCTGGCGGCTTGTTTCATGCGCGTCGCGTGTCGAGCAGCTGGACTCGTCTGTCGCCTGGTTCGACACCTTGGCTCTGTGCTAGCGGGGGCTAGCGAGGGGGTGCTATTCGCAAAACCCACACGTCTAGGCGACTCCGGACAACCGCACCATCTGGCACGCAAATTGCTGAGGGAGCTGTTCCTCCAATTAGCCGAGCAAAACGGCTCCTACCGCGATAGAGACGAAAGGAACAGTAGTGTCGTCCACCAAAAGAGGATTCACCTTAGTTGAGTTGCTGGTCGTGATTGCGATCATCGGCATCCTGGTTGCCCTGTTGCTTCCAGCGGTACAAGCCGCCCGCGAAGCGGCCCGGCGCGTCCAGTGTACCAATAATCTCAAGCAGCTTGGCTTGGGCTTCATGAATTACGAGTCGGCCCACGGCGGGTTCCCCCCGCGTCGCTGGCAACGAGCCGACGAAGGCCGCACCGGCTGGGGCACCTTCATTCTGCCGTTCATGGAAGAGCAAGCGATCTACGATCAGTACCAGTGGGAGTACCACTTCTACGATCCCCAGAATAAAGCAGTGGTCGAAACTCCGCTTGAGACGTTTGTCTGTCCTAGCGTGTCGCGCGACGAGCCTATCGTGTGCGGCTCAGGCGACAATCTTGTGAATGGCTGGATCGACTACCTGGTGCCCAACGGCATTCGCACGCCCGAGAATGGCTTTGCAGTAAACTTCCCGCAGTGGGAAAGCTCCGGCAACGCCCACCAGGCGCTGCTCGATAGCACCAACACCGCCGCGCTGGCCAATGGCAACGAAGGCCGCGCCCCGCGCAAGTTGCGCCAGATCACCGATGGCTTGTCGCACACGCTGCTGGTGAACGAGACCGCGGGCTGGCCACAACAATGGCACGCCAACACCCGCCTGGAGGACTTCGCGAGCATGGGCACCCGCGGCAGCTGGGCCGCCTGGCAATCGTTTGTGTACTCCACATCGACCCACGATGGCGAAACCAATGCGTTCCAAGGCGACAGCGGTAGCTTCTCGACCATGGGCGACTTGGCCGACTGCGGTATCAACTGCAACAACAAGTTTGCTGTTTACAGTTTTCATCCCGGTGGTGCTTTGATTGGTTTCTGCGACGGCTCGGTCCGCTACGTCAGCGAAGAACTCAGCGGACTAGCGTTCGCTCAGATCGTGGCAATCGACGACGGACTTGTGATCAGCGACACGAACGTGCAGTAGGAAACGCGAAGACACCATGATGGAACCTTCATTGAAAATGACCCGCCGACCAGCGGTGGCGCTGCTTGCTTGCGTGACGCTGCTGGGATGGATTAGTGGATGCTCCACACCGGAACCACCTCCCGGGCCGGAACCTTATCCCGTGAGCGGTAAGGTGCTCTACAAAAACAAACCAGCGGTCGGTTTCTCGGTGGCCTTTCACCCGATGGATAAATGGGAGGGGGCACAGTTCGCCCC
The DNA here is from genome assembly GCF_007748035.1 of Aeoliella mucimassa. Classification (NCBI taxonomy): domain Bacteria; kingdom Pseudomonadati; phylum Planctomycetota; class Planctomycetia; order Pirellulales; family Lacipirellulaceae; genus Aeoliella; species Aeoliella mucimassa. Next base: position 6,345,063 of record NZ_CP036278.1, read on the forward strand.
TTCGGCCATGACCGACGCCGAGGGGAACTATACGCTGCACTCCTACGGAGAGAACGATGGGGCCCCCGCAGGGGAGTACCTGGTGACCTTCACGTGGCCCAAGGAGATACCAGCCGAACTGTCAGACGACCCTCCCGAGACGATCGACCAGCTCAGGGGAGCCTACAGCCGCAAGGGCCGCTCGAAGTTCATGGTCACCGTTGAGCCTGGCGAGAATCAGCTCGAACCTTTTGAGTTGAAGTAAACGATCGCTGCCATGAAAACTAAGGTCATTGTCGCTGTACTGCTGTTGCTGTTCGGTTGGGCGTTTGTCGAAACGGGGCAGCTTGCGGATCTGGCGAGTCGATTCGTCCGCCCGCCGGTGAAGACCACCGAGCGGCAAGTCGAGATCGTCGAACAGACGCCCGAGTACCGGTTGGTAAAACACCCGCTCGGCGAAACGCGCGTCCCGCTCCGGCCGCAGCGTATCGTTAGTCTGACGAACTCGGCGACCGACAGTCTCTGTGCGCTCGGCGTGAAGCCGGTGCTGATTACCATGTCGCTGCGACTCGATAGTCGCACTCCGTACCTGGCCGAGCAACTCGCCGACATCCCCAAGCTTCGCTACGGCGAGGCGGTCGACCTCGAAGCGGTGCTGGCGGCCAAGCCCGATTTGATCTTCGCAGGCACCTCGCGCGACGGGCGGTTGTACAACCAGCTTTCGAAGATCGCCCCCACGGTTTGCGTGGCCTCGAGCACCGCGGCCGACCGTGAGATTCGCCTGCTCGACGTCGGCGAGACCATCGGCATGGCCAGCGAAGCACAGCAGCGGCTCGACCAGTACTACGAGCACGTTGCAACCGCCCGCGAACAACTAGCGGTGCAAACCGCGGGTCAGCCAGTGAGCTTCTTGCGTTTCCGCCGCAACACGTGCGTCATCTACACCCGCACCACGATGTTCGGGCCGCTGTTGTTCGACCAACTGCAACTCACGCCCGATCCCGAGATGCCGCAGGTCATGACCGGCGGCGGGTGGGACGTGCTATCGGTCGAGCGACTCTCGAAGCTACGCTCCGAATACATTTTTATGGTGGTCGACCGCGATAGCGAGATCTATCTGGGTCGCGTGAGCGATACGCCGATCTGGAAGAACATTCCCGCGGCGGAAAAGGGACAGGTGCATCGCGTCGCTTCCGGCACCTGGCTGAGCGGCGACGGGGTGCTGGGGTGCGAGGCGATTATCGACGACGTCATCCACGGTGCTACGAAAGGGCAGGGGACCGATGCCAACAAGTAACGCCCACCCGACCGTCGCCTCGCGAATCGCAATGAACTGGACCACGGTCCCGCTCGGGCTGCTCGCCATGCTGCTCGGCATTGGCATGTTTCTGCTCGTCGGCGATGTCTCGATCGACGCCCGCACCACGTTCGACGCGTTGTTTGCTCACGACTCGCAACAAACTGCCCACGTGCTGATCCGCGACTGGCGACTTCCTCGGGCGATAGCCGACCTGCTGGTCGGCGCGTCGCTGGCCATCGCGGGGGCAATCATGCAATCGATGACTCGCAACCCACTCGCCAGCCCTGGCATCATGGGACTCAACACCGGTGCCAGCTTCGCAACAATTGTGGCCGTGGTCACCGCTCCCACCATCGGCCGACCGGGGCTAATGGTTGCCGCCGTGGCTGGGGCGACGCTCGGCGCCGCGCTAGTGTATGGCATTGGTTCGCTCTCGCGCGGGGGACTCACTCCGGTGCGACTCGCACTGACCGGCGTCGCCGTGTCGACGTTGCTCGGCTCGATCGGTAGCGGCGTGATGATCTACTTCGAACTCGGCCAAGACCTCACGCTCTGGTACGCCCGCGGAACGCAAAACGTGCAGTGGGACGACGTCGCCATGCTGCTTCCTCTGTTCGCGATCGGGCTGGTGGGCTCGCTTGCGTTAGCGCCGACGCTCAGCGTGCTGGCGCTCGGCGAGGAGGTGGCTCGCAGCCTTGGCCAGCGCACCATGCTGGCCAAGCTGGCAGGCACGGTGATCGTGCTGATGCTGGCCGGCGGCAGTGTGGCGGTCGCTGGCTCTGTGGGTTTTGTCGGGCTGATGGTACCTCACATCGTTCGCATGCTGGTTGGTCACGATCAACGCGTGGTGCTGCCGATGGCCGCGCTTTCGGGCGGGTTGTTCCTGCTGGCGGCCGATATCGTCGCCCGACTCGCCACTTCGCCCTATCGAGCCGCGGTGCCGGTGAGCGTGGTGACTTCGCTGCTGGGGGTACCGTTCTTCCTCTATCTGGCTTGCCGGCGCAACGCTTCCGCGCGAGGAGGCACCCTGTGACCCGTGCCACGCGATTGCAACCGCTGCTGCTCCTGGCACTCATGGCCGCCGCCCTGGTGGTGGTGTTTGTCGTCGGCCTGCACCTCGGCACCACCGAGCTGAGCATGTCGCAGGTGATCGGCGCCCTGCTGCACCAAGGGGAATGGACCGAGCAACTCGTGGTGCTCGAAATGCGCCTGCCAAGGCTGGTGCTGAGCTGTTTGATCGGGGCAACGCTCTCGGTCTCCGGCGTGCTGCTGCAGGGGCTCAGCCGCAACGAGCTGGCGAGCCCCACCACGGTAGGCGTCAACGCCGGCTCAGGGCTCGGCATCATGCTCGCGTTGGTGCTCGCTCCGATGACCGCCTTACGACAACCATGGATTATGCCGCTCGCTTCGGTAGGGGGGGCGATGCTGATCACGCTGCTCGTGTTCGCACTGGCCTATCGCCGCGGCTCGGTGCTCCCTTCGCGATTGCTCTTGGTCGGTATCGCGATGAGCTATGGCTCGAGTGCGGCGATGCTGCTGCTGTCGCTTCGCATGGACTTCGTGACCCACAGTCGAGTGGTGTCGTGGATGTCGGGCAGCATTTCCGGCGGCAATTGGAAGTCGATCTACTGGCTCGCTCCTACGTGCCTGGTGCTGATGGTTGTTGCGTTCAGCCGCGCCAGGGTGCTCAACGTGATGTCGCTCGGCGACTACACGGCCAAGGGGCTCGGCGTGGGAGTCGAACGCCAGCGGCTAGCCGCGCTCACCCTGGCGACGATGATGACCAGCGCGTGCGCAGGAGTCGCGGGACAGATTGGCTTCCTCGGGCTGGCCGCGCCGCACCTGGCCCGGCGACTCGTTGGGCACGACCATCGGGTGCTGTTGCCAGCGGCCGCGCTTAGCGGGGCGTTCCTATTGGTGCTGGCCGATAGCTTGGGTCGCCATTTGTTCTCTCCGGTCGAGATTCCCGCAGGCGTGTTGGTCGGCATTCTCGGCGGCAGCTACTTCCTTTACTTACTGGCCAAGACCAAAGGTTAACCTGCGATGACGCTACTGGAAGCCCAGGATCTGTCGCTTGCTTACGAAGACGTGCAAGTGATTCATGAACTGTCGCTGCAGATTCCGCCGCAACAGATTACCGCGCTGATCGGACCCAACGGTTCGGGCAAGTCGACCCTGCTTCGCGGGCTGGCCAGACTCATGCGTCCGCAGCAAGGGTGCGTTTACCTGGATGGCCATGCGATCCATACCCAACCAACAAAGCAAGTCGCGCGACAACTCGCCATGTTGCCGCAACGCGCCAGCGCACCGGGCGGGCTGACGGTTCGCGAACTAGTGGCCTACGGGCGGTTTCCCTACCAAGGATTCCTCGGCGGGCTCTCGGCCGACGACGAGCAGCAAATCGACGACGCCCTGCACCAAACCGGTATCGATTCGCTCCGCGATTGCTGCCTGGGCGAGCTGTCGGGCGGGCAGCGGCAACTGGCGTTGATCGCCATGGCGCTAGCGCAAGACACCGAGCTGTTGCTGCTCGACGAGCCGACCACCTTCCTCGACATGGCCCATCAGCTCGAAGTGCTCGAAGTACTCGAGAAGCTGCACGCGGAGCAACAGCGAACCATCGTGATGGTGCTGCACGACATCAATCAGGCAGCACGTTACGCCAGCCATATGATTGCGCTGGTCGATGGGCAAATCGCCGCGAGTGGTTCGCCCACCGAGATCCTCACCCCTGAGGTGCTCGCCCGCGTGTTTCGCATCGAAGCGATGGTGACGCGTCGCGAAGACACAAGCACCCCGTATTGCATCCCGCTGAGAAATCTCAGTTAGCCTTTGTTTCCTTTTGAATCGCGACTACCGATGGCAACCTTGAAAACGGCCGACGAACTAAAGAGCATCTTCCAGGAGGGCTGGAACATTCCCGAGCGGGTCGAAAACTACTCGCGGGGCGTGAAAGAGTTTACCGAGGGACCAACGCACGTTGCCTGGCGCGACACGCTGGCCGCCGCAGCCGGCGGCACCGCCCCGCTCGACGTGCTCGACGTCGGCACTGGGCCAGGCATCTACGCTTGCTTGTACGCGCAAATGGGGCATCGCGCCGTGGGGCTCGACTTCTCGGAACGCATGCTCACGGTCGCCCGCCAGCGAAAGGCCGAGCTGCAGCTCGACTGCGAGTTCCTGATGGGTGATGCCGAGGCCCCTCCGTTCGACGCGGAGAGCTTCGACGTGGTGTCGAGCCGCCATGTGCTGTTCACGCTGCCGCGCCCAGGCGTAGCGATTCGCGAGTGGGTTCGCGTGCTGAAACCAGGAGGACGACTCATCCTGATGGGCAACGACCACGACGAGTCGCCGAACACCCCACCGCGCCGGCGGGCTACGCAGCTTTGGAATCAGCTCCGGCGACGGTTCACCAAACGCCCCGCCCGCCGCTGGAGTCCCGCCACAGGGTACACCGACGCGCTGGCCCAATGCCCGCTCCGCCGACATGGTTCGCTAACGCTGCGGGCGGTGATGGAAGCGGCCGGCCTCGACGACATCCACCTGCACCCGACCGATTCGATCGAGCAAGCCCGTCGGCAAAGCCCCACCAGCAAGACCCGGCAATTCGTCGCCGCTGGCAAGTTCTTTATCCTTGTCGGTCGCAAGCCGTAGCACTTGCTTCAGCGGCCAGCCTACTTGCAGATTGCCGCCATGCTTGCCAGGCGAGCGAGGTTGCGGTCTAGTGCTATATTCTTTCGTCCCCCTCGCGATCGTGCCGGGGGCGAATTTATTGACGCGCTGTTTGCCCTGTTGCTGTCCGAGCTTGTATTCGCCCGATGATTGTCCGCTTTTGCCTGTACTCGGTTCTCAAGAACCTGCGATTCTCCGATCCGTTCCTGGCCATCTATCTGATTGAGCTGGGATTCTCGTACGCGGAGATTGGCGGGCTGCTCGGCTTCGAGAAGTTGGTGACCGCGCTGCTCGAGATTCCCTCGGGCTACATGGCCGATCATTGGGGGCGGCGGCGGATACTCGCCATTTCGTTCTTTTCGCATGCGGTGGGCCTCTCGATCCTGGCGCTCGGCGCCCTGTCGGACGTGCCCGCGTTGCTGTGGTTCTTCCTGGGACTCGGCATCTACGGCGTCGGCGAGGCGTTTCGCACCGGCAGCCACAAAGCGATCATGCTCGACTATCTCGACGTCGCCGGGCGGGGGAGCGAATCGACTGCGGTGCTCTCGCTCACTCGCACGTTCTCAAAAGGGTCGTCGGCCCTGGCTGGCGTCGTGGCCGGTGGACTACTTTACCTGCTGAACGACTACAGTGCGCTGTTCTGGCTCTCGGCCGTCGCGGCTTTGTTCGGCTGTGGGCTGGTTCTCAGCTACCCCAAGTACCTCGAAGGCGAAACGGCCCGCCAGCGCAAGGAACCCGAGAAAACCATCGACCCGCACGAGTACAAACTGGGGGCCATGCTCCGCAACCCAAAAATGTGGCCGCTGTTGGTTCGCTCGGTGGTTTACGAAAGCCAGGTCGAGGTACTGCTGAAACTGTTCTTGCAGCCGTTTCTGTACCAGGGGCTGACCGCCGCAGGGTTGCCGATCGGAGGAGTCGACGCGGCAGCGAAACGTGGCACCGGTTCGCTACTGGTCGGCGTGAACGAATTGTTTCGCGATAGCCTGGGTGCCGTGGGAGCGAAGAACAGCGCCCGCGCCGAACGACGCTTTGCCGATCGCCGGAGCGTGCTACGGATCATCTACTTGCTCACCACTGTTGCGGTAGCAGTGCTCACCCTGGCTGCAGTCGACGCTTCGCGGTTCTCGCTGGTGCTGGTGGGACTCGCAACGGTGGGGGCCCTCACTTTTTTGCAGAACTTGCGGCGACCGATCTTTGTCAGCGAACTGAACGAGGTGGCCAACAAGCCATTGCGGGCGACCATCCTGTCGATCGACAGCCAGGCCCGCAGTTTCATGGTCGCTGCCCAATTACCGCTGCTCGGTCTTGCGGCCGACCACTGGGGGCTGTGGACCGTCGGGGCGATCACCGGCGTGCTGATGCTGGTCGGGGCGTTGTTCTACAGCCGAGGCTAGCACCAGCAGCGATGCCGCCATGGCTTGCACCGCTTCCCCGCGCGGAGCTTCGAGAACCCAAGTCCACGAAATAGCCCGAAACGAGGGAATTTCAGGCAAAGTCGACAGATTTTTGCCCCCTTTTGCCAACCGCCGGCACTTGCAGACGTAGGAAACGGTCGCAAGTTTAATTGGCAGTTTCTCGGAACTATTGCGGCCGACGCCGCGTCTAGATTCCAGTGGCCCCTTCAAGGGCTACACTTGGGGGTGTCCCCTCCTAAACCTACCTGCGACGCTTCTCCCCACCAGCTTGGCACGTGTCGATCGGAAAGAACCTATCTCATGAGAACATTCACGCTACTAGCGACTCTAGCCGCGGTGACCTTTGCCGGTTTATCGACGGCCACTTCGGCAACAGCGGAAGACGAAATCGGCTACGTCGAAACCTTCGCCCTGGCCGAAGACCGCGAGAAGGTGCTCGAACAACTCATCCCAGGCACCGAAGAGTATTACTTCTATCACACGCTCCATTACCAGCTCACCGGGCAGCACGAAGCCCTCGAGCAGATCATGGCTAAATGGCGCAACCGCATGCGCAACTCGCAGCTTCGCGATTTGATCGTGCGTCGCGAGCAGATGCTGGCCTACGACGAGAATCCTCAGCAGACACTCGCTTGGCTGCAACGGGAACTGAACCTGCACTTCAGCCATCAGCGTGATCGCGAACCGGGACAGAAGCCCGACTTGCCGACCGTGCTCGATCCCAAGCTCATCGATCGCGATGCGTTCATCGAGCGGGCGATCCAAAATCAAGACAACTTGAGCCAGTTTCAAGACTCGGCGTTCGACTGGCTGCTTCGCGAGGGAGGTGTCGAGCTGACATCGAATCGCCGCCGGGCGTTGCTGTCGCGTCTCGACCGCCCCGACTACGATGGCCTAGTCGGCCTGGTGCTGGCCGATCTGCAAACCAAAGAGAGTCGTGGCTTCGGCGAGTTTCCGATCCACGGCCAATTGCTACAAGCGCAACTCGATCAATTGGTAAAGAAGAAGCCCGACCTGCTGAACAACAGCAACTTCATTCAAACCTATCTCAGCAAGCTCGCCCCTTCGGCCGACGCCGATCCGAACGATCCCGAAGTAATGCTAGCCCACTTGCAGCGTTTGTGGACCGTGGTCAGCAAGCTCGCCCCTGCGCACAACTCGCTCAAAGCACACGTGCTGTACGCACTGCTCGACCAGCAACGCGAAGCGGGCAACTACGATCGCCAGTTGTTCGAGACCTACTTGCAACTGCCTCGCCCGCTGCCGTACATGGAGCCAAAGTTTCTGAATCGCGACGAGATCCGGCGGAACATGGTGAACCTGAACCAGGACTTCGCCCAGGTGACCTTCTGTCCTCCGATCGGCGACGACACCGAGTTAGTCCGCGACTTCCTGCTGCATTTCCTACTCAAGCAGGATAGCATCGCCCCCTGGGACCAATGGGTCCGCGACACGTTCCTGAAGCCGCTGCTCGCCGAAGCCAAGATCGTTGCTGGAGCCGAGGATCGCGAACGCTGGGCGTCGATGCTCTCGCCGGCTGCTTACCAGGAGCTGAAAGATCGGGTCGATATCGATCTGGTCGTGACCAACCCGCTACGCTTCGAAGTAGACGACGACGTCACGCTGGTGGCCGACATCAAGAACGTCGACAAGCTACTGGTGAAGGTCTACGAAATCAACGCGCTCAACGTCTACCTGGCAACCTCGCAAGAAGTTAGCACCGGGCTGGAGCTCGACGGGTTGGTAGCCGGCGCTGAGCAGCAGTACGAATACAAAGAGACACCATTCCGGCGGGTCCGCCGCGAGTTTACGTTCCCTGAACTCAAGGATCGCCGCGGTGTGTGGATGATCGAGTTCATCGGTGGCGGCCGCAGCAGTCGAGCCCTCGTGCGCAAAGGGGGGCTGCACTACCTGTCTCGTCCTGGTGTGGCCGGCACCGTGCTCACGATCCTCGACGAGCACGATCAACCGGTCGAAGGAGCCACCGCCTGGCTCGGCGGAAGCGAATACAAGCCCGACGAACATGGCACCGTGCTGATTCCCTATTCCACTTCGCCTGGACGCCGGGCGATGATCCTGCGAGCAGAGGATGGCTTCGCCTCGCTGGCCTTCTTCCAACACCCGGTCGAAAAGTACACGCTCGATGCAGGGTTCTTCGTCGATCGCGAAGCACTCCGGGTAGGTGGCGAAGCACTGCTGCTGGTGCGCCCCGACTTCCGCGTGAATGGAGTCGCGGCTCCGCTCGACATCCTCGAGCAAGTGAAGCTGTCGATCACCTCGACCAACCTCGATGGCGTTTCGACCACCATGGAGGTGCCCAACTTCGAGCTGCATGCCGACAAGGAAAGCGAATACAAGCTTGCGGTACCTCCGCAGCTGAAGACGCTATCGTTCCAGTTGTCGGCAACTGTCGAGCAAGTGAGCACCGGCCAGAAAGTGAATCTGGCGGCCGGGGCGAATCGCATGCTGAACGAGATCGACCAGCAGATGCCAACCTACGACCTGCACTTGAGCTGGCTCGAAGGCAACGCGGTGATCGAAGTGCTCGGCAAAAACGGCGAATGGCTGTCCGACCGCCCAGTGCGATTCACGCTGGAACATCGCGACTTCAAACAACCTTTCGGCATCATGCTGAAGTCCGACGAAGCAGGTCGCATCGATCTCGGCCCGCTGCCTGGCATCGTGAAGGTAAAGGCCTCGGCCGACGGAACGCAGAACAGCGAATGGGACCTGACGCAAGTGAAAGATTCGCACAGCCGACCGGTGGTGCTCAACGCGATTGCTGGCGAACTGCTGCAGATTCCGCACGTTGGTAGCAGCGATCGACTCACGCGGGCCGACTACTCGCTGCTGAGCAATCACGGCACGTTCGTTGCCGACGAGTTCGGCAAGCTGTCGCTCGTCGGTGGCTTCCTGGTAATCGAGGGACTCGAACCAGGCGATTACAGCCTGAAAATCAAACGCGAAAACCGCGTGATTCCCATCCACATCGTCGCTGGCAAGCAGGTCGGTCCGTTCGCGGCCGGCGATCGTCGGATCCTCGAGACCGCCCATCACATGCCGCTGCACATCATCGCCGTGGTTGAGGACGAAGACGACTTGGTGATCAAGCTGGCCAACGCCGGCCCCGAGACCCGCGTGCACCTGCTCGCGTCGCGGTTCGATCCCGCGTACCCGCTACGGGGAGCACTCGGCGGCGCCTACGATCCTCCGCTCAGCATGATTACTCGCTCGTCGCAGCGCAACGTCTACCTGAGCGGCCGCGACATCGGCGACGAGTATCGCTACATCCTCGAACGCCGGAGCGAAACGCCCTACCCGGGCAATATGCTCGAGCGTCCCGGGCTGCTGCTGAACCCGTGGGAAATCCGCGACACCAGCACCGGCAAACAACAAGCCCAACAAGGGGGTGACTACGCCGACAAATCGGAAGCCGAAGCCGCCATGGAAGAAATGGCCCGCTCAAACCAAGGCATTGCTTCGCAGAATTTGGCCGATTGGTCGAATCTCGACTTCCTGAAGAGCGCCGGCGTCGTGCTGGCGAACCTCAAGCCCGAGAAGGGTGGCACGCTGCGAATTGCCAAGTCGCAACTCGGCGATCGTCAGGACCTGCACGTGGTAGCGATCGGCGCTACCGACATGGCGTTCCGTCACGTGTCGATGCCGGACGCCGAAGCGAAGTTCCGCGACCTGCGTCTGGCAACCACTTTGGAGCTCGACAAGCACTTTACCGAGCGCAAGGAAGTCGCCCTGCTAGCACCTGGCGACACGCTGAAGATTCCCGACGTGCGTGCTGCCGAAATGCAGGAGTACGATACATTGGAATCGATCTACAGCTTGTACGTGACCAAAACCCACGACTCGGTGCTGAATGAGTTTGCCTTTGTGCTGAAGTGGGATTCGCTCACTACGGAGCAGCAGCGTGCGAAGTACTCGAAGTACGCATCGCACGAACTGAACTTCTTCCTCAGTCGCAAAGATCCCGAGTTCTTCAAGCAAGTGGTACTCCCGTACCTGGCGAACAAGAAGGATAAGACCTTCCTCGACCATTACCTGCTGGAAGACGACCTGAGCACCTTCACCGAACCCTGGCAGTACAGCCGGCTGAACATCGCCGAACGGGTGTTGCTGGCCGACCGCCTGGGGGGCGACGAGCGCGACGCGACCAAGCGGGCGCTCAAAGAGCTATTGGATATGATTCGCCCGAATACCGAGCAGCAGGAAGCCGACTTCTTTATGGCATTACGAGGTCGCTCGCTGTCGAGCGGTGGAGTCGCTGGCCAGTTTGAAGAAGCGAAAGCCGAAGCATCGTTGGTAATGAGAGATGGAGATGCCGATGAAATTACCAGATTCCGCAGCAGCCTTTCCCGCGGTCAGGCGGCAATCAACAGGCCTGAACCAACTGCTGGGGCTGCGCTCGCTACCGTGAGACCGATGGACGCTCCTGCGGTGAACGCGATGGAGCGACTCGTAGAGTCTCGTGATCGAATTGCCGATGCCGAAGCACTGGCAGATCGCAAGCTCGCCCTCGCCAAGAAAGACTCAGGTGTCGTCGCCTTCGACGGAGCGGAGGGAGCGTTCTTCGGGTATGGCGGTTTTGGCGGCGGTGGTCGTGGAGCAGAGTTCGACATCGCTCGACGCAGCCAAGTGCGTGGTTTCTATCGCAAGATGTCTCCTGTGAAGGAGTGGGCCGAAAACAACTACTACCATGTGCTCATCGAAAACCAGGGAGCCGACCGGGTGCTGATGAACGCTTTCTGGTACGACTACGCGAAGTACCTGGCCGAAGGCAAACAGGGCCCGTTCCTCTCGGAGCATATCGCCAAGCCGACGAACAACTTCACCGAGATGATGCTCGCCCTGACGGTGATCGATCTTCCGACCAAGGCGGATAAGCACGAAGTCACCACCGACACGGCCGCACTGGAGCTCAAGGCCGGCTCGCCGATGATCGTGTTCCATAAGCAAATCGAAACGGCACCGATCAGCGACGACAAAACACCTGTGCTGGTTGGGCAGAACTTCTTCCGTCAAGACGATCGCTTCATCCAAGTCGATGGGCAGCGTCGCGACAAGTACGTGACCGACGAGTTCCTGCCAGGCGTCGTGTACGGCTGCCAGGTGGTGGTCACCAACCCGACCTCCGCCACGCAGAAGCTCGACGTGCTGCTGCAGATTCCCGAGAAAGCCCTGCCAGTCGCCGGTAGCAAACGTTCGCAAAGCGTGTCGATGCAACTCGAACCGTACGCGACGAACAAACGGGAGTACTATTTCTACTTCCCCCGCACGGGCGACTTTGCTCACTATCCCGTGCATGTCGCTCGCGACGAAGCCCTGGCCGCCTGGGCCGATGCGTTCAAGTTCCACGTCGTGGAGCAACTGAGCCAGATCGACAAGGCGTCGTGGGACTACGTGTCGCAATGGGCGACCCCGGCCGAGGTGATGACGTATCTCGAGCAGCACAATCTGCAGCAAATCGATTTGAATCGAATTGCCTGGCGGATGCGCGACCTCGATTTCTTCAACCAAACCATCGACCTGCTCGCCGACCGGCACGTCTACAACCCGCTGCTGTGGAGCTACTCGATTCACCACAACCAGCTCGGTCGCTTGCAAGAGTACTTGCGGATGAACGACGTGCTGCTCCGCCGACTCGGCGATCGCATCGACTGCACGCTGGTGACCGTCGATCCCGTCGACCGGCGGTGGATCCAGCACCTTGAGTATAGCCCGCTCGTCAACGCTCGGGCGCATCGCTTGGGTCGCGATCGCAAGATCGTGAACAGCTCGTTCCGCGAGCAATACCAGCGAGTGCTGAACGTCTTGAAGTACAAGGCGGAGCTTACCAACGAGGACAAGCTCGACATCGTGTATTACCTGTTCCTGCAAGACCGCATCGGCGAAGCCCTCACCTGGCTCGACAAGGTCGACCTGAAGCAGGCAACTCCGCAGTTGCAGCTTGATTACCTGCAGTGCTATGCCGACTTCTATCGCGAGCAACCGGAGGAAGCCGCCACGATCGCGAAGAAGTACGTCGACTACCCCGTGGATAAATGGCGCGAGCGATTCGCCAACGTGCTATCGCAAGCCGGCGAGATCAGCGGGGCACAAGTGGCCGATAGCGATCGCGAGGAAGACGATCGCGAAACGCTGCAGGATCAGCTTGCTTCCACCGAACCCGCTTTGTCGGTAAAGGTCGAGCAAGGTCAGGTCGCGATTACCTACCAGAATCTGCAAGAAGCCACGGTGAACTATTACGAGATGGACCTCGAGTTCCTGTTTAGCTCGAACCCGTTCGTCGAAAGCGAAGGACAACGGTTCGGGGTGATCAAACCAAATCACACCCAAACCGTTTCGCTCGAAGCCAATGGCGACTTGGAGAAGGTTGAGATCCCGCAGCAATTCGCCGGCAAGAACGTGCTGGTCGAAGTGGTTGCCGCGGGTCGACGCGTCGCTCAGCCGTACTACGCGAACAACCTGAAGGTGCAGATGGTCGAGCAATACGGCCGCCTGCAAGTTCGCCATGCGGAGAGCAACCAACCGCTGTCGAAGGTCTACGTTAAAGTCTACGCCCGCACGCCGGAAGGTCCGCGGTTCTATAAGGATGGCTACACCGACTTGCGAGGCAAGTTCGACTACACCAGCCTGAACACCGACGACATGGGGGGCGTCAGCGAGTTCGCGGTGCTCGTGATGAGCAACGAACATGGGGCGATCGTGAAGACCGCCAAACCACCGCAGCAGTAAATCGCTTTGCTATCGTGCGGAGGGAGCATCCTTCGCACGCTCCACCTGGTACCGTTCGATCATCTCGGCCAATCGGTCGGGATGATCGTCGGCCAGGTTGGTGGATTCGTTTGGGTCGTTCGACAAGTCGTACAACTGCCATGGCTGGTTGCGCCGGCGGACGATCTTCCAATCGCCATGCCGTACTGCTTCCCAGACTCTAGCGGAGTTCGATCCCCACACCCAGTACAGTGTGCGAGGCTCCAAGTTGGCTGGGGGACTCTTCCCCATGAGGAGCGGCCAAACATCGCGGCCATCCACCTCCTCGGGCACAGCCGCTGGGGCCTCGCCACCTACCAAGTTGGCAAACGTCGGCATCCAGTCGACCACGTGCATCGGAGTCGTCATCTTCTGCGGCTTCAGCACGCCTGGCCAGCTAGCCAGGGCCGGCACCCGCATGCCCCCTTCGAAGGCTTCAGTCTTGCCGCCGCGAAGCGGCAGGTTCGAACTAAAGCCAGCTTCGAGTCGTGGGTCGGGCGGGGGATAGTTGCCGCCGGAGTAGGTGCCGTGGATGCCACCGTTGTCGGAAGTGAACACGATGAGTGTGTTGTCGCGCTGCCCGGTCTCTTCGAGGGCGGTGACCATTTCGCCTATCGCGGAGTCCATGTGCGACAGGGCAGCGGCAAAGAATCGCCGATCGATATTCTCGATGTGCTCGTTCATCGCGTGCCATTTCGGGTCGCCTTCGACAATCGGCGCGTGCACTGCATTCAGGGGAACATAAAAGAACCAGGGCCCTGATTCTTTGTGCTCGCGAATCCACTTCACGGTTTCGCCGCAGGTGAGGTCGGTCGCGTGACCGGTTTCTTCGATGAACTCGAGATTGCGATGCCAGGTTTGCGTGTACTTGGGATTGTTCAGCCGGTAGCGATGGTCGTACATGCCGATCGCCCCGGCCAGTGCGCCGTGCGAGTAATCAAAGCCATGATGGTTGGGTCCCCACTTCGGCAGCGAGCCCATGTGCCATTTGCCCGACATGCCGGTCGAGTAGCCCGCCTGCTTGAACATGCGAGCCATGGTCGGGGTGCCGATCGCGTAGGCCTGGTCGTTGCTGGCATGCGTCGCATGCAACCCAAAGCGACTCGGATACCGCCCGGTCATCAGCGCAACGCGCGTGGGAGTGCATTGGGGCTGCACGTAATGGCAATCGAGTTCGACCCCTTCGCGGGCCAATCGGTCGAGGTGCGGCGTACGCAGCTCCGAGTTGTGATAGCCTACGTCGTTCCAGCCTTGATCGTCGGAGACGATCACCAGCACGTTCGGCCGCTGAGGTTCGGTCGCCGCGGCCCCCAATAGTGCAGGGAGGGCAACGGTTAGTAAGATTGCAGGTGCGATCGAATGCATGCGTTCGCCTTCGTACGGAGAACCCGGCACCGAGCTTCCGCACAAAGAACAGCGGAATCGCTCACCGAGTGAATGGCCATGAGTCGCTAGCCAATTGTAAGCCCTGGAATCAGCCGCGGCGGACCGTTTTGGCTCTGAAGTGAGCGATGAAGCCGAAAAATGGGCCAAAAAGTAGTATTCCACATTCCACTAATTCGACAAGTCGTTTTGACTCGCACTGCTATAGTGTTTTGCTGTGGAGACAGGGACCACCGCACGAAGAGGAACCGAGATCCCTGGCCATCGATGGAGCAAGTTTATGCGTGTACTGCCTGAACTGATCGAAAACAACAAGATGTGGGCCGCCAGCGTGAACGACGCCGACCCCACGTTTTTCGAACGTCTGAGCAAGAATCAATCGCCGGAGTACCTGTGGATTGGTTGTTCCGATAGTCGCGTGCCGGCCAATCAGATCGTGGGACTCGACCCGGGCGAGGTGTTCGTTCATCGAAATATCGCCAACGTGGTGGTCCATACCGACTTCAATTGCCTGAGCGTGCTGGAATACGCGGTCGCTGTACTCAAGGTGAAACACATTATTGTTTGTGGCCATTACGGCTGCGGCGGCGTGAAAGCGGCCAGCGAAAATCATCACCTGGGCCTCATCGATAACTGGCTGCGCCATGTGCGCGACGTGCGTCAGAAGCACGAAGCGTTGCTCACCACCTTTCAGCCCGACAGCGTGCGGCTCGATCGTATGTGCGAACTGAATGTGGTGGAACAGGTAAACAACGTCTGCCATACCTCGGTCGTGCAAGGCGCCTGGGAAGCAGGTCAGGAGCTAGCCGTGCATGGCTGGATTTATCGCCTGGAAACCGGTTTGATCAGCGACATGAATGTCACGGTTACCAGCCGCGATGAAATTGCCGATGCGTACCGCGTGGCCACCAATCCCGTGGCCTAGCGCAACACCCTCCATCGGGTGGTGGCCAAAAAACGTTGTGGTAATCGCCTGCAGATATGATCTAATAGTCCGTAGTCGATCGCGAGTGATCGACTACGGGCTGTTTTTTTTGGCAGCTCGCCGTGTAAGTCGGTAAAGTCGTGGTCGGTGTTCAACCTCGACTTGCCAAACAATCGACGTGATCGACCTCCACAGGGAGTGATGGGGTCCGAAGCGACGATCGCGTTGCAGCGGTAACCAGCCTCGCCATCGCCGGCGAGTAGCTGGCACTCACGTTGCGCGATGCGTCACGATCGGCATCCCTGCACCCCCAGCGGTGGAGTGGTGTCGCCCGAGGGGGGCAATGGAAACCTTGGTTTCTCCATGGCTTCTCCCTACGGTCCTCCACCCTGACTCGAAAAAGCCATGCATCGCACAAGTTTAACCATCATGAAAACGCTCGCCCTGCTCGCCATGACGTTCACGTTGGTCGTCGGCAGCCACTCCATCAGTCTAGCGGCCGACAACTCCGCTGCCATCGAAGCCGAACTGGTAGTCTATGGCGATACTTCCGGGGGAGTCTCCGCGGCCGTGCAAGCGGCTCGCATGGGACATCGCGTGGTGCTGGTCTCTCCGTATGGCCATCTCGGCGGCATGTCGAGCAGCGGCCTCGGTTGGACCGACATCGGCAACAAAGCCATCCTGGGGGGCATTTGCCACGAGTTTTACCACCGCATCTATCAGCATTACCAACAAGAATCGGCCTGGAACCATCAGCCGCGAGAGAAGTTCAACAACGTCGGGCAGGGGGTCCCTGCGCTCGACGAGAAGACCGAGTTGGCCTCGACGTTCGAACCCAAAATCGCCGAGCAGGTATTCGACCAACTGATCGCCGAGGCTGGCGTGACCGTCGTCGACGGGCGACTCGCCGAGCAGCAAGGCGCGGTGATGAGCGACAACCGTCTCACCGCGATTCGCCTGGAGGATGGGCGCGTGCTGGCTGGCCGGGTGTTTGTGGATGCCACCTACGAAGGCGATCTGTACGCCCAGGCGGGCGTGTCGTTCTTTGTCGGGCGGGAATCCAACGAGCAGTACAACGAAACCGGCAACGGCATCACCGGCCCACTCGGCGGCAATCAACTGCCCGACGGCATCGATCCCTACATCGTGCCTGGCGACGCATCGAGCGGCCTGATCGCCGGCGTGAACCCCACGATGGGTGGCCCCGTCGGCAGCGGCGACCAACGCCTGCAAGCGTACTGCTACCGGTTGGTGCTCACCGACTTGCCGCGAAATCGGGTGCCGATTGAAAAGCCGGCGGACTACGACGAAGCAGCGTACGAGATCCTGTTTCGAGCAATCGAAGTGGGGCAAACAAGCCGCTTCTTCAAGTTGGATTGGGTACCGAATCGCAAAACCGACTCGAACAACGCCAGTGGTATTTCGTTCGACTACATCGGCGGCAACTACGGCGACGACTGGAACTGGACCACGCTCAGCTACGCCGAGCGGGAGGAAAACGCGGCCAAGCATCGCGATTGGCAGCTCGGCCTGATCTGGACCTTGCAACATCACCCGCGGGTGCCGGAGTCGGTCCGCCGGCGATACCTACCGGTGGGACTCTCCAAGGACGAATTCGCCGACAACAACCACATACCCTATAACCTTTACATCCGTGAAGGCCGGCGCATGGTGTCCGAGATGGTGATGACCGAAAACCACTGCCGCAACAAGCTACCGATCGACGATTCGATCGGCATGGGTGGCTACACGCTCGACTCGCACAACATCCAGCGATTCGTGCATAACGGGATGGTCAAGAACGAAGGGGACATCCAAAGCCGGATCAGCGGCCCCTATCGCATCTCTTACCGCGCGATTACCCCCCGCAGAACCGAGTGCGACAACCTGCTCGTGCCAGTCGCCCTATCGGCTTCGCACATCGCCTACGGTTCGATTCGCATGGAGCCAGTGTTCATGATCCTCGGCCAATCGGCCGGTACCGCCGCTTCGATGGCCATTCGCGACGACCTACCGGTGCAAGAAGTGCCTTACACACAGCTTCGCGAGCGGTTGTTGCAGGACGACCAGCGACTCGAACTGCCCAACAAGAAGTAACCCACTAGCCCTTCGCCGATTTGCGATTTTGCGCCAGATAGTCGGCCACCAACACAAACGCGAAAGAACCAACCGCCAGCGCTAAGCAATAGATCACCTGGGTATTAAACTCAGCAGGCCAATCGGGGCGAGTAATGCCCTCCGGCGCGTCGGCTACCTGATTTTGCCAGGGCCAGATTTTGGCCAGCGAACCGAGCATGAATCCACCTAACAACGAGATGGTTGGCACATAGAACCGCGAGAGTAACGCCTTGAGAATCTTGCTAAACACCAGTAGCCCAATCAGACATCCCGACGCAAACACCACCAGCGTGGTGAGTTCGTCGCGAGTTAGTTGACCAGCTTTCAGGTGATGCACGATCTCGATGATTTGATGATATTTACCCAAGAGCAAGAGGATATACGAACCGCTGATACCTGGCAGAATCATCGCACAGATGCCCACGGCCCCACATCCAAACACGTAGAGCAGGTTGTCCTGCGGTTGGAGATACCCACCCAGTACCAGCCAGGTGGCCAGACAAGCACCGATGATCGCCATGATCACGCACTGCGTTTGCTGTGCGGGGGTCTTCGGCCCCACGAGTCGTAACACCAGAATGCCAGAAGCGAGAATAAGCCCGAAGAAAACCGACATGGTTAGCTCGGGATATTCATCGAGCAAGTGATGAATCACGCCGGAGAGCAGTAACACACTAGAACCAATCCCCAAGACCAACGTGAGGAGAAAACGCAGATCGAGGTACTCGGCCGCTTCCCGCCACTTGGCGGACTTTAGCAAGCCGAAAAGAGTACCGTCTACATGGCTAATAGCCGTAAGCAGACGAGGATAGATACCCAACAACAGCGCGACAGTCCCCCCCGAAACGCCGGGTACGATGTCGGCAGCCCCCATACACAACCCACGCAGTACGTTCGCGACGTCTTTGATTATCGAATGTTTATCGGCCATGTCGTTTTCGGGACAAATGGTGGATGTAGGTGTGACCGTAGGGGGTTTAGAGGAATCGGTCGGGCGAGGTCGAAATCTTTTAGATTGACCGCAGCCGAGAAACGATATAAAATCCTACGCCATCATAGTTTACGATTATTGAGTCATTAAATCCGGGCGGTAGCAGTATTGTCAATTTCCCGAGCTGTAACGGCAGGGAAATCACTTAGCCACATGTCGAACACGCCGTTTCCACCAGTGAGAGCATGTTTTTTGAGTGCAGCAACAATGGATGCGTGGTTCATACTTCCGCCAAAATAAACCTGGGTCTGGAAGTCTTGGGTCGACTATCCGACGGATATCACCAAGTCGAGACGCTACTAATTCCTGTGCGTCTGTGCGATACACTTGTCTACTCGCCGACCGCTAATCCGCTGCAACTCAAGCTGATTGGCACCCCAAGCTGCCCTGCTAGCTCGCTTGCTTGCGATCCTGAGCAAAATCTGGTGACCAAGGCCGCAGAGCTGCTGGCAGACGAGACCGGCCGCACGGCTACCGGCATGCTGCAACTGCACAAACGCATTCCGACGCAAGCCGGTTTGGGAGGTGGTTCGAGCGACGCGGCAGCGACGCTGGCTCTGCTCAATCGGGCGTGGAAACTCAACCTTCCCACCTCGCGACTGGTGGAACTCGCTAAGCAACTGGGGACCGATGTGCCGTTCTTCCTGACTCCTGGAGCCGCGTTCGGCACCGGACGAGGGGAACAGCTCGAGCCGGTCCCCTTCCCCGCGGGGGTGCCGCTGGTGCTCGTAAAACCGCCGGTCGGTTTGTCGACGCCCGAGGTGTTCGCCGCGTTGGGACTCGCGCCAGGCGAGTCGGCCAGCCAGGCTTCGGGTTACTGCAAACGCCTTGTGGATCATCTGAGGCGACATGCTCCCATCACTCAATGGCGGAACTTGGTACGTAACTCGCTTCAGCCGGCAGCGATTCGGCTGAGCGATTGGATAGATAAAATCGCCGACGCATTTCATCGTCTTCCGGTGGTCCTCCACCAGATGACGGGCAGTGGCAGCGGCTATTATGCTGTATGTCGATCGTGGCGCGAGGCACGTTGCATCGCATCGCGCTTGAGGGGGCAACATGGGCAGTTCGCGTTGGCGACTCGCACCTGCCTGTAGTCGTGCTGGTTCGCAAGGAGATCTGGCAGTGGAAATCACCGAAGTTCGCATCAAACTCATGGACGAACCTGGGGAACGTCTCAAGGCGTTCTGTTCCATAACGTTTGACGATTGTTTCGTTATCCGCGATCTGAAAATCATCGAAGGCACCACCGGGCCTTTCGTTGCCATGCCCAGTCGCAAACTCACCGCACACTGTCCTGGCTGCGGCATGAAGAACCACCTGCGGAGCAACTATTGCAACCAGTGTGGTCGAAAGCTCGACGCCAACCAGGCCATTCGGCAGGCAGATGGTCGGGCGAAGCTGTACGCCGACATCGCCCATCCGATTAATTCGGAGTGCCGGGAGCAGATTCAGGAAGTCGTCATTCGAGAGTTCACCGAAGAGATTGAACGCTCGAAACTCCCCGGCTACGTCTCGCGGTACGACGATTACGACGAAGAGTACTCGGCGCCGCCGAATCGTACGACTCGCGTGGACGAAGCCCACGATGGGCATTCGAGTGCCACGCCGCATCATCCACCACCATCGTCGCCGGCGACGCAGTCGGTTTCGGCCAAGCCCTCCGGCGGGGGGCACCAGCCGGCTCCCAAACCACCGCAACAAGGTAGCGATGGTTTCGGTGCTGGTATTTTCGGCGACTGATTCCGGCAGCTCGCTGCTTTGTTACTCGGTGCGATAGGTTTCGCCCTGGCGGAATCGCTTTAGCCGCTCACGGTATTCGCGTTTGTCGTTGGCGTCGGTCGCCAGTACGATGGCTTGCTCCTCGTACGCAATCGCTTGCTGAAAGTCGCCTGCGGTCGCGTGGGCGACGGCCAGCGTATCGAGCACCATCGGGTCTTCGTTGCCAAGCAAGCGAGCCAGGCGACTGGCTGCTTCGATGGCCTGCTGGCCGTTGCGGTAGCGATCGAGCGGGCAGGTTGCCAGCAACCAGGCGGTGCTGTGGTACGCCCGCGCCGAGCGCGGATTCAACCGCAACGAACGCTCGAAGTCGGCGGCCGCTTGCTCGTACAACGCCTGGCTGGCAAACAGGTTGCCCCGGCCCAGGTAGGCTTCGCTCGATCCGGGATCGATACGCAGCGCGGTGTTAAAGTCGCTGGCCGCTTCGTTCGCTTTTCCCATCTGGGTGTAGGCGGCTCCGCGGGCGGAGTACAAATCGGCCTCGTTCGGCATGGCCTGGATGGCCACGTTGTAGTCGTCGACCGCTTCGGGCCACCGCTCCATCTGGCTCAGCAGCTCCGCTCGGTTGTAGCGAGCGACCGCAAAACCGGGCGCCAGGTCGACCACCCGATTGAAGTCCGACAGGGCTTCGGTGTGCTTTGCATAACGGGCGAGGGTTACCCCGCGGTTGTGCATCGCTTGCCAGCAGGTGCCATCCAGCAGAATGGCTTCCTGAAAGTCATCAAACGCGTCGTGTTCGTTGCCACCGGCGACGAGCAGCTCGCCCCGGCGGTTGTAGGCCCAGGCACCTAGGCGGGCGAGGGCCTGCCCGGTCGACTGGTCGGGCCCGGCGTCGATCGCCCGATGGCACTGGTCGATCACGTCGCCGTAGTCGCCGACCGAGGTCGCATCGACCGCCAGCTCGCGGGCGACTACTAGCAGCGCGGCCGACCGCGACGGAACATGCTCCATCTTGGCCATGGCCAGCTGAATGACCTGCTCGGCGGTCTTGGGAGGGGTCTGATCGTCGACCACCACGGCCGGACCCTCAGGCTCCACCGGTTCGATTTTCTGCAGCTCCACCGGCTCGGGAAGCAGCCAGGCAGGCTGCCCGAGTTCGGCCATGGCGGCCGGTTCCGGCGGGTTTTCAGCGTCCGGCGCTGCGGATGCTGGCACCGTGACCGGCGTCGCGGCTGGCTTCTCCGGCTTGGCGGCTCGCCAGTAGCTGGCAAGCTCCACGCCGGGTAGTTGCTGCGGTAACTCCACCCGCTCAACAGCGGGTGGAGCAACCGGGTTCACGATTTGGTCGGGTATCGCAACAGGTGGCTCCGCACCTGCGGGGGCGCACCCCCACGCGAGTACCGGGACTGTCAGCAGCCAGTGTTTCATCATCCCCATGTTCCACGCATCCTTTCGTGGGCCAAAAGGTTATCGTCAGCAGTCGTCCACCCAACGGGGGGAGTGAGGCTTACGCCTCGGGGCGGGTCATGCTGTCGTAGTTCATTAGTTCTTCCAAGCGAGCCGGCGGCATCAATTCCAATTCGCCAACCAGTTGCTTGATGGTCTTGTTCTCTTTGTGAGCCTGCTTCGCCAGCGCGGCACACTTTTCGTAGCCAACTTCGGGAGCCAGCGCGGTGATCGTCATCAGCGAGCTGTCCAGCAACTCGGCACAACGCTCTTCGTTCACTTCCAAGCCCTTCAGCAGCTTGTCGACGAACACGTTGGCCACGTTGGCCATGAGCGAAACCGATTCGAGGAACGCTTCGATCATCACTGGCATCGCGACATTCAGTTCGAAGATCGATCCGACACCGCCCAGGGCCGAGGCCATCACGGTGCCATCGTTGCCGATCACCCGGCAAGCGACCTGCATCATGCTCTCGCAAATCACCGGATTCACCTTGCCTGGCATGATGGACGAGCCGGGCTGAATGGCGGGCAGGTTGAGTTCGCCGATGCCGCAACGAGGGCCGCTACCAAGGTGGCGAATGTCGTTGGCGATCTTGGTCATCGACACGGCAATCGTCTTCAGTTCGCCGTGAGCTTCCACGAACGAGTCTTTGGCCGCCTGGGCTTCGCAGTGGTTTTCGGCCTCGGTGAACAGCACGCCGAGCTTGGTGGTAAGCGACTTGCAGACCCGGCCCGAGAAGTCGGGGTGGGTGTTGATGCCGGTACCGACGGCGGTGCCGCCGATCGGCATGTTCTCGAGAATCCGCTCTTTCGCCCGGTCGGCACGCACGGCCGCGTTCTTAGCCTGGGCGGCGTAGCCGTGGAACATCTGGCCGACGCGAATCGGCGTGGCGTCCATCAGGTGGGTGCGACCCACTTTGATGATCTTGTCCCACTCGTCGCCCCGCTTGGCGAGCTCTTTGGCCAGGTACTCAAGGCCCGGCTGCAGCTGCTGATCGATCTCCACCGCCGCGGCAATGTGCATGGCCGTGGGGAAGGTATCGTTCGAGCTTTGGCCCATGTTCACGTGGTCGTTCGGGTGAACGCCGCCGTCGGCCTTGGTGGTAGCACCGAGACCGAGCTTTTCGTTCGCCAGCGAGGCAATCACCTCGTTCGCGTTCATGTTGGTGCTGGTACCGCTACCCGTTTGGTAGATATCGACGGGAAAATGCTGGTCGTGCTTTCCTTCGGCCACTTCCGTGGCCGCGGCGATAATCACGTCGGCCAGCTTAGCGTCGAGCTTGCCGAGATCCTTGTTCGCTTGCGCGCAAGCGGCCTTCAGGTGACCAAAGGCGTGGATCACCGCAGCTGGGACAGGACGCTTGGCAATGGGGAAATTTTCGACCGCCCGGCCCGTGCTCGCGCCGTACAGCGCGTCGGCCGGAACTTGCATTTCGCCCATTGTGTCACGTTCAATTCGGTTGTCGGTCATGGTTCGAGCTTTCGCTGTTGGGGGTGTATGGGGCAATGGTAGCGATACACATGTGCTAGCAACCCGCCACATACGCGCGGCGATCATAGGGCCTAACCCGTATCCGCGACAATGGCGATTCCCACACGCAGACGACTAGCACCGGGCTACCACCTGTTTAGTGTACCGCGACACCGGCGATGCGCCATGAGTCCGGTACCTGGTAACCAGCACCAGGGTCAGGGAGTTTTGCGAGCACTCGCTCCGACGTAGTTTGTCACACGTGCACCCGATCGCGCACCGCGCGATCGACGTCTGCTAGCAGTCGAGTGGCTTTAATTTTCGCGACCTCGCGTCGATCGATTGTGCCCCCAAAAGCCGGAAAACGATCGGTGGGGGCAATTCTTACGTCGAACGCAATGGTCGTAAGCTGTTATTGAGTCGTGGTTTGCATGATGAGCGATGCTCCTAAGTCGATTTGAATGGCCCCCGGGGTGGGGGCTTTATCCTGCCGGCCTGCTGACCCCTGCTACTGGCAGGGGCGCAGCAGGCCAGACAACGCGATCACCCGGCGAGCGAATTCGCACAACGCCCGCCCGCTTAGTGATACGTCTGTACACCTACCCATTAGACCAAACCACGAGCCAAATTCAAGCGAAATTTTTGGCCACTTGGCCCACCTTGCCTCTCACCGCAGCGGCAGTCGCCGCCTGTTATTCGATGCGAATGCTGGCAAACTCGGCAGGCGAGCGGTGCTGCAGCAGCTTGTCGATTTGGTGGGCTTCGGGCACCTGGCGAAAGGGCGAGCGGGGAAACACCCGGTCGTTCACCCAGTGGTGGCTCCAACTATCGGTCGATGCCAGAAACTCGCTGGCGAACGCGTCGGCCGTGTCGAGCAGGCGGTCGACCTCCAGACACCCCTGCAGGCAGATGTCGATATACGACTGCACCAGCGGGAACTTCTCGGTCGCTTCGCGGGGTTCGAGCGTTTGGTAGGTAATCACCTCGGCGGTTGCCAGGTCGATCGCGGTGGTGTCGCCTAGCAGTTCGATCTGCCCCAGTTCCACCGGCACCCGGCGATACTCCGATTCCCGCTGATCGAGCGCGGGAATCTCCTCCGGCTCGTAGGCCAGCAGCACCCCGTTGGTCGTGGCCGACCGATCGGGCACGATGCCGAGGTAGGTGCAGGAGAAGCCGATGTCGCGGCCCCGGGTAATCCACCCTCGGCGAAATCCATGCACCCGCACCGGCACGGGAGGCTGCGTGCTCTTCAGGTTTCTCAAACGCGAGTTCGCCTGAATCAGCGAACCATAGCCAAACACGTACGCGGTGGGAGCTTCCATACAATCACTCATCGTCGCTCAAGTTGCCGAATCTATAGCCGTGTTGTCAAACAGAGAGAGAGGGGGGAGAGGGAGTTACGGATGGTGGGCGATTTTCACCTGGCCTTGCTCGTTGAGCGGGCGGACCTCGCCGGTGACGATATCGTACAGCAGCCCAACCACCTGCACCCGATCTTCGGCGACCGCTTCGCGAATCACCCGGCTACGGTCGATGATCTCGTGCACGGTACGCATCACGTTTCTGGCAGCGATTTCGTCGGCCAGGTAATGGCGGCTCTCGTCGGTCCCTTCGCGATACAGGCCGACTTCGCCTTCGTTCACGCTTTGCTGCACCTCGGTCACCACGGCCCCTAGATGCTCGCAGCCGGTTGCCTCGTGGGCGTCGTGATTTTCGACCAACAACTCGAGCGACGACTTCACCGCTCCGCAGCGAGTGTGCCCAAGCACGACGACCAGCTTCACCTGGGCGACGGCCACGCCGTACTCGATGCTACCGAGGCTCTTCGTGCCGATCACGTTGCCAGCGACACGGACACAAAGGATGTCGCCGATGCCGAGGTCGAAGATAATCTCGGCCGGCACTCGCGAGTCGATGCACCCCAGCACCACGGCCAACGGGCTTTGTTCGCGCGAGGTGCCATCGATCTGCCGCGTGTAGTCGCGCGAGATCTGCTCGCCCCGCAGGAAGCGTCGATTGCCCTCGAGCAATAGGTCGATCGCCTGCTGGGGAGTAATGCGATCGAGCAAGTCGCGTGTCGAGAAGTCGGCGTACTGAATGTGGTCTTCGAGTTGGTACTTGGTGCGGAAGCCGCGCAGGCTCACTCGCACGTTGTGCGCTGGGGCGATCTGATCTTTGAACTCGCGGATCAGGCTAAGCACGTCGGGGTCGATGTAGTCGGTTCCGCGGGCGTCGATCAACAAGTCGCTACCAGGGGCAACTTCCTCGAACAGCTTATTGAGGGCCGCCTTGTTGAGGAAGCTCACCTGGTTGGCAAGTTCGATGTGCAGTACCTCGCCATCGACATGGGTCTCGACGATCCGCTTGATCGGCCGCCGAACGTTGCTGTTGAGAATAAAGAGCACCGAAATGCCGAGCCCGATGAGAATGCCAATCAGCAGGTCGCTAAACACGATGGCGACGAGCGTGACAATGAACGGCACGAACTGGTAGCGGCCTTCGCTCCACATGTCGCCGAACAGCTTGGGACTGGCCAGCTTGATACCTGTGACCAGCAGGATGGCTGCCAGCGCCGAGAGGGGAATCATATTCAGGTAGGTCGGTAAGAAAGCGACGCAGACCAACAGCAGCAACCCATGAAACAGGGTGGAACGTTTGGTTTTGCAGCCGTTGTTCGCGTTCACCGAACCACGAACGATGACCGACGTGATGGGGAGCCCGCCGATGAGACCCGAAACGATATTGCCGGCCCCTTGAGCCCACAGCTCGCGACTCGGCGGGGAGTGCCGCCGGTCGGGGTCGATTTTGTCGACCGCTTCCAAGTTGAGCAACGTTTCGAGCGATGCAACGATGGCAATGGTCGCCCCGGCGGTGTAGACCGCGGGATCGGCCAGCGCTCCCAGGTCGGGAAGCGTGAGGTAACCAAAGAAGTCGCTGGCCGATTCGGCGACCGGTATCTTGCTCACCAGATGATCTTTGGAGATCGCCCAGGTATCGCCCAGTCGGGCAAACCAGCGCTGCAGGCCGACGCCGGCCAGCACTACGATGAGTTGTGGAGGAATGGGCAAACTGCGAATGCCTTTGATTTTTGGCCACGCCACGAGCAATGCGATGGAGGCCAACCCGATCACGGTAGCGCCGAGGTGCAAGTCGCCTTCGACGATCATCGTGTAGATTTCGCTGAAGGTATTGTGTTCATCCGGCTGCACGTATCCCATATCGCCTTCGGGATCGGAGTCGCGGCCGAGCAAGTGAGGGATTTGCTTGAGGATCAGAATCACTCCGATCGCGGCCAACAGTCCTTTGATCACGCTGGAGGGAAAGAACGCCGAGAGGGCACCCGCTTTCAGCACCCCGAGGCCCACTTGCAGCACCCCGGCAATCACCACGGCCATCAAGAACGCCTGGTACGAGCCGAGCGACGCAATGCTAGCGGCGACAATGGTGGTGAGTCCCGCCGCGGGACCGCTGACACTGGTGTGCGATCCGCTGAGCCCCCCCACGACCAGCCCCCCCAGAGTGCCGGCCAGCAATCCCGCAAACGGCGGCGCATCGGAAGCTAGCGCAATGCCCAAACAAAGCGGCAACGCGACGAGAAACACGACCAAACCACTCGATAAGTCGGCCGGAAGTGTCTTCGGGTCGGAGATGGAGTAGAGCGGATGGCTGTAGGTGGTCGCGGTACTGGGCATGGCAACGCAGGGGATAAGGGAGTTCGAGCCCCTCCATCGGCTCACGGGTCAGGATACCGTATCGAACCCCACAACAAGAGAGAATCCTCGCAAAAACAGGAAGACGGGTGCGGAGAAACGCGGTTTATGCATAGAATGCGGCATGTCCCCCTGCGACACCACGGCGTGTCGACAAGCGAAAGAAGAACGAAGAGAGCAAATCCAGCGATGTCGCGACGCAATCTTGCCTGGCTATTACTATCGGTCGTGTTCTGCCTGCTGTGTTACTACCGCGGCGATCAAGATCCCTACGCCCGCTACGCGCTGGAGGGATACAAGATGATCGACCGCATGGCGTACGAAGAGGTACCCGACCGCGAGCTGTTCGAAGGGGCCATGCGGGGCATGGTGGATGTGCTGCATCGCAAGGGGGACGAGCACTCGGCTTTTCTACCAGAACAAAGCGCGAAGCGCATGCAGTCGCAGATTGCGCAAGAGATCGACGGAGTCGGAGTGATTCTGCACGTCGACGGCGAGCCCCCCATGCTCAAAGTGGCCGGACCACCGCTACCGGGAAAACCAGCCGACCGTGCGGGCGTGCGCGAGAACGATGCCATCCTGGCGATCGACGGCAAGCTGCTCGGCGAGATGTCGGTCAGAGAACTCCAACTAGCGATCGACATGATTCGCGGCCGCGCTGGGGAGTCGCTCGAACTAACCGTGCTGCACGAAGGGGAAAACGAACCCGAGACACTCACGCTGGTTCGCGAGCGGATCGAAATCGACTCGCTCCGTGGCGATCGCCTGCTGCCCGACTATACCTGGCAATACCTGCTCGACGACGACTCGAGAATCGCCTTGGTGCGGCTCGTGACATTCGGCATTAAATCGTCGGGCGAGCTCGAGAAGCTGCTCCCCAAACTCAAAGCTCAAGGCATGCAGGCTATGATCCTCGACCTGCGAACCAACCCAGGCGGCGTGCTCGGCGGTGCGGTGGAGACCTGCGAGCTGTTCCTGCCGGCCAACGAGTTGGTGGTGGAGACCCGCGACCGACTAGACCGAGTGCGGGCGAGCGACTACACGAGCGCCGATGGCCCTTACGTCGACTTGCCACTGGTGGTGCTGATCGACCACAACAGCGCGAGCGCCAGCGAGATCGTGGCCGCCTGCCTGCAGGACCATAAGCAAGCCGTTGTGATCGGCGAGCGAAGCTACGGCAAAGGAACCGTGCAGGAGCTGCATCCCATGCAAGCGGGCCGCAGCACGTTGAAGCTCACCTGCGCGAGCTTCTGGCGTCCGAGCGGCAAGAACATCCATCGGCTGAACCCCGATCGTCAGGCCGCGCTGGTCGACGACAACTGGGGCGTGTCGCCGAACGAAGGGTTCACGGTGCCGATGTCGGAAGTGGAATACGAGCGGCTGCTCAAAGCCCGCGCAAAACGCGACGTCACGGTCTATCATCCCGAGACTCCCCCTTCGGACGACGAGCTGCTGTTCTACGACCCCGTGGTCGAGACAGCCGTGGCTTACTTCCAGGAACTACTCGACCGCTTGCCGGAAGAATCGCTGGATCCACCCGCTACGACGCAGCCCAGCGAGTCGGCCGAACCGCTAGCACCCTAACCAAGTCATTGGGGTGAGCGTGCTAGCGAGTGGGTGATCGGTCGCCCACCACTGCGATGTCTCGCTGCGCATGATAGCTTTGCTAGCTTCTGTAATCGGAAGGTCGTTACGTTCTGTTTTGCAAAGTTTGCAAAGCTGACAACCAACCTGCCTAAACGTCATCGAACGAAAAACACCGGCGTTTTCAGGCGTTGGTTTTTTTTCTGGCAAACATCTGCCAATTGGCACGCGGGCTGCAATAAGGTTTCCCCGTCGAAGCATCTAACCTTTGGCAACATGGGATGGGTTGATCGGACGCAACGAGGACACGAGTACCCGCCGCGGGTCCACCTCACCGCCCGACTCACTCAACCAGCGAAGCGGGCTCTTGCCCGGCAAGAGCCACCGACGTGGCGGGTGGAAATCCTGAATCTCCTCCCCCACCATAGCCGCGTATCGGTGTCCCCCCGACTTTTCCAGATTTCTTATCCGCTACATTTCGAGGCACCTTTACGATGAATATTCCACGCCGCATTCGTACCGTTGTTGTTTCTGTTCCCGTCGACAACGATTGGCTGACCAACAAGTCGGCTAGCCGTTCGCGAGTGAAGCCGAGCGACCTTCTGCCATGGTCGGATCCCACGATCGCCAAGCTGGTTCGCAAGCTGCAACACGAAGTACGCACCGAGCAAAGCCGAGTGGTTGCCGAGGCCGAGATGCCTTGGAACGAGCCCTTCGAGTACGAGTTCGACGACCACAACGGGTTCTCGATCGATACCGACGCGCTACTCAATCGTTGATCGCTCACCGGCCAGTAGCTGCTCGCGAACCAACGGTCGCAACTCGGCCGCCAGGAAGAACGAACCAGCGATGGCTACCAATCCCTCCGGCGGGGTGACTTCCAGCGCCCGCTGCCAGGCTTGGGTGGGGGTTTCCAACAGCTCCAGTGTGTGCTGCTCGGTTGCCAGCTCGCCGAATACTTGCCGCAGTTCCTCGTGCGGCACCGTGCGGGGGTTCGATAGGTACTCGGTCACAAGCACCCGCTCGAAAGCGGGCAGCAGCTCACGAGCGATGGCCGCCACGTCTTTGTCGCGGCTGCAAGCGACGATCAGCGTGCGAGGTTGCTCGCGACGGTCGAGCAACGTGCCTGCCAGGGCGCGAGCGCTTGCTTCGTTGTGGGCGGTGTCGATCACCACCAACGGCTTGGCAGCAATCAGCTCGATCCGCCCGGCCAACTGCAGGTTGGCCAGCGCCGCGCGGCGCGGCTGCTCCGGCACGTGCCAGCCTTGCTTTACCAGTTCGTCGATCGTGGCCAGCGCTACTGCTGCGTTGGCTGTTTGATGCACGCCGGCCAGCGAAAGCTCCACGTCGGTGAGTAGCGGTGCGCCGTCCACCAGGTAGTCGAAGCACTGCCCGTGGTACTGGTAGTGGAATTGCTCGCCGCACTGAATGAGCCGGCAACCATGCTCGCGGGCGACCTCGGCAATCACTTCGCGCGGTTCGTCGAGAACGACGCCCGAGACCACCGGCACGCCCGACTTGATGATGCCAGCCTTCTCGCCAGCGATGCTCGCCAGGGTGTTGCCGAGTTGTCGGGTGTGGTCGAGGCTGATGCTGGTGATCACGCTCACCGCAGGCAAGCAGACATTCGTCGAATCGAGCCGCCCACCGAGTCCGACCTCGAGCACCATCGCGTCGCACTGTTGCTGCGCAAAGTACACCAGGGCCAAGGCGGTGGTGATGTCGAAGAACGTCAGCCCTTCGTCATCGTCGGTCGATGCCGCGCGGCGATCGAACTCGTCGACCATCGGCCGCAGTTGATCCACCAGGTCGGCCAACGTTTCGCCGGGAATCGGCACCCCGTTAATCGCAAACCGCTCTTCCAATCGCTCCAAATGGGGCGAGCTGAACACCCCCACGCGGTATCCGGCCGCCGTCAACATGGCGGCAATCATCGCAGCGGTCGAGCCTTTGCCCTTGGTGCCTGCGATGTGCACGATCGGGGCCGCCGTGTCGGGGCTACCCAGCGCGGTGACGAACTGCCGCATGCGGTCGAGCTTCAGTTGCCGCTCGCCGTACGGTACGTGCCGCACCCGCTCATAATTGATACGACCCAACAACCACTCCACCGCCAAGTCGCGGCGCGTCGTCGGTTCAGGCGTAGAGGCGGGCTCGTTCATAGCTGTTTAGCATCGCAGTTTCAGCTTTTTGTCGCTAGCCGGCCTCCCCCCGCTTACGGGGCCAACCAACAGGTAGTTGGTGGCCACTAGTCCGACCAGAAGATAGAATAGAGCAGTAAGTTTCCCACCCTGGTTTTAGGAGCCCCCTCATCATGGCCGATCCCGAAGATCCTTATGTTGTGACCCATGCCCATTCCGTGATGGAAGCCGCACCCATTGTGGCCGCGCTCGAGCGTGCCGGCATCAAAGCGACGACCAACAACGCCGAGTCGGCCACGATTCTTCCCGAAGCCATGGGCGAGGTCGAAATCGTCGTCGCCACGCGCGATGCTCCCCGGGCCGAAACCTTGTTGCAGCTGATCGAAGAACATGGCACCGATGTCGATTGGGATCAAGTCGACGTCGGCGAGCCCGAAGAGTAATCGCTCGCTCACCTCGACGGACGATTGCCGAGCGAAGCCACCTTGCTGACCGCTTACCTCGACCATACGAAGGACAACCATGCGTATTGAGCTACTTGCGGCCACGTTCATCCTCTGTTGCGTCGCTCCGACTTGGAGCCTGGCCCAACAAGATGTTTCCCCGATCGAAACCATCGGCACCATCGAGATCCTCGACCCGGCGGCCGATTCACTCATCGACTCCGAAGCCAAGATCGAACGACTCGCGACCGGTTTCAAGTGGAGCGAAGGACCTGTTTGGATCAGCGAGGGTGGCTTCCTTGTCTTCTCCGACGTGCCGCAGAACACTGTGTTCAAATGGCAAGAAGGCAAGGGACTCGGTGTTTACCTGAAACCTTCCGGCTACACCGGCGAGCCGATCGAGAATCGCGAACCGGGCTCCAACGGCTTGGCCCTCGATGGCGAAGGGCGACTGCTGCTTTGCCAGCATGGCGACCATCGTGTCGCGATGATGGACGCGCCGGTCACGAGCCCCGAGCCCAAGTTCATCACCATCGCTGGCGACATCGACGGCAAAACGTTCAACAGCCCGAACGACCTTACCGTGCATTCGTCGGGAGCGATCTACTTTACCGATCCCCCGTACGGTCGGCCTCAAGGCTTCGACGATCCCGATCGCCCGCTCGACTACCAAGGGGTCTATCGCGTGATGCCGGGCGAGCCAGCCCAACTGATGACCAAAGAACTGCGGGCGCCGAATGGCATTGCCTTGTCGCCCGACGAAAAAACGCTGTACGTCGCCCAGAGCGATCGCGACCGTCCTTTGTACATGGCTTATCCCGTGCAGGACGATGGCACGCTGGGTACCGGGCGCGTGCTGCTGAACGTCAAACGCCTGGCCGACGAACGTCCCGGTAGCGCCGATGGCATGAAGCTCGACTCCAACGGCAACCTGTTTGCCACCGGCCCGGGCGGCGTGCTCATCATCTCGCCCGAGGGCAAGCACCTGGCGACCATCAGCACCGGCGATCGCATTGCCAACTGCGCGTTCGGCGACGATGGTCACACGTTGTACATGACCTCGAACCACGACCTTTGCCGGGTGCGAGTCAAGGCCAAGGGGCTCGGCTTCTAGCAGCCCCCAGAACCGACACCCGCCCGACACCCTGGCAACCGCTCTCTCGCCTGGCCGCCCACGCGCGGCCAGGCCCTTTTGATTTCACCGCTTCGACGAAACTGATTTAGATATGGATATCGCTCCCGACTCGACTCGTATTGGATGGATCGGCACCGGCGTCATGGGTGCGAGCATGTGTGGCCATTTGCTCGCAGCCGGGTATCGCTGCACGGTCTTCAACCGCACCCGGGCGAAGGCCGAACCGCTGCTCGCCAGCGGTGCCGAGTGGGCCGACACGCCGCGCGCGGTGGCCGAAGCCGCCGACGTGGTGTTCTCGATCGTCGGCATGCCCGAAGACGTGCGAAACGTGCTGATCGAAGGGGATGATTGCGCGCTCGCGGGAGCCAAGCCGGGAACGGTACTGGTCGACATGACCACCAGCCAGCCTTCGCTCGCCATCGAGATTGCCGAACTGGCTGCCAAGCAAGACGTCACCAGCATCGACGCACCGGTCTCGGGGGGCGACGTTGGTGCCAAGAACGCCGCGCTGTCGATCATGATCGGCGGCGACGCCACTACAGTCCAACAACTCGAACCGCTCTGGTCGCTCATGGGAAAAACGTGGGTTCACCAAGGAGGCCCCGGCGCCGGGCAGCATACCAAGATGGTGAACCAAACACTGATCGCCACCAACATGATCGGCGTGTGCGAAGCCTTGGTCTACGGCTACCAGGCAGGGCTCGACCTGCCGACGGTCATGCAATCGGTCTCCAGTGGAGCGGCCGGCAGTTGGTCGCTGTCGAACCTCGGCCCTCGGATGATCGAAAACAACTTCGATCCCGGCTTCTTCATCGAACACTTTCTCAAAGACCTCGGCATCGTGCTCGACGAAGCCCGGCAAATGAAGCTATCGCTTCCCGGCGTCGCCCTGGCCGAACAACTCTACCGAGCAGCGGCCGCCCAAGGGCACTCCAAAGATGGCACCCACGCACTGATGCTCGCCATCGCCCAACTATCGGCCATCGACTGGAATAACCGCTAGGAGCGAGTGGGGAAGGGGAGTCCTCAGGCCATCGCGCCCCGAAGGGACAACCACCTATTCGCTGAACTCAGCGGCGGCGAATTTCCGGAAGTCGCTCTCTGACAGCGTGACTCCTTCGTGCACCAGTTGGAACACCATGGGGCACTCGGGCCAGCCGAAGCAGCTGAGCAGCTCGTCGAGTTTCTCTTCGCTGCACGAGCCGTGCATTTCGACGCGGTGCATCTTGCCGTGGTACTCGAACAGATGGCCATCGATCTGCCACCGGCAACCTTGTTGTTCGCCGCCGGCGACCAGGAAGTAGCCGTCGGGCTCGATGTCCATGCGGTCGATCTTCAGCAGTCGCTGCTGCACTTCTTCGAAACGAACCGGCAAGATCGCGTCGAACATCGGGGGACCGCCCGCGGGGGCTGCGTAGGTGGACAAGGCGACTTCGCGGAGAGTCATCTCGGGCCCTGCGGTTAGCTGACTTGGCACCGCAAAAACGTTGGCATGAAAATTGAGCATCTCGACTTACCGCGGCAGGTAGATTAAAGGTAGTGGTTGCAGATGCTTCACACTTTCCGGACGACTTGCCCACATGCTCAGCATTCTCGATTTCTTTACGATTGGTATCGGCCCTTCCAGCTCGCACAGCGTCGGGCCGATGCGGGCGGCCAAGTCGTTTGTCGACCATCTTACCGCAGCCGGGGTGCTGGAGCGGGTCGAGCAGGTCGAAGTTACACTCTATGGCTCGCTGGCCCTTACAGGCAAGGGGCACGGCACCGACAAGGCGGTGATGCTCGGCCTGGCGGGCGAAACCCCCGACGGGGTCGACGTCGACTCGATCGAGCCGAAGCTGGCCGCGGTGGCCAGTAGCAAGCAATTGCACCTCGGCGGCACCCGACTGCTAGCGTTCAACCCTGAAAAACAGTTGAAATTCGACCGTAAGACCAAATGCCGGGTGCATCCGAACCAGATGCGGCTGGTGGCCCACGACGCGGCCGGAACCCTGCTTGCCGAGGAGGTGGTGTACTCCGTCGGCGGCGGCTTCGTGCTGACCGCGGCCGACATCGAGGCCGCCCAGGTCGATTCGTCCCCCGTGGCCGACGACCG
The DNA here is from genome assembly GCF_007748035.1 of Aeoliella mucimassa. Lineage (NCBI taxonomy): Bacteria > Pseudomonadati > Planctomycetota > Planctomycetia > Pirellulales > Lacipirellulaceae > Aeoliella > Aeoliella mucimassa. The sequence goes on from NZ_CP036278.1 coordinate 6,379,352, forward strand.
CCCGTTCCCGTTCCGCACAGGGGTCGAACTGTTTGAGCATTGCCAGTCGGAGGGATCGTCGGTCAGCCGCATCGTGATGGCCAACGAGCTGCACACCCGCAGCGAAGCTGAACTGCGCGATGGAGTCATGCAGCGGTGGCAGGTAATGCAGGAATGCGTGAAACGCGGGTGCCGGTGCGAAGGCATCCTGCCCGGTGGGCTGAAAGTTCGCCGCCGCGCGCCGGCCCTGTACCAGAAGCTCAAGTCGCGGCACGAAACCACCGATCCGCTGGCCGCGCTCGACTGGGTCGACCTGTACGCCCTGGCGGTGAACGAAGAGAACGCGGCCGGCAGCCGAGTGGTCACCGCCCCCACGAACGGCGCGGCCGGCATCATTCCCGCGGTGCTGCACTACTTCATGAAGTTTGGCCGCGAGGCCACCGACGACGACGTGGTGCGATTCTTCCTGGTCGCCGGAGCGATGGCCATGCTGTATAAGGAGAACGCTTCGATCTCCGGCGCGGAAGTCGGCTGCCAGGGCGAGGTCGGCGTGGCCGCCTCGATGGCCGCGGCCGCGCTCACCGAGGTCCAGGGAGGTTCGGTCGCCCAGGTGCTACAGGCCGCCGAGATTGCCATGGAGCATCACCTGGGTCTCACCTGCGATCCCATCGGTGGACTGGTGCAGGTACCGTGCATCGAACGCAACGCGGTCGCCTCGGTGACTGCGATCAATAGCTCGCGACTCGCTTTGGCAGGCGACGGGAGCCATCGCGTGTCGCTCGATAAAGTCATCGCGACGATGCGGCGGACCGGCGCGGACATGTCGGCCAAGTACAAGGAAACCGCCCGCGGCGGCCTGGCGATCGAAGTGAACGTGATTGAGTGCTAGCGCGGGCGAAAGCTGCCCAATCTGCCGCTTAGCTATTGCGAAACCAGCGGATGGCCACGTACCATAAGACCCAGCGGGTCGACCGACCGCCATTGCCACGAACTACTTTTCTCGCCCCTAGAGACTTCGACCATGGTTTGGTTGTTTGAACGCACTGTCGAAATCGCCGCCTGGTTGGCCATGATTGTCTGCTGGATTTCGATCGGCATGACCATCTACTTCTTCGTTCGCTGGGTGGGAACGCTGCAGGCCGACGAGGTCGACTTCTACCTGCTCCGCGACGCGGCCAAGAGCGCCGGTGCGGCGGTCGGCTTTGCCTTGGGCCTGGGTGGACTGGCCTGCGTCGATCGGTTTCTGTTCGACGCCGACGAGTATCCGCAAAAGTAAGTTGCCACGGCCCCTCCCATGGCTCGCCACGAACACGATCGCGAAGACCTGCTGCGCGACGCAGTTGCCATGGTCGAGCGGATTGCTTGGCGCGACTTGGCGGGGCGCGAACGGTTTGTCGGCTTTCGCTCCACTGGTGCGGTGAGCGTTTATCTCGATCAGGATCCAGCGTATCACTTTAACTCGGCCGACCAGCTCCGCCGCGGCTACGTCGACGGGCAGCTACTCAAAGCCGAACGCGGCCAACTACGCGCAATGCGTCGCGAGCGCCCAGGCGGCGAGGTGCAGCTCGTTTCGCGACTGCTCTCGGCCAGCGAAGCCGAAGCGCTCGTCGCCCGAATGCGGGACGATCTCACACAACTGGCCGACCAACTGGCTGGCGATCAGCTAACGCTCGTGGGCCAGGTGCCTGCCGACCAACCAGTCGCCAAGCGGGTCGCCGACTGGCTGGAGCAGCTGTTGCTCAAGCCGCTTAGCATCGCCCGCTCGCCGCACGCCAAATAGTTTGTCGTGGGGAGAGTAGGGCAGGGGGTTTATCCTATGGCTGGTTGCCGGCGAGGGTTACGGTACAAAATGTCGGCCAGCAGTTCTGGCGAGCCGGGCTCGCCGGTGCGGTCGTAGTGCCAGTTGCGGTCGGTCGGAATCCATTTTGGGTCGAGCGGCCACGGGTCGAATGGCAAGTACCCCACCAGATCGGCCAGCCGATCGGAGCTCATCGCCACGTTGCCCGCCCGCGGCGGCATCGGCCCCGCGTCGAGTCGCGGACATCCCTGTAGCAGATCGGGATTGTAACCACCTACGCGATTCACCACCTGGGCGATCTCGTACAGGCTCAGCCGCACCGGCCCCCCGGCGTGATACAGCCCCGACGCGTCGCTGGTCAGCAAGTCTTCGAACAACAAGTTCAGGCAATCGGTGTAGGTCGGCGTACGAATCTCGTCGAAGTACAACGTCGCCGGCCGGCCACCAGCGAAGCGTGACTGAATCCAATCGATCGCGCCGGCGTGGCCGTTGAAGCTCACCCCCATCGGTAGCGAGATGCGGAGCACGCACGCCTGAGGGTACCAGTCGTCGACCAATTGCTCGGCGCTCACCATGGTCTTGCCATACACGGTCACCGGATCGGGGCGATCGGTTTCGACATGGCCATCGCGCTCGGGATCGTCGCCCGAGAAGACCAGGTCGATCGAGCAATGCACAAGCCGCGCCTGGCATTCGACGACGTGCGAGAGCAGGTTCACCAGCCCTTCGACATTCGTGCGCCAGGCGAGTCGCGAGTCGAGTTCGCACGCTTTGAGCGCACAGTTGCCAGCGCAGTTGAGGACCGAGCGGAATTGATGCTGCTCGAACAGCTTCGCCAGCCCTGCGTGATCCTCCGCGTTGCAGGCGACCACGTGCAGACCTTGCAGCCGCCAGTTGTCCTCCTGGCGGATCCCAATCACCTGACCGGGATAGCGGGCGGAGAAGTAGTCGAGCGCGTTGTAGCCAGCCACTCCGGCTACTCCGGTAATCAGCAGCGGCAGGTGTTCGTCGGATAGCATCATCGATTCGCGGGTCTCATTGGGTAGGCAGCAGGTCAGGATTTTCCTGTCCTACGTTCGCAGGTTCTGCCAATTCTAACGAAAAGGCCGACAATTTTTGCCCCTCTGTTTTCTGTGAGCTAGGGTTGGGCGGAATTCGTACACACACTCCTGCGTCTGACTCAAAAACCATGGCTGATACACTCGAACTCACTGCCCCCACGACAACCCGCACCCCTTCGACCGATTTCCCGGTTCTCGACCGGCTCAAGGCAGCTGAGCAGGCGATTCGCGAATGCATGGCCAGCGTGCAAGGCGAGCCCGATGTTTCGCTCGTGCAGCCGGTGACCGAGACGCTGGAGCTATCGGTCGTGATGCCCTGCTTGAACGAAGAAGACACTCTAGGCATCTGCATCGAAAAAGCCCAGCGGGCGATGCGTGAGCATCAAATCCGCGGCGAGGTAATCGTCGCCGACAACGGCAGTACCGACCGCAGCATCGAAATCGCTACCGAGCTCGGCGCCCGCGTCGTGAACGTCGAGGCCAAAGGCTACGGCAACGCCCTGATGGGTGGCATCGAAGCAGCCCGCGGTCAGTACGTGATCATGGGCGACGCCGACGACAGCTACGATTTTCTCGAGATCCCCAAGTTCGTCGACCAACTCCGCAACGGGCACGACCTCGTGCAGGGGTGCCGACTGCCGTCGGGTGGCGGAACCGTGCTGCCGGGGGCGATGCCTCCGCTGCATCGCTGGTGGGGCAATCCGATGTTTACCTGGATGGTCCGCAACATGTTCTCGGCTCCTGTGCACGACGTGTACTGTGGGCTTCGTGGATTCACTCGCGAACACTACGACCGACTCGACCTACGTTCGACCGGCATGGAGTTCGCCACCGAAATGATTATTAAGAGCAGCCTGTTCCAGGCCGACATCGCCGAGGTGCCGACCACGCTGCACCCCGATGGTCGCAAGGCCCACGCGCCGCACCTGCGGACGTTCCGCGACGGTTGGCGCACCCTGCGGTTCTTCTTGATGTACAGCCCCCGCTGGTGCTTCCTGGTGCCCGGCGTCCTGCTGGCGGTGCTCGGCATCTTGGGCTACGCCCTGGCATTGCCGGCCACGCAGGTTGCCGGCGTGACGCTCGACGCTCACACCTTGCTGGTCGCCAGCCTGGCGATGCTCGTTGGCACCCAGTTGGTGCAGCTGGCTTTGTTCGCCAAGACATTTGCGATTAGCGAACGCCTGGTACCCGAGAGTCCCAAGATGCGGTGGTTCCGTCAGGTGGCCACCCTCGAACGAGGTTTGGTATCCGGACTCGCGCTGGCCGCTGGGGGAACTGCGTTGATCGGAGTCGCGTTCGCCAGTTGGCAAGCGGTCGACTTCGGAGCGCTCGACTATGCGACCACCATGCGGTGGGTAATTCCCGGCGTTACCGCGGTAGCCTTGGGTTGCCAGACGATGTTCGCGAGTTTCTTCCTGAGCGTGCTGCGAATGGCTCGCAAGTAACGCCGGCGCAGATCGCGCGACCGCAACACCCCGGCCTGGCCAATCCCACGACTCACGCTTTCCCCGACTTGTTGCCTTATGTTTCGGTCCCGAATTACCATCGCCATTTTGCTGGCCTGCGCAACGCTGGCCATCTCGGCCCTGGTATCGTACTTGCGCCCGCCACTGCCGAGAGTGCACGACGAGTTCAGTTACCTGCTGGCTGGCGACACTTACGCGCATGGCCGGATGACGAATCCCACGCATCCCATGTGGCGACACTTTGAGACGATGCACGTCATCCACCAGCCGAGCTACGCGTCGAAGTACCCACCGGGACAAGGACTCGCTTTGGCCGTGGGACAACGCTTTTTTGGCTGGCCGATCGTTGGTGTCTGGATTAGCTCGGTGCTGGCGGTGCTGGCCTGCTACTGGATGCTGCTCGGCATGACTCCGCCGAAGTGGGCCGCCGTGGGTGCGGCCTGCCTGATCCTGCATCCCGGTTTCGAAATCATTTGGGGACAGAGTTTCTGGGGTGGTTCGGTCGCGTTCATCGGCGGCGCGCTCGTGCTGGGCGCGGCGGCGCGGATGCTCCGCCCTGCAGCGACGCTCCGCGTAGCGGATGCGACTGCCATGGCGGTCGGCACCCTGGTGCTGGCCAACACCCGCCCTTTCGAAGGGGCGCTCTACTGCCTGCTGGTCGGGGTGTGGATGGTGGTGCACTGGACTCGTCATGGCTGGCCGACGTTGCCGGCGCTCTCGACTCGCGTGCTGTTGCCGCAACTGCTGATCCTGGGGGCCGGCTTCCTGGTGATGACGGCTCACAACAGGGCGGTCACCGGTAGCTCGCTCACCATGCCTTACCAAGTGCACGAGCGGACGTACGCACTGTGCCCGGTATTTCTGTTCGAAGCACCGATCACCGGCAAGCATTACCTGCACGACGCGATTCGTAAGTTCCACGAAGAGTGGTCGATGAAGTGGTACAACGATCAATGGACGCTCCATGGTTTGCTGATGACGAAATGGCGATTCTTCTATTGGTCGACCGACGTGCTATTGCCTTACGTGGTGCTGGTGCCGGTGCTCATGCTCCCCTGGTGGCGGGGCAGTAAATGGCGATGGCCGCTGGCTTTGCTGATTGCGGTGTGGGCGTTAACCCAGGCGACCGTGTGGAACTGGCCTCACTACATTGCTCCGGTCGCCCCGGTCGTCTACTTGTTGGTCGTCGATGGACTGCGCAACCTGCGTGTTGCGACGCGACGCTTTGCCTGGAGTCGCTCGAGCATTGCGCTGCTGATCGGTTTCCAAGCGCTGCTCTGCGGTACCGCGATTGCCACATGGGTGAACGAATCGACCGCCGACTGGCATTGGTATCGCAACGCGATGCAGCAACACCTGGAAGATGAACCGGGCAAGCACCTGGTGCTGGTGGAATACTCGCCGGAGCATCACCCTCATGCAGAATGGGTGTGGAACGAAGCCGACATCGATGCGGCCAAAGTGGTATGGGCCCACTCGATGAGCGATGAGGAGAATGCGGAGCTGATTGATTATTTTCAGGATCGTCATGTCTGGCACGTCGCGGCCGACCTGCCACAGCCACCGCTAGCACCCTACAAAGCACCGAGCGAGCCGAAGCCCCACGATCCCTAGACCTTTCCTGGGGAGCGGACGGATCGTCATTATTATTTGTGCGAACCTCCCCGAATACCAAGGTTGTCCCGTTTGCGGCTGCTGCTGGCGTTTTTGCCCGTTGCGGCCAGCGATACGTGCTATTTCCCAGTTTTCTATTGCTTGCATGCTCGGCGGTGGTGACGGATAATAGCAAGACTCGCCTTTCCGCCGTCGAGAAGTCGCCTTGCCTGATCCACACCACCAGATCGATACCCACATTCGTGTTGTTACGCCCGAGAACATTGGGTTCGAATACCGCGTCGCCAGTCCATTCGAGCGACTGATAGCGTATTTGCTCGATACGTTGGTGATGGGGATCACCATCTTTCTGCTGTCGCTGATCATCATGTTTACGACCGGCATGGTGGGGTTGCCCGAAGTGGGCATGGGCGCCTGGCTGATTGTTACCTTTCTGATCACCTGGTTCTATGGTGGGTTCTTCGAAACCTACATGAACGGACAAACCCCTGGCAAACGTGCCATGGGACTCCGCGTGGTCCGCACCAATGGTGGGCCGATCAACGCGGGGCAAGCAGTGCTGCGAAACTTCCTGCGGGTCGCCGATGGTTTGCCGACCTGGTCGATCTTCATCCCCACGTACCTGGTGGGTCTCGTGGCTACCTCGCTCAACACCCGCTATCAGCGACTCGGCGATCTGGCATGCGGCACCATGGTGATCGTCGAAGAGCGGACACTCGCTTCGCGCTTCAACGAGATGAAAGACGTGATGCTCACCCCAATCGAGAACATGCTGCCGCTCGATGCGATGCCGAGTCGCTCGCTGGCCAAGGCGATCTCGCAGTACGTCGACCGCCGACGCTACTTCGGACCCGCGCGGCGAGCCGAGATTGCTCGCCATGTCGGTGAAGTGTTCGCCGAAAAATACAACTTGCCGCAAGGCATCGATTACGACGCGCTGCTGTGCGTGCTGTATCGTCGCACGTTCCTCTCGCACCAGGAAGAAGAACTGGTCGAGGAACTTCCCCTGCCGCCGCCACCCCGGCCGATCACTGGGCCGAACGTCCCGCGCGATTTCGAAATCCCTCAGGCGCCAACTCAGTAACCCCCTGCGATCATCGCCAGGGCGTTTAGCCTGCTCACTCCATCGCTCTCGTATTCGCCATTCCTTTGAACTCCGCATAGTCCTGTGAAAGCTGCCGAACTCATCGAATCGCGAATGGCCGACTGGCGGAAGCTCGAGCAAGCTTGCTTGCGGCTCGAGAGTTCCGACAGCTATAAGCTGAAGGCCCAGCACCGGCTGGAGTTCGCTACGTTGTACCGAGCTGCTTGTGCCGATCTGGCGCTGGCCGACTCGTACCAGTTGCCAATCGCGACGGTTCGCTATCTGCACCAACTCGTCGGTCGAGCGCATAACCAGCTCTATCGCACGGGGCGCTTTGAAGTATCGCAGTGGAGCGACGAACTGTTTCGCAAAGTGCCCAGGCGGTTGTTTCACGACCAGTACCTGCGGGTAGCGTTCGCCATTTTTTGGGGTGGTTTTCTGCTGGCGATGTTCCTCTCCAGCAAATGGACCCCGGTGCACAACTTCAAAGAAATCGTGATGACGCCCGATCAAATGGCGGCACTCGAAGCATCGTTCAGCCAAGAGATTGGTGGCCAAGGCCGAGCCTCGGGCGGCGAAGCGATGATGATGGGCTTCTACATCAATCACAATACTACGATCGGGCTCCGTTGTTTCGCCATGGGTTTGCTCCTGGGGATCGGCGGGCTGTTTGAAACGATCTTTAACAGTATCTATCTGGGGGCCGCGTTCGGTCACATGACCACGGTTCCGCAGGCCGATAACTTCTTTCAGTTTGTTACCGCCCATGGTCCGTTCGAACTGACCGCGATCGTGCTCTCGGCAGCGGCCGGCATGAGGCTTGGTTTCTCGATCGTATTCACTCGCGGGTACCGGCGTGTCGATTCGCTCATTCGCGCGGCGATCGAGAGCATTCCGATCATGATGCTGGCGGTCGTGATGTTCTTTCTGGCCGCGATCATCGAAGGGTTCCTGTCCCCCTCGCCGGCTCCGTACGCATTCAAGGCAGCGGTCGCGATGATTTCGAGCATGAGCATCATGTTCTACATCGTCGTGCTTGGTTACTCCTCCGAACCGCTCGAGGACGAACAGTAACCACGCCAACGTTTCGCTAAGTTTTGTTTCCACCCATCGCCTTAACCAGCCTTTCTTCATGCAACTAGACCAAACACGCATTGCGATTCGCGAACGTGGCTTCGGCGAGATCATGGGTCTTGCGCTGCAGGTCATTCGGGCGTGGTTTGGTTGGTGGTTCGGGCTGATGCTGCTGGGAAGCGTGCCGTTTTTCTTTCTGAATTGGCTACTTACCGACAATCTGCTCATTGAGGAGCTCGAGTACGAAGAAGGTTTTGGCGGGTACTGGACGCTGCTGCTGCTGCTCGTGGCGATCGAAACTCCGCTGGCGACCGCGTTTATCACCATCTTCATGGGCAAGATGATGTTCGGCGGCGAATTTCGTTTTCGCGAAATGGTGATCGATTTCATTCGGAGCTTGCCTCAGTTAGTGCTGTACCAGGTGGTGTTGCGGTCGGTGATGATGATGATCGTGCTGCTGCCTTACTGGTTGATGCCGTACACGGGCGAACTGATTTTGCTGGAACGCAATCCGTTGTTTTCGGGCAAGAAAGGGCGGCTCACGACGAATCGCCGGAGTCGGAATTTGCACACCAACAACGGCGGCGAGCTGTTCGGTCGCTGGACGTTGGCCACCCTTACCGGCGGCGTGATGACCCTCGCCCTCGGGCTTGGCATCCAGGTGGTGTTGGTCCAGATATTTGGCGTTGAACTCGAAGCGTATCATCTCCATGCGTTTGTGTACCCTGCGGCGTTGTGGATCGTGGTAGGATGGCTGGCGGTGGTGCGGTTCTTGGCTTATCTCGATCTGCGGATTCGCCGCGAAGGTTGGGAAGTAGAGTTATTAATGCGGGCGGAAGCCTCGCGGCTGCGGCGGCAATCGGCACTGGTGAGTTAGCAAATTCAATGACAGGGGTGGGATGATTCCCAGCGATCGGCAATTCGAACGACGACTCCCTAGCTGGGCAGCGGTGCTGCTGTGGCTCGTCGCCTGCTGGGCGTGCAGCACGCTGGCCGTGGCCGAGAGCGATCTCTCCGAGCCAGAGCAAGCCGTGCAAGCGGGACGCGAAGCGCTGAGTTCGTCGCCGAAGATTCCGTGGTACGATCCCGAGACCGACGACTTTCGCGCGGCCAAGGTGCAACCACCTCCGAAGCCGCGTGTTACTTCGCAGGGAAGCCTGACGTTTTTGGAATTTCTGGTGGTTCTCGGCTGGGTGGTGCTCGCCATCCTGCTGATTGCGATTGTGTACATGATCACCAAGAAGTTCCTCTATCGCGAAGTGCAGGGGAGCATCGTCGTCGAACGCACCGCCGTGGGTGCCGACATCGTTCGCGTCGAGGAACTGCCGGTTTCGCTCGAAAAAGCCCCGTCCGACTACCTCGACGAAGCCCAGCGACTGTACCGCAATGGTCAATTCGAGCGGGCGATTATTTATCTGTTTAGCCATCAGTTGCTCCAACTCGATCGCCGGCACTGGCTGCGATTGATCAAAGGCAAGACGAACCGCCAGTACCTGCGCGAGATCCGCCGCCACGGCACCGCCGAAGCGGAGCAACTCTCGCTGATGTTCGAAAAAACCGTGCTGCTGTTCGAAGAGGTCTTCTTCGGCAAGCGGGTGCCCGATCGCAATAACATCGACGAAGTCTGGCGCGAGATCGACCAGTTTGAATCGTTGGTACTCGTCATGGAGCAGCGCGCCGCATGATCCATCGACTCCCCGCCACCCTCCGAACTACGACCACCACGCGATGGCTGGTATCGCTCGTCATGCTGGTGCTGCTCAGCACGCTCTCCGGCTGCTACGACCAAGTGCCGTCGCACTATGGCAGTCGCAGCGGCTATCCCAGCACCAGCCTGAATGGCACCCGCATTCTCGGCGAGATGTTCGAAGAAGCAGGGCACCATGTTCGCAGTTGGTATTACTTGTCGCCGTCGCTCGATAACGCCGACGTGATTGTTTGGTTTCCCGACGACTTCGAAGCCCCCACGTACGAAGTGGAAGAATGGCTGAACTACTGGCTGATCGAGGGCGATCCCGAACTGCCGCCGCGGGTGCTGATTGTCGTTGGTCGCGACTACGATGCAGCTCCTGGCTACTGGAAACGGATGCAAGGCAACGCGCCGGCCGGACTCAAGAACGAATACAGCCGCCGACTCTCCGAAGCGCAGTCCGAAGCGGTCGGCAATCGCCCCACTTCGCTTTCGCACGACAGCACCGAAAACTGGTTTAAACTCGACGACTCGAAAGCGAAGAAAACGGTTCGCTCGCTCACCGGCCCTTGGGCCAACGGAGTCGACGAGTCGAAGACCGACATCGTCCGCCATACCCGCATGAACCCGCTCGGTCGCAAGAGCGACTACAAGACGCTGCTGGCCGACGGAGCCGGCGACGTGCTGGTCAGCGAAATAGAGATGGCCGACGACTATCGCTACTACGACTATTACACTCCCAGCTCGGGACGAGTGATCATGGTCGAAAACGGCTCCTGGCTGCTCAACGCCCGCTTGGTAAATCACGAGCATCGCAAGATCGCCGGCAAGCTGGTCGATTCGATCGGCGACCCTCGCCGGGAAGTGGTGTTCCTCGAGTCGCACGAGGGGGGGCCGATGATCCGCGAGGAAGACCCCAGCAGCCAGCCGCCGACAGGGCTGCAGATGTTCCGGGTCTGGCCGATCGGAGCGGTGCTCACACAGATTGCTGCCTTGGGCATTGTATTCTCCTTGATGTGCTGGCCGATCTTTGGCATCCCTCGCACCTGGCTCAAAGACACCACCAGCGAGTTCAGCAACCATATCGTCGCGCTCGGCCGACTGCTTTCTACTTCGCGAAATCGCGGTCATGCGATTCACCTCCTTCGACTTTACCGCCAGTCGCTTCGGCGCGAGCATACTCCGGCCACGGAGATCTCGCCCAACGCTGGCATTCTTCCTACACCTTCCTCTGATCCACCTGCCTCGGAATGAACGATCCACAATTCAACCCTGAAACGGACCTGAACTTCGACCCCGATGGCGTGCCGACCGAGCCCGCGCCGGCGCCCGAGCCAACGCCGCCGCTCCCCGAAGCACCGCATCCGGTCGCAACAGGGCGCGTGAACACGGGGCGCTTCGAACCAGTTCGCCAGCTCTACCAGCGCATCTGCTCCGAAGTCAGCAAGGTGTACGTCGGCCAGGAAGAACTGGTACTCTCCACCTTGGTTGCGTTGTTCTCGGGCGGGCACGTGCTGATCGAGAGCGTGCCAGGGCTCGGCAAAACGCTGTTCGTCCGCACGCTCGGCAAAACGCTCGGCACCAAGTTCGGCCGCATTCAGTTCACCGCCGACTTGATGCCGTCGGACATTACCGGCGCGCCGATCTTCAACATGAAGACCCAAGAGTTCACCTTCCGCCCTGGTCCGGTGTTCACGCAGATTCTGCTGGCGGATGAAATCAACCGCTCGCCGGCCAAGACACACGCTGCGTTGCTCGAAATCATGCAGGAGCGTCGCGTTACCGTGGAACGCACCACGCATCAACTCGAGCCCCCCTTCCTGGTGATGGCCACCCAGAACCCGATCGAGAGCGAAGGCACCTACAACCTGCCCGAAGCCCAGCTCGATCGTTTCATGTTCAAGGTGATGGTCGAGTATCCCACCGCAATGGAGGAAGTCCGCGTACTCAAAGAGCACAGCGGCCAGGTGGCGGTCGAGCAACGCCTGGAGGACGAAGTCGCAACCGTGACCGGGCCGGAGCAAATCATGAAGGCGATTCAGCTCTGCAGTCAGGTGCTCGTGGCCGACGAGCTGTTCGATTACATCAACAACATTGTTCGCCAAACCCGCTCGTGGCCGCAGTTCCACATCGGGGCCTCGCCCCGGGCGGGCATCGCCCTGGTGCAAGGTGCCCGCACTCTGGCTGCGTTCAACGGCCGCGACTACGCGATTCCCGACGACGTCGGCGAAATCGTGCTGCCGGCGCTGCGCCACCGCGTGGTGCTCACCGCCGAGGCCGAAGTGGAGGGCCATCAAGTAGACGAAGCCTTGCGCAACATGATTCGCACGGTCGAAGTACCGCGCATGTAACGCCCGCCATTGCGGCTCACGATCTCCCCTCGATATTCGCTCCACTGCATTCCCCCTTCGATTCATGATCTACGTGTTCTGGATACTCGGCTTGCTGCTACTCGTGCTCATCGGCTTGGCACGCTGGGGCGGTACGTATCCGCATCGCCCGCTGGTCATGCTGTTGCTGGTGCCGAGCTTTCTGTCGATTTGGATTGTGTTTCTGCCGAACATGTGGCCGCTCGTCGTGCTGATCGACACATTGCTCGCGGTGGTCGCGCTGATCGATCTGCTTCCCCTGACCCAGGCCAAGCAACTCACGGTCGAGCGTCACCTGGGACTCATCGCGTCGCTTGGTCAGCCGCACAAGGTGTCGCTGACCGTGGTGAATCGCTCGTCGCGGCAATGGCCGGTCTGGATTCGCGACGGGGTGGTCGAACACCTCGAAGCCGAACCCTCGGAGTTCAACGTGGTGTTGCCGGCCGAACGCCGGGCGACGCTTGAATACCATTTGCGACCTCGCCGACGAGGGGCGTTTGAACTCACGCACACCTACTTGCGAGTCCGCAGCCCGTGGGGCTTTTGGAGTCGCTACCTGCAGGTGCCGTGTCACTCGCGGATGAACGTCTACCCCGACATGAAACAGCTCGGCGAGTACGCACTGCTGGCCCGTACGAATCGGCTGAGTCTGATGGGCTTGCGCCGTACCCGTCGAGTGGGCCAGGACAACGAGTTCGAACGCCTGCGCGATTACACGATCGACGACAACTACCGCCACATCGAATGGCGGAGCACCGCTCGCCGCAACAAGCTCACGGTCAAGGACTTTCAGGCCAACCAGAGCCAGCGGGTGATGTTCATGGTGGATTGTGGGCGGATGATGACCGGCACCTGCGAAGGAGTGAGCCTGCTCGACCACGCCCTGAACGCGATGCTGATGCTCAGCTACGTGGCCCTCGCTCGCAAAGACCAGGTGGGGCTCATGTGCTTCTCGAACGAGATTCACACGTTCGTGCCTCCCAAGGGTGGCAGCGGGCAGATGAATCACCTGCTGCACGCGGCGTACGATCGGTTTCCGCAGATGGTCGAGTCGCGCTACGACGACGCGTTCCTGCACCTGGCAGCCCACGTTCGCAAGCGGACGCTGGTGGTGCTCATCACCAACGTGATCGACGACGTCAACGCCCATCAAATCGAGAAGCACCTTACCGCGTTCACCGGCCGGCACCTGCCGATGGCGGTGCTGCTTCGCGACCACTCGCTCTACAACGCGGTCGACGCGGTCGATCACGAACTGCAGCAAATGGAGCAAGACGAGAACGAAACGCCCGGCATGCCGAACATCCGCGCGTTCGCCGACGTGCCCGACGACCGACTCTACCAGGCGGCCGGGGCGGCCGACATCCTCACCTGGCGACGCCACGTGCTGGCCGACCTCGAGATGAAAGGCGTGCTGCTGGTCGACGCGTTCCCCGAGCAGCTCACCGGCAATTTGGTGAACCGCTACCTGGAAGTCAAAGCTCGGCATTTGCTGTAATTGCCCCCGCCCGAGGCTCCCGCACCCCACCTGCAAGCAGGTGCACGACCGCGGCTCGGGTAAATCTGGTGCTACAGCTCTACATTCGCTCGCTAGCCGGCTGACTGTTAATGCTGGTTTTCTCGGGCTATATTCATGGTTTCGCCATCTGCACGGCGAATCATAAAACTCAGGCATTTGGCACCTTCCGATCGATTGGAAAATTAGCGTGGGTAAGTGGAAGCAGTGGTTGAAAATTCTCGGCATCGTTCTGGCATTGCTGGTAGCAGCCGGCGTATGGGCGTTTTTCCATTGGCTTAGCTTCTTGCTGGTCGACCCGCTGCCGGCCAGCGAAGACTACCAATGGCCGATGACCGTGGTTGCGGGCACCGGAATGCCTGGCTACGCCGATGGCTCGGAGGCCCAATTCGACAAGCCGCTGCGGCTGGCTCCGTTCGGCGACGACACCATTCTGGTAGCCGATATCAACAATCACGCGATTCGCATCGTGCACCACGACGGGCAGGTCGACACCCTGGCCGGCGGGCCCGAGCTCCAGGGCTACCTCGATGGCCCAGCGGCCGAGGCGCAGTTCGACTCGCCGCACGGCGTTGCGGTTCGCAGCGATGGCACCATCGCAGTGGCCGAGGTGACCAACAACACCATTCGCTTGATCACGCCCGACGCGGCCGGCGCCGCCCCCGACGAAACCACCTACACCGTGTCGACCTTGGCCGGCACCGCTGGCGAAAAGGGCTACCTCGATGGCCCTGCTTCCGACGCACTGTTCAACGCCCCGCACGCGGTCGCCTGGGGACCCGATGGCTCGCTGTACGTCGCCGATATCGGCAATGCGCGCGTTCGCCGCATCCACGAAGGCGAAGTGACCACCGTCGCCGGCACCGGCGACTACGGTCAGGCCGATGGCCCGCTCGGCGTCGGCACCTTGCAGTACCCGATCGATCTCTGCATGAACGAAAAGGGCCATCTGCTGATCGCCGATGCGGGCACCAGCCTGCTCCGGTACTACAAACCAGGGCAGGGGATCTCGACCCCTTGGCCATCGCTGACACTCGACATGCCGCACGGCGTGGCCGACGCCAGCAACGAGCAAGCCGTGGTGGCCGAGATGTTCGCCCATCGGGTCTGTATGCTGACTAGCGACCAAAAGCTCGTCGCGCTCTGCGGAACCGGCACCGCCGGGCCTGGCGACAACGAACTCAACAAGCCAGCCGCGGTGCTGGTGCATTCCGGCTACCTGTGGATCGCCGACCTCGGCAACCACCGCATCATCACCACCCCCTGGCCCACCGCCGATGATGACGCCGATGATGACCAGCCAAACGACGATAACGCTGCCGAGGCGCAGCAGGATGAAGCAGAAGCGGGTGATGCAGCCGAACCAGCAGCGCCCGCGCCCGACACCGAAGCCGAAGCCGAAGCCGATTCGGACGAAACCGACGCCAGCCGGCAGTAGACCGTCGATCGTTTTATGCCCCCAGAATCGGGAAATCGATTCGTGGGGGCTTTATTTTTGGTTCTGCAAAACCTCTCGTCGTCGCAACTACTTGTTAATACTCGACTTACAACCATCGCTCTCAATCCCCCTAAAATCATTTCGCCCCACCCCCGTTCCACTGGGGGCAAAAGCCCAAAGTTAACCGACAATCAATCACCTCCTGCGTTCGACACATATATACATTCGAACACTATCCCTTTATAGCAGAACAGGTGGCCATTTCCCAATGAAAAACGGGTGGATTGCGCAAGCCAGAAGTCGGTTTCGCAACGAAACCGAAGGGGTCGGCTAGAAAAGTGAATCAAACGCAGCGACGACTAGCGATTGGCGGAAAGCAGCACGAGTGGCTTCCCCGGTAGTAAGCGATGCTTGCCCCAGAAAATATGAAAATTGAAAAAACTGGCCTGTAAACTTATTAACCACTATTGACACCCAATCTGTGATGGGCTCTATTTGCATTCGCTGGCTGTGAAAGCCTGCAATCGTTCTTTGACAACTTGCTGAGCCTCATTGTGTGGACTTCATCCCACTGCCGGCAACCGTGCCGGAGGCGAACGATCTCGTGCCCGACACGGTCACGAACTTGTCGCCGATCGACCACCTTCCCGGGTGGTAGCGGTTGAGGACCGTAGCAGCTAACAACTGCTGCGTGTGGCCATGATCCCCCGAAACGGACTCCTAAGGTGGTTTCCGTTTACTTGTTCTTGAAGTCCCGCTTTCTGAAAGGAATATCCTATGAAGGCAACACTTCGAGGTTCCGCAACACGCCCCCGCGATTTGCTCCGTGAAGTCGAAAGACGAGCGGTTGCCATTCGCAAGCTGCTCAATACTCTTGGGCAGGGTCAAGGTCGTGAGATGCGGGGGGTTGTGGATGACGCAGTGAAGCTTGCTGAATCCATTGAGCATATTGCTCATTGGGGCCAGTCTTGCCCTGCGGCAGATGTGGTAGAAGTTGAATTTCGAGTTGAGGTTTTAATCTCACTCCTGGAAGTTGAAGTCGACCATATTTTTGCATCCTGATGTCCAAGATCGGTGAACAAACGATCTGTCCAACATACCATAGATAAGGAGTCTTTCCGTCGTGAGTAAACAGCTGGGAAAGACCATTAGAATATTGCGACAGGCAAAGTCACTGAAAATGACGGAGGTCGCAGGCGAGAGTGGTGTAAGTGTGCCGTACTTAAGTTTAGTGGAGAATGGAGAGCGTCAGCCATCATTGGAGGTGATGAGGCGAATTGCTGAAACACTTGGTGTTCCCTCCGAAGCACTAATAGTGATGGGTGTGGGTGATAGCTCTTTGATGTCTAGTGACAAGCGAACTTCCGAATTGACTGGCATGGTTGGCCAGTTAATCGAGATCGAGAATAAATTGACGTCACTGCTCGGAAAGGATGCAAAACGTGCTGCCACATCAAATAAGGCCAGAACACCTCGCCGAGGCAATGGGCCTAAGCGTTAATATGCTGTGGTCCTTCGCCCGGAACATGGACGCGTGCTTCAAGCCCCGCAGGATGCAATGGGATGGCAAAAAACACCGTCCCATTGATCCACTCTATAAGCCTCCGAAGCGTCTCCTCAAAAAACTGCATCGGTTTCTGCAAAACCATCACCTATGCCACCCTGCGGCACACGGTGGAGTACGACGGCGCTCGACCTTCACAAGTGCTCAAATCCATGTCGGAAGTAGGAACGTGTGGACCCGGGACGTTACCGACTGCTACCCGTCGATTTCGCAAGC
Source organism: Aeoliella mucimassa (assembly GCF_007748035.1). NCBI lineage: Bacteria > Pseudomonadati > Planctomycetota > Planctomycetia > Pirellulales > Lacipirellulaceae > Aeoliella > Aeoliella mucimassa. The sequence goes on from NZ_CP036278.1 coordinate 6,396,221, forward strand.
AGCAATGTTCTCTCAGCTTCGAAAGTTGAAATTTCAGCATGACACGGCATTGGTGCTATCAATGCTGTTTACCTATCGCGATGGCGTGCCTCAAGGATCGCCCATCAGCGGAGATGCTTTGAACATTTTCTTTTGGCCGCTTGACCAACTACTAGCGTCAATGGCTGGTAGCCTCAAGCTTCGGTATGGGCGAAATGCCGATGATTTTGTCTGGTCTGGAAGCAACCGCGAGAATGGAGATAAGCTGGCAGCGCGGCTCGAAAGTGAGATCGAGTTACTCGGTTTGAAGATCAATGAGAAAAAGAAAAGGGCAAACGGCCTACAAACCAGCTCCGACGAACGCTTGGTTCATGGCATCTCTGTTTCAAAGCCTAGCGGAACAGCGATCAGTCGACTGCAGAGTAAGAAAGCACTGGCATTAGGCGAAAAATACGTTGCCGCATGCCGTTCAGTCACAGCTGATTCTCTCGAAGCAGTTGCGGTTAAGCGAGCGCAATTAGCGGGTTGGATGTACTACTGCAGGCAAGCTCATATTGGACCGGCTCGAACTATTAGGCAGCTGCTGGAGGCAGGGGACCGCCACGTTTTGAAAAAACTCCGAGCAATTGGTTTAAGCTCCCAAAAAAACAAATGGTGGATCATCGATTATAGGCCTAGACGGAACAAACCGAGCCGTAATGAGCCGAAGCGGCTAGCAAACGCATGGCGGACACGACTCGCACGCATGAGCCACAAGAATGTTGTGGCCACCGGACTTTAATGAATGCTCTTCTTGGGCATCATGCAATTGACTCACGCCCCACCACACAAAAAACAGGGCCGGTGTCGTGTGACACCGGCCCTGTGTGGGTTTCGGAGGTGGCAGCGTTTGCTGCTGATTAGCCTATCTCATTAAAGCTAATCTCATTAAAGCTAATCTCATTAAAGCTAATCTCATTAAAGCTAATCTCATTAAAGCTAATCTCATTAAAGCTAATCTTAGTAAAGCTAATCTTAGTAAAGCTAATCTTAGTAACGCCAATCTCAATAGCGCCAATCTTAGTAACGATAGTATCCGGTTGGGTTGTACAGCAACCAGGCGTCGAATGGGCCGCCCTTCGGCAGGCGGACGTAGGTGTGACCTTGGTCGTCGACCTTTTCTTCCAGCTTGGCTTCGTAGCGTTCCAGGTAACCAGTCGCAGCGGGCTGGTCGGCTTCGAGGCTCAGAATCCGTAGGCCGGTGTTTCGCGAACCAGTGGGCCGCTCGCGAATGGCTTCTTCGCGAACCAGCTTCACCAGGTGCTTCACCCACCCGCGCTCTACGGCTTCGTCGCCGAACAAGTCCCAGTCGCCCGACGAGCGATTTTCGTACATCTCTTCGACGAAGCCTTCCTGGGTGGTGCCGACCTTCTCGGCGACCGCGCCGATCAGGCGACGCGAAATCTCGTCGAACATCTTGCGTTGATCTTCGAGCAGGCGGCCGTTACCGCTCATCGAAGTGCTCGCCTGGTGATGCAGGATGATCGCATCGGGGTAGCAGTACGATTCGTCGGCCAGGGTGGTGATGATGGCAGCCATGCTGGCGGCAAAACGCTTGACCACCACATGCACGGGAGCCTTGCTCTCTTTGATCGCTTGCACGATCTGCATGCCTTCCATGGCCGAACCGCCAGGGCAGTTGTCGATCACGAGGAAGATCGGCTTGTCCGACTGGTTGTTGAAGTAGTCGAGACGCGAGCAAACGTAATCGGCCGCGCCCGACATGATGGGGCCATTCAGCTCGATGCGGCGGACGCTAATCGACAGCACCCCGTCTTCCAGCGGATTCATGGGGTACTTCTCTTCGCCGATCACACGATCTTCCAGTCGTTCCTTGGCGGCTTCGACTTCGAGCTTGGTTTCGACTTGCTTTTTCTCGGCCAGAAGTTCGGCGAGATCCGACTGCACCTTTTGCATGTCGAGTTCATGCCGCATCTTCAGCACTTCGGCCTCGAGCTTCAGGCGATCGCGCTCGCGTTCGAGCGAGGCATTCTGGGCATCGACGCGCTTGGCTTCGAGATCGAGATCGATCTTCGACTTCTCGATCGCCAGGCGTTGGGCTTCGAGTTCGTGCTTGTAGAGGGCAATCTTGTGCTTGAATTGGGCCTCAAACAACTCGGCTTCGGCCTTCATCTTCTTGGCTTCCTCGGATTGAGGATCCTTGGCCGGGGCTTCTTCCTTGGCTTCTTCTTCTTTCTCTTCGCCTTCGGCAGCTTCTTCGCCTTCAGCGGCTTCCGCCTCTTCTTCGTCGGCCGATTCTTCTTCCGCTTCTTCGGCGGCTTCTTTCATTTCGGCCAGTTTTGCCTCGGCCACTTCCTTCAGCTTCTCGCGAATTTTCTCGCGGACGTCGTCCGGCAGGTGGGCGGTTTGTTCGTCAATTTGACGTTCGATTTCATCCGGCAGTTCGGCAACTGTCTGAGTCGCGGTGGCTTCGGCAGCCGTGGCTTCGATCGGGTTGGTATCGCCGAAGCTGGGAGCCGAAAGAATCAGGACTGCCAGGAACGGGGCTAGACACTTCAGCAGCATCAATGCTTCTCCCTTTGAACAATGGTAAACGGTTAATCGGCTGTCGCTGAGAAAGCGACGGGCCGCGGAGGACCCAGGCAAGAGCGCCGGTCGTGCGCGCAGCAGGGGTAGGACGCCGGACCGAAAAAGGCCGAGCGATATGTAGTACTACTATTAAAGACACAAAAGAGTTTCGTCGTAAGAGAAAAAGTTTCCGAAATCGCTAAACTTACCCATCTCCCCGACCGACTGACCGGCACTCGGACCGGCTAGACGATGCGGCAACGCTCTTTTTCCAGGCGATTTGCGACGAACTCCACCGCCGTGGGTGCCATGGCGTGGAAGTAATCCCAGCCGTGCCCGCCGTGCGAGGTGACCAGATCGCACTCATGCGGAATACCTAAAGAGGCTAACTTCATCTGCAATCGATCGGCCCCTTCGTGCCAGTGATCGAGCGGGTCGCTGCAGAAATACTGGAACGGCGGCCATGCTAGCGGGTGCACGTGCAGCGTAGCGGTGTCCTGCCGGGCGTCTTCGGGGTCGCGGTACAATTGCCGCAGGGCGTGGGCGACTTCCCCCTGCGCCGGCGGCGAGTCGATCCACTGGTGGAAGTCGATCGCTGGGGCCACGGCCGCTACCACCGGGAAACGCCGTGAGTATTTGTAGGCGATCCGCAGCGCGCCTTGGCCTCCCATGCTGACCCCCAACAAGCCGACCCTGGGCGACTCGATGTCCCACCGCTGGTGGATGTACTGCATCAGATCTTCGACCACGTACGCCTCGGCGGTCCGCTCGCTGTCGAACGCGGGGTAGATGCGGTTGCTCCACCAGCTTTCGTCCCCGCGGGGAGCAACCACGCGAAGCCCGTGCCGGGCGAACTCGGCGGTAAACACGGAGTCGTCGGCTAAGCATTCCCCCCCGACCGAGTGCAGGTAGATGGCCACGTAGCCATGTTTATTCGGCACTTGGGGCTCGAATAGATCGACCGCGTGCCCGGCGACCTCCACGACCTCCCACGCGCCAGTTGGGTTGGATTGCTGTATCATGCTCATAGCCCTTGTCGTTTTGCTCCCGATGCTCCGCCTGTAGATGTCTCACCGTATCCTGCATGTTGTTCGCTCGCTAGACCGCTACACCTCGGCCGAGTCGCTGTTAGGGTTGCTCGACGCCAGACCGGCCGACGACTGGGACCATCGGGTCGTGGTGCTCGGGAGTCCGCAGGGCGAACTGGCCGACGCGTTTGCCGAGCTGCAGGTGCCGCTCACCTTCATGCAGCAACGCTGGCGACTCGACCCGACGACCGCGGGGCGGGTTTCGAGTGCGATCCGCCAGCACGACCCCGAAGTGCTGCACGCCTGGGACAGCAGCTCGCTGCACTACGTGCTAGCAGCGGCCATGGCATCGAGCGTGCCGCGGATGGTTGCCGAGTGGGATCTCGACGCGATTGACAACACCCTTTCGCTCCCCACCAAGTGGCTCGCGCTACCCAGGCGGCAACTCCGCTTTGTGGTCCCCAGCCAGCGCGTCGGCGATTGGCTCGGCCAGCGCGTGTCGCCTGCGCGGATTTCGACCATCGCCCCCGCGTGCAAGCTGCCGAGCGAGCCAGGTGTCGACCGCGACGCGGTGCTAGCAGAGTTTTCGCTGCCAGCCGACGCAGTGCTGGTAGGCACCGCCTGCCCGCTACAAGTGGAGTTCGGCGTGAAGGAGCTAATCTGGGCGGCCGACATGGTTCGCGTGCTGCATCCACAGCTACGGTACCTGATTGCCGGCGACGGCCCCGAGCGGCGGCACCTGGAGCAGTTCGGCCGCACCGCTGCGGTGCCGGAGAACATTTGCTTCCTCGGCGACACCGACCGTTGGCCGGCAGTGCTGCCCCACTTGCAGGCGTACTGGCAAGGCACCGAGGCGAATGCCTCGTCGCCGACCACGATGCTCGACGCTATGGCGGCCGGGGTGCCGGTGATTGCGAGCGACACGCCGCAGCACCGCGATTGGATCGAGCACGAACAAACCGGCTACCTGGTAAACTACGACGCGCGGGCGGAGCGGACCCGGCTGACCCATTTGCTGCTGGAAGACGCTTCGGTGGCCGAAACCCTGGCTGCAGCAGCGAAAGACCTGGTGCGCGATACCTATTCACCAGATACCCGAGTTTCGGCCTACGAAAAACTATATGTTGATCTCCTGGCATAAATCGCTCATAGTAACAGATGTACACTCGACGGTCGCGTCTCTCCGGGCCGGCCTCCACTGCACACGGTAAGGAGACCCGTTTTGCCTAGTCCCAGCAGCGAGCCCATGTTGTTCCGTGTTCCCAAGTCGCCAGCCGATGGCGATCTGCCGGAGGAGCTGCATCTCGAACTCTTAGTGCGCGATCGCGAAGTGATTGCCGCGCTCGAAGAACTGGAGTCGGACGAACGTCGCGAGGCATTCGCGCTCGACGCGCTCCGCATTGGAGTGATGGCCTTGCGCCATGCTGGCACGCGGATGGATGCCGACCTACTGCGTCGCGAAACGTCGCAACTACTCGGCACCTTGTCGCAAACCCTCGATCGCTATTCGCAATCGACCGGCGATCAGCTCAATCGCTCGCTCAAAGAGTACTTTGATCCGAACGATGGCCGCTTCAACGAACGGGTCTCGCGACTGGTGAAGGAAGATGGCGAGCTGGCCACCTTGATGCGTCAACAGATCGACGGCGAGAACAGCAGCCTCGCCCGCACGCTGATGACCCATGTCGGCAGCGAAAGCCCGCTGATGAAGATGCTCGATCCCGCGCAGTCCGAAGGCTTGCTCTCGGCCTTGCAGCAAGCGGTCGAGGGGCAGCTGACCAAGCAAAGCGAGCAGGTGCTCCGCGAGTTTTCGCTCGACAACCGCGAAGGGGCCCTCGCCCGGCTGGTGCACGAACTCAACACCAAGCATGGCGATCTCTCGAAGGATCTGAAATCGAAAATTGACGACGTGGTCAAGGAGTTCTCGCTCGACGACGAAGGCTCGGCCTTGAGCCGCCTGGTGCGCAACGTGGATCGCGCCCAACGGACGATCACCAACGAGTTTTCGCTCGACAACAACGAGTCGGCGTTGTCGCGGTTGCGCGAGATGCTGCAGGAAACGCAGGGGGCGATTCACAAGAACCTGACGCTCGACGAGGATGGCTCGCCGCTCGCGCGGCTGAAGAAAGAGCTGCTCGACCTGCTCAAGTCGGCCGACGAAAAGAACAACGAGTTCCGCGAGCAGGTTCGCGTGGCGCTGGCCGAAATGACCGCGGCCAAGAAGGAAGCCGAACGCTCCACCCGCCATGGCGAAGTGTTCGAAGAAGCGGTCTACGACTTCGTGGCTCGCGAAGCGCAGCACGCCGGCGACATCGCGACCCCCACCGGGGCTTCGACCGGGCTGATTCGTAACTGCAAGAAGGGGGACTGCCTGGTGGAGCTGGGCCCCAGTTGCCTGGCCGCAGGCGAGAAGATCGTGGTCGAAGCCAAGCAACACGGCGGCTACACCCTGGCCTCGGCCCGCGAAGAACTCGACATCGCCCGCAAGAACCGGGGAGCCGGTATCGGCGTGTTCGTGTTCTCCAAACGCATGGCCCCCTCGGGGCTCGATGGCTTTAAGCACTACGGCAGCGACATCATCTGCGCCTGGGATGCCGACGACCCGTCGACCGACATCTGGCTGAAAGCCGCGCTGGTAACCGCCAGGGCGTTGTCGGTTCGTCAGGCGGGTTCGTCTCCTTCGCAGGAAGTCGACTTCGAAGCGATCGATCGGGCAGTGCTCGACATCGAAAAGCGAGCGGAGAATCTCGACTCGATTCGCACGTCGGCCAAGACCATCGTCAGCAGCGGCGAGAAGATCATCAAGCGGGTCGATACCGACGAGAAGGCGCTTGAAAAGCAGCTGGTCATCCTCCGCGAGAACCTCGACGACGTTCGCGTAGCCTTGGGTAAAGAGAAGAGCTAAGCGAACCACCCCGCGATTGGACCTGCGTTTTAAGGCCGAATCGCACGATGTCAAACTTTGCCGCCTGGCCAAACCCTGCCCGGCGGCGAAGCCCTAGCACTCGCGGTGCGTTGGCGGTTTGTGGCGAACGCAGCGAAGCAGCTGTCGCATTTCTTGGGGAACTCGCTTGCGATTCGTTTGCTCTGTGCTAACTGGCGTGTAGTGTTGTGTGTCGCCACGAGAGGCACAAACGACACCACGAACGACCTGCTAAAAAACTTCCTCTCGAGCGGCGGCCTGGCGGACCACGACGGCTTCGCCTGCCTACCTTTCTTCCTGCCTGCGAGATGGAACAGAACTATGAACAAAATGCTTCGCCTTGGAGCCGTGCTAATGCTATTAGCCGGCAGTACGGGTTGCGGATGCCTGGGCATCCTTCGCCCACGTTCGCATGCGGTTGCCATGCCTGCAGTGAGTTGTACCCCCAGTTGCAATGTATGTTCGCCGTGCGACTCGTGTGGCTGCAATCCCTGTAGCTGCAACAACGGGGTCATCTACGGTGGCGAAATGATGGGTACGCCGACCATGGCCCAGTAGTTTTCTTGAGACAACAACGCTGAATAGGCGAACGCCCATTCTGCCGGCCCTGGGAGTGGTGCCCCTTGAGCTGTGCGGGTGTCGCCAGGTAAGACGCCGACCGGTCCCTTCCCCCCTTCCAGTGGACCGGTTGGCGTCTTTTTCTATGCGCTGGTAACACTTGTCTGCTGAGCAGCTCAAAGCGGCCTGAGAGCTCCTATTTCCGGAGAATTGCATGTGTACCACAGAAAAATCCGCCGCCACTTCAGAACATGGGTGGGCAACTTGCACTAGAATAGCAGAGTAGCCTAGGCTAGCTCGCTGGCCTGATGTTTCACGATACTCCGCAGCGAACAACCCACCACTGGTCCCATGGACATCGATCCTCAACTGCTTCGCGATTCGCATATTCGTACCTCCGCGCTGGTGGTGCTCACGTTTATCGCCATGGCCGCGGCCATGTACTTTCTCCGCCCGGTGCTGATGCCATTTGTGCTCGCGCTGTTCATCGCCAGCGGGTTGGCTCCTGTGCTCAACGGGGTGCAGAAGCTGTTTGGGTCGACCCGCCCGATGACGATCTTCATTACCGCGCTGATTAGCATCACCGTAACCGTCGCCCTCTGCGTGGTGATCTGGGTCTCGGTGCTGGGACTGATCGACCAGCAAGGTCAGTACCGAGCCGGGTTCAACGAAATGCTCGGGCACATCAGCGACAAGATCGAGGAGTTCTACCCGGCCGAAACCTCGCAATCGGCCCCCGGTACGATACCAACAACAAAACCCGCGCCCGCCGAAACAGCAGCGGCCGAGGCAGCAGCGACTCCTCTCGTGGAAACCGAACCAGAGGAGCCAGAAGTTACGGAGCCAACCGTAACCGATCCGGTGGAAACAGAAGATGCCGAGAAGGAGGAACCGGGAGCAGCAAAACCATCCGAAACCGAACAGGAGGAGACCGAAGAGACTCCACCACCTAAGCAAGACAAAGAGTCGCCGAGCGAGGATCTCTCAGAAGACGACCTGGAACAAATTGCGAAGTATTCCAACAAGGGGCGACTGGCTCCATTGAATACGTTCATTGGCAATCGCATCGAGGTAATCGTTCGACTGGTCGCCAACGAACTGATCGTGGTGTTCTCCAGTGGTCTGCTGGTGATGATCTTCTTGTTCTTCCTGCTGCTGGGAGGAAGCAACGTAACGCTTCCTGAGGAGAACATCTGGCGCGACGTCGATGGTCATGTCCGGCAGTATATCGTTACCAAGTCGCTCATTTCGCTCGTCACCGGAGCAGTGTTTGGGTTGGTGCTCTGGCTGTTCGGCGTGCCGCTGGCGTTCGTGCTCGGCATCCTGGCATTCCTGCTTAACTTCATCCCTAACCTGGGACCGATCATCGCTTCGTTGTTGCCGCTGCCGCTGATTTGGGTGGTGATGGAAAGCACCTGGGCGTACGAGGCCGCGGTCGAAGCTGGGCAGACCCCCACCGGCGAGAACCCCGGCATGTCGATGACCAAAGGCATTATCGCCCTCGCTCTGGTGAGCATCGTGCAGTTCACCAGCGGCAACGTGGTGGAGCCTAAAATCATGGGCGATCAGTTCCGCCTGCACCCGATTGCGATCCTGCTGTCGCTGATGTTCTGGTACATGATCTGGGGCCTGGTCGGCGCGTTCCTCGCGGTACCGATTACCTCGGCTTTGAAGATTGTGTTCGCCGAACTCGAAGGAACCCGCCCGGTGGCCGACCTGCTGGAAGGCAACCTGTCGATCCTGGCAAAGCGCGACACGCCGCAGCAAGCGTAAGCAAGTTGCGAGGGGCGAGCTTACTTCTGCTCGGTTTGGTAGTCGTCGCAGGCGAGTCCCGCAGCGCCGATGTAACCAGCATCGCCCCCTAAGCGGGCGAAGTCGATGGCAATCGTATCTTTGAGATTCTCGAAAATCCGCTTACGAGTCTGCGTGCGAACCTCTTCGAGGAACCGCTCGCCGAGCGCGTTGCCGGCGCCGCCGAAGGTCATGGCCCCGCCGATCACGACACTCTCGGGATCAACCGTGTGGATGACACTCGCCATGCCGATGGCCAGCATCTTGGCGGTTTCCATGATGATCGACGTGGCTAGCTCGTCGCCCGCCTCGGCCGCTTCGGCGATGGCCAGCGGGGTTAGATCGTCCCCCTCGAGCTTCGCCAGCGACGTGTTGCCGTCCGATTGGGCGATGGCGGTCCGCGTGCGGGCGAGCACTCCGTAGGCACCGCAGTAGCCTTCGAGCGTGCCGCGGAGGTTGCATGTGTTGTTCGGGGCGTCGTCGCGACAGTCGATCACGATGTGCCCGACTTCGCCACCGGCACCGTGCGAGCCGACCAGCAGTCGGCCGTCGACGATGATGCCGCCGCCGACTCCGGTGCCGAGCGTGAAGAGCACCATGTTGCGAACTTCCGCGCCGGCTCCGGTCCAGAACTCACCAAACGAAGCCGCGTTGGCGTCGTTCGCAAACGTAACCGGCACCCCGCACGCTTGGCTGAACAAGTCGCGAACCGGCGAAAAGTGCCAGGCCCTCAGGTTGCCTGGTTGCAGCAGCAAGCCTGCGGGGATGTCCATCGGCCCGGGAGTCGCCAGTCCGGCGCGAACCACATCGGTGGGCTTGCCTCCGACGGCATCGATCAACGACGCGAGCGACTCGGCGCTTCGCTCCGCGGCCCGCTGGGGTCCTTCTTCCTGCCGGGTCTCGATCTTGGTGAACGCGATGCGCTCGCCGGTCGAGTCGACGATGCCGATCTTGATATTGGTTCCACCAACATCGATGCCAGCGAACAGTGGTAATTTTGCCTGGTCGAGGGGAAGAAAGGTTTCGATCTCAGCCATCGCGGTCTCGCTTCAGCGTGCTTGCTTCACCGGGGAAATGGTGACTCGGAAAGGGGGGAACAACGCCCCCAGGGGTGCTTCGCACCGCTCGCAGGGGCCCAAGGGTAGGGGGCAGGTGCACCCGTTGTAACCCATCGACGCGACCATGCGGAGGGGTCCCACACGCTTGTCGGCGGTGGATTCGTCTGGCAACTGGTCTTATTGGGGGAACATCGTGGCCGCACGTTACAAAGCGACTAACGGGTCCAGATTACCAAACAAGCGGATCGCACGCGATCGCTCTTCGACAATCAACAGCTTGCGAATCGATTTCTGCAATCGATTTAGTTATTCGCCAAACAGGAACAGTTTGCCGCGGGTGCGAACCAGCAGCTTTCCATCCACCGGCACCGGCGTTGCGACCGACTCGTCGCCCAGGTCGTTCTCGGCCAGCAACTCGTACTGGTCGGCCGCGACGACGAACAAGGTACCATCACCACGCAGGCAGTAGAGATTGCCGCCGGCCAGCAGTGGGGAGCTATAGAACTTGTCGCGGCTGCGCGGCAATCGCTCTTCCCACAGTACGTCGCCGGTCGCGAGGGCCAGGCAGGTGAGCTGACCGCCATCTTCGAGCACATAGACTTTGCCATCGTGCACCACCGGCGAAGGCACATCGGTTCCGATTCCCTTCTTGAGCCAGCGACGCTCGCCGGCTGAGTCTTCGGAGCCGAGTGGTTCGCAAGCCAGGTACTCCGCACGACCAAACGGAATGATGGCCACCCCATCGGCGATGGTCTGCGAAGCGATGACGCGCCACATGCCTTTGTCTTGCGGGTTGAACCCGTCGCGCTGCCAGAGCAGCTTGCCCGTCTCGGCGCTGTGCCCGGTCAGATGATCGGCACCGAAGGTGACGATTGTTTCCTGACCATCAACATCGAGCACAGTCGGCGTGGTGTAGGCCTGATCCGATTCGCTCGGGCGTTCGTACTGGCGGCGCACCTTCCAGACTTCGTCGCCGGTCTCGAGGTCCAAGGTCACCAAGTAGCTATCCCCCTCCTGCATCACCGCGATGCAGACGCCGGCCGAGGTGAGCACCGGCGAGGTACCAAGGTCCCACCATAAGGTGTCGGCCCCGTATTTGTCCTGCAAGTTCAGCGACCACTTCTTTTCTCCCTCGGTCGTGAGGCAGGCGACTTCGCCGCTCTTGAAGTAGCAGACCACGAGCTTGCCATCGGTCACCGGCGACGAGTTGCTGCCAGTCGCCGCGCGGTTCTTGCCGCCGCGGGCTTCGCCGAGCGTCACGCGCCAACGCTCGGTGCCTTGCAGGTCGTAGCTCGCGATGACATCGTGCTCTTCTTGGTCGAGCGTGACGTAGATATTGCCATCGGACAGGATCGGGGTCGATGCTCCTTCGCCACCGAGGTCGACTTGCCACAGGCAGTTCTTCTCGGGCGAGAACTCTACCGGGTAATCGCCAGAGGGAGCCACCACGTTGGCGCTCGGGCCTCGCCATTGCGGCCACTGCGCCCGGGCGTTAGACGCACAAACAACTAACGTAATGGCAAGCAAGGCTCGAACTGGCATACGTAAGACTCCTCAAGGTAGTTATGGTTCTAGCACCGCGCGAACGCGCTCGACCGTATCGGCCGCGTCCAATTCTAACTTACCGAAGCCCTGGATGGCACCAATTGCCTGGGCCGCCTGCTGATGTTCAGGAAAATTCGTAATCAGCATCACCGGAATCTCCCCCAACTCAGGGGTCGATTTGATTTGCTTGATCACGTCGATGCCATCGGAATAGTCGATATCGAGCTTACGATTCACCACCACCAGATCGAAGGGGTGCTGCTTGAGCTTCGCCAGGGCGTCGTCCGCCCGATCGGCTTGCGAGACCTCGCAGTCGAAGTGTTTGGTGAAGAATCGCTTGAGGGCGCCGTGGTCGGGCCCGCAGTTGCCAACGTCGAGAATCTGTTTCATAGCCATATCGTAGAGTAGGGGAATGTCGCCGGATGGGGTGGCTGGCACGGCCCATCGACCATCGGTGCGGTGCTTCAGTAAGGCACCTAATAACGGAACACTAGGTCGTGTTGACATTTATGTAGCGTAGATTTTGTCGAAATGGTATCACGGTGTCGTCCCCTACTTGCTCATGGAGGAGCGAATAGATGCGACGGCACGAACTGACAGACGAACAATGGTTGAAGATTCGAGGCCATTTGCCTGGCAAATCCGGCGATCCCGGTCGAACCGCGGCGAGCAATCGTCGGTTCGTGAACGCGGTGTTGTGGATCGCCCGCACAGGCGCGCCGTGGCGCGATCTTCCCACTCGCTTTGGCCCTTGGAATTCGGTATTTCAGCGTTTCAATCGATGGTGCAAGCGTGGCGTCTGGCGGCAAGTCTTGGAGACTCTGGGCGAAGAGCCCGACTTGGAGCACTTGCTACTCGACTCGACAACGGTCCGAGCCCATCAACACGCAGCGGGCGTAAAAGGGGGCTCGGTGGCGAAGCCATGGGCCGCTCGCGCGGAGGTTGGGGAACGAAAGTCCACGCCGCGGTAACGGGCGATGGCCGCCCGGTTCGTCTGACTTTGACGGGTGGCAACCGACACGACATGCACCAAGCAGAAACGCTGCTGGAAGGACTAACTCCCGAATACGTCGTCGCCGACAAAGGGTATGATTGCCATTGGTTTCGCGATCAGATTCGTCGCCAAGGCGCGAAGCCGGTGATTCCGACTCGCCGTGGGTTTCGACAGAAAAGGTACGATCGCACACGCTATAAACTCCGAAATGTCGTGGAGCGGTTCTTCAACCGGTTAAAACACTACCGTAGGGTCGCTACACGATACGATAAAACTGATCGAAACTACGATGGATTCCTCTGCCTGGCGTCACTCATGATCAGCTTGGCATGAATGTCAACACGACCTAATCTTCGCGAGCCTGCCAAGCGAGGTTGGCTACGACTCGCGTCGATTAGTGTTCGTGAAAACTTCGTCAGGGTACGCTAGGCAGTCGCCTGCCAGTTGGCGAGCGGGTGAGCCTAGTTGGCGGGCTCTGCTCCTTGCTCAATGGCGAACAAGTGGGTGCGGTTGGCGATGTACAAAATGTTGCCAGCCACGATCGGCGTGGAGTACACGCTGTTGCCCATTTCGATTTCGCCGTAGTAAGGCAGCATCTCACCACCGTCGTCGACCATGGCGACGTTCGGATCGGCCGAGTGACGGAAGATAGCAACTTGGCCATCTTCGTCGCCGATGTAAACCTTGCCATCGACCACCAACGGCGTGCCCCAGCACTGGGCCAGCATGTCGTAGCTCCAGTTGAGCTTGCCGGTCTTCGCGTCCAGGCAGTGGAACAATCCACTGAAGTCGGCGATGTACAGAATGCCGTCTTTGATGGTCACGGTACCGCAACTACGGTGCATGGTTTCTTCGTAGGCAATGTCGCCATCGCCATCGGCGTCCTGCTCGCTGTAGTGCCAGACCGCAGCCGAGTTCGGATTCGGACGCACGAAGTCTCCTTCGTCGGGATCCACCGCCTTGATCCGCTTGTGCGAGATCGGCTCGCTGGGATTCGACGAGTTGAAAGCCAGTTCGGGGCTCACGTCGCCACGGCCATTGGGATCGATGCACCACAGGTGACCAATGCCTTCTTGATGCTCAGGATCCTGTCCCACGGCCACGTAAACGAGCCCGTCGTACACCACGGGGGTCGCGATAATGTTGTTACGCGTGCCGCGGCCGCCGAGAATCCACTCCGACTCCTTGGGATTCGCGTCGAACTTCCACAGCAGCTTGCTGTTGCCATTGCCATCGCCGGCAGGATCGAACGCGTAGACCCAACCGTCGCCACCGCCGAAGATCACCATTGCCTGGCCATTGATCTCCGCAAAAGTGGGGCTCGACCATTGCCCGTGCAGAATGTTCAGCCCTGGCGAGCTATCGCTCCAGAGTACTTTGCCGGTGTTCTTGTCGACCGCCATGAAGCTGGGGGCTTCGGGAGCGGGCAGGTTGATGTGCGACTCGTCGAGGCCGTTCGAGGTGTTAACGAACAGGATGTCGCCTACGCCGGTGATGGAGCAACTGCACATGTTGTGCTGGCTCACGTAGTACGGCTCGGCCATGAAGTTCAGCACCCATACCACGTCGGCTTCGTCTTTGCTTTGGACGGGCTCGTCCTGGTAGGGACCATCGTTCTCGCCGTCGTAGAAGCCTTCGGTATCGACGCAACGCACTTCGCCACGGCTGGTGACGAACCACAAACGGTTACCTTCGACGTAGGGAGCACAGCAGATGCCTTGCTCGGGCCAGTCGTGCACGCGACCGGTCTTGAGCTTCTCGCTGGAGTGCTGCCAGCGGAACTCACCGGTTTCGCGATCGAACGCGAGCAGCACGCCGAGGTCGACACTGGTGGGATAGCGCTCGAGCCAGCCACCGTTGTTGTTGGTACCAACGTACACTTTATCGCCAGCGACGACGGGGTTGCCATAGCTCTGCGAACCGAGCCGCGCGACCCACTTGATGTTCTTCGCTTCGGTCGAGTCCCACTCGCCGGTTTCGGGATCGAAGTCGCCGACTTCCCACTCGGTGGGGATGTTATTGCCGACCGGGGTGTTGTTGCGCATCGAGTCGCCACCCCATTGCGCCCAGTCCTGAGTGATGTCCTCAGCCAGGGCGAAAGAACTGCATGCAGCAAACACCGCCACGATGCATAAGCTGGTTCGTGAATTGGTCATGAAATTAAGCCTTGGTAAAACGCGAGTATGATTGTGGTCGGCATCGCTCAAGTGTCGAGCGAACCGGTGGCTAGTTCTCGGTGACTTCAATGTTGTCGACGTAAGCCTCGGCGACCTTCGAGTCGCCGAACAAGCCGGGGGCTCCCTGCAGGTTCGGGGCTTTGTCGACGAACTCCAGGGTCCAGTCGCTGGGCTCGTCGGTGCCGCGTTCCCACACCTTACCCATCACGTGGGCGTGGTCTCCTTCGGGAACGACCTTGAGCTTCAGAGTATACCACTTGCCTGGTTCGAGCTTTTTGCTCAGCGTCCCTTGAGTGCGTTCGGGATGAGTGCACCAGCTGTAGAGTCGCACTTCCTGATTCGGTCCGAACAGGGCAAACGTGTAGCAACTGTTGATCACGCCGATCGTCGGCAGCGTGGCGTTCGCTCCGTCAGCCGATTCGCTCGGGAACTCAGGCACGTCCTCTTCGGTCGCACCCTCAACGCCTGGCTTGCCGACGGTCATCTGCACGTCGGCCTGGATGGTGTAGTCGCTCATTTCTGGCGACCCCATCCACATCTGGCTACGCGTACCGAGCTTCGTGGTCGGCGCGCCTGGCTTGGTCGGCAGTTCCGTCGGCTTGGCAATGTAGTGATTGCCCTCTTTGCCTTCGCGAACCACGTAACGGATGCGGCCACCGACCCACGTGAGCGGCACGTCGTCGGCTTGCTCGAAGTCGAACTTCCAAGGCAACTCCGGCACGATGCGAATGCGGGCGTCGCCCTTCAGTTCGCCCATGGTGCAGGTGACCAAGGCCGACTGGTGAGCGGCATCTTCCGGGGCGGTGTAAGTGCCATCGGAGGTGATCGATCCGGGGCCGGTCACCACGAACGATAGCTCATCGGACTTCGCATCGCGAATGTATTCGCCTTGGGCGTTGTAAACACGGACGCGAACCTCTTTGGTGTCGCCGGGGGCGACAAGCGAATCGTAGGGCACCACCTGCAGGTGAGCTGGCTGGTCGGCGATCGATGCATCTTCGCTCGACTCACTGGCGAGCGTCGCCTTGCTGTTCTTCGCCGCTTCGATGCTGGCTTCGGTGCCGATGCAGTACAGGCCGTCGGACATCGGAATGTAGATGCGGCCCTGGGCGGCAATCGGCGAACCATCGGACGATTGCCCGCTGATCCGCATCTTGTGCAGCACCTCGACGCCATCTTCGGTCGGCTTCAAGGTGTACCAACGACCGTTGTTGGTGCAGACGTAGATTTTGCCGTCGGCGTAAAGCGGAGTGCTCCGCTGCACGGTGCCGAGCGCCTTCTTGGCGATCTGCTCGCCGGTCTCGAGGTCGAACACGAACAACTTCGCGCGATCGTCGACCACGTACACTCGGTTGTCGATAATCAGCGGCGAACTCTTGCCCGCCATGACTTCGTAGTTCTTCCAGATCTCCTGGCTGGCCGATCCGCTGGTCGCGTTGCCATCGAGCGCGACCATGGCGCCCATCGTGTTGCCAACCGTGTTTTCTTCGCTGTGGCCGGTAATCACTTTGCCATGCTTGGTAACCTGCGGGGCGACGTTCAAACCGCGGCCCGACAGTTCGTAGCTCCAGATCGGCAGCCCGGTGCCGGCTTGCATGGCCCACACCTTGCCATCGCCGGAGCCGAACACCAACGCGTCCTTGCCACCCAGGGTAGTGAGCGTCGGGGTGCTGTAGGTGGTATCGTGCGGAATGAGCGTGGTGCCCTTGAGCCAGCGAAGCTCGCCCGACTTCTTATCGAACGCCATGAAGCGGTGCGCCGGCTTGGCCAACAAACCCCACTGCGGGGTATCGCCCCAGCCGATGACGACCGCGCTGATGATAACCGTATCTTCGTAAATCAGCGGAAAGTTGGTCCGCCCGCCGTACGTACTGAGCAATCCATATTCTTCATGCAGACTGCGATCCCACTCCAGCTTGCCTGTTTCGCCATCCAGGCAGCAGAAATATCCACAAACCCCTAAAGCGTAAACTCGCCCCGTTTCGGGATCGCCGACCACGCTCGACCAACCGACGCGGGTGTCGGGTACGTCGGACAGGTAGACATTGAATTCATATTCCCACAGTTTTTTGCCGGTTGCTGCGTCGAGGCATACGACTTTCTCGCCTTCGAGATCGGTGCCAGGGTGATTTCGGGTAAGCGTATAGAGCTTGCCATTCATCACGATCGGGGTGCTGCGACCGCCGAGATCTTCGTTTTTCCAAAGCAGGTTGCTGCCTTCGCCGCCGCGGGGGTCCCACTCTGCAGGTAAATTAGTCGCTGGCGAAGTGTGGTCTTGCACAGGACCTTGCCAGATGGGCCAATCGAGCGGATCGGTTCCGGGCGTCACGATGTTCTGACCGTAGGTCGGCGACATTGCCGCGCATAACGCGAACATCAGCACCGAGGCGCAATGAGTGAGCTGGTAACGGTTGGTAAGCCGTTGCATGCAATATCTCCAATTATGTGTGCGGCACCAGAAAGGTGAAGGAAGGTACGCAGGGGGATGTAGCTGGCCGTAAGTTTCGCTTACCCAAGCGGGGCGGTGAGCGAAACTCTCCAACTGCGCGGTAGTGAAGCATAGCACAAACAGACCAAAACAACCATCAGTTTCAAGTAATTTCGGGCGGATGATCCGCACAACCGCTACAGCTTACGGGGCCCTCAAACTTTGCGCAAAAATTGACCTAAACCATTCGCCCAAAAACAGTTGCGATGATTCAAGGGTCGCCGGCAAAGGGCCCGATAGATGTGGATGTTGTCGGAAATGGCAGTCATGCTTTTGAAGACGACACCCCGCGACATGCGTCAACAAACCGGCCCAAACTGAAATCGAGTCAAGGATTGGCTCGACTGGTGTTGACGTCCCCTGTGAAGATCCCCCCACGCCATAGCTCGCCCCAAGTTGACTCCCGGTTCGAGCGGACCGGCCACCTAGGCTCTCCGCGACCCACCTTACCGAACACCGGGGGAACGGCCATCGGAACGATGAGCGGACCTTAGGTTGCGCTGTTCCGGTCCTCGGCCGAGGATTCAACCCTAAGCAAGGCCAAGGGAGGTCTCGCATGAATAGGAGATAGATATGATGAAATGGAACCTGTTCGGAGCGCTCCTCGCGAGTGCCCTACTTGCGAGCCCCAGCTTTGCCGGTGGCTTGTGTGGTTGTGAGCCTAGCTGTTGTGCTGCTGACGACTGCTGCTCCAGCGACCCTTGCTGCGGCGACACCTGCTGCTCGAAGCCTTGCTTGCTCGACAAGCTCTTCGGCAAGCTGAAGGGTCACGGTTGCTGTGATCCTTGTGGCGAACCAAGCTGCTGTGCTACCGACGATTGCTGTGGTACCGACCCCAGCTGCTGTGCTGCTGATCCTTGCTGTGGCGATCCTTGCTGCTCGAAGCCCGGTCTGCTGAACAAAGTGTTCGGTAAGATCAAGGGTCACGGTTGCTGCGATCCTTGCGGTTGCGAACCCAGCTGCTGTGCTACCGACGATTGCTGTGGTGCTGATCCCAGCTGCTGTGCTGCTGATCCTTGCTGCAGCGATCCTTGCTGCTCGAAGCCTTGCTTGCTCGACAAGCTCTTCACCAAGATCAAGCACCGTGGTTGCTGCGATCCTTGCGGTTGCGAACCCAGCTGCTGTGCCACCGACGACTGCTGTGGTAGCGAACCTAGCTGCTGTGCTACCGACGATTGCTGTGGTGCTGATCCTTGCTGCGGATCGACCTGCTGCTCGAAGCCTTGCTTGCTCGACAAACTGTTCGGCAAGCTCAAGAAGTCGAACTGCTGCGATTCGTGCTGCGAGCCCAGCTGCTGTGCTACTGACGATTGCTGCGAGCCGAGCTGCTGTGCCAGCGACTGCTGCGGTGGAGCCGTTACTCCCGCTCCTGCCGCCCCAGCCGAAATGGAAGCTGCTCCTCAACCAGTGGAAGCCACGGACGCCCGTTTCCGTCCAGTGCCTCCTCGCCCGATGGCCGACCCCAACGCTGCTATTGGCCGTCAGCGCGACGTCGTACGCACCAGCTTCACTCGCTAAGCAACGTTGCTGCTTAGCAGTAACCATGTGAAGTAAAAGCGTCGATTCCCCCTTCTGAGAACCTGCTCTTGGCAAATTGCCAGGGGCAGGTTTTCTTTTTTTACTAGCCGATGTTTTTCGCATTGCGATTGTTCCCTCGCCCGATATTCGGGTATACCGCACGAATATCACTCCGCGCCGAGCGTCATGTCGGACCGCAGTGCCGCGAAACCGATTGCATCGTTCGCACGTAGTAAACGCAACTCGCATCCGTTTTTCCCTCCATTCCGCTAGTTGGTCATCCATGCCTGCTCCCAACCCGTTGCTCTGGTCGGTTTGCTGCGTGCTGGCATTGCTGTCGAGCACCGCCGCGGCGGTCGAACCCACTGTCCAGCTGCCAGCGCCTCCATCCACCCAACCACCAGCGACGCTGCAGCTAACCCCGCCTGCCAACGCGAGCGACGTCCAGCCGAACGAGGCGGCAACACCAACTCCCAAGCCGGCTCCCTCCTCAGCCAGCGACCACATCTCGGCCAGCGATCGTATGCTCGCCAATTCGCTCGCGGCCATCGTTCGCGAAGCGATTCCTCGCGAGTACGAGAAGAAGAAGGACTGGGGCAGCACCAAGCACATCACCACTGGCATCACGACCGACGAACCTCTCTACAAACTAAAACTGCACCGCAAGAAGACCGAAGTCTCGCACGGCACCTGGAAACAGTATCGCGTCAAGTTCATCGATCCCGACGAGCAACTTAGCGTCTCGGTCGAGAACCTGCATAGCCTCGAGTCGGCCGGGCTTGGCTTGCGACTCCTGGTCGAAGCGAAGCTCGAAGGTTGGGCGCAGATGCGGCGCTACGAGCGCGGCATTCACATCATCACCCTCACTGCCGAAGGCGACTCGCGACTCAAGCTGGCGATCGACTGCGAAGTTCGCATGCGGGCGACCCCGCAAGGCATGGCCATCGACCCCAAGGTCACCAACGCCCAGCTCGAGCTGCAACGCTTCAACCTCACGCGCTTCGGCGAACTCCACGGCAAACTCGCCGAGGAGTTCGGCGACGGGCTCGAGTACCTGCTGAAGGACCAGCTCGAAAACAAAAAGCTGACCGCAAAGCTGAACCGGGCGATCGACAAGAAACGCGACCGCCTGGTGCTGCTGCCATTCACCACCGCGAAACCCCAGGCCGATGATGCCAAAACGGGGGACAACACCGCGGGGGACAACACCGCGGGAGACAACACCGCGGGAGACAACATCGCGGGAGACAACACTGCAGGGAACCACACCGCGGCCCCCTCGACCAGCAAAACCGCCGCGCAGCCATCCGCCCGCAAATAGATTCCCAACGCTGGCGAATAGATTCCCAATTTTCCCACCGATGGGAAAATTGAATCGGCACGCACTCTACAAAACCAGTGGTTTTCGACCTCGAATAGATTCCCATTTCCCAAAACGCATCGAGTGGGAATCTATTTTCTCGCTGGGAACTTATCGCAAGTCGTTTGTCAGTAGAGAGTTGCATCAACACCTCCGCGATAGGTACCCAAAATAGATTCCCATGGGTGGGAAAGTATTTTTGGTTGGGAGTTGGAAGTTGGGAGTTGGAAGAGTCCGTAGCGTGGGTCCAGGAGCTTCCAGCGACGCAGCCCCACGGCCGCTTTCACAACCGCGCAGCAGCGAACGCCCACGCAAGCGGCATCGCGGTCAGAGACCGCTCCTACAGCGCGCTTGCGTGGTGAATGGCCTTACTAGTTTTCATGTTCACTCGGTTACATCTTTCCATCCTCCTCCAACAACGGACCACGGACAACAAACAACGGACCACAAGATACCTGTCCATTAGAACACCACAGGTGGCCAATTCCTAGTGAAAACTTTGGAAACTCTGAGATGCGCAAATCACTCGAAATCACCCTCCGCGAGCGGAGGATCGGGCTATCAGGCCCGGGGAGGTGGGAAGTGGAAAACGCGTCTTACTGTTTCAAAGCCGACATCGGATAGCACCCAATTCACAATGAAGAGTGGTAAGGATCCAACCGGTCTCAGGCCACACAAATTCACACGAATTGTCGCTGGGTGCCACACAGGAATCCCACGCCCCGAAGGGGCAGCTACAGGCCAGCCCGGGACATCGCCCCGGGAAATGGAATCAGTAACCAACGTCAAACCGTCAGGCCCTCCCCGGGCCTGATAGCCCGACCCTCCCGCAAGCGGGTGGGTGAGTGAAGACATGAGTACTACGAGATTCCCCTCGTACTGCCCCCATTCCCTGAAAGGGAATCGTCGCCCAGCGAAGGGTGGCGCGCCGGCGAGCTCCGCGAGCCAAAGCGCTACTCTGGATAGCTGTTCTCGCTGACCACCGGTTGAAGCCCGCGATATCACTCCACTACATGACGAGCCGTCGCGAAACCACTACCCCGATCCTCTGGCATACCCCCTACGCTACCACATCGTGGATCACGTAGCCGTGCACGTCGGTCAGGCGGCGGTCGAGGCCGTTGTAGTAGTAGGTGAGTCGCTCGTGGTCGAGCCCTAGCAGGTGCAGCACGGTCGCGTAGTAGTCCCACACGGTGGTCGGGTTCTTCACCGCCCGGCGGCCGAACTCGTCGGTGGCCCCGTAGCTTACGCCGCCGCGGACGCCGGCACCCATCATCCAGCAGGTGAACCCGTCGGGATTGTGGTCGCGGCCTTCGGTGTTCGCCTGATGCGTCGGCATGCGGCCGAACTCGGTGGTCCAGAGCACCAGCGTGTCGTCCAATAGCCCGCGTTGCTTGAGATCGGTCAGCAGCGCGGCGGTCGGCTGGTCGAAGATCGGCCCGTGCCGTTCGTAGTCGGCCTTAAGCGTCTTATGGGCGTCCCAGTTCAGCAGCCCGTCTGCGCCGGAGGCTCGCGACGCGCAAAACAGGTTCACGTAGCGAACGCCCTGCTCCAGCAAGCGCCGGGCGAGCAGGCAGTTGCGGGCGTACGACGCTTTGAGTTCGTTGGTGTCGTTGGTGCCGTACAGCGTGTGAGTAGCGGCCGACTCGCGGGCCAGGTCGCACACTTCGGGCGCGGAGAGCTGCATCCGCCCTGCGAGTTGATAGGCGGCGATGCGGGCTTCGAGGTCGGAGTTGCCGGGGTGTGCGGCCGCGTGCTTTTGGTTGAGGAAATCGAGGAACTCGCTGGTGTCGCGTTCCTCGTCGTGCGAGATCGACTCGGGAGTCTGCAGGTTGCGAATTGGCTGCTGGGCGCTGAGCATGATGCCTTGGTGCGCGGCCGGCAAGAATCCGCTCGCCCAGTTCGCCTTGCCGTTCGGTGGCTCGCCGCGGACGTCGGTAATCGCCACGTAGGCTGGCAGGTTTTCATTCTCGCTACCCAGCGCGTAACTGCACCAAGCCCCGGCGCTGGGGAACCCTTCGGTCGGATGGCCGGTGCTCATGAACACGCAACCTGGGCCGTGGGTGTTCGACTTCGATTGCATCGAGTGAATGAACGCGATGTCGTCGACATGCTTCTGCATGTGAGGAAACAAGCTCGTGATCTGCTTGCCGGTTTCGCCGCAAGGCACGAACGCCCACGGGCTGCGCATCAGGTTGCCGTTTTTGCCCTGGAAGCTCACAAAGTTCTCTTCACCCGGCAGCGGCTGGCCGTGGTACTTTTCGAGCGCCGGCTTGTGCTCCCACAGATCCATGTGCGACGCAGCACCTGGGCAGAAGATCTGCAGCACGCGTTTCGCGCGGGGCTGATAGTGCGGTTGCGGAAGCGTCGCTGCACCCGCTTCGAGGCAGGCGAGCTTCGCGAGCCCCACGCCGGCCAGCCCGGTGGTAACGCAGTCGAGGAAGCCGCGCCGCGAGAGGACTCGCGCGAGGAAGTCGCCGGAAGGATGGGGACTCATAACCTGCGGTCGCCTTGGGGTTAGTCGAGATAGAGGAACGGGTTGGCATTGAACATCGCGCGACCGAAAGCGGGCAGCCCATGCGTTTCCACCAGTCGCACGGCCGCTTCGGCCTCGTCGGGGGCAGGGGGGCGGGCGAACGCCAGCTCGAAGGCGAGCGCGACTTGCTCGTGGGGGTCCTCGCTCGCGGCGGCGAGTCGCTCGGCCAGGGCTTCCGACATTTTGAGCGTGAAGTCGTGGTTCAAGAGCGTGAGCGCCTGCAGCGGCGTCGTGGTGCTCGAGCGGCGCGGCACCGCGAACGCGCAGTCGGGCGCATCGAACTCGGTCATCAAATCGATTTGCGTCGCCCGCGCGCGATGCTGATACACCGAGCGACGATAGGTCTCGGGGCCATGCACGTCGAGCGGGTGATAGGTGGCCACGTTGTCCTGCACGTAACGGAAGAGCCGGAAACCGGGCCCACCCATCTGTGGGTCGAGCTCTCCGGCCACGGCCAGCATGGCGTCGCGGATTTCCTCGGCCGCCAACCGCCGCGGCGGGTATCGCCAGAGCAGGGTCGAGTCGCCATCCACCTGAGCCATCGCGGGGCGGTACTCGCTCGATTGACGATACGTGGCCGACAGCATGATTTGCTTATGCAGCGGCTTGAGGTGCCAGCCGTTGGTGCGAAGTTCGCTGGCCAGCCAGTCGAGTAGCTCGGGATGGGTGGGCTCGCCGCCGAGGAAGCCAAAGTCGCTCGGCGTGGCGACGATGCCGCGACCGAAATGGCCTTGCCATAAGCGATTCACCACCACCCGCACCGGCAGCGGATTGTCGTCGGCCACGAGCCAGTCGGCCAGCGCCTGGCGGCGGTCGGCTTCTGGCGAGTCGCTCGCCAACTGGTAGGTGCTGGCCGCTTTGATGCCCGACGGACTAGCCGGCTGCACCAGGCTGCCGAGTTGCTGAGGGCTACCGCCGCCGAAGACATGGAACGGGCCATTCGCGGGATGGTAATGCCCCTTCCAAGGCTCCGGCGTCTCGCTCACAGCGCGGTTCTCGCTGCCGAGCGAATCGACGTTGTGCGTCACGCCGGCAAACGTGGCGTACATCTGGTAGTAGTCACGCTGCGAGATAGGATCGAACTTGTGATCATGGCAACGGCTGCAACCAACGGTCATGCCGAGGAACGCTTCGCTGGTGGTGCGAATCATCTCGTCGATGGTGTTCGCGCGAATCTGCGCTGCCGCAGCGGCATCCTGATTGCCGACGTTGTCGTACGGGCCGCAGACCAGGAACGTGGCCCCCATCGCCGCGGCGGGATCGTCGGCCGCCATCGTATCGCCGGCCAGGTGCTCGCGGATGAATTGATCGAATGGTTTGTCGTTGTTGAACGAGCGAATCACGTAGTCGCGGAACGGCCAGACGTTCACGTGAATCACGTTACGCTCGAAGCCGTTGCTCTCGCCGAAGCGAATGACATCGAGCCATCGACGGCCCCATTGCTCGCCATAGTGTGGCGAAGCGAGCAGGCGGTCGATGAGCGACTCGTACGCGGCGTCGCCCACCTTGCCAGCCTGGCCAGTCTCTTGCTGGCATTCTGCGACAAACTGCGCGACCTCTTCTGGCGTCGGCGGTAGCCCCAGCAGATCGAACTTCGCCCGCCGCAGGAGAGTCACTGGGTCGGCAGGGGGCGACGGAGTAAGCTCCGCCGCAGCGAGCCGGCGATAGACGAAGTGATCGATCGGGCTCTGCTGCCATTCGGCAGGTGCTTGGCTGCCAGGAACTTGCGGCTTGGCGATCGGCTGCAGCGACCACCAATCGTAGCCCGCTCGCTTGTCGGTGGTGCGGGCGAGAGGGTCGAGCGGCTGCGGCGGATAGTACGCCCCTTGCTCGATCCATCGCTTGATTGCAGTGACTTCGTCCTCCGACAGCGGTTTGTCGGGGGGCATTTGCCCGCTCGACACGTAGTCGTACAGCAGGCTATCGCTCGCGCTCGACGGGGCCACGGCCGGGCCGCTATCGCCGCCGGCGAGTAGTTGCTCGCGGGTTCGCAGATCGAGCCCCGCCTGGCCCGATTCGCCATGGCAACTCAAGCATCGGGCGAGCAGCACTGGCTCGACCTGTTGGTGGAACTGCGCGGCCCCCGACGGAGCTTCCTCCTCTTGCGCGAAGCCGGTTGCGACGACGCAGCCGAACGCCATCGCCCCGAATGCCAACGTAAGTAATCCTACGCGCTTCATGCGGCCGCCCTCCCGTGTTAGAGAACTTTTGCCACATCGTAACGGCGGGACGCGTCGATCGCAAAGAAATTCGCGTTGCCTGGGGTTACTCTTTGAGTTGGAACAACCGCCGTAATGCGTCGAGCAGGCTGCTGTGATTATCCGACTCGGCTTCGTCGCGGAGCGATTTCATCGGCGGGTGCAACAGCTTGTTGACGAGCCGATCGGCGAAGCGCGTGATTTCTTCGCGGGTTACCTCGTCGACGTCGCCGAGCTTATTCATCAGCCGAGTGAGTTCCGCCTGCTTTACCACATCCCACTCGTCGCGCAACTGCACAATCAGCGGCGAGCTGACCTGCATGCGTGTGTCGGTGAGAAACCGCGCGGTCTCCTCGCCGATAATCCGCTCGGCCTTCGGCATCTCGCGCTGGCGGTTCTTACGATTCTGATCGCAGGCGGCTGCCAGGTCGTCGATCGAGTAAAGGTACGTGGCCAGTTCGTCGCCAATGGTCGGTTCGAAATCGCGGGGCATGGCGAGGTCCAGGATAAACAGCGGGCGCTGCTTGCGTTGATTAATGATTTGCTGGCGGTAGTAATCGAGCGTCACGATCGGATGCCCGGCCGCGGTGGTCGAGATCACCAGGTCGGCCTGGATGAGCTGCTGGTGCAACTCGCCCCAAGTGGCGGCTTTGCCGTTCCAAGTGGCCGCGAGGCTTTCGGCCCGCTTGTGGTCGCGGTTGAGAATGGTGAATCGCCGCGCGCCGGAGTCGCGGAGGTAGCGCAGGGTTTCGTCGGCCATTTCGCCGGCGCCGATTACCAGCACTTCTTTGTCGTCGAACCGCTCGAAAATGCGGCTGGCAAAATCGGCAATCGCCACGCTGGGGATGCTCACTCGATGGCGGTGCAGGGCGGTCTCGCTGGCCACCCGGCGGGCCACGCGAAGCGCTGCTTGGAAGCAGCCATGCATGTGCGGGCCGGCCGAACCTAGCTCGCAAGCCAGCTCGTAAGCCGATTTGACCTGGGCCAAGATTTGCGGCTCGCCAACCACCATGCTGTCGAGGCTGGCTGCGACGCGAAACAGGTGCTCGACCACCGCTCGACCGTCGAGCGACACCAGTTCGCTAGCGACCTGGTCGACCGGAATCGAATGGAAGGCAGCCAGGTACTCGGCCAGGGCTGAGTCGGTGGGGGCCGGCGCGCCGTCGAGTCCGGCCGCGTAGAACTCGGTGCGGTTGCAAGTCGACAGCAACACCGCTTCCACGCCAGGATGGGCCTGGTGCCAGGCGGTCAAAGCATCGGCCGCCTCGGTTGGGGTGAACGCCAGTTGCTCGCGGATGGCGATCGATGTCTTGTGATGCGAGCAACCCACCATGCGAAGGTTCATTGCCAAACCTCCCCGCTGGTGGTGCGATCGGCCGCGGTGCTCAATTGCGCGGTGGTATCGCGCGGGGGTGGGCTACCATGGATCGCATTGGAGCTAAACACGATGAGCGTAATCACCAGGAACCCAAACGACGCTAACGTTAAGTAGGCCACTTTGCGCCCCACGCGAGCCGAGGGATACACCATGCGAAACAGTTCCGCAGCGACAAGCCACAGCAGCATGAACAACAGACTAAGCACCACCGGGTCGGCAAGCAAACGATAATTCGCCTCGCCGCCATGCACGATTCGGCTGAGTATGAGTCCGCTGATGAACCCACCTGCGACGAGAATGGCCGACAGGCCGAGCGCGCGGCTATTGGTTCGCTCGAGCCATTCGAGGCTTGGCAATTGGAACTCGCGCGACGAGGGCACCTTACGTTTGAGTCGCCAGCTTTGGATCAGGTACATCAGCCCCGCCAGGAAGCCCACGCACACGGTCACCGTGGCCAGCATCATGAACACGCCATGCAGGTTGCTCCACAGTTTCGACGCTTGCTGCGCAGCGAATGGTTCGTGGCTGGCCCCTTCGCCGATGGCAATCACTAGTAGCACCAGTGGCAACACAAACAGCCCCATCGCGGTATTCGGGGCGGTGAACACCACCCATAGGTACGAGGCCGCTAGCACCCAGGCGACCACCAGGTACCAGTTTTCGGGGCTGCCGAGTATGGCGACGTCGTCCATCGAATGGCTGGCCAGGAACCACGAGTGGGCGACCAATCCGGCCACGGCCATCACGACCATCGCCAGGCGGTGCCAGCCAAAGCGCACCCACAGCCCGGCTACTTCCAGGGCCAAGGCCACCGCGTAGCTAGCGACAAAACAGAAGACGGTCACACCGGACATGGATCTTACCACTCGAATCACTCGGAAATCGTCGAATATTGTAGTATCGGCGGGCGAAGGCTGGTTTTCAATGTTCGGGCTCCAGAGGTCGTAAAACCCGCGAGTTTCAGGCCACTCGCCTGGCACGGCACTCCAAGCAAACCGTCGGCACGACGAACCTCCCTTACGCACTCGAATCTTTAACTTTCACCCAGTCGCCAGCAGTGGCTATACTCTAGCTTAAGCCTTTGGTTTTACGGTTTTTGGGGAATTCCTGACGCGATGCTCCTACCAATTTCGACCGACGCACCAGTTTACCACTGGCCATACGCGACGATTGGGCTCATCGTGGCCAACGTGCTGGCTTTCCCGCTGTTTCACTCCCTGATCGCGACGATTGGGGGCGACACCACAGATCCGGCCGACGCGGAACACGCAGCGCAACTGCTCTACTGGCTGATTCTCGTCCACGGCGACCTGAACCCCGTGCAGTGGGTCACCAGCCTGTTCATGCACGGAGGCTTCATGCATCTGCTGACCAATATGGTCTTCCTGTGGGTGTTCGGCCTGATTGTCGAAGGCAAAGTCGGCTGGGCCCGGTTCCTTGGCTTGTACCTTGGCATCGGCGTTCTGCAGTCGGCTTTCACTCAGTTTGCGACGCTCGCGTCGACCAACGACAACGTTTCGATCGGGGCCTCGTCGGCCATTGCCGGGCTCATGGCGATCTCCCTGATTTGGGCGCCGAGGAATAACATCGACTGCCTGTACTGGTTTGGCTTCTTCATGGGCACCACCGAAATCGCGGTGTTCGTGCTCGCCTTGATCTACGCGACGATCGACTTGCTGTTTCTCGCAATCGAGATCGTCACGACCGGCGATATAATCGGCGGATTGCTGCACCCCATGGGGACCGTACTCGGTGCAATCGTCGGCATCGTGATGGTCAAGATGAAACTGGTCGATTGCGAGGGCTTCGACCTGTTCCACGCCTGGAACGGAGCCGACCCGAATGCCGAGGTCGACTATAAGGAAGTCGACGCCCGGGTGGCGATCAAGAAAGAGGAAAGAGCGACCCAGCAACGACGCGACGCCCACCAGCAGATTCGCGAATACCTGGAAGAAGACAACGTGCGTGGGGCTGCAACGTTGTATCAAAAGCTCAAGCAACATGGCACTCATGTGGAGCTGGATCGCGAAGAGCTGATCGCGCTGGTCAAAGGACTTCATGAGCGCAAAGAGTGGGCGTTGTCGGCCCCGCTGATGTACGAATGGGTCGCTCGCTTTCCACAGGGCACCGACAACGTACGGCTGAAGTTGGCCCAGATCTGCGTGACCGCCCTGGAAAAACCAGCCCGCGCGCTCGAAATCCTCCAGTCGCTCGACAGTTCGCAGCTCCCGCCCGAAAAACAGGCGATGGCACGCAAAATCGTCGCGAAGGCCCACCAATTGCAAGCCGAAGGGGTGTACGAGCTCGACGACGAAAGCTGGTAATACCGGGCTCGACGAATCTCCCCCGGGTGGGCAATAATCGCCGACTGTCAATAATACGAGTAGCTATGGACAGTTTCTCCCCCACTCAACAGAACCGACGAGCCTTGTTTCGACGGGATGGATGAATAGTCGCGTGAAAAAAATCGATCCACGACAACTACCCATCATCGGATGGCGGGAATGGGTAGCGCTGCCAGAGCTGGGGGTGTCGACCATCAAGGCCAAGATCGATACGGGGGCTCGCTCCAGTAGCTTGCATGCCTTCGATATGGTGACCTTCGAGCGAGATGGTCAGCCGTTTGTGCGTTTCAAGGTGCATCCGTTGCAGCGGAGCAGCAAAGAAACCATCGAAGTGGAGCACCCAGTGCTTGAGTTCCGCAAGGTACGCAGCTCCACCGGGCACGCCCAGCGGCGGCCGGTAATCGTGACTACCGTCGAGGCCGTGGGTCTAACCTGGCCAATCGAACTAACCTTGGCGAACCGCGACGCGATGGGCTTTCGCATGCTGCTCGGGCGCGAGGCCGTGCGGGGGCGGATGATCATCGACGCAGCCGGCAGCTTCTACGGAGGCAAACCAGCAGCAGTCGTCAAACGGAAAAAGCTTACCAAGAAAATTAAGAAGAAACGGCCAGATAAGAAGCCGGAATAACAGAGGTGAATCGCACATGAAACTTGGCATCCTTTCTCGCAATCGCCATTGCTACAGCACGCGCCGACTCCGCGAAGCCGCCGAGCAGCGCGGCCATAAGGTGCGGGTGCTTGATACCTTGAAGTTCGCTATCGACCTCGAGCAAGGCGAGCCCGACCTTTACTACCATCAGAAGCAGCTCAGCCATTACGATGCCGTGCTGCCGCGCATCGGGGCATCGATCACCTACTTCGGCACCGCGGTGGTGCGCCAGTTCGAGCAGATGGACGTGTTCTGCGGCAACTCGTCGGCCGGCATCGCGAACTCGCGCGACAAGCTACGCTCGCTGCAAATCCTCAGCAAGCACCACATCGGAATCCCCGAAACCACGTTCGTTCGCGATAAGAAAGACGTGCTGCCAGCCATCGAACGGGTGGGCGGCGCGCCGGTCATTATCAAGCTGCTCGAAGGCACTCAAGGCGTCGGCGTCATCCTGGCCGATTCGGTGAAAGTAGCCGAAGCGATTATCGAGACGCTGCAATCCGCGCGGCAAAGCGTGCTGGTACAGAAGTTCGTCGCCGAAAGCAAAGGCCGCGACGTGCGAGCGTTTGTGGTCGGCGATCGCGTGGTGGCCGCCATGCGGCGAGTCGCCCAAGGGCAAGAGTTCCGCAGCAACGTCCATCGCGGCGGTCGTACCGAGGTCGTGGAACTAGACGACGATTACAAGGCAACCGCCGTGCGGGCCGCCCAGATCATGGGACTTCGCGTCGCTGGCGTCGACATGCTCGAGAGCAACAGCGGCCCGCAAATCATGGAAGTCAACTCGTCGCCGGGATTGGAAGGGATCGAAACCTGTACGCAGCTCGACATCGCCGGAGCGGTGATCGACTACATTGCCGCCCAGGTCGACTTCCCCGAAATCGACCTGCGTCAGCGGCTGACCGTGAGTTCCGGCTACGGCGTGACCGAGATCCACATTCCCGAAGGCTCCGACTACGTCGGCAAAACCGTGCAAGAGTCGGGCCTGCGCGAAAAGGACATTAACGCACTTACACTCTACCGCGGGACGACCGTTATCCCCAATCCACGTGCCGACCGAGAGCTCGAAGCCGGCGACCGTTTGCTTTGCTTTGGTAAACTTGAACGCATGCGGGCGATGGTTCCCGAGCGTACCCGCCGTCGCCGACGGCCCAAAGTCAAAGACCTGCCACCGCAGGATGACCAATCGCATGAGGACAAAGAATGAAACACCCGCTGGTACCTAAATCGGTAGGCGACTGGAACGGTCAAGTGATCGAACCAGGCCAAACCGGTGACGTGAAACTGGCTGTTTCCGAAAGCTATAGCGGCATGACTGTCCGCATCCCGATTCACGTGCGTCGCAGCACCGAAGAGGGCCCCACGGTGTTTGTGACCGCCGCGCTTCATGGCGACGAGATCAATGGTACCGGTGCCATTCGACAGTTGATTCAAGACGAATCCCTGACACTCACCCGCGGTGCGCTGGTGCTCGTGCCGGTACTTAACATCCTGGGCTTTGATCGCCACTCGCGATACTTGCCGGATCGCCGCGACTTGAACCGCTCGTTCCCCGGCTCGTCCGACGGCAGCCTGGCCAGTCGCATGGCTCGCACGGTGTTCGACGAAATCGTCGCCCGCGGCGATTACGGTATCGACTTCCATACCGCTGCAGTGCGTCGCACCAACTATCCCAACGTCCGCGGCGACTTGCAAATCCCCGAAGTCCGCCGCATCGCCGAGGCGTTTGGTTGCGACTTCATCGTCAACGGCAAAGGCCCCGCAGGTGCGTTCCGCCGCGAAGCGTGCGCGGCTGGTCGACCGAGCATCATCCTCGAAGGAGGCGAGGTCTGCAAAGTCGAACCAACCATCGTGCAGACCGCCGTGCGCGGCGTGCGGAACATCCTCATCGAACTCGAAATGCTCGACGAGCAGCCCGAGCGCCCCGACTACCAGGTGATCATCGAGAAAACCAAGTGGGTGCGAGCCGAACGCGGCGGCTTCCTGCAGTTTCATGTCCAACCGGGCGAGATGGTGCAGCAAGATCAGCCGCTCGCGACCAACACCAACCTGCTCGGCCGCGAACGCAGCGTGCTCGCTGCGCCGTTCGATGGAGTCGTGATCGGCATGACCACGCTGCCGGCCGTCAGCCCTGGCGAGTCGGTTTGCCACCTTGGTCAGCTGCCCGATGGAGTCCGACCCAAACGCATCGACAAATTCCGCGCCAGCCAAGATAGCTGGGAAGGCAAAGTGGTCGACGACCTGGGAACCAACGTCATGGTCTTCGAACGCGACAACGAAAGCGAAAGCGAGCACCAATAAACACGGCCGAGCAAACGACCCGCGAGCTTACTGACCCGGCGGGGTCGGCAACTCTTCGGCCGGCGTCGGCTCCGGCATGTTCGCCGGCGCTGCCAGCGTGGGTTGCTGATAGAACCATGCGTGCAACTCATGCAGTGCTCCGCGAGCTTGCTCGAACGATTCCAGCTTGTTCACCGCTTCGTAAGCGGGATCGTTAGCCACCTGATCGAAGTGCTCTATCGACGCAAGCAATTGCTTGCGGCGCTCCGCGGTATTGTAAAACTCACTTGCGTCGACCGATCCGGCCTCCGGCGCGGGCGCGGGGATCGCCAGGAACTCCATCCACTGCGCGGCCGCATTAGGATTGTCGCCGGCCAGCGAATTCAGTTCGTTCCGCAAAGCAGTCACTGCGAGCAGCAACTTTTCGGGTGGATTGTACTCACTATTCGGGGGAGCTACCAATCCGCCTTGCTGCGGGGTGTCGGTCGGCACGCGATACGCCTCGGCCAACTCAGGTGCCGGGGTCGGCTCGCCAACCTTCGCAGCAGGGGGAGTCGCTCCCCACGATTGCCAGCGACCGTTCGACGACTGCGGCTGCGCTGCATAGTTCGGCGCTGCTGTATTTGGAGTGGCGTAGTGACCCGCTGGCACGCCTTGGCGCGGTACCAGTACCGAGCGCTCTTGGTAGATCGCCCGCGGCAACGCCGAGTCGAGCAGAATCTGCACCCGCGGCAAACCGACCGCAACCGGCGGCGCTACCCGGCGACCTTTACGCAGGTCTTCGTAATAGTTCTCCATCCGCTCGGCTTCCCTGGCCAGTCGCGGATTGCGATCTTCGTAGAAGTCTTCGAGGTCGTCGTAGTACTCTTCCATCGCTTTCAGATCCCGCTTCGTATCGCGACGAAGGATAAACTGAGCGCTGACAGTTTCGGCAATCGTGCCGGCAGCAAAAAGAGCAACGAGGACCATACTCAAACGGCGGGTCATGACCAGACTCCAACAGTGGATCAGTTCGTGATTCGGAGAAGGCACTATTGTACGCACCACCGGGAGGGCAGGGCAAACCGGAGCATTTGGGCCAGATTTGCCGATCGAGTCACCGCAGCGTGCAGGATCTTGCAGGAATCGGCTACCCGAAATCTCCAGCCACGTGCGACAGCAGGCATTTCGACGTCTCCTAAGAAAGTACAACACCATTCGGACCCCGGCATCCAATTTACGCGCCCCAACGCTGCTGCTCCGTGAACCCGCGATCGAACTCCCCGCAGGTGCGAAATAGATTCCCACCGTTCCCGAATAGATTCCCACTGCGGAGCCGTAGATTCCCAACCCTGGGCAATAGATTCCCAATTTACCCATCGATGGGAAAATTGAATCTTCGCCCACACTACAAAACCAGTGGTTTTCACAACGAAATAGATTCCCATTTCCCAAAACGCATCGAGTGGGTATCTATTTCCGCGATGGGAATCAATCGCAAGTCGTTTGTCAGCACTGAGTTGCATCAACACCTCCGGAATAGTTGCCCAAAATAGATTCCCATAGGTGGGAAACTATTCTTGGGAAGGGACGGATTGGGGATCTGGGATTGCGGATTGCGGAATGGGAATAAGCGGATGTCATCTTGAGGGAGCTTCCAGCGACCGAAAGATCTCAGCCAGCCATTTCGAACGCGCTATCAACGAGCGCCCCACGGCCGCTTTGCCACACGCGCAGCAGCGAACGCCCACGCAGGCAAACCATCGCCTGCGCGTCGCTAGAAATTCAAGTTCAAAACAAGCATCACATCTGATTCACCTCCAATCACTAAAAAGCCAACAGCCGAAAGCTGATAGCCGACAGCCTCAAGCACCTGTCCATTAGAACACTACAGGTGGCCAATTCCCAGAGAAATCTTGAGCTTCTAGAAAAATCGTTTAGCCCGCAGCCGAAGGCGTAGGCTGGCGATGTGGGCTACGGGTTTGATAAGCCACCGGAAGCTAGCACGGTGTCTCAGACCATTTTACCAGAATCTGCGAACTGGAAGAATCAAGTGACACGATTGCGATGCGACATGAAAGGAGATCGAACCGGGTGATTGCATGCCTTTCGCAAACACATTAGAGCAATGCATCATTCATTGAGCTGTGGTCGCTGATACAAAACAACTTACTCCATTAATCACGGGTGTCGATAGAACGAACGCTGAAACAATAGCAAGCAGGCAGCTACTAGCATGGTGGCAAGCGTGCTCGGTTCGGGAACGATGGTCACGGTATTGCCTGCGATGGCGTCAAATGTGTCGAACTCAGTGGCGTAAGTGGAGTACAAATGGGGGTCGACCCAAACGTTGTGAAGTGAGGTTTTGCTCAAAAGGGAATTGAGATCACTAGGGTTACCGTTTTGGAAAGTCATCCAGACCAATGATACATCCTCGATACTGGTTGTTCTCTTTGTTATGATGTCCCAGGCATTTTCTGACAGTTCGGAACCATCGAGTCGTAACGAGACAATGGCATCACGATCAATCCAAAGTTCTCTAAGCTTACTTAGAGTAGCATGTGACAAGTTAAGTTCAGTGAAGTCATTATCAATAAGGTTAATGACTTCTAGCTCGTTCAGTCCTGCTAGTGCGCCTGAAGCAATACTTTGAATATGATTACCCTGAAAAGTAACAGATTGAAGGCTTATCAACCCGCTCATCGTGTCGGACTTGATGCTCGTCAATTGATTGCGAGAGAGATTCAGAAACTTAAGATTAGACAGATTGTCAAAGGTCCCAGAGTCGACGTTCGTAACGTCATTGCGTTCGAGATCGAGTATTAGCAACGTGTCTAGTTGCTGAAAGGACTCTGAATCGATGTGAGCAATACGATTAAAACTGAAATCGAGGGTACGCGGATGAACCAGCCCCTCAAACATATCCGGCTCAATACTAGTCAACCGGTTGCGGCTCAAGTCTACTTTTTGCGTGTAGGTTAAACCACTGAAGGTTCCTGCATTGATACTCGTGATTCTGTTCCGGGATAGATTGAGTCCTGGCAGATAATCCAGGCCGCTAAATGTACCAGACTCGATGCTCGTTAGCCTATTTGAACTAAGGTCGAGCTGTTGCAGGTAAATCGAATCGCTGAATACGCCCAACTCCATGTGAGCAATCTGGTTGTCGCTCAAGTCGAGCGTAAGAAGTCGATTAAGGCCGTTGAAATCGCCCGACTCAATACTAGCAATTTTATTGTTATCCAAATAGAGCTCTTGTACGTTGACCAACAGATTCGCTCCGTCAAGATCTTGGATCGAGCGAGAGTCAAGATATACACTCTCCCAAGCTAATGTGGGGTCCATGGGATAACCGGGAGCCTCGCCGACATCGAGCAAGCCATCACCGTCGTCAATAAAAGCTTGTGACATGGCCGGAAATAGAATCGCCGCAACTAGTATCTCGACTACATAAAACAAGTACAGTCGAGTGACACGAGCGTGGCAGAAAGAGTCTGCTAGGATACGATAAGTCATGAAAAGGCCCGATATGATAGTACTCTACCTGCAGACCGCATTGTAATTCTGCTTGCAGATAATTGCAAAACACACAGCTAA
This sequence comes from Aeoliella mucimassa, assembly GCF_007748035.1. NCBI lineage: Bacteria > Pseudomonadati > Planctomycetota > Planctomycetia > Pirellulales > Lacipirellulaceae > Aeoliella > Aeoliella mucimassa. Next base: position 6,431,167 of record NZ_CP036278.1, read on the forward strand.
CAGAGTAGACCCCGAAACAGCTGATATCCACATGTATAGATTAGTAGGCCTTGTCGAACCAATCCCCCGCGACCGCTCGCCGGGTGCCACTGGCTTCGCCCATTACTGTCCGGAATTAATCTTAACCGATTCTGAACTTGCGCGGTGGGGAGTGGTGTGGTACGACATAGTCCATGCCTTCCCAGCGAGTTGCTAAAGACGAGCTACCAGTGTGGCCCGAGCAGGTCATTGGGGGGAAGTATGTCCGGCTTTTGGAGAAGTTTCTCAAACAACTCCGCTCGGAAGACGCCCACGGTAATCGCAAGTTATTTCTCGATGACGTGTTCGTAGCCTACCTGCTGGCGTTCTTCAATCCCACCATCCGCAGTTTGCGAACCATCGAAGATTTCAGCCAAACGGTACAGGCTCAGAAACACCTTTCGATTCGCAAGATCACTAGAAGTACGCTCTCAGACTTCAATCAACTGGCCGACCCCGAGCGATTGCAGCCGATTCTCGATGCCCTCCGCCGGCAACTTGCCCGCAAGTCAAAACGGCAATCGATAGGTGACGACGATCTCGACGAACTGCTCCAGCAGACCGTGGCCGTCGATGGCACGTTTCTCCCGGCCGTGGCCGAAGTCGCCTGGGCCATGTGCAATACGAACAATCATGGGGCGAAGAAGCATCGAGCGCGGGTGGATGTCCATTTGCCGGTGAGCACGTGGCTTCCCGAGGCAATCGTCATTCCATCCCCTGGCCAGAGCGAGGCCGATTCAGCCATCGAACGGTTGCAGCCCGGTCGTATCTATCTGTACGACCGCGGCTTCATGAGTTTCGCGCTCTTGGCAGCGCACTACGACGACACACACGCGTTGCAATCGCACTTCGTGGCTCGTTATCGCCCAGCGGGGGGCAATTCGCCCACGCTGCGGGAAGTGAAAAGTCGCGAACTCACCGAAAAAGACAAAGCGGCCGGCGTGCTCAGCGATGGAGTGGGACATTTCAAGTCTTCGAATCCGAGCCGACATCGAGTTCCCCGAGTGCAGCTTCGCGAAGTCATCGTCGCTTGCGAAGAAAAGGGAAAACCGTCGCAACTGCGGTTGATCACCAACCTGCTCGATGTACCGGCGCACGTGATTGCCATGCTGTATCGCTATCGTTGGCAAGTAGAACTGTTCTTTCGGTGGCTGAAGAGCTCTGCGAACTTCGGACACTTGATCAGCCACGCAAGCGAAGGGGTGCAAACGCACTTCTACGTGGCGGTCATTGCCGTGTTGCTGATGTACCTGCACACCGGTTATCGACCGAGCAAGTACCTGTTCGCCCTAATGGGACAGGTCGGCCGCGGGGCGGCAACCCTGGAAGAGATCCTGCCGATCCTCCGCGAGCGAGAACGTCAGAACGAACTGGCCCGGCAGTCGGCCGCGCGGCGGAGCGAGAAAAAGAAACAGCAATCGACTTAGAGACGCTGCCACTCGGCCGCGATTCTCACGCTGCCGCCTGCGCAATGTGAAAGGAAAAAGGCGGCGAGTCTTGATCGCGTAAGCCAATCCATGCAATCATAAGACGCCGCGCAACACTCCCGGAATGCAAAGAACCGAACTCCGGACAGTAATGGGCAGAGCCAGTGCCACTCTACGCCGTTAACCCTTTCTTTGCCTTAAAAAAGAGGTCTCGATGTAACAGCGTATTTCGGCCATCCTTTCAGTTGAACCAAGGAAGGGGCGGCCATCACTTACCCGAAGGGAATCGGGCATGTTACATCGAGACACTCAAGTGCGGCTGAATATCGTGTGCCTTCGGCAATGTTTGCGTTGGTTGTTGGCGGGAATCTGTTGGCGAACGATCCGCTTCCGCAACGACTGCAGTTGGACTCCTCGGTCACTAGTGGCAGCCGCGCTGTTATGGGCCTGGTCGGACGAGCAGACTCTCACCGAGCGTTTTTTCGTTGTGCGTAAGATACTACTCTGCCTCGATAAAGAGCAACAGCAACTGGCCACTTCCTACCAAGCCTTCATAAAAATCCTTCGTCGCTGGACGAAGCCGCTCGCCGCGTTGTTGCAGTCAGTGCTGCAACAACGGATGCAAGCGACGCTGACCGATTGCTGGCTCACCGCGGGATACCTCGTATTCGCGGTCGATGGTAGTCGCCTTGAATTGCCTCGCACCCGCTCGCACGAACAAGCCTATTCGACGATTCGTCACGCACGACGGGTAAAGAACAGTCGCTACAAGAGACGGCAGGCCAAAGATGCGAAGAAAGTCAACTCGCCTCAACTCTGGCTCACAACGATGTGGCACATCGGTACGGGATTGCCGTGGGACTGGCGGGTCGGACCTGGTGACAGTAGCGAACGTGTCCACTTGCGGGAGATGCTCACTAGCTTGCCAGCCGGGGCTTTGATAACGGCCGATGGCGGATTCATGGGGTACGAAGGGCTGCAAGCGATTATCAAAAGTGGCCGACACGTCCTGCTGCGAGTGGGAGCCAATGTGCGGTTGCTGAAACAGCTTGGTTATGTACGGGAATGGACCGGCACGGTCTATCTATGGCCCGATCGGGAATCGAAGCGTGGCAACGAACCGCTCGTGTTGCGACTGGTGGTCGCTACGGATGGCAAGCAGCCGGTCTACCTGGTTACCAATATCCTTTCTCGGCGTGAATTGAGCGACAAGCAGGTGATTGCATTGTATGCACGTCGCTGGGGCATCGAACTATTCTATCGCCATCTCAAGCAGACCTTTCACCGTCGAAAACTCCTCTCTCGCGAAGCCGAGAACGCCAAGCTCGAAATCACCTGGTCGTTGTTCGGCTTATGGGCGATGTCGCTGTTCGCGTTGGTCGAAGCGATGAAGCAAGGCATCACACCAGCAAAGTTGAGTTTCGCCAAGCTGCTGTTGGCGTTTCGCCGCACGATGCGTGATTACCTGCATCCAACGGAGAAAAACGAACGCCTGTGCGAGAGGCTTCGCCAAGCCATCATCGACAGCTACAAGAGAGCAAACAAAACCAGCCGCAACTACCCACGAAAAAAACAAGCCAAACCGCCAGGAGTACCACAACTGCTCACTGCTACCAAGACACAGGCCCTGCGAGCAAAGCAAATCAAACCAGTACTACGAAAAGGGTTAACGGCGTAGAGTGGCACCCACGACAATGTACTACTTCCATCCTCAGCGCCCCCATTCCCTGAAAGGGAATCGTCGCCCAGCGAAGGGTTGCGCGCCGGCGAGCTCCGCGAGCCAAAGCGCTACCCTGGCAGCAGCTTTGCAGCCAACCCGCCTAGAGCGATTGCCCTGCCATGGCTTTTGCTTGTATTGACGATTGGATCGGGATAAGATGTTGCCATGACAAGAGTTCCGTCGTTGGGCGGAGCTGTGGTGGTCGTGTTACTTACGCCTGCATGCATAAGACTTCTCCTTATTGAATACGAGGCGTCCGTGCATCGTTGAATTTAGTCTTTCCCCAGGCACCCAGATGCCCCGAACAGCAGCTGAAATCGTTGATGACTTGCGTCTATTCATCACACCGTCGTATCCTGACATCGACATCCGTGTTCAGCCTTGGGATCAAGACCAAAGCAGGCTCGCGATCTACTTCATTGACGAGAAGTTTTCGCTCCTTTATCCCTACCAGCGTTGGCACTATCTGACGCACCTCATTCCAAGTGATTACCAAGAACAACATCTGTCCACGTCCGTTTGGTTTGAACTAGCCCCCGGCGAAACGCCCGAAGATCTACGATATCCCGATGAACAATTGGTCGAGGATATAACCCCTCACGTAATGCGGATTCTCAGCCGCACGGGATTCTTCAAACAACTTGACGACATCATGTGTCCGGCCGATGACGAATTACGACCGTCACCGTGCTGGGGCGATTTCCGAAACTCGATACCCCTTCTCCACAAATGTGGAATCACTGAAGATGAACTCTTCGACGTGTGTCATGTCCTCATGTTGCAAGGTGGCTATTGCGATTGCGAAATCCTCTATAATATCGTTGAAGAAAACCGACTAAAGGCAGCGTACTGGATGGCACGGGCTGAAGGCTTGGAACCGTACAATCCGCACAACGGGTCCGATTAAAAGGATGAACGCGAGCCCGATCAGGTCGGCTGGCTTCGCTCGGCAAAGGATCACCTCCCGACCGCGTTATGCTGGTCGTTATTTGGCTCAGATGAGAACTCCGGGTGCCACTGGCTTCGCCCATTACTGTCCGGAATTAATCTTAACCGATTCTGAACTTGCGCGGTGGGGAGTGGTGTGGTACGACATAGTCCATGCCTTCCCAGCGAGTTGCTAAAGACGAGCTACCAGTGTGGCCCGAGCAGGTCATTGGGGGGAAGTATGTCCGGCTTTTGGAGAAGTTTCTCAAACAACTCCGCTCGGAAGACGCCCACGGTAATCGCAAGTTATTTCTCGATGACGTGTTCGTAGCCTACCTGCTGGCGTTCTTCAATCCCACCATCCGCAGTTTGCGAACCATCGAAGATTTCAGCCAAACGGTACAGGCTCAGAAACACCTTTCGATTCGCAAGATCACTAGAAGTACGCTCTCAGACTTCAATCAACTGGCCGACCCCGAGCGATTGCAGCCGATTCTCGATGCCCTCCGCCGGCAACTTGCCCGCAAGTCAAAACGGCAATCGATAGGTGACGACGATCTCGACGAACTGCTCCAGCAGACCGTGGCCGTCGATGGCACGTTTCTCCCGGCCGTGGCCGAAGTCGCCTGGGCCATGTGCAATACGAACAATCATGGGGCGAAGAAGCATCGAGCGCGGGTGGATGTCCATTTGCCGGTGAGCACGTGGCTTCCCGAGGCAATCGTCATTCCATCCCCTGGCCAGAGCGAGGCCGATTCAGCCATCGAACGGTTGCAGCCCGGTCGTATCTATCTGTACGACCGCGGCTTCATGAGTTTCGCGCTCTTGGCAGCGCACTACGACGACACACACGCGTTGCAATCGCACTTCGTGGCTCGTTATCGCCCAGCGGGGGGCAATTCGCCCACGCTGCGGGAAGTGAAAAGTCGCGAACTCACCGAAAAAGACAAAGCGGCCGGCGTGCTCAGCGATGGAGTGGGACATTTCAAGTCTTCGAATCCGAGCCGACATCGAGTTCCCCGAGTGCAGCTTCGCGAAGTCATCGTCGCTTGCGAAGAAAAGGGAAAACCGTCGCAACTGCGGTTGATCACCAACCTGCTCGATGTACCGGCGCACGTGATTGCCATGCTGTATCGCTATCGTTGGCAAGTAGAACTGTTCTTTCGGTGGCTGAAGAGCTCTGCGAACTTCGGACACTTGATCAGCCACGCAAGCGAAGGGGTGCAAACGCACTTCTACGTGGCGGTCATTGCCGTGTTGCTGATGTACCTGCACACCGGTTATCGACCGAGCAAGTACCTGTTCGCCCTAATGGGACAGGTCGGCCGCGGGGCGGCAACCCTGGAAGAGATCCTGCCGATCCTCCGCGAGCGAGAACGTCAGAACGAACTGGCCCGGCAGTCGGCCGCGCGGCGGAGCGAGAAAAAGAAACAGCAATCGACTTAGAGACGCTGCCACTCGGCCGCGATTCTCACGCTGCCGCCTGCGCAATGTGAAAGGAAAAAGGCGGCGAGTCTTGATCGCGTAAGCCAATCCATGCAATCATAAGACGCCGCGCAACACTCCCGGAATGCAAAGAACCGAACTCCGGACAGTAATGGGCTTCGCCAGTGAAGAAACTCTGTGGGGGCACCCGGCTATCGGAAACGTGTTATTCGGAACAGTACCGTCCTCACACACTTCGACAGGATAGCTAACCACCGACTGCAGTTGACCGGCGACGCCCGCGAGTAGAATGGTGTGGTCGGTTGGACGCCTGCTGCCACGGGCGGCCGGCAATTGAGCCTTTTACGTTAGACGTCACAAATTAATGCCTCGACGAACCAACGACTTCCAGTGCCTTGTCACTCTACTTACAGCAACGCTTGCTGGGAAGGCGCAAGTTATTGAATCCGCGATGCTCACTGATCGCGTGAGTGATGAGGAGCGAGAGGTTGACATACTGGTTGTAGCGGAAGCCGGAGGCTACACAGTACGAATTGGTATTGAAGTGATCTCATGGGCTCGGCCAGCCGATACGCCATGGATCGAGAAGATGCGAGCCAAGCACGAAAACTTAGCGACAGACAAGTTGATTCTTGTCTCTGAAAGTGGTTTCTATAAGCCTGCTCGCCGCAAAGCCGAATTCTACGGTATAGAAGTGCTCACGCTCGAAGAGGCAGACGAAGCGGATTGGCCACTGATAGCTAATCTGACAGCTTCCGGTGTCTTTGAGGTGATGACAATCAGCTTCGACGTGACAGGCATTCTGCAACAGGACACTGGCATCCGAGAGCAGATTCCAATTTCTCTTGCGACTTCGCTCTCAACGGCTCAGGGGCCAGTAACTATGGATCAGTTCGTCCGCTCCATCCTGGACAAGCTGGAGGTGCGAGATGTGCTTCGGCAGAACATCTCATCTGATAAACCACATGATTTCTGGTTTCGTTACTCACATCCCAATGGCTTGTGGCGATACGAGGAAGAGGGAAAGGCCGGCCAGTTCGTCGAACTGCGCGTTGGCTTGAAAGTGCTCAACTCGGCTTCTCCTGTACAATATGCATCTGGCACATTCCGATCAGTGCCTTTTGTTTCCGGCACTTCGACATCAGGCAAGCCCGTTCAGTTCGTCTTGGCAAAGAGTCCAGACGGCACTTCCTCCGGATACCTTATCGACCATTCAGGCGTTCGAACTCTGTCATCCAACGTGGTGATGAAATGAGGTCAAACATGGGCCTGAAGTCGAGTCCGTACTGCGCCGTCGAGTTTGGCTCTTTTTCTTCGCCGTCGTAATAGGCGCAGTACGGTCCAGCTTAGGCTTGACGTTCGCTGGAAAGACGCTGCCTCACAAATACGCCCCCCTATATGACAACTGCGGATCCTCACCAATCGGACTCAAGACCCGACACTTTCCATGCGAAAGCTGCCGCGATGGTGGCTTTTGTGCGATCGCATTAGTTCTCACTACAATCTTTGCTCCCATCACTTGGCTCAAAGCACTCGCCGACGGTTTGCTTTTCGTGACAATATTTCCGACCGTGGGGCTCCCACCGACATCCAGCCAAACGCCAGTTACCGAACCTGTTCGCCGTCGAGGTGGTAGATGGCTAGGTGGGTGCCGTCGAGACCTAGCACTTCGTCGATGCTAAAGGTGCCTTCCACGGCGATGGGGCGGGCGCTGAAGTCGGCCGTCTTGCCTGCTTCCATTTCGACAAAGATGCAGTCGAACAGCGCGGCGCCGGGGCCGAAGCAGCACTCGAGGTTGTCGCGGACCAGCACGAACTGCGTGATGCCCGACCGCTGCATCGTGGGATACATGTAGCCCCGAATGCGGATGCGCTGGCCATCGAGGTTCACGATTTCGTCGGTCAGCATCTCGCGCTCAAACGGCTCGTCCGGTTCGATATCAAACTTCATGTCGTCGAACGTCTTGTCGACCAGCTTGCCAGTCGGCCCTGGATCGGCGGTCGCTTTCGCAGGCTCGTTGGCTGCAGTGGTTTCGGTCGCGGTCGACGGGGACGACTCGTCCGGCTCGGCGGTCGACGACATTTCGGACAACGTGGTCGTGGTCGACGAGTGGTCGCAACCGGTGGTCGCTACGACGACCACGGCCAGCATCGCCAGCGTGCTACGTAGGCTCAAGGGTCTGATCGAGTGGATGCTCATCCCTGCTCTTCCGAAGATAGACGGTTCGAGTCGGTCACCATGACTCATGGATCGACGAACGATAGGTCGCGGACAACTACTCGATGTAATCGGCCATCATGCCATACACCGGGTTGCTGGTGCCGAAGTTCTGCGGATAGCAGACCAAGCGCCCCCCCAGGCGAGTGACCGACAGGTCGGTATCGGCCGTGAGTCCGGGCGAGAGCGTGACCAGCACCTGATCGAAGTACTTCACGTTTTGCAGGTCGCCAAAGCAGCAGGTGTTGTTGTCGCGTACCAACAAGAACTGCGTAGCGCCGCTTCGCGAGTCGGAACTTCCAGGGCGGATGTAGCCTTTAATGAACACCGGTTCGCCATTTTCCAGCACGTCGGTGATCTCTTTAGGAATCGCCCGGCCTGCTTCTTCGTCCTTTTGACTCGGCTGCAATGTCGAGAACGAAATCCGCCCATAGCCCTCCGGCACCTCGGTCGCATGCTTGTACGAAGCCCAGCCGACGCCCCAGCAGAGCATCGAAAACGACAGGACGAGTCCCAGGAGGGCGAACTTCTGCCCGGTGTAGATGTCGCTGTTGTTCTTGATTTTCTTCAGCGCCATGAGCGAGGCGACGATGCCAACCACCGGCACCACCGCGGCGGCGATGGCCACGTCGATAAAGTCGGTCACCGCCAGCATGAACAGCGAGGCGAACCCCAACAACGCAGCGATCAACGCACCGGAGTGGAGCGCACGATACTGCAGGGTCGCGTCTTCGAAAGCAGCGGACGTATCGGTTTCGGGCAAGGGCTCGGCGAGAGTCGTGCTCATGGCAATCGAAATACGTAGAAAGGGCGGGAAAGGAAACCGGGAATACTACATTGTAGTTATACGTTCGAAACAGGCGAATGGATCATCCGCCGCCCCGCATGACTCCCCAAACCAGTACCACCAGCACCCCGGCGGCTACCAGCACGAAGATCATCGCCTTGCCACGGGTGGGGGGCTGGATCGCAGGATCCGTGGAGCTTTCCTCGAGACCATCGTGCGAAGCATCGGTGCTGTCGGCCACCTGATTGGCGGGCGATCCGGCCGTTTCGGCGGCCACGGCCTCGGTGTCGGGCGTGTCGGCCGGGGCCTGCGGCTGGTCGCTGGCGACCGCATCGGCGGACTCTTTGACGGCGGCCGAGTCGCTCACTTGCGAGTCGATGGCCGCGTCTGGCTCTTCCAGCGTGGGTGCGTCGGAACTGTCGGCTGTAGCGAGCGACGCGTCGCTTGACTCTTCGCCGGAGTCGGCCGCGGAGTCCTCGGCAGTTGGCTTGTTGAGCGCCGGGGCAGTGTCGGCCGGGCGGCTCCCCGCGCGGGCGTATCCCAGGAAGCCAAATGCGGTGAGTGTCCGCGCCCGCTTGAAGGCCTTGGGATCGAGCGGTTCGAGTTCGGCCAGCGCGGCGGTCGCCTTCTCACCGACCTCGCCTTGTTGCTTGGCTGCCTGATCGAGGTAAGCGACAATCGTATCGCGCACGTAGCTGCTCTTGTCGGCTTCCTTGAACATGGTGACCAGCTGGTCGAGCACGCCCCAGTCTTCCCAGCGAGCCAGGTCGCGAATGGCCTGCTCGGCCGCGTCGGGCTTGGCCAGGATCAGCCGCATCGACTGGCACAACCGCTCGAGCGGTACGTCGTCGGTTTCGTCGCCGAGGAACCGCAAGGCGAGCAGCATGCCGTACACCTTGGTGGGATCGTCGCTCTCGCTGCTCAGGAACTCGCGATCGAGCAGGTCGAGTCCTTCGGCGCCGGTGAGTTTCAGGTAGCAGCCGACCATCGCGTTGAAGCCGAGCTGTTTTTGCCGTTGCTCCATGGCAATCATCTCGGGCATCACCGGCAAGGTGATCGCCCCGCCGAGTCCCATGCTGGCGGCGGCCGCGGCTTCGGCGGCCGAGCGGAGCACTCGGTTGTCGGCCAGCATCATCTCTTCCAAGCGGTGCTGATCCTCCTCGGTACCGACGATGCCGAGCATGGTGAAGTACAGGCTGCGGCGGTTGGCGCTAGCCATCGGGTCGATCAGCCATTGCCACAGCTTCTCGCGATCGAAGCCTTCGGAGATCTCCACCAGATCCGAGTACGGTGCCCGCGCGAACTCGTCGTATGCGTCCTGAGCCAGCAGCGGATCTTCGTGCTGCAGGTAAGGCAGGAAATACTCCATGCGACCAGCCCCATTCTCGGGCAGGGTCAGCACGTGTTCCACGTACTCGGCAGCGGTTGGCGACACCGCAATGGGAATGTTCCAGTCGAGGCGGTCGGTGCCGCTGCCGCGGATGAAGTAGAGCTGATCGGCGTTCGCTTCGCCGAAGAACACCGCTTCGATCTCTTCGATGCCGGTCATCACCTCTTCGCCGACCAGCACTTTGACCACGCGGAACTTGGCCATGCCGGTGTCGGGGTCGACCACGCCGAACTGCCCGAGTTCGTTCGGTCCCTCGCCCGACTGCGCGGCTGGCTTCACCAGCTTGGCCAGCACCACGGCGTCGCTACCGGCCATTTCTTCGGCCAAGGTAGCCCGCTCCACGGTACAGAAAGGGCACGCGACGGCCGACTGCCATTGGGCAACCAGCAGGAGTAGAACCAGCGAACAAACAAATGCATTGCGCATCGATAAACCTGCCAAGCGAGATGGAGGGAACACTACCAGCTCAAACATTCTACCGAATTTATCGCGTGCCGCTTAGGGCTTTTGCCACATCGGTGCGATACGCGGTAAACGCAGGAAGGATGCCCGCGACGATGGCCAGGAGCACCAATCCCGGAATCACCCAGATTTCCACCGGGTCGAAGGCCAGCATCTCGAGCGTGACACCGGTTTGCCGCTCGACGTAGGGGTTTGCGACCCCCACCATCAGGTGCCCCAGCACGATGCCGGCCAGCCCGCCGAGCACTGCTAGCAAAATGGCTTCGAGCAGCACGATGGTCTGCACCGCCATGCGACTGGCCCCCAACGCCCGCATCACGGCAATATCGTGGGCGCGCTCCGACATCGAGTTGTAGATGCTCACCAGGATGCCGATGGCTGCGACCAGCACGATCAGCGCGGTAAGCACCAGCAGCACCACCCGTACGGGGCCGATGATATTCTGCAGGAGCTGGGTGACGGTTTCGGCGGGGGCGACCGCTTGGGCGCCGGTGCCGCTTTTGTTGATGACCACCATCATGTCGCGCGACGCCATGGGATTCTTCGCCCGCACCAGGATCGAGGTCACCTCGCGGCGATCTTCCGGCAGCGGCTCGACTTCGTTGCCTTCGTTGTCGTAGCCAATAGTCGGAGCCCCTGGCTCGGGGGTGGTCGCCGCAGCGGTGTTGTCGGAGGTTTTTGCCTTGCTGCTCAGCGAGTGCCCTTCGAGCAGGTAGAACCCTTCCATATTGGCAAACACCGCACGGTCGTTGGCCGTGCCGGTGGGGGCCAGCACGCCGACCACTTTGAAGTCGTCGTGCTTGTTGCCTTCGCCGCTGAGGCCGTGCGTTGGTTTGAACGTGTCGCCGAGCTTCAGGCCGCCTTGCTTTGCGACCACTGAGCCAATGACCGCTTCGAAGAAGTGGTCGCGCTTGAAGTTCTCCCCTTCGGCGAACTCGTAGTTGTGCAGGCCATCGTACTTGAGCTTGTCGAACAAGTCGGGCGTGGTGGAGACCACGCGGTACTTGTACTCGCCGACTACCAGCGAATCGCCCAGGCAGTACGGCACTGCCGCGTCGGTCAGGGGAGCGTACTCCCCGTCGGTGAACTTGCGGTAGTAGTTGTACGAAATCGGATAGAGCGGCTTGCCCAGGTGGTACACGGTGCTCAGCACCAACTCGGTGCGGCCGCCGGTTCCGCCGACAATGAAGTGGTATCCTTGGGCGTCCTGCTCGAACTGATCGACCGCGACACGATGGATCACCAGCACCACGATCACCGCGGCAACGCCGAGGGCCATCGAAAGTCCGGTAAGGGTCGACGCGAGCGGGCGCTCGGTCATGTTTCGCCAGGCAATGGTTAAGTAATTCATGCTGCGCGTACCACCCTGTTGAGTTCTTCTAAGGCAATCACATGGTCAAACTGATCGGAGACTTCCGGCGAGTGCGTGACCATGAGCATGGCTACCTGCTCTTGCACGCAAACCTCGCGAAGCATGTCGACCACTTGCTGCTGATGCCCCGGGTCGATGTTCGCGGTTGGCTCGTCGGCCAGCAGCAGCTTCGGCTTGTTCACCAGCGCCCGGGCGACCGCGGTGCGTTGCTGCTCGCCGACGCTCATCGACGATGGCTTATGGTGCATGCGATGGCCAAGGCCGACCTCTTCGAGCAACGCGATCGCCCGACTGCGATCTTTCGGCCGACCGGTAAAAGTCATGCCGAGCATCACGTTCTCGAGCGCGGTGAACGCGGGGAGCAGGTTGAACGTTTGAAACACGTAGCCGATGTGGTGCGCCCGAAATCGGTCGCGTCCAGCTTCGGCGAGTTCGTGAAACCGAACCCCAGCGAACATGATGCTGCCCGAATCAATCGGCGTAAGACCGGCAATCGCGTGCAGCAGCGTGGTCTTTCCACAGCCGCTCCGCCCGCGGATCACAATCTGATCGCCCGGCGAGATCGCCAAGTGCTCGATATCGAGAATCGGCAACAGGTCGCCGTTCGGCTCGCGGTACGCCTTTTGAACGTTCTTGAGTTCAACGAGTGTTTTTTTGTCGGACATGGGATTCCACGTGGAAATACGACCCCCGCCCCGCTGTCGTCGAGGGAGGCCGGTGCTTACCCGCTCCGTCGCCAGCTGCGGTGCAGTTGGAGGAGCCCTGGTTCTCGCAATTGAATTGCAAATGCAATTCTACCTACAAAACAACGCTTATTCTACTGGCATTCCATGTTCTACGGAAACTGCCCCCGGTTGGTTGACCCACTCGGGCCAAATTCGCCGTTTTATCGCCGGAACACCCGGCATCAGGGCGAGTACCACGAAGATCACCACCCCCCAAATCTGGCCGTAGTCCAGCTCACCACCTGAGTAATAGGCATCGAGCTGGTTCTCGTCGAACGTTTCTCCCCCGTTGGCTGTTAGCAGGGCGACCGCCAGGTCGCGCGGTATCGGTACCGGCACTCCTCGCACGCGGCAATCGGCCATGGCAACGCCCCGTACCCGGCCTGGCTTACGAAAGTAGCCATAGTCAACGATATGTCCATCGGTACTGTCGGCCGGCAGCGGAGTGGTGAGCAACTCCAACGCTTGCTCAAACGTCAGATCGACCGGCTCGGTCCAATGCACACCGCGCCCGGCCGCTTCGATCAGCAGGATCGTGTTGGAAGCGCCATCGGTCGCCTCGCGTAAGGTTCGCGGTTCCCCATCGCCCCAGATGGTCTGGGGACCTGTCACGGCGAAATAGTTCGTATGACAAGCAACATCACTCTCGGGGCACTCATATACCTCAGTTTCTATATGGGCGAACTGCTTGCGATTGCTGGGTCCATCCCAGGGCTCAGCGAAGTTGTAAGCATCGAACAAAGATTGCTGATCGATCTGTGGCAAGATGAGCACTCGCCAACTGCATGGCACCGAGTTTTGATTTGCCTTATCGCCCACGGGTGGGAAGTTGCCAGTCGCAGATTCGTATTTGCTTACCCCCCACGCTAGTTGCCTGAGATTTTTCACACACCTCGCTCCACCTGGGGACTTCAAGCTATAGCACAACCCATGCAACATAAAGAACATGATCAGCAGTAGCATCGCAGCACCGATTAACACAAAGGCGTACCCTCGCCAGAGCAAATAAAAGAACACCGACCAGAAGCCCAACACCATGGCGGCGACCACCAGGCCGGATGTGCCAAAAACCGCAATTGCTGCGGCGATCAACGCGAACAGATACAGGAACGTGGCGAGGCGAAAGGTCATCGTTTGGGCTTCGAATGATTACCTAACTCGTGGAGGTTCTGTCGATTCTACTCGGTTTTCATGTGGACCTCCGTGTCGAGCTTCGCAAAACGAATGTGTTTGACATAGAAACCGAATAAATTCTTACAATTTTGCCTTTTTGGATGTTTTCGGGAATGAAATTCTGCCTTCAGTAGCTATACATAACTTAGCAGTGGTTGCTAAATCATTAGTCGACCACTCATTCTTGTGCCCCCCTGATACACACTGGGGACTTGCGGGTTCTACCCAAGGGTCCCTGGTGTGTTTTTATTTGGTCGATTAGCGTGAGGGGATTCGCTTCTATTGCTTTCCCCTTTCCCTCTCAGCGGGTCCCCACCTTGAAAGCCTTGGTCAAACTGCACGCCGAGCCTGGTTTATGGCTCGAAGATGTGCCTGAACCGACAATTGGAATTAACGATGTCATGATCCGTGTCCAAAAGACCGGCATCTGTGGCACCGACGTACACATCTACAACTGGGACGCCTGGGCCCAGAAGACCATCCCTGTGCCGATGGTTGTTGGCCACGAGTTCGTTGGCGAGATCGTCGAGATCGGCTCGAACGTCAAAGACTTCCGCCCTGGCGATATCGTCAGCGGCGAAGGCCACGTGGTCTGCGGCCGGTGTCGCAACTGCATGGCTGGCCGGCGGCATCTTTGCAAAGACACCAAGGGCATCGGTGTGAACCGCCCCGGCGCGTTCGCCGAGTACCTCTCCCTACCGATGACCAACGTCTGGCATCACGCGCCGGGCGTTGATCCCGAAGTGGCTTCGATCTTCGATCCCCTTGGCAACGCTGTGCACACCGCGCTGTCGTTCCCCGTGCTCGGCGAAGACGTGCTCGTGACCGGCGCCGGACCGATTGGCATCATGGCCGCCGCGGTGGTTCGCCATGCCGGCGCGCGTCACGTGGTGATCACCGACGTCAATCCTTATCGCCTGGAACTCGCCCAGAAGGTGGGTGTTACCCGAGCGGTCGATGTTCGCACGACGAAGCTGGCCGACGTGCAGAAGGAACTCGGCATGACCGAAGGCTTCGACGTCGGACTCGAGATGTCGGGCAACCCCAGCGCGTTCCGCGACATGATTGGCAACATGTGCCATGGTGGTAAGATTGCCATGCTCGGCATCCCCGAAGGGGAGATGGCCATCGATTGGAACGAGGTGGTGTTCAACATGCTCACCATCAAAGGCATCTACGGCCGCGAGATGTACGACACCTGGTATAAGATGACCGTGATGATCCAGAGCGGTCTCGACATCCGCCCGGTCATTACGCATCGGTTGCCGTACACCGAGTTCCAACAAGGCTTCGACGCAATGCGTTCGGGCAACTCGGGCAAGATCGTGCTCGATTGGACCGCATAGCGTTTCCCGTTTATCAAGCAGGCTGCACGCGGTGCACCGGTTCGCATAACCATAGTGCATCGCTTGTGCCTTTCCCCCGTTCATCGTGGCACTCCCAGCCCCCCGCAGAATATCATGCCAACTTCCCTTGCTAACGTCCAAACCACACTCGACGAAATCCGCGACGCGGGACTCTACAAGAACGAGCGACTGATCGACTCGCCACAACGGGCGCACATTGAAGTCGGCAGCGGCCAAGAAGTGCTGAATATGTGCGCGAACAACTACCTGGGTCTGGCCGACAACGCCGAGATCATCCAGGCCGCGCACGACGCACTCGATCGCTGGGGCTACGGCATGTCGAGCGTGCGGTTCATCTGCGGCACGCAAACCTGTCACAAAGAACTGGAAGAAGCGGTCACCAAGTTTCTGGCGACCGAGGACACCATTCTGTACTCCTCGTGCTTCGATGCGAATGGCGGCTTGTTCGAAACCTTGCTTACCGCCGACGATGCGATCATCAGCGACGAGCTGAATCATGCATCGATCATCGACGGCGTGCGGCTCGCCAAGGCGAAGCGGTTCCGCTACAAGACGTGCGACATGGACGACCTCCGCAGCAAGCTACAGGAAGCCGATGCCGCAGGGGCGAAGACCAAGCTGATCACCACCGACGGAGTATTCAGCATGGATGGCAGTGTCGCGAAGCTCGACAAAATCTGCGACCTGGCCGACGAGTTCGGCGCACTGGTGCATTTCGACGATTGCCATGCAACCGGTTTCTGGGGCCCCACCGGCCGTGGTACCCACGAGCACTGTGGAGTGATGGGACGCATCGACATCACCACCGGCACCTTTGGCAAAGCCCTCGGCGGTGCCAGCGGTGGCTACACCAGCGGGCGGAAGGAAATCATCGACCTCCTGCGTCAACGTTCGCGGCCCTACCTGTTCTCCAACACGTTGGCCCCGGCCATCGTCGGCGGTTCGCTCAAGGCGTTGGAGATCGCCAGCCGCTCGACCGATCTGCGCGACAAGCTGATGAAGAACACCGAGCTGTTCCGTAGCGAAATGACCGAAGCCGGCTTCGACATCCTGCCGGGCGAACACCCGATCGTGCCGATCATGCTAGGCGACGCTCGGCTCGCCACGTCGATGGCCGACAAGCTGCTGGAACTCGGCATCTACGTCATCGGCTTCTACTACCCGGTGGTGCCGATGGGCAAAGCCCGCATCCGCGTGCAGATTTCCGCTGCCCACAGCGAGAAAGACCTCCGCGGTGCGGTCGAGAAGTTCAAGCAAGCCAAGGCGGTCGTCGCCTAACCGGCGGAATCACTCGGCAAGCGGTTCGACTTGCCGCAGAGGGCCAAAACTTGCCGCGGCGGGCGACAAACAGGAGTAGCAAACCAACTCGGCCGTTGGTATGCTCAAAGGGTGCATTCTCCGTCAGGTGATTGCTTTCGCATTCCAGATGCGCGGGTAGGGGAAACGTGGAGTCGCTGATGTCGACGAGCGAAGGGGTACCTTCGGTCGGCGGGCGGCTTCGTATCCAAGTTCGCATTCACTCGCCCCCGTCCCTACCCACCATGAACATTCTTTGTGTGTCGCGCCGCGTTTCGCTGGTGCTGCTGCTCGTTATCAGTCTCGCATCCACTTTGGGTGCCGAAGAGTTTTCGTTCCACCACGAGAACGTGCTCGGCACTTCGCTCGACATGAAGGTCGCGGCCACCAATCAGGCGGCTGCCAACAAGGCCGAACAAGTTGCTCTGGCCGAGATCGATCGCCTGAACCTTGTGCTCAGCAGCTACACCGCCGAGAGCGAACTGTCGCAATTCGCCGCCCTCGAGAATGGCGAGTCGATGCGGGTGTCGAAGGACCTGGCCGAGGCTCTCGACCTGAGCGAGCAATGGACCACTACCAGCCAGGGTGTGTACAACCCCGCGGTCGAACTACTCACCCAACAGTGGACCGAAGCCGCCAAGGAGGGCACGCTGCCGACCGAAGAAGCGTTGAGCAGTGTGGTGCAGGAAGTCGAGCAAACGCAATGGCGAGTGATGAAAGCCCTGCGTCGCGCAACCCGAACTGGCAACGCCCCGCTGTGCTTGAATGCGATTGCCAAAGGCATGATCCTCGACCGCGCGGCCGAGAAAGTGATTGCCAGCTCCAAGGACGTAACCGGCGTCATGCTCAACATCGGCGGCGACATCCGCGTGGCCGGCGAACTCACCGTGCCAGTCGCGATTGCGGATCCCAAGAACGACGCGATCGGCGCTCCGGCCGCAGCTACTTTCCCACTGACCGCCGGCGCGGTTGCCACCAGCGGCGATTCGGAGCGCGGCTGGACCATCGATGACAAGCACTACTCGCATCTCATCGACCCCCGCACAGGCAAACCAGCCACGCAGATCGTGAGCGCAGCAGTGATGGCCCAGGACGCCGCCACGGCCGACGTGCTGGCGACCATCTGCAGCATCCTGCCGCCCGAGGAGAGCATGGAGCTGATTCGCTCGATCCCGCGCGTCGAGTGCCGACTCGAAACCGTCGATGGCAAAGTAACCACCACCAAAGGTTGGGGGGAGGATCCCGCCAGCAAGTCGGCTCCCCAGAGCATGGAGATGACGGTTGAATTCGAAATCGCCCGCCCTGCAAACTCGGGCCGCTACCGCCGCCCTTACGTGGCCGTGTGGGTCGAAGACGAGTCGGGCTTCCCAGTCAAGACGCTCAGCTTGTTCCTCATGCAGCAGCAGCCTGGTCCACGTTGGTATCGCGACCTGCGTCGCTGGTACTCAGCCGACCAAGCCCGCAAGCGTGTTCAAAAGGTCGATTTGATTACCACGATCTCGAAGCCTTCGCGGAATCCTGGTTCGTATCGCGTCGCCTGGGATGGCAACGACGAACTCGGCAAGCCGGTTCCGGCTGGCGTGTATACGTTGTTCATCGAATCGGCTCGCGAGCATGGCAGCTACGTACTCATGAAGCACTCGTTTGATCTCTCCGATGGTTTCTCGAAAGACCTGGAACCGAACAGCGAGATCAGCTCGGCCAAGATTCGCTACACCGTTGGAAGCGAAGGGAAGTGAGTACCATCAACCCCTCCGACCAACCTGCACCGCTAGTCCAGCCTTCGCCGAACCCACGGCCCCGACGCACGTTGTCGGCCGGCAAGGAGTTTCGTCGCTGGCTTGCCAAGTGGAGTCGCTGGCTACACATCTATCTTTCGATGTTCGGCCTGGCTGCCATTTTGTTTTTCAGTGCGACTGGCATCACGCTCAACCATCCTGATTGGTTCTTCGAAGAGCACCTGGTGCAACTCGAAGGCAAGCTGCCTGTCGCCTGGCTGCACGTGGATGGTAATCCGCCAAACGACTGGGACGGCTACGACCTGTCGCACGAAGTCGACAAGCTCGAAGTCGCCGAGCACCTGCGGGCGGAGCATCGACTCACAGGGCGGCTTTCGGACTTCCTGGTGTTCGACGACGAGTGCGAGGTAACCTTCGAAGGGCCGGGCTACGCGTCGACCGCCCGCATTTCGCGGGAGTCGGGCGAGTACACTCTGGATGTCACCAGCAACGACCTGGTGACCGTGATGAACGACCTGCACAAAGGCCGCCACACCGGCGAGGTATGGTCGTGGGTCATCGACATCTCGGCCATCATCGGCGTGCTGGTGTCGCTCACCGGATTTGTGCTGATTTTCTTCCTGCGACTGCGACTCAAATCGGCACTGCTAGTCGCCCTAGCCGGCACACTCGCCTTGTACGCGGTTTACTGGGTCGCCCGCGGGTAGTGCAGTTTTTACTTTGCCAGCGGTCGTGCAAGGTATACTATGGGGCTGCGCCATGTTTGGCTCCCTGTCGTAGTTCGAGCTTTATTGGAGAAGGATGTTGTCGAAAAACTCCCACGTTAGTCGTACTTTGTTCGCAATCTTGGCGATCACTGGCCTGCTAGTTGTCGTGCTGCAATCGGCCGGCGCGCAGAACAATCAGCCACAATCTGGTACCACCCCTCGTCACGTACGGGTCATCTGGCGGACCGCTCCCGCGACCGAGGCGATCGTTGCCTGGACCACTAGCGAACAAGGCACCTCGCACAAGGTGGAGTACGCGGCCGGCGACGAAACCGAGTGGCACTCCGTCGAGTCGGTCGACACTCAGCAGTTCGATGGTCAGGTCAAGCGCGGGACAGCCCCCTACGTGCACTCGGCACAACTCGCCGAGTTGACGCCGGCAACCAAGTACCGCGTGCGGTGCTTGTCCGACGAGGAAACCTCGCGTGAGTATTACTTCTACACCGCGCCGGACGACAAGCGTCCCATCGCCCTCATCTACGGCGGCGATAGTCGCTCGGGCTGGGGCGAGCGGATGGCCATGAATCGCATGATGGCCAACATGGTGGCCGAGCAATCCAAGGCTGGCCGGCCCGAGATCGTGGCCCTCGCCCACGGCGGCGACTTCATCGTCAACGGCACCGATCTGCCGCAATGGCTGACTTGGCTGGAGCACTGCGAGCAAACCACCGGCACCGATGGCCGACTGCTGCCGATTGTTCCCGCGCGGGGCAATCACGACATGGGGCCAATCTTCAACCAGCTGTTTGCCTTCCCCAAGGAAAGCGAGAACTACTACGCTGGCAACCTGTCGGGCAACGTGCGACTCGCAACGCTCAACACCGAGACCGTCACCGGCGGCGAGCAACGCGAATGGCTTGCTGACGAACTTGCTGAGCACCGCTGGGACACCACCTGGTACCTGGCCCAGTATCACAAGCCGGCCTTCCCGGCCGTGAAAATCCCTAGCGGCGCGCTGCCGAATTGGGTGCCGTTGTTCGACCAGTACAAGATCGACCTCGCCTGCGAGGCCGATGGTCACGTGATCAAACGGACCTCTCCGCTTCGCAACGGTAAAATCGATGCCGAGGGTGTCGTTTACATCGGCGAGGGAGGTCTCGGCGTTGGACAACGGACTCCCAAGACAGGTCGGTGGTTCCTGCAAGAAACCGCCGAGCACTGCGGCTCCGACCATCACCTGCACCTGATCACGTTCTACGACGATCGCATGGAAGTGCGAGTGATTACCATGGCAGGCGAGGTGTTCGACGAATTCACGCTCAAGCCGCACCAACAAGATTAGGCCAGTCTCGCACGGTGAGTGCTAGCACTTTTTGCCTTTGCGGCGCGAGTTGCCTTGACCCAGCAGGGGGAAATCTTGTATTTCCCCCTGCATGAACGCTGATGTTGGTCAAAGTGCATGCGCTGCAAGTCGCCGCCGAGCTTCGCTCGCGCTGGTCGGTCTGCTCGCGGTTGCGCTGGTGGGTTGTCGCAACAATCCCACGCAACAGGACGCCTACATTCGTGAACTGCGGATGCAGGAAGATCAAATCTACGAGCTCCAGGACAACATGGAGCAGTATCAGCAACTCTTGCGCGAACAACGCCAGGAGAACGCCAAGCTTCGCGAGCAGATCGATAAAGGCGCACCTGCCGACTCGGACGCGAGCGACGATCCAGACGAAGACTCCGACGAAGGTGAGCGGAGCCTGCTCGACCGTCCGCTCCCACGTGTGAAGCGAAGCGAGCCGATCGACGAACCGGAACTGCCCGAGATTATGTTGGGTGACCCGGTGGATCTCGGCGATCCCGAACCGATGCGCGAGTCGCTCGATGAGCTAGAACCGATGGACGGCCCTGATCCTGGGGCTGCACCGGATTTCGACGTGCCAGACTTCCTGGAAGAGCCCGATCCGCTTCCGCTCGAAGAGCCTGGGGACCTTTCGAAAGTCCCCTTCCACTCGGCGACTCGTTTGGTTTCGAATCAAAAACCAGGCGCGACCATGCTGTCGATGCCGGAGCAGCCGGCCACGTCGTGTGCGATGTACGCCGAGCAGCTTCCCACGGAACCTGGTGCGGATGTCGCAACCACCGGCCGCGGCGTGATGGCCATCATCGAACCACTCACTAGCGACGGAGCCGCGGGACTGTTCTCGGGCACCGCATCGTTGATGCTCGTCGATCCCGAAGCAAGCGACGAGGAGTGGGAAATCGCCCGCTGGAACTTCTCGGCCAGCGAAGTGCAAGCTGCCTGGCGCGACGATTCGCACCGGGTGCTCGATCTACCGATCGCGGTGCCGGCGAAGGCTCCTATGGGTCGACTTCTCGAACTATGGGTCCGCCTGCAACCCGACGACGGATCGAGCAAGATGCTCTGCTCGACTGGTCTTACGCTAGTCGAAAAAGTCACCGCCCAAAACGAACAACCTGGCGAGCGTGTCACCACCGATTGGGCCGCTGCCAGTGGACTCGATATGCCAGCGAACAATGCAACGCCGGCTCGCCCGTCGCGCTGGACCGCTTCGGCAGAGCCGATGCCGAAACCAGTAGCACCGCGTACCGCGCCGACCATCCAACGGGAAGAGATCGCGACGCACCGCGAAGCGGCCCCCGAGTGGAGTCCCATCCGCAAGTAACAGCAGAGTAGCCCCAGTCGCCAAACAACTGTCGCCGAAGCTACAGTCGCCGAATCGCGACCAGGGCCACCCGCTACTGACTTACGGAGACTCTTCCATTTCTCTATCGACGGCGACGCCAGACCACCAAGCCAAGTCCAGCGGCCATCAGCGACAGCACGGCCGTCGATGGCTCAGGTACGGCTTCGAACGAGAACGTCACGAAGCCAGCATCGGCCGGAGGCAACGAAGCAAACGTCGACCCTTCAGGCGTGGTGCCACCGAGATACAGGCCGAACTGATCGGCCAGATTGCTCACCTGGGTCACCAGGCCATTCTCGTCGCTGCCGAGCGCGGCATCCTGCCCCATGATGTAAGCCGCTCCTGTCAACGAGTTGACTTCGGTACCCGCGTCCCAGATGTCGAGGCCTGTCAGTTCGAAGCTGCTCGCCACAAAGTTGCCGTCGGCGTCGAACAACTCCACGGCCATCGGATCGTCGTTGCCGATGAACGAATCGTTGCTCGGCACCACCATGGCAGCGTAGCTAAAGTAACGGTTGTCGGTGGGATCGAGCGACAGCACGTACGAGGCCTCGGCGCCCGGAATCAACACGCCGGGTCCAAAACCGCCGGAGGTAGCAATGCCGACTTCGGTAACCGCAGAAGCTTGGGCGGCGGTGATCTCGTTGCGGAGCATCTCGGCGGCCCCGCCCATTTCCGAAACGTCTTCAATGCCAGCACTGGCCGCCATGCCAGCGGAAAACAGGTCGACCGAGCCATTGTGAGCGGCCATGATAATCGGCGACAGCGCGACGCTGTCCGACATGCTGTGATTGGTTACGGTCACGCGAATCTCCACCGCCTGCGAACTGCAAGCGGCAGCGAGGAGTGTGAGCGAAGCAAACGTAAAGCAAAGTTTCTGCATAGGTGAAGTAATCATCTTTGTTCCATTTCGAGTGAAGGCAGCAATTCGGTGAATTAAACGAGTAGGTGCGCAGCTTTCGCGCAGAGGTTATGCCATAGGCGAATCCCTGAGGAATGCGGGCGGGCCAGTGGTGCAGGGCAGCTTGCACCTGGCCCGATAAGCGATTTGGCGGATTAGTCGCTCGAGAGAGCGAGCGATTACAAGAAAAACGCCAAGAAGTTTGAGATCGCCTGAGTGCGGTCTATTTCAGCTTACGCATCGCTTCGGCAATCTCGGCCTTGCGTTCTGGTGATAGCTCGCTGGCGTCGTGCCCAAAGGCTTGCTTCACCGCATCGGGCATTTGCCCTGCCAGACGATGCAGCGCTTGCAGCTGGCGGACCGCTCGTCGGCAGCTTTTGCAGACCAGCGTATGCATCCGGAGCGCCCAGCGTTCGCTCGCAGTGAGCTGACGGTCGAGCGACTCCGAGGCCAACTCCGTCGCCTTCTTGCAGTGACAATTGAGGATGAGATTCAGATCAGGGAGTTTCATGATTTGGCCTCCCGTTCGCCAAGCCAACGATGTTCCAAACACCCGCGAAGTAGCAACCGAGCGCGGTGCAAACGCACTGCCAGGTTCTCGCGACTGATCGCCAGCTCGGCAGCCGCTTCGGTCGCCGGTCGGCACTCCAGCTCGCGAACCGCAAACGCCTGGGCCAAGGTGCTTGGCAGCTCCCGCACGCAGCCGCTGAGGACCCGCCAGAACTCTTCGCGATCCACGGGGTCGTCGATCTCGAGCGAGAGCTTGCCGACACTCGACCGCCAGAGACCACGACTATCGAACAAGTCGGTATCGTGCGAATCGTCGCCCGCAGGCACCTCGCGCGAGCGCCCCGTCGCCCGGTAGTGATCGACGATCTTGCGTTTTAAAATGGCGATGAGCCAGGTGCCTCGCTCGGATCGGCCGTCGAACTTGTCGCGTCCCCGCCAAGCAGCGAGAAAGGCTTCCTGCACCAGATCTTCGGCGACCGCGCGATCGGCCACGCGGGATACCGCGGTACGGAATAACAAATCGCCATACTGTTCGACCCACGTATTCGGCGACTCGGCCGCGTCGTTCGGCGGGTTGTTGACTATGCGAGGGCGTTCCACAAGTGGTTTCCCGAGGGGGCAGGGGATGGCTGACATGTCGTTAGTCGCTCCCCAGGCAGTCCGATTACAAGCTATTTTTGTTGGGATTCCCGCAACGGCTCCGCGCGGTTCGATCGCCTTACCAGTTTACTTGAATCTGCTGACACCTGTTATCATATTGCCATGATGAAATACACCATGAAGTTCTCGACACTGTTGCTACTCACTCTCCTGGCCTCGAAGATGGCGACTTCCCCCGCCTTGGCCGACCAACCGTCGCACCGGCAACCGGTCGCGAATCGGGCTCCATTGGCCGAAACCCCGCTCGTGCGGCTGCCGATCGGCAGTGTCCGCCCGCAGGGCTGGCTGCTCCGCCAGCTGGAGCTGCAGCGAGAGGGACTCACCGGCTCGGCCGAGCAGCTGTACGACGCCCTCGAGGCCAACTCGGGCTGGCTGGGGGGCTCGGGCGAGGGCTGGGAGAAATCTCCCTACTACACCAAGGGCCTGATCGCCCTGGCGTACACGCTGGACGACAAGCAGCTGCAAGAGCGGTCGGAAAAGTGGGTGAGCTGGGTGCTCTCGAGCCAGCGCGACGACGGATTCTTCGGCCCCGATAGCAACAACGACTGGTGGCCGCGGATGGTGGTGCTGTACTACCTGCGCGACTACTACGAGGCGACCGGCGACACGCGCGTGGTGCCGTTCCTCACGCGGTATTTCCGCCATCAGCTTACGAACCTGCCGAATCGCCCGCTGACCGACTGGGGCCGCGCCCGCGCTGGCGACAACATCGAGATCGTGCTCTGGACCTACAACCTCACCGGCGAAGCCTGGCTGCTGCAGCTTGCCGATTTGCTAGCGAAACAAGCCTATCCCTGGACCGAAATCTTTACCGACAACCAATTTTATGGGCGTTTCGAAGAGTTTCACCCGCACCACATCGTCAACGTGAGCCAGGCGCTGAAGTTCTCGCCGGTGGTTTGGCAGTTGTCGCACCATGCGGCCGATCGCAACGCGTACGCCAAGGGCCTGGTGCATCTGAATCGCCAATACGGGCGGATCGACGGGCAAATTTCGGGCACCGAGATGCTCTCGGGCCTCAGCAGCACCGATGGAGTCGAGCTGTGTGCGGATGTCGAGCGAATTGTGTCGACTGCCGTGGCCGCTCGTATTTTGGGCGACGCCACGCTCGGCGACGAAATCGAGCAGGTTGCTTACAACTCGCTCCCAGCGCACGTAACGAAAGACCTGACTGGCATCACCTACTACCAACTGCAGAACCAGGTGCAGTGCATGAATACGCCACACGGGTTCGAGCAAGACTACCACAACGGCATCATGCCTGGCCCTTACAGCGGATTCCCCTGTTGCTGCTACAACTGGCACATGGGCTGGCCGAAGCTCGTGGAGTCGCTCTGGGCGGCAACGAGCCAGGGCGGTCTGGCCACGGTGGCCTACGGCCCATCGACCGTAGAAGCCGAAGTCGCTGGCGGCGTGTCGGTGCGGATTGTGGAAGCCACTGAGTACCCGTTCCGCGATACGATTCAACTGACGGTCGAACCGGAGCAGCCGGTGAAGTTCCCGCTGATGGTCCGGATTCCCGCCTGGTGCTCGCAGCCCAAGGTTTCGGTCAACGGCGAGCAACTGGCCGTGGCCGTGCCGGGGCAGTACCTGACGATCGATCGCGAGTGGAAAGCCAACGACACGGTGAAACTAGAGCTACCGATGCCGATTCGCACCTCGCGATGGGTGAACAACTCGATCGGCATCCAGCGCGGCCCGCTGACTTATGGGTTGGAGTTCGACGAGCAATGGCACCGCGTGGCCGACCACCAGGGTCCCTTCGACGAGTTCACGGTCACCCCCGGGAGCGATTGGAACTACGCCCTCGAGATCGATGCCGACCAGCCCGAGCAATCGCTGAGCGTCGACCTGGCCGAAGTAGGCGAGGTGCCGTGGGCGCTGGAATCGGCTCCCGTGGTGCTCAAGGCCCACGCCCGCAAGCTCTCTGGCTGGGGACTGCAGCAGGCGAAGGGTCAGGTGGTACTGGGGCGCGGCAACCACGGCTGGCATCCCCTGAAGAGCGAAACCGCTACGCTGGCGGCCAATCAGCCGCACAAGTTACGAGTGGAAGTCGATGGCCCGCAGTTTCGCGTGTACGTCGACGACGCCGAGCAGCCAGTGCTCGCCGGCTCCGACAACGAGTTCGGCCGCGGCAGCATCGGCCTGCGGGCGTATCGCTCGACCGCCCGCTTTGAGGATATCCGCGTGAATGGCGAGCCGGTCGCCAGCGGTAGCGACGCCTGGACCACGTACGACGCTGCCTGGAAGTTCGACTCGGGAACGATTGCGGTCGACGAGCACCTAACCGCCAAGGCGGTGCTGAACCAATCAAACGTAGGCCGCAAGTTCACACTCGAAGCCACGGTGACCGTCTCTGGCGGCGGGGACGCAGGGCTGCTGTTCCGCGTCGGCGAAGCGGCCGATGGCCTCGACAACTACCAAGGCTACTACGTCGGCATCACCGCCCCGCAATCGCACGCCGATGCCGCAGAGCCACCAACCAGCCCCGTGACCAGCAGCGAGCCACTCGAAGAAGTACGCCTGGTTCCGTTCGGCTCCACGAAGCTCCGCGTGGTCTACTTCCCAGTGCTCGAAGACTAGCACTTGCCCACCGCGCAACGACAAAGTCGAACTAATACCTACTGGGTATTCGTACTTTCAGACCATCTTGCAAAGATTCTAGCGCACAAAAAAACGGGTGTCCCTACCGAGGTAAGGACACCCGTTTTGGTTTTTACAGGCTCTCGGGGAGCCGAGCTGGGTCAAGATTACATCTTGCCAAGCTTCGAGATCAGGTCGACGGTGCGGCACGAGTAGCCCCACTCGTTGTCGTACCAGCTCACCACCTTGACCATGGTGTCGCTGATGGCGGTGGTCCAAGGACCAGCGAAGATCGAGCTGTGCGAATCGCCGATGATGTCGGTCGACACGATCGGATCTTCGGTGTAGCACAGGATCCCCTTGAGCGGACCTTCCGCAGCGGCCTTCATGGCAGCGTTGATGTCGGCCGGGGTGGCTTTCTTCTCAAGGTTCACGGTCAGGTCGACCACCGAACCGGTGACCACTGGAACACGCATGGCGTAACCAGTGAGCTTGCCGTTGAGCTCAGGAATCACCAAACCAACCGCCTTGGCAGCACCAGTGCTGGTCGGGATGATGTTCATCGCAGCAGCACGAGCCCGGTAGGGATCCTGGTGCGGCAGGTCCTGAACGTTTTGGTCGTTCGTGTAAGCGTGAATCGTGCACATCAAGCCTTCCTTGATGCCGAACGACTCTTGCAGCACCTTGGCCACGGGAGCCAAGCAGTTGGTGGTGCAGCTAGCGTTCGAGATGCACTTGAGGTCGGGGGTCAACTGATCGTCGTTCACGCCCATCACGCAAGTCAGGTCGGCACCGTCCTTAGCGGGTTGGCTCAGCACCACTTTCTTGGCACCAGCGGCCAAGTGGGTGTCGTAACCAGCCTTTTCGGCGGTCGAACGAGCGGCGAACACGCCGGTCGACTCGACGACAACGTCGACGCCCAGCTCGCCCCAAGGAGCTTCAGCCGGATTGCGGATAGCGGTGGCCTTAATCTTCTTGCCGTTGACGATCAGGTTCTCGTCGTCGAAGTCCACGGTGCCCGGGAACCGACGGTGGGTGCTGTCGTACTTCAGAAGCGTTGCGAGCATTTTGTTGTCGGTAAGGTCGTTGATTGCGACCACTTCGAACTCGTCCGAGCGCTCGATCAGGCCGCGGAAGGTCAGACGACCAATGCGGCCAAAGCCGTTGATGGCAACTTTGATAGCCATGGTTGTTCTCCTGCGAAATGGATGAGCCACGGGCTGATCCCGCGGCGGATAGGAAGCCTGTTTTCTTACTAAGAGCTCCGAACCAGCAATTATAGTAATCGAGACTGCGCCTCAAAAGGGTCGGAGTCACACCCCATGCTGGCATTCTCAGCGTACAATGCAGGTGCTTTCTGAATTCCGAATCCCGAATCCTCCGCTCCCTGCGAACATGCAAATCCCTCACTGGCAGCTACCACCTGGCGTGTCGCATGGCACCTGGGAATATACGCACCGCGATAGTATTGCCGACGATTATGATGAGTACTTTGCCTTCAACTCTTTATTTAGTTTTGATGAAGGCGTGCTCGCCGAGCAGTTCCAGCCGCCGGGACTAGTGGCCGACCTCGGGTGCGGCACCGCGCGAGCGCTGGTGCCGCTGGTCCGCGCCGGGCATCGGGGGCTCGCGATCGACCTCTCCGAACCGATGCTCCGAGTGGTCGCCGAGAAGGCCGCCCGCGAGCAACTCGACATCACCTGCCTGAAGGCCAACCTGGTGGAACTCACCAGCGACCAGGTGGCCAACAACTCAGTCGACTACGCGATGTGTCTGTTCAGTACGCTTGGCATGATCCGTGGTCACGCGAACCGCTTGAAGATGCTGCAGCATACCCATCGCATGTTGAAACCAGGTGGCAAGTTCGTGCTACATGTGCACAACTTCTATTTCAATCTCTACGACCCAGGTGGGCCTTGGTGGGTGATGAAGAGCTTGCTCACTGGGCCGTTCTCTAAGCACTCGGACGTCGGCGATCGCTACTTCGAGTATCGCGGCGTGCCCGACATGTTCCTGCACGTGTTTCGCCCAAGTGAGCTACGCGGCCTGCTCCGCAAGGCTGGGTTCAAGATCCATCGCTGGATTCCGCTCGAAGTCACCCGCCGGCACCCGCTCAAGCATCCCTGGTGCTTCTCGGCATTGCGGGCGAACGGGTGGATCGTCGTAGTTCAGAAATAGCTGCGAGAAGTAACTGCCAGAAATAGCCACGAAATAAGCGGCGAACACCAACGTCGCGCCTGTGCTTTCTGGCCCGCTGTCTGACTTTGCCGGCTAGGCAATCCGCCCCGCTTATCCGGCTGATGTGCTGCGACTTGAGCCGCATCGCGGGGTTTTGACGCATTCTCCTTCTGAGCGGGTAGTAACTGCCACGATAAGTAGTGACGGCCCGGCGGGTTCTGTGCTCGTGATGGGTTCTTGTTCCACACGGTGGAAGCTAATCCCCCTCTCCAAACAGAATCGGAAGAAACAACATGTTACGGTTGAGTAGCATAGCGGTGGCGGCAGCACTGCTGGTCGCTGCTACCCAAGTTCATGCCCAAACCCCTTACCCGCAAACGTACCAAGGGTCGTATCCCACAGCGCAAACGGTTCCCCCCGCGCAGATCTATGGCAACGTTCCTCCTGCGCAACCGCAGGTCGGTGGCAACGTTAACTGGCAAAACTACTTGTCCACTCACGTGGCCAATAACACGCCGACCGTGGCTCCGGTGATTCAGTACGAATCGGTTCCGCAGCCGCAGCCCCAACCTCAGATGCAGATGCAGCAGCAAATGCAGAACCAAGCGCTGCCGAGCTACGACTCGGTCGCTCCTGCGTATGGCAACGCCTGCTGCGAGACCTATCCCGCGTGCGACGTCCCTTGCCAGGTGACTTGCACCCCTCCGATCACAGCTCGCTGGATCGCTTCGGTCGGTGCGATGTTCGTCACGCGTGAACCGCAGGACTCCTACACGTTTTCGTACGACAGTGCGAACGAAGCGAATCAGTACGTCGATGCGGCCGATGCCGATATGGAATTCTCCTCCGGCGTCGAAGCCTCGATCGGGCGGTTCGATGCCTGCTCGAACTACGGCTGGCAAGTCACCTACTGGCAATTGTTCCCAGGTGACGAGTCGACCCAACAGCTCGGCGCTGACCTGAGCCCTGGGTTCCTCGATGGCATCCGTAACTACGACCAACTCGACTACTCCGGTGGTGGAGTGGGCGACGGTGCCACCGCGGCCGACAACGTGAACAACGCGCAGATTCACCGCCTGACTCGTAGCTGGGACCTCTACAACCTTGAAGCCAGCGGCGTGTTCCTCATGCCTCAGCCGCAGTGCGGCAGCCTCTGGCACTTCCGCACGCTCACTGGTTTCCGGTACCTGAAGTTCAGCGAATCGCTGTTGTTCGAATCGGATCCCAGCGAAACCATGATCGATGGCGACGCCGACGAGTATCGCATTGCGATCTCCACCGACAACCAACTGTGCGGCTTCCAGCTCGGCGGGATTACCGAGCGATACGTCGGCTCGCGTTGGTGCGTGCAGATGATCGCCAAGGCAGGCCTGTACAACAACCACGCCCAGTTGAACTACTTCGAAGGTGGCTCGGCCGGCGCAGCGACCATCAACAACGGTCCCAACGCGGGCCAGTCGATGCGAGTGAACACCAGCACCAACGACCTGGCCTTCCTTGGCGAGTTCGGCGTCGGCGTCACCCGTCGCATTGGATCTGCCTGGCGTTTGGGTGCCGACTATCGCATGATCGGTGCTACCGGCATTGCCTTGCCGACCGACCAGATTTACTTCGACACCCGCGGCATCAACGACGTGCGAGTGATCGACAACGATGGAAGCCTGCTGCTGCACGGAGCGACCGTGCGACTCGAGCGTTGCTTCTAGCGTATAGCGGTCGCACGAACCACCCTCGTGCGATCAGCGAAGAGCCTGTGCTGCTTTCCAACCGAGCCGAACGCGCTAAAACGGGGTAGAGCGACCACCTCTCCCCGCCCCCCGGCGCCTTCGGCTCGTGTTGTTTTTATGCCACATGATGCGTTGCGACCACATCGCTCGCTGGGGTGATTCAATTTGGCCACTTCCCGAAACCTCGTGGAATCCTCGCCGAATTCAGGCTCCGCGGCTCGCCTGGTGACTTCTAGAACGCGGCTGGCACGCGTGCTGCAGTACAACTCCCCCTGAGTGTTGCTAACTGCCGTATCCCCGCGTGAATCCAAGATGGCCGAAGTCTTTGAGATCAACGATATCGACACCCTTCAGGCGTATCGCGCCGATTGGGATCGGTTGTTCGCTGAGACGCCGGATGCCCATTTCTTCCAAACGCTCGACTGGCTCACCCTCTATTGGCAACACTTTGGTCGCGACCAGCAGCTTCGCGTGCTGATCGTCACGGTCGACCAGCAGGTGATCGGCATCGTTCCGCTGTGCGTGCGTACGCAATGGCACAAGCTCGGTCCGATTCGCACGCTTGGCTATCCGCTCGAAGGTTGGGGTAACTCCTTCGGCCCGCTCGCAGCGCACCCCGCGCTCACCATGGCCCTGGCGATGAATCATCTGGCAACCACCCCGCGCAACTGGGATCGCTTGCAGCTCGACTGGGTCGACGACAGCCCCGCCCACCTGGCCGCAACCGACCGCTGCCTGAAGCTGGCGGGCCTGCCGGCGCAAGCGGAGACTCATCAGTCGCGGGCGATCATCGAGTTCCCCGACGGCTGGCAAACCTATCTGGCGAGCCGATCCACGAAGACCCGCCAGGAGCTACGACGTTTGGCGCGTCGGGCCGACAATCAGCCGAACGTCGAATACGTGCGGTATCGCCCCGAGTCGGTCGCCAATCATGGTGGCGACCCCCGCTGGGATCTGTACGACCAATGCGAGCAAGTGTCGCGGCAAAGCTGGCAGTGTGGTTCGACCAACGGCAACACCTTGTGCCATGCCCGCTATCGCGAGTTCTATCGGGCCGCGCACGCGGCGGCCGCGCGGCTCGGCATGCTCGACCTCAATCTACTACTGGTCGACAACCAACCGGTCGCATTCAATTACAACTACCACTGCGACGGACGCATCATCGGCTTGCGGATGGGCTACGATGCGGCTCAGTCGCTGAACGGGGCAGGGCTCACGCTGCTCGCCCTCTCGCTTCGCGACAGCTGTCACCGCGGCGACCAGTCGCTCGACATGGGCTTCGGCAATCAGGACTTCAAGCAGCGGCTCCAAACCTCCGAACAACCTTCGTACTGCCTGACCCACACCCCGCGTTACGCACTGCGTTGCCAGGCGCTACGCATCGGGCACTGGCTGCGGAATCGTCGTTCGCTCGAGCGTTCGGAGTTGGCCAAGCAGATGAGCGGGGCGAAGTAGCCAATCCGTTGGAAGCAGGCATGGTGGTCGCCGCGCTGGTACACTGGTGCGGTATCCTCTCCTCCGGAAACCATGCCATGCCAATCGTTCTCACCTTGCGTACTCTGCTGCTTCTCGCGATCAGTTCTGTCGCTTGCCTATCGAACGAAGCGCGGGCCGCAGAACCGTTGCCGAACGTCGTGATCGTGTTGTTCGACGATCTCGGCTGGGGGCAGCCTCCCTGCTATCGCGAAGACTCGGCCCTGCGCACCCCGAATGTCGATCGCCTGGCGACCGAAGGCATGCGATTCACCGACGCCCATAGCGCGTCGGCCGTGTGCACTCCTACGCGTTATGGTCTGCTCACCGGGCGGTATCCATGGCGGATAGGTCAGTTCGGCGTGCTGCAAACGTTCGACAAGCCGATCATCCCGACCACGCGACTCACGCTCGCCTCGCTGCTCAAACAGCACGGCTATCACACCGCCTGCGTCGGCAAGTGGCATTTGGGTCTCGACTGGCACGCCGCGAATCCGCAGAAGTCCAAAGTGCCGGCCATCGGCGAGACCATCGACCAGGGCCCCAACGAGCTGGGCTTCGACTACTTCAGTGGATTCACCCACGCCCGCAACATCGGCATGATCATCGAGCAACACCAGGTGATCGCACAGGTGGAGCCGGTCGAGAACCAACCACTCCTGCTGAAGAAGGCCGTCACGTGGCTCGAACAGCAACAGGCCGAGACGCCGTTCTTCTTGTACTTTCCGCTCTGCCCGCCGC
Source organism: Aeoliella mucimassa (assembly GCF_007748035.1). NCBI lineage: Bacteria > Pseudomonadati > Planctomycetota > Planctomycetia > Pirellulales > Lacipirellulaceae > Aeoliella > Aeoliella mucimassa. Next base: position 6,463,409 of record NZ_CP036278.1, read on the forward strand.
ACACGCCGGTGGTGCCTGCCGAGGAGTACGTGGGAGTCAGCGGGGCGAAGGACCTGGTGCGGAACGATCCACAATACGGCGACTGGCTTTATCAGGGCGATGCGATGCTCGGCGCGATCGTCGAGACGCTCGAGCGAAAAGGCCTGGCCGATAACACCTTGCTGATTGTCGCCAGCGACAACGGCGCGGCCGGTCGACCATACGCCCCGTTGCGGGCAGCGAAGACCAGCATTTACGAAGGGGGACATCGCGTGCCGATGGTGGTCCGCTGGCCAGGCAAGGTGGCCGCAAACAGTCGCTGGGGGCATACGGTTTGCCTGAACGACTGGCTGGCGACCACGGCCGAAATCGTGCAGCACGACCTGCCCGACAACGCCGGCGAGGACAGCGTCTCGATGCTGCCAGCACTGCTAGGAACCACTGCTACGCCGACGCGAACCGGTACCGTGCATCAATCGCATCGCGGCGATCTGGCGATTCGCTCCAGCGACTGGAAACTTATCGCTCACAAAAATGGTAAACGCGAGTTGTTCGATCTCACCGCCGATCTCGGCGAACAGAAAAGCGTGCTCGCAGACTATCCCGATGTCGCCAGCCGACTGCAAACCCAGCTCGAACAGTACGTGGAGCAAGGCCGCAGCACCCCCGGCGCACCGCAAGCAAATCGCGCGAACTTGAAACTCCAAGCGTTGCAGCCTGCGAAAAAACAAACCAATTAACTGCTGGCCCGATTCGCGATTACCGGTTAAGTTCATGGAACCACTGGGGGTCGTTCTATTCTCTTGAACTGTTGGGGTCGGATCGTGAAGTTATTCTCTCTCTGCGCGGCGCTAGCTGTTTGCCTTTCGAGCGTCGCAGTCGCCGAACTCCCCGCTCCGCTGGTCGACAACTACTACAACATCGGCAAGATCCACCAGCAGGTCTCCACCGACAATCGCGAGGCGCAGCTTTGGTTCGATCGCGGACTGGCGATGTGCTATGGCTTCAACCACGAGGAAGCGATTCGCTGCTTCGACAAAGCGGTAGCCCTCGATCCGCAACTGGCCATCGCGTATGCCATGAAAGCGTACGCGATGGGGCCGAACTTCAATAATATGGAGATTACTCGCGATACGATGCTCGCCGCCGACTCCGTGAGCAAGACCTCGCTCGAGCACCTGGAACAGGCGTCGCCGCTCGAGCGGATGGTGATCGAAGCGATCGACAAACGCTCGGGCGAGAGCGTGCCGGAGGATTTCGACCAGCGTGGCCCGTTCAACCAGGCATACGCCGACGCGATGGCCAAGGCCTACGCCGAGCATGGCGACAGCCCGTTCGTCGCCGAGTTGTACGCCGAGTCGCTCATGAACCTGCAACCGTGGAAACACTGGAGCGTCGATGGCAAGCCAGGAGAGCAGACGCCGACGATCGTGGAGGTGATCGAGCGAGGGCTGGCCGCGCAGCCCAATCACGCGGGCTTGTGCCATATGTACGTGCACGTGATGGAAGCCTCGCCGACTCCAGGCAAGGCGCTGCCAGCCGCGAATCGGCTCCGCACCGCCGTGCCGGGCAGTGGGCATCTGGTGCACATGCCGACTCACATCGACGTGCTGGTGGGCGACTACGCGAGCGTGGTGAAGTCGAACAGCGAAGCGATTGAGGTCGACAAAGTGTTTCTCGACCGCGAGGGGCCACTGAATTTCTTCTCGCTCTATCGACTGCACAATTATCACTTCCTGGTCTACGGCGCGATGTTCGATGGTCAGAGCCAGCAGGCGCTCGCGGCCGCGCGGGCGATCAACCAGCAGGTGCCGGAAGAGATGCTCAAGGAGCAGGTCGACTTTCTCGATGCGTTCATGCCGACCACGTTTCACGTGATGGTTCGGTTCGGCCGCTGGGACGACATCCTGAACGAGCCGACCCCGCCGGAGTACCTGCCGATGTCGCGGGCGGTGCGACTCTACGCGCGCACGCTCGCCTACGCGGCGACCGAGCGAGTCGAGCAGGCGGAAGCCGAGCAGCAAAAGTTTCTCGAAGCAGTGAAGCTAGTGCCGGAGTCGAGTTTGCTGTTCCAGAATACCTCGCTCGACATCCTTGGCATCGCCGAGGCGATGGTCGCTGGCGAGATTGCCTATCGCAAAGGGGAGTACGATCAGGCGTTCGCCCACCTCCGCGAAGCGGTCCGCCGGGACGACGCGCTGAACTACGACGAACCATGGGGCTGGATGCAACCCGCCCGCCATGCGCTCGGCGCGCTGCTCCTCGAGCAAGGTCACTACGCGGAGAGCGAAGCGGTGTATCGCGAAGACCTCGCCCGGCATCCCAAGAATCCTTGGGCGCTGCACGGCCTAGTCGAGTCGCTCGTGAAGCAAGGCAAGGAGCGCGAAGCAGCCCAGTACGTCGACGATCTCGAAGCCTCGTGCCAGCGGGCCGACGTTACGATCAATCGCTCCTGCTACTGCCGACTGAAGGTGCTTGACGAATAGGCTGCGCAGCATCGCACGTTAGGCGCTACTTCGTTTCTTCCAGCACTTTCTGAATCGCGTAGTACCCTGGTTTGGCCTGGTACTCACGATCGAACAAGCAACCTTCCTTTTTCAGATGCGACTCGAACGCGTCGCGGTCGCTGATGTTCCACACGTTCCAGGTCACCAGTCCGGTGTCGCGTTTTTCGAGCAGCACGCGAACCACGGCGGCAAACGTTTCGCCCTGGGCGTCGAGATCGCGGTTGGTCGACGTGAGCCAGGCGTTCATTTCGGTCACGTGGAACTCCAAGTCGTTCGCATGCGCCCAGTCGATGAGTGCGCGGAGCTTCTCGAGGTTGCCCGGCTTCTTCTCCCAGCCCACGTGAATGTGCGCCTGCCAGCCGATGCCATCGACCCGCAGGCCCTGCTCGCGGAGATACGGAACCAAGGCCTTGATCTTGTCCCACATCGCGTCTTCCATCTCGCCATGCTGATTGATAATCAGCTTGGTGTTCGGCGCGTGCTCGTTGGCAATCTCAAACGCGAGCTTAATGTACAGCGGCGGCCGCAGCGGATGGCTTTCGTCGTACCCGATCTTCGGCCAAGGGCACTCCCAATGATTGTTACCCGGCTTCGGCCCGTGCCAGCTACCGTCGCCAAGCACGGTTTCGTTCACCACGTCGAACCACTTAACTTGCTCGTATTTGTCGTACCGCTGATAGAGCGCGGTGGTGTACTCCACGAGGTTCTGCCGCAACTCGTCGGCGGTGCGGTCGTCGTCGCACGCCCACCAGGAAGCTTGCGGGCTGATCGGTCCATGGATGCGCAACGCCTGCTGATGGTCGGCGCAGTGCTTGATCCAAGCGTCGGCCAGGTCCCACCGCCAGACGTCCGGCGCGGGGTGAATCGTCGACTGCTTGAAGTCGTTCTCGGGGGTCACGTAGTCGAACTCGCGATCGAGAATCACGCCCGGCTCGCGCTGGTACTTCTGCCAGCCGGTGGTTCCGCCGATGTAGAACTGCCCATCGGGATAGCGTTCGGCAACGATCTCTCGCAACCGGCGACCGTTGGGGACCGGAGGCTCCACCGCTTCAACGATCGCAGGCCAGAGCAAACAGAAGGCAAACAACGCGGAGTACTTCATCTTCGTCACACCCTTTCGAAGCTCGTAGGCCGAACCGGCAGCTAGCTCGGTCGGCCGAAACAGTTCTAGCTCGTGCATTATAAACGGGGTCGTGTCCGCGATGGGGACTGATCGCGCGGCGATCAGCCGATGATCGTCGCGCTTCCAATGCTGTCCCCTTTTCGGGCGACCGTGGTGAATCACTGCGTTCGCTTATGCCTTGAATTTAAGTGCCTCCGGAACCTCCGCGATTTGGCACAGCAAGTGCTTATGGTGGTTCGTCCTCGTCGGCGAGTCGTGCCGCGAAGCGTTCCCTGAATCATTTTGTTGGAAACTGCCATGCCGATCACTCTGGAAAAACCCGCTGCAAAAATTGTCGGAATGGGATGCCTGCCGCACGACCAAGGGGTCGCCTTTCGAGTGTGGGCACCGAACGCGGAGCGCGTCGCGCTGGTTGGCGACTTCAACCACTGGGACGAGTCGGCCACGATGATGGAAGCCGAAGACAACGGCCATTGGTACGCGAACGTCGCCGAAGCCGAGATCGGCGACGAGTATCGCTACCTCATTTTCAACGGCGATATGAAACTTAGCCGCATCGATCCCCGGTGCCGCGAGGTGACCAACTCGGTCGGTAACTCCGTGGTGCATGATCCCCACTTCGATTGGGAAGGGGACAAGTTCAAGATGTATCCGTTCAACGAACTGGTCATCTACGAGATGCACGTCGGCACCTTTTGCTGCGATACCAAAGACAAGCCAGGCACGTTCGAGTCGGCTAGTCGCAAGTTCGAATACCTTCGCAGCCTTGGCATCAACTGCATTCAGCTGATGCCAGCGGCCGAGTTCGCCGGCGACTACTCGTGGGGGTACAACCCCGCTCACATTTACGCGGTCGAGTCGGCCTATGGCGGCCCGCACGGCTTGAAGCAAATGGTGAAGCTCGCCCATCAACATGGCTTGGCAGTCATTCTCGACGTGGTCTACAACCACTTTGGCCCCAGCGATTTGCACCTGTGGCAATTCGATGGCTGGAGCGAAAACAACAAAGGGGGCATCTACTTCTACAACGACTGGCGCAGCTCAACCCCTTGGGGCGATAGCCGCCCCGATTACGGGCGGCAGGAAGTACGTAGCTTCATCCACGACAACGCAGTGATGTGGCTCGAAGACTTCCACATGGACGGGCTTCGTTACGACATGACCTTGTACATGCGATCGGTCAATGGCAACGACGACACCTCGATCCCCGAAGGCTGGTCGCTGGCCCAGTGGATCAATAGCGACCTGCACGCCCGCTTCCCTGGCAAGCTGATCATCGCCGAAGACATGCGGAACAACAACTGGCTCACCAAACCCAAGGAGTGGGGCGGGGCCGGCTTCAACGCCCAGTGGGATGCGGAGTTCGTGCACCCGATTCGCGACGTGGTCGAGCAGGTGGAAGACCAATATCGCTCGATGTTCAAAGTGCACAACGCGTTGTGCCATAAGTTCAACTATTCAGCGTTCGAGCGCGTGATCTACAGCGAGTCGCACGACGAAGTAGCCAATGGCAAGTCGCGCGTCCCTTCGGAGATCGACGAAAAAAACCCACACAGCTGGTACGCCCAAAAGCGAACCGTGCTGGCGAGCGCCATGGTACTCACCGCTCCTGGCATTCCGATGCTGTTCCAAGGCCAAGAGTTCCTTCGCACCGGTTGGTTCGACGACACCCGCCCCATCGATTGGCATCAGGAGAAAGAATGGCGCGGCATCGTTCGCTTGTATCGCGACCTGATTCACCTGCGATTGAACAAAACCGGCATCACCGCCGGCCTTACTGGTCAGCGTGTGGAGGTGCATCACCTGAACGACAACGACAAAGTCGTGGCCTTCCGCCGGTGGAAGGAAGGGGGCCCCGGCGACGACGTGATCGTGGTGGCCAACTTCGCGACCAACGAGCACACCGACTATCGCATCGGCCTGCCGCGGGGTGGCACCTGGAAGCTGCGGTTCAATAGCGACAGCACCCACTACAGCGACGACTTCGACAACACCAAGGTGGTCGACCTGGTCGCGGAAGAACATCCCTACGACGGTCAGCCCTACAGCGCGACCCTGCAGCTTGCCTCGTATGGCATCCTGGTCTTCTCCGAGGACAAACCGACCGACAAATAGAGCCATTCAACCAACAGAGAAGGCTCAGGCGGCGACGGGGGAAAACGTCCACACGTCTGTGCCTGCACTCCCCTGGTGAGTATATTCGCACCATACCACCAATCACTGCAGGCACAGGCGTCCCCCTTAGCCATGACTCTCATCGAAGCTACGGCCGTGTTGTTCGGCGTTGTCTGCGTATGGCTCACCATTCGGCAGCACATCGGCTGTTGGCCGACCGGGCTGATCTCGGTGGTGTTGTACATCTACATTTTCGCCGAGGCCAAGCTCTACTCCGATACCTTGCTGCAAGTCATCTACGTCGGCTTGCAACTGTATGGCTGGCACCACTGGCTCCGCGGCGGCGTGCGCGACAACCCGCTGCCGGTCACGCGGATCTCGCACCAGGCGAACTTCGGATGGATGGCCGTGGTCGCGGTAGGCACCGTCGGCTTAGGCTGGTTCATGCACTCGCAGACCGACGCGTCGCTCCCGTATGCCGATGCCTTTACCACGGTCGCCAGCCTGGTCGCCCAGTGGTTGCTGGCCGGCAAGCATTTACAATCGTGGGGCTACTGGATTGCCGTCGACATCGTCGCCATCGGCGTCTATTACCAGAAACAACTCCTGCTCACCTCCGGCCTGTACGCGGTGTTCCTGTGCATGGCGATCACCGGCTACGTGGCCTGGCGAGCGAGTTGGCAATTATCTTCAACCACCGAGCCTTGCGATGACCACCGGCCTGACGCTGGGTAAGTTTGCCCCGTTGCACCTGGGACACCAGGCGATCATCGAGCGGGCGCTCCGCGAGAACGACTCGGTGGTCGTGCTCATCTACGACGCGCCGGAGTTCACCCCGATCCCGCTCGGCGTGCGGGCCGATTGGATTCGGCAACTCTATCCCAGTGTTGAGGTGATCGAATGCTGGGACGGTCCGATGCAGGTGGGCAACACGCCTGAAATCGAAGCGATGCACGAGCAGTACATCCTGCGAACCCTCGCCGAGCGGCCGATCGCCAACTTCTACTCCAGCGAGTTCTACGGAGCGCACGTCAGCCGAGCGCTCGGCGCCCACGATTGCCGGGTCGACGAGGCGCGGCAGCAGGTGCCGATTTCGGCCACGGCGATTCGCGAGTCGCCGTACGACCATCGGCAGTTTGTCGACCCGCTGGTCTATCGCGACCTGGTCACCTGGGTAGTGCTGCTGGGGGCACCCTCCACGGGCAAGACCACGTTGTGCCAGGCGCTCGCCGACCGGTTTCGCACCGTGTGGATGCCAGAGTATGGCCGCGAATACTGGGAGGCCCACCAGCAGCAGCGGCGACTCACTCCCGAGCAACTGGTCGATATCGCGGTCGGTCATCGCGAGAGAGAGGAGCAACTCGCCCACGACGCCCGCGAGTACTTCTTCGTCGATACCGATGCCAGCACCACGGCCGTGTTCGCGGGCTACTACCACGGCCAGCCCCATCCCGCGCTCCGCACCCTAGCGAACCACACCCCGCAGCGCTACGACCTTGCGCTCGTGTGCGACACCGACATCCCTTACGACGACACCGACGATCGGTCGGGCGAAGCCAACCGGGCGATCATGCAGCGGCGGGTGCTTGGCGAGCTCCATCGCCTTCGTAGGCCTTACGTGTTGTTGCGGGGTTCGCTGGCCGATCGCATCGAACAAGTGCAGCGGACGCTTGCGATGTACGACAAGTGGAACACACGCCTGAATGCGTAAGCGAGCCGCTCGCTAGCGATCCTTCGCCTCCTGCACTGCCTTGGCAAGCGTATTCGGATCGTCGGCATAGAACTCCACGTAGCCGCACTCGGCACACAGCCAGGCAGACACCGCCGACTTGGCCTGCGCTTTGAAAATCCAGGCATTCGGATTGCGATCGACCCCCACCTGCATCTCCTGCTGCACGCCGTAGTCGTAGTGATCGATCGCCTTGGCGTCTTCAATCACGTGATTCGAACCACACTTGGGACATTGTCCGGACTGTTTCATAACGCGCTCACCGCAACGGTAATGGATGCAATAGGGGTCAGAATTCTCCCCCAGGCATTATAGAAGGCCCGCTATGCGAATGGACCATCCCCCGTGAACACAACGACCTCTCCCCCTGCAAGTGGCCAAAAATAATGCTTGCTTTCCGCCGTGAGGTTGGTCTAATGGATATATGAACATGCGTTCATACCGCTCTTTGACAACCAAACTTTCCTGGCTGGCGTTTCTGGCTCAGCAGCGAGCCGTGGTATTGTGCCCCACCCCTGGGGGCAATTGAAAACCACTTACGTCGACAGCCCTGATCGCAAGTCACGACCACAGCTCACGTTACGCGATATCGGTGCGACGTAAGAATTGCCCCCACGGATCGTTTTCCGGGTTTTGGGGGCATTTGAAACCGAGCAACACGCGACTGGTGCGCAGCACTTCGGGAGGGGTGCGCGCGGCTTAGGCGCTCTCGCGATAATCGAGATGGAACAACCGGCGATACAGATCGCAACGGGCGAGCAGCAACTCGTGGCTCCCCGCGTCGAGCACCTGGCCTTTGTCCATCACCACCACCCGATCGGCGAGCGAAATCGTGCTCATGCGATGCGTGATGATCAGCGTCGTGCGGTTCTGCGTGAACTCCTCGAGCACCTGATGAATCAGGTGTTCGCTCTCCATGTCGATCTGACTGGTCGCTTCGTCGAGAATCAAAATCTCGGGGTCCCGCAAAATGGCTCGCGCCAAAGCGATGCGTTGCCGCTGGCCGCCGCTCAACCGGTTACCGCCGGGGCCGACCACGGTGTCGTAACCGTTGGCCAGCTTCTCGGTCACGAACTGATGGGCGTGGGCCTTGCGTGCGGCTGCTTCGATTTCTTCCTGCGTGACGTTCGTCGTGCCATACGCAATGTTGGCCGCGACCGTGTCGTTGAACAGCAAGGTCTCTTGCGAAACAATGCCGATTCGCGAACGTAGCTCACGAAGTCGCACGTCGCGAATGTCCATGCCATCGATGGTTACGCAACCTTCGTTCGGATCGTACAGCCGCGGCACCAGTTGCAGCAGGGTCGACTTGCCGCAGCCGTTGGTTCCGACGATGGCAATCGTTTCGCCCGCAGCAACGTCGAGGTTCACCTCGCGGAGCACGATTTTGTCTTCGTTGTAGCCAAAGGTGACGTTCTCGAACCGCAGCGCCTGCGTGAGCTTCGGCAGTGTCTTCGGCTTAGCCGGGTCCTGGGTCTTCGGCTCGGTGTCGAGCACTTGGTAAACGCGATCGCTCGCAGCCGACGCCTGTTGCAGGTCGTTGAACACGCCGGAGAGCCGCCGAGCCGGATCGCTCATGCCAGCCAGCATGGCGAAGAACGCGCTCATCGCCCCGTTGGTGAGCTGATAGTTACTAATACGAATACCAAACAGATGCGTATGCCCACCCAACACCAAATAACCACCAGCGAGCACTGCCATAAGAATCATGCCCATGCCGAGCGTCTCGGTCACCGGACTGACCAGCGAGTTGTAGGTCGCGATTCGCATCTGCCGGCGATAGTACACGTGAGCCGAACGGTCGAACCGCGAGCGTTCGTAATCTTCGGTCGTAAAGGCCTTGATCAGCTTCATGCCGGCCAAGGTTTCGGTGAGCGTTTCGTAGATACTCGACAATTCTTCCATCGCCCGGCGGTTCGCCCGCTTAAGGGCCTTGGCCAACAAGCGAATCAAATAGAACGAAGGAGGAGCAATGAGAATCGTCAGCAGCAACAACCGCCAGTTGATGTAAGCCGCGCCGAGGAAGCAGGCCATCATCTTCAATGGTTCACGAATCGCCAGACCAAACAAGGTTTGCACGCCGCGGCTCATGGAGTCGAGATCGGTCGTGCAGCGATTCATCAAGTCGCCTCGGCCTTGATGGCTGTAGGCGGTCATATCGAGGCTAAGCAAATGATCGTAAAACAACTTCCGCAATTCAAAACCCACCCGATTACCCAGGCGGGCGACCATCACCATGTTGAGCACCCGAAATACACTTTTGACCAGGATGCTCGCCATCACGGCCGCGCAGACCACGACCAGCGTTTTGTACGGAGTCGCTGGCAACCAGCGATGCGCAGCCGGCGAGAGCCAGGTGAATTTCTCTGCCCGCTGCTCGTTAAGCGTTCGATTGAGCTCGGCCGATTGAATCGCCAGGCGGTTGCCCTCAGGATCGGCGCTAAGCGCTGCGATTTCGGCATCCGCAGCGACGATCGCCTGCTGGCTGTCGTCGACCTGGTTATCGATCCACTCCGGAATCGAGAGGTCCTGCATCACGATATCGACCACCGCAAACACCGCTGTCAGGCTACCCGCCCAAAGCACGGCAACGACAAGCGACGTGATCATACAAGCGACCACATTCACACGATGGTGAAGTGCGAGTTTCAGCACACGACGAAAACTAGACATGTTGAGGGGTCGATCAGCAAGGCGGGGAAGCGACTGCTAAGGCAAAGCCTGCAGGGAATGCAGGTGCTTTTAACAAAGTTGGCCGGTTCCACCAAGATCGACGCGGGCGATCAAGCAGCGAATTGCTGGCAAAATAGCAACGCTGCTGGCAGTGCTAGCGTCGGCGACGACGCGAGAGTTGCTTCTGAAGACCTACGAGCAAGAGCACGATGCCGGGAGTCACATTGACGAAAATCACGAAAAACGCCCGCTGGTCAGTACCACGGAGCAGACCACCCATGCCCGCCGAGGCGACCGCCAGCAGCGTGGTGACCATCAACAGCACTCCGATCCCGAAACGGGGTCCACGCGATTGCTGCGGGGTGGGATTTTCGTCCGACATGGGAATTTGGCAAGCATTGGTAAAACAGAAAATGGCCCACAATCTCAGCGATTGCTGTCACTTCATTGTACCAGATTATGACCACTGGTGGTTCCTCGGGGCAAATTCCTGGAGTGTAGGGATTGTGCCGCCGATACCAGTGGTACGGAAAACAAGGGCGCACGATCCAGAATTCACCTGCGCGCCCTTTTCGCTTTTAGGGGGGAAAATCTCGATGACTCGCATTTTTGCCGCGGTGCTGCTATGCGCCGTGAGCAGCATCGGCTGCTCGTCCATCAATGGACTTCACTCGCAAGGCGGTATGCCTTCGCACATGGCGGTTTCGAATTCGGCACCGCGCCCGGCCATCCAACGTGCTGGTTACGACCAGCCGGCGATCGGCCTCAATGATATCGACGTGCCTTACGGACAAGGTTGTGGCGCCGGAATGTGCGGCAGCTGCGCCGGCGTGGTCGATGGCTGCGTCAGCACCGTGCTTGATTGCAACGGTGGCTGCTGTGGAACTTGCCAGGACGCTTGCAATGGTGGTGGCTGCTTGGCCAACTGTCGCGATCGTGCTCGCGAATTGATGAGCCGCTGCAGTTGTGGTGGTCAGGGACAATGTGTCTGCTGCCAGCAATTGCGAACCATGGTCGGGGGCCCCATCGCGGGACGCACCGATGCCATCTATAACTTCAACCCTGGTCCGTCGTCGGCCCAAGTGGCGTACCCGTACTACACCACACGTGGTCCGCGCGATTTCTTCCTCAACAAGCCTCCCACGATTGGCCCCTATTAATTACGGGGTCGGAATCGAGAGAGCATAGAGGCAAGAGACCAGAAAAGAAAAACTGTGTGGAGATTGGTGTTGTGCCGGATTCGGCGCTCCGCTAAAAACCTGCCACACGGCGTGAACGGAATCACGCTCAAGGCCGCACCAAGGCGCGATGGATCGTGCTGGTGCGGCCTTTTTGCGTTTACGGTGGATTACTTATCCGCCTCCGCTGGAGTGCTAGCAGCAAGTTCGCCTTCGTGCTTCGCACGTTGATGCGACACTTGTATGTCGGGCACCCAGTTCTCGCCGGGGTCGGTTGTGGGTTGCTTCGCAACCACATGCCGTTTGGCAAACGACCTTGGGGGGCAAGGTGGCTCGGCCGCAACGGTTACTGCGCGCCGCGTGCTACCCCAAACCTGCGGCTGGTCGAACCACAGAATCTGCCGCTCGCCCCGCGCCCAGCACCGCACTTCGAGCGGCCCGCCGGTCCAATCGTCGGGCACGCGAAACACGATCGACAACGCGTGTTGTCCTTCGAGCGTGGTTTGCGACGAAGGCCGCATTTGAAAAAACGCCCCACGTCCGGCGTTCAAGGTTCCGCTCACCACCACTGGTTTTTTCGGTGCGTACCGACTGGTGGTCGCGGTTTCCTTGGTCGCGTTGTTGTTCGTGGAAGTTAGCGTCGGAGTCACCTGGGCGGTTACCCCACCCAGGGGAATCGGCGACTGACCTCCCAAACTAGCGTTGAACGTTTTGGAATGTTCGGTGGTCGTGGTCACTTTGATATCCTCCGCCAGCTCGCTGCCGAGCGTGGTTTGGGGAGCAAAGTCGTGCACAGCGATTTCGGCCGGTGCACCATCGATCTCGATGGTCACCTCCCGCACATCGCTCACTTTGCCACGAGCAACACGTACCGAAACCGGCACGGTGACTTCCACCAAGCGCGAAGCGCTCGGCACCGTGGCATCGATCACGTCGCGAGCAACCAGCTCGCCAGGTAGATCGAATTGAACAACAGGTGGCTCAGCCCGGCCAACGGTGGCCGATAACGCGAGCCCCAAGAAAAGAACCTGCGCGCGGGCCCCTCGCGCGCCAGTGGCTGCAAACATGATTCGTCCTCCGTTCCCCAATGTGTTTCCATTTGCGAACGCCAGCAGTTCGCCTGCCGACTCGCTGTTTGAAATTACGCGCTGGGGGGCCAAAAGGTTCGCGCTGCAGGCGGTGCTAGCACCAGCTCGCCTGCACGTTCGGCAATCTGTTCGCGGAAGCCAGGCAGCAGCTTGGCAAAGCAATCGGGCAGCCCTTCGAGCCGCACTCGGCTCATCACTTGATTCAACCGAAACAACAGTAACCGGTCCTCGGCATAGTCGGCAATGAAACGCAGCTCCACGTATTTTTCAATGAACTCGGCCAGCCGCCCGACCGGCTTGCCAGCCATGCGCGCGATTTCGCCCGCGACCCACTCACTGTCAAGTTGCGACATGAAGTGATAGTAATGATCCAAACGTTCCGGCTCGGCGCCGACCAGTACGTCGTCGAGCAACAATTCGACCACGATGTGAGCCAGAAAGCCCGCCCGCAGATCGGTCCGCTCGTCGCACGCTTCGACGATCGCCTGGCTGAACTGGAGGTTCAACTCCACAAAGGCTCGCGACTCATGAAACCAACGATCGTCGTCATGATGCTGAGCCACGCCGCGGGCGAGGGCTGCCAGCCGTGGATCGTTCGAGTCGAACTCCGACTCCACGTGCTTGGTGCGACATTTCGTCCGCCGAGCCACCACGCCCAACCAATCGGGCACCGCCAGGCCGGCCAACCAGTAGGGGTCGCAGTCGTCGCGGTCGAGCCAGCGATGGGCGTGGGAGAAGTAATTCACAGCAGCAGACCGCGGGGGGCAGGGCAGGGGGGCGGGGGGCTTCGACGCTCGCACGACCGAACGTTCGTTGGTATGTTGGGCGTGTCAGGCAAGCGCGACAATCTAAGGCTACGACTATGCTAACACAATCGGACCTCGCAATCTCGACCCTGGGCGAGCCGCAGCTCGACTCGCCGCTGTTGTTCGACGGAATCCCCACTCGATTCACGCCCGAGGCCGCTCGGGTGCTGTACAACATCGACTACCTCGAAGGCGACGATGTGATCGAACTGGGGTTCGAAAAAGCAGGAGCCCGCAAGAAGGTTTACTTCGATGCGTCAAAAAGCAAGGCAGCAATCGTGACCTGCGGGGGACTTTGCCCCGGTCTGAACAATGTGGTCCGCAACCTCTTCTATCAGTTGCAAACCAGCTACGGCGTGCCAACCGTACTCGGCATTCGCTATGGCTACCAAGGCCTGAACCCCTCGCAAGGATTGCCGCCGCTCGAACTGACGAGCGAAATGGTGGAACGCATTCATCACCATGGTGGTACTCACCTGGGAACCTCGCGAGGTCCGCAAGATCCCAAGGTGACCGTTGATTTCCTTGAGTCACAAGGCATCAACATGCTGTTCTGCATCGGCGGCGATGGCACTCAGAAGGGCGCCCACGCGATGGCTGTCGAAGCGCAAAAGCGGGGACTCGACATCGCGATTGTCGGCATCCCGAAAACCATCGATAACGACATCAAGTACTGCTACCGCACGTTCGGCTTTCTAACTGCAGTATCCGAGGCCGAGAAGATCATCGACTGCGCTCACGTCGAAGCCCGCAGCGTTCCCAATGGCATCGGCCTGGTAAAGCTGATGGGCCGCGAAGCGGGATTCATCGCGGCCGCGGCGACCATCGCCAGCGGCGAGGTCAATTTCACGCTCATCCCCGAAGTTCCTTTCGAACTTGAAGGCGACCACGGTTTGCTTGCCAAACTCGAGCGGCGGCTCGCGGTTCGCAGTCACGCAGTGATCGTCGTCGCCGAAGGGGCAGGGCAGCACCTGCTTGCCCGCCAAGGGGACGAGTACGACAAGTCGGGCAATCGCAAACTCGGCGACATTGGGTTGTATCTCAAGCAAGAGATCAACAACTACTTTGCCACCCGCGGCACGCCGGCTAGCGTCAAGTACCTAGACCCCAGCTACCACATCCGCAGCGTGGCGGCCAACGCCGCCGACAGCCTGCTCTGCGAGCAACTAGCCCGGCAAGCGGCCAACGCCGCTATGGCTGGCAAGACCGACATGTTTGTCGGGCTCTGGCAGAATCACACCGTGCACGTACCGCTGTCGATCAGCACCGGGCAGATTAAACGCATCGATCCCGAGCAAGAGATGTGGACCACCGTGCTGGCGATCACCGGACAGGACAAATGGTAAGCGGTTACACTTTGAGTGCCGACCGAGAGGGCTAATCGTCGCCGCCGAGGCCAAGCTTGCTGAACCAACGCCCGCGGCCTTTGCCACCGCCGCCATCGGAGGAGGAACCTCCCGTGTTGTTAGGCAGCGAGTCGCGAAGCGACTCAAGCTCGATCCGCCATTCGGCGAGCTGCGCCTGCTCACGAGCGAGCTTCGCACGCTCGACAGAGAGTTCCAACTCGGCCTCGCGGAGCTTATCGTTAAGCTCTTCTTCGAGCTGAGCCAGCTTGGCACGCTGCTGCTGAATAACCGCGTCGGAGTCGACCGCCGCTTGCACGTCGTCGGAGTGCTCTACCGGAGCAGCCGCAGCGACCAACTCGCCCGACTCGATCTTCTCGCGCAGCTCGTGGATCTCGCGATCCTTCGAGGCGACCACGTCGTCGGTGATGCGAATCGTATGTTCGATCGAGGCTCGCTCTTCGCGGCGTTCCGGCGAAAGCTCACCCGACTCTTCCTCGAGACTCATCAGCAGCTTGCGTTTGAGTTCTTCCCACTTCTCCGCGCCCGAACCAACACTGCCACCACCGGAGCTACTGCTGTTGGCGAGCTTCTGCTCAAGCTCTTCTTTCTCCGCTCGCAGCTGACGGACGTCGTCCACCGCCATTTCGAAACGGCGTTGCAGGTCGGCAAAGTCCTGGTCGCTGGGCTCCAGCACCTGCGGCGGTTGATTGCGCAGCTGCTCTAGCTCGGCGTTCAATTCGTCGCGCTGTTCGCGGAGCGAGATCAGCTCGGCCGACTCTTCGGCGCTCTGCTCCGGACGGCGTTCCAGCTCTTGTTCGAGCTTCGCATTCTGTTCGCGTAGTTCGCGGGCGTCTTGCAGGGCCAACTCGAACTTGCCTTGGATCTCGTCCAAGGGTTCCTGGTTGGCTTCGGCCGCGGCCAGCTTTTGCGACACCTTCTCGAGGGTCTCGGCCATGTGGGCCTGCTCGTCGGCGGCCGCTTGCTGAGCTTGCTGCCAGGAGTGTCGCTCTTCGTCCAGCGTCGCTTGCAGGAAGTCGAGCTCGCCCCGCAGGTTCTTGATTTCCTCGTCCTTGCCACCGAGATCGCTGAGCAGTTGCTCACGCTCGGAATCGGTCGACTGGCTCTGTTCCTGCAAACCACTGAGTTGCTCGCGGGCTTCGTGCAGTTCGGCTTCGAGTTGGCCAATGCGTTGCGACTGCTCGTCGGACGACGAGGCCAGCGACGCCTGCCATTCGTTGCGTTCTGCCTCGTGCCTCTCCCGCTCGGCGTTCCACTCATTGCGCTGGGCTTCGAACTTCTCCCGTTCGGCATTCCACTCGTTGCGTTCCGCTTCGAATGCTTCCCGCTCGGTATTCAGCTCGCTCTGCTCGCCTTCCGCCTTTTCGCGTTCGGCGTTCAGCTCGTTGCGAACCTGCTCCAGCTCTTGGGCAGTAGAGTCGACAGCCGCCTGCAGTTCGTCGCGTTGCTGCGACTCCTGCTCGCGGGCTTGTTGTTCATCGTTGATTTGGCCTTGCAGCTCGAACAGCTCGGCTTCCAGATCGGCGACCCGTTGGTCGGTTTCGTCCGAGGCCGATTCGCGTTCTTGATTCCAGGCTTCGCGACTCGCTTCCAACTCGGCCCGCGCTTCTTCCAGCTGCTGGCGTTCGGAGTCGAGGGCTTGCCGTTGTTCGTCGAGTGAACCCCGCTCGCCTTCGACCGCCTGGCGTTGCTCTTCGATTGCCTGACGCTCAGCCTCCAGCGATTCGAAAGCTTCGGATCCTTGCGACTTGGATTCCTCAAACGCTTCGCGTTCGACTCGCAGGGCCTCTTCGGCCGCGGTCAGTTCGTGTTGTCTTGTTTCGCAGGCGGCTTCCTGCTCGGCGATGTCGGCCAGCCTGGCATCCAACTCGTCCATTCGCTGGCTGAGGTCCGCATCGGTCTCCGAGAGTTGCGACTCCCATTCCTCGCGTTGCTTGTCGAGTTCCTCGCGTTGTTGATCGAGCTGTTCGCGGGCTTCGTTCACCGAAGCATCGGCTTCGCCGCCCGATTGGTCGGCCAGTTCGCCGGCGAGTTGTTCGGCCGCTTCCTGCAGTTTGCCAGTGAACGACGACTCGATTTCCTGCATGCGAGCGCGCTGCTTCTCCAACGACGATTGCGCACGCAGCCTCAGTTCGCTGAGCGCGTCGCGTGTGTTGCCCTCGGCTGGGCAGTCGGATGGAGAAAGAGGAGTTTCCATTCCTGGTTACGCGGGCCTTCCAGTTGCACCGGCGGCCAAAGTGCACGTTGTGCGCTGGCCCCCTGGTTTTTGGGCAAAGTGAATCTCTACGCAGGTATATACGCCGGACTCTGGCAGGGGTCAAAAAACGGTTTGCTGCTAGGTCAACCTGTAGGGGCTGCGCGGATTAACCGCCCAAATTTATGCCCGGCGAGACTCAGGTGGGGCCATTCACAATGCACTCAGGCGTTTCGCCTTTGAAAACCGCGACCACCTGCTGCGCGACTCGCGACCGCAATTCGTGCAGCGCACGAGTCGATAGAAACGCCGCATGCGGGGTCACAATCACCCGCGGATCGTTGTACGGCGGCACCGACAGATCGGGCGGCTCAGGCACCTGCACGTCGAGTCCCGCGCCGGCAATCTCGCCCGCCTCGAGGGCCTCGGCGAGCGCTTGATGGTCGACCAGTCCACCGCGGGATGTATTGATGAGAAACGCGGTAGGCTTCATCGTTTTTAGTTCGGCCGTGCTGATCAGGTTGGCCGTTTCGTCGGTCAGCGGGCAGAGCAGTAGCACGTAATCGCTCTCGGCCAGCAATTGCTCGAGTGGGCACCACTCGCACCCAGCCGGCACCTGCTGCGAGCGATTGTTCGCCAGCACCCGCATGCCGAGCGCGGCCAGCCGCTCGACAACCAGTGAGCCAATCTGCCCGGTGCCGACGACGCCGACGGTTTGATCCTCCATCCGTTCCATCGGCATGCCAGCCTGGCGGTTGTACTCGCCGGCTTGGGCTAGCTGGTAGTAGACGTGAATCTTCCGCCCCAGGGCGAACAGCAACGCAAGCGTATGCTCGGCCACTTCGGGAATGCAGTAATCGGGAACGTTGGTAACGATCATGCCACGCTCGGTCGCGCTGGCAACATCGATGTTGTCGAGCCCGATACCGGTCCGCGCGATATGGCGACAGTGACTCGCCGCGTCGATCACCCGCGCAGTCACCGGCGCCCAACAGGTGATGATGCAGTCGACATCAGCCGCCAAGCGAATCAGGGTCTCTTCGTCACCTGCCGGAGCGACCACCACCTCGCAATCCACCTGCGAAAGGATCGACTGCTCAAGTGCGGCGTTCGGCCAGGGATAGTCGGTGTAAAGCGCGCGGGGCATAGCTATAGGGGAGGGCAGGGGGGAACGGAACGGGAGTTGGCTCTCCTTGATCTTATCCGCGAAGGTGGGGAGTCGACACCCTCGCCAAACATCGGGAATCCCGCAATCCGACGCTTTACGCGCGAGGATCCCCGTGGTCAGAATGGAGGAATGTCCCCAGAAAACACGAATACCGATTCACAGCAAAGCGAGCGAGCACCGCTCGGCGTGCGATTGATTGCGGGAGCACTTCTACTGCTCGGCTTTATCGGCATGATCGATCAAGTGCTCGACCTGGCAACAGGTCGCGGGTTAAACCTCAACCTGAGTTTCGCCGCTGTGCTCCTGGGTTGGGGACTGTTGCGCCGCCGAGAGTGGGCTCGCTTTTGGGTCTCTGGGGCATTTGGATTGTTATTCCCCCTATTTGCTATCGGAACTGTCTTCACACTGTTCGTTCCCGGCGATGGCATTCAACTCTCTCCCGACCCAGGTCTCACCGGTATCTGGCGAAGGCTCTATGCAGTGGCATTTTTTGGATTGATGACGGCAGTAGCCGGTGCTTTTTGGAACCACCTCCTACAACAAAAGACGCTCGACTACTTTCAAAATGCGACGAATCGGCCACCATTCATCGTGTGGCCCCCGAATCGCTGGCGAATCCGGCTGCGATCTCTGCTGCTAGTAACACTTGGCGTGGCCATCTGCCTGGTATGTGCGATGTATCACCCTGGCATTCGTCGGATGAAAGTCGCTCGCTGGGCAGCGGCCATCGACTTGAACAACCCGGTCTACTTTCCAGCGGGAGCTGCCCCACTAACCTTATCGAACCCGTACGCACCTTCCGAGAAAACTTCGACCTCTGGCATTGAGTGCCAATTGTTTTACGAAATGACTGAGGGCGATGCTTTCCAAGTTCAGCCGAAGTTAGTGTTTGTATTGTTCAACCGATGGGATTCCAATCGCAAAACAATGCATCTGGAACGATCGTGGAATTCTCCTCTCGATGAATCCGATAGGATAACGTTCCGATCCCAGCAGGGCGACTCCCTCTCGTTTCCTGGTACATGTCAAATCGCTGAGTTCTACAATGGCAAACTCTACACAAGCGACATGCACATCACACTGCTCGAGTTCTGGAGTTTCTACCAGCACCCCGACAGCGAGTGGTCAATCGAGGGGATCGAGCGTTATGTAACCGACCTGCGTAAGCGGGTCGCGGAGAGGGACAACAGGTAGCAACTACAATGTACTCTGATTCCTCATCCGCCGAATTCCCCTACAACAACGCCGAGGAGCGAGCACCGCTGATGGTACGCGTTACGGCGTTATCGCTCATTGCGGCTGGCGTTTGTGGGCTGACTCTTGGCGCATTGTGGCACTGGACCAATAGAGAGACGACACCGCTTGTATGGGGTGGTATTTCGACCTTGCTAGGCTGGAGTTTACTGCGACGGCGGAACTGGGCGAGAGTATGCGTCGCAATATTCTCGTTTGGGTATCTACTGGTGGCACTACTAGTAACCATTCACTATGTGATCGAGCTGGCAAAATTGTTGCTGAGTTCGCAATTGACACAGGAGAAGCTGGCAGAGCTCCACTTGATACCGATCCTCTGTGCGCTGCTGATCTTGTACTTCGTGCACCTCAGCGTAGTAGCTGTAAGCTGCCGCGATTGGTTTAGAAACAATCCACCCATTTGTCCTTTCGTTGTATGGAATCCTCTTCACTGGAACTTTCGGATCACTACGTTACTCTATCTAACTCTCGTGGTAGCCATATCGTCAGCGGCACTCATGCGTGATCCCTACTTGCGAGTCATGCGAACTCAACGTTGGGCGGAGAGTATTGACCAGAACGATCCGATCTACTTCCCCAAAGGTTTCTCGCGCCTTCTGACCATTGCTTCCTATTCAGAAGCAACACAAACGACACCAGACCACGGTTTTCGTCAGTTACAGTACTGGGTCGTTCCGAATCAATCGCTGACTGGAGAGCCTGCAGAATTGGGGTTCGCACTCTTTCACTCTTCAAACGAAGGCGAAGTACGTCCTTCTCCAGGGGGTGCAATGCATTCCTCACAGTATGGCAGTGACTGGCAATTTGAATAGGCCTTGTTGACTAACTCCACTCGAACTGTGGAAGCCCGAGTTGGGTGAATTGATTGATGATTTTACAGCGCAAGCGGGCTTCCGTTTGTTGGTTTTCGAATACTCGGTTTTTGAGATGGCTCCCAAAGCTTTGTTTCACTCGGTACATGGTCGTTTCCGCCAAGCTTCTACGATGATAGCCCACTTCCTCTTTCCAACTCCTACGCCCCTTGCGTCGAATCTGACGAATTGCCTCGTCCCGGGGCAAAGGCTCCTCCGCAGAGTTGCCATGTTGTTTGATCTTGGCGTTGTGCTGCGGCGGAATCACCGGCTCAATGCCTTCGGATTCCAGCCCTTCATAAACCTTCCACTTGTCGTAACTACCGTCGCCGTGAAACTTTTTTACGGGCTGCTCCACCTGCTCCAGCATTTCGGGAACCGCATCGGCATCGTGGCAACTGTTCTCGGTCAAAATCTCCGCCACAATCTCGCGGGTGTCAGGATTCACCGACAAATGCAGCTTCCGCCATGTCCGCCGCTTCGACTTGCCATGCGTCCGCATCTTCCATTCGCCCTCGCCAAACACTTTCATGCCGGTGCTATCCACCACGATATCGATGTCGCCCCTCTTGTTAGCGATATCGAGCGAAACATTCAGCTTGCTGGCTCGCTTGGCGAGCGAAGAATAATTGGGAATCGCTGCCTCGACGCCCAACATCGCCACCAGCGAGCGGCCGAATCCCTCAGTCTGCCGATAGGGAAGTTTCAGCAGTTCGCGAATCGTCAGCAAGCACTCGATCGCCGTATCGCTGAAGACAAAAGGGCGACCGACTTTTGTCTGGTCGTTAGGATGTTCCCAGTTCTCCAACGCCTCGTCGCTAAACCAAATAGTGATGTTTCCACGCTCGATGAGCGACTTGTTATACTCCTTCCAGTTCGTGACTTTGTAGGTTCGTTTTTCTTTCGTAGCCATGTTCGATCTCCGTAAAAAAGGTACGTGGTTCCATTCCACGTTAGTTTTTACGGAGGTTTGTGACTAATTGTTCAACAAGGCCATTTGAATATCACAATAGCGACTCCTCCGGGATCACCTTCCCCGGCCCGGTGCAAATTGCCGAGTACCGAGATGGCAAGCTCTTGACGAGCGATATGCATATCACCGCGCTCGAGTTCTGCAGCTTCTACCAGCACCCCGACAGCGAGTGGTCGATCGAGGGAATTGAGCGATATGTAACCGACCTGCGTAAGCGGGTCGCGGAGCGGGGCAACAGGTAGCAACGGCAATGAGCTTAGACAATTCACCCACCGAACTCACTCCCGACGACGAAGAATTGCGAATGCCGTGGATGGTACGCGTTATGGCGCTATCGCTCATTGCGATAGCAGTTTTTTGGCTAACCGTGGTCTGGCTTCGGTACATCGGTGGCGATCTTCTCCTATTACCACTTTCAAGCGGGCTACTGATCCCCTTGGGATGGGGCATGCTACGTCGTCGAAAATGGGCTCGAGCGTCTGTTTCGGTACTCTCGGTTGTTGTGTTTGTGATTGCCCTGCTGTGGACGCTTAAAGACTTCCCTCCTTTCTGGACCGCAGTCCTTGAAGGGCACTATGGCGATGCCAAGGCGATTCTGTGGAATACACCGAAATCGCTCATTGCCTCTCTTGTTGCTTTCGGTGCTTTACTCATTTGCAGGCAACAACCCACCCGCGAATGGTTTAATAACTGTTCACTCCTTCCACCACTCGTGCAATGGAATCCCCTTAAATCGAGATTCAGCACGGGGTCGCTACTTTACCTGATTTTACTTCTGGCCATGGTACTGACACTCGTCTTTCAAAGCTCTGAAGTCCGGATGTTAAGAGCACGACAATGGACCACACATATAGATCTGACGGACCCGATCTATTTCCCTACTAGACCAGGAGCCATTCCAGCATTAAGCAGTGAGCAACCAGAGCCGGTCCTTCGATTTAACCGTACCGGTTTCGCTACACTCCTCCTATTCAAACTCTTGCCAAACCCACAACTTGGAAGCGATCCCGTACTAGTGGAGTACGTTTATATTTACCACACGGTCCAGCTAAACAAGATGGCTTACGGCCCGAGTTCTTACTTGCATGAAGATGGCTCCCAAACTTATTATGGTGACAACAAGACTCAAGTCACCTTCCCCGGCCCGGTGCAAATTGCCGAGTACCGAGATGGCAAGCTCTTTACGAGCGACATGCATATCACCGCGCTCGAGTTCTGCAGCTTCTACCAGCACCCCGACAGCGAGTGGTCGATCGAGGGGATTGAGCGATATGTAACCGACCTGCGTAAGCGGGTCGCGGAGCGGGAGCGGGCGGGGGGCTAGGCTCGCAGTTCGCCCCCTAGTTTGCTGCCGAGGGTGTCGACGATTTTGTCGCGGACCGTATCGGCTTGCTCGCTGGTGAGGGTGCCTTCGCTGCTGCGGAGTGTGATGCTCCAGAGCAGGCTCTTCTTGCCTTTGCCGAGCCGCTTTTCGTCGCGATAGACTTCCTGGAACTCGACGGCCTCAAGCAGGTCGCCCCCTTCGGCGTCGACGATCGCGGCCACGTCGGCCCACAGCACCTTTTCGTCGAACACCACGTTCAGGTCGCGCGACATCGGCTGGTAGTTCACGAGCGTCGTCGCACGTGGAATGAGTGCGGCCGCATCGAGCAGCGGGCCGAGGTCGACTTCGGCGACGGTCACCGGACCACGCAAGTCGAACCGGTCGAGCCCCTCGGTCGATAGCTGGGCCACGTAGCCCAGTTTGGTTTCGCCCAACGATAGCCATCCGGTGCAGGTTGGCTCGAGCAAGGTGCTGCTCGCCTCGGCGGTGGGGGAAACGCTTAGCTGGGCGTCGGAGCCAACCGTATCGGCCAGCACCGCTTCGATGACACCCTTCACGTCGAGGAACTCCTGCCCGCTCGTGATCGCGAGCACCAGTCGTTCGTCGGGCAGGTTGCCTGGCTGCGGCAGGTAGATTCGGGCGATTTCGAACTGCTCGATCACCGGATTGCTCATCGCCACGTTCGTTTTGCGACAGGTCAGCAGGCTTGGCACCACGCTTTGGCGTAGTGCATTTGCACGACGCAGCACCGGAGTACTGGTAACCAGCGGCGACTGATCGGTCCACGGGCGGTGGAGCTCCACCAGCTCGGGCTCTACCGTGCTGAGGGTCAGCGCTTCGTCGAAGCCGGCCGAGGTGAGCACCCGCCGAACGCGGTCGAGTACGATGTCGCGCCGGGTGCGGTGCGACGGAGCCATCCGCACTCCCACGTCTTCGGGAATCTGGTCGTACCCGTAAATGCGAGCGACCTCTTCGAGCAGGTCGGCCTCGCGGGTAAGATCGGCCCGCCAGGTGGGAGGAACCACTTTCACGCATTCGCCGCAGGCGTGGGTTTCGGTGCAGCCGAGGTCGGTGAGAATCTTCCGCACTTCGGCCTCCGGCACTTCGATGCCGAGCAGCCGCGGAATTTGCAGGAACCGCAGTTTGATCTCGCCGGTTGGCTCGGGCATGCTGCCCGCTTCGACCATGCCTTCGCACAGAGTGCCGCCAGCCAGTTCGAGAATCAGCTCGCAGCACCGGCGACTCGCCCAATCGACTCCCTCGGGATCGACTCCTCGCTCGAATCGATAACTACTCGGGCTATGCAGGTGATGCGCGCGGGCAGTGGTGCGGATCGACAGCGGGTCGAAGTCGGCCGCTTCGATCAACAGGTCGACCGTGTCGTCGGACACTTCGCTGTCGGCCCCCCCCATCACTCCACCGAGGGCAACCGCCCGTGAGGTATCGGCCCCCTCACCAGTCGATACGACGCAGGTGCCGGCCGAGAGCTTGTAGTTTTTGTGATCGATGGCGGTGAACTCTTCGCCGTCGTGGGCTTCGCGGACGATGATCTTGCCGCCGGTGAGTTTGCCGAGATCAAACGCATGCAAAGGCTGTCCGCACTCGAAGAGCACGTAGTTGGTCACGTCGACTACGTTGTTCACGATGCCGCAGCCGAGGGCCTGCAGTCGCTTTTGCAGCCAGGCAGGGCTGGGACCGATCTTTACTCCCTTGATGACACGAGCGGTGTATCGCGGGCAGAGCTCCGGGCAGGTGATCTCCACGGAGATCTCACTCGATGCCTTGGCGCCGGTGGCTTTGGGCTGCGGATCGGGTTTCTTGAGCGTCTCGCCCCAGAGCACCGAGACTTCCCGTGCGACGCCGATGTGTCCCAGGCAGTCGGGTCGGTTGCTGGTGACCTCTAGGTCGATCGCGTCGTCGCCATCGATGCTCTCAACCCCTTCGAGATTCAACCCGGTAAGCGTGAGGCGCTCGGTCAATTCATCGAGCGGCATCTTCAGGTCGACGTAATCGGAGAGCCAATCTTTGCTAACGATCATTTTTGCGAGGCCGGAGGCTAGAGATTCGAGTGTGTTGGGTGGCGGATGCTCGCATTCGCTGGCGGTGTGCCTTGAGCATCTGCACCCTGACCTCTCCGATCAGAACTGCGCCAGGAAGCGGACGTCGTTCGTGTACAGGTCGCGGATATCGGTGATGTTGTGTTGCCGCATGGCGATGCGCTCCACGCCCATGCCGAAGGCAAAGCCGGTGACTTCTTCGGGGTCGTAACCAACCGCCCGCAGCACGTTCGGGTCGACCATGCCGGCACCGCCGATTTCCATCCAGCCACCTTGCCAGTTGATGTCGACTTCGACACTCGGCTCGGTGAACGGGAAGAAGCTCGGGCGGAATCGCACGTGCAGGTCCTCGGACTCGCCGTAGTAGCTTTGGCAGAACATCCGCAGCACGCTCTTCAGATCGGCCATGGTCACGCCTTTGTCGACGAGCAGGCCTTCGATCTGGTGGAACATGGGATAGTGCGTAGCGTCGGCCGTGTCGGGGCGGTAGACGCGCCCGAGCGACACGATTCGCACTGGAGGAGCGGTCTGCTCCATCACGCGAATCTGCACGGTCGACGTCTGGCTTCGCAGCAACAGCGGCTTGCCATCGGGGCCTGCACCTTGATCGCTCCGCTTCGCTCCGGCCGCAGAAGCGACCGACAGATAGAAGTTGTCGAGCGGATCGCGGGCGGGGTGGCTGAGCGGTATGTTCAGCGCTTCGAAGTTGTGCCAGTCGTCTTCGATCTCAGGACCTTCCACGGCGGTGAAGCCGAGCCGGCCCATGATCTCTTTCATGCGATCGATCGTCTGCGTGATCGGGTGCAACCGACCCAAACGTGGTCGGCGACCTGGCAGCGTGACGTCGAACGCATCTTTCGACTCACCAGCGTCCGCAGAGGCTCCCCGTTGGGTGGCCGCTTCGAACGCTTGCTCGATCTGCTGTTTGACCGCGTTGAGCTTCTGACCAGCGGCGGGCTTGTCGGCCTTGTCGACCTTGCCCATCCCCTTTTGCACTGCTTTTAGCCGACCCGCTTTCGCTCCGAGAAACTCCACCCGGGCGGCTTCGAGCGCATCGGCATCGGCAGCCCCGGCAAACGCTTTTTCGGCGTCGGCGGCCAGTGCATCCAGTTCGGCGATGAAGTCCTGCAGAGCCATGACACTTGGCTATCGGCTACAGCCTGAAAAGGCTTAGGCCAAGGCGGCTTTCACTTTCTCGACCACGGCGTCGAACATCGCGGGGTCGTGAATCGCCATCTCGGAGAGCATCTTGCGGTTCAGCTCGATGTTGGCCTTCTTCAGACCGTTGGCGAACACACTGTAACGCATGCCACGCTCGCGAACAGCAGCATTGATACGAAGAATCCACAGCTTGCGGAACTCGCGGGCGCGGACCTTACGGTCGCGGAACGAATAGGCACCAGCACGAACGGCGGTTTCTTTCGCGGTTCGCAGCAGCTTGCCGCGTCCACCGCGGTAGCCTTTGACGGATTTGAAGAGACGGTTTTTCTTGCGGTTACGTGCCGCTCCGTTCGTAGTACGCATCGAATTGAATCCTCGTGGCTGTCGCTAACCGGCGTGTTCGCCAGAGCGACTGCTGTGTTGCGAGCGCCAGGCCTTTGCTCCCAGAGAGCAAACGTTATCGAGCCCGACTCGCTTGTGGGTGAGCTGTAAGGGGCGAGCTAAAAGCTTTCGGCTGTCGCTAGCACCAATCGCTCTCGATTAATAGCTGTTACCGCACAGGGCTTTGGCAACAATCTTGCTATTGGTATCGGTCGTGGTCGTGGTACCACGCAGGTTCCGCTTGCGCTTCTGATCCATCCGCGCGGCCAGGTGGCTGGTGCCTGCCTGACGGTGCTTCGCCTTGCCCTTGGCGGTCAGGCGGAACCGTTTCTTGGTACCTTTGTGAGTCTTCTGCTTTGGCATGGTGATCACCAACTTCGAATGTGAACGCTATATCGTGTGCCAGTTCGCGGGCCAAACGCCCTCACGAACCGGATAGAACCATCGCAAATAATGGCTCCAATTACCCTAGGGGCGGGCCTTACGGCACACCGCGAGCCCCGTATTGTAGCAGAACCAGCGACGGACGGAAGGGGGCTCAGCCCCGCATTCCCCCCGATCCACTGGAGGACCAGGTCGCGGCACAAACTGCCTATTCTCGCCAGCTTTGCAGCATGCACTCGGCCTTCGCGCGGCTGGCTGCCCGCTCCGAAAACCATTCGGAAAACAGCCGAGGCAATCTCCATCCGACTTTGGACCCAACCGGCTTCGCCCCCGCTGGGTTGTGCCCCCAAAAGCGGGAAATCGATTCGTGGGGGCTTTATTCTTGGTTCTACAAAATCCCTCGTCGCCGTAACCACCGACTATCAATCGACTTACAAACATTGCTCTCAAGTCCCCCAAAATCATTTCGCCCCACCCCCGTTCTACTGGGGGCAAAAGCCAATTCCATCGACCACCAACCAACTCCTGTCGGCCTACCGCATATACACCCGAACACTATCTGTTTATAGCAGATCGGGTGGCCATTTCCCAATGAAAAACGTGTGGATTGCGGAAGCCCAAGACGGCTTGGCGCCCAGCCGAAGGCATCGGCTGGCTAGGTGAAACAAGAGCAGCGTCGGCCTTCGCTTGGCGGATCGTAGCTCGACTCTGCGAGTCGTTCGAAGTTGGCTGAGCTTCGACTGATGGAACGGGTGTCGATGGGTAGAACTTTCCCTTTCGCCAACGACAAGGAGTGTTGTGCGACGATCCTTTGGGGGCCAGAAATGGCTTGCCCCGACGTGATTGACGAAGACCTTACGACCATCGGGCGCCCCCACCCAACGATAAAAAGCCGCGGAGCGTTTGCTCCGCGGCTTTCTGTGGAAACATCTTGTCGTGCGACGCGGGCTCAGTTGCCCCTTTAGTTACCGTAGTCCTCGGACGACAGCATGGGGAGCTGGCGGAGCAATACGATTTCGTCGGTGGGAGATTCGTTGGCACCGACGCCTGGATCGATCGCCTTGGCACCATGGGTGGTCAGCAACCGCTGATACACGGTGTAGTCGATATCGGCCGCAATGGCTTGGCCGTGGCCATCGGCGAACGAAGCGTTCCACACTCCGCGGGGATGTCCCGAGAAGGGGCGTGCGTAGCAAGGGCTATCGATCGGCCAATTCACGGTGCCACCGTCGTCGTTGAAAGCTTTCTGGCTGTAGTAGTTGCTGCAGTCGTAGGTCGGCTGCGTCGTCGCGACCCACACCATGCCGAGTTGCTGCTCGCCCAACTCACCAGCAGGGACACCGAACCAAGTCATCCGGAAGGTCTTGTTCAGATTTTCCGAAAGCATCAGCGTGTTCGAGGCTCCGTCACGAAGCCCGCTCATCCGCATCTTGATGTTGCTGTAAACTTGGTTGTGGAACAGCCCATTGTCCTTCGAGTCGCCTTGGTTGGAGTTACCGACACCATTGAAGTTGGTGCCGTCCCAGTCCCAACCACCAGTGTTGGCGCTGTACGTTAGACCGGCAGCCCCTTCGACCGAGATTACATCGGTATCGTCGGGACACAGGAAGATATCGATCGGGCTGATCAATCGTTGCTGGTCACCAATGGTGCCATCGACCATCACGTCGTAGACGGCTTGTTGGTCGATTTCGGGCAAGATGTGAGCGCTCCAGGCAACCAGCGATTGTTGCCGAGGATTACTGCCGGAGGTGACCGGGACGAATCCCGAACTAGCATTTTCCTGCCCGCTGTTACCTGGCTCCCAGCGGAGGTACTGAACCCCTGCGGAACCACCAGCGGCCTTCATCGGTTCGACATAGCCAGGGTACCGACTCTTACTCGACTCGTAGTTCATCACCCCGAGACTGATCTGCTTGATGTTATTCAGGCAGGTGTTCTGACGGGCACGCGCGCGGGCCGCCTGCACGGCGGGCACCAACAGACCGACGAGCATGCCGATGATGGCAATCACCACCAACAGTTCGACGAGCGTGAAACCAGAAGTTGCCGGACGGCGTGTAACGTGCTGCAAGCGCATGATAAGGGTTACTCCTCTAAAATTCCGTATACAAACGGTGAAACTGATGACGAGCGGGCGCATCAGTCGCACGTTGCCCCAGTCTCTTAGTATCCCCGATAATAGCCACCAAGGCTAGTCAATCGGTGCCCAAACCCCAAAAACCGGGCAAGACTCCCCTGCTAGCGATGGTATTCGTCCGCTGGTTGCCAATTTATTGCGTTTGGCTGCGAACCACAAAAAGCAGCGACAGATGGCCGAGTTTCGAGATCGTGTGCTTCTCGCGGCCTTCCGTGCCCGCTAGAATACCGGGAAATGCGAGGGAATCGCCGGCCGTCCAGGCCAGCCTAGTCCCCTCCGCTCGACCCCACCGTCGGCATGCTATCGAAATCAGGTTAATCTGCAATGAATCCAGCGATCGCGCCCTTGCTCCTGGCCCAGGCCCCCCCGCAACAGGCCCCCAGCCTGTTTGATAATCTGCCGATCATGATCATCATCGGGGTGATCATCCTACTACTCGGCGTGGCCGTTCTGGCGATGTCGTACAACTACCTGCGGCTATGGTTTCAGGCGTTTGTGTCGAATGTGCCGATCAATCCGCTGAGCCTAGTCGGCATGAGCCTGCGCCAGGTGAACCCGAAAACCATCCTCGAAGCGATGATTCGCGCCAAGCAGGCGGGCGTTGGTTCCGATCCGACCACCGGCATCACCATTCGCCGGTTGGAGGCCCATTACCTGGCCGGCGGCAACGTACCGCGGGTGATTCTGGCGATTATCGCCGCGCACCGGGCCGATATCGATCTCGATTTCGACCGGGCCGCTGCGATCGATCTGGCGGGTCGCGACGTACTAGATGCGGTGCAAACCAGCGTGAATCCCAAGGTGATCGACTGCCCCGACGCGAGCAACTCCACCAAAACCACCCTGAGTGCGGTCGCCAAAAATGGCGTGGAACTCAAGATTCGCGCTCGGGTGACCGTACGAACCAACCTTTCGCAACTGATCGGCGGGGCCACCGAAGAGACGATCATCGCCCGCGTCGGCGAGGGCATCATTACCGCCATCGGCTCGGCCCAGGATCACCTGCAGGTGATGGAGAACCCCGATCGCATCTCGAAAGCGGTGCTCAACCGCGGATTGGACGCCCATACCGCGTTCGAAATCGTGTCGATCGACATCGCGGACATCGATGTTGGTGAGCAAATCGGGGCGCGTCTGCAGGCCGATCAGGCCGAGGCCGACACCCGCAAGGCCCGCGCATGGGCCGAACAACGCCGGGCGGATGCGATTGCCCACGAGCAAGAGATGAAGGCCCAAGTGCAAGCCAACCGGGCGAACGTGCTGCTCGCCGAAGCCGAAGTGCCGATGGCCATGGCCGAAGCGTTCCGCCGCGGCACCCTGCAAACGACCGGGCCTTCGGGCAACGGGTCTGCTGGCTAATCGCTAGCGTTAAGCACGGAGTGCAGGCTGCCTGTGCGTGAACTTCCACGTCGGACGCTCATCCCACAATCGCAGACAATTAGCCTGGATGGGCGACTCTTAATACGCTCTAGCCTTGGCGATCGAGCGCCATTTGCATCGCCAGATTCGTGGAGTCGAGCGAGTCTTTCGAGGGAGGAACCGCCATCCGCCAGCGGTTGTTCTCGAAGATCAACTGGTAGGTAACCGTTTTGCTGCGCTCAATCGGCTTGGTAATCGCCCGGGGGAGGTCCAACTTGGGGCTCGTCGGCTTCAAGAATTCCTCTCCGATCGAATCGTCACCGAGCAAGTCCTTCTCTTCTTTTCCCAGAGACTCCAACGGATCGACAGGCGACTGATCGGGTTCTTCGGTTTCCGCTTCGTCATCGCTGGATTCGGTTCGCAGCGACGAGTAGCTGGTGTTCTGCGTGACCTCGATGGTTGCCTTCAACGGCTTGCCTGGTTCGATCACCGAGTCGACGGTCTCCGTGACTTCGATTTCGTACGAAATCGTGGCCATCCCCGATCCCGCACTATCGTGGATCGTGTGGTGGCGGGGGCCGGTGCCTTGCAGTTGTTCGCGAAGTTTATCGAGTACGCGATCGAACTTCTCTTGGGGACTCACTTCCTGCACTGCGACGGGAGTGGACGAGTCGGATTCCGAATCGCATCCGGTGAAAACCAGCAGACCAAGCCCGCAAACCAGGGGAAATACGATGCGGAACGGGGAAACAAGAGTGGATGCCATCATGACAATCGCCGTTGCGAGTAAAGTTGGATCGTAGCATGGGAAAGTGCCTGGGCTTGTCGGCAGGCAACGCCCAGCGCGCGAGCCCTTAATCATGGGGCCCACACTCCGACTGCTGCCAAGCACCAGGGGGCGAGCCCGCTGGTTCAACATACCATGGCCGAATGGTCGAGGCCACTCGAATGGGGCGTACATCGCGCCCGCTGCAGGCGAAGTAATCGCTACAATCCCTAGCGACTTTAGCGTCCGCGCTGTAGTTGGCCGCGATTGCCGGGAGCCGCAGGGCGGAACTGCATCGGCGTGCCTGGATTCGACTCGCGGAGGCGTGGATCGGCCTCTTCTTCTTCGTCTTCCGACTCGTCGGCATTCATGCCTTCGTCGTCGGTCATGCCGAAGGGCGAGTCTTGCCCGTCCATCGCCGCATCCTCGTCCAAGGGCGAGGCTTCGTCAAATGGCGACGCTTCGTCGAAAGGAGAGCCGGAGCCTTCCATCGGAAAACCATCGTCACCAGCGGGGAAACCGCCAGCATCGCCGAAGTCACCAGGTCCCATCCCTCCGGGGCCCATACCACCAGGCCCCATCCCAACTGGAAGGGCTCCCATGATCGTACCGGTCGATTCTTGCACCTTGCGACTGGCTGCTCCACGGAACATGCCAAACAAACCACCGACGGTCATCGACCCGCGGGCTTCTTCAGGAACGTCGACCGAATTGTCCGAACCAGTCGAAGCAGCGCTGGAGTCGGAATCTCCGAACGGCGAGGCCGAATCGGCCACCACGTTGGTACGGGCGTCGTCGGCAAAGGGATTATCCACGGCGGTTGGATCCGCGTCGTCCTTCATTTCGGCGACCATGGCCTCGGTGCCGTCGGCTTGCGACTTCACCGCGACTTGCCGCGCCTGGGATAAGGTCAGGCGGCTGGCCAGAGCTTCGATCGGCAACTGGTAGTCGGTCCGCAGCACCTTGGCTTCCCGCGCTTCACGGGCTTGCTTGATGGCTTCCATTTCGGCCCGACGCTCGGCCACTTTGGCGCTATCGCGGGCAGCACGACGGATGCGTTCGAGGGTCATGCGGGCCTGGCCCTGCACCGACGCGAGCGATCGATCCACCAGTGGCGACGAACTACCCATGCTGGCTTCCAACTGGGCACCCTTGGCCAAATCGGCCTGGGCTTGCTTCAAGTCTTGTTGGGCCAGGTAGGTGAGTCCCCGCAAGTAGTACCCGCGGGGATCCTCAGGGGCCTGCTCGATGGCTTCGGTTAGGTGCACAGCGGCTTGGTCGAAACGTCCAGCGAAGTACTCGCCTGCTCCGGTGGCATAAGCCGAGGTATCCGACGACTGCTGTGCAACCGCCGAACCAGCCATCACAGCCAATCCACCAACCAAACCCCAGAAATAACTATAGCTACGCACCGGATAATCCTCTGCGAATGGAATGTAACAGATCCACGCCTGCAATCCATTATGTTAATCGCGGGCTGGCCATAGTACAAACCAGAAGTCGTAGCGAAGCGAAAACTACAGGTCCCCGCTACGCCCTTCGAGTTTGGCGATTTTCGCGGCCATTTCGTCGTATTTGTCGGCCTCGAGCTGGCCTACCGAGTCTCGATCGAGCCCGAGTTTTTTGGCCTTGTTCCAGGCCGCCAGGGCGGCGCTATTCTGCTTGAGCCCCATGTGGGCCAAGGCCTTGTGGAAGTACTTCGACGCAGTCGGCTTGTCCGTTACCGCGTATTCCATGTCGTCGATGGCCTTCTGGTATTCACCCCGATTGATCAGGATGCATGCACGGGTATCGAGAATGTCGGACGTGGGGCCCATGATTTCGGTCGCCTCGTTGAGGAACTTCACCGCCTCGTTGGGCGATTGCTCCTTCGCGGCGCCGAGGGCCAGGAAGTAAGCCAGGTTGTTAAGCACTGCCGCCTTGGGGCGACCCTGCAGGCGATCTTTCTTCAGCACCTCGCGATAGATGTTCGCAGCTTGCTCGTAGTTGCCTTGCACGTCGAGCAGGCTGGCGCGAGCCAGAGCAATGGGAATAGCCCCGGGATCTTCACGATCGGCACGATCGAGCCAACCTACGATCTGGGCATCGTACTTGTCCTGCAGTTCGCTGCGACGGGCACGAACGATGCTGATGCCCGACTCGGCTACTGCGACCAACGTATCATCTTTGGCCATTTCGTCGAGCATGCTGAAGGCTTTATCCGCGTCGCGATGCACGCCCAGGAACTGGACGAACGCCAGTTGATCTCCCAGCGAGGCACCGGGGCGAGAAACCAACAACTTCAAGAGATTCTCGGCCGTTGACAAATCGTCCATCGCGGTAAGCAGCTGAGCAATGCGAGCAATCAGACGATATTCGTTCTCCTGCAGATTCTCCATATTCTTGGGCAACATCTTGCGGACCGCTTGCTGGGCTTCCGCTTTCTTCCCGACGCGATCGTACACCATCGAAGCCAGTTCGTAGGTGCCTAACGAAGTGGGAGCAATGCGTTGCAACTGGCGAAGCTGATCTTCGGCATCTCGCAGGTCGCTATCACCACCACGATCGAGCAGCATGCGAATGTAAGTGTCACGCACCGCGAATGCATCGGGATAACGCGTACGCACCGAGATCATGTGGTCGCGGCACTTTGGCCAGTTGCCGACCGCGAAGTACAATTTGCCGAGCATCAGATCCATGTCGGGCGTCAAACGTTGCTGGGCTTGTACTTCTTCCAGCAAGCGAATCGCTTTGTTCCGCGAAACAGGCTCGGGACGTCCGGCCAGAAGCTTGGCCATTTCTAGTTTGTCTTCCACCGAAAGCGTTTTGTTTTCGGCATTCGAAGCCAACAGCTTTTCCGCCTTCAGAGAGTCCTGGTAGCTACCGGTCGAAGCGTAAATACGAGCCGCGACTCGGCGAGCCCAGTTGGCATTTTGCTTGGAGACCGACTCGGGATCCTCGTTGTTCTGCTCGAGAATGTCGTTGATCAGCGAAACCGCCTTGGCATTGCCATCTGGCAGCGGATAACGGCGACTCATGTAGAACAAGGCCATTTGCTTGGCGAGATCGTCGGCATTGGGATTTTGCTCGTAGGCCAGACGATAGGTGTTCTCGGCATCGAACCAGCGACCCATGTTCTCGTAACTACGAGCAACGAGCAGGGCTTGCTGATCCTCTTCCAGCGTGAGTTGTGCCTTACGCAACGACGACTCAGCGACGCTCCGCAATTCGGCGGCTTCCTCTCGCAACTTCTTGATTTCTGTCTCGGAACCGCTCTTCTTTTCCAGGTCGTTGGCTTCCGCCATGAGTCGGCCGCTGTTCACTAGCAGGTTACTGATGTAAGCCATCCAGGTAGCTGCCGAATCGGGATTCAACTCCACCGCCTTGGCCAGCGCTTCGCCTGCCTTCTCACGCGATTCGTTGCGGACTTCTTCGGGAACGAGCCCCAAGCCCGAAAGGGCTTCGAGGAACTGACCGTACCAGAGTTGCACGCTGGCACTCTCCGGTCCCTTGCCAGAGGTCGCATACCGCTCAGCCGCCTCGGCTGCGTCGCGGAACTTGCCTGATCGGAACAACAGCTGAGGATAGTCGCGACCGATCAGCAACACGCTGACGCTCGCTCCATAAGGCTCCAGCTGATCCAAGGCTTCCTTGTAATTGCCTTGAGCTTGCAACAGCTTGACGTATTGCACCAAGGCAGCCGCATTGCCTCGACCAAGCTTGAAACCTTCGCGATAGTCTTCCAGGGCTCCCAGGAAGTCACGATCCTGCATCTTTACCGAAGCACGCACGATGTAGGGATCGCTCCAATCAGGACGCTCCTGCAAGGCGAGTTTCACTTGTTGGAAAGCCGCTTCTTTCAGCTTCTCGTTCTTCGGATCATTCCGGTACTTCGCTGCATTGCGAACCGCTTCGGTAAACGCGTAGGTCGGGTCGTCCTTACTTCCTGCAGCTTTCAGCAGCAGCTCTTGGGCTTGCTGCATGGCGGTATCGTCGTTGCGACTAGCGGCCAGCTCAAACACCTGCATCAACGATGGCAGGTCGTTCGGGCTCATCTCGACCACCTTCTTCCAGGCGGCCTCGCCTTCGTCGCGGAGCTTGGCACGGATCAGCCGAGTAGCGATCCCCTTCCAGAGCTCGATTTGGTCGCTATCTTTCCAGCCATCGATTCCTTCGGTCAGCGACATCAGCTCGTCGGCCAAGGTCTCCTTGTTCATTGCCATGTACAAATCGGCGCGGTCGAGCCGCAGCAGTCGCTGATCACCAAAGTTCTTCATGGTTCGATCAAGCAGCAGCAGCGCGTCTTCGGGACCCCGCTCGGGATCGACCGCCACCAACTTCACCACTGCTCGTTGGACCGACAAATCGTCTTTGGCCATTTCATACGCTTCGCGAAGCTTACCACGAGCCTCGGCGTACATTTTGCGGCTCACAAGCACTTGGGCCTCGATCAGCTTTCGCTGCACTTCGGTCCGATCGTTGTCGTCACACCATTTCTGCACATACTGATCGAAGGCATTCCAGTTCTGGCTGGCTTCGTCTTTGGCCAACTCGGCCTTGAGCCGCTCATCAAAGCTGCTCGCGGCTGTCGCCGAGGCGGCGATGCCACCCTTTAACCGGCGTTCGGCCTGGCGAAGCATCTCGAGGGCCATTTTGTTGCCAGGGAACTGATTCACCAGGCGTTTGAAGACCTCGTAGGCTTTTTCGTCGTAACCAATCTTCTGATAGGCCATGCCGAGCAACAGATCGGCCTGCAGTTGCAGACGGATGTTGCCCACCAGCTTCGAACGAACATCTTCCAAGGCTTTACTCGCAGGCAACCATTCGTCTTTGGCGGCCAGCAGTCGAGCTTTCTGCAATTCGAGCCGGGGGCTCTGCATCTTGGCCTCGTTCTCAAACTCGTTGACCGTGGCTTGAGCGCCGGTGAGGTCGCCGGAATCGATTTGAACATCGATCTTCGCCAGCAACAGCTGCAGCTTGCCATTCTCGCTAACTTTTTTCAGACCCTTTTCAATCTCTTCCAAGGCAGCCTGATGCTTGCCTTTGCTGCTTTCCATGGCAGCCAACTGGGCGTAGAACACGGCCAGGTCGGTGTCGCTCTGCAGACCTTCTTTCAGGTACTTTTCTGCGGTTTCCGAGTCGTCGTTGCGCAGGGCCTCTTCGGCCAGGGCGAGCAGCACTTCGGGTTTGGTGGGCTCTAGCTTATAGGCCTTCTGCAAAGCATCGGAGGCTTTTTGGCCATAGTCGGCATCGGATCCTTCGCCTTTGTCTACCGACCCGAGATACATCCCGTACTCAAGCTGAGCGTCGGCCGAATCGGGATTGACCTGCACCATCTGCTCTTCGACTCGCATCGCCAGCTTGGTATTGTCCAAATCGCGATTCAGCGTACGAGCCAGCATCGCGTAGTTCTTCGCGTTGTTGGGAGCAATCGCTTCTTCGACAGAGAACTTCTCCGTCTTGGGGTTGTAACCAACCAACTTGTAGAACACTTCGACTGCTTCGCGCGGTTGCTTGTTGTAGACCAGACAGCGAGCTTGCCGCTCGAGCAATTCCTGATCCTCCGGGCTCTTATTGATCAGAATCTTGATCTGGTCGAGCGAATCTTTGGCAAAATAGGGCTCCAGCTCCGGAGAGCAGAGCAGATCGAGATAATGGCGTCGCAGATCGTCCTGGCCCGAGAACTTGAACAGCGCGTCGGAGATCACATTCCGAATCTTGCTGAACTCGTAGAACTCTTTCTCTTCCACCAACTGGTTCGCGTAGTCGACGTAGAGCATCGCGCGGTCGACCAGGATCTCCTCGTCTTCCGGCTTGAAGTCGAGGTAGGTGTTGTAGATCGAAATGGCCTTGCGAATATCGCCCTCTTCCTTGGCCGTCGCGGCGCGGTCGAGCAAGTTGCTGGCATTGCCGGTCATTCGCCAACGCCAGACACCGTAGATGGCACCTGCGGCCACGACGGAGCCTACTAAAATACCGACCAACAAGGTGTAATTAACGCGATAGCGCTGCATCAGGTTATCCCGAATACTTGGTAGTAGAAGTGCGTTAGCGGTCGACTGGGTAAACAGCCTGAGCGCTGAAAAACAATCAAAATGGTAGCTGGTGCCTCGGCCGGGCGATACAGGCGTGGGTGCCGATCGACACAACCGAACCGTTCCATCGAGGAGTTACATGCTGCTAGGCCGGGAAACCGGGCCTGCGCAATCTCCATTCATCCTATCCGTGAGGGGGTAGCTGTCAACGAACCCAAGCCTCGCTGGCGGTGGATTGCGGCTCTGCTCGGCCAAAAAAGTCACTGCCATCGCCATGGTCGCCACGCTCGGCATATTCCAACCTGATTGTCGATTAACGAATCAACAACCAGTAAGGAGCCGATCGCGGGGCAGCTTCCGGCGTTTCGAGCGGAGCCTCGGGGCTGGCCGATTCCTGGGCCACCAACGACACCGGGCCGCGTCCTAGCAGTTTGGTGTCGATTTCCACCTCACCGTTACTCCCCTCTACGTAACCTACCTGACGATAGTTCTGCAGAATTGCAAATCCTGGAGAATCCGCAGGGCCAATCACGCGGACTTTGAGGATCGAATCCGCAGGTACCAATGGGGAGGGGGAAACTTGGAGTTGAATCGGAGGTGAATTCCCTTGCTCAGGTGACGATTCAGCCGAGTCCGCGCCCGATTCGCCCGGCTCTTCTGGCGATTCTTCGCTAGCTGCCACGTAGAACGGCACAACATCTCGACCACGGAAGCCAATCTCGTCGCTGGTCGACGCTACAACCCGCAACTCGTGCCAGCCATGCCCCATTTTGGTCACGTCGACCGGCACCGTCACGGCCTTGGGAACCTGCGCCAGCAGCAGCCCATCGATGAACAGCTGATACTGCTCCACCTGGGTGCCTGGTTGCGGGGTGACTTTCACTTGCAGGGGAAACTGCCCGCGGACGGTTTGGCCGGGCTCGATTCCGGCGACTTCCACCTCCGGCGGCTTGGCCCACGGCTGACACAGCGGATCGCCAACGATCAGCAACTGGTAAGGCCCGGGGATCGACTGGTAATAGGCCTCGCCTAACGAGGCACCGCGATAGTAGTGCAGGTGCATGTTGGGGAGCGGGAACTTTGCCTGCACGGCGTAAGGTTCCCGAACCGTACCGCTCGAGCCAGCCGCGCCGGCTTGCAGCCAGGCGGAGAGTTTGGTCTGCGAAATCGCATCGAACTGGCCACCGAAGCTGGTAAAGTGCTCGCAAATCGCCCCGGGGGCGATCGATACCGAGCTGTCGACCTTGAACCCCGCGGTGCCGGCCATGATTCCCAGCACGTCTTTCGCGTTGGTCGGTACTTTGCCGTCCTCGATCACTGCTTGGGCCCCCTCGGCTTTCAGCTGGGCGACCGTTTCGGCGAAGCACCCATGGCGCGTGCTCGAGCGAATATCGCTGTTCTTCATAAAGTAGAACGTCCCCTTTGGCTGGGTCGCATCGGCCGCTTTGGCCCGGCTGAGGTAGTTGCAGACCTCCTCCACGGTGTTGCCCCGGTCGACGGTCACTCCGAGCATGGTGGAGATGAAGTACATCTGCCCCTTTTCGCGGTCGGTCGTCGGCTCCCCTTCTTTCGACCAGTAGGTGCGGGCCTCGAAACCGCGGGTGACCACCTTGCCACAGGTGGTACATTTCGCCTGATTCTTGCGAGCCTCTGGCGGTACGTACCAGTTGACCGAAGGCATCACCATGCCAGGCTGGTTCTGCTGCACGTACACCCACAGGTAAGTCGCCCCGGTGAGCGACGCTTGAGAGTTAAACGGAGCCGGAGGCTTGTTGTCTTTGAACTCTTCGCGGAAATCGATGCGGTAGGGGAAGTCGGAAGAGTAAACCACGTACTCCACCTGGCGGGAGAGCTTCCGCTGGTCGATCTCCTTGAGAATCGGCACCAGAATCTGCTCGCGAAACTCGGTGCCAGAGATCTTGGTAGTGTCCCCCTGCCAATCAAGGTACATCACGTTGCGCGGGGGAATCTTGCGGAGCCGGATGTAATGATTCGCGATCGCCATGGACGAGTCGCTATGGCTGTTGACCACGAGCATGATGCTCTCAGGCCCACCTGCCGCCTGGCTTCGGCTCGAGCAAACCACGGCCATCAACAAGGCGAGAAATAGGCAGGCGTTCAGCAATCGCATGAAGACTCCAGCGTCGGTCTACCGACGAACTTCGTAGGGCGCGGGGGGTAAGGTCACCTTTCTTTGTACGCCACCACGCCGGTGGCCGCAAATCAAACGCCGCTGCCAGCATCAGGCGACTCGCTACGCTTGCGGCCGTTTTGCCGGTACAATCGTCACGTGTAGTCCTCCCTTTCCGCGTTGGTATTGGCCACGATGTCCAGCAATCTCGAAAAACGCGAACTGGTTTTCGCCGCCCGCGACGTGACCAAGGTCTATCACATGGGCGAAGTCGACGTGCACGCCCTGCGGGGAGTCGACCTCGAACTCTACTCCGGCGAATTCGTGGTACTGCTCGGCCCCAGCGGTAGCGGCAAAAGCACCTTGCTGAACATCCTCGGTGGGCTCGACGTGCCGACCAGCGGCACCATCGAGTACCGTGGACAAACCTTGACCAAGTTCGACGATCGGGCGCTTACGCAGTATCGCCGCAAGCACGTGGGCTTCGTGTTTCAGTTCTACAACCTGATTCCCAGCCTGACCGCCGAAGAGAACGTGGCCCTGATCACCGAGATTGCCACCAGCCCGATGAGCCCGATCGAGGCCCTGGCGCTGGTCGACCTGGCCAAACGCCGCACCCACTTTCCCGCCCAACTCTCGGGCGGCGAACAGCAGCGGGTGGCAATCGCCCGCGCCGTGGCCAAGCGTCCCGACGTGCTGCTGTGCGACGAACCGACCGGCGCGCTCGACGTGCATACTGGCATTCTCGTGCTCGACGCCGTCCAACGCATCAACGAAGAACTCGGCACCACCACCGCGGTGATTACCCACAACGCGATCATTGCCGAAATGGCCGACCGGGTGATTCACGTCTCCGACGGGCGGATTGCCAGCACCGACTACAACAGCAAGAAGCGCCGGGCGGAAGATCTGGAGTGGTAACCGCCCCAGCATGCTGTCCGATTGCTCAGGCGGGCAACTCGCTCGGCCGCGCTAGAACCCGCTTAGGCTCCGCAGGTACGACACCGCATTGCCGAAGAACGTTTCTGGGTCGTTCGTGCCCGAGCCATCGATTGTGGCCCAACCTTGATAGCCCTGGGCGTCGAGCTGCGCCATGACTGCGGGCCAGTCGACCGAGCCTCGCCCAAGCTCCACGGCCACCGACTTGCCGGTGCCGAACTCGCGGATCGAGTCGCCCGCAGTGACGTAGGCAATCGAGTCGCTCAGCTGCTCCAAGGCCTGATGCACATCGTGCCCCGCGGCGGTGATCTTGCCGGGATGCACTGCGGTGGCCAAGGTTCCTTCGGAGAACTTCCCTAGCAACGCGGCCAGCTCACTCGGTTCGAAATCACTGGTTTCGATCGCGAAGCGGGCGCCGAGTCGATTGCCTTCGCGGGCCAGCAGTTCGAGCGATTGCTGCAGCACCTCGCAGCGGGGATCGTCGTCGGCCGGCAGATCGTCGCAGATGCGTCCCACCAGCACGCGGGCGCCGAGCTTGGCGGCGATTTGCATCGCCTGACAAGTGCCTTGCAACCGCCGATCGAGTTCGGCGGCGACATCGTATCCGCGCCGCGTGGGGTAAGTAACCGCGGCCAAACGCACGTTGGCATCGTCCAACCACTTGCGCAACTGACGGATGCCGGTCTGCGACAGATCGCTCAGCGGGACCTCGGTGCGGAAATCAAGCTCGACCCCGTCGGCCTGCAACTGGGCGGCAGTCATCAGTGCTCGACGGAGCGAACTGGCTAACGAGCGGGTCGGCAAGCCTATTTTAACGATTGTCACGATTAATGGCAGACGGTTTATGGTGAGCGATTCGGCCGAATACAAACATGGCCGTAGTGCTACGGTACATTTTCGTGGTACCCATTGGCAACTACCCTCGGCCTTCGCCCTTAACCATTTTGCTATTTATGTTCTGTCGTTTGCTTTCGCTGCTGACCATCGCTGCCCTGCTAATCGGAGCTCCGCTGGCGCATGGGCGCAAGGTGGGGCAATCGGCGATTTTTGCGAACTCGTTCGACGAGTCGAACGACACGAACTACGACACCTGGCCCGACTATTGGACGCGGCAAACCAGCCCCGAATATCCCCACTACACTAAGATTGAAATCATCGACGACCCAACCGCCGACGATGGTCGCAGTCTTAAAGTCGACTTTGATGGCGGTGGAGCGTTTCTTTCGACTCCCGACATCCCGATTCTCCCCAAGTTCGGCTACAAGATTTACGTCCGCGCGAAGGCCTCGGGTCTCAAGCGAACCGAAGCCCGCATGGTGATCGAGTTCCGCAATCGGCAACAAGAACGTCTGCAGGTGGAGTACAGCGATCCGATCATCTCCGATGGCAAATGGCACGACGTGCAGATCGATTCGGTTCGTCCCAAGACCGACGACATCGACCGGGCGGTGATCTACCTCGACGCTCCTCGCGGCCGCCGGGGCGATTTGGATGCTGAGCTGTTTCTCGACTACGTGATCCTCGACCGGCTCCCCAGCATGGTCGTGAAAACCGGCAGCCAGTACAACGTGTACAACGACTTCAAGGAAGTGCGTGTGGAATGCACGCTGTCGGGCATTCGTGAACAGAATCCCGAGATTCGCTTCCAGTTGCTCGACGAAACCAGCCGCGAAATCAAGGACAAAACCGCGACCAAACGCCTGAATGGCCGATTGATCGTCGAAGACACCTTTAACGCAGACGACATCGTCGGTGCTATCGGCAACCGTCCCAGCGGCTACGAGGGTACCCAGTACTGGACCCCCAACATCGAAGACTATGGCTTCTATAAGATCCGGGTCGAGATGCTTCGCGAGGAGCAGGGGGGCGAAGCGTCGAGCGACAACGACGTGGTCGACGACTACGAGCGTCAGCTCGAGAAAAAGGTGATTACACTGGCGGTGCTACCGAAGCTCCCCCGCCCGATACATGGAGAATTCGGCTGGACGCTGCCGATGGCGGACGATCCACTGAACTTCGACATCTTGTCGGAGCTGCTCCCTCGCGTCGGCGTGCACTGGGTAAAGCTCCCCGTCTGGTATCCCGTGGGGGACCACAACCGGGGCGAAGAGATCATTCGCTTTGCCGAACGAACCTCGGCCAACGACATCGAGATGGTCGGCATTCTCGATAGCCCGCTGGTCGACACGCTTGTGAAACGCGATCCAAACGCGCCGACCGATATTGCCGACATCCTGCTTACCGACCCGTCGTTCTGGCAACCACAGTTTGAACACGTGATGACCCGGCTCAGCTTGCGACTTCGCTGGTGGCAGCTCGGCAACGACTGGGACACAAGCTTTTACGGCTACTCGGAGCTTCCCAAGAAACTGCTGAGCATCCGCAAGCACCTGTTCCGGTTCGGCCAGGACGTTCGGCTAGGACTCGGCTGGCGATGGCCGCAGGAAGGCAAAGAGGAAGAGTGGCTGCCGCCGCACGACGATCCGATCTGGGAATATGAACAGATGTCGTCGCTTCCGCCGCTCTCGGCCGACCAGCTCGACAAACAGATGGCCGAACACCCTCCAGGCAAACCCGCCCGCTGGGTGCTCGTGGATCCCACCATGTATTCGTCGTTTGATCGCGAAGAGAAGGATTTGAACGACGACGAAAAAGAGGTGCTTCACGAAGACCACGTCCGTCAGTTCGTGCGACAGATGGTGGCTGCCAAGATTCACGGTGCCGATGGCATATTCGTGGGCAATCCGTTCACCGGTCCCGAAGGGGTGATGAACACCGATGGCACGCCCGGCGAGCTATTGCTGCCGTGGCGAACCGCGGCCAGTTTGCTGGGGGGATGCCATTACCTCGGCGAGCTCGATCTGCCCAGCCATAGCCGAAACTACGTGTTTCAGGACGCGAATGGGAAGGTGTTGATGATTGCCTGGAACGATACTCCTGTGACCGAACATCTGTACCTCGGCGAACAAGTGGAACAAATCGATGTGTGGGGTCGCCGGACGACCTTAGAACTCGACGACCAGGACAAGGTCTCGGTGGAGATCGATCGGAATCCCTCCTTCATCATCGGCCTGAATCCCGCAGTGACCCAATGGCGGATGGCCGTGGAGTTCGACCGGCTAAACATCCCCAGCGTCTTCGCTCGCCCTCATGCGAATCTCATTCGGGGTTCGAACCATTTCACCCAAGGCGTCACCGGCAAGTACACCATCTTCGTGCCGGAACGATTGGACGAAGGCGACGACGATGACGACGATGAAGAACTCTCGGTATTCGGCGAACGACGGAACAAGAAGTGGGAGATCCTGCCCCGCTCCGGCGAGTTCTCCATCGGTTCCAACGAACCGTACGAAGTGCCAATAAACATCGTGCTCGACGAAGCCACCTACGGGCCGCAAGCAGTCCGTATCGACTTCGAAATCGAAGCCGACAAAATCTACAAGTTCAGTGTCTGGCGCACGTTGCATGTTGGTCTAGGCGATATCACCATCGACATTGCCACGAAGATCGACGAACGCGGCCAACTGATCGTCGAACAACGGATGACCAACAACAACGGGCAGACCAGCGACTTCAAGTGCCTGCTCTACGCGAAAGGGCGACGACGTAAACGGACCCAGGTGGTGATGCTCGGCCCCGATGGCAACACCAAGCTGTATCAGTACCCCAATGGCGAGCAACTGCTCGGCAACACGTTGCGACTGCGGGCCGAAGAGATCAACGGCAGCCGCGTGCTGATCTATCGCTTCAAGGCGGTCGAAGGGGGCGAACTACCGGCGGAAGAGCCAAAGCCACCCGCTCGGCCGTCGACCGTTCCGGCGACTGCTCCCGCCACCCTTCCAGCCACATCCCCGGCGACGGTTCCAGCAACCACCGCGACCACGGGGCCCAGCAGCAGCTAGCCAAGCGAAAATAGTCGTATCCCGAATCGCCTGCGGGTAAGATCAGGCGCATGAACATCACACGCCTGCTACTCACGCTGTTGTTTCTGACCATCTCGACCGCTGTTCAGGCGGAAACCGTCGATGGCCTCGAAGGCAAAGTCATGTGCGGTTACCAAGGATGGTTCCGGGTGCCGCAGGACGATGCTGGCGGCAACTGGCGTCACTACGCGAGCGGCTCCCGCTTCGAACCAGGGCGGTGCACCATCGACCTCTGGCCCGACGTCCGCGAGCTTTCTCCCGAGGATCGCATCGACACTCCGTTTCGTCATGCCGATGGCAGTGTGGCCCAGGTGTTCAGCTCGCCGCGACAATCGACGGTCGCCATGCACTTTCGCTGGATGCAGGAGTATGGCATCGACGGGGTGTTCGTGCAGCGTTTTCCGACCGACTGCCGCGATCAGCGTCATCGCCAGACGATGGATGCGGTGCTGCGTTACAGCCAGCAAGCCGCCCGCGACACCGGCCGGCAGTGGGTGCTCATGTACGACCTGAGCGGCATGACTCCCAATCGCTTTGCCGAGGTCAAACAGGACTGGCGGCACCTGCAGCAAACCTTGAACGTCGCCAACGCCGAGCACGATCCCGCTTATCTAAAGCATCGCGGCAAACCACTGATCGCCCTCTGGGGACTCGGCTTTAACGACCGGGCCGCTGGGCTCGACGAGTGGCGACAGCTGATCGATTTCTTTCAGCACGAAGCCATCGACGGCGGCTTTAGCCTGATGCTCGGTGTGCCCACCTACTGGCGCACGCTCAATCGCGACACGATCGACGATCCCCGCCTGCACGACTTGATGGCTCAGGCCGAGGTCGTTAGCCCGTGGGCAGTCGGTCGCTTCGGCACCCCGGCCGAGGCCGCCCGCCACATCCAGTCGGTCGTGCCCGACGATCTGGCCTGGTGCAACGAGCGGAAGATCGACTACCTGCCGGTCGCGTTTCCTGGGTTCAGCTGGCACAACCTGATGGAGCTTCGCGGTCAGAAGGCCAAGCTGAACGCCATGCCGAGGCTCGCCGGCGAGTTCTTCTGGAGCCAGGTTTGGAACTACCACCAGCAGGGTACCCGCATGCAGTACGTTGCGATGTTCGACGAGCTAGACGAAGGGACCGCCATTTTCAAAGTCCGCAACGACCCGCCGGTCGGGGAGTCGAGCTTCGCCGCCGAACCCGGCCTGCCCAGCGATCACTACCTGTGGCTCACCGGGCAGGTTGGCCGCATGCTGCGGGGCGAGGGCGACTTTGCCGCCGAGGTGCCAAAACGCGAGCAGTAGCCCAATCCCCCCGGCGGGGAGGAGCCTCCT
This sequence comes from Aeoliella mucimassa, assembly GCF_007748035.1. Lineage (NCBI taxonomy): Bacteria > Pseudomonadati > Planctomycetota > Planctomycetia > Pirellulales > Lacipirellulaceae > Aeoliella > Aeoliella mucimassa. Next base: position 6,508,309 of record NZ_CP036278.1, read on the forward strand.
GCCCCCCCTGCCAGCTGCCAGAATCTCGCGAATTGGCCGATTTTGCTAGCGTTTGGGGGTCCAAATTCCCGTCCGCGTGCAGGTTCCCCCCTTTTACCTCGACTCACCAACGTCTATATTACGGGGCCGTCGAGTGTTTTTTGCTGCTCACCTTAGGGTGACTAAACGCAACCCCTTACCCAGCGTATTGTTACGATGACTATCGATAAGAGCCTGAAAGTAAAGCGTGGCATGGCAACCAACCGCAGCGTGATGACACGCGTGGAACGGCTCAAGGTGCTCGTCGAGTCGGGCCGCTGGGAAGAAGGCGACTCGCCGCTCGGCTTGCCGAAGGTGCGGGTTCGCAAGCTCACCATGAAGAAGAAAAAGAAGAAGTCGAAGGACGACGAAGATTAATCGTCGCCGCGGCCTGCGGGTCGCGCTGCTCCGCTTCTCCTCTCTTTGCTGCTGCCAGCAGTGCTGGTAAATCGACCTTGCCAGCTCAAGTCGGCCTTGACCTCTGCCAGCAAACCAGGAATCATCCGCCTCGCCGTCGGCGAGGCGTTCTTGCCGGCGATTCCTTTTGCCCGTCCTGCCGGCGAGGTTCCCGATGCGTCTTTGCTCGTTGTTTGCACTGCTGTTGAGTGCTGCGCTGCCTGTTTGCTCGTTCGCTCAAACCGACCGCCCCAAGCTGGCCGCTTACGAGTCGCTGGTGCTGCCGACCAACGTCGCCAAGCAGGCAACCTTCACCAAGGCACCCGCCAAGCAGGGCGATCGCATCGATCAGCAGCTGGAAGTCTCGCTCGAAATGAAATCGACGGTCCGCCGTGGCCAGCAGGTGGTCGACACCAGCGATAACACCATCGGCCGTACCCAGCACCGCACGGTGCTGATCGACCGCGTCGGCGAAGGCAAAACGAGTGCTGCCCGCGTGTACTTCAGCAAGTACGATCGCCGGAAAGATACCGAATCGGTCAAGCAACCTGTGGTCGGCAACACGTACGCCTGCGTTCGCGAAGCGGACGATACGCTCACCGTGACCCGGGCCGACGGCAGCTTTGCCACGCCCGACGAGTTCTCGCTGGTGAGCGAGAGCATGGTAGCGCTCGGGCGTCCGAATCCGATGGCCGACTTCCTCGATGGTCGCACCCTGAAGGTCGGCGAAACCGTGGAAGTACCCAAAGAGGTCGGCGACGCACTGCTGTCGGCCGATGGCACCCTCGGCACGGTCGCCACGTTTCGACTGACGCTCCTGGAGCATGTTGTCGACCAGAACCTGGCTCGCTTCCAAATCGAGATGGAAACCGCAGGCGCCGAGACCACACAGCTCAAGCTTTCGCTGGCCGGGGAGTTGGTCGTCGAGTCCGACACCTGCCGCACCCGGGCGATGTCGCTTAGCGGACCGCTCGCCATGGCCACCACCATTGGCAGCTACAGCTCGGCCGAAACCACGTTCGTCAGCGGTAAGCTCAACGTGCAGATGCAGGCCAAGTACAGCAAGTAACCGCCGCCCCGTGCAAACGGACGCAAGTTACTCGGGGAACTCCATCTCCACCGCATCGGTGCGATAGATCGGCATATGGCGGTAGTAGACCTCCAGGGTCATGCACCCCAGAGCGGTGCAGTAGAGCCGACCACCTTTTTCGCTATCGTGCCCGTTGTTCACGAACCAGCTGCCTTTCAGGTGGCCCTCTTTCTCCTGCGTTTTGATCAGCTGATCCCGCAGGCGTTCGTTCCATTGACGCCACATGGGGCCGCGGCCATTCGTGTACTGGAACAGCAACTGAGCCGCGTAATAGTTGTAGTAGTAGTCGCTTGCCGAGGGTCCCACGTTGGCAATCCGCTCGACGCCTTGAGTGATCCCCTGGCTGTCTTTTTTCCAACCGAGGTACATCCGGCAGAGCAGGCCGACGGAACTCATACCAGGGCGATAGCCGCCGTTCTTGCCTTCGGGCATGTAAGCGTACGCGCTGCCGTAGTCGTCTTGCTCCACGAAGTCGAGGAACCGCATCGCTCCCTCCACCGTGGAGTGAGGCACCTGCAAGTTGGCCAAGTGGGCGCTCTTGAGGGCCATGAGCTGCCAACCGGTGACCGAAGTGTCGCCGGCCATCTGGTAGTTGTAACGCCAGCCGCCGTCGTTGGGATTCTGCGACGACACGATGTAGTCGATCGCAGCCTGAGCGGGCATGGCCAGCTGACTTTCGTTGGTCATGCCGTAGGCCTCGCACATGGCGATGGCCGCGATGCCGTGGGCGTACATGGTGCCGCCGTCGGCCCAGGAGACGCCTGCCCCCTGGCGGGGCTTCTCGCCCATCCGCACCAACGCGTCGAGTCCACGACCCACGACCGAGCGATATTTGCCTTCGAACCGCGTTTGGCCAGCTCCCAGGAAGGGCAACAGCGCCAAGGCAGTCGCCGAGCGGTACGAGTCTTCAATCGAGCCAGGATTGCCACACTGGCCTTGGCAGGTACCACCCCGGTGATCGAGGTGCCAAGAGCCATCGCGGTTCTGGTGTTCGGCTAACCAGGCGAGCGCGGCTTCCACGGCCGCTTCGCTCGAAGCGTTGCCGCCGCCGTCGCGTACGGCTTTTGCGCGGGCTGCATGGCCACGGCCGGTGTACTCGCCTTCGTCGTACGAGCCAATGCCCGCGGTCGCCACCTCAGGAGCGCTGGTGAGGCCGAAGTCCGAAAGCTCCACCGCAGCCGGCGGGGCGGAGAACTGATCCTCGAACAGCGACTCTTTCACCACCTCTTCAATGGCTTCCACGTCGGGCTGGTCGACGATTTCTTCAGGAGTGATCTCCACGTCGACTTCGCTGAAGTCGACATCCGGTACATCCAGCACTTCGTCGTTAATGTCTTCCGAGGGGGCCGACGACAGCAGCGCGGTCACCTGCGGCGGCATCGGCACGATCATCAGCGCCAGCGCGATGATGATGACCATGTGCACGATCAAGCTTGTCATCCAGCTTGCACCACTGGTGAAAAACCGGCCGAGAAAACCACGCGAATCTTCTTCGAGCAGCTGGTCGTCAGCAGCTTCCGCCTGCGCTCGCTGTGGCTTGGGGCTCTGTCCCTTATTCGGTTTATCTGCCACCGCGCTGCCGGTCACAATGTTGACGGGTAGATCAGGGGAAGATGATGATGTAGCCATGTACCTCTCGCACCCGTTTAAGTCATGGGACGACTTCGTCTAGCAAAAGAGAAGGAGCCAGACCTGTTCCATCTTTCTATCCTAACAAATCGCCTTGCGACCGGCCAGTTATTCGCTTTGCTTAATTCCCTAGTTTCTCAGGGCAATATGCCTCGCTAAAGGCCGAAATACCCGTATCCATGGCGTAGTCGCTATCGCGGGAAACGCTTTGCCCTCAGGCACCAGCAGACCTATAATTTCGCCGCAGATACCCGCCCCATGCTAGGACGCTTTGTCATGCCGCTGACCACCGATACCTACTCCAGAATAGTCACAAAACCATTGCTTTTGGTACCTGTTTTGTGCCTATTTGCGGTCGTCGCGGGGAGTTTCGCCCACGCCCAGCCAGACCAGGCCGATGCGGCTGACCCCGCCGAACAGCAGCAAGAGGAGAAGCGACCTGCGCGATTGCTCCGGCTGCGTCTGCCGATCACCGGCAACGCCGATTCGGCTTTTCGCAGCATGCTCGACCGCACTCGCAAGCAACTGCTGGCCGAGCCGGGCAATGGCCAGCGTCCGGTGATTGTCATCGAATTCGTCCCCCTGGCCGGGGCCGACGGTTTTGGGCAAGGCACCGATTTCTCCCGCGCCCAGTCGATCGCCCGCTACCTAACCAGCACCAACATGACCGGCATCGAGACCTGTGCCTTTCTTCCCCAGAGCATCAAAGGCCACAACGTTCTGGTCGCCCTCGCTTGCGAGAAGATCGCGATCGCCTCGACCGCCGAGTTCGGGGAAGCCGGCATCGACGAAGATCCGACTCGCCCGATCGATCCGGCGGTGATCGAAGGTTATCGCCAGATCGCCCGCGACCGCCGTACCGCTCCCGAAGCGATTGTCGTCGGTCTGATCGATCCCTCGGTCGAAGTGCTCAAGGTGACCACCGAAGCGCGGAACGAGTACATCGAGGCCGACCAGCTCGAAGCACTGGAGCAAAAGGAAACCGTGATCGATTCCACCACGTTGATCCCGGCCGGATCGATGGGATTGCTCTCCGCCAGCGAAGCACGCGATTCAGGCACGGTGCGTCTGAAGCTCGATACCCTAGATGAGCTTGCCAGAGATCTTGGCTTGAAGGATGGGTCGCTCTCCGAAGCGGCCAGCATGGTAGCCGACTGGCGTCCCGTGATGTACACGCTGGAAGGGCCTATCGATGCTTCGTCGCAGCGCCGCGCGGTGCGGCTGATCGACAACGAAATCTTGATGAACGACAGCAACTGGATCGGCATCCGCATCCACAGCTTCGGCGGCCGGCCTTCCGCCGCGATGGGGCTGGCTTCGTACCTGGCCGAGATCGGTGCCGATAACCGCCGAGTGGTTGCCTACGTGCCGGAAGAAGCGGGCGGAGTCGCTGCACTGGTTGCCCTGTCGGCCAACCAACTGGTGGTGCACCCTGGAGCCAAAATCGGCGGCGAAAACGGCATGCCGCTCGACGAATCGCAGATCGCCGCGCTCCGCGATGCGATCCAAGCGACGATCCCCAATACCACGCGAACCTGGTCGCTGCTGCTGGCCATGGTCGATCCCGATCTCGAGGTGTTCCGCTACACCAACACCCAAACCGGCGCCGAGCGACTTTTTTGCGAAGACGAAGCCAAACAGCAAAGCGACAGCAAAGACTGGCGCCGCGGCGATCCGATTACCACGCCAGGCGAGGTACTCAAGCTCGATAGCGACCAACTCGTCGCCTTCGACATTGTCAGCCATGTGGTTCGCAACGCGGAAGAACTCAACCAGATTTACGGTTTCGAATCCAGCCCGCCCGAAGTCCGTGTGACCTGGACTCAAGAAATTGCCGAGGGACTCGCCTCGCCCGGCGTCGCGGTACTGCTGATCGTGATTGCCTTCTGTGGTATCTATTTCGAACTCCACACCCCCGGCATGGGCATTGGTGGCTTCATCGCCGCGCTCGCGATTTTGCTGTTCTTCTGGAGCAAGGCGACCGATGGCTCGGCCTCCTGGCTCGAGATCCTGCTGTTCGTCGGCGGCATGCTCTCCATCATGCTCGAAGTGTTCGTGCTGCCGGGGCTCGGCATCTTCGGACTCGGCGGCGCCCTGATGGTGGTCGCTTCGCTGGTTCTGGCTGGACAGCACCACCTGATTCCGCGAACCGCCGAAGACTACCAGGAGCTGCAAACCTCGCTCGCCGTGGTGGCGACCTCCGGCATACTTATGGTGGTAATGGGGCTGGTGCTGCGCCGGTTTCTGCCGAGCATTCCGATCCTCAACGAGATCATGCTCACCGGACCTGCTGGCGAAGAACTGCAGCAGCTCAATTATCGAGAGAGCCTGGCCGAGTTCTCCCACCTGATGGGCCATCGCGGCGTAACGACCACACCGTTGATGCCATCAGGACGAGCCGAGTTCGATGGCGAGTTGGTCGATGTCATCGCCGTGGGTAGCGCCATTGATCGCGGCGCAACGGTCGAAGTCGTCAGCACCCGCGGCAGTCGGGTTGAAGTTCGCGAAGTACAGTAGAGCAGGGCAGGGTAGGGGGCTAGCCTTGGCCAACCGCGACTAGTCGTCGTCGCTTTCGTCGCGACTCTCCGCCACATTTACGTGCGCCGGCTTTGGCAGCCGCATCCCCTTCGGCATGGCCTTCTCCAGGATGTCTTCTACTTCCCGCGCAGAGAGCATCCCTTGAGGCGTCTCACTGGCATTCATCTGGCTGGCGCGCCTTGATCGCTGTCCGCAAAGGGGGCAAGTACGTTGTGCATCGTCTCAATCCCGCGTGCCTGTAAATCTCTGGGGGGCTTGGCTCGCGTCGGATGGAAGGATCTCCCTGCTTCCATCCAGCTGCTTGCCTGTGCAAATGCCTAGTGCTTGGTCACCGCTGGGCATCCACAGCAAATACTCTCATTAGGTGAATTGCTATAGGATACATCGGTTTCCTGCAGCACGCGGAACTAGCAGACAAACACTAGCAAGTTTGCGCTTAGTTGTCGGCCGTATATCTCACGACCGCTATAACCCAACCATGCCAGAAATAGCCAGTTTCCCTATGCCGCGCGTCGCTGATCCACCAGCACCGGAGGGGCTGGGCTCGGGGCGGTTGTCGTCTCCAACAACGCACGCCCTGCGTAGTAGGAGAGCACCTCGCTGGTGAGTGCCTGGTAGTCGGATGCTCCGGCCGAAGTCGCGTCGTACCCAAAGATCGACTGCCCAAAGCTCGGAGCTTCGGCCAGGCGGATGTTGCGGCGAACCCTCGAACTGAACAGCCGCACGTGCTGCCATACCGGACCTTCGTCCCGCAGGCGCGAGAAGTAGTCGTCGACGTCGCTGGCGACTTCGTTCGCGAGCCGAGTGCCCGACTCGTACAAGCAGAGCACCACGCCGGCCATGCGCAATCGGTCGTTCAAGCGGCTGGCTACCAGCCCGACGGTTTGCATCAGCTTGCTCAAACCATGCAGTGCGAGGAAGTGCGGCTGCAACGGCAGAAACACATCTTCCACGGCCGCCAGGGCGTTGAGCGTCAGCAGGCCGAGCGATGGGGGGCAATCGATGATCAGGTAGTCGAGGTCGTCGGCCACCTTCGCGAGCTTGTCGCGGAGAATCACTTCGCGCCCGACGACGCCAGCCAGTTCGATTTCGGCCGCTGCTAGATCGAGATGCGCGGCCGCCACCTTCAGTCCGTCGTCCACGGTGCGCCACATGCCAGCGAACTCTGCGTCGCCGGTCAGTAGATGGTAGGTCGTGTTCCGGGGGCTGCGAGGGTCGACCCCTACGTGCAGCGTTGCGTGAGCTTGCGGATCCAAGTCCACAAGACCGACACGCTTACCGGCCTTCGCCAAGCCAGCGCTCAGGTTCACAGCAGTGGTGGTTTTTCCCACACCACCTTTTTGGTTGATAATGGCAATCGAGCGCATAAGGGGCAATCCTTTGCCGACGCAGGTCTGGAAGCAGTACTATTCGGGCGACGAGTTTAGAAGACCAAGGCTAGCCGTCACAGAGCAGTTCTCAACGGAGTGCTAGCACGCAGCCCTTTGAAAACCAAGCTACAACTCGGCGATGCGGTTCACCGGCTGAGGATTCGCCGAGACCTCGGTGGCCATCCATTCGTCGAGCAGCACGCTGGTTTCCCCCTCCACTCGTTCGAGCCGCCGCAGCCAGGTGCTGCGGAGCAGCCCGTAGCTGTCGAACAGCTCGGGAGCGAAGAACCCCATGGCGGCAGCCGCCACGCGGTGGTTCTCTTCGTTGTTCGGTCCGTACTCGTTGCACAGGTTACGGAACGTCGCGATCGTGCCTCGCAGTGTCGACCAATCGGCCGATTCGCCGCCGCGGGCCACTCGGCTAGCGGCTCGCTGCCCGTGCTTCACCACCTGGCGAGGATCATGGGCAAACGGCGCGACCTGGGCAAACGGCAAGTAACAAGCCACGAGTTCGTCGGTCAGGCTGCGGAGCTTGCTTCGCAAGTCGCGGAACCGCACCACGTCGCGGAACGCGGTATCGTCGCGGTTTGCGATCAGTCCATTCAAGCGTTTCGTGATGTCGCGATGCCCGGCCAGGATGTTCGTGGTAATCGGCGCCGTGTCTTGTCGGCCGGCAGCGGTGTCGTGAGCGTAGCCCAGCGCGGCCAGCGTGCGGGCGAGCACTTCGCTCACTTCAATCTCGGACGCCAGGCGGTACAGTCGCGGCGTCAGCGGGCGGCTGTCCGATTTCTCGGCTGCTTTCGCGTAGGTTCGTAAGTCGTAGCCCCAGCGGTCGAATCGGCATCGCGAAGCGACCCAGTAGTCGACAATCGACTGTTCGTCCAACGAGGGTTGTTCGTTCGCAAGCCAGCGGGCGTTCGAGGCGAGCAGTCCGGCTACTTCGAGCAGTTCTTGCAGTTGCATCGGCAATATCGGGGGGACACGGCGCGGGGTGCCTGGGTGGCAGGGGGAGTGAGCCAGAAAGCAAAGCAGCGGCCGGAGCCAACGGCAACCGACCGCTGCAAAGCCCTTCTCTGGAGAACCTGCTTACCCTTTATGCACCCCTCGTGCCAAACGTCGGCCGACGAGCTGTAACACGTTGTTTTCAGGGGTTTCTGTCACCGAGTGCCGAATCCACCCAGCGTCGACGTTGCCAAATGGCTACACCAGCCATCCCGGCCATGTTGCCGGATTGCACCTTTCGACCCCGATTTGCACCATCGCCCAGCAAGTCGCTAGGGCTGCCGAGTTTCGATCTTCAGAAAGAAGCGGTACACCGCCTGCGGCATCGGCTGCACCGGGAACTGCTCGCCAGGCGTCGCTTCGCTTGTGAGCAATACCGCGTCGTTCCACTCATGGCTGACCGAGGGAACCCCTTCGGCGTTCAGGAACAAGTGATCGCAGTTCGGTGCTATCATCGGTTGGGTCAGCGAGCGAACGCTGCCGTCCTGGAAAAGCACGTTAACGAACTGCCCACCGTGGTTGTCCGACGTGCGGAAGTTGTCCACGCGACTCGGCGTGTCCGACAGCACCGGCACCCGGCAATTGCTCGTGTCTCGCGCCGGCAGATAGAACCGGCCATTCACGTGCCCAGGCTGATAGCCATAGCTGCCCGACGAATATCGCTTAATCTCCACGAGCCAAGGGCCTTTGGCCATCGACAAGTCGGCCAGCGACGGAACGTGGAACGTTTGCGAACGCTCCATCAGTCGCTCCGCCAGCGGCGACGAAGGGCACACCAACAAGCGGTCGAGTTCGCCGGGAGCAGTGATGTCGGAGTCGAGCAAACGCGAGGCAAAAATGCCCGCGTGTTCGTAAGGTCGCACCACCGGATAGTAATGGCCCGAGTTGTATTCGGCATACTGGCTCATGTAGTTGCCGAGTTGCCGTAGGTTGTTTGTACAAGTCAATTTCTGATTCGCGTTGCGATTGTTGTAGATCGCTGGAATCAGCAAGCTGCCGATGGTAATGAGAATACCAATGGCAACGGTCATGTCCATCGGCGACATGAACGCGTGGACCGATCCATAATTCAGATCGGGCTTCAATCCGTCGGTCTCCGACGGACAGACGATACTGCCGGAGAGGATGCCGGCCGTCGTGCGATCGGCCAGGTCGCTCGGCATGTCTTCGCACTCGCAGTCGTCCTCTTCGAACCCCTGCAAGCAACATTGAATCTGATCCAGCTCGGCCCGCAGATCGGGATCGCTGGCCAGCAACTCTTCGACTTTCTGGCGATCAACATCGTCCAGTTCATCCAAGGCGTAGGCTATCAGATCTTCGCGCATCGAACTTATGCAGAAATTAAGACAGTAAAAAGGATACTCAAGGCATGTCAAAACCCGCCCTCGAGCCGGTACGAAGCTCGAGGGCGGGCGAAGTTGACGGTTTGTTGTGCAAAGCCACCGCTCTCTGTCATGCGGAGTCAGGTCAGCTACTTAGCGACCTTTCGGCATTGCACCGCCTCGTTCTCCATTCTACTACGCGACGACTGGTTGCAGCGTTCGCTGCTTATCGCCGTGTTTTGGGGCAATTATTCGCCCCGACGTCCGTTCGACTCGTTCCAAGCGTCACCGAGCTGTTGAACAGCCGAGTGCAGCCGGCTCTTAACCGTACCAACCGGTACAGCCAGTTCTTCGGCCGCTTCGCGGTACTTCATGCCGCGGAAGTAAACAAGCGAAATCGCAGCCGAAAGCTGCTCGGGCAGCGCGGCCACGGCGTTGCGAACCCATTCCATCCGCTCACGCAGGTCGAATCGCTCGGCGGGACCCATGTCCTCGCTCTCGAGCAGATTCATCAGGCTGCCAACTTCCGCATGTGCAGTCCGCTGCTGACGATCGAGACTCGCCAGCTGGTGTCGCTTGTTGCGACGTTGCAGATCAATCGCTTGATTGGTTGCGATGGTATAAAGCCAAGGACGGAACTTCCGCTTGCCGTCGAACAGGTGGCTCTTGCTGTGCACCTGCAGGAACGTGTTTTGGAAAGCGTCCTCCGCCAGCGCGGCATCACCAAGAAAACGACGCAGGTAACTAAACAGCTCCCGCTCATAACGACCGACCAGCTCGCTAAGAAGCTGCTCGTCGCCCGAGTCGCGGTACTTCATGAGTAGTTGTTCGTCGTTCATGGTCATTGCCGAGGTTTGGTAGTCTTCGGTGCGTCCAGTCAAATCTTCCTTGCGTGTGGTCATCATCATGTTTCCGAACTCCTCAATCTTGAGAGTTCGACGCTCAGAGGAACAGATCCGTCATTCCCCTCCCGTCTAAAATGGGTACCCGCCATCCTCGCATTCTACGCGACTCCATGGACAGCGGGACAACAAACCGGCTGGAGTTTCTGGGTTCCACCCCTCGCGGCCGGTTATAGCGTTTTTTAATTTGCAAGCCTTGTGCCAATCGCCTTGCTGGCGGTGCTATCAGGTTGCTTTTCCATCGCTGTAAACCCAGTACATCGCATTGGTTACGCAGCGAGTGGGGTTTTTTGTTCGCTCCTATTTCGCCAATTTCCAAATGTTAACGACTGCCAAAATTGCACATGATTACACAGCACATTGTATTAAGGTGAATCAGTTGGGCTGCCAAAATGGACACTTTGAACTCACGGCTTTCCGCACCCAACCCGCCGCGTCCGCCATACTCCAGCGAATCCGGCAAAATCGCTTGCTTCCGCTTATTCGTAAGTCCTTATTGATAGACCACTTAAGCCGTCCGAGCGCCACGCTCCGGGGAAAGGTATTTCGTCGCCCAGAGGGCTATCTTGTCGCTCGATTCAAGCTAGTTCGATAAGTGCAGCACCTCTGCAACTCGCTGCATTACTCCTATTAGACCACAGCCGAGGAGGAATACCAGGAAAAGTTGGCCACTTTGGCAGCTTCTTCACCTTCCCACATACAGGCAAAAAACCAGCCCCAAGGGCCAATTTTCCCCCACCGACCACCGGTCAGCATCCCCCGCGGCAAATAGATTCCCAATTTACCCACCGATGGGAAAATTGAATCTCCGCGCACACTACAAAACCAGCGGTTTTCGAACTGGAATAGATTCCCATTTCCCAAAACGCATCGAGTGGGAATCTATTTTCGCGGTGGGAATCCATCGCAAGTCGTTTGTCACCAACAAGTTGCATTAACACCTCCGGTGAAAGTGCCCAGAATAGATTCCCAGCCATGGGAAACTATTTTGGGAGGGGACGGATTGGGGATCTGGGATTGCGGATTGCGGAATGGGAATAAGCGGATGTCATCTTGAAGGAGCTTCCAGCGACTGAAAGATCTCAGCTAGCCATTTCGAGCGTGTCACCAACGAGCGCCCTGTAGGATGGGACCAGGAGCGACAGCGACGCAGCCCCATCACCTGCGTTACCAACGCGCGCAGCAGCGAACCCAACGCAAGGGCCATCGCGGTCAGAGACCGCTCCTACAGCGCGCTTGCCTGATGATTGGCCTTACTGGTTTTCATATTCACTCGGTTACATCATTCCACCTTCCAACAACGAACTACTGACCATAAACAACGGACCAAACAAACTGTCCATTAGAACACCACCGGTGGCCAATTCCCAGCACAAAATCTCACAGCGCGCGAAATGACTGGGATCGATAGTGGATCACTGTGTTAGATGACCTCGGAGACCAGTTTTCGCATTCAGTAGAAAACTACTAGTTGGCGACGCCAAGAACGAGCGGTTCCGCACACGCAGAAGGAATCCAGCAAGAATAGTCGCATAACTGCCGAAACAGCAGATTCTGGCGAATCTGGGGCGACTCGTTTTCTGCGACGTCGGAACCCCAGCAAGTCAGGCAGAACGCCCACTTCGCCGCTGCAAGCAGCGTGGGCTTCAAGTACAATCGAGGGTTCACGAGCTGCAAGTATTCAGCAAGCCCTTCGGACTCTCTCGGAACACAAAATGACGACCGCCCGTCGCGTTGTTGCCACCCTCTTGTTCGCCGCGATTGCCTCCCCCACCTTGGCAGTGACCGCGGTTTGGATTGGTCCCGAAACCGGCGACTGGACCGACCCCACCAACTGGTCGACCGGCCAAGTGCCTATTGTTTATCAGACAGCAATCATCGACAACGATGAGTCCCGACACTCGCAGGTCTTCGTTTCTGACCCACTATGGGGAGTTGGAAGTTTGACCATTGACTACCTCGATACGCTCATCCTCGAAAATTTCTCTGCTGAAGAAGTGCATCTAGCAGGGGAGTTTGTCGTTTTGGAGGACGGGCGGTTCGATCTTAGGAATAACCTGGACATTGAGGAGACCGGCCATCTCGAAATCAATGGGATCTTTAGTTCGCTATACAAAAGCTCTTCTACGGGTAATTCGATATGGAATCGCGGGTCTATTGATGGGGCTGGAGTGCTGGAGCTTTCAGACAGTTTGCGGAACGATGGCACTCTCAGTGTAAATGGTGAGGGCAAACACCTATCCGTCACTCTGGGAAACAAAACCGAAGGGAGTTATATCGTCGGTACGAATGGGGGACTTATTCAAGCCACTTCAGGGGGATCGTTGTTGTTGAGTAGAACGTTCGCTTCTATAGGAGCTAGATTGTTGAACTATCAAGACAGCACTCCTGGGCGGATTGAGGCATTGGCCGGTTCGAGCCTCACGATCCGTTCCTTAATCATCGAGGGTGGTGTTGTTAGTAGCGAAGTGCAGGACGACTCTCATGGCAATCTGCTGATTGAACAAAGTCAACTTGACGGAGTTCAGCTGGAGGGGGAAATCGACCTCAAGTATGTAACACTCACAGGGGCTGTGCAGAATTTAGGGCAACTAAACTTGACCTACAATTGCGGCCTTCTTGGAACGCTGTCGGGTGGTGGGGTCGTTCAGTTCGCCCATTCCTCCATCACTTACAATACTGGTTATGGTCGAGACGCCACGTTCGTCAACGAAGACAACGTACTGCGCGGACAAGGTACCTTTGAAAGCGGAAACATGGTCAATCGAGGTACCATTGAGACTGGCTTTGGCACTGAAGAGCCGGTGCAATTGTCAGATTACAAGGGCCTTGTTGACTAACTCCACTCGAACTGTGGAAGCCCGAGTTGGGTGAATTGATTGATGATTTTACAGGGCCTTGTTGACTAACTCCACTCGAACTGTGGAAGCCCGAGTTGGGTGAATTGATTGATGATTTTACAGCGCAAGCGGGCTTCCGTTTGTTGGTTTTCGAATACTCGGTTTTTGAGATGGCTCCCAAAGCTTTGTTTCACTCGGTACATGGTCGTTTCCGCCAAGCTTCTACGATGATAGCCCACTTCCTCTTTCCAACTCCTACGCCCCTTGCGTCGAATCTGACGAATTGCCTCGTCCCGGGGCAAAGGCTCCTCCGCAGAGTTGCCATGTTGTTTGATCTTGGCGTTGTGCTGCGGCGGAATCACCGGCTCAATGCCTTCGGATTCCAGCCCTTCATAAACCTTCCACTTGTCGTAACTACCGTCGCCGTGAAACTTTTTTACGGGCTGCTCCACCTGCTCCAGCATTTCGGGAACCGCATCGGCATCGTGGCAACTGTTCTCGGTCAAAATCTCCGCCACAATCTCGCGGGTGTCAGGATTCACCGACAAATGCAGCTTCCGCCATGTCCGCCGCTTCGACTTGCCATGCGTCCGCATCTTCCATTCGCCCTCGCCAAACACTTTCATGCCGGTGCTATCCACCACGATATCGATGTCGCCCCTCTTGTTAGCGATATCGAGCGAAACATTCAGCTTGCTGGCTCGCTTGGCGAGCGAAGAATAATTGGGAATCGCTGCCTCGACGCCCAACATCGCCACCAGCGAGCGGCCGAATCCCTCAGTCTGCCGATAGGGAAGTTTCAGCAGTTCGCGAATCGTCAGCAAGCACTCGATCGCCGTATCGCTGAAGACAAAAGGGCGACCGACTTTTGTCTGGTCGTTAGGATGTTCCCAGTTCTCCAACGCCTCGTCGCTAAACCAAATAGTGATGTTTCCACGCTCGATGAGCGACTTGTTATACTCCTTCCAGTTCGTGACTTTGTAGGTTCGTTTTTCTTTCGTAGCCATGTTCGATCTCCGTAAAAAAGGTACGTGGTTCCATTCCACGTTAGTTTTTACGGAGGTTTGTGACTAATTGTTCAACAAGGCCGATTACAAGCTGGAAATATTTGGAGGTCTGATTGCAAACATGGGGACTATCAGGGCCACTCCAGGCAATCACCTTTCGATTCAATATCAGACTATCAACAATACATCGGGGGATGAGGCCGGCGTGATGGAGGCGTTGCCCAACGGTCTCGTCACGCTAGAAAACAGTACTATTGAGGGAGGAATCGTCCGTGGTATCGCTGCGGCTCCCGATTCAGGCGAGGGGAATGGCATCATTCAGGGGGCTGGAGGTCTTCTCAAGAATGTCACACTAGAAGGCAATGTAGGAAATGAAATATCGAGTTTCTCAATCGCCGGGCAAATTGAAAACAGGGGGCTTTTTGCTTTCAATCAGTTGGACGTCACAGAAGACGCGGAGATCGTCGGAGGAGTGGTCTATTTGCGCGGAGAAACTAACATCTCCTCTTCCCAGTCGACATTAACCCTTACGAACACGGTCGTGCAGGTTGGCCAAGGTTACGCACAATCTCGACTGAGTGATTGCACGATAGTCAACAATAGCTTAATTCAAGGTGTGGAAGGATACTTCTCTTTCGGAAGCAAATTAAGCGTTGTTAACCACGGAATTGTTCAGGCCGAGCCTGGAAGTACTCTGAGATTCACTTCGCTGAGCACCGATGTCGGTCAGCAAGGATTCCTGTATGCAAAACCGGATAGCATTATCCAGGTGACTAGCATGGTGCGCGGCACGATTGGCTGTCCTGCTGGAGAGATTTGCGGAACCGGGACTGGTGAAGTATCTGCCGGATACGTGCAAGACGTGACCAAACAACGCTTACTTGCATCTCAACAAAGGCGAATTGGCTGGTCAAATCGAGAATAACGGAATGTTGGAGGTGGGGATCGGACTGAAAAAGGGTGACCTGTATTTGTCAGGTTCAGGAGAAATGCGACTGTCGGGAGAGCGTTTTTCCGGATACTCCGGAGATCTAGTGAACGGCATCAATCACACTATTGCTGGTCATGGCGACCTGAGTAACTCAGGGGGAGCCTTGATCAATCAAGGATTGATCCATGCAGATACTGGGCTACTCGATCTGTCCACTGCGCTACGGCAGGAAGGTACCGTTCGGGCCTCCGGCCAAGGCAAGATCGTCATGTCTGGATTTAAATGGTCATTCGAAAATCGCGGTCGAATCGTTGTGGGGGGGCAAGGCATCGAAGTATCTGAGCCAATCTACAATCTTGCAGGAGGTGAAATCTTCGTTGAATCCGATCTGACGGCATTTGTATCCAACCACCCAGGTGGATTCGTTTATGGGGCAGGAACAATATCGGGCTTATGGGGAAACCACTCTGGACTTGCATGCGAGAACGCTGGAGTTCTTGCACCGGGGGAATCCATCGGTAACTTGACTCTTTCTGGGAGGTATGTACAAACCGCCGAGGGAACATTGCAAATCGAAGTCGCCGGATTTGCGGCCGACTTGCACGATCAACTGTTGTTTAGCCATATTTCTTCTGCAAGCTACGACAACTTGGCACAACTGGCTGGGACGCTAGAGTTCGTATTTGCCGACGAACTGGTTGTCCAAGCGGGCGACCAGATTGAGTTTCTGCGTTCCAACGTGGATACACGTATCGCACGAATCACTGGGCAGTTCGACGCGATCGTCGGCTTGCCAGAACTAGAAGATGGTCTCGTTTGGCGGATGCTGTACGAGCCGACTACCGTCTCGGCCCTGGTCACGTACGCGGGCGACTTCAACGCCGATGGCTTGGTTGATCTGGCCGATTACACGCTCTGGCGCGATCAACTCGGCACGACGAACCTGTCGCCTTACACCGGTAGCGACAGCGATGGCAACCGCACCGTCGACCAGCAAGACTACCTGATCTGGCGCGAGCAGTTCGGCCTGCACCTGGCGCCCCCGCCCGAGAGCGTCGCCATCCCCGAGCCAGCGTCGGCCGTCATGTTGCTACTCGGCCTGCTGGCGATGTCGCGGTGCGGTGGAAGAATGCGGTAGAAGTGGTGCCGCTCTTTGCAAGAATGCTTCCGCCGCTCCGCGGCTGGACTAGGTGGATAGCAGCTAAAGAACACGCTTCCATTCCCTGAAAGGGAATCGGCCCCCAGCGAAGGGTTGCACTACTCTTTCAACCATCCGGTAACTTTGCCCTCGAACGATACTGCATGTTCGCCGGTCGCGAAGGGTAGCTCGGGAAACTCCTCGCTTGTGTCGTGCTGATCGCGAACCATTTTGCAGAACTGGATGGTGACCGGAACTTTGCTGACTAGCTTGCCGTTCAACGAAAAATGGTTGTCGCCGGAACGTTGCATGGTGCCAGTGAATTCGACCAGATGGTGCTGGGGGTCATCGTTTCTGCCGCCGGCCACGAAGGTTTCTCCCGGCGGGAGCTCGAAAGCGATCAATTCATAATCAAACGTAGAAGCACCGGCCGCCGGTTTTACCAGCTCCTGCTTCAGCATCCCCTCGCCCTCGTAATCCAGCTTCGGACTGTCGTCACTTGTCATGACCACATAAATATAACTCGGATCGGATGGGTGCAGACCGTCGGCCGGCTCGCTCGGCGGATCATTGGTGCACCCCACCAAGGTAAGCGAGAAGAGAATGAGCAAGACGGATTGGCAGCGCGCGTTCAAACGGTTCATCGGTGGGCAGTGCTTACTCATCCAATCATCTTAAGAGCCGCCGCGTTGTGCTGCAAAGTGCAGTCGATCCACGCGGTGCTAACCTAGCGAACCTTAAAGCGTCGCGCGCCGGCCCATAGCGTTGCTCCCAATGCGAGCAGCACTAGCGACGTTGGTTCCGGAACGCGGCGTCCCTCGAGGTTCACCGCCAGGTCGTCGGCCGTGAGCAGCCCGTCGTAGATCGCAATGTAGTCGATCGCTCCTTGGAACCACTCCTGCGAGGCTTCGGCGATGCCGTCGCCGTCGCGGTCGATCGCGAATCCGCCGATGCCAAAAATGCCCGGCACGCCAGCCAGGGCACTCGGGTCGGCGCTGTTCCACGTGCGATCGTTCAGAATCAGCGTCGGGATGGTCTCACCAGCCGAAAGGTCGGCCGCGTACACGTCGGCCACCGCTTGCCCAGGCGTCGAAGTCAGGTCGATCACCGCTGCGTAATACAGCCAGGTCCCTTCCGTATCGTACTCGGCACCGATGCCGACGTCGCCAAAGTTGTTGCCGATGATCGAGCCGACGCCGCCAGTGGAACCCGCGCCGACATTGTCTTCGTCCTGAATCAAGTAGTAGCCCCGATCGCTGCCTGGACGAGTTTGAAAGATGTAGTTCACTGCCGAGCCGGTGGTCTTGGCATCAACCCGCACGATCGTCTCAATCGTAAACTGGTTAGGACTCGCAAAGCCATCGGTGATGATATCGTCACCGGTGTCGTCGGGCGTTCCGTTGTCGTCGATGGTGATCTTGCCGGTCAAACCAGCGCCGGCCGTCGACGACTGCGACGAGTCGACATAGTAAGGGCGAAACGCTTGGCCTACGCCCATGTAGCCGGGCTCGAAGATGATGTCGCCGGCGGTGCCGGTCACCACGACATCGTCGCTGGTATCGCCGGGCGTGCCGTTGTCGTCGATGGTAACGCTCCCTTCGCCAGGCGCGGGGTTCAGGTCCAACGTCCCGACCGAGTCGGCCATCTCGTTGCCAGCGTTGAAGTCCCACAGATGCAGCAGCTCGGCTGTTGCGGGAGCGATCGCCCCCACGGACAACCCGGCCAAGGCGAGCAGCGAAGCACAAATTCGGATTCGGATCATGAGTCGTATCTCCCAGTCAGAAGCGCACGCCGAGACACCTGCCCGACGCCCCCACGGTCAACAGAAGAAAAGCACAAAAGACGAGATCGCGACGCCAGACCTCCTCCGCCCAGCACCGCAACTACCGGCGTATTGTACGGATTAAGACAAACAAGTCCACTAAATACCATCGATCGACCCACGCACGCAAAAAGCCATGCGACTGCTAGCTTACCGGCCCAGGAGGACCCGCAAGATGAACGAGCAACGATCGAGTCGCGCTCACGAAGTAATCTCGCGCGATAGATTCCCAACGCCGTGCAACTGAACTACTACCGGCTAGAAGCCGGTAGGTTTGGAAAGAGTTCGTGAGCTACGGACTGAAGTCCTTCACTCACGAAGGCGTTACGCGGAAGTTATCTTCCCCGTCGCTGGGCTCCGTTCCCCGCTGACCCTGGATATACGCGGTGATCGCTTCCTCAGTCACACTTCCGCTAGACGCCACAAAGTACCCGCGGGCCCACAAATGACGCCCCCAGTACTGCTTTTGCAGATGCTGGAACTCCATCAGAAGCTTTCGCGAACTCTTGCCCTTGAGATACTGCATGATCTTGCTGGGCGAGAGATTCGGAGGGCATGACAACAAAACATGCACATGATCAGCCGAGACCGCCCCCTGCAGTATCTCAATATCGTTGGTCCGACACACCTCACGCACGATTTCACGCACCCGTACCCCGACGTCACCTCTCAGGATCGCCTTGCGGTACTTCGTGACCCACACGAAATGGTATTTCAAATCAAAGCGGCTATGTGCTCCAATCCGGTAACTATCCATCCAAGTAGTATATGAACCTGAAGGTTTCGCCTGAAGGCGAGGGTTCTAACCCCATCGGTTGGATAATAGATTCCCATGGGTGGGAAAGTATTTTGAGTTGGATGTTGGGAGTTGGAAGTTGGGAGTTTGAAAGGGCAGTAGGGTGGGTCCAGGAGCTTCCAGCGACGCAGCCCCACCAACGCATTGCCACACGCGCAG
Organism: Aeoliella mucimassa; assembly: GCF_007748035.1. NCBI lineage: Bacteria > Pseudomonadati > Planctomycetota > Planctomycetia > Pirellulales > Lacipirellulaceae > Aeoliella > Aeoliella mucimassa. The sequence goes on from NZ_CP036278.1 coordinate 6,527,269, forward strand.
CAGCGAACGCCAGCGCAATCGGCATCGCGGTCAGAGACCGCTCCTACAGCGCGCTTGCGTGGTGCATGGCCTTACTGATTTTCATGTTCACTCGGTTACATCTCTCCATCCTCCAACAACGGACTACTGACCACAAACAACGGACAACACACCAACTGTCCATTAGAACACCACAGGTGGCCATTTCCCAGCGAAAACTGGTGAGAATCCAAGCACCAAATTCACCCTCCGCTGGCGGCCAATATAAAGACGCAGGTCGGGCTATCAGGCCCGGGGAGGGTAGCCTCAGGTCGCGGCGAGCCAATGGAAACAAACCATTCCCTGGGACTAGCGTCCCAGGCCACGCACTACCGCCGATCGGTAGCCGGCGTTCGTTAGCTGCTCAGTTCTTCGAGGTCGCGACGCCCCACACCAAGCATCCAGCCCACTGCTGGCGATTGGGCAACGTAACGGATCATCATCGAGCCGTTGCTACTGCCATGCGATCTACAAACGCTGTCCGCGACAAGCCAGCAGTGGCACCGAAAAAGAATGGCTAACAGTGCCAGCCTCTTGTGTGCACAGCACTGGAACGGCTAATTGAGTGTTGGGCAACTGAGTAAACGATCCTGGCCACGGAAGGCCATTATATACATGATGCTTCGGTGTTATCGTTCAGCGGTTCTTCGCTTCTGGGTAGTCAAGTTGCAACATCGTGCAATTGCCTTAGTATTGCTGACTGGTTGCGGGGATCGTAATGACCGGTAAGTTCCGCTGAGATTTCAGCCTGGCGTGTTTCTTAACTCAAGGAATTTCAGTGGTTTTTGGCTCGGCTGAGTACTTGGCCCCTACGGGCTGCCTGCGTGACATCCATGCGGAATACGCGACTACCCGAAACACTAGTTTACAATTTCACCTGTAGGGTCATCAGTTGGTTCTTGCCATTCCGAGTCGAACACGTCCTTTATTCGATCCAAACACTGCCGCTTGGTACAGAGAGAATTTTGTTCGTAAGCATTTGCAATATGCGTAGCCAAGTCTACCAGCATAATCCCCCAGTTCCCGGGGTCTTTCCAGATCCCACTAGCTAAAGTTACATGCTGCTTTCCGCCGGCTCCCCAGATCCTTGCTATTTCAACAGCCTGATCGTCCGCCAAGGCGGCAGGTGGGATTTCTAGGGGTTTCATAGTAGTCCTCCACAGAGATAGTGTGATCGCTAGCAATCGCGATGGAACTAAGGGCAAGGCGGCCTGCGTAGGTGTGCCCTCTTTTCGCCAATGGGTCTTACCTTGTTAGATACAGCATTTGAATCACTTGGATGTGTCCCACCAGTACGCCCCATGATGCGTGCATCCTCAGCGATCTCCCTCGCCGTTTTACCACCGAGAACTTCTTCTGTCGAGGCTGCACCAGTGTTAGGGTCATAGCGTCCTACGTTTTCCCAATGGTCCAAACGTGTATCGGTATCGCCGGACTGGCCGATGTATTGCTGACCAGGAAACCATTGATCCGGAAATTCATAAATCCCTTCGACATTATGCACCAATACAGCCAGACCGTCACCCACAATGTAGAAAGTATGCACACCTTCTACACTTAGGTTGTATGTATCAACCTCCGTCTTCTCCTCGGCGACCGCAATTACACGTACTTCTTCCAACTTGTCCGTCATCAACTCATCACCGATTTTCAGATCGACAGCATTTTGCCACCCCCGTTCGGTGGTCCAAATTGGGTGCTTGCCAGTGGCTCGATAGTGGGCATCCGACTTGCCATCGCCATCCTCGTCCACGTCGATGTGAATCAGCCGCTTAGTCCAGTTCTTCGGCACCGCCACGACCTTGTACGCCTTCGGTTTCTCGTCATCCTCGGGATTGTCGGCCAGCACCATGTCGCCTGGCTCAACATCTTCGATGGCCTTGGTTGATCCATCAGCCATCAGGATCAAAGTTCCAGGTGGGAAGCAGGGATCTTCCCAGAATCGCCATCTGCGGCGACCACAGGGAGTTCGTTGCATTCCGAACTTCACACCTTTGATCGCACCCGCTACTGTTCCAGCGGTACTACCAAGTCTGCCTGAACCGTCGGCGACCCGCTCCACTCGCTCAGCTTCGCTGAGTTCTTCACCTGTTTCGATATCGTATCCCGAGAATCCTTCGACCAGTTGGTTGGTTCCAATGAACTCTCCGACGCCAAGGCGAACTCCGTGCTTTTGCCCAACCGCGTATGCATGTCTGACATCCTGAACTGTAGCATTGACCGACCCACGAGTATCCAATCCTCCCTGGACCATCCCGCCAGCACTTCGAATCAGATTGCCTGCAAAAGCTCCGGTACCAGCGCCGTAATCGTTCTCGGTCCAATAGCCTGCCGCTTCAACTCCACTAGCAACGTAATCAGCACCTCCACTCGCGACATTGCCCCAAGCCTCACCCGTGTCGAGAGGATTCCAGCTTGCACGTGGGTGCCAGGGCATCACGAGTTTTTGACCGAACCAGTTAAACAAGCCCAATGGATCGGAATACCCCGTCGGCATCCCCCCCACATAGGCATACAGATTCATCCCCCCCCGCGTACCCAATCGGGTCCCGATTCACGAACCGCCCAAGCTGCGGGTGGTAGTAGCGGTAGCGGGAGTACTGGAGGCCTGTTGCCGGATCGAGTCTCCTGCCGGTATAGAGAAATCTATGGGAATCTTTGTCAAGCGTGGTTTCTTAGGGGATCATCATTTTCTCCTATTGTCGGATGTTTTATTTCGTTGAACCAAGACCGCTGGGGTATGCGAGTCATCGGACCTGCCGTCCGTGCTCAAACATCTATGCGGTGATCACCCGCCACTCCGTTGGCAAGTGTCCCATAAAAACGTCGGCGAAGAATGTCCCATTCACTCGTGCGCCGATCGGAGTCGCTCTCCGCCGGCATTCTCTATATCGAGATCATCCTGGCTTACGGTCGGTTCGTTCGTGGATGGCTACTTGGCCGCGGCAAACTGGTAGGCTCGTCCGTCGCGGAGCATGGCGTGGACGACCAAGAGCAGTCGCCGGGCAATCGCACAGGTCGCCTTTTTCTTGCCGGTGCGTTGGCTTAATCGCTCGAAGGTCGTCCGCCAGCGGCTGCTCGATTGCTTGACCCGGTGGGCCAGTTGAATCATCGCCCACCGCAACAGCGGCGAGCCCGCTTTGGTGATGCCCAAGGCCTTGCGGTGGCCATCGCTTTCGCGGAACCCGGGCGACAGTCCCGCAAAGGCGACCACCGCATCGCCGCTAGTAAACCGTCGCCAGTCGCCCAACTCGGCCAGTAGCACGTTGATGGTCACCGGACCTGCGCCGGGAAGCGTGGCCAACACCTCGCGGGCTTCGCGTTCGGCCAGCGGTGCCCGCTCGGCGAACTCACGCAACCGGCAATCGACGTTCGCCAAGTGGTGCCGGGCCTGGTCGAGGTCTTCCAACAGGTCGTCAACGAGCCACCGTTCTTCGTCGAGAAATTGAAACTGTCTGAGGGCCTTCCGCCCGATGCGAGTGAACAGGTCGCGGCGGTCGGCGTTGTAACGGGTCAATAGCGCGCGAATCGTGGTCTTGATCGAGGTGATGCGATTCTGCACCTTCTGCCGTCGGCGGATCAGCGAGCGATGTTGCCGCACGCGGGGCGTGGCTCGCCACGCTTCGGGGATCATGTTGTGAGCCAGAAAGTCGGCCAGCGTCTGGGCATCGATCTTGTCGCTCTTGCGAGTGCTGTCGGCGATGACGCGGAGTTTATGGGGGTGGGCGATCACCACCCGCCGGGCCAGCGGTTCGGCCAGGGCCGCAAACCAGTCGTAGCCGATGGTCGCCTCGACGGTGATGCAAAACTCCCCGAGCGAGGCGAGGAACTCGCCGATCTGATCGGGCTCGTCGCAGCGTAGTCGCTTTCGCTGGACGACTCGCGTGGAGTGGTCGTGCCATTCGACCACGCACAGGCTAACGGTCTTCTTATGCAAATCGGCACCAACGTACTTCATGGGAATCTCCTTGCGTCGGGGTGAGACGGGCGAATAACCGTCCGTCGGTGTACCACGCCCCGGTGCACGCGACAACGCACGCAACGGGCTGATTCCCATGTTTTCACTCGTTATCGATGTCGCTACAAGCAGTGTGTTTGCACCATTCGACACGGAGTCCGCGGCGTCCTTCGCGTAAGTCCAAGAGCAAACGCTCTTACTTCGCAATGCGGCCCGCAACGAGTAGTAGCGAGGCGAGGCCTGCCATGAGCATGGCGCCGGTCGGTTCGGGGACCTGAACTGCTGCGGGGGGCGATAGTCGGCTGCCGAAGAAGGCCTTCCACTCGGTGTATTGATCGAGACCGATGTCGGTACCGGCCACGTCGTTGGGCAGCGTTCCGGCCGGTGCGCCGAAGTTGTCGCGCCATACGGTGTAGTCGCCGAGGTCCACGACACCATCGTTGTTGAAGTCGCCCGGCAGCGAAGTGAGCATGTCGCGAAAGGCTTGCTCGCCTTCGGTCATGAGTTCCAGCAGCCCCGCGGTACCAAAGTCGTCGGTCACCGCAGCGAACGCCCCCAATTCCACATCAATCGGCTCGGTCGCCCACGATCCGAATTCATCGCGTTCGTAGCCGTTGAACTGCGACCGGTGGAACCATGGGATGTGTCCGTTCGGATTGACGCGGAGGCTGTGATTCGGATCCTTCATCGCCACGCGAGCGTCGTACATATCGGTCAGCAGTTTTTCGGAACCGTACAGTTCGTTCATTGGCGACACACGGACCCACTCCATCAGTTCGCGAAACGAGAGTCCATCCTGATTCAAGTCGGCCATCGTGAACCCGTCCTCGGTCACCTGCAACGCACTCACCACCGCAGCGGTAAACATTCCCTGTTAGGTCTTGAAGTTCTCGGTGCCGGGAAGTTGTGTTTCCTCCACCTGAGAGAGCTTGGCAAACGATAGGGCCGTTTGATACTCCGGCGCAGCTGCCAGCAGGGCCGTGCGTGGCAATGTCGCCAGATCGGTTGGCCCCGTAGAGCCATCCTCATGGCCATTCAAGGCAATCGCGTCCTCGCGCGAGGTCCAGAATCCACCACTATGGCAAGCGTCGAGCATAAAGACCTTGTCGACCTGTGCCCAAATCGGATCTCTGGTGAAGTACTCCGTCAAGGCGTCGTCGGACAACAAAGCATTGCGACTCAACACGAGCGCTTCGTCGCCGTTGGGCTCGCTGGATGTGCCGGTTCGCTGCACTCCATGCCCCGAATAATAGAACACAAAGTTATCGCCAGGTTGCAGATACTGTTTGACATTGTCGAGGCGAGCGAACACTTGCTCGCTAACCTCGGCAGTCGACTGCATGTTGTTATAGATATTTGGCAACACATAACGGCTGTAGCTTTGCATGCCAAACGCATCCTGCATGGCTTTGACCATCGCACTTGTGTCGCGGCCGGCATCGATCGCGGTGATGTCGGGCGCGCCGAGAAAGAACCCGTGCGTGGTACCAGCATTGGCCTTGATGTTATCGACCCAGACGTTGTCGACCGTTCCTCCATTGGGATCATTGACCTCGAAGGTGACCCGATCGAGCTGATTCCAGCCCGATAGATTGACGTGCGTGTACTGCGACTCATAGCGAGGTCGCAGCCCGTTTTCCGTTTCCACTTGCGTGATGTTGGGCAACTGGAGCGATACGGTTTTGGTCTGCAGTTCATTCCACCGCTCGGGCGAACTGGGATCCTTTGTTTTGTCTTCACGCCATCCGCGGATCGTGGCCGTCAGTGGCTCGGGATAACTGCGATAGTTACTCAACACCGGCGGGGCAATGTCGAGCGACCGCATATTAAGCCGCGGAAAATACGAAGCGGTGCTTCCCACTCTCAAACCATTGATCGGCGTGATACTCGTTGGGTCGTGCGTGCTTTGCCGCGACGCCCACTCCAAGTACGGGCGCACATCGGGAGGCGACTCGCCGCCGAACGAATTGTAGGCCTGCGAAACACTCGACGTGTAATCCCACTTGTTGTGATAGAACGGGTCGGTCCAACCAACCGGAGGTTCCCAAGTGCTGAGCGACGGGACCGCGCTAGGCGAGACATCCGACTGGCCGTATTCGTCGAATGTGACGGTTCGCGCACGTCGTCCCAGCCAATCGATCCCCAAGCGGGGGCAATGCCGATGACCGAGAAGCTCAACACGACAAGTAGTGTCGCACCAACAACAACCGGCAGAGTGATTCGCAACTTCAGGTCCCCAACATAAGATGCAGGACCGCACCCGCGGCCCGAATCGCCTATGCTAGTTACGTCCCCTGATCGGGTCAATATTTGCGAAAACAGCCTCTCCACAAGGCAATTTCCACCCCCCCGTCAGACGGGCAGACTCGAGCCAGCGTCGGCCGCCATGTTGCTACTTGCCCAGCGGAAGTGGAGCTCCCCCCAAAAAACCGACGCTTCGGACCCCTAAGGACCCGAAGCGTCGTGTTCCACATCGTCGTGTTGTCACCGACTCTCCGATGGGTACCAGGTGCGTTGTGGCGACCGCCGTGCGGGGTTACTTGCGGCGGCCCGGTTTGGCGTGGTCGTGGTTGTTGCGAAACTCCTTGCGAATGGCGGCCACGTCGCTGGCGATGGTGTGCAGGTCGGTCTTGGTTAGCCCGCTCTCGGCGATGTCGGCCCAGAGTTCGTCGCGGAGTTCCTGCGAGATGTTCGCGCTCTGGAGCACCGCGTCGAAGCTTTCGGCAATCGAGGCCTTCTCCTCTTGGGTGATCACCCCATCGTTGCGCGCGGCCCGCACTTCTTTGGCGAGGTCGACGACCAACCGCCATTCAGGGCGGGTCGCCTGGCTGGTGATCGCTTGCAGGTCGGCGCGAATCTCCTGCGCCAGTTCGGGTGTCATCGACGTGTGGTCGGCGATGTCGCTCAGGTCGCTGAACAGCGTGCGGAGGTTCTCTTTCTGCACGTCGCTGACAATCGGTTCGCGGTTCTGGAACTCCTCGGCAATCGCCACCAGATCGTCGACGATCGTCTCGACGTCCTGCTGGTCGACCCCCGAGGCAGTGACGATGCCTTGCAGGTCGGCGACCACCGCTTCCACTTCCTCCGCTTCGATGCCTGCACTCTCGAGCACCGCAGCAAAGTCGGTTTTCAGCTTCGCGATCTCAGGCACCGTGAACTCGCCATCTTCGGCCGCCGCTTGGAAGTCTTCCTTCAGCGCGGTTACCAACTCCTCTTCCGGCACCGTCGCACCAGTGGCGATTGCTTGCAGGTCGGTCATCAGCTGCTCGATCTGCTCCGGCGTAACTTCCGAGTCGGCGGCAATTGCCTTGAGGTCGGTTGCCAGTTGCTTGAGGTTGGCTTTTTGGGCGTCGCTGATCAAGTCGAACTTGGCCTCGCGCCGTTCGGCGACGTGCTTCGACACGATCGCGGTAGCCGCTTCGGAACCATCACCAAACCCACCGACGTCCATCGCCGCAGCGAAGTCGCCCGCCATCATGGCGCGAGCCTCAAGAGATTCCAATCCATGGAACTTGCCTTGGCGGTGCTGCGAACGGGACTTCGACTTGGCCGCGAAAGGACGAGAAATGCGAGTCAGAAGATTCATGTGTGCCTCTTCGATAGAGTCTTGAGTAGAGGTGACCCCCGAGCCACGCGTCGGGAGATTCCTCCTGTAATTGCTCCGAAGAAGACAAACGGGGACAACTTTTCCGATAAGTTTGTCGCGATGCATCGATAGCATCGGGCAACCGATTAGCGAGCGCGCCGGGCGTTGGTGTGCCCCGCCGCATCGAACCAGTCTTCTGCTAGCTCGTGTTCGTCGAGCAGATCGAGCGTCATCTTCATGCGGCCGAACTGCGCTTCGTCGCGCTGCCCCTCTTCCAGCTGCCAGTCGATCACCACCCGGCGAGCGATGCCGGTCGTGGTATCGGCCCACACGTCGATTTGTTTCGGGGCCCTCGTGTCTTGCAGTCGGCGGATGCCTCGCACATGGCGGCACTCCACCTTGGTGCTCTGGTCGTCGCTAGTGAGATCGAGCAGCCGCTCGTTGTCGAGCGATTCGAGATCGAAGTCGCGGGCCATCCACTCCAGCACGGTCGAGAGATGCAGCACCTGCGATTCGTTCGGATCGCGAGCCGCCAGCCACCGCCCGAGCATCCGTTGGTCGCCCCGCATCACCGGACCTATCGGTGGCACCACCCACGACTCGTCGCCATTGGAGCCGAACCACACTTCGCGCATCGCGATCGGCGACGGGCGGCGAATCGCGAATCGGTTGGCCCCGTCGACGTACAGGTCCCAGTGCACGGTCACGTCGCCGACCACCGGCCGGCGGGCGATGGTCACCACTCGGTAATGTCGCGGGCCGCGCGCGGTCGCGACTTCCAAACTTCGTAACACCGTCGCGTGGGCACTCCGCGAGGTATCGAGCAGCGGCCACAACAGCCCGAGAGCCAGCAGCACCGTGGCGGCCATCGCCAGCCGGGCCCAACGCCAGTGCGAAGCGGAGCTCGCACGATGCGGGCGTGGCGTTGGTTCCGGCCGGTTGATGGAGTCCATCGCCTGGGCGATCCGCCGCTCGCGACCTGCCGTATCAGGCCGCAGCGCCTGACTCAGCAAGGCTTCGACGAATCGCTCGTCGGCCGCTTGCAGGTCGGGCTGGGGATCGTGGGGCTCAGGCATGGCGGGCAGCACTCGGTCGCTAGGTTTGTTGGGTTCGGTGATGGATTGAGCGGGAAACGGGCTCGTATATTTAGGACGGTTCGGGGGCCAGCAGTCGGCGGTTCAGGCAATCGAGCAGGCGGACCTTCGCGCGTTGCAGACGTTTCTTCAGGGCCTCGGCACTCAGCGCGAGTTGCTCCCCGACGTCGGCAAGCGACAACTCGTGGGCGTATCGCAAGTCGACCGGCTCGCGATACTGCTCCGGCAACTGCTCGACACATTGTCGCAGCGCGTCGAGTTTCTCGTCGAACGTATCGCCTGGCAAACCATGGAACCGCTCGAACCGCTGGTTCAGGTGCTCGAGCACGTCGTGCCCCACGGTTTCGTCCCGCCGGGCCGCCTGACGATAGTGCGAAAGCACCAGCTTCGCAGCGATGCCCCGCAGCCAAGGACCAAACGGGCGCTCGGCGTCGTAGTCGTCGAGCTTCCGCCAGGCGGTAAGCAAGGTTTCCTGAAACACATCGTCGGCCGCAGCCGCATCACGCACGGCCGCCCTCAAGTAGGCGGTGAGCATGTCGGCATTTTCGCGGACCAGGATTTCAAACAGTTTCTTCGCGTCGGCCATGACCATTCCGGTAAGTACTCGCAGCAGCCCCTTCTGCTGTTATTGCTATCAAGTCGAACCAACGGGGACAACAATCGCCAAAAAACAGAGAGACGGCGGATAATGAGGCCCCGCGGGCGGCAAGCCGCAGCAGTTACGTGGGGCAAATAAGGTGAATGATTACCGCCAACTAGGAGCGTGAAAACAGAGCACGTTTCTACCCACTTTTTCCTATTAATTGGCCACCTGAACCGTTCCAATAGTACCTGTGGGCTGCGGCCCGGTTGGTTCTTTGACAACTTGGTGAGTGCGACCAAATGGGGGTTACCCATGACGATGCCCATCGGGGTGACCGGCACATCGGCCCAGCGATGGCCGCTTGTTGGTGGTGCCCCCGGGGTGGGGGCTTTTGGTTTTGACTTACGTCGATTCGACATTGCGTAAGTCGCTATGCTCCAACGAGTTGCGGAAAATGGCGGCGGCGTAAGAATTGCCCCCACGGATCGTTTTCCTGAATTGGGGGCGGGGGCTTTTGGCGTAAGTCGCTTTGCAGCAACGCTTTACGTCGACTGGTGCTGGTTGCCGCTGGGGGCAAAACTCCCCATGCGTCCTCTCGATAGTCTCCTTGATCGATCGCGATGCTTTGCGACCCTTGGGGTACACTTTCGGTAGTCATGGATCGCCTGCTCGGCGATGCCGATTTGCCCTGTTGCTCGTTTGCCATTGGACGCCGATGACCGCTCGTATTCTTATGTGCCCGCCCGACTTCTTTGGCATTGAGTACGAGATCAATCCCTGGATGAACGTGGAGGTCGCGGCCGACCATGCCCTGGCGACCGAGCAGTGGAACGCCTTGCATGCCTTGCTCGCAGGCACCGGGGCCGAGATCGAGCTGCTGCCGCCGGTCGCGGGGCTGCCCGACCTGGTGTTCACCGCCAACGCAGGGCTGGTGTATCAGCAGCGGGCGTTGGTCTCGCGGTTTCGGCATCCGCAGCGGCAAGGGGAGTCGCCGGTGTTTCGCGACTGGTTTGCGGAGCATGGGTTCGAGGTAGTCGAGTTCGCCCCGCCCGACGAAGGGGGGGGCTACGACTTCGAAGGGGCCGGCGACGCGCTATTTTGCGGCGATACGCTGTTTGCCGGCTATCGCATGCGGAGCGACGCGACCTGTCATCAGCAGATCGGCTCCCTGCTCGGCGTGCGGGTGATTCCCGTGGAACTCGTTGATTCCCGCTATTATCACCTCGATACGTGCTTCTGCCCGCTGGCCGAGGACGAGGCCATCTGGTACCCGCCGGCGTTCGACGATTACGGGCGGCGGGCCATCGAGGGGACCATCGACAAGCTGATTGCGGTCGAGCAGTCGGAAGCGGAGCGATTCGCCTGCAACGCGGTGGTGGTCGGTCGGCAGGTGTTCACAAACACCGGCTGCAATGAATTGCACGCGGAACTCCGCGACCGCGGCTACGAGCCGACCGCGACGCCGCTCGACGAGTTCGTAAAGGCCGGCGGCAGTGCAAAATGCCTGACTTTGCGTCTCGATGGCGAGCAGGCAGCCAGCTGGCGTGCGGCCAATTCGCCTGAATAGCCGACACCCTACACGGCTGGTGTAAACGCCTGGTACAAAGACTACCTGTTGGTACGAGTTGGCAGCAGAGGCGATTTTGGCAATTTTGGCAAGAATTCCCGTCAACATGCGGGGGGTCGCCAGCATATACTAGTGGTCGCTACGTGTTTCGCTTGTTGGTATCCAGTAAAGCAGTCACGTAGCAACAGGCGGCCGACTTTCGCGAACGCGGAAGGCGACCTTTTCATTGAATCAGACGGACCGCGATTTAGCGGATGGAACGATCCCTCCCAGTTGGTAGTGGTCCGTGTTGGCTGATCTAGAGACAGCGGCATCTTTGATCTTTTAACGGCGAGTAGTCTAGTGAAACGCAACACCTTGGTTTTCGCATCGGCCCTTTGTGGGATCGTATTCTCTTTGTTTGCTCAGCCAGTGCAGGCGAGCCGTGTGTTGATCGACTTTGGTCGCAACGACGGCGGCAATGGCTCCGAGACAGTCAGCCCCGACACGAACGGCAACTACTGGAATAACCTGAGCGGTGATTTCCAAATCGCCGACAACGTGGGCCTCGCCGATCTGGTGGATGTCGACAACGCGTCGACCGGCGTCTCGATCAACACCTTTGGCATCGCCGGGCAGAACTTCCGGGCGAATGGTCGCAACAACGGCGGTTTGCTCACTCCCGATCCCGCGTTGCTTGGCGACTTTGCCATCGGCACTGCGACCGAAGACTACTTCTTCGTCGAAGGTACCGCGAACACCAGCGCCGCGAACGACCCGTCGGGCATCACGTTCAGCGGATTGGATCCCGACGCGGTGTACGACTTCCGCTTGTTCGGCAGTCGGGCGACCACTTCGACTCGCGAGACCCGTTTCTCGGCGATCGGCGAGAACATTCAGTACGTCACGATGCTCTCCTCGGGCGTCGACATCGGAGCCGACGGTTACGATGGCAATAACAACAACATCGTCAGCCTTACCGGCATCACCCCCGACGCGAACAACGAGATCCAACTGCTGGTGTCGGTCGTGCAAGGCAACTTCGCCTACCTGAACGTGCTGGAAGTCACCGCGACCACCAATCAGGTGCCGGAACCTTCGACCGTCGCCCTGCTCGGTCTGGCTGCAGTGGGCCTAGTGATGGTCCGCGGCGCCAAGCGTTGGCAATCGGCTTTGGCCATTGCCCTGGCTGCGGTTGCTTCGCTGACGATGGCCAACAACGCCGAAGCTCAGCCGTACCAGAACGAAGTGAATCGCTGGAATACGCAAGACGCGCTCGATCCATTGCCGCAGGACAGCATCGTGTTCGTTGGTAGCTCGAGCATCCGTCGATGGGAACAACTGACCCGCGACTTTGCCGACTACAACGTGATTCAACGCGGCATCGGCGGCGCCCTGTTCGACGACGTGAACGCTCAGGTCGGCGACCTGGTGAATAAGCACAGCCCGCGGGCGGTAGTGGTGTGGGCCGGCACAAACGACCTGGGATCAGGTTCGAATGGCCTGGAAGTACTGGACGATTACCTGGGATTCGTGAACTCGGTGCACACGGTCGATCCGACGGTCGACATCTTCTACCTCGGCATCATGCCGACCCCCGGCCGCGAAGGCAATCGCCCACAGGAAGACATCGCGAATGGTTTGATCTCGAACTACGCTTCGAGCCACGACCACGCTTACTACATCGATCTGCCGGCCGAGTTCGACGCCTTGGGTGCTTACACCGGTTCGGATTTCCAGAACAAGTTTGTCGATGACATCCATCTGAATCGCGACGGGTACGATCTGTGGACCAGCATCGTCCGCCCACAAATCGAAGCGGTCGCCGCGCCCGACAAAGTCTACGCGCCGAACACCGCCCTGTCGGTTGGCGATAAGATTCTGTTCGACTTTGGTGCCAACGACACGACCAATGGTGAGCACACCGCGAGCCCCGACGTGAATGGCAACCACTGGAACAACTGGCACCCGCTCAACGGCGGTACCGACATCCTGCCAGGCGAGCACATTGGCAACCTGGTAAACACCGCTGGCGAAAACGTGGGCCTCGGCCTGACTATCACGGCTCAGTTCCATAACAATGGGAAGAACCATGGTGGTTTGTTCTCGCCCGATCCCGCGTTGCTCGGCGACCTGGCAGTCGAATCGGCCACGGTCGACTACTTCTTCAGCACCGGCGACGGCGTGCAAGGCGGCGGCAACGACGACATGGCCGGCGGGTTCATGATCACGGGACTCGACACCGACTACGTGTACGACTTCCGCTTGTTCGGCACCCGGGCGACCACCGATGTTCGCAAGACAGAATACCGACTGATTGGTGCGACCGAGCACTCGGCCATTCTGCAGACCTCGGGCACCGACATCGGTTTCGATGGAATGTACGATGGCAACGACGACGAAGTGATCGAGTTCCTCAGCGTCAAACCCGATGAGTTCGGACAGATCTTCTTCGACCAGACGTTGATCGAAGGCTCGTTTGCTTACATCGGAGCGATGGAGATCACCGTGAGCCCCGGCGACACCGGCGTTCCCGAGCCAAGCACCATGGTGCTCGGCGCGATGGGTGCCATCGCCTTGATTGGCATCCGCAAGCTGCGTCGCTAACGCTTAGCACAACGCGGAGTCGACATCACCGGCGACTACTCGTCGGTGGTGTTGTCGTCCGCTGGTTTGCTTCGCTCGATGGTGCCGAACAAATGCCCGCCGCGATCGGTGCCACTCCAGAAGCCAGCGTAGTGGTCTTTGTGAAACAGCACTCTTGCGCTGTAGGTTCCCAAGCCAGGGAACCCGAGGTTATCGACCACCACCACCGGCGTGTCCCCCGCCCACTCTACCGGCAGGGTCATCGGAATGGTGACGTCGTGATCGCCGTAGCGAATGCGGGCTTTGAACAGCCAGTGCTGCTCGTCGATCTTACGAACTTCGACCAGATCGTAACGCTCGCCGCGAAGCCGCGGAGGCTCGCCCTTCGGCTCGTTGCCAGTCACGGTAAAGTGCCCGATCAACGTCGCGCCGGAGAGCATCTCGACAAAGGCCGCTTCGCGCTTTAGTTGCTCATCGGACGGTAGAGTGGTTGCCGGCTCGTCGGCCAATGCGAATGACGAAAGCAAGCACAGCAGGGACAGACTCGAGCTAACGTACCGACTGGTAGCGAGGTTCATCGCGATTACTCCGGGCGGGTGGGGATGGCTTCGAACAGCAATCCCATCGTACCAGAGTCGCGAACCGCCAGGCAAACCGACGTGCGGTGCTACTTGAGCCGGCGAGTCTGAGGGTAGAAGCCCGAGGTGTTCATGTATCGCGTGCCATGACCGGTGATCGGCACTCCGCCGTTCGAGGTGGCCGAACTCTGCTGATACGACGCCTGGCGAACTTCGGATTGCAGCGTGTTAAGCTCTCGCTGGTTCATCGTGTTGGTTTGTTGCTGCTGCAACATCGGTCGCACGAACGCGTGGTAATTTGGCAGCTCTTCGCTGGACTCTTCGCGGAACAGATTCAGGTAAGGGCTGATGGTCGGCGAGCTGCTCACCCCGCCCGAGAATGGCTTGCTCACCCGGCGTACCGGCGGAGGGCTGGAGACTCCCGAGCTGACCGTCGAAGGCCGCTGCGGAATCTGCGACAACGCCCGACCCGAGGTCGTGCCGCCGTAGAAGTCGATGACATTCTGCACTTGTCGCGGCAAATGAGCCGTTTCGGCAGGACTCAACCGCTGCAGCCGCGGAGTGATGGCAGGGCGCACCGGTGCGGGAGCCACTTGTGCCGGCGGCGTAGCAGGCGGCACCGGTGGCAACTCGGGAAAATCGATCGACAACGGATCGGTATTCGTATCCAGGTAGTTGCCTTGCTCGGTGGTTTGTCCCCACAATTGGGACGTTGCCGTCAGAGCCAGACCAAACGCAATCGCACGATAGACCGTGTGCACGGGATTTCTCCACAGCAAGAGGTTAAGAGGAGCGCAGGCGGCCAGTTTGCCATACCGGCTGCCATGGTTTGACTAATCGTCAAAGTCACGCAGCATACTTGTGCGAAAAAGTCGGTCGTGCTAGCACCGCAGTCCAATTACAATACTGAGCTGCCGTTTCCAATCCACCACGCTCCTCCAGATTCCCAGTACGCTATGGACGAACGACTAAGCCGGATCGACACGATGTGGTCGATGGTGCAGCGAGCCCATCGCCAAGATGCCACCGAGTTCGCCAAAGCACAGCAGCAGATGATCGACCGCTACGGCGGGGCGGTGCGTCGGTATGCGATGGCGGCACTCCGCGATCCTGAGGCAGCCGACGAGGTGTACCAGGAGTTCGCCCTGAAGTTCGTCCGCGGCGACTACGGCAAGGCCGATCCCGCGAAGGGGCGGTTTCGCAGCTTTCTGAAGACCTCGCTCTACCATCTGATTGTCGATTTCCAGCGCCGCCGGGGTCGCCAGCAACAGCAAGCCACGCCGCTCGTTGACGATACGCCCGACGATGTCGAGTCCTACCAGGCACCCGACGATCAAGAGTTTATCAACAGCTGGCGAGCCAATCTGCTGGGCCGCGTCTGGCAACAGCTTGAGCGCGAGGAGCTCACGACCGGAAAGCCGTACCACACGGTGCTTCGCGCCCGCGTCGAGCACCCCGACGTCCGCTCGCCCGAGCTGGCGAAGTTGGTGAGCGATCTGTTGCATAAGGAAATGAACGCAGGGGCGGTGCGGGTGATGCTGCACCGCGCCCGCGAGAAGTTCGGCGACCTGCTGATCGACGAGGTCGCCAACACGCTGAGCGATGCCTCGGCCGAGGCGGTGGAGGAGGAGCTGATCGAGCTCGACCTCTGGCAGTACTGCAAACCGGCCCTCGAGCGCCGATCGGAACAGTCGGAACAGTAGCCCAGGCGGCCGCTGTCCGGTTTCCGAGCGTCGTGTCGCGGGTGGCAAGTTGTAGGGGTTTTCCGACGAGTCGGGGCATCTGGCCCGCGAAAGCTGCTTCAAACCGCCGCCCCCAGCCTGGTTGGTCACCTATTTTAATGCTGCGGGTTTGCCCTTCGCCTGACGACGCCTACAATGGTCTGACGGCGATGAGCGATACACGCCGAGTGCTGTGCCAGGATTGGTACGGTTTGCTGAGAGGGACCATCGGCAACGCCTTCACCCTACCTGCCGTCTCCACCCCCGCCTGCTACCGCGCTAGCCCACGAGACTTTTATGAGTGATGCTCTCCGCTATCTGACGGCCCTTCCAGTTTACAACGAAGCCAAGCACGTGGACGAAGTGCTCGACGACGTGGTGTTGTACGCCCAGGATGTGCTGGTGGTGGACGATGGATCGAGCGATGGCACGAGCGATTTGCTAGCACGCCGCGGCGACGTGGCGGTAGCACGGCATCCAGAGAATCGTGGTTACGGGGCCGCGCTCAAGACCGCCTTCGACTATGCGATTGAGCATGGCTACGACGTGCTGGTGACGATCGACTGCGATGGCCAACACGAACCACAACGCATTCGTCACCTGGCCGAAGCTTGCACCGGCGAGGTCGACATCGTCTCGGGCAGCCGATACCTGGATGCCGAGGACATTGCCTCGGGCGCCGCGCCGGCCGATCGCCGACGAATCAATCATACGATCACCAGCGAACTGAATCAGTGCCTGGGCCTCGCGCTCACCGACGCGTTCTGTGGCTTCAAAGCCTATCGGGTCGAAGCCCTCAAGAAACTCGACCTGACCGAAACCGGTTACGCGATGCCGCTCGAAGTGTGGGTGCAGGCAGCGTTCCACGGACTGCGAGTGGTCGAGCTGGCAGTGCCGCTGATTTACTTGGACGAGGAACGCAGCTTCGGCGGCGCACTCGACGACGCCCGCAAGCGATTGGCTCACTACCGCGAGGTGGTGCACCGGGCCGTCGTGCGATTGCGTCGATCGGGAGCCACGCCTGCGACGCCCCATTTCACTTTCGGGCCGTGTGGCTGCGCCCAGTATGTCGCGGATTGTGAGCAATGCTGAGCGACGTCTCGATCCGCTACCGACAATATCGCGCTCCTCGTACCAACAACAGCGTGGTGGCCATTCCGCCGCTCGCCGAAGTCAGTACCGAGGTTGACATGTCGGTAGAGAGTCTGTCGCTTGCCGATACCACGCTGGGACAACTTCGCGAAGCAGCCCGTCGAGAGTTGCTCGAAGCGGCCACGCGTTACACGGCCAACTACTTGCCTGGCGTTCCGACGATTGATCCCCACGCCCCGCTGCTACTCACGGGTCATCAGGCCGAGTTGTTTCACCCTGGGGTCTGGTTCAAGAACTTTGCTCTCAGCCGACTGGCTGCCGAGCACCAAGCTGTCGGTATCCATCTGGTGATCGATACCGACGCGGCCCACTCCAGCAATGTTCGCGTGCCGACCGATTCGGTCGCCGCCCCGCGTATCGAAAGCGTGCCGTTCGACGCGGCAACGTCGCCGATGCCGGTGGAAGAAAAGCGGATTGTCGATCGGGCTATGTTCGAGTCGTTTGGTCAACGCGTTGCCGACACGCTGGCCCCTTTGGTTGCTGATCCGCTCGTGAAGCAGTGGTGGCCCACGGTCGTGCAGGCGGTTGAACGAACCAATGGCAACGGGCATCTGGCGATCGCCCAGGCGCGTCATCAGTTGGAACACGCGTGGGGAGCCACGACGCTCGAACTGCCGATGAGTCAGGCGTGCGAACTGTCGGTGTTTGCTCCGTTTGCCGCGGCGATGCTGGTCGATAGCTCCCGACTGTGGCAAGCGTACAACGATGCGTTGCACGCGTTCCGCACTGCTCACCGCTTGCGGAGCGACGCCCAACCGATGCCCGATTTGGCGAAGGAAGACGACTGGCTCGAGATGCCGTTCTGGGTGTGGTCGGCCGACGACCCGGTGCGCCGCGCGTTGTTTGTCCGCCAGCTCGATGGGCAGCTGGAACTCACCAACCGCGCGGGCTGGAACCTGACCGCACGCTGCGACATGGCAAGTCAGCTAAGCGAGCAGCTTGCCGAGTTAGGTGCAGCCGGCATCAAACTACGCACCCGGGCGCTGACGACCACGCTGTTCGCGCGGCTCGTGCTAGGCGACGTGTTCCTGCATGGCATCGGTGGCGCGAAGTACGACGAAGTCGCCGACGACCTGGTGCATCGCTTGTGGGGCATCGTTCCGCCGGCTTATGTCGCGCTGTCGGCCACCATGCATCTACCGATTGAGCATCGCTCGGTGAGTTCCGGCGACCTTCAACGCGTCGCCCATTACCTTCGCGATTGGCAATGGCATCCCGAAAACTGGCTCGATAGCGAATCGGACTCGGTGGTCGAGCAGGCGCTGAGCCACAAGCGACATTGGCTCGCGTTGCCCAAGACCGAGCAGAATGCGGCCGAGCGTCATCAGGCGATTCACGAGGCCAATGCCGCGCTCCGCCAGGCAACCGACGAGGTCCGCCAACGGTTGGAACGCGAGCAGGCCGAACTCGAAGAGCAATATCGAGCCAGTCAGGTGCTCGAATCGCGGGAATACTCTTTCTGTTTGTTCCCGGCCGATGATCTTCGCGAGCGAATGACGCAGCTCGTGCAGCAGGCGTAGATAGCTCGCCCGCCCGCTCACTGTTGACATCTTCCAGCCGCAACTCGATCATTGCTAGAGGTATCTCTCCTTCTAGCAAAAAGCGATCCGGCAATGGCTGATAAGAATCCACTGGTAGGTGTCATCATGGGCTCGTCGAGCGACTGGGAAACCATGCGCGAAGCGGTGCACGTGCTCGAAGAGTTTGGCGTTGCCCACGAGGCCCGCGTGGTGAGTGCCCACCGCACGCCTGAGGACATGTTCGACTACGCGAAAGAGGCCGAAGCGCGAGGGCTGCAGGTGATTATCGCCGGTGCGGGGGGAGCGGCCCACCTGCCGGGCATGGTGGCCTCGCTCACGGTGCTGCCGGTGCTCGGCGTGCCAGTGCAGAGCCGGGCGCTAAGCGGGCTCGACTCGCTGCTCTCGATCGCCCAGATGCCAGGCGGCGTGCCAGTCGGCACGTTGGCCATCGGCACCAGCGGCGCGAAGAACGCCGGCCTGCTGGCGGTACGCATCCTCGGCAACACCGACGAAGCTCTCCGACGCAAACTACACAACTACCGCGAAGCCCAGGCCGAATCGGTGCGGGCGAAGGGACTGGGGTAGGACGATGAATCGATCGGGGGAAAGAGCAATGGGATGGCTAAGCGGGAAGCGGTGGTGGTTCGCAGCGACGACTTAGCGATTCGCTTGCCGCTGCTGCAGCAGCAGCCGTCGCCGTTAGGCTCCCGGCCATAGGCCGGCGAAGATGCCCGCGGTTACCAGGGCGTAAACGACTCCGTCGACCATCTCGAGCACGTATTTGCGGGGAAACCAGAAGACAAACGGCAGCGGGCTGAACGCATGGCATAGCACGCCGACGGTGAAGACCAGCCGAAACACATCGATGCGACTCGCACCAGGGGCGAAGGCGATCGACGCGACGTAGCCGGTGAGGATGGCCACGACCAGAAAATAGGTAAGCGTCGACGCAATGGCTTTGCCCATGTGCGGCGGCCGCTTCCATAGCACCAGCATGCCGGTGCAGCGGGTGCGGAGTTTCTCCTTGAACTCCGGCGTGCCCATCTCCTTCATGTCGTCGCAGTAGGGAAACAAGTACTGCTGCGGCGATACCTGTTTGGCGTCGACAAAGTCGAGCAGGTCGTCTTCCACCGGTAGCTTGTTCCATTCCGGATCGTGATGCTTCAGCGCGGTCCAAGCAATCGTGCTGGCGATGTGCGTCGCGACGCCCGTCAGTACGATCGGCAGCCAGAGATCAAGCAGATTCATGGGAAAGGCTCCGCAGAAAGGGATGCAAACGAGTGAGGGGAACGTCGCAGTCGCTAATCTTTGGGGGTCTCGCTATCCGTGGTCTCGCTGGTTTCGCTGGGGGGAGTGGGCTCGGTGGTGTCGGTGGGAGTCTCGGGGGAGTCGCCTTTGTGATGGTAGTAGTCGTCCCATTCCTCCGGATGTGGCTCGCCGAGCATGCCAACGCTCTTGGCGACCAGCATCGAGACGGTCGCATCGCTGGTAACGTTAACCACGGTTCGCATCATGTCGAGCAACCGATCGAGAGCCAGAATCAGCGCCACGGCGGGAACCAGGTCGAGGTTGTTTTCGGTAGGAATCTGACCCAGCACGACCACCAGCATCACGACCCCAGCGCTCGGCACCGCGGCGGTACCAATAGAGGCCAAAATGCATGTGAGCGCGATGCCAATAACCGTGGAAACCGACAGCGTGACGTCGAACGCCTGGCAAATGAACACCGCTGCCACGCCCTGGTACAGGCTGGTGCCATCCATGTTGACGGTCGCGCCGATCGGGAGCACGAAGCTCGCGACCTCTTCGTCGACTCCCAGGTGCTCTTCCACGCGTTCCATGGTCACTGGCAACGTGGCCGCGCTACTGCTGGTGCTGAAGGCGAGGAACTGAGCAGGCGACAAACCGCGGAAGAACCAGGCGTAGCCTCGGCGGAGAAAAATCAACACCAACGCTGGGTAGAACACGAATACCATGATCGCCAGCCCTGAAGAAACACACACGAAGTAGACGAGCAACGCCCAGAACACACTCATCGAAGGGGTCTGCACCACCATCGAGGCCATCAGCGCAAACACACCGACTGGCGCGGCCAGCATAATCAGGTCGATCAGTTTCAGCACGATCTCGTTGAGGCTATCGAAAAAGTCTTTGACCGGCTTCGATTGCTCCGGCGGAACCAGCAGCAGGCCGACTCCAAAGAACAGCGCGAACGTGATCACCTGCAGCATGTTGCGATTATTGGCGGCCGCTTCCGTAAGATTCTCGGGCACCAAGTCCACCAGAGGCTGCAGCGGCCCTCGGGACTTCTGCTTGTTGGCTTCTTCAATTTTGCCCGAGGCATCGTCGGCGTAAGCGGCAATCAGTGTATCGCGGCCATCGGGATTGATGTACTTGCCTGGCTTGACGATCAGCGCGATGCCGAGTCCCAGGAACACGGCTACCGAAGTCGTAATCAGATAGAGTCCGATCGTCCGCCCCCCCAGCGAAGAAAGGCGACTCAGGTCTTTCAGGTCGGTCACCCCTTTGATGAGCGAGGCAATGATTAACGGCACCGCGATCAATTTCAGCGCGTTGATGAAGATATCGCCGAACGGTTTCACCCAGGCGACGACGAACTCGGCCCCGGTGTTGATCCGGTCGCCTTTGGGAGTGAGTATCAACTCGCCAAGCTCATCCACTTTGTCGGAACCCAACCACAAAGCAATTAACCCAGCAAAGATGCCGAGGGCCATGCCAATAAGAATCTTCCAGTGTAGCGCCAGCTTGGTCATGCGGTTCCTTCTTGCTTGCTAAAAGCTCGTCGAGGGGAGGGGTTGGCTTGGGTGGTGGGTGTTCGGCACGCGGGGTAGTTCGTCGGAAGTCCCCAATCCTAGGCATCCAAGGCTACAGAACAACAGTAGTTTGGGAAGGACCGTCCCAGTTTATCGCATATTTTGCGCAGCTTGCAAAAATTACTCAAACATCCTGAATTGCGCACCCGATGTTAATTTGCGTAGACACGGCAATATGTGCCGCCGTGAACCTGCCAGCATCGCAAGCAACTTGCACCCTAAGTAATGGAGTCAGATAGGTACCATGGAACCGGGAACCCACCAGCATTCGTTGCCACCAACTACGGTGTTCGCCGGCGTGGTGCCCCGCGTCCGTCCGCCGCAAGTCGCCACCTCCCCCACGGCGGCTAGTCAACAGGCAACCGCCGACGCCCGTCGGCAAGCACTGAACCAGCGCCTGACTGCAGTCCTGCAGGGCCTGGTGCAGGGATTTGCCTGCGACGCGGCAACGTTCTACGAACTGAACTCCAGCACGACGGAATTGCTGCTCCGCACTGAATATCACGCGGCCGAAACCGAGTCGGCCCCCGCGCGACGACCGCTGGCCACCGCACGAGCCGACGTGGCCGCACTCGCCGGAAGCGCGATTGTACTGGAAGACGACCTCGATGTCGCAGGTTGGCCGGTACCGATTTGGTGTGGTGCGGCCGTGTGCTTGCCGGTATCGAGCGACGAAACCATCCATGGCACGCTGTGGTTATACAGCAACGAGCCACGGGCATTTGCCGATGCCGAATTGCAACTAGCCGAAGTGGTAGCTGGCAGGTTGGCTGTGGAGTTGGAACTACATCGTTGGCGAACAGCAGGGAGTGCGGCAATCGATCCGGTCGCACCTTCCGAAACGCTCGCCAGCGAAAAACCAACGCCAAAGCCACCAGCAGAGCCACCAGCAGAGCCGGCTAAGGCTCCGCAGGCTCCGAAAGCCGCTGAGCAAAAGCCGACTTCCAACATCGTGATGCCAAGGCTGGTGCGCCCGAACCTGGTCACTCAAAGCCAGGATTGGGAACTTGCCGGCATCAACTGCAACACTGATCTGGGTTCGTTCTACGACTGGCAAACGCTGGCCGACGGACGAACGTTGGTCACCAGTGGAGCCATCGGGCAATGCGACCACGAGTCGTGGCTCGAAGCGGCTCGCATCGCGTTGCGGGCGCATGCCATGCAGTCGTTGGATGCTGGAGAGCTACTAACGAATGCCAACCAAACGTTGTGGTTGGCATCGCCCGGCGGCGAGGGACTCGCTGTGGCCGTGGCGTTGTTAGATGGCGACGGGGCACACGTTTCGGTAGCGGCGGCGGGCGAAGCAGGTATCGCGCGATGGAGAGCGGCCACCTGCGATTGGACACCCGCAAATTGCCCGCCGCTGGGATGGTCGGAACGCACGATCTACACACCGAAGAGCGCCGAGTTGGTGGTTCGCGAACGATTGATCCTGGCGACGGCTTCCGATAAGTTTCCCGCGCCTAACGCACTGATGCGTTTGGCCGACAAACTCCGGCACAACTCCCCCGCGGATCTACGTACGCTTCCCGGCAAGCGGGCGCTGCGGTTGTTCAGCGAAGCAGCTGGCACCATCGGTTTGCAGACCGCGAGCTTGGCGCTGGTTCGGCGTCGTTAATCGACTCGGGGTCGCTTACTCCGCGACCTCGAGCGAATGGTACGCGTTGGCCAAGGCCCCGATCACCGGGGCAGCATCGCCGCAGGCCGAGAACACAAAGTGCTCGAGGTTGCGGAAGCCATCCAAAGCGTGCTCGCGGTACGACTCTTCGGCCAATCGGAGGTAACGGCTGCGGACTTCGGGAGCGAGGTCGCATACGCCGCCGCCGATGACGATCATGTCGTAGTCGCCGAGGTAATTGATATCGAGCAAGGCGATGCCGAGCGCGCGGGCTTGGTCGTCGAACAATTGTTGGGCCAGCGTGTCCCCAGCAGCGGCTAGTTCTCGCAGTCGCTTGGCTTTGTCGCGTACCGTGCCGGGCTGGCTATTCAGCGGATGGTCGCGCCATTCTTCAAGCTCCAACCGATAGCCGAGCTGATGGGCCAAAGCGGTGAGCGACACGGCCGACTCTACGGTCGAGAATGCATTGCCGACCTTCAGCTCGCGATCGTGCTCGTAGCGGAACGCATCGGCCGGCAGCAGCAAATGACCTGCATGGCCAGCACGACCCTCGCGGCCGCGAACCACGCGGCCATCGCGCACCTCGCCACCTCCGAGCCCGGTGCCAACGATCACTTTGAACAGCGACTGCAGATCGGGATCGATGTCGGTACCGGCAGCCATGGCCGAGTAGGTGAGCTTGCCGCTACGAACGGAGTACTCGCCGAGCGCGGCCGCCTGACCGTCGCCGATGTACTGCACGTCGAGGTGATAACCACGGCCATCGAGCCCGTTTTCCAGGGCCAAGCGAATGTTGAAGCGGTCCCAGTATTCGGCCTTCAGGTTGGGGGTCTTCAGCAGCACGCCGTCGAGCGTCGCCGGGCCAGGGGTCGCGATGCACACAGCCGCGATCTCGTCGCCGGTACCGCCAAGCGATTCGAGCCCTTTCAGGATCGCCTCGACCACAGCATGAATCAGCGGGCCAGGGCCGGCTGCCGAGTTCGTATCGAACTGGTCCGACACGTACAGGATCTCGCAATTTTCATTACCGATGGCCACCGTACTGGTGGTTCCGCCAACATCGATGCCAACTAGATAGCTCACGCCAGGCTCACAGTGAGAGAGAGAAAACTTGGATTGCCAAGCAACCAGTTTCGCGTGTCTTGGCCAGAAAGTCTAGCAGCCACGATTTCCGGCAATTTGCCGTCTTTCGGTGCTAGCGAATCGGTCCGATGGCCGGACGCGTCTGCGGCGTGGTGCCCCGTGGAACAGTCGCCTGCGGGGTATCTTGCTGGAATTCAATCGGGCTGCGGACGTCCTCGAGCTTGGTGTGATTGGTGCCCCGATGGTACTCAATCGAACCAGCTGGCACCGTCACGTATTGCCCGCTCTGCGGATCGCGATGGTAGATTACCGCATCTTGCTGGCCATCGCCTTTAAGCAAGAACAGGTCCTTGTACTGGCTGTAACTGGCCGACGAGGCCTGCGCCTGGAACATGCCATTCTTCTCCGATCGGCCCTCGATCTCCACGTTGTAAAGCGCGCGAATCTCGAGCGGGCCGAGCTTCGACTCCTTGCTCATTAGTCGTCGGGCGACGGGGTCTTCGTTCACTTCCAACGTTTCGCAGGCCAGCGTAACCGTGTCGAAAGGCAACCGGTCGGGCGCGTGCAGCGGCAGCTCCTCCTGCCAGCCTTTCACCGGCCCGTACACGCTCTTCACTCGGCCATGGAACCGCACCACGCGTTGTTCGACGTTGCCGGTGAGGCCATCAGCAAAATCAACCCGCAGGAATCGCAGCTCTTTCTTCGTGGGAGTCGTCGAGGTCGGGCGCTGCGGCGTGGTGGTATTCGCCAGATCGGCGAAGTTCATTGAGCCGTCGCTCAGACGAATCGATCGCAGCGAGCCAGGCCCGGTGCCTTGCACGTTGCCGGTGAGTCGATCGTAGGTGAGTGTTTTGAGTTGGAAGCTCTCATGCGAGTTCGGCCCGTTCTCGTCGATGCCGCGATGATCGCCGAGCACGTTGCCTTCGAGCGCGACTTGGGCGACGTCGATCTTGCCGGCGGCCGATTCCTTGCCAAACTTCAGAGGAGCGGTGAGCAGGGCCACTGCGGTATCGGCTTGCACCCAGCCTTGCTGGCTCTCAGCCAGAATGCGCCCAGTGGCCACGATGCGTCGCCCGGCCGCGTCGAGCTTAGTTTGCCAGGTAAGGGTCACCGGAGTGGTGGTGCCGGCCGGCTCGCCAAATGCTTCGCCATTTACGTTCATGGTGGCGACACCAGGGCCATTGATCCAGAACCGCCCGGTTTGTTGATCGGCATGGATCTGCTCGGCTGCCAACGTGAGTCCCCGGGCCGAGATGGTCGCGGTGCCAGGCGTGCCGAGTTGCGGATCGTGCCGACCGAACACGGTGATCTTGGCCTCTTGGTCGAGTTGATCGACGGTGAGCCGAGTACCGCGGACCTCGACAGGTTGTTCGTCGGGCTTGGCGGTTTGGGTTTCGCGGAACACCACGGAGCCTTCGCAACTTACCGCGGTCGGCTCGGCCGACTTGCCAGTGAGCGCCAGATCGAGCTGAATCTGATTGGCCGCCAAGTCGTACTTCGACGTTGGTTTATTGGGATCTTCCTCTCGATCGGCCGAGCTGGTCAGGCGGTTGGTCGGAGTGTTGGCCGCCGAGGCTTGCCAGGCGGCAAAGTCGCCCTGCAATTGATGCGTGGAACCGGAGAGCTTGGTGGAATCGAACACCACGTTGCCCGATGCGAGCAACCGCTCGGGAAACACCGCCAGTTTGTTGGGGCTGTTGTCGAGTTCAATCGCGGCACCCTGCTCGCCATCGGCTGGCACTTCGCGAAGGGTAAGTTCCATCCGCTGGGCGGCAATCTTACCAAGGCGATGCGCGTCGATCACCGGATAGCCCGAGAGCAACAAGATCGGCTGCTCGTTCCGCCGGGTGAGTTGTAGCGGAACTTGGGTGCCTTCGCCTTCCTTCCAAGTGATGTCGATCACGCGATCCGCGCGGGCGACGTCGGGCACAGCCCGCAACCAGCCAGGACCAGCCACTCGCAACTCGCCTAGCGGGCTGGGGGAGTCGTCGGCTGGCATCTGGTATTCGATGTAGGGAGCATGGATTTCACTGCCGCCATGTTTGAGCATCACCTCGCGGCCTTCGTCGAGCACGATTCGGCGGTCGAGCAGATGAATGAACACGCGGTTTGCTCGGGCTTCGGCTTGTTCGACCTGCGACTGCGCCCGCACCGGAAAACCCGTGGCGGTGAGCGACACCGGCTTGAACTGCCCCAACGCTTCGCGTTGCCGGCGGGCGACGTTGGGATCTTCCATCGCGATCGGCTTCCCTTCGTCGTCGACCGGCGAGAACTTGATCGATAGCTCGTCGCAGGCGATCTGGTCGTAAGCACCGACTGGCCGTAGCCGCTTGACCACCACTTTGCGATCGAGCGTTGCGATGTAGTTGAGCAGGTCGAAGTAGAATCGGCCTTCGCAAGTCACTTCGACATTCGCCTTGAAGTGGCTCTCAGGTTGCGTGCTCGAAGTTAGCCGCACCGCCGCGCTGCCACCCGAACTGTAGACCGTCCTGTCGTCGGGATTGATCTCAGGCTGCGCGTCGTCGAACAGATCGACTTCGCCCGGATCGAGTTCGAGCTTCACGTTCTTGAACACCTCGAGCGACTTGATGCCCACAATGCTCGGACCATGTTTGATGTGCTGATCGCGGAGCAGGCGGATCATCATCGACCGCCCCCGCCCGATGTTCGGCCCGATGCGAGCCATCACCTCGTCTTCGGTCTGAATGCGGGTGTCGTTCATTTCGAGGTTGCTGGTCTGGATCAGCAAGTCGTCCTCGATGCCCGGCAGGTCCATGTCGCTGCGAATGGTGATCTGACCGGGAAAACGGCCATACACAATCCGCCCAGCCTTGCCTTGAGCGGGCTGAAAGTCGTCGTCGAACTGCAGATGAGCACCGCCAGGGGCTTCGAGAATTACCGTCTCGCGCGGCGCACCGGAGCCGAATTCCCATTCTTTCGGCATCATCAAAATGGCGCACTCGTCGAGGTCGATGCTGCCGTCGTCGTGCCGACGATAGTCTTTCACGACCAGCATCAACGAGTCGATCCGCAAAACCTTGGGCGACGGTTTGGTGAGCGACCAATGTCCTTCTGGAAAATAGGCCGCCAGCAAGTCGTGGTAGCGACTAAAGGCATCGTAGCTGCTGTCGCGGGTTGCCTGATCGATGGCTTTCGCGTTGCGTTTCACCCCCTCGGGCTCGACCCATGGCACGACCGTCCACGCATACACTTGATAAGCCACCACCAAGACGGCCAGAGCAATCGTGCTGTGGATGATACGTGAAAGCATGAAGGAGTAGTCCGAGGTCGAAGGCCGTGGGACGTCGAATAACTTAGGCGACTTCGCTGTTGGAAGTCGGAGCAGGGAACACGCGAATCGTCGGTTCCTCGTCGGTCTCTACCGGCTGGCTGTTGAGTCCGCCCGAGCCTACCAGGTCGGTCACATCGATCATGCCGACGGGGCGACCATCGTTGTCGATCACCGGCAGCTCGCTGATTTTGCGTTCGGCCATGAGCTCGATGGCCACTTCGGTTTTCGAACCACACAGAATGCGAGCACAGCGTTTGGTCATCACTTCGCTCACCGGTTTGTCGAACGCCTGCTCATGATGTCCTTCGACCAGGCGGGCCAGATCGCTGTCGGTAAAAATACCGCTTAGCTCGCCCGACTCCGAAACCAGCATCACCGCTCCGCTGCGGCGGCCAGGTTTGCTCGATTCGACAATCACTTCGCGAACCGTTTTGGTATCGCTAGCTAGTCGGCACTCCGAAAGCGTACGCATGTGGTCGTCCACCTTGCTAAGCTTGAAACCCAGGCTGCCACCAGGATGGTAGCGCGCGAAGTCCTCGGCCCGGAAACCAGCGAGCTTGCTGAGCACGAGCGCGAGCGCGTCGCCCAAGGCGAGCATCGCCGTGGTGCTGGTGCTTGGGGCGAGCCCCAACGAACAGGCTTCTTCGAGGTTGCCTAGCTCGAGCACCACGTCGGCCGCCCGACCAACTTTGGAATCGCGGGTCTTGGTAATGGCGATCATCGGCACTCGCATCTCGCGAAGCGAAGGGAGCAGCTGCACCACCTCGCTGGTCTCACCGGATTGAGTGAGCATGAGCACGACGTCGTCTTTGCCGATGCGGCCGAGGTCGCCGTGGAAGGCTTCGGCTGGGTGCAGGTAATGGCTGCGGGTGCCGGTCGAGGCGAGCGTGGCCGCGATCTTCTGGCCCACGAGCCCCGCTTTGCCCATGCCGGTGACAATGACATTTCCGCGGGATCGTCGCACCAGGGCGATCGCGTCGGTGACCGACTGATCGAGCGTGGTCGACAGTTTCCAGACCGCGACCGCTTCGAGCCGGAGCACTTCGCGTGCAGCACGGAGCTGGGCCGCGGTATCGAGTGGGTTCAGTTCGTTTTTCGTAAGGCGAGCGGCTTCCATGCCAGTGTTCCTTGCGAACGGTGGGTGGGGTAACGGGAGTGCGCAATCCCGCGCACGGGGCGGCGATTGTAGCGAGATCGCCAGAATGTGCCAACGTGATTCGGCAGGGGAAATTCGCCAGTTTGGTAAATGCTAGCAGCCTGCGGTGATAGCATTTGCTTGACAAAACCGGTGCTTAAAAATCATAATAATTAATAGATCTTACAGGCGGTGCTACTTTTTCTATTCGGCGGTCTCCCTTGATACCTCGTTCCTTCAGGCTTGGCGGCCTCGTCGTGCTGGCGATGCTCGGTGTAGGCGGGTCGGTCCACGCGCTCTCATTTGGCACCTTCGGGTCATGGGACTCCGATACCCGCCGCAACGCGGCCAACAATTCCATGCAGGCGGTCGTCGATCGCTTCAACGTGTACGGCGACTTCAACTGGGGAAGCGACGGCTACGTCGACCTCTATTACAACTCCGGGGTCCCCACTGCCCAGGCGGGCTACTACGGAGCCATCGAATACGGTGGCACCTGGCCCAACGAGCGAGTGACCCAACACGAGCTGAACCACTGGCTCGGCTCCGGCACCGATGGCAACTGGTACAACCTGTTCAGCAACAACGTCTGGACCGGCACCAAAGTCAATGCGCTGATGGCCCAGTTTGATGGGCAAGGTACCGCGTTCCGTCAGTCGGGCGTCCACTTCTATCCTTACGGGTTGAACTACGACAGCGAAGTGACCGACGACAGCATCTACATGCGTAACGTCGCGCTCATGTATGCCATGCGGCAAGACATGGGCAACGGTAATCCCAACGATCCCTGGTCGGCGACGAGTGCCACGCTCACTGGCTCCGACGCGGTCGGCACGTCGGCCTTCAACTGGTTTGGCGGTGGTTACAGCGGCAGCTACGCGGGATGGAGCGACCGCTACTTCGCCCATGCGGGAGCCGATTACTCAACCGGCGCTTACGACATTCGCACTCCGCGGGGAGCGCCAAGCTGGGAATTCGCTGGCGACTCGCTCACGATCAACACCGGTGGGCGGCTGCTGTACAACAGCTCGGGAACCTCTGGCATCGTCACCATCGACCAACTGGTGCTCGACGGAGGGACCTTGCGGCACGATCAAACTCGCGCAGACCTGTTTCAACTCGCAGGGCACCTGACGCTCGCGCAGACCAGCACTATCGAAGCCGCACAAGGCGATATGCTCATCCACTCCCAAATCGGAGGGACGAGTGGGTTCCGCAAGACAGGCAGCTTCGCCCTCACGCTCAAGTCGTCGGCCAATAACTACACTGGCACTACGATCGTGGCGGCCGGCACGATCATCGTCGATGGGGCGACCGGCTATGGCCTGACCACCGTGAATCGCGGCGCCACGCTTGCTGGCAGCGGCATCGTCCGCGGCGACCTGACCGCGGTCTCCGACTCCACGCTGCGTGTCGGCGGTAGCGGGCTCGTCGAGCGCTATGCGAGCGGTCAACAACTGGTCGACGACTTCACCGCCTACGCCACCGGACAGCTCGGCTCGTCCCCGAACTCGACTGGCGACGTCTGGTCGGGTGTGTTCGATGGTACCAGTTACGCTACGATCGTCGACAACAGCGGTAACCAAGCCTTGCGAGTCGAAGGGGTAAACAGCGGCGGCGACTCCTGGCGCGGCGCAGTGACCGAACTCAACACCGACTACACCCGCGACTTTAGCCTGGCCGATGGCGAGACCGGCACTTACTTCTTTCGAGTCCGCCGCAACGAGTCGGGCGACATCGATACGATCTTCGGCTTAACGGACCTCACGGTCAGCACCGATAGCGGCCCCGGCGGCGACATCGACAGCCCGTGGAATGAGTACGCGGTACTGCTGTCGATGGTCGGCAACCAAA
Source organism: Aeoliella mucimassa (assembly GCF_007748035.1). Lineage (NCBI taxonomy): Bacteria > Pseudomonadati > Planctomycetota > Planctomycetia > Pirellulales > Lacipirellulaceae > Aeoliella > Aeoliella mucimassa. Next base: position 6,557,427 of record NZ_CP036278.1, read on the forward strand.
GCAGCTCAACATTGCGGGCTTACAGCAACGGGCAAGGCGACGTCGGCCTGACGACCACCACCGATAGCGAGTGGGTGAACGTGTGGCTCGAAGTCGACAACGATAGGAAGCTTTATCGCGTCGCGACCTCCACCGGCGACGAGGATGGCACCTACCGCGGCGGCACCTACCAGTTCGGCCGCCGCACCGCCGGCACGGTTGGTGATCAATCGCTAGTGACCTTTGGCATCTACGAGAGATTGGGCGTTGGTGTGGAGCTTGACGATTTGTTCTTCGCCGAAGGAACCAATCTGAGCAATCCGCTGAACTCTTCCTCGGTACTCTCAGGTGAGATACTCACCATCGAAGGCGACTTGAATCTCACCGCTGGTGCCTTGCTCGAACTCGATCTTGGCAACGGGGCGAACGACTCGCTTGTGGTGTCCGGCAATGCGGTGCTCGATGGCTATCTGAACTTGGTGCTGGATGCCAATTATACGCCCACATTGAACGAGACGTTCACGCTGCTCACCGCGAGCGACATCACGAACCATCTGACCTTGAGCGGCGCCGTGGCCGACATGTTTACGCTATCGCAAAGCACCGCGACGGAGCTTATTCTCACCGCCGTGAGTGGGATGACGGGCGACTTCAACAACGATGGTCTCGTGAACCTGGCCGACTACACCGTATGGCGCGACCATCTCGGCAGCGCAGCTGCCACACTGCTCAACGACGAATCGGGTGAGCCAATCGGCATGGCGCAATACGAAGTATGGAAAGCAAGCTTTGCCACCGCTGGTGGCGGACCGCGGATCGACGCGGTGCAAGGAGTGCCAGAACCAACCAGCGTGATGCTCTTAGGTTTGGGGGTCCTTCTCGGCTTCGGATGTCGAAAACCGCAGAGCTGAAACTCGGGTAGTGCTGCGAGAGCATCGCGACGTCCTGAACCTTGGCAGTTCGCGAGAGGAAAAGGTCGCGATCCAGTAGTGAATGTGTTCTAATCCTGCCATTGGATTTCACTTCACCTGCTGTCGACTTTACTCGCTGCAAAGGCTTCCTTTCGATGAACGTAATTCAGGCTCCACGTTTGCGTGTTCGCTTTGCGATGGTTGTATCTGCCATGCTGGGTGCTTTGGTCTGCGTGGCCGAAACGCCGGATGTCGCCACGGCTCCGCCGGAGACCGCTCGAGTAAAGCTGCCCGAAGGAATTAACGCGCGGTTCACCGATCCGGAACTGAAGCCAGAGGAGTTCGTCGATCGGTTCGAGCAAGATGGCCGCGAAGCGTTCGCCGCCCGCGCGGCGATCATGCAAGCAACCGGCGTGAAGCCTGGCATGCGTGTGGCCGACATCGGCGCAGGCACCGGGTTGTTCACCGTGTTGTTCTCCGAGTCGGTGGGCCCCGAGGGCTGGGTGTACGCGGTCGACATCTCGCCGAAGTTCATCGAGCACATCGCCAGCCGCGCCGACGAAGCCGGCATCGAGAACATCACACCAGTGCTCTGCGACGCGAATTCGGCGAACTTGCCACCCGAGTCGGTCGACGTGGCTTACGTCTGCGACACGTATCATCACTTTGAGTTTCCCTCGAAAACCAACGCGTCGATCTTTCGTGCAGTGAAACCAGGAGGCACACTGGTGGTGGTCGATTTCATTCGCGATCCTGCTACCAGCAGCGAATGGTTGCTCAATCATGTGCGGGCAAGCAAAGAAGTATTCCGCAGCGAGATCGAAGCGGCCGGTTTTGAGTTGGTGGACGAACCAGAAGTCGAAGGACTTCGCGAAAACTATCTACTGGTGTTTCGCAAGCCATAGCGGTGCATCAACGAATGCGGTGCATTCTAAGTTCCATTTAGGTTCTCCTTCGCACGCTAAGCATTCATGCCTTGTATCGCGTAGCGCAACAATCACGAGTAAATCGGTAGACGATTCACTCGCGATGCTAGTGCTCTCTGCGCGCGGCGCAAAAGCGCATCGAGCAACTCGATTACTTCTCGATTAATTACTTGACAAGGTTGTCCGATTGCCGGAAGATGCGAGGGTGTTCTACAACGCGAGGGAAAGTGCATCGCGTTGATTGGGGAGAGGGATCATCTCGGTTTCACCTTAGCCGACCATGCGCGCTAGTGATCCAGTTCTTGGGGGGCCTTGGACCGGCTCTACGTGCGCCTCGGCATTTCTACCCGCTGCTTGTTCCGTACCGTTTCTTTTTCTTGTGCAGAAGGATGATAGGCATGCGCACTCAAAATTTGTGGGGGAAGGTCGCCTTTTCTTTGGCGGCTGCTGGGTTCTTGTCGTTTGGTCATGTAGCCCAAGCTGGCGATTACTATTCAGAAGTCCCGTATCTGGCAACTGTTAAGATCAACCCCGAAGGCGAAGGGGCCACGCCGGTTGGCGAAGTGTATGGCAAAGAGTATTCGAACACCGACTTCTCGTTAGTTACCGATCCGCGGCTCTATAACACCTCGGATCACGATGCTTTTGGCGCGTTCGACCCCGCCCAAGTGGTTTCGTGGGATGGGATTCCCAATCCCGTAACCGGCAATAGCGGTTCGGTCGACGGGTTCGACTTCGAACCTGCTTTATTGCAATTCAACGTCGATATTCCGCAGATCGACGCTCTCGCGAATAGGCAGGATTTTCTGTTCAACCAAATTGTTCGTAACGAAGCGTCGCTGTTGTTCTCGATGACAGCCGATCTTGGCATCTCTGGCGGCACGAAGTCGCGGGTCCATTTTGAAGACCCCGATCCCGTCGACCTAGTGGCGGATCCCTTGGATATCTGGGCGCTGCCACAGATTCCGACTGGCCCAGGCGCCGGCGTCAATCATCACCCTGTGCAGGATCTCGACGCGCTCGAGGTCTGGGGCCCCGAACCAAGCAGCCATGAAAATGGCGATACCACGATTCGCGAAGGCTACGATGGCGGTAGCCATACGGCTGACGCCAATCGCTTTTCGCTCGATAACGACTCGGTCACTGGCACCTCGGTCTGGGCGTACGACATCGCGACCGGCACCGTGGGCACCTGGATTCCGCATTCGGTGATTGTCGAAGCGGTCGAAGATCTGTTCCTTGGTGCGGGGCTCGATTTCGATCGTCAGACGCGCGATATGATCGACGTCGATGGCACCATGGCCCGCGACGTTGGCGATTCGTCACCGACCGCGCCGATCTACGGTCTCAACGACGAGCTGCTGTTCACGATCGACCCAATCGACCAGCCAATGATGATGTCGGCCACCGGTGGTCCGGTACCCGCTGGGTTCTCGATCGATGGTGGTGAAATCATGCATTTGACCTTCGACGCATCGGGTGCCCCGGTCGCGACATTCCTGAAGCATGGTGGTCACACTTGGGATACCGCCTTCGAAGTCGGCAAGACGTTTGGTTACGAGTTCGAAGATGTCGATGCGCTCGAAGCGGTCGGCGTGCTCGAAGGCGACGACATTTCCACTCCGGAACCGAGCACCATGGTGATGATCGGTCTGGCGCTGGCCATGGTCGGTTTTGCCTGGCGGCGTAACTAATCTGCGAAGATTCCACTGACTGGTGACACGCTGCGTCGAGCGTTATCGTTCGGCGCGGCGTGTTGCTTTCTGCTGGTAGTGGGAAAGCCACTCCCGTTTCGCTAGAATCGAACGAAGCAGTTCTTTGCCAATTCCCTCGCAGGCGAACCGTTTCATGGCTTACACCACCCTGATCACTGTTGAACAACTCGTACCGCTCCTAGGCGACCCGCAAACGGTTGTGGTCGATTGCCGATTCTCGCTGGCCGATCCGGCCGCGGGTGAGCAGCAGTATGCCGAAGGCCATGTGCCGGGTGCGGTGTACGCCCACCTGGATCGCGATCTCTCGTCGGCCGCGACCGAAACCAGTGGCCGGCACCCGTTGCCGGTGCCCGCCGAGTTGGCCGCCACGCTCGCGAACTGGGGCATCGATGCCTCTAAGCAGGTGGTCGCCTACGACGAGTCGGGCAGCGCGTTCGCCGCGCGGTTCTGGTGGGTTGCCAAATGGTTAGGCCTGAAGAATGTCGCGGTGCTCGACGGTGGTCTGGCCGCCTGGAAGGCTGCCGGGCAGCCGGTGTCGACCGAAGTGTCCAAGCTGACCCCCACGACCTTCACGCCCGAGCCCAATCGCAGCATGTGGCTGTCGACCGACGACGTGCAAGCCGGATTGGCCTCGGGCGAAATGCTGCTGGTCGACGCCCGCGGGGCAACGCGGTACTCCGGCGAGGAGGAACCGATCGATCCCGTGGCCGGGCACGTGCCGGGAGCGGTGAATCGGTCGCAGGTGGAGAATTTGAACGAAGCTGGCGAATTCCGCTCGCCTGCGGAGCTGGCCGAACGATTCGACGAGCTGATCGGAAATCGAGAGACTGGTTCGGTAGTGCACATGTGCGGTTCGGGCGTCACCGCGTGCGTGAATCTGCTGGCTTGCGAGCTGGCCGGCCACCACGGAACGAAGCTCTATCCTGGGTCGTGGAGCGAGTGGATTCGCGATTCGAAGCGGGGCGTCGCGACCAATTGCTAGCTGCGGATGTCCCTAGTTGGCCGAAATTCGGGGCGAAATCGCCCGGTGCCCCGTGCTAGCGTTTCGGGCGGCGATCGCGGGGGAAGTTTGGACCATCCGCGCCAAATTGGCCGACAATTAGTCCAGCGGGGCAAAAAGGCCTGCCGATCCGTTGACTTCCCCTATAGTTATGACCAATACTTTGGCAGTAAGCCGGTATCGGTCGGCCTAATCGTTCCAACCCCTAGGAGGCGTAGCAATCGAACGCAAGCAGCAACGGATCAACGAACAGATCCGCATCACCCCTATCCGTGTGATCTCGGAACAAGGAGAGCAACTGGGAATCATTCCCACGGAACAAGCACTCGACCGCGCGCGTCAAGTGGGGCTCGATCTCGTGGAGGTCGCCTCGGCCGAGAAGCCGCCGGTCTGCCGGATCATGGACTACGGTAAGTTCAAGTACCAGCAAAAGAAGCGGCAGCACAAAGGCCACACGCACCAAAGTAAGAACAAAGAAATCCGTCTGCGTCCAAAGATCGGCGAAGCCGACTTCATGACCAAGGTGAACCGCGCCAAGAAGTTCCTTGCACAAAAGGACAAAGTGGTGTTCAGTGTCATCTTCCGTGGACGTGAGAACGCGCACGTGGACGAAGGCTTCAAGCTCATCGAAAAGCTCACTGCCGAGCTCGAACCTGTCAGCAAGCCCGAGCAACGTCCCACCATGCATGGTCGCCGCATCGTCGCCATCTTCGCTCCGAAATAGTATGCTCCGATCCCTTCTTGCCGCGACAATCCTGGCGATGCTCGTTGCCAACGTGGCGGAAGCCCAGGTGCGCTACAACTCGGCGCAGCGCATGCGCGACGTCGACGCCCGGTTCGAGAACACCGATGGCTGGATTGGTGCCGACGGTGGGCACTCGTGCCTGCTCGACAAGGACACCCGGCTATGGCTGTTCAGCGATACCTGGGTGGGCAAGATCCGCGACGAGAAGCGAGTCGATGCGACCATCGTGAACAACACGCTGGCCATCGAGAGCACCCGCGGCAAGCAGCCGCCGAAGTTCTACGTGCGCCGCGACGAGCAAGGCAAACCGATGGCCATGTTCACCCCAGCCGATGGGCGGGGGTGGTTCTGGTTGCAGGACGCGGTAATGGTCGAAGAGAAGCTCTACCTGGTGCTCTCGCAGATCGAGCGGGATGGCGATGGCGGAGCGTTTGGCTTCCGCCAAATCGGCCAGGTCCTCGGCGTCGTCGACAATCCGCACGACGATCCCTACCAGTGGCAGCTACGCCAGCTGCCGATGCCCTGCTCGATCGCAACCGACAAACGCGAACTCTGGTTCGGGGCGTCGCTCCGGATCGAAGGCAAAACACTTTATGTCTACGGCACCGACGAGGAGAAGAGCGGCGACTACCGCACGCGGTTCCTCACGCTCGCCAAGGTGCCGGTCGAATCGATCGAATCGTTCGACCAGTGGCAATTCTACGACGGCAAGCGATGGGTCGCCGACTTCCGCAAGTCGGCTCACTTGCTTCCCCGCATGGCCACCGAATACTCGGTGGTTCACCTCGACGAGCTCGATATCTACGCGGTGGTCTTCAACGACAACGGGTTGTCGGATCGCATCCGCGTGAGCACATCGAAGGAACTCACCGGGCCCTGGACCCCAGCGGTGACCGTGTTCCGTTGTCCCGAGGATCGCTGGGACAGCCGCAACTTCTGCTATGGCTCGAAGGCGCATCCTTCGCTCGCCGGCGACAACGAGCTGGTGATCAGCTACTTCGTCAACGCGACTGAGCTAGGACACGTGGCCAACGACATCCGGCTGTACCAGCCGCGGTTCCTCCGCATCAAGGTCGACAAGCCCGGCAATTGAGGCCGAAACCGCAGCCAAGGCGAACCCAAGTCGGCGGTTTTTAGCGGGAAATGCGCTAGTTTGGCCGGTCTCATGCCATAATAAGGGTAGGAGGTCGAGCTATGTTTGCCGTCTATAGTACGCTGATTGTGTTCGCGGTTTCGCTCATCGTTATTCGGGTCGCAACGGTCGGCTTGGCGATGACCGGCATCTCGAAGGATCTCGCCCACTTTCAGGCCCTCTCGGCGTTCACCGGCTCGGGATTTACCACCAAAGAGTCCGAAGATATCGTCAACCACCCGGTCCGTCGCCGGATCGTGATGCACCTGATGTTGCTTGGCCATATCGGCGTGGTGCTGGCGATTCCCTCGGTCATCCTCTCTTTTCTCGACATGGGTGGTTCCGACAATCGGACCGGCGAACTCTCCATCCGCCTGGCGGTACTCTCAGGCGGTTTAGTGCTGCTGTTGCTGCTGGCCACCAGCAACCAGATCGAGCGGATGATGTGGGGCATCAACACCTGGGCGTTCAAGAAACTCGGTAGCCTCGAACTGCACGACTACACCCGCCTGCTAAGGGTAGGGCACGACTACGTGATTTCGAAGATGCAGGTACACCAGGGTGAGTGGATCGCCGGACATACGCTGCAGGAGTTGGCCCTTAACCACGAAGGTGTGCTGGTGCTGGGAGTCGAACGCCCCACCGGCGAATACCTCGGCGCCCCCCGCGGCAGCACCCGCCTGCAAGCAGGCGACTGCCTGGTAGTATACGGGCGACAAGAGTCGCTTCTCAGTCTGGTGCAGCGCGAAGCTGGCATAGAGGGCAACATCGAACACATGCTCGCGGTCACGCGGCAGCTCGACGAGCACCAGGCAGAATCCGACGACACACCGAACTGACCCGTGGCTACTTGCTCTGTGACAGGGCCTCTTGAGCTTTCTCTTGCTCACGAGGGGTCGGCAATCGCTTGTAGTCTTCATTGACCGCAGCGGTCACACCGAGGTGATTGGCTACCGGGCGTTCCCAGCCAGCGGTCCATCGCGTCGCGCCGCTGCTGGGGCTGTTGATCACTCGCGGGGCACCTTCGTTACCATCGGCGAACACCAGCGTGGTGCTACCGCCGCCGTCGAGGTTGATCGCCTGGTTCACGCCGAATTCGAGAAACAAATCGGCCATTTCGCTTAGGTACATCCCCTCCGAAAAACCAGGCTGCCGGCCATCTGCGACCAGCAGAAACAGATGGCCCGTTTCGGTGTTGATTCCGGCCGCGGTTCGTGGGTGGAGCTTGTCGTTCTCTGGCTTGCGAGCGACGTTCTCGCCATCGGTCACCAGAATGGGACCACCGCTTACCGCGTTCCAGGTGCCCTCGGGGATGTCGGCGGTGGTAACGATCGATACCTTGTTGTCTTTGGTGATTACCAGCGACGCACACACCTTGCCCTCAGCAGCAGGGTGCGAGCCAATTTTGCCATTGCTCGCCCCAAGTCCCTGGGCATCAGTGTTCGTCCCCATTTCCATGCTGAAGAAGTCGCCATTCACAGCCAGGCTCAGACGATGCTGTTTGAGAAACTCGCTAGTGACCTGACGGGTATACTCGGCCGGGGCATCGCCGTTGTCGGGCGTGCCGAAAAACGTGAGCCCTTCGGCTTGAGGGTCGATCTCAAGCAAATGGATGACCAGCGGCCGCGGCAATACCGCTGGCGTCGTTTTGTTGCGACCACCGATGAGTCGGTAGTAGGTCACCCCTTGGTACGGCTCTGCCTGACGGGTGATGGGAGCGAGACGCTCTGGTACTTCTGCTTCGACTACGGAGGCGGCGAAGGCGGCGCACAGCAGTGCGACGAACCAGGGACGCATAGGAACTCTCTCTGTTCAAAAATCGGTGGGGCCTGTGCAACACGAAACGAAGCTGGCCGAAGGGCGGGCAGCAAGATTGCTGGCGCGGCGAAATGTCTTTACCGAGCAAAAGGTAGTTTACCCTCGCCGCGCGGTTTGGTCTCGCCGAAACCCTCCTTTTTTTCATACACCCGAACGTAGTCGACCACCATCTCGGCAGGAAACTTGGTCGACGCGTCGGGATTCCCCACGAACTGTCCGCCGACCGCCACGTTCATCACCAAATAATACGGCTTGCCGAACGGCGCCGGCCACGGATTCAGTTCCCCTTCATTTGCAGGCTGCAGGCCGCCTCCCTCGTTTGTCTTGCTGCTGCTCCACCAGAAGTTCTGGGTCGCGTACAAGTGATCGTCCACGTACCAGCGCATCTCGCCTGGTTCCCACTCCAAAGCGTAGACATGGAAACCGCTAATATCCTGGCCTGCGGGAAACTCGTATTCGCCGCCCGAATGCACGTTTGCAGGCCAAGCACCCCCGTAGTGCAAAGTACCCAACACCTTTCCTGGCTGCTGACCGCGGGCTTCCATTACATCGATTTCGCCCGAAGCAGCCCAGCCGCCGTAGGTTTCTTCCTGCGGAAGCATCCAGAGTGCGGGCCACACTCCCTGCCCTGTCGGCAGTTTCGCCCGAAACTCGAACCGGCCGTAACGTTGGTTGAACAGCGGGCTGCCGTCGACCGCGCGGGTCTTCATGCGGGCCGAGGTGTAACCGCAGCCATGCAGCGATTGCTTTACCGCCCGCAAATGCAGCTGGCCATCCTCCACCTTGGCATTCGTGGTCGAGTCGGTGTAGTACTCCAGCTCCGAGTTCCCCCATCCGGCAATCCATTGATTCGCGGAGTAGTTGTAGAAACCGTTACCGATGTCGAAGTCCCACTTCTTGCGATCGACCTCTTGGCCGTCGAACTCATCGCTCCAAGTCAGCTTCCACTGGTCGGCCGTATCGGCCGCGGTCGCAGTCGGACTATGTCCAAGCGTCCAGATGAGGGAGAGAAGCAGCGAGCAAGCCAAAGCGGTATCGGCAAAGCGATTCATGGTGACGGGACCTCAAGCAAAACAAGCAGGGGGAATCGGGAACCTCTATTCTACGCAGAAAACCCGAACCGCGGGGGAACCCTCGCACGATTCGGCGACACGGCTCGCACACTCCGTTTGCTGGCTGCTATCCGCACGATCTGGTAAAATCGATGGCTCCCCAGAATACCCGCCGCGACCTCCCCACCTGCTGCAGCCACCGTTTATGAGCGACTCTGAGCCCCTTCCGCTGCAGCATCGGAGCGAAGTACGCGTGATCGGCCCGCTACCGGCCAGTGACGCCAGCCCGCTAGAGGGGGAAACTCCGCTGTTTGCGGCCGACCTCGATTTCGCCCTCGAGCAGGGTGGGCCCCTCACTCGGGCGTTTCTCGAAGCAACTCCGCTCAATCGCGAAGCGGGCGTGGTGGTCGATTCTTCGCTGGTCTGGCTTACTCCTGGTTTGGCACATGCCATGACTCCTACCGGGCCGCTCACTGGCCCCCGCGGCAAAGTGGGGTTTGTGCATGAGCCATTTCCAGGCATCGCGATGGGTGTTCGGGGAGCAGCGAATCGGAACCTCACTGCGGTCCATCGGCTCTGTGTGTGGGGACTCGATTGCACGCCGGAACTGGCCGAAGGTCAGCTGAGTTTCGCCACCCCGGAGCAGGCCGAAGCGTTTTGGCTACCGACCGAGTCGCTCGACGCCCGCGATCAGCAATTCGCCCACCACATCGAGTCGGGCGAGCTTTGCTGTACCGGGTTGCCGCTGGCCACGATCGTGGAGTTTGGTTGGGGCACCTTGCTCCGTCCCCGCCCGGCGACTGAACCTGGTTTTCAGTTCATGATTCGCGTTTCCATCGGCGACCCGCGACCACACGTAAACGGCCTGCGAAACCATGCCCAGCTCTAATGATCGCGCCGTAGGGAAACTTGCGCTAAAGGACTCTTGCCGATGATCATCGAATCGAACATCGAACTGCTAGGCACCGCCGCTCCGTTCTCGCAACAGATTGTGCGGCAAGAATTGAGCCAAGCCCGCACCTCGATCGACGAAGCCATGGCCGCTGGGCCGGCGCATCGGGCGTTCATCGAGTCGCTCCCCGACCTATGGCGCACCGATCCCGACGTGCAGATCTTCAGCCGATTGCTCTACCTCAAGCCGGGCTGGTATCCGTTGGGACCTCACTATCACTTCGACTGGGGCGGTCAAAACGCCAGCGATGGCTCGCCGGTGGAAACAATCATGGTGCTGCATGGCGAGGCCTCGCAAACCGAGTTCATCCTCGGACCACTCGAACAGTCCGAGCCATCCGCGGTCGAACCACGTGGGCACCGACGCCGGCCCGGTCGAGACCAGTGGGATTCGCAAGTCGCTGCGGGGCTCGCCAGTGGATCGCTGAAGCAATGGTTTCTCGAGCCGAACCAGCAGATTCGGTTCGATAGTCGTACGCTCCACCGCGCCCGACCTGCGAAGACCGCGGGCTGGCGAGTGCTGATTCGTGCGATCCGCGGACTCACCAACCAGGTCGCCGACCCGGGTCGATTCACGACTTGCCGCAACGGCTACATCCCCATCACCGACGAGCAGCGGACGCGTTACGCTCCGTATCAAGATCGCTAAGAGACGAGCAACCCGTGAGCACTTCGCAAGAACCTAACAACACACCCCACCGCCATCGCGGACCTCGCAGCGATCCCTGGGCCGGGCAGCGGACGCTGCTCGCGGTAGCCGACGTACAAACTGGTTATCATCACGATTCGATCTCGCATACTTTGGCAACACTCTCGATGCTGGGCCGACAGTCGGGCGAGTACCTGACCAACATTCGTACCGACTCGCAGCTGATCACGCGTCAGCCGATCGTCGGCGTTGGCTCCAAGTACGGCGGCAAACGCGTGAACGCTCGCGAATTGTCGAGCTACGACGCGGTGTTCCTGCTCCCCAGCGGCGCAGGCACTCTCACGCCTGAACAACAAGCCGACCTGCTGGCCTACGTGCACGACGATGGCAAGGGACTCGTCGTAGGACACGCCGGCGCGCTGGCGTTCTTCGAATGGCCCAAGTTCTACGAGATGCTCGGTGGTCGCATGGGTGGCGAGTTCATGGCCGAGGCACGCGTGATCGTAGAAGACCCCAGCTTCCCCGGGGCCGACGCGTTCGGCAGCGAAACGTTCATATTCAACGAACAGCACCCCGTATTCACCGAGCCTTACGATCGCGACAAGGTAAATGTGATCCTAAAGCTCGATCCAAACTCGCTCACGCCCGAGCAACGCGCGAAGCGATCCGACGAAGATTACCCCGTGATGTGGTCGCGAGAGTATGGTCGGGGGCGGGTGCTGCAGGTTGGTTGGGGCCATTTGGATGCGACCTGGGACGACCCTCGCTTCCAGCAATTGATGCTGCAAGGCATTCTCTGGGCGATGGGGGCGGTTGGTAAAAATGGCTGATTGCCGCAACTTTGCCGCATGGGGCGTTGTAGAGTCAGAACTCCATTAAAAGCAGTCAATTAGGCCAGCATCCCCCTGAACAGATGGTCCGCCACACCGCACCTTCGATCGACCTTGCATCTACACACGATCTTAATATTTGTGCCCCTTCTGTGGAGCCGAAATAGCTATCGGGCGAGCAGGCCATTCAGTCTGGTTTTTCCGACATTCTTTAGCTCACACGCGACTCAAAACGGTTCTGTTGCCAGGCCTATAACCGCAAAAAACCTTCACTATCGACAGCCATTCCTGCTAGTTACAATCAGGGAAACTCACCGAAATCCGTGGTCAGGCCATTGCCTTCACACAATCTTAACAATACATCTCTGTTGGGTACGGTCCGTTGAATTTTTCTTCTTTGGTGCAGCTCGTCTGCGAACTGGTTGGTGGCCTCGGTATCTTTCTGCTCGGCATGAAATACATGTCCGACGGACTGCAGGCGGTTGCTGGTAGCAGCTTGAGAAAACTCATCAGCACCGTGACTGGCAATCGCTTGTTTGCGATGATCGTCGGTGTGATCGTCACCTGTATCGTGCAATCGAGTTCGATCACCACGGTCATGGTGGTTGGCTTTGTGAATAGCGGTGTGATGAGCCTGGCCCAAGCGGTCGGGGTGATCATGGGCGCGAACATCGGCACCACCATCACTGGCTGGATTCTTGTGCTCAAGGTTGGCAAGTATGGCTTGCCTTTGCTTGGTGCAGCCGCGTTTGGCTACTTGTTTAGCCGCGGCGACCGCCTGCGCTACTGGGCGCTGGCAATCATGGGCATCGGCATGGTGTTCTTCGGTCTGGAGATCATGAAGGACGCGTGTGCGATCGTGAAGGAGAACCCCGATTTCGAATCGTGGTTCCATGCCTTCAAGGCCGACAGTTACTTCGGTGTGCTCAAGTGTGCGTTCGTGGGATGCTTGATGACCACGCTCGTGCAGTCGTCGTCGGCCACGCTCGGCATTACCATCTCGCTGGCGTTCCAGGGAATCATCTCCTACGAAACGGCTGCCGCGCTGATTCTTGGCGAGAACATCGGCACCACGATCACCGCCTTCCTCGCTTCGCTTGGTACCACCACCAACGCTCGCCGGGCGGCTTACTTCCATGTGATCTTCAACATGATCGGTGTGTTCTGGATCACATTGATCTTCCCTTGGTACATCGAGTTCGTGCAGTGGGTTACGCACGTCGACGTCACCGCGGTGGTGATGGAAAACGATTTGCCCACCTACCCGCAAACCACACCTGCCATTGCGGCCACGCATAGTATTTTCAACATCGTCAACACGTTCTTGTTCTTGCCGTTCGTGCCGATGATCGTCGGCTTGCTGGAACGCGTGGTGCCATCGAAGGACTTCAAAGAGAAGCCTCGGTTGACCGACCTCGACATGCGAATGCTCGACACCCCGGCTGTGGCCATCGAGCAATCGCAGACCGAACTGGAACGCATGGGCGATGGATGCGAAAAGATGCTGCTCTGGGCAGTCGAACTTCGCGAACAAGACGAGCCTGATAAGGAACTGGCCGATCGGCTGAAGCGTCGCGAGCAGGTGCTCGATTCGATTCAGGACGAGATGACCGTGTTCATCACGAACTTGCTCTCCGGCAACATTCCGCACTCGGTGGCCGACGAAGCCCGTCGTCAGTTGCAGATGGCCGACGAGTTCGAGTCGCTCAGCGACTACGTGCAGGATCTCGACAAGTTCGATCGCAAGCTCCGCCGCGACGGTCATCGCTTCGGCCCCACCCAACGCACGGGACTTGCCAGCCTCAATCAAGAAGTGCTGCAGAACCTACAAACAATCAACGCCGCGCTGAAATCGGGCAACAAGAATATCCTGGTCGAGACCTCGCCGAAGATGAAACGCATCCGCACGCTTATCAAGCGTTTGCGTCGCGAGCACCTCGACGAAATCTCGAACGGCGGAGTAGCTCCGCTGGTGAATGTCGCCTACCTCGCTTCGCTCAATGCATACGAACGAGTGCTCGATCACACCCAAAATATCGCCGAGGCCATCTCGGGGGAGAAGTAACCCGAGGATCTAGCGAGCCCCGCCCGCTGGAGCCCTCGGGAATCCACTAGTAGGTCGACGATCAAGCACGGCACGTTGGCCAGCGTCTCTCTGAAGTGCTTAGCGTTTTCGCAAACGTAAATTAATCTGCGCTCATTAGCACCAAACTATCCAACTAGCCGGCGAGTTGGATACGCAACTCCTCTATGCCCAAACCCAGGCTCCGGCCGACTGCTTGGAAAACTCGACACCGGGTGGTCGCAGAAGTAGGATGGGGCGCATGTTGAGTTCGACGAAACTCACACGACTCTGCGTGCTCGCCGAGCAGCGCGGGGCGTGATGCTCTTTATGGTGCTGCACTGCTTTTTGGGAGGAATTGCGTGATGTTAACGACCCAGGCGATTTCGCGTCGTAATTTTGTTGCAGGGCTTGCTGCTGGGGCCACCGGGCTGATGGTGGCACCTGGTCGAGCGATGGCTAGCCTGTCGCCGAACGAGCGACCTGTGTTTGCCACCATCGGCTTGCGAAACCAAGGTTGGGGCATCACGGCCAAGACCTTCCAGTTTGCCGACTTCGCCGCGCTGGCCGATGTCGACAACAACGTGCTCGAAACGAATCTCGAAGGGGCCAAGCAGCGGCAAGGCAAGAAGCCCGATGGTTACAAAGACTATCGTCACATCCTCGATCGCAAAGACATCGACGCGGTGATGATCGCCACGCCGGATCACTGGCACACCAAGATTTCGGTCGAAGCCATGCTGGCTGGCAAAGATGTCTACTGCGAAAAGCCACTCACGCTGACCGCCGCCGAAGGCAAGCTTATCGAAAAGGTCGTAGAGCAAACCGGCCGCGTGTTCCAAGTCGGTACCATGCAGCGCACCGAGTGCGACAAGCGATTCATCCTGGCGGTCGCGTTGATTCGAGCAGGCCGTATCGGCGATCTCAAGAAGATTACCTGCGCCATCGGCGGCGCAACTGCCTCGCCGAAGATTCCCGTGGCCGACGTGCCCGAGGGACTCGACTGGGACTTCTGGCTCGGCCCAGCGGCCGAGGTGCCGTATCGCGCGTTGCCTGAGATTCGCCAAGGCTACGGCGGCAACGTGCCGTTGTTCAGCAATTGCCATTACGCGTTCCGCGACTGGTTCGAATACTCCGGCGGCCAACTCACCGACTGGGGCGCGCACCATGTCGACATCGCCAACTGGGCGCTCGACGCAGCCGATACTGGTCCGAGCAAAGTCACGCCGATTTCGTACGACATGCCGGTTGAGTATCGCGACGGTTACCCCGTGGCGGCCGATCAATCGAACGTGCCGACCAAGTTCGAGCTTCGTGTCGATATGCCGAACGAAGTCGAGCTGATCATCACCAGCGAGGGCGACAACGGCATTATGTTCGAAGGAACCAAGGGCCGGTTCTTTGTGAACCGCGGCAAGATCGTCGGCAAGCCGGTCGAAGAGCTGGAAGCCAACCCGCTGCCGGAAGGAGCGATGGAGAAGGTTTACGGCGGCCCGATCAGCGCGAACCACTCGGCCAACCTGATCGAATGCATGCGATCGCGCAAGCAGCCGATTTCCGATGTGTGGTCGCACAATCGGGCGATGGAAATCCT
The DNA here is from genome assembly GCF_007748035.1 of Aeoliella mucimassa. Taxonomy (NCBI): domain Bacteria; kingdom Pseudomonadati; phylum Planctomycetota; class Planctomycetia; order Pirellulales; family Lacipirellulaceae; genus Aeoliella; species Aeoliella mucimassa. The sequence goes on from NZ_CP036278.1 coordinate 6,572,791, forward strand.
GCACCTCGGCAACATCGCCATGCGACTCGGTCGCGAAATCGCGTGGAACCCGGTTTCTCGCGAAATCGTCGGCGACGACCAGGCGAGCACCTTCCTCGCCCGCGAAAGCCGCGAGAAGTACGCGATCAATATGTAATCCCGCCAGGGGAGCCTGCCATCGGTTCCCCTTGTTGCCATGCACATGCGTTGCTGCACCACGTCGCGCTAACCGGCGATCGTGGTGCAGCACCAAGTGCAATGGTGCTTCTTCTTCGCTTCTTCTGGCGATCCTGTGAACTTGCTTGGGGGTAATACCATCATGCGAAACGTCGTCTCACGAATTGCGGCTTTATTACTGGTTGGGCTTTTCCCGTTCCCAGTCTTCGCAACCGATGTGTATGTTGCCATCGACGGCGACGACTCGAATCCCGGCACTCGCGAGGCTCCGCTGGCGTCGGTCGAAAAGGGCGTGCAGATGATGCGCGACCAAGGCCCCGGCACGCTTTGGATCGGCCCCGGCGAGTTCTACCTGCCGAGCGGGGTGGCCCTCGATGCATCGCTGAGCGGCACCGCCGAACAACCGCTCGTGATTCGTGGCACCAAACCACACGCTACTCACTTAGTCGGCGCCCGCTCGGTCGACGAGTTTCGTCCGATCACCGCCGAGGAAGCTGCGCCGCTCCTATCCGACGAGGCCAAGCAGCACGTTGTGGTGGCCGATCTCGCTGCGCTAGGCTTTCCGAAACTCGCCGAGATGCCTTTGCAGCATCGCGCCCATCAATGCGAGGAACTCATCGTCGACAACGTGCCGATGCAGTCTGCTCGCTGGCCGAACGAAGGCTTCACCACGTTTACCGAGGTGATTGATTCCGGCGCCTCGAAGCCGATCCACTGGGTCAGCCGCGAAGTCTATCGCCCTGGTTCGTTTCGTTTTCCTAGCGACCGAGCGAAGCAGTGGAACTTCGACCGCGGGGTCTGGCTGCATGGGTTCTGGACCTACGACTGGGCCGACGAGGCGATCAAGGCGGGGAGCTTTAACCCTGAATCGGGCGAGGTCCGTCTGGCGGCCAAGCACACGTACGGGGTCGGCTCGCCTTACAACCCGAACGAACCTCGCCGGTTCTACGCGCTGCACGTGTTCGAAGAACTCGACCAGCCAGGCGAGTATTATCTCGATCGCCAGCAGCAGCGGCTGTACTTCTGGCCGCCGAGCAATCTGTCGCAGTCGGAAGTTCGTTTGACGCTCTGTAACGCGCCGATCCTGCGGGCGAACAAGGTATCGCATCTAGTGATTCGCGATCTGGCGATCGAAAACGGCCGGCAAAGCGGAATCGATCTCCGCGACTGCCAGCAGGCGCGGGTCGAGCATTGCCTAGTGCGCAACTTCGGCTCCATCGGCATGGCCCTGCGAGGACAGCAGGTGGTCGCAGAGGACTGCGAAGTCACGCAAACCGCCTCGTGCGGAATCGCTGTAAGCGGCGGCGATCGCAAGTCGCTCACGCCTGGCGAGTGCGCGGTGATCAATTGCCACCTGCATCATGTCGGTCGACTCGACTGGCTTGGGGGCCGCGGGGTCACCATCAATGGGTGCGGCAACCGCCTGGCGAACAATCTGATCGACCATTGCCCCACCGGCGGCGTGTCGTACGGCGGCAACGAACACCTGCTCGAGCTCAACGAGGTCCGCGACGTCTGCCTGCTCTATTCCGACGTCGGCGTCTTTTACACCGGGCGCGATTGGACGAGTCGCGGCAACATCGTTCGGTGGAACTACATCCACCACGTTGCCAATAACGAGGGGCATGGCTCCTCAGGCATCTATCTCGACGACTGCGACAGCGGCGACACCGTGGTCGGCAACATCGTCGCCGACGGAGTCGGCCGGGGTATCCTGCTCGGCGGCGGCCGCGACAACACGATCTCTGGCAACGTGTTCGTCGACTTGCCGATTGGCATCCACGTCGACGCCCGCGGCACCAAGGCCATCAAGCTCGACCAGCCTGGCTCCTGGAATCTGCTGGCCAAGTGCGAGCAGGTGGGGTACCAGTCGCCGCTCTGGAAAGAGCGATACCCAAAGCTGGCCGAGGTGATGCAGCACGAACCGCTGCTGCCGATGGGCAACGTGATTCACAGCAATCTGATCGTCGGTTGCGAGAAGCCGTTTGGACTGTCCGGCGACGTGAACCCCGACTGGCTCGACCGCGAGCACAACGCGGAGTGGACGAGCGCCGAGCTACCAGCCCTGCGCCCCGATGGCACGCTCGACCTGACGAAACTCGCCGAGTCGTGGGAAAAAGTGCCAGGCTTCGAGCCGATACCAATCGAGAAAATCGGCTTGCTGCACGAGTAGCACGCAATCGCCCGCCAAGACTTTTACCAACCGAATACGCGAAAGTACGACTCCCACAGCGAGTCGGCGTACTTCAGCGCGTACGACTCAGCGTAGCTCTCGCCGCGCGCTGAGCCGCGTTGCGAGCGGGTGCTCATGCGATCGTGGTGATGACCAAGCTCGTGCAGCAAGATATGCATGAGCTGGAACCCTTTGATCGTCGACTCGGTGAAATGGCACCATGTGCCCCGCGAATCGTCGGGGTTCGGCTCCCGCGGCACCCCGAGCCGGTCGAGGATCACCGCGTGCTCTTTCACGAAGTCGTTGTCCCAATCAGCCAGCAACTCCCGCTCCCAAGCACAAACAGCCACGGTGCCATCCCAGTGCCAACCCATGCAATCACCCCCTTCGTCGAGAATAATCGCATCGAGCCCCTCGGATAACTCCTGCCAGTCGGGAAGCAACTCGATAAACTGCCGCACATCGGCAATGGTCAAATAGTGCTTGAACCCCTCCCCCGGGCGGAGGCGATCGATCACCGTCCGGTCCTGCCGCACCTGCGAATAATGATTCGACAGCTCGGTACGATTCTTCCGCGCAACCTTGCCATTGCGAACCTTGGTGCCAGTCTTACGCGGTGCATGTCGCATGGTGTTCTGCTGCGGTTTAGGTGGAGAGGGCGAGTAGAAGCAAAACAATTCTCTACTCCCCGTTGGGACCCACCCAACTGTGGTTGGGTTCGCTGTGCTCGCCAACTTACGACGTGGTCGAGTTTCAATCGGCGTGAACTCCATCCGCTTATGGTGCAATAAGTTTTGCTTATCGAAGGCCGGGTGGAGTGGATCTCAGTCCAATCCGGAACTTGTATTATCCCACAAAAAAGCTTGACAGTTTCAAACGCCGAGCGATATAACTCTCGCACCACACCAACCGCAGCGTGTCGCGTGCGATGCGTTCGCCCATCGGGGGGCAACCTTCTCGAGTCCCACTCGGCGGTCTGGCGTTGAAGCATCCATGTCTGTCGTTTGTCGAACTCTCTCCGTCCGGTAGCTGTTTATCGGTGCGCGGTAGTTCCATCAACGGGCGATACCATTGGCCCTAGGGGGCGACTGACTTTCCCCCTAACAATGGCCTGATTTCGGTTTTCTTGTGACTCGGCAACCTGTTTGCTGAGTTGAGTGCTTGTTCGTGTTCACTCGGGGGAGATGCATCGATGATGAAGCACATTGGTACCATGCTGTTGGCCGTCGGCCTGGTGTTTGGTAGCGCTACCACAGCCCGGGCGGAGATGGTTATTCTAAGAACTGGCAACGGGACGATTGGTAGTACTGATAGTCTGGTGACGATGCTGGAGGGACCAGCCGACAGCGGGTTCGTTGCTGCTTTCACCGCGGCAGATTTCGCCAGCGCCCAGAGCGGCCCGAGCGCAGTGGTCGTCGACAACCACCCGGAGTGGATCGACGCCCTTTCAGGCGATCCCGTCGCTCAGTGGGTGTCGACGAGTGACAGCGGAACGTCGGAGGGGTCGAGTGCACTCTACGCAATCGACTTTGAGCTGACCGAACTGTTCAGCGACGCGACTATCAATCTTCTATATGCAGTCGACAACGTGCTCGGCGACGGAGTGAACCAGGGCGTGTTCCTCAACGGAGTCGCGGTGTCGGGCGACTCGTCCGGCGGCAACTTCTCGGCCGAATATAACCTCGTACGTAGCGATATCGCTCCGCTTCTGAACGTCGGCACCAATACGCTCTACATCAATGCGACCGACCAAGGAGGGCCGAGTGGTCTGATCTTCAGCGCAACGATCACCACCACCCCGATTCCCGAGCCGACAACAACCACGTTGTGCGTCGCCGGTGCGTTTGGACTGCTCTGCTGCACCTGCCGCCACCGCCGAGTGTCGCTTGATTAACAGTGCCACGGGAAGTTGTGCTACAATTCGCGGCTTAGCGCTGCCCCTGCGATGTGTTTGCCAGGGCATGAAGAATCGCCATGCGTGCGAGTCTTCGCCGGCCGTCCATGTAGCCCCATAACCCAAGAGCAATCCGATCGTGGCAAAGTACCTGATTTCGTTTCCTAGTGCGGCGATGAACGTGCCCGACAACGAGTTGGAGCAGGTGGGGCGAGACGCTCGCGCGGCGATTCGCGAAGCCAAGGCGGCCGGCGTATACGTGTTCGGCGGCGGCATCGACGAATCCGTTCCCCCGGTGCTCGTGGCCTCCAATGGCTCGGTCACCGATGGTGGCTACCCGTGGGCGCCGCCCCTCAATGGCGGTTTCACCGTGCTCGAACTGCCCTCCGCGCAGGAGGCCATCGCCTGGGCCGCCCGCATTGCGAAAGCGTGTCGCTGCGAACAGGAGCTTCGAGTCTTCGGCTACGATCCAGAATCCTAAACTCCCGCGCGGCGCTATTTGCTTAGGAAGACGAACGTCCCCTTCTTGTTGCACACCACCATGTCGGGCGTGCCGTCTTTGTTCAGATCGACCGCGGTCACTTGGGTGCCAACGCCGGAGTCGTCGTCGATCTGATGAGGGGTGATCTTCGGCGGCGCGTTCTCTTGATACTCAACACCGAACCAGTATAGCACCGGGGCCGCATCGGGTTCGACGTCGCCGGTTGGCCCGTGCGACCAGAATCGCTTGCCGGTCACGATGTCTTGCACGCCATCGCTGTCGACATCGGCGAGCGTCAACGCATGCAGCTGACTAATTCGCAGGTCGAGCGAGGTCATGTCGGGCTCGGCCGGCAGGATCTCGTGCTTCACGAAATGGATCTTGCCGTCGGGCGTCCGCTTTTGCTCGTGCCACAGCAGCCCGTACCGGTGACAGTGCCAGGAGTTTACCACGTCCATTAAACCATCGCCGTTGACGTCGAGTACTCCCATCTGGGCGGCCGCTTCGGCGAACGGGTACACGTGCTGTTTCCACGGGCCATCCGCGTCGCCTGCTTCCGGTTGCTCCCACCAGCATCTTGCTTCGACGATGTCGACACGGCCGTCGCCATTAATGTCGCCAGCGCCGACCCCATGCGTGAATCGCTGGTAGTCGCCTTGCGGGCTGATCTTGTGGAATGTCCACGGCGACTCCGGTTGGTTGGGATCGTAGGTGGCGTAACCCAAGTAGCCATTGATGTTGAACACCAGGTCGCGGCGGCCGTCGCCGTTGATGTCGATCCAGCCAGGCGACTCGTTGCCGACTTCGTGCAGCGCCAAGTGCGGTGTCCAACGCTTGCTGTCCGACTCGCCTGGATTCTCGTACCAATAGGCATCGGTCCCCGGATAAGGCACGCAAAGCACGTCGGGCCACTCGTCGCCATTGAAGTCGCCCGCGTAGGTCAGAAAGTTGTCGGAGTAATCGACCGGGTTGAACTCCATCGGCTCGCGATACTCGTGTCGCTGCTGAAAGTCAGGCCCCGCGTACCAAAACGGCCCCGCGACCACGTCGAGATTCCCATCGCGGTTGAAGTCGGCGTAGTACGCCCCTTCGCTGTAGAACTTGTCGGCCAGCACCAGCTTCTCAAACTCAGGCGGTTCCGCCAGGGTGGTGGAGACAAACGTAGCAGCCAGCGCGAAAGCGGAAAGGCACCGAGTGAGATTCATGGGAGTACCGCCTTGAGTGATTCTCGAACAGGGGACACAGTTCAAACCAGTCCATCTATTAGAACGACTCGACCTGCGCGAAGACAGACTGCGGTTCGAAAAAAGGGGAGGGTGAAAACCGCTCGGCCACGCTGATGGGGCAACAATCGAGCGGACAAAAAACCCGAGGTCGCCTGCCTGGGGGGAGCGAGGAGCATTGACGCACCAATTCTCCGACGGCGATGTTGTCGCTCGCCTTTTTGTGCCAATAATAGGGGAATCCCAGCGAATCTTCGGTTACCCTCTCAGGCAAGGTCGCGGGCCATAAGATTCGGCAACACCGGCAGGTCATCATGGAATTCGTCGAGAAACTCATCGCTTGGGCGACACTCAATCATCTGATTGGATTGGGGATGGCTCTGTTCGGTGCAGTGGGCCTTGCTTGGTCTTCCTACAAGGCGTGGCTCGGGGGCTCCAGCCTGTTCTGGCGAGAAGCGGTCGGCGAGATCATCGAAGTGAGCGTTAAGCAGCAGCGCGATCACGATGGAGATCGGGTGTACGCTCCGCGGGTCGACTATCGATATCAGGTGAACAGCGTCGACTACGAAAACAAGGAGGGCCAGTTTCGTGTGATCGAAACCCGCAGTAGCAAAACCTGGGCGACCGAGCAAACCAAACCTTACGCTATGGGTGAGCGGGTCGTTGTCTACTACAACCCGTGGTGCCATTCTCAGTCGGTGCTGGAGCAAGGTTGCTCGCTCATCGTGCTGGTCGTTTGGGGAGTCGCCCTGGCGACGCTACTCGGGGGACTCTTCTTGCTTGGTCTGCTTCACCTCTAAACCGTTTTGCGAGTAACACTGGATGCTCCCTGGCGATGCTCAAAACTCGTCGACACCAATTGGGCATACGTGAAATCTTGACCCTGACCACCGCCATCGGTGTCGGCCTCTAGTACGCGGTCGGCATCCTGATACGGACGTACGGGGGCTGATTGATAGGTGGTAATTGCCACCTGCGGCGGCGGAGTGCGAGTCCGGGTGAAAGTGCAGCGAGCGATAGACAATTTCCCCGAGAACACAGAATGGCGTCTGCGTTTCAGAAGGTGATTTGCGCTGAAGGTAAAGGGAACTGCGCTCGACCACCCAAAAGCAGTCTTCGCGATCGCCAAACAAGCATGCTAGATACGGACATGCCCTTGATACGGATGCCTGCGGTGGTAAGGTTTAGCTAGCCAATAGGAGGTTTTCTAGAGCCCCAGAACGTTCCCTTTTCAATCCCTCCTTATCCATCGGCGGCGAAGTGCTCGACTATATGTAGAAGCGAGAATTCAATCACGGATATCGCCGTGGAGTTGGTGCAGGTGAAAGCGTTCCCACGAACCTCCGTACTTCCTACCATTAGCAAGACATAGGCCATGTACACCGTAACGGTAAATCCTCACAGGAAGATCGGATGTATCGACCAAAAAATCTACGGTCACTTCACCGAGCATGCTTTTCAAAACATCTATCAAGGGATGTACGCCCCAGATCATCCCTTGGCGGACGTCACGGGTTTGAGAAAGGACGTTGTCGACGCTCTGAAAGAGGTGAGGGTGCCGGTACTGCGTTATCCAGGAGGGAACTTTGTTTCCAACTACCATTGGGAGGATGGCATAGGATCCCAGAATGGGAGGAAGAGAAGATTCGACTATGCGTGGGAAACGGTAGAAGACAATCAGTTTGGCACCAATGAGTTCATGCAACTCTGTAGAGCCACCGGAGCAGAGCCTTATCTATGTTGCAATATGGGTACCGGCACCATCCGCGATGCGATGAACTGGGTCGAATACTGCAACAGCAACAGGGATACCTACTATGCTTCGCTCAGGCGAGAAAATGGCTTCGAAGAGCCTTTTGGCGTGAAATACTGGGGACTGGGAAACGAGTGCTATGCTCCTTGGCAGATGGGGGGAATGAATGCATCTGACTACGCCAAGCATGCGATGGAGTTTGGAAAAGCCATTCGTTTTGCTGATCCCAATGCCTATCTTGTAGCCTGTGGGTTTGAGAGTGACCCGGCCTGGAATATCGAAGTGCTAGGCGTTTTGAAGGATATGGTCAACAGCATCTCAATTCATCACTACTCTATCGATTGGGGCTGTTTTAATTTGCACGATTACCATCAGTTGATGTCGATCTCTGAGTTCGTTAACGAAATGATCAAGAGCTTGAGAGCCGCAATCGAGGGGGTAACCGGTGACATCTATCATCCAATGAAGATCGCGCTAGATGAATGGAATATGTTCGGGTGGGTCAACGAGCGGGTAGATGACAACAGTTTCTATACACTCGAAAACGCAATGGTCACCGCTTCAGTGCTAAACACCCTGATCCGCAACTGCAATGTTGTTGAGATGGCCAACTACTCGGTGTTCGTCAATATCAATGGCACCATCCAAGCTGATTGCAGAGGGATAGTGCTAAGGCCACAGTACTATGTGTTTAAGCTCTATACCCATCACATGGGGAATGTACTAGTTGATTCCGATGTGATCAGCGAGCAATTCGAGACGAACATGCCGATCGACCGCAGGGTATTCGCTGACTATTTCAACGAAGCTGCGGTAGAAAAAGGTGGGCGGTTGAGGAGCGGTGTTGAAAAGTCTGCTCGAAGAAGCATTAAGTACTTAGACTCTGTTTCGACTATTGATGAAACAAGGGACGAACTCTCCGTTGCATTGATCAACAAACACCCAGAAAAAAATGTGGAATGCACGGTCGACATAATCGGCAGCCGAGAGGTTAAAAATGCGCAAGTGCACAGCATCTGGAGCGCAAAACTAAACGACTGCAACACTGCCGAAAAGCAAAGCGTGATTCTGGAAACGTCGGAACCAATCTGCAGGAATGGCAAGTTTACACTGGAATTGCCGAGGCATTCGATCAGTGTTTTGAAGCTGACTTACTAGCGTCGCAGGAGTGGCAGGCATCTGGGGAATGCCAACAGGAGTTGCCCCCAGTGAAAGCTAACTGGAGCTTTTTATCCATAACACTAGGTGTCAATCCGTTTGGTTGTTTGCAGATTCCATTTCACCTTGCATGGCAGTTTTGGTTATGATGCTTGCACCAGCCCCTTGGTCAAGCCACACTTGGCTTCTCATTCGATTGACTAACTACTTCTATTGCAGCGAGGTCTTACTGTGTCCTGGAATTCTGTAGATCGTCGTAAGTTCATTGCCACCGCTGCTGCACTGGCGGCTGCCCCGGTCGCAGTCGGCGCACCCAACGCAAACAGCCGTCTTCGCTTGGGCTACATCGGCGTAGGCGGACGGGCGCAGGTGCACATCAACAGTGCGTGCGAATTATTCAACTCGGAAAAATCTGTAGAGATCGCTACCGTCTGCGATGTGTTCAACCGCTATCGTGAGACTACCGCTCAGAAAGTGCAGGATAGGACTGGCCAGACACCTCGCCAGACTGGCGATTATCGTGACATAATTAACGACGACTCGATCGATGCCGTGGTGATTGCAACGCCCGACCACTGGCATGCCAAGCAGACAATCGACTCGCTAAAGGCTGGCAAACACGTCTACTGCGAGAAACCAATGACACATTCCGTGGAGGAGGCGCTCGAAGTCTACCGCGCATGGAAGGAGTCTGGCTTAGTCATGCAAGTCGGCGTGCAATCGACTTCGCTGCCTGTCTGGAACGCTGTCAACGAGCGGATTTGCTCCGGCGGCCTCGGGAAAATCCTACAGTACCAAACCGAGTTCTTTCGGAATTCGGACATGGGCCAGTGGCGCTACTACCCCTTGGCAAGGGATATGACGCCAAAGAACATCGACTGGAAGATGTTCCTCGGATTGGACTTTGATTTGGCGCCAGACATGCCGTTTGACCGTGCCAAGTACGCTCAATGGCGCCGGTTCTGGGATTTCGGCTCCGGGATGTATACCGATCTGTTCGTGCATCGCACGACCACCATGCTCAAGGCGACCGGTCTCCGGTTTCCCGGGCGTGTGGTCGGTGCCGGCGGCATTTTTATGGAGTATGACGGCCGTAACGTTCCCGACGTTGCCACTGTGGTGGCCGACTTCGACGAAGGTGTGCAGGGGGTAGTGACCGCCACGATGTGTTGCAGCAATACACCCATCAGGCAGTTGATCCGCGGCCACCACGGTTCGGTCGTGCTTGGAGTTGGTGAGGGCTTCTCCGGTTACGACTTTGTTGCGGAGCGACCACAGGTTACACATGATAGTAAAATCAAGGACGAACGCGTTGAAGTGGGCAAGGTTTCCAACGAGTCGCTAGCGCACTTCAAGAACTTTGTCGACTCCGCGTTCGCAGGCAAACCGGAAGCAGTGAACTGCTCGCCCGAACTCGGGGCTGCTGCGATGGCAGTCGTCAAGCTTGGTGCCCGGAGCTACCGGGAAGGCAAGGTTTTTCAATTCGACAACCAAGCGATGGCCATTACCGACGCCGACGACTCCTGGGCCAAGCGTTGGGAGCAAAAATCCGAAAACCGAGCCAAGCCCAACCACGTGGCTGGCTGGCATGCCGGCGATCGAGGCAGTTTGCTCGAACCACAGGGCTATCAAGAACTGGAAGGTCCATGGATTGATGGAGTCGATCCGGCAGCAAGCTAAATCTAAACAAGCATCCGGTCTCAGCCGCAAGGTGGTGACAGCGGGTCGCCTGCGACGTTGTCTCACGTATCTGTTTTGGTGGATTGGTGTGTCCTCGAGAGCAGCCTCCGTGTCTGGCGGGAGCCAACGTAGCACGATTCTCCGAATCGGCCGAAGTGGAGCGCGGCATTAAATCCAGAGCCCTTAAGTATGCCGGGCCGCTGCGCACTGCTAACCACTCGGAGAGTCGTGCTCCATTCTCCTGCGACCCGCTAATTCTCACCAGTTTTCGCTGGGAATTGGCCACCTGTAGTGTTCCAATGGACAGTTATTCGTTGTTGGAGGATGGAATGATGTAACCGAGTGAACATGAAATCCACTGAAACCATCTACCACGCAAGCGCGCTGTAGGAGCGGTCTCTGACCGCGATGGCCCTTGTGTTGGGTTCGCTGCTGCGCGGTTGCCAAAGCTGTAGGCTTTAGGCTGTAAGCGGTAGGCTAGATCTTTCAGTCGCTGGAAGCTCCCTCAAGATGACATTCCGCAATCCGAATTCCCCAATCGTGTCTCCTCCCAGAATAGTTACCCACCCGTGGGAATCTATTTTGGGCAACTATCGCGGAGGTGTTGATGCAACCTGTTACCTATCAACGACTTGCGATTGATTCCCATCGCGAAAATAGATTCCCACTCGATGCGTTTTGGGAAATGGGAATCTATTCCGATGTGAAAACCACTGGTTTTGTAGAGTGCGTGCAGATTCAATTTTCCCATCGGTGGGTAAATTGGGAATCTATTGCTGTGTCGTGGGAATCTATTTGCCCAGTAGTGGGAATCTATCGTCGGTCGTGGGAATCTATCGAGTCGGTGCTGGGAAACTATCCCGCGGGGGATGGTGAGGAGCAGCTAGCGAGAGGGGATTGGTCGCTCGGTGGGTTCCCCGAAAACCGCGGCTCGGCGGGAACGGATAGTTCATTGCTGCCAATTAGGCCAAGCCGCGACCCTCGGGGAAGAAGGTTTGGGTGGCGGGCTCTCGACCCCCCTTGGGTGGGGAGCAGGAGCTCTGCCGGTGAGTTGGTTACTCGGAGGTCGCCCGCGCGGCCGCGAGTCGGAATCCCGAAGTGTCGACCATCGGCGGTTGCCATGGCTGCGGCAATTCCTCGGGGAGTTGTGGGCCGACAAACCGGCGGCGGCGTTCGCTGAGGGTCCAGTTTTCGCGGATCTGCTCGCAGGCTGCGTGAATATCGTGCGGCGAAGGCAAGTAGTCGATGCGTGTCGAATCCAGTGTTTCGGTTGCCTGTACCATCTCAGCTCCCCTCGCAATTACCGAATCAAACGTAACTCGAAAAGAATCGGCGACGAACAACGGATGCCATAGCCGATCGAGAATGAATAAAAGGCCGGTCGCCGATTGGCGGGCGGTGGGCGTAAAGGTAATCGACGCCGGCCTGTTGGATGGTCTGGTGTTTCGTCGACAACCGGAGTTTGGCTGCCAGCGATGAGCAACAAACTAGCAATGCCATATGTGGATTGTGTGTAGAGCAGGCGAGTTTTCTGCGAAGATCACATGAAAATAGTAAACAAGTAAAACTGGACCCGAGGGGGTAGATTCGCTCGGCCTTACCGCTTCCAGGACTAGGGAGTTATTGCGATTCCCGGTAGAATTGGTGGATTGGGCAACCGAGATTTTCGAGAATGATGGAAGCCCACCAGCTTCCACCACCTCCTCTCTTTTCCCCTCTTCATGAACGTGAAAGGGCGGTAAGAAGATCCTCCAACGTTCAAACTCGCAGGGAAGGACATATCAGCTATGAAGGACGTACTAGCAGTCGTACTCGCAGGCGGCAAAGGCTCGCGGCTCGAACCGTTGACGCGGGACCGCGCGAAGCCGGCGGTGCCGTTCGCGGGCAACTATCGAATTGTCGATTTCACGCTGTCGAACTGCTTGAACAGCGATATTCGCAAGATCCTGGTTCTTACGCAGTACAAAGCGATGAGCTTGGATCGCCATATCACGCTCGGCTGGCGAAGCTATCTGTGCCGGGAGTTGGGCGAGTTCATCGACGTGATTCCGCCGCAACAGCGCATCGACGAGCAATGGTATCAAGGCACGGCCGACGCGGTGTACCAGAACATCTACGCGCTCGAGCAGGAACGCCCGAAGCACGTGGTGATTCTGGCTGGCGATCACATCTATAAGATGGATTACAGCAAGCTGGTCGCGAGCCATGAAGAGAACAACGCGGATGTGACGATCGCCGCGCTGCAGGTGTCGCTTAAAGAGGCCACCCAGTTTGGCGTGATGCAGGTGGAGGACGACAATCGCATTGTTGGATTCCAAGAAAAGCCGGCGGATCCGAAGCCTGTGCCGGGCGATCCGGACCACGCCTTGGCGTCGATGGGCATCTACGTGTTCAACGCCCACTTCCTGTTCGACGAGTTGTGCAAAGACGCGACGCTGCCGGAGAGCAGCCATGATTTTGGCAAGAACATCATTCCTGCGATCATCGGATCGCGGCGGGTGTTTGCGTTCCCGTTCCTCGACGAGAATCGCAAAGCCCAAGCGTACTGGCGCGATGTCGGCACGATCGATTCGTACTACGATGCGAACATCGAGCTGACGAGTGTCGATCCGCAGTTGAATCTGTACGACATGGACTGGCCAGTGCGGACACATCAGCCGAGCCAACCGCCGGCGAAGTTTGTATTCGATTCGCCCGATCGCCGAGGTGAATCGCACGACAGCATTGTTTCGAGCGGAGTGATCATCTCCGGCGGCTGCGTGACACGGAGCGTGATTGGCCCGCAGTCGCGAATTAACAGCTTTGCCGAGGTCGATCAGTCGATTCTGTTCGGGCGCGTCAGCGTTGGTCGTCGGGCGAAGATTCGTCGGGCGATCGTCGACAAAGACGTGATCATCCCCGAAGGCATCGAGATTGGCTACGATGCCGACCTGGATCGGAGTCGCGGGTTCACCGTGACCGAGAGCGGCGTCACGGTGGTCGCCAAGGCCGAGAACATCCTCGGCTAAACGCACTAGGTATTGATTATTGTTTTGCGAGCAGGCGATTCCATCGCAACCAGGCGAGCACCGCCAGGGCAGCGAGGATGAGCCCCAGCCCGCGAGGCCATAGCCAGAGCCACCAGACCATACCGATGACGACCGCGGTGAAGAACAGCAGTGGATAACCCAGCTCGAACGACAGGCTGGGGTAACCGCCTCGGCGGCGCGTGGTAACGTGCACCGCAGCGGCAATCACCGCACCGATGGCAAGCAACCAACGAACCCAGTCGTCGGCCATGCTCGAGTCGCGTACGGTGAGTTTGAGATCCACTGGCGACGATTGCACAAACCATTGCTGAACGACTGGCTCGCTCACCGGCACTGCCAGCGCCGGCTCGTTGTTGATCGGCAGCCACTTTTGCAGCCGAGTGATTTCGGTACTCGCTCGGGCGAGCAGCTCTTCGTACTCGTCGGTTTCATCCGCGGGACTGACGAGCACCGAGTCGGATTCGTCCGACGACATCGCCAGGCGAAGCTTCCGTTCGGCGACCGACAACACCGAAACCCAGTAACGATTCCACTCCTTGGGGAGCGACACCCGAAGCGAGGTACTCGACGAAGCAGAGAGCAGCTGATTCAGCTCGATGGCCGCGGCGTCGAGCGGTGGGCGTGCTTCGCACGAACCAGCGACCGCGTGGTAATGATGCGTCGGCAACGCCAGCTGCCAGATGCGATGCTCGATGTCAGCGGTGGTGTCGCGAACCGTGAGCGTCGCGGTTCCGATACCTTGCGTGAGCGCATGACGATCGGCGGTGCTGACCAGCTCGATCACGTGCGGCAACCAAGGGTCGGGCACCTGGAGACTAAGCGTGCCATCCTCGGCATAGTCTGCGTTGGTTGGCTCTCCATCGACGAGCACCGAGACCGGCGCCTGACGATTGGCGAGATGCAGTTCGAAAGTCGACTCACGCAGTGCCGGCACGAACCACTGTGTATTCAAGGTGATCGCGTCGCCAGCGCCGGGAGTGACTAACGTAGTCACCAAAGGAACGCGAACCACCTGCAGACCAGCGGTATCGGCGATCCAAGTGAGCGAGGGGTAACCGGCTCCGTCGGCTTTCAACAGTCGGGCGGCTGGCCAAGGAGCGAGCAGGCCTTCGATGCTCGCAGGAGCAACCGTAGGAGTCGCCTGCTCCCAAACCCACAGCCCGCGCTGGGCATCGATCACACCGAAGTAGTATTCCGCTTGCTGAGCACCTTGCATTTGCAGGATGGGAGTCGAGACTCGTTCGGGGTTCTCGGCTTGAATAGCGCTTCGGAAACTGATGCGTTGCTGCTCGCCAGCAATGAGCGGCTGCGCAAGCCGAATCCGAAGTTTACGGCTCACCCCGTTTTCGGGAGGAACCAGTTCGAACTGCTGAGTACCCGTGGTATCGATCTGACCGACCAGTGCGTCGGGCCAGGTGAGCTCGATCTCGGGCAGCGTGCCTTGGCGCACGTCGAGCATTATGCCGAAGTCGGCGATCCAGGCATTATTGCGACGCACCATGGTCGTGAGCAGCGACGAGCGGAACTGCGGCTTGTTCTCGCGGATTTCGAGCGACAACGGCCGGGTTCGCATGGTGGAAGTCGTGAACTGCTGCAGCGCGTAAGCTTGCCAGCTCGCGGGAGGAACCGGGAGTCGGTCGGTGCGTTTTGCGTCGATGTCGCCGTCGACCAGCTTCGCGGTACGATTGTCGGCAGCGAACAAGGTGATCTGCTGCCGGGCGGTCGCGTCGCTGGCTGCAGCGATGAGCGGAATGTCGGCGCGGTCCACTCGCTCCTTGCCCGACCCCTTTTGGAGATCGACCGTACCGATGACCGTGAGCTGGTACGCAGTGCTAGGCTGCTCGGTAAACAGCACCAGCAGCTTGTCATCACGTGGTTTACTAAAACTAACCGGCGTGGTCTCGCCGGCGATGGTGAGCATCACCTCTTCCACGTGAAGGGTCGCTGCAACATCCAGCCGGTGAAAATGGGGCGACCAGCGTCCAACCGTGAACGCACCTTGATAACGAATCTTCAATTGATCGTCGAAGCAA
Source organism: Aeoliella mucimassa (assembly GCF_007748035.1). Lineage (NCBI taxonomy): Bacteria > Pseudomonadati > Planctomycetota > Planctomycetia > Pirellulales > Lacipirellulaceae > Aeoliella > Aeoliella mucimassa. The sequence continues at coordinate 6,588,371 of NZ_CP036278.1, forward strand.
CCGACGTCGATCGACTCTTCCACCAACGCGTTGCTGTTGGTCGGGCGGAGACTCAGCTCGAGCGGCCGACGGTTTTCGCTGGTGGAACCGAGGAAGTCGGGCTCGTCGCGCTCCGGCCATAGCTCACCGAACTGAGTGACGAGCGGTGCCTCGGCAGCCGAGAACCCGGTGACCTGAACCAACTGGTCGGTAGGATACGTGACCGCGACATACCGCTTCGCCACAGAAGTGCCGCGAAGCGAGATGGCGGGCACTCTTAACCGTCCGAACATCTGAGAACGCTGGCAAGCCAGACGCACGCGGATGCGCTGCTCGCCGCCGGTCAGATCGATGCGGGTGGGAGCTTCCACCAGCTGCCAGTCGGTCGATCCGCTGGCCGATTCGGTCGGCAACCCCAGCGGCTGACCATCAAGCAGTACCGAAGGAACCAAGTCGCCTTCGAGACCTCCTTCGCTCAAGCGATACCAGGTTTCGAAGCTCACCTCTTCGGAAGTGAACGAAACCCACTGCCAAGCATCGGCCGGCAACAGGGTTTGCACCATGTTATCCTCCGGCTTCCATTCCACGAGCAACTCGTTGCTTACCGGAAGCGGGACTTCGAAGACTTCATCGGTTCCATTCGTTGCCCGAAGGGGGTGCTGATTCACCCGCAAGCCCTGAGTCTGCCCAGGCACGGTGAGTCGCAGCTCGCTCTCGGGCAACGGCAACACCTGCATCCGCAGCGTACTGACTTCGGCAATTCGCTGAATGGTTGGAGTAAAGCGAACGCGGGCGCGGTACTTGCCGACTCGCTGCACGGCGAACGTCAGGCGAGTGCCTTGGTCGCTCCAGACAATCGGGACCGGCGTGCCATCGAGCTGTAGCGTATCGCTCCAGTCGGCACTCGTTTGCTGTAATGGCAACGACACCACCGCACCGGGTGCTTTGACTTCGAGGTCGAATTGCAGCTCCCACGGTTGGTTCGGGCGTCCGGCGTCGGTCGACGCAGTGTTCCACGTACCGAGATAACGAGGACTCGAAATGAGCCAGGCATCGCTGGTGGTGCTTTGCTGCTGCCGGCGAAGCAGCTCGGCAAACAATCGAGAAGAGATGTAGCGAGTGTCGCTAGTCGCATTGCCCGATTCGTCCATGGGAATCAGGATGCTCTCGACCTTCACCTCTGCCTGATTCGCACTGGCGTTGAGCGACTCGTCGGCCGTGGCCGAACCGGCACACAGCACGAGTAGCAACATCGCTCCGGTGGCTGTGAACGTGAAGGAGCCCTTGGAATCTTCGAGCCTGGTACCACCGGCGAGCCGCCCCGCGCGTTCGAGCATCCGCAGGGCGAGCGCCAGCAGCAACCCACCCCATAGCGAGGTAGCCCAGGCACTCGACGACGCAGGCAACAGCAAGGCCAACGCAACCGTGGCGGCCAGCAGGATGACCAGCGGAGTCACCCGATTCCACAGCAAGTAACCTACCAGCGCGGCCGCGGCCAGCAGCAAGAACCGCACGGCCTGCCAACTGGCGGGGTGACGGAACTCCACCGACGCGGTAAGTGCAGCCCCCAACGGCAACTCGGTTTCGGCCAGGGTAAGCTGAGGTTCCGGCGACGGGTTTATCCCGCGGAGCGACCAGTAGTCGGTCGCTAGCGGGCCGAACAGTCGCTCACTCCAACTCTTGGCTTGCATCGGCACAGTCGGGGTGTCGATGGGCTCGAACTCCTGGGGATAACGCAGTTTCCACCAAGCGTTGTTCACCGGCATGTCGAACTTCACACTCGGAAGCGATACCTTGGCCCCGTGAGCCAGCTTGGCTGGCAGCGTAAACTCCACGACGAATCGCTCGACATCCCGCTCCGGCACGAGCGGCATCGAGAACTTCGTCGCGGTGACTTTATGCATCAGTCCATCAGGCGAGTCGGCCGGTTCGATCAAGCGGTGCCAATGAATGTGCTTGGCTTCGGCCGGCAATTCGCACTGCAGCGCGGCTTCGGCGCGGTTATCAACAGTTATCGCGACCTGGTGCTGAGCATCGCCTTGCGGAACCAGTGTCGTGTAGAAGTTGGCCTGCGAGATGACCGCCAGCGGAAGCGACTCGCCGCCGGTGTCTCGATTCACCACAAAGCGGGCGTCGAGATCGTCGTCGGCCACTAGTTTCCAAGTCGATTGCAGTGGAATGGTGCCGGGCCACGACTCGCTTGTCGGCGACCACCCCTCCGAAGCAACACTGATGGTGCGAACCTGGTCGCTGCGTACTTCCATCCAGTGCTCACGCAGGCCTTCGCCAACGACATGCAGCACCGCGGGAGTACAAACCAAACCGGGAAACACCTGCGGCTGGATTTCGATGGTGAACATGCCGGTCTGGCGGCGAGGGAGTTCGAGCGCCCACGTGGCGTTGCGGCGGATCGACTCGTCGCGTTTGGCGATGCGCCAGGTGGTTTCGCCGGCCAGGCGCCAGAGGGGAGGGGCCTCGGCCGCGTCGTTCAGCCGCACGTACACAGCGCCCAACGAACCGCTCCTCGGCGTGCACTCGATCCGATGCCCCACCTTCCATTGATCGGCCACGCCGAGCACGCTGGTAAGCACCACCGCGTCGAGTTCCGCGACAGCCGGTGTTAAGTAGCCCTGCAGCGAATCGGCGAAGCCCGCACGATTGAACACCGGCGCGGTGAGACTCGCTGGCAGCAGGGTGCCGAGATAGGTGGGGATTGCTTCTTCCGACAAGGGAGTCGGCTGGGGATTCATCTCTAGCCGGTAGCCATCTTCCACCTCAAAGGCAATCAAACTAGTGGCGGCCGTGGTGTTGCGCCAGCGGAGAATGTCGAACTCCTTCACGGGAGACCAACCGTTGCTGGCCGTCACGGGGCGATTGGCTTCCACCCGCAACCGTAGTGGCAGTGGATCGGCGGTGGGATCAGTCGCCTCGGTCGAGATTCGTACGACTAATTGACGTTGCTCGTCGACTTGATGCACGTACCAGTCGGCGACCTCGTAGGGCGTATCGACCGAGACCGAAGTCGGCTGCCAGTCCTTCACCATATCGGCCACTAGTACTTGCACCGGTGCCAGGGCGCGGCGATCAAACTCCGTCGTGCAGATGGCAGTGGTGCCAACGAGGCCGAGCTGCACGCTACGGCCAATGTTAATCGTGTCGTTCGCGATCCGTCGGGCGACGGCCAGATCGAGGCTCGAAGTCGAGTCGAGCTTTGCGAACGTCATTTGCCGCCGCGAAGGTCGCCCATCGACTGGTAGCTGCACCACGTTGCGAAGTCGTAAATCTTCCACACGTAACGACGAAGCAAGTCGCACGTCGATCTCTCCCGACTGCCAATAAAGCTGAGTCAGACGGATCTGCGATAAGCTCGTCGCCTCGTTGGATGCCAGCGGGCACCAGGCGTCGATCGTCAGGCGTCGATCGCCGGTAGTGGTTTGCGTGAGCTTCTTCGGCAATGTGATTTCAACGCGTCCGGTACTCAGCTGCTCTGCGGCCAGGTTCGTTGTGTTCCATCGGGCGGATCGCAGAACTAGCGGGGCGGGCATATCGACCGTTAGCAGTTCCGGCAGCGACTCGGTGCTCGAAATCTGAAACACCTGGCGAACTGCAACGCCACTTTCGTTTACCTGGTAGGTAATCTGCTCGTCGTACGTTGCGTCGCTGGTGCTCTGAGTCAGGCTCGGCGTGGTTGGTCGCACTCGCCAGGCGGGGCTACTCTCGGGACCCCAGCGGAGGAGCCAGCGGATCGAACCCGTAGCGGCCGTGGCCGGAACCGTAAGGCTCTCGGCGGCAAACGGCAGGCTATCGCCGGGCTTCACTCGGCTGATCAACACCCCGGAATCAGGCAACGCTTCAGGCACCTGATCGCTGGGGAGATCGAGCACCAGGCAGGCGGCCACCGCTTTGGGCAGCGTGGCCCAGAACTCGCGGGCGCCGTCGACCTCGCGGCTCACCGGGCATTGCCAGCGAAAATCGAGCCAGCCGCTACCGGGCACCTGCATCGCCAGGCGATTGGTCGCTGGATTGTTGCCCATCCACATCGGAGCGGTCGTGCTCCGCCAGACCGCGGAGTTGATCACGAGCGTCGACGTGTCGATGGAAAGCCAATTGGCGGTCTGCTGCTCGCATTCAATTTGTGCGGCCCCACGACCCGCGGCTCCGCTGGTGCCTTCGAGCACTCCATAGAGCAGCAACTGCGATACCTGCGGCTGCGATTGCACCGCGATCGACTCGTTACCTTCGGCCAGCAGCTTGTCGAGCCGCGCTTTGTCGATCGGCAGGTAGGTCTCCCCATCGGTCGGCCAGCTCTTCGGACGGTCGGCCGGTACGTAAATGTTACGCAGCAATACTTCCGAGGAGTCCGGCGCAACTTGCTGAGCTTCGCACGGCTGGCACATGCCCCACGTCCACAACACACTAAGCACCAAGATAAAAGCACTTTGCTTAGCCATTGGGCTCGTTCACCTCGATGGCTATGGTTTGGGCGTTTGTCGAGGCTTGGCCTCCGGTGATCGGCAACATGGTCGAGGGACGGTGCGAGCCCGAGCGGTCGGGCCGGGCGGTGGCCGTTTGCGTAGCGGTGGAGTTCGCCACTGCGGGGCGGGGATACATCAGGGCAATCAGCCAGGCCAGCAGCCCGCACAGCACGCCAAGTAAACCGAAGCGGGAAAGCATTCCCACGTGCTGGGGATACGCGACCCCGACAGCGGCGACGGCGACGAGCACTACTAGTAGCACCGGCACGCGGCGCAACCAAGGCAAGTACCAGAGGGCGATGCTTGCTGCCACGGCGATTGAGGCGACACCAAACACCAGGATCTCGCGACGAATCAGCGACACTTCGAGCGGCGACTCGCCCAACGCACGATACAGCATGGCATGTTCGCCGCGGGTCGGTTCGATGCCATGCGTCACGCCGATCCAGTCTTCCAGATCAGCGGTGTCGAGGTCATTCTGCGCCCGCCAGTCGTTGCCGGTCCATTTGGTTTGGAACGCTTCGATCAGCGTGGGAGCATGCCATACCGGCTGGTACTCCACCGGAGCAACAACTTGCCAGAACACCTCGGCCCGAACATCGTCGCCAGCCAGGCGGGGGCGTTCGGTATCGACTTGGGTGTTCCAATTTAGTTGCCGCGGCAATCGGTAACGAAGCGAAAGCGTGTGTTGTCCGAAGTCGGGATCGTCGGGCAAATTCAGTTCGATCTGCGCATCGCCTTGCACTGCATCGAGAATCGGCGTGCCATCGAGCACTACTTCGATTTGATCCCCATCGGGTGCGTTCTCGGGCAATTCAACATGCAACCGCTTCGCGCTACTCTTGAAGAGGAACACGGTACGGAGTTGGCTCACTTGATCGGTCAGCCAGGTTTGCACCCAGATGCGTTCGATGGCGACTACCCCGCCGTTGGTAGTACGGCCTGCAGTCGCGAGCGGTAGGAAAGGAGTTGCCTCGGTGGTAGTGAGCGTGTCGGTCAGCACTCCGTCTTGAGCGGTGGGAGCCCCCTGCATCCGCCAGCTGGAGCCGGTCGCAGGCACCAACGCCTGCCCGAGCGACGAAGCAAGGTGCAACCGATGACTGCCAAACTCGACATCCGGCACCGACACCAGCGGCAACACAAACGACTCGCTCTTGGCCGCAGGGGCCGGAAGCTGATAAGTAACACGCAAACGGAACTTGCCCAGGCGAGGATGCGCGAGCTGAACTTGCCGCTCGCGGAGCGTGCCGCTCGCTACGGCCGTCGTCTCGTCGTCGTCAGGCACTTCGAGTTTGTTGCCCACGGGATCTTCGTCAGTCGCCGTTTCGGGCAATAGCTCGACGCCTAAGTTTTTGAGTCCCTGCGGAGTCGCCAGCATGATGGAGTTGGCCGGCTGGTGACGAATATCGAGCAACAGGTCTTGCACGACCGAAATGAAGTCGCCCTCGATGTTTACGTCGGTCTCGCAGTTGAGCAGCACCCGCTGCGGACGAGGCTGGCGGCGAGCAGCAAACTCCAGCGGAGCGTAGTCGCCGCGGTAGCGGAACTGTTGACCGATGGTCTCGCCGCGGGCGGCATCCTGATCGTCAAAAATCGGCAACGGACTCAAGCCCGACATGCGAGCCAGATCAGGCGTGATCTGCAAACTGGTATCCGACTTCACCACCAACTTACTGGGGTTCAGTTCCAACGAATCGAAAATCGGACAGGGCAATCGCAGCTGGAAGGCTTCGTTCTCTTCAGGCTGCCAGACACGGCTCAACTCGAGCGTGATCCGTGGACTGCGAGTCATAGCAAACGCCGAATCGTAGCCGTACACGTGCTGCGACATGTCGCCGATGCCCATCGGGTCGCCGGGGCGGTCGAACTCTTGCGCTTCTTCGATGCCTTCGGTCGAAGTCCGCACCAAGGTCCAGTCCTCGAGTTCAAAACTCGGATCGAAGAACACGGGAAGCGACCGGCCCCCTTCGATCTGGTAAGTCACTTCCATCCGCAGCAATGCCTCGCCCGGATTGATAGTGAGTGTGTAGCTAGGGGTGGCGAGCACCTGCTGCTGACGCGGCACCACTTCTACCGGCAATTGCCAGGGTTGGCGGGCGAAGCGGAAAGCGGCCTTCACTTGTTTCGGATCGGGTGGAGCAGCAAGCCAGGTGAGGTCGACTTCGCCACGCCGGACCAGCCGCACCCCGTCGGTAGGCTCGAAGCGAAGCTGCCAATCGTCGTCGACCACCACGGCCACTTCGCCATCCTGTGGCACCGCCCCGGCGACTTCGAACCCTCGCAGGGTGAGCTTGCTGATGTCGTCGTTCACTTCGACCGTTTGCTTGGTTTCGAGATCGACCGTTACGGGATCGCTCTGCTCGGCCACCAGTCGAACACGCAGCACGGTGCCGCCAAGATTGTCGACCGCATTGACTTCCTCAATCGAGGCAATCGGCGGGGCAAAGGCCGACCGCTGGTAGGTTGCCCCAGGCGGGAGATGCACGCGGAACTCGCGGAACGCCTGGCCATAGCTCTGCACCGACAGACGAGCCTGGGTTTCGACATCGCGCCCGCTGATGGTGATCAGCAACTTGGCCGACGACGTGAGCGTGGCCTCGGGCGAGTCGGTTGTCACGGGGCGTTCGACCCAACTAATAGCGGTCTCGCCACCTTGGCAGTCGGCTTCGATCTGCACACTGCCCGAATCGAGCGTTCGCGTGGTGAGCACCACCCCTTCGCTCGCGGCAGTCGACTGAATAGCGCCGGCCGATTCCAACACCAACTTCACCTTCGTCGCCCGGGCTGGCAGCATGCGCAATTGCACTCGAGTGCCATCGCGTTGCAACGGAATCACCAGGTCGAGTTCAACCGTGCGTTTGGTGCCTGGTTCGCCATCGAGTGTAACCAAGTACCCTCCCTCGGCCGGATTGAGTCGCAGGTAACGGCCATCGGTGCGAGCGGGGGCATCGGGCAGCTTAGCTAACACCGCGCCCGAGAGCCCGAGCGGTACTTCCACCTCACCTGTTTGATGCAGGGTGATATCGAACGTCGCATGCAACGCAGCTTGATTGCCTTGGATGCTGCCAGTGAAACTCGCCTTGTCGATGGTCCACTGCTTCGACTGATCGGCAACCTGCTTCAGCCCTTGTTGCTTTTCCCACGCTTCCAGGAAGTTCTGGATGCTCATATTGAACACCGGCTGAGGATTGCCTTCGCTATCGAGCAGAATGTAGGTGTCGGGACCCACCGGGGTTAGCTTGCCCTCCAGGCGGGCGATGTCGGGCGCGTTGCCAACCTTCGGCGGCGACGCGGGGGCTGGGTTGGTCGCAGGTGGTTGTTCGGCGGGAGCCGCTGCCTCGACGACCGGTTGCACCTCGGCGGCTGGTGCTGGTGTTTCGGGCGCTGGCTCTTGGGCGAACACCGGCATCGCAACGCAAACCAACAGCGCGGCAGCGACCGCTCGACTCAACCTGTGCCAGGTCAAGCCGCGTGCTCCGAGACGCTTGTTCTCGTTGGTATTCAAGGCCACGCTACGATGGGTAAGAAAAGCTGATGCCGACCGGGGGAAGGTTGCATCAGAGTAGGAGGCAATACTGACGGCTAGCAGGTAGTCCTTCCCCCATCCGGAGCCGCAGCGAAACTGTTCCAACCTCTCATTCTAGTCAGCCGTCGATACCGAAGGAAGCAAAACGAGCCTGCTTAACCGGTACTTCGGGCTAAAGTTTTCCCGAGAAAAATCAGTTTTTCGGCTTCCCTCATCGGCCCCTCCAACCCCGTTAGGCGTCGGGTAGCTTGGCGCCCGATTCGCGAAGCGTTTGCACCATCTCGGCGTGCAGCGCAGCGGTCGCCCCAACTACAAAATGGGCCGCTGCCAGATTGAACGGTTGGCCGTTGCTGGCCGAGACCACGCCGCCGGCCTCCTGCACCAAAAGCACACCTGCGGCAACGTCCCAGGGATGGATCATGCGGGCCCAATGCCCGTCGAGCACCCCCTGAGCCACGTAGGCCAGATTAAGCGCGGCCGACCCAATGCGACGCAGCGCCCGAGCACGCCCGACCATGGCGACAAAATCGAGCACGTCGGGCGACTCGCTTCGCGCTTGCGGCGGCAAGCTCATCGCTAACAGTGCGTCGCTTAGCTGGGTGGTCTCGCTGACCTGCATCCGTTGCTCGTTGCACCAAGCTCCACCGCCGCGGGCGGCACCGTAGACGTCGCCCGTTAGTGGATTGTAAATCACGCCAGCGGCCAGTTCGCCTTCGACCACCGCGCCGATCGACACCGCGTAGGCAGGGAAATCGTGCACATAGTTCGTCGTGCCATCGAGCGGATCGACCACCCAACAGACTGGCTCCTCAAGCAGTTGTTTTACCTGACCTGGATCCTCCTCGCCGACGAAGGCATGCTCGGGATGATGCGTGGCAATCACTTCGCGAATGGCCTTCTGCGAAGCGAGATCGGCATCGGTCACCATGTCGGCCGGGGACTTCTCGCGGGCGGTAAACTTGCCCCGCCATTCCATGAGCTTCGCCCCACCTGCCGCAGCAGCCAACAGGCCGACACGTAGTAAATCGTCGTAGGGAGAATTGGTGGGCGGGAGCGTTAGCGTATTCATGGAACTGGGTCGTTCTCCATTGAAATAAGTAGGTTTCGTCCTTGAAATCGGGCCGGTTCGTCCAGTCGAATCCCGAAAAAACCGGCGCCGCGACCGGCAATCTTACCCCGAACAACTTAGTTTCACAGGCACCCCGATGTGGGTTACCGGTGTCTGGAATCGACGTAAGTAGTTAAATAGTAGGCACTAACGTAGATTATGTAAAAATAGGCAATCTCTATCGACCCCCCGTTGTTCAAAGATTCTTCATAATTCTCTGGACACGGTCGTGACTATGAGTATCATTACGGATGGACATGAGAGTTGGTTGGATGTTCAAGGATGGCTTTCTGATCGCAGATTTGCGGTCGGGCGATTGCCTAATTTTTATCATCCCCTGATCCGTAGACATCGGCCTCTTCTCTGTTCCGGCCCCGTCGCTTCACTCCGGTGTTCGACGGGGTTTTTTGTTGGAATTTCGCGATCTCGAACCAGCTGAATCAAGCATGTGGCAACTTGAAGGAAGCGTTGGCCAGGCAGTCGCTGGCGATCTTATTCTCTCCGTCGATACCGCTAGTGGGCAGCGACAATTGGTCGTGAAGGACAGCAACGGTACGCTGCTCGCGACGTTGTGGAGCCTGCCAGGCGTCGACCAGCAACCTGTTGTCGACTGCTATGTGCGTGGCGACGACCTCGTTTGCGTGCTCGCTCCCTCCGAAGCGTTTCCTTTTACCACGCAGTTGTATTGGACGCTCCGCACGCTCGACTCTACGCTGAAGCCGACTGCTGCGGTGACGTTGTCGCTCTCGATCCGCACCGAGCTACTCGACACCGAGCCTGCGATTGCGATTACTTGTGAGTCCGGTCAGTCGATGATCCACACGATGGCTCTCCCCACTGGTCCGGCTTACACCCTCGACCTCGGCGACCATGGAACGCTGCTCGATTACGCGATGACGGAAGATTGCGCGCAACAAGCAACAACTTCTGACACAACCATCGAGCGGACGTTGTTCGGGCACTTCCTGGAGAAGGGAGTGATTCGGACCGGGCGGCTCCATGCGGTGCTGGTACCCGGCGAGCTTGATGCTTCGCAAGCCACCGCCCTGTGCGACGATCTGGCCAGCAGCCAGTTACCGCTGACCACTTAGTGCGTGGTGAATTTACCGCGCTATTCGCCAGGCAGCGTCAGCCTTGGATTCACCGATCGGCGATCTCCCAGGGCGACGTATTTCTGACTACCGCGAGTTTGCATGGCGTAGGCTTCGCCATTCAGCGGATTGAGTTTGTTCGCGGGAGGTTCCGACTCGGTGACTTCCGACAGCAGGTGCAACCACCCTTCCACCCGCGCCCGATCGCGTGCCAACTCGGCCTGGGCCATGGTCATGCTGTTATTGAGCACGAATAGATGGTTCGCAAACCAGGGGTACCGTTCGATCTGCTCACCGGAGCGGAGCAGCCGGTCGCACTCCACCAGTTGCTTCGCCCGCTGATAATAGGGTTGATTGGCAACCGCAATGATCTCGCGCATGTAGGTCAGATAGGCCGCTTCGTCGGCGTCGACCTGTTCGTCGCTCGGATGGCGCAAATCGGTGTACACCCCACTCGAACGAAGCTCTTTGCGCTCGTCGTAGGTAAACAGCATGTCGGCCAAGCCCAGCCGAATCGACTCGTAAGTGGCAATTGCCAGCGCCCGCTCGCGGTTAAGTGTTTCTTCCAGCGGCGGCCAATTATTTAGGGAGTCTTGCAACACGCTTTCGAGCTGACGCAGGTGCTCGATTTTTGCCTCGGGGCTGTTGGCAATCGCCTCGGCGACATAAAGCGCCTCGCGGCGAACAAGTGCGGCCTGCACGCGGGCTTCCAGATGCCCCGACTCGGAGAGCCAATCGGTCCACTTCCAGGCCATCTCGAATCGGGCGGTCGACGCAGCGAGGTCGTCCATGCGATACAACGCGTCGAGCAGCAGCAGCCGACTAGCCGCGGCCGCGCTGTACACAAAGTCGAGGTCGTTAAAATATCCCCACTCGTAGCGGAGTCCGAAGTCGCACTTCTCTAATCGCGTTGCTTCGGCCACGGCCGACGTTTCGCGAACCCATCTGGCTGCCAGCGATCCACTTTCGGTCTGCAGCAGTTTTATGTCCGCAGCCGGCACCGCCGACAGCAAGCCGCCGGCCATCTCGTTGATCTTCGACACCTGTTCGGCGTCAGGCAGGGTTTGTTTTAACGCCACGGCAGCGTTCTTGTGCTGAAGCTGCTGGTCTCGGTTGAGCTGCTTCGGCAGCGCCTGGGCTTGCTCGACCAGGCGGAACTCTTCGCGGAGCTTCGAGTGTTTACTCCCCCTCACGCCGGGCAGCTCAGCTGCTTTTTCCACTAGTTGGTCGAGGGTGGGATCGCCCTTCGTACAGCCGATGTACGCCAGACCTGCCAGTGCCAGGCAGGTAAGCCAAATTGCGGCGTGGAATACAGGGCGGGACATGCGAATCCTCAGGAAACAGACACAGCCCCAGGCCAACGTAGCCATGCCAGCCTGGACGGGGGCGTATGTTATCGGCGATGTCTTGATCGACACAAGAGAAATCCCCGCGGTGCTAGCATCGGGCAAAACCTTGTAAAACTGCGAGTTCTACGTAGCTTTTGCCAAGATTTCGTACTTTCCTCCGAATTCCATGCGGTAGCTGCACTTGCGGGATTCGAACAACTTGGCTGTAATCTTACTTTCAGGAACAGCTACCGACGAACCTATCGCCGCTCGTCGCTCGACTTTTTGGCGATCTTATCAAGGCACGGAAGGCCTTTAATTTGTGTGCTATGCGTAAAACTACATCTATCAATTCCGAAGAGGCCTGGAAACGACTCGTCTATTACGGCGAAGTCTTTGGCTTTGTCGTAGCTTGGATCGTCGGCGTCGTGCTGGTAGTGCAAGCCGCCCAGGCGAATCAAAAGCAGGCCAACAAGCCCAGCATCGACTCGTTTGCTGAAGTTGGACTCGGGAACGTTTCGGGCAAACCGCTGAAGTAATCGCGGTTCGAGCCAACCGAACAGGGTGACTGCCTCGGTCTGGATCAGGCTCTGCTTAGGCGTCGGCGTTTACGCGTCGGCCGCGACTCCACTGCCGATATCGTCGCGCTCGTCGTGTTCCGATCGCTTGCGCAGATAGAGTTTGATCGGCACCTCGTCGAACTCCAGATAGTCGCGGAATTGGTTCAGCAGATACCGCTGATACGTGGCGTCGATCGCGGCCGGCTGACTGCAAAACAGCACCAGCGTCGGCGGCTCGGTGCCCACCTGCGTGGCGTAGTAGATCTTTGGCCGACGGTTTTTGTACAGCGGCGGAGCTTTGCGTTTTACAGCATCGCGAAGCATGCGGTTCAGCTCGCCGGTGCCGACTCGCTGCCGGGCCTGCTTGAAGAGCATCTGGCCATGGTTGAGCAGCGCTTTGACGTTCTTCCCGGTCTGAGCGGTGATGAACGCGATTGGGGCGTAACGCATCGTGCGATACGTATCGTGCAGGTAGTTGGCCCACTTCTCGGTCGGCATTTGCCCAAATAGTTGGTCCCATTTATTGACCACAAAGATGCATGGCTTGTACTGATTGGCAATGTAGTCGCATAGCTGCTTGTCGACTTTGCCGATGCGTTGCGTGCAATCGTGGAACAGCAGCACCACGTCGGCGCGGCGAATGCTCCGCTGGGCGCGATGGGTGCCATAGAAGTCGATATCGCGCTGGCTCTTGCCTTTCCGCAAGCCTGGCGTGTCGATCGCAATAAATGCTTTGCCATCGAGCTCGAACCGTACGTCGACACTGTCGCGGGTGGTGCCGGGCACTTCGCTTACGATCATCCGCTCCGCGTGCGCCAGCGTGTTGACGAAGGTGCTCTTGCCAACGTTGCGACGGCCAACGATGGCCACCTTCATCACTGGTTCGTCGTCAGGCAGGTCTCCATCTTCACCTGGCTCGGGGAGCGAGTCGATGATGCGATTGAGCAGGATGCCGCGGTTGCGGTTTTGCAGCGTACTGACTTTGATCGGAGCACCGAAACCTAGCCGATGAAAATCCTCGGCCGCGGAATCGAACGTGTGATCGTCCGCCTTGTTAGTCAGGCAGATCACGGGAACCTTGACCAGTCGTAGTCGCTTGGCGACCTCCTGGTCCATCGGCAGCAGCCCGGTACGGGTGTCGAGCACGAACAGGATGAGGTCGGCCGACTCGATGGCCATCGAGATCTGTTCTTCGATGTGCTTGGTCAGGTTATCGGCATCGTTGAAGCCCATGCCGCCAGTGTCGACGAGTTCGAAGAAGCGATCTTCGTGGCTCATCAGATGGGTCAGACGGTCGCGGGTGATGCCCGGCTGATCGTCGACAATAGATATTTTGGTGCCGGCGAGCCAGTTAAACACGCTGCTTTTGCCGACATTCGGTCGACCGACGATAACAATTTGAGGAACAGGCATGACGATCGGGTAGTAGTGGGAAGCCTTAGGAAGGCCGCTACCATGCGTCAGTTCCAACGTAAGCAGCCAAATTTCACAGAGGCCGCTCAATGTGCGACCGTCCACAGGCACTTGGGGGTTGCCCGCTGTGGGTCCATCCTTCACCGTATTGTAATTCGCTGGGCTTGGATCTGGCACCCCTAATTCGGCGATTGCCGGGGTGGTGACCCGCCTGGGCGGATTGGTAGGCTGTGGGGGGACGCGCACCCCACCCGCGGTGCTGCTAGCTACCAGGTTCCAAGCTTCCCCACTGACCACTTCGTTTGCCCAATCATGTCGATCGACCCAGCCAAACAGCGTGCCTTGCTCGCCCGACTCGAAAGCCTGCAGCAGGCAGGTGTCGAGCAACTGCCTCGTTGGCAGGGCACCCTAGTGGCTCCGCCGACGATGGCGACACCAGTACCTACCCCTACCCCCACGCACCCCACCCCAGCGCCTGAAGCGGCGTCGGTGGATCTCGGAGACTCGATGGCCAAGAAGAAACCCAAGCCGGCTCCCGCACTGATTCCCGATGTCGACGTGCCGGAGGGGGAAGAGATCTCGACCGCTGCGACGCTCGAGGTGCTGCAACAGGAAGTCGCTGCCTGCACTTTGTGCGACGAACTTGCTAGTACCCGCACCCAAACCGTATTCGGCGTCGGCGATCCCAAAGCGAAGCTCTGCTTCATGGGCGAGGCACCCGGCGCCGACGAAGATCGCACCGGCATTCCGTTCGTCGGTCGGGCAGGGCAGCTGCTGACCAAGATCATCGAAGCGTGCAACCTGACTCGCGACGAGGTCTACATTCTCAACGTGCTGAAGTGCCGCCCGCCTGGCAATCGCAATCCCTCGCCGGCCGAGAGCTCCAACTGCAAGCGATTCCTCCGCCGACAGCTCGATTTGATCCAACCGGAGTACATTTGCTGCCTGGGTGCGGTGGCCGCCCAGAACCTGCTGGAAACCCAGACACCGATCGGCAAACTCCGTGGCCAACTGCACGACTATCGCGGCGTGAAAGTGGTTTGCACCTACCACCCCGCTTATCTGCTTCGCAATCCAGCGGCCAAGAAAGACTGCTGGGACGATATGAAGTTCCTCATGGCCCAGATGGGCGTGAAGCTCTAACTCGGCGGTACGAACAGCCAACCGATTCGCCACCTGGATCCACCGGGCGCATTACTTGTCGCGAGGTGTCTCGCGCACCGGGGCGAACCAGGAGTTAAGGATGTAGTAGAACAGCGCTCCGACGGCCAGCGTAATGGCCGCGGCCATCGCGCTGTACGTTGGGTTGCGGATGACTGTCAGCACGAACAGCACTCCAGCGGCGGCTACGAACACGCCAGCCGCTAGTAGTTGCCACCACTTAGGATGCGTGGTGGAGTCTTCGTCGCGTACGTAGAACAAAGTTCCTACTGCGATCGCCGCGCAGATCATCAATAGGAATCCCACGAAGGTAAACTGATCCTTCAGCGTTGCATTCACTGCCAGAACCGACGCAATCAATGCCTGAACCACAATCGCCAGGCGAGGAGGATTGCCGGTCTTTGGTATCGGCAAAGGGAAGAGCCCATCCCGCGACATCTTCGCGTACACCCGTGGGCCGCTCATGGTCAGTGCGCTCACGCTAGTGATCAAGGCGACGCAAATAAGCACCCGGCACCACCATTCGGCGTTGTCGCCCCCCAAGTGTTGGAACGCCACCGCGGCAATGTCTTTCTTCCATTCCAGCTCGCTCACCGACGCGGAATAGACAAACACAAAGTTCAGCAGCAGGTAGAGCACCATCACGATCAAGGTACCGGTTAACAGTGCGCGGGGAATGGTGCGCTGGGGTTCGCGGATTTCTTCGGCCACGTAGATGGCTGCGTTAAAGCCTGAGTAACCGAGGTAAACCCACACGAGCTGTTCGCCAAAGGTGTAGAGGTCGAGGGGAGGCGCTTCCACTACCGCCGGAGCGACCGAGCGGCCGGCGATCCACCAGCACCCGCAACCCACCAACACGACCAAACCAGTGATTTTGCCGACGACAATCAAGTTCTGCGCCCAGGCGCCTTCTTCGACTCCCTTCGCATGCAGAACAGCCCCCAGCAGGATGATGCCGATCGCCAGGTAGCCTGGAGGGAGTTCGCTGCCGAAGAGCGGAGCCGCGTATTTTTCGAAGCTGGTCGCCGCGACCGCTAGCGCGCCGGCAAAGCCAGCGATCAGCGAAACCCAACCTGCCAGAAAACCAACCAACGGATGCACCCGCCGGGCGAGGTAGACGTACTCGCCGCCCGATTCGCGAATCGCCTGGGCGAGAGCTCCGTAGCTGATCGCCCCGGCTACAGCAATCACCCCACCAATGGCCCAAGCGGTGAGCACCCAGCCAGGTGATTGCAGGGCACCCAAGGCAAAGCCAGCGCTGGTGAACACACCGGCTCCGATCATACTCGCAATCACCAGCGCCGTGGCCGACAGCAAGCCGAGGGAAGAGTCGCTACCTGGAGGTGAATTTTTCATGGTTGTTAGAGGCCTTGTTGACTAACTCCACTCGAACTGTGGAAGCCCGAGTTGGGTGAATTGATTGATGATTTTACAGCGCAAGCGGGCTTCCGTTTGTTGGTTTTCGAATACTCGGTTTTTGAGATGGCTCCCAAAGCTTTGTTTCACTCGGTACATGGTCGTTTCCGCCAAGCTTCTACGATGATAGCCCACTTCCTCTTTCCAACTCCTACGCCCCTTGCGTCGAATCTGACGAATTGCCTCGTCCCGGGGCAAAGGCTCCTCCGCAGAGTTGCCATGTTGTTTGATCTTGGCGTTGTGCTGCGGCGGAATCACCGGCTCAATGCCTTCGGATTCCAGCCCTTCATAAACCTTCCACTTGTCGTAACTACCGTCGCCGTGAAACTTTTTTACGGGCTGCTCCACCTGCTCCAGCATTTCGGGAACCGCATCGGCATCGTGGCAACTGTTCTCGGTCAAAATCTCCGCCACAATCTCGCGGGTGTCAGGATTCACCGACAAATGCAGCTTCCGCCATGTCCGCCGCTTCGACTTGCCATGCGTCCGCATCTTCCATTCGCCCTCGCCAAACACTTTCATGCCGGTGCTATCCACCACGATATCGATGTCGCCCCTCTTGTTAGCGATATCGAGCGAAACATTCAGCTTGCTGGCTCGCTTGGCGAGCGAAGAATAATTGGGAATCGCTGCCTCGACGCCCAACATCGCCACCAGCGAGCGGCCGAATCCCTCAGTCTGCCGATAGGGAAGTTTCAGCAGTTCGCGAATCGTCAGCAAGCACTCGATCGCCGTATCGCTGAAGACAAAAGGGCGACCGACTTTTGTCTGGTCGTTAGGATGTTCCCAGTTCTCCAACGCCTCGTCGCTAAACCAAATAGTGATGTTTCCACGCTCGATGAGCGACTTGTTATACTCCTTCCAGTTCGTGACTTTGTAGGTTCGTTTTTCTTTCGTAGCCATGTTCGATCTCCGTAAAAAAGGTACGTGGTTCCATTCCACGTTAGTTTTTACGGAGGTTTGTGACTAATTGTTCAACAAGGCCGTTGTTAGAACAAAAAAGCCCCGAGCGCAAGGCTCGGGGCTTAGCAGTTATGTTTGCGTCGACGGCAGCTCGTAAAGAGCCGACACCTGGAGGTAATCAATCATCTTCGTAGTCGTAATCGGCGTCGTCTTCGTCGTCCGATTCGTATTCGTCGACGTATTCGTAGTCTTCTTCATCGTCTTCGAAGTCGTCGGCATCTTCGTCTTCGTACTCTTCGACTTCGCTGAATTCGCCGTCTTCGTCTTCGTATTCTTCTTCGGCGTCCTCAACCGACTCTACGGCGTCCTCTTCTTCGTCGTCATCCTCGTCTTCGACTTCTTCCCACTGCTCGTCTTCGTACTCTTCCTCGTACTCTTCTTCATCGAGCGGGGCCGATTCTTCCAGCAGTTCATCATCGCTGGCGTCCTCGTACTCTTCGTATTCTTCTTCGTAGTCGTCGGTGTACTCGTCGTCGTCTTCGTATTCGTCCGAGTAGCCATCCTCGTAGTCGTCCTCCAGTTCATTCCACAAGCCGCGCGCACCGCGCGAGGCATCGGCCTTGCTGAGTTCATCAGCATCGCCGTACTGTTGGAGGTCGTTACGATCTAGTTGGGTGACGAGTTTCACGGGGGCTGTCTCCCTGGCTTGGTAGGTCATGCGGCTCGCGGAACCACATTCTGTAAACGATTATGTTCGGGTGCAACCTGAGGGTCAGGTTGATTTTGTGCTTCGATTGGGGGCAGGTCTTTCAAACTCTTGAGTCCAAACAACTGCAGAAACCGCTTGGTGGTGCCGTACTCAAGTGGCCTGCCCAATTCTTCTGAACGTCCGACAATACGCAAAAGGTCTCTTTCAATCAACTGCCGGAGCAGTTCGCCACAGGCGACGCCCCGGATGGCCTCGACTTCGGCTCTTAAAACCGGCTGTCGATAAGCCACTACGGTGAGGGTATCGAGGGCCGGCGGCGAGAGCTTTAGTTCCGAGGGGGGTGAGTCGCAGAACTCGCCTATTTTCCCTATCCAAGGGGCAAATTGCGCCTGCGTAAGTAACCTTAGCCCACCCGCGATGTTCTCGATGCGAAAAGCTCGCCCACGCCGTGCGTACCGCTGTGCGAGTTGGCTCACTAGGGTTCGGGCTTCCGTGGCATCGGTCAAGTTGGCGAGCTGGGCAATTCGCTGCAAACTCATCGCCTCACGGGCCAAGAATAGCACGCTTTCGACCCTCGCAAGCCGCTGTGTCGCATCGGTAGCCGACTCCGACGACTGCGCATCCGACGGCGAACCCCACCACAGGGGCCGCGCGGCCGAGAACTCCCGGCTACCTAACGGACGCGACTGGCAAGCCGCGTGTGCGATTTGTCTGGCTAACGAATGCATAGAGGGTTCGTAACTTACAGAAAAAAGTTACCGGAGCACTTGCTCCGACGCGTGAGCCAATCGCCATTGCGATACTTGGTTGAGCACCTGCTGGGCAGCGTCGGCCGGGTCTTCGGAAATGGCCTCGAAATGCACCGAAGTTCCCAGCCCCGAGATCCAAGGCAACGAGCAGCGGAAGCGGAAAAAGTCGCCTGAATCGCCCCAAGTGTTCAGCGAGCAGTCGCTGACGCCCATCGACTCGAGTTGACGCACCACCGATGCCACGGGCGAAGGGGCAGGCTCGGGCGTTTCGATCGGCGATGGCAGTTGATCCTCCCAATCAACATGCTTCACCACTCCGCCGGGCTGATCCATGGGAAACGGCTGCAGTTTGTCGCCGCGGTCGAAGTCGCTCTGGTCGATGCCCATCGGCTCGGTTTCTGCGGTTTCCAAGGTCTCAGCGCCCGGCGAATCTTCGTTCCAGGCTTCGGCGAGCACTTGTTTGGCTCGATTGAACAACGGCTCAAGCTTCTCGAGCTGGGGACCATACGCACGGTAAGCCAGGGCACCAACCACCAACGTACCGAGCATGATCGTCACGCGGTAAAATAACTGAAGCGATTTCATGGGGTTTAAGTGTTCTGCGTGGAATGCGGGGGGAGGCTTCGATCGAGGCGCGCGCAGAATAGTACCGAGGTGGTGGTCCATCAATAGCATTCAACTCAACTTTCCCGGTCGTGCTAGCACCCCCCGACGAACTATAATCACACGTATGGACCAACCGATTTATCTCGATCACAACGCCACGACGCCGATGCTGCTACCCGTAGTGGAAGCCATGAGCGAAGCGATGCGGGCGGGCTACGCCAATCCGGCCAGCCAGCACGGGGCAGGGCGGCGTGCCAGGCGGGTGGTGGAAGACGCCCGCGAGCAGATCATCCGCCTGCTGGGGGGCGACACCAGCGGCCGCCAGCCCGATCGGCTGATCTTCACTTCCGGCGGTACCGAGGCCAACAATCTGGCGTTGTTCGGCCTGGCTGGCTCACCAGTTGGTGCGGCCAAGCGATTGGTGACCACCGGCATCGAGCACCCCAGCATCGCGGCCGCGGCCGACGAACTGGCCCGCCGCGGCTGGCAAATCGAGCGTTTACCGGTCGATCGCTCCGGAGTGGTCGATCCCCAATCGCTGGCACCGCTGCTCGAACAGCCGAGCAGCATGGTAAGCGTGATGCTCGGTAACAACGAAACAGGGGCGATTCAGCCGGTCGGCGAGCTAGCAACGCTGGCGACCGCGGCCGGCGTGCCGATGCATACCGACGCGGTGCAGGTGGTCGGCAAGCTGGCGGTCGATTTTCGCACGCTGGGTGTTGACCTGCTGAGCTTTACCGCCCACAAACTGCATGGCCCGCTCGGTATCGGGGCTCTGCTGTTGCGGGGCGAGACTCCCCTGGCTCCACAGCTGTTTGGCGGTTTTCAGCAAGCGGGACTGCGACCCGGCACCGAATCGGCACCGCTGGTGGTCGGCATGCTCACCGCACTGGAGTGTTGGCACGCCGAGCAAGCGGCCCGTCGCGAACATCTGGCCAAGCTTCGCGATCGATTCGAGCAGCAAATCACCGCCGGTTGCCCGCAAGTGGTGGTTGTGTCGAAGGATACTGAGCGATTGCCGCACACCTCGAACCTGGCGTTCGTGGGGTTCGACCGCCAGGCGTTGTTCCTGGCGTTGGACATGGAGCAGGTCGCCTGTTCGACCGGATCGGCCTGCGCAAGCGGGTCGAGCGAACCCTCTCCCGTGCTGCTCTCGATGGGGTTGCCCGAAGAGCAAATTGGGGGGAGTTTGCGGTTCAGTTTCGCCACCGAGACGACGCTAGCGGAAGTGGACGAGGCCGTCCGTCGTATCTTGTTGGTATGTAAGCGTTTAGAACAACAGAATACGTTACGAAAATAGGGGCTGGAGGCTCCCGCTGGCAGGCGAAATCGGGTAGAATCCGGGTTTGTCCTTTTCGCGTTGAAAAGCCCATCGATTCTTCCCCATCTGGAGCTGTC